>NZ_JAGQDH010000001.1 GCF_018069895.1 Roseovarius autotrophicus | reverse complement strand
CCAGTCACCCGCCAGCTACATGGAGAGCGCGGCTGACTGGCCGCCGCCCGCCACGCGCGCCCCGCAGAAACCCCAGGTGGCCTAGTTTTGCGCCGCCCCGTGGCCCAATTTTACTCCGGCGTTGACAGCGGGGATTGGTGGTCTCGTTTCGCAAATGATTCATGAGCGCTCCAGAAACAGCATCCGGGCCACGTTCGGTGGCATACTTCGGGAACAGGGCTGGCGCGTTTCTGCGAGCCTTTCTTGCAATTTCTAGCGCTGCCTTTGCAGCTTCTAGACCATCACCGATAAGCGGAATGGGGCGCACGGACGTCTTGGTTTTTAACTGTCGCTCATCGTTCCAACGGACCCAAAGGTGAGGAATGGCATGATCAAGAACCACATCGTCAACCTGAAGGCCGGTGATTTCCGCCCCACGGCAACCAGTGGCTTGGAGTAGCCGCCAGATCAAACGTAGCTCCGGGACTCGAGTGCGGGTCAAAACGCGGTGACGCACGGCGAGCAAGATATCGTCGGGCAGGGGGTCACGTTCCTCCCATTCAGACTTCGCTACTATCTTTGCGGATGCTGGCATGGACAACTCGGAGAAGGGATTGAAGGCCTTGCCTTTGAGATCATGCTCTCGAATGCCGACACTGATCATGGCCTTGATCGAGTTGATTTCGCGCTGCACGGAGCCAATGGATAGCGTTCCCCCGCCGGTTTTGGGGGCTTTTAGCAGATCATCTCGCACCTTCTTAGCGTGTTCTCGTTTGAGGTCTTCTAGCGCCAGCATATCGAGTGGCCCTAGCGACGCCTCTAGTCGACGTTTGATCTTGTTAAAGGTGTTCCTCGCAGACTTCTTCGGATTTTCGCCCAGTTGCTCCGCCTTGTAGACTCTGGCGGCATCAGCGAGGGTGGCTTTGGGGGGCGTGGCATCGGGCTGGGTGACTGCCCGGTATAGAAGGGTGGGTGCCCCGATGCGTTCAAGTTCGTCGGCCACAATCTCACGCCGCTCGTGGTCCCCACCGTCTTCCTCCTCAGTCGCACCTGAGAGGCTTCGAACGGACCTGACCAGCGCTTCCGCCTCCTTGCGATAGTCGTCCCATTTCTCGCGTTCGGTTCGCGGGTCATCGAGCGAGGCCCAAGCTGCCTTCTGATAACGAGCGATTCCTTGATTCCCAATAGCTTCGGGAACTCCTGAGCGGGCATCCTCGCACATCCGTTGAAATGCACTCTGTAGCGCAGAGTGTTCAGACACCAACGCAGGCCCATGCTCTTGAGTGCGAAGGCGCGTCTCGAAGAAGGTGCGCGGGTATAGGTGTGTGAGGTCAACAGGTATGCGACGACGATATACGAGGCGGCCCTTGTTAAAGACGATGTTCGGAAGTTTCATTACTAGCGCCATCCTTAGATGTATCCCCAATGTAGCCCCAAATGTAGGCCTCGGGGGTCCGGGAAGCCCTTATTTATAAGGACTTCAAGGGCATGGCTAGATGAAATTGGCTCCGGCGGTAGGGATCGAACCTACGACCAATTGATTAACAGTCAACTGCTCTACCGCTGAGCTACGCCGGAACACGAGGGCCGTATAGCAACGCTCTGGCAGGAGGTCCAGAGGGTTTGTGACAAAACTTCACCGGTGGGTTTCGGGGTCGGACATGAGGGAAAAGGCGCAGTCCGGGCGCAGGGGGTGGAGGGGGGTCACCCTGGATTTCTGCATGAGGTCAAGCAGATGGGCGAGGACGTTGCGGGCGGCGGCGGGTAGCAGGGCGGGGGAGGTGTCGCTGTAGATTCGCGCCGCGAGGGTGTGTGCATCGGCGGGCCCGTCGGTGAGCGCCCCAAGGATCGCTCTTTCACGCGTGTCGCGGTGGCCGCGCAGCCAGTCGATGCGCGCGGCCGGGTTCGCGACCGGTGCGCCGTGGCCGGGCAGAAGACGTGTCGCCTGCAATCCGCCAAGCCGCGCACAGGAGGCGTGGAACTGGGTCAGGTCGCCGTCGGGCGGCGAAATGAGCGTGCTTGCCCAGCCCATCACCAGATCGCCGCTGAACACGTCGCCGCCCCACTGAAAGCTGAGGTGATTGCCGAAATGCCCCGGCGTCCAGTGGGCCGTGATCTGCCAGTCGTCGCCCGTTACCGTCTCGCCGTCGCAGAGCAACAGATCGGGTGTAAAATCGGTGTCCACGCCCTCGCCACCACCGATCCCGCCCGCCTCGGCAAGCTGCGCCATCACCGCGCTGCGCCCCGCCTCGGCATCGCCATAGGCCATCACCGGCGCGCCGGTTTCTCCGGAAATCCGCGCGGCAAGCGGGGAATGGTCGAGATGGGCATGCGTCACGAGGATGTGGCTGATGCTCTGGCCGGGTTCGAGCGCGCGCAGGATCGCGGCAAGATGCGCCGGATCGTCGGGGCCGGGGTCGATCACGGCAAGGCGCCGGGTGCCCAGCAGGTATGTATTCGTGCCCCAATGGGTCATGGGAGAGGGATTCGGGGCAAGGATTGCACGGATCGCGTTGCCCATCTCTCGGGCCACGCCCACGGGGGGTGGCATTTCTGCGCTGGCCTGCATCGCTCTTCCTTCCGCGTCTTTGCCAGCGTAGATTTAATCATGATGCTTCGATGGCTCAAACCCTATCTGCCCCATGGTCTTGTCGGGCGCACCGTGCTGAGCCTGCTCGTGCCGGTGGTGACACTTTTGGTGGTGGTCTCGGTGGTGTTCGTGCAGCGCCATTTCGAGGGAGTGACCGAGCAGATGGTCGAGACCGTGGCGCGCGAGATTCGCGTGCTGCACGAAACCGGCGACGAAGGACTGGCCGAGGCACTCGGGATCTCCATCGCCACGTTGCCTGACACGGCGCTGCCGGTTCGGGACATGCGGCGATGGTATGATTTCACGGGGAGCATCATCATCCAGGAAATGCGCGAGCTGTTTCCCGATCTGGAGCGGGTGGTGCTTCGCAACGACCGCGATGTGGTCCTCTATTTTTCGCGTGCGGACGGGGTGATGGAAATGACCATCGGCCGCCGCCATGTCTCGGCGCGCCGTCCGCATCTGCTTTTCGTCAACCTGATGGTGGCGGGGGGGCTGATGACGCTCATCTCCTTTGTCTACCTGCGCGCGCAATTGCGTCCCATCACGGAACTGGCCGAAGCGGCAGAGGCTTTCGGGCGCGGCAGCCATATGCCTTACCGGCCCAAGGGCGCGACCGAGGTGCGGGCGGCGGGGCGCGCCTTTGTCGAGATGCGCGCGCGGATAGAGCGGCAGATCGAGCAGCGCACGCTGATGCTGTCTGGGGTAAGCCATGACATGCGCACACCGCTCACGCGGCTTCGGCTGGGGCTGGCCATGATCGACGAGGCAGAGGCGGCGCCGATGTTGCGCGATGTCGATGACATGCAGCGACTGCTGGATGGGTTCCTTGATTTCGCACGGGGCGCGCAGGAAGGCGAGCCCGAGCCGGTCGATCCGGTGGCGCTTGTGCGCCAGGTGGTCGCGGACATGCGGCGCTCGGCGGTCGATGTGGTGCTGAGCGAGACGGAAGGCGCAGGCGAGGTGGCGTTGCGCCCCCTTGCCATCCGACGCGCGGTGGAGAACCTCATCACCAATGCCGTGCGCTATGGCACAAGGGCCGAGGTCTCGGTCTGGCTGGGGTCGAAGGTGCTGCGCATCCGGGTCGAGGATGACGGGCCGGGCATCCCGCTCGAAAGCCGGGAGGAGGCGTTGCGCCCCTTCACGCGGCTGGAGCCCGCGCGCAACCAGAACCGGGGCACGGGCGTTGGCCTTGGTCTTTCGATCGTGATCGACGTGGCGCGCGCCCATGGCGGCACGCTGCGGCTGGGCGACAGCGAGCGACTGGGCGGGCTTTGCGCCGATATCGTGATTGCGCGGTAGCGCCGGGTGTGCCATGCGGCCCTGCGGTTGCGGTTGCGGGGGCGGTGAGCGTGTGGAGACAAGAGCGCGGTGCTGGCCTGAAGATGATGTTGTGCGCCTTGTCCCGCGCATGGGTGCCAGAGCGTGAGCGTCCGCAATGGTGAAGGTTTTCTGAGGCGGGTCGCGGCGGAACGCTGCGACCCGTCACGCCATTTTCCGCCGCAGTGCTCAGCCTGCGCGGCGTTCCTCGAAGCTGAGCGCGATGAAGCCGGGCAGGTGATCGCCCATGCCGACGACCCTTGGGCCGGTGTCGTCACGGCGCGGGTTTCGGCTCTCGCGGCGCGGCTCTGTGCGCTCTTGCGCGCGCTCTTCGATGCGCTCTTGCGGGCGCGGCTCGGGGGTGGTGGCCGGTTCGACGGGGGGCGCATCCTTGGGCGCGCCGCCACGGCTCCGCGATCGGCTCCGGCCTGAGCGCGGCGCGCGCTCGGGTGTCTCGTCGTGATCGCTTTCGGGGGCGCGGGCGATGCCAGCGGTCGGGTCTGGCAGACGCGCGATCTCTTTCTGGATCAGCGCTTCGACGGCGGCAAGCGCCTTTTCGTCGCGCGGATTGCAGATGGTGAGTGCCTTGCCCGAACGGCCGGCGCGGCCCGTGCGCCCGATGCGGTGCACGTAATCCTCGGGGTGGCCCGGCACGTCGAAATTGTAGACATGGCTGACCGCAGGCACGTCGAGCCCGCGCGCGGCCACGTCCGACGCCACGAGAATCTTCAACTCGCCCGCCCGGAACGCGTCGAGCGTGCGCGTGCGCTGGCTCTGGTCGAGATCGCCATGGATGGGGGCGGCATCATAGCCGTATTTCTTGAGCGATTTCGCCACGATATCCACATCGACCTTGCGGTTGCAAAAGACGATGGCGTTGGTGCAGGCGTCGCCTTCGGCGTCGATCAGCGCGCGCAGAACGGCGCGTTTCTCGGCATCTGCCTTGTCGCGGCGTGAGGGTTTGATCATCACCGCATGTTGGTCGATGGTCTCTGACGCCGTGGCCTGCCGCGCCACCTCGATCCGTGCCGGAGAGGTGAGGAAGGTATTGGTGATCCGCTCGATCTCGGGGGCCATGGTGGCCGAGAAAAAGAGCGTCTGCCGGGTGAAGGGTGTGAGGCTGAAAATCCGCTCGATATCGGGGATGAAGCCCATGTCGAGCATCCGGTCGGCCTCATCCACCACCATGATCTGAACACCGGTCAGGAGCAGCTTGCCGCGCTCGAAATGATCGAGCAGGCGGCCGGGTGTGGCGATGAGCACATCCACGCCCTTGTCGATGAGCTTGTCCTGTTCCTTGAAGCTGACGCCGCCGATCAGGAGCGCCTTGGTCAGTTTCAGGTACTTGGAATAGGTGTCGAAATTCTCGGCCACCTGCGCCGCCAGTTCGCGCGTGGGGCACAGCACAAGGCTGCGCGGCATCCGCGCGCGCGCGCGCCCGCGCGCCAGAAGAGACAGCATCGGCAGGGTAAAGCCTGCGGTCTTGCCGGTGCCGGTCTGGGCAATGCCCAGCACGTCGCGCCCTTCGAGAGCGGGCGGGATGGCATCGGCCTGAATGGGCGTGGGCGTAATGTATCCGGCCTCTTCGACGGCCTTGAGAACTTTGGGATTGAGGTTCAGATCGCTGAATGTGGTCATGTGTATCCGCTTTTGCGGACACTGGTCTTGGCCCGCGCATCAGTCATAGGCGTGCGCAACCATTGCGCAACCAGCCCCGTCCGGGCCGCCCGCTGCGCCCGCCTTACAGCAACAGGCGCGAGGGGTCAATGCGGGGTGCCTCAGCGCGCATCGGAGAAGTGGCGAGCGCGCTTGGCGTCGAGATCAAGCGCGATGGCATGGAGGTGGCCGTGAACCTTGAGGCGCGCGCGCAAGGCGGGCGTGGCGGTGCAGACCTCAGTGAAGAAGGCACGCAGCGCCGGCTCTCCGCCCTCGGCCTCGATCTTCGCCAGAAGATCGTGGATCGGCAACCCACCCTTGCCTGCGGGTTTGATTTCCGGGCGATAAGCGCCGATCGCGTGGCGATAGCGCAGGCGCGCGCGCCAGTCTTCCCAATCATGGGCGTGGAAATGGCACAGACGGGTTTCGGTCAGTTCTGGCGGGCTGTCATCCATTTCCTTGCCGCGAAAGGCGTTGTGGATGCGCAGGCTCACCCCCGGCACCCCGGTGCGCACGAAGACCTTGCCCGCAACATGGCTGAGGAAGCCGCCATTGAGATGCGCGCCGAAGGTCGGGTAGATCGCCGCCGTCTCTTCGGCGCGCACCCCCTTGAGCCGCGCGCAGGATTTGAACCAGGGCGTGCCTTCGGGGGGCGGATCGTGCGGATCGGGGGCCAGTGCCTCGATCGGGCGCACGCGCGCGCTCAGCACGTCGTCGGGCAGCGCCGCGAGTTGGCAGGGCAGGGGCGTCTCGGGCCACAGGAACTCGTCCACGTCGATATGCGCCAGCCAATCGACATCCGGGCGGCGGTTCAGGCAATGCGTTGCGTTGATGCTCTGGCGCGGTTGATGCGCCTCGGGCCGGCCCTTGCGGCGGCGGCGCTGCCAATAGGCGTTATCGCACAGGGTCACCCGGCATTTCGGATGCGCCGCAAGCGCCGCTTCGGCCTCCGGTTCGGGGGCGTCGAGATAGACATGCACCCGATGCGCGCCCAGATCGAGGTGATGGGCGGCGAAATTGAGGATGTCGCGGGCCGGGGCCTTGATCGTGGCGACAAGGCCCCATGTCGGAACTGAACACATGCGCGAACCATGCGGCGCGGCGGTATCCTGTGCAAGGGGTCACAGGCGACGCGACTGGCCTGAAGCGGAGGTTGGATGCCGCAGCGAAGCGCCCGACCGCCGCTCGGGCGGGCGCTGCGCGGCGGCGCGTTCTGCGCCTTGATTCCGCGCATGGGTGCTCAACTCAAACGTCAGCAACAGGCCAGCCGCACCCGTCACGCCGTGCCAAAATGACTGTCAAGAGGGGACGCGGGACCGCGCTCTCCGGCGGCTAAGGATCGGAACTCAGTCGAACTTGCGCGACGGCGCGAGCACCGTGGCCTCACCGATCAGCACTTTTTTGCCATTGACCAGACAGCGGCAATCGAGCTGCACGCGGCGCTTGGCGTGGTCGATGCCCACCACCTCGACCTCGGCATGAACCATGTCGCCAGGGCGTACGGGGGCGAGGAACTTGAGCGTCTGGCCCATGTAGACCGTGCCGTGACCGGGCAGTTGCTCGCCGATCACCGCCGAGATGAGACCGGCGGTCAACATCCCGTGGGCGATGCGCCCCTCGAAGATGGTATCCTGTGCGTAATCGTCATCGAGATGCACCGGGTTGCGGTCGGTCGAGACCTCGGCGAACATCTCGATATCGCGGTCGGTCACGACCTTTCGCAGATGGCGCACCATGCCCATCTCGATATCCTCGATACAGATCGTGCCGCGCGGCATATTGTCCAACATTCGCCCCTCCGATTGATCCGGTGCGTAATTTTGAGGCGTGAGACGGCCTCGTGTTGGAATTTTATTACTTTGCAGATGCAGAAAAATCAAGCCCTGAATTCCGACCAACTTGTCGCACCGGCACGCGCGCCCGAGCGTCCGCTTGAGGCAGAGGAGATCCCGATTCCAGCCTAGCGCAGATACCCGATGGCATAGGTCGGCGCGATCATTTCCTTTTTTATATAGGTTCTTAGCGCCGTCTCGTCGGGGTGCTGTGATGTTCTGGTCTCTTTCGCGGCGAGCCCGCCGGTAATGAAAAGGGAATCGACATCTTCGCCCATGGCACCGCGAATGTCGGTCTGTGCGCCGTCGCCGATGGCGAGGATGCGCGCCTCTTCCACATCGCGGCCAAGGGCGGCAAGACGGCGGCGGGCAAGGTCATAGATCGGCGGATGCGGCTTGCCGAAATAAAGGCTCTCGCCCCCCATTTCCGTATAGAGCCGCGCCAGCGCCCCCGCGCACCATTCGCGCACTTCGCCCCGGTCCACCACGATATCGGGATTGGCGCACAGAAGTTTCAGACCGCGCGTCTTGGCGGCAAGAAACTGCGGGCGCATCACCTCGGGGTCGGCCATCGGATCGAACGGGCCGGTGCAGACGATCCCCTCGGCCTCGTCAAGCGCGACGCGGGTGATCTCGACCGGATTTTCCACCACCTTGATCGGGTCGAAAAAGATCACCTCCTGCGGCTGTCCGATGAACCAGACGCGGCGACCGACCGCGCCTGTGAACATGGCCGCCCGCGCGCTGTCGCCTGAGGTGGCGATGGTGTCCCAGGCGTCGTCGGGCACGCCGAAATGGCGCAACTGTCGCTCCACGTCGCCGCGCGGGCGGGGCGAGTTGGTGACGAGCACCACCGCGCCGCCGCCCTTGCGATAGGCGCTGAGCGCGGCGCAGGCCTCGGGCAGGGCGCGCACCCCGTCATGCACGCATCCCCAGAGATCGACAAAGAGCGCGTCGTAGCCTTGGGCAATCTCTGACAGGGCGGTGATGAGGCGGGTCATGGGCGGCTCCGTGATTGTTCGCGGCGCAGATATGGCAGGGCGGGCGCGGTTTGGCCAGCACCCATGGCGCGCGGGCCTGCAAGCCGCTAGGGTGAGGCCATGGACGAACGGGTCATCACCGACACGGCGGGCATCGCCGAGGGCACGGCGCATCTGGCGCGCATCTGCCCGCGCATGGCGCACGCGATCTCTTTGGTGGAGGAGGTGCCGCTGCGCTGGCGCGGGGACGGGTTCGAGGCGCTTCTGGGCGCGATCGTCAGCCAGCAGGTGAGCGTTGCCGCCGCCGACGCAATTCTCGGGCGGATGCGCGCGGCGGGGCTGGTCACGCCGCAGGCCATCGCCCTCAGCGACGAAGAGAACTTGCGCGCCGCCGGTCTCAGCCGTCAGAAGGTGCGTTACCTGCGCGCGCTGGCCGGAGCCGATCTCGATTACGCGGGCCTGCGCAGCACGCCCACCGAGGCGGTCATCACCACGCTCACGGAAATCCCCGGCATCGGCACCTGGACCGCCGAGATCTATGCCATGTTCAGCCTTGGCCGTGCCGATGTCTTCGCCCCCGGCGATCTGGCGCTGCAGGAATCGGCGCGGCTGCTCTATGATCTGCCCGAGCGCCCGAAACCGGCGGCCTTTCGCGTGATGGCCGAGGCGTGGGCGCCGTGGCGGTCGGTTGCGGCGCGCGTGCTCTGGGCCTATTACCGGGTGGCCAAGGACAGGGAAGGGATCGCATGACACGGGTGTTGCAGTCAGGACGCAAGGAGGCGCTCTCGGGCGAGACGCGCTCGGCGGTGGTTTTTCTGCATGGCTATGGTGCCAATGGCGCCGATCTTCTGGGTCTGGCCGATCCGCTGGCCGAGCATCTGCCCGATACGCTTTTCGTGGCCCCCGACGCGCCCGAGAGCATTCCGGGAATGCCCTTTGGCCTGCAATGGTTCCCGATCCCGTGGATCGACGGCTCCTCCGAGGAAGAGGCCGAGCGCGGGCTTCTGGCCGCCGCCGATGACTTGAATGCCTTTCTCGATGCGCTGATGGTGGATGAGGATCTGCTGCCCGAACAGGTGGTGATCTTTGGCTTTTCGCAAGGCACGATGATGGCGCTCCACGTTGCCCCGCGCCGCGAGGATGCGGTGGCGGGCGTGGTGGCCTTTTCCGGGCGGCTCTTGCGGCCCGATCTTCTGGCCGACGAGGTGCAAAGCCGCCCGCCGGTCCTTCTGGTGCATGGCGATGCCGATGACGTGGTTCCGGTGCAATCGCTGCCGCAGGCAGCCGAGACCTTGCAGGGCGCGGGCTGGCAGGATGTCTATGCCCATGTGATGAAGGGCACTGCCCACGGTATCGCGCCCGATGGGCTGTCGGTGGCGCTTGCCTTCATACGCGACCGTCTGGGGTTCTGAGCGGACGCGATACCGTTGTGCCGCCGCCTTTCTATGCGCGGCGCGGCGCACGATCTTTCGCGGCACGATGTCTTGCCTGGTATCTTCGCGACGCTGTCTCGGCCACGCAGTTTGCCCTTGTGCATGGCCGCTGGCTGAAGGCGGCGCTGGCGTGGCTTGTTTTTGAAACCAAGATCCGCCACGCGATCTGATTGTTTCCGGCTCGACGCCATTCTGGCGCGATCCGTCCGCGCATGGGCGGGCCTGTCGGCCTATTCAGCGGCGCGAAGTGGGGCGTCTTTTGCGCCGGACGGCGACTCTGCCGGCTGGCTTGGGGCCGGGTCATGGCCTTGCAGGGGCGCGCGCTCGTCCGGCCACAGGATTTCGGCCTGCCGCATCCGGCGTGCCGCGCGGCTCAACGCCCAGTCGCGCGCCGCCGCGCTCGACCGTCCCAGCGACAGCGCCGAAAGTGCCCGCGCGATCCATAGCACATAGGTCGTGGCCCAGACCCGGAGCGCCAGCATCGAGGGGGTAAAGACCAGGGTCAGCACCGTCGCGATGCCAAGGCCAAAGACCACGGCCGTTGCCAGCTGCTTCCACCACAGTGCGGTGGGGCTGTCGAAACTGTAGCCGCCATTGACGAAATCCAGGCTGAGGCCGAACATCATCGGTGCAAGCCCCGCCATGGTGGTGATCGTGGTCAGAAGCACCGGGCGGATGCGGTCCTGCGCCGTGCGGGTAATCGCGGCGATGCGCGGCATGTAGCGGGCATATTCCTGATAGGTGTCGATCAGCACAATGTTGTTGTTCACCACGATCCCCGCCAGCGCAACAATGCCCGTCCCGGTCATGATGATGGAAAACGGCTGGTTCATCACCAGCATCCCCACCAGAACGCCCGTGGTCGAAAGCACCACCGCGAGAAGCACCAGAACCGCGTTATAGACGCTGTTGAACTGCGCAAGCAGGATGATGAACATCAGCCCAAGGGCGCCGGCAAACGCCTTTTGCAGGAACGCACCCGATTCCGCCTGATCCTCGGCATCGCCGGTCCAGTCATAGCTGATGCCCGACGGAAGCACGCCCGAGTCGAGCCATTCAGTCAGCCGTTCGATCCGCTCATTGGCGGTGAGTGGCACGCGCCGCTCATTGCCCTGCGCGTCGCGGATGGTGGCCGTAAGCCCGTCCTGCACCGCGGCCTTCACGTCGAAAAAGCGGGTCTGGTCGATGCGGTCGATCTGGGCAAGCTGCAGCACGGGCCTGCGGCTGATGAAGTTCGACAGCGGCACAAGCCCGTTGGGCGTCGTCACCTTGAGCGCGTCGAGCGTCGAGAGCACGCGATCTTTCTGGGGCAGGCGCACGCGGATTTCCACCTCGTCATCGCTGCCGGGAATGCGCATGGTATCGAGCAGAACGCCGCGCGTGACAAGCTGGACCATGATGCCCACCGTGGCCACATCGGCCCCGAAGCGGCCCGCGCGCTCCACATCCACGTCGATCTGCCAGTCGATGCCGGGCAGGGGCAGCGTGTCCTCGATCTGGTGCAGACCCTCGGTCGCGTCGAACTGCGCGCGCGCCTTCTCGGTAAAGCCTATGAGCGCGTCCCAGTCGTCGCCACGAATGCGCAGATGCACCGGCTTTGCAGAGGCGGGGCCGCGCGACTGGCCGAGGATCTCGATCTTGATGCCGGGGATATGTTCCAGTTCGGCGGTCAGTTCGTCGATCACCGCATTGCCGTCAAAGGCAGGGTCAATCATGTTCCGCCGCACGGCGATACTGGTGAAGGGCAGGGTGAACCAGGTTTCGGTGACCCGTGGGCGTCTTTCCCAGGGGATCGTCTCGAACTGCACCTGCCCGATGGTGTCGCGCGGGGGTTGCGCGCCGCCGGTGTTATTGTTCAGTCCGCTATCGCCGGCGAAGGCAAAGACCGTCTCGACGCCGGGATGGGCGCGCACGATCTCTTCGACCTGATGCACCAGCGCATCCTTCTGCGTGATCGAGAGGTTGCCGCGCCCGCGCACATAGACGATGGCCTGCTCCGGCTCGGTCTCGACAAAGAACTCGGTGCCCCGGTTGTTGCCCATGTAGAACATCAGCACCGTGCCGACGAGCACGAAGACCGCGCCGAAGGCCACCAGCGGCATGACCGGGTTGCCGACAATGGCATGGATCACCCAGCCAAAGGCAGAGCGGCGATAGCCTGCCTCGACCCGCGGCTTGCGCTTGGGCAGGATCGCGCGGCCAAGCGCGTGCAGCCCGTTGCCACAGCGGCGCGGGATCGCCAGCAGCGCCAGAAGCACCGCCACCACCCCTCCCACGCCCGCGACGATCAGCGCCACGCTGGCCAGCAGGAGGGCAAAGACCGTGGCGAGCGACGGTATCACCGAGCCGAGAATATCCGCCCCGTTCATGCCGGCGAACTGTGTGACGACGCCAGCCTGGAGCGCGGGCAGGGTCTTGCCCGCCAGATAGGCCACACCTCCCGCCAGAGGCAGAAGTGCCACATGCCAGAGCCAGAAGCCCCCCGCGATGCTCTCGGTCCGGGTGCTGAACCAACGTTCGAGCCGTCCCGTCACCCCGCCCAGAACCGGCAGATAGACCAGCGCCACCAAGAGCGAGGCCGAGAGCACGAAAATGAGCGTGATCGGCAGCATTCCCATGAATTGCCCCGGCACGCCGGGCCAGAACAGCATCGGCAGAAAGGCGCAGAGCGTCGTCGCGGTCGAACTGACCACCGGCCAGAACATCCGCTTGGCGGCGGCGACATAGGCGTGCATCGGGCCTTCGCCCTCGGCAATGCGCTTGTCGGCATATTCCACCACCACGATCGCCCCGTCCACGAGCATCCCGACGGCCAGGATCAGCCCGAACATGACGATATTGGAGACCGACACGCCCATCACGGCCAGCATCGCGAAGGTGAGCAGAAACGAGGTCGGGATGGCGAAGCCCACCAGAAGCGCGGGCCGGATGCCAAGCGCCGCGAGCGTCACGATCATTACCAGCGCGATGGCCGTCAGCACCGAGCCTTCCAGCTGGCTGACCATCGACCCCACGGTGCGCGACTGGTCGTTCGAGGTGCCGACCGAGACCACCGCGCGCAACTCCTCGGGCCAGCGCGTTTCTGCCTCGGCCACGGTGCGGCGCACCAGATCGGCGGTGTCGATGATGTTGAACCCCTTGCGCTTGACCACCTGAAGCGCCACCGTCGACACGCCGGCAAAGCGCGCGGTGCCCTGCCGGTCCTCGAAGGTGAGGTTGATCGTGGCGATATCGCCAAGCCGCACGATACGGTCGCCATTGGTCTTGATCGGCAGTCGATAGATGTCGCGCGTCTCCTCGAACGAGGCCGGGATCTTGACCGCGAAGGTGCCCTGCGCCGAGTCCACCTCGCCTGCCGCGATCAACTGGTTGTTGTTGCGCACCGCGTTGATCAGATCGAGTGCGGTGACGTTGTAAGACTCCAACTTCAGCGGGTCGATCACCACCTCGACCATCTCGTCGCGGCTGCCCGCGATGCCCGCCTCCAGAACCGGCTCGAGCCCTTCGAGCGTGTCCTGCAACTCCTTGGCCAGCCGCGACATGGTGCGCTCTGGTACCGGGCCGGAGAGGTTGACGATGATGATGGGAAACTCGCTGAAATTCACCTCGTTGATGGTGAACTTTTCGAACCCGTCGGGAAAGTCGGCCTCGGCCTTGTCCATGGCGTCACGCACATCAGCGAGGATCTTGGTCTTGTCCCAGCCGAACTCGAATTCAAGGGCTACGGCGGCGAAATTCTCGGCCGCCGTGCCGGTCATCTTCTTGAGCCCGTCGAGATCGCTCAGCTCGGTCTCCATCGGCTTGACCAGCAGCTTTTCGCTGTCCTCGGCCGAGATGCCGGGGAAGGGCACGGTGATGAAAAGGGCGGGGATCTCGATGTCCGGTTCGCCCTCCTTGGGCAGGCCGACATAGGCCATGGTGCCCGCAAGGACCGACAACATCACGAAGGCCAGAACCATACGCGCGCGCGAGGCGGCCCAATCGACGATGCCGGTCATTGGCCAAGATCCTGATAGACCGGCTCGACCGGCACGCCGTCGCGAACATATTCCTGACCGATCACGATGATGTCGGCGCGCTCGGGCAGATCGGTCAGCCAGATCCCCGACGGCGTATCGCGCAGGAGCGTCACGGCGGCAAAGCGTGCCGTCTTGTCCTCATCCACCAGCCGCACGCCAAGCGTGCCCGCGTCATCGAGCGTCAGCGCCGATTGCGGCACCAGATGCGCCATGCGCCCCTCGGCCTTGATGCCGATTTCGGCGGTCTCGCCATCGCGAAGGGTCAGATCGGGGTTGGGCACGCGGATATCCACGCGGAAGGTGCGCGTGGCGGGATCGGCCGAGCGCCCGACAAAGCTTACCTCTCCGGTGACCTCGTGGCCCGAAATGGTGCGCGCCGTGGCGCGCGCACCCTGCGTCACGCGCGCCACCTCCATTTCCGACACAAACCCCACCAGCATGATCGGGTCGAGTTGCAGCACCGTGGCGCAGAGCGCACCGGGTTGCAGCAGGCTGCCGATTTCGGCGGTGTCGGTCTCAAGCACGCCGGAAAACGGCGCGCTGATGGTCAGGCGGCGGATTTCCTCCTCGGCGGCGGTGACGCCCGCACGGGCGGCTTCGATATTGGCCTGCGCCGATTCAAGGCCCGAGAGCGCGCTCTCCACCCCGGCCTCTGCGGCGCGCAGCGCGGCGCGGGTCGCGGCCACGCGGGTCTGCGAGGCAAAGCCCGAGCCGACGAGATTTTCGGCGGCGTTGTAGTTGATCTCCGCCTCTTCGAGATCCGCGCGCGCCTCTTCGATGCGGGCGTGCGCCTCGGGCAACCGCGCCTCGGTCTCGGCAAGCCGCGCGCGCGCCTCGGCGAGCGCGGCCTTGCGCGCGCCGGGATCGAGCGAGCACAGCGTATCGCCCTGCTCGACAAATGCCCCCCGGCGGTGCGGCTCGGAAATCACCAGACCAGAGGTCTCGGCGCGCAACGCCACCGTGCGGTCGGCCTCGGTGCGCCCGCGCAGCACCACCGCGCTATCCACCTCGCGCGCCTTCGAGCGCAGCACCACCACGCGCATCACGCGCTCGGTTGCGGCTTCTTCCCCGGTTGTTTCGTTGTCGGCGGGCCTCATGGTGACAAACCGTTCGCGTTCGAACACGAAGGCATAGATGGCCGCGGCGACAACAAGGGCGATCAGGACGGGAAACAAGCGCATAATCGGTCTTTCAACTCATAAGAGCCACGGCCACGCCGCGGTCTCGCATCCGGCTCATACATCAAATACGCTGAACCGACCAGTTCAGATTAATCTTTTGCGTTTGCCGTCACAAGTCTGCTTTGCCGAACCGCGCTTACTCTGCCAGTTGCGCGGTGATCTCGTCGATCACCCGCAGCCAGGTCTCGGGCGGCTGGCAGCCGGGCAGGGCGTGCTGGCCGTTGACGATGAAGGTGGGCACGCCGGTGATCCCCATATTGCGGAACCGCGCGTCACGCTCGCTGATCTCGGCGCGGTCCGCGTCCGAGGCCAGAAGGCGCCGGATAAGCGCCGCATCGAGCGACAGGCTGTCGGCGATGTCGGCGAGAACCTCGTGATCGCCAATATCGCGCCCTTCCTCGAAATAGGCGTGGAAAAGAGCCATGGCCATGCGGTCCTGGCACTCCTCGACCTCGGCCCAGTGCAGCAGGCGATGCGCATCAAGCGTGTTGGGCGTGCGCGGGATGGCGGCAAAGTCGATGTTCAACCCTGCCGCCTCGGCGCGCTCCAGCACCGGCGCATAGGCGCGGATCGCGCCCTCGCGCCCGCCGAACTTGCCCTCCAGATACGCTTTGCGGTCCATGCCCCCTTCGGGCATCTCCGGGTTGAGCTGGAAGGGTTGCCAGTGGATCTCGAACGGGTGGCCTGGGCGTTCGGCTAGCGCCTGATCGAGCAGCGTCTTGCCGATATAGCACCAGGGGCAGATCGGATCGGAGATGATGTCAAGCCGGACCATCGAGAGCCTCATAGATGGGCCGCAAGGCGCGGCGCAGGAGTTTTCCATTGGTCCCCGTTGGCAGGCTCTCCACATGAAAGAAGCCGCGAGGGCATTTGTAGCCCGCAAGCCGCGCGCGGGCGTGAGCGTCGAGCATGGCCGGATCGAGCGGCGCAGGGGCAGTATAGAAGGCCATGATCAGGCGCGCATCCTCTTTCACGGCAATATCCGTCACGGCCACCTGTGTCACGCCGGGGCAGGTGGCCAGAACCGCCTCCACCTCCAGCGGCGAGACGCGGTAGCCGCCCGCGTTCATCATGTCGTCGGCGCGGCCCAGATAGGTGATCGCGCCATCCTCGGCCATGGCCCCCAGATCGCCGGTCAGGAACCAGTCGCCGTCGAACTTCGCCGCCGTCGCCTCTGGCGCGCCCATGTAACCCAGCATCAGGCCCGGATCGGAGCGATGCACGGCGATGGTGCCCTCATCGCCATGGGCCACCGGGCCGCCGGCCCCGAGGATCGCAAGGCGCCGCCCCGCCTGCGGGCGGCCAAGCGTGCCGGGGGGCGCGGGTCGGGCGGGGCTACCCGAGATGAAGGTGGAACATTCCGACATGCCATAGGCTTCGTGGATCTCCGTTCCCGTGGCCGCACGCCAGCGCGCGCGGATCGCGTCAGAGAGCTTTTCCCCGGCGGCAAGCCCATAGCGCAGATGCGGCAGCGACAGCGCGCCCTCGGTCTTCAACATCTTGCGGTAAACGCCCGGAGCAGCGGCGAAAATCGTTGCGTCATGGCGCTTGAGAAGGAGCGGCAGTTGCTCCGCCGCCACCTCGGGCGCAGGAATGAGCGCGGTCGCGCCCATGGCCCAGGGATCCATCAGCCCGGTGCCAAGGGTGAACGTCCAGTTGAACGCCCCGGCATGACAGAGCCGGTCGTCCTCAGACAGACCATACCAGCCGTCATACATCATCCGCCGCGCCCAGATCGCGCGGTGCGCGTGCATCACCGCGCGCGGCGTGCCGGAAGTGCCGGAGGTGTAGATCACATAGGCCAGCCGGTCGGGATCGCCCATGTGATAATCGGCGGGCGGCAGGGCGCGCATGGCGTCAAGCGCCGCCTCGTCCAGCACCGGAATATCGGTTCCTGGGCAGGGCACGCCCTGCCCGCGCAGGATCAGCCGGGGCGTGGTGGTCTTGATGATGCCCGCCACCTCGGGCGCGGTCAACTGGCTTGACGTGGGGATCGGCACCAGACCCACGGCAATCGCGCCAAGATAGGCAATGGGAAGCTCCACGGTGTTGCCCAACCGCATCAGCACCCGGTCGCCCGGCTCAAGTCCCTGCGCCAGAAGCCCGGTGCCGGTGCCGCGCACGGCCGCCTCAAGGCGCGCATAGCTCCAGCGTTCGGCCCCCGCAAGGCGCAGGATCGCCAGCGCCACCTTGTCCGGCGCCTTGCCCGCGCGGGCAAGCACATGGGCGGCCATGTTGAACGGCACGGGGCAGGGCGCGGGCGGGCCTTGATCGAAAATCGCTGTCATGACGCCCGATTAGGAAGGTCGTGCACCGGATGCAAGGGCCCCGCGCTGGCCCTGGGCGATAGCGCAAGGGTAAATACACTCATAAAGTGTGGTATTATCTTTATGCAATCATAAGCTGTTTCTTGCCTGCCCTGATCACTGAGGCAGCTGTCCCCCTATATTTTGTGTTTTTGCGCCAGAAGCATCCACATGTTGACTTTAAACAACTCAAAGAATTTTGACACAGAATTCGAATCTCCCTAAAGATGAATGAAACAACTAGAAGTAACTCAGTTTTGAAATAGTAACTCGAAAGCTGCTGGCTTTTGCCGGCTGTCCCGCTTGTATTTTCGGAGTGGCCCTCGTGAAACACCAAAGCCTTTTTTCGTCTGACGAGAGCCCCGTAGAGGCCGCATCAAGGGCTTGGGTGAGCGCATATGCCCGTCTGGTCAAGCCGGTGTTCGATGTCGTCTTCAGCCTCTTGCTGCTGCCCGTCTTTTGCATGTCCTGTGGTGTCCTTCTTGTGCTCAACCCGATCTTCAACCGGGGCCCGCTGTTTTTCATCCAGGTGCGCATGGGTCGGAATTGCACGGCCTTCAAGGCCATAAAGTTCCGCACCATGGCCCCCGCCGGACGTGTCACGCGCTCGGCGAACGATCCGCTCGAGCATGACCGGATCACCCCGCTCGGGCGCATCCTGCGCAAAAGCCGGATCGACGAATTGCCGCAGATCCTGAATGTGCTTTGCGGGGACATGAGCCTGATCGGGCCGCGGCCGGATTTCTTTCACCACGCGCGGAAATATGTGCGCTGTGTGCCCGGATATCGGCGTCGTCACGCTGTTCGGCCGGGCATAAGCGGGCTGGCGCAAACCGATCAGGGATATGTCGACTCGATCGAGGGAACGCACCTCAAGGTCAAGCTGGACCTGCATTACATCGACAACCTCAACCCGCAGTTGGATGCCTATGTGTTCTGGCGCACGCTGGTGACGGTGTTCTGGCGCAAGGGCTGCTGAGTCATACCGCCGCGATCCGGCGCCAGCCCGTCATCCGGGCGCGGAACCATGTGCGCTGACGCTTGGCATATTGCCGCGTTGCCTTGATGGCGGTGGCGCGGGCCTCTTTCAGCGTTATCTCTCCGCGCAGATGCGCTATCAGTTCCGGTGCGCCGATGGCCTGTGCGGCGGGGCGCGTGGCGTCCCATGTGGCGAGATTGGCGCGCGCCTCGTCGAGCGCGCCCTCTGCCAGCATCGCATCGAAGCGCCGCTCGATGCGTGGATCAAGCCAGGCCTTCGGGGCCTCCACCAGAAGCGCCGTCGCCGCCGAGAGCGGCAGAAGCGGCGGCGACGTGGCGTCCTGCCATGCGGCAAGTCCGCGCCCGGTGGCGGCCTGCACCTCCCACGCCCGCTGCACGCGGCGGGGATTGGCCGTGTCGATGCGGGCGCGTGTCAGCGGGTCGAGCGCATCCACAAGCGCGGCAAGGCACCCCGCGTCAAGCAGCCGCTCGGCCTCGGCGCGGATCGCGGCGGGCGTCTCGGGGATCTCGGCCAGCCCCTCGGTCAGTGCGGAAAAATAGAGCCCTGTCCCGCCCACGATCACCAGCCGCGCACCTGTCTCGATCAACGCGCGCACCTCGCGCAGCCAATGGCCGACGGAATACTCCTGATCGGGCGCGACATGACCGTAGAGCCGGTGCGGCAGCGCCGCCTCCTCCTGCGCCGAAGGCCGCGCCGAGAGAACCCGCCAGTTGGCGTAGACCTGCAACGCATCGGCATTGACGATCACGCCGCCCTGCGCGCGCACGATCGCCATGGCCAGCGCCGATTTGCCGCTGGCAGTGGGGCCCGCTATAAGCACCGGGCGGGCGGGGTCTGTCTCTGCCGTCAGGGCCATGCGCGCGACCTAACCTGAATCGCGGCGCAAGGCGAGAGGGGCTTTCTGCGATTGCACCTGCCGGGTATTTGCGACATTTTGCGCGCAATCAACAAAACATCGGCGGAGACAGAGCGCATGACCCAAACCGACACCCCCAAGGCCAGGTTCAGCCGTGTCATGCTCAAGATTTCCGGCGAGGCGCTCATGGGGGATCTGGGCTACGGCCTTCACCCGCCCACGGTCGAGCGTATCGCGCAAGAGGTCAAATCCGTTCACGACATGGGCGTCGAGATCTGCATGGTGATCGGCGGTGGCAATATCTTTCGCGGGCTTCAGGGCAGCGCGCAGGGCATGGAGCGCACCACCGCCGATTACATGGGCATGCTCGCCACGGTGATGAACGCGCTTGCCATGCAATCTGCGCTGGAACGGATCGGCGTCTTCTGCCGGGTGATCACCGCCATCCGCATGGACGAGGTGGCCGAACCCTATATCCGCCGCCGCGCTGTGCGCCATCTCGAGAAGAAGCGCGTCTGCATCTTCGCTGCCGGCACCGGCAATCCCTATTTCACCACGGACACGGCCGCGACGCTGCGCGCCAATGAAATGGCCTGCGAGGTGATTTTCAAAGGCACCAAGGTGGACGGGGTCTATGACAAGGATCCGGTGAAACATCCCGATGCAAAACACTATGACCGGATCAGCTATGACGAGGTTCTGGCGCAGCATCTGGGCGTGATGGATGCTTCGGCCATCGCACTGGCGCGCGACAACAATCTGCCGATCATCGTATTCTCTCTCGATGAGCCTGGCGGCTTCCGCGGAATCCTCGCTGGCGAGGGCACCTATACAACGGTGCATGCCTGAGGTTAAACAGAAGCGGCAATCCTCGCTCAAGAAGGACACAGGAACGACAATGGCAGACGATTTCGATATCGACATGGACGACCTCGAGCGCCGGATGACCGGCGCCATGAACGCGCTCAAGACCGAGTTTGCCTCGCTGCGCACGGGCCGGGGTTCGGCCTCGATGCTCGAGCCGGTGCAGGTCGAAGCCTATGGCCAGATGACGCCGATCAACCAGGTGGGCACCGTAAACGTGCCCGAGCCACGCATGGTCACCATCAATGTCTGGGACAAGGGCCTTGTCGGCAAGGTCGAGAAGGCCATCCGCGAGAGCGGGCTGGGCATCAACCCGCAGCTCAACGGCACGATCATCATGCTGCCCATCCCCGAACTGAACGAGGAGCGCCGCAAAGAGCTGACCAAGGTCGCGTCGCAATATGCCGAACATGCCCGCGTCGCCGTGCGCAACGTGCGCCGCGACGGCATGGACCAGATCAAGAAGGCCAAGGCCGAGGGCATGTCCGAGGACGACCAGAAGCTGTGGGAAAGCGAGGTGCAATCGCTCACCGACCGCTATATAAAACTGGTCGATGAGGCACTTGATCACAAGCAAGCCGAGATCATGCAGGTCTGATGCCGGAGGGGTCGCCAATGGCGAGGACAGGGGCCGACGAGGCCGGGCCGCGCCATGTGGCGATCATCATGGACGGCAACGGGCGCTGGGCGCAAAGCCGGGGTAGGCCGCGACTTTTCGGTCATCATGCGGGCGCGCGGCGCGTGCGCGAGATTGTAGAGGCCTGCCCTGATCTGGGGGTTTCGTATCTGACGATCTTTGCCTTCTCCACCGAGAACTGGAAGCGCACCCAGACCGAGGTGGCGGGGCTGATGAGCCTGTTTCGCCGCTATATCATGAAGGAAATGCAGGATTTCGTGCGCGAGGACGTGCGCGTGCGCTTCATCGGCGACCGCTACCGGCTGGAGCCGCGCCTGCGCGAATTAATGGAAGAGGCCGAAGCGATGACCACCCATTGCGCGCGCCTGAACCTCACCATCGCGATCAATTACGGTGGGCGCGACGAGGTGGCGCGCGCCACAAGGCGCCTCGCGCGCGATGTGGCCGAGGGGCGGCTCGATCCCGAGACGGTCGATGAACAGACGCTGCCGCGCTACCTCGATACCCGCGTTCTGCCCGACCCGGATCTTGTGATCCGCACAAGCGGCGAGGCGCGGATATCGAATTTCCTGCTCTGGCAGTCGGCCTATTCGGAATACGAATTCATCGACACGCTCTGGCCTGATTTCACGCGCGAGGTATTCGCCTCGGTGCTGGCCCAGTACAGCACGCGTGAACGGCGTTTCGGCGCGGTGACTGCATGAGCGCGGGCGCGCAATGGGGCGATCTGGCACCGCGTCTGGCCTCGGGCGTGGCGATGGCCGCCATAGGTGTTGGTGCGATCTGGGCGGGGGGCCTTGTATTTGCCGCGCTTGTGGTGACCCTTGCGGGGCTGCTGATGTGGGAGGCGGCCCGGCTGTTCGGGGCATCAGACGCGGTGCGCTCCGGGGTGCTTGGCGCGGTGGCGGTGGCGCTGGCGTTGTGGCTGCCGGGGCTGTTCGTGTTACCGTTGATGGTCGCGGCGGTGCTGGTGGCGGCCGGCAGCGTCGAGCGAGCGCGCGGCCCCTTCGCGGCGCTGGCGCTCTGGGCACTGATCGGGGCCTGGGTCATGGGGGGGTTGCGCGTCGAGGCGGGGCTGATCTGGGTGCTCTGGCTCGTGGCCATTGTCGTGGTCTCCGACGTGGCGGGCTATTTCGCGGGCAAGTCCCTTGGCGGCCCAAAATTCTGGCCGCGCATCAGCCCGAAAAAAACATGGTCAGGCACTGTGGCGGGCTGGATCGGTGCAGGGGTCGTCGGCGCGTTCTTCGCCGGGCCGACCGGGGCGGGGCTGGTGCTTGTGCCGCTCTCGGTGTTGGTGGGCTTTGCCGGGCAGATGGGTGATATCGCCGAAAGTGCTGTCAAGCGGATGCAGGGGGTCAAGGACAGCTCCAACCTCATTCCCGGCCATGGCGGCGTGCTTGACCGGTTCGACGCGATGCTGGGCGCGGCGCTGATGGCGGGGCTTTTGCGCGCGACGGGTCTTTTGCCGGGGGTGGCATGAGGCGGGTTTCCATTCTTGGCGCGACCGGCTCGATCGGGCAGAGCACGATCGACCTGGTCTCGCGTGCGCCGGGCGATTACCGGGTGGTGGCGCTGACCGGCGGACAGAACATCGCGCGACTGGCGGCGGATGCGCGCGCCCTGAGGGCCGAGATTGCCGTCACCGCCGATGAGACGCTCTTGCCCGAGTTGCGCGCCGCTCTCGATGGCTCGGGCGTCGAGGCCGCTGCCGGGCGCGCCGCGCTCATAGAGGCGGCGGCGCGGCCCGCCGATTGGGTCATGTCGGCCATTGTCGGCGCGGCGGGGCTTGCGCCTGGGCTGCGCGCCCTTGAGGCGGGCGCGACGCTGGCGCTTGCCAACAAGGAATCGCTCGTGACCGCCGGGCCGCTGGTGATGGAGACGGCACGGCGGCACGGTGCGCGCCTGTTGCCGGTGGACAGCGAACATTCGGCGATCTTTCAGGCGCTGGCGGGGGCGGATGCGGCAAGCGCGACCCGCGTCATCATCACCGCCTCGGGCGGGGCCTTCCGCGACTGGCCGCTGGATCGGCTGGCCGGCGCCACCGTGGCCGAGGCATCGAGCCATCCCAACTGGGACATGGGCCAGCGCATCACCATCGATTCCGCCTCTATGTTCAACAAGGCGCTGGAGATGATCGAGGCGCGGGAATTCTTCGGCTTCGCGCCCGAGAGGATCGAGGTGCTGATTCACCCGCAATCGCTGGTTCATGCGCTGGTGGGGTTCGCGGACGGGGGCCTTATCGCCCATGTCGGGCCACCCGACATGCGCCACGCCATCGGCTATGCGCTTCACTGGCCAGAGCGCCGCGCGCTGCCCGTCGAGGCGCTTGATCTTGCGGCCATCGGCACGCTTGAGTTCCGCGCGCCCTGCGAGACGCGCTATCCGGCGCTGCGGCTGGCGCGCACGGTCATGCAGGAGGGTGGGCTGGCGGGCGCGATCTTCAACGCAGCAAAGGAGCGCGCGCTTGATCATTTCATCGCCGGGCGCATCGGTTTCACGGGGATGGCCCCGCTGGTCGAGGTGGTGCTGGAGAGCCTTCTGGCGCTGCCAGAGGCGCGCGGCGGCACACTGACCCTTGATCGCGTAGCCCAGATGGACCATCTCGCTAGGCAGTGCATCGATCAGGTGGCAAAGCGAAACGAACAGGGATAGAGCGTGGACATCATCAGCTTCCTGCCGCAATTCGGCAGTCTTTTCATGACGATTCTGGCCTTTGTGGTGGCACTCTCGGTGATTGTGGCGGTGCATGAATACGGCCATTACATTGTCGGGCGGTGGTCGGGGATCAAGGCCGATGTGTTCTCGCTGGGTTTTGGCCCGGTTCTGTTTGCCCGCACCGACCGGCATGGCACGCGCTGGCAGGTGGCGGCGCTGCCGTTTGGTGGTTATGTCAGGTTCCTCGGCGATGCGGATGCGGCCAGCGGCAAGGACGGCACCGCCATGGCCGCCATGCCCGAAGAGCGTTTGCGCCAGACCATGCATGGTGCGCCGCTCTGGGCGCGTACGGCGACGGTGGCTGCCGGGCCGGTGTTCAACTTTGTGCTGTCGATCCTGATTTTCACGGCCGTTATGATGAGCGGCGGCAAGACTGCCGATCCGCTGACCGTGGGGGCATTGAAGCCTTTGCCCGTGGCGGGCGTGACCCTGCGCCCCGGCGACGAGATCGTGACCATCGCGGGCTTG
Source organism: Roseovarius autotrophicus (assembly GCF_018069895.1). Lineage (GTDB taxonomy): Bacteria > Pseudomonadota > Alphaproteobacteria > Rhodobacterales > Rhodobacteraceae > Roseovarius > Roseovarius autotrophicus. The sequence goes on along the minus strand of NZ_JAGQDH010000001.1, from coordinate 569,432 downwards.
CCCATGCCTGATCGCGAAGTAGAGGAGCGCTATGACGATTTCCTCGATGCGCTGCCTGCCGAACCGCTGCTGGACTATGAAGTGATCCGCGACGGACGGTCGCGCAATGTGCAAGGCCCGCATCTCATGCCGCCGCTGGTTGGCGGCCTGTCGCCGCAATCGGCGGCGTTTTCTGCCGGCCTTCAGGCGGGTGACGTGATCATCGCGGTGGACAACAGACCGGTTTACGCCTTTCGGGAACTTCGCGAGATCGTCGAAGGCTCGGACGGCGCGCCGCTGGCGCTGAGTGTCTGGCGTGAGGGCGAGGTGCTCGCGCTCACGCTGGTGCCGCGCCGCACCGACGAGCCGCAAGCCGAAGGCGGTTTTCGCACCGAGTGGCGGATCGGCGTCGCCGGGGCGATGGCGTTCGAGCCCGCGACCGAGGCGCTTGGGCCCGCCGAGGCGCTTGGCCAGGCGGTTGCGCAGACCGGGCGCATCATCCAGGGCTCTCTCTCGGGGCTTTATCACATGGTCACCGGCGCGATCAGCAGTTGCAACATGTCCGGCCCCATCGGCATCGCGCAGGTTTCGGGTGCGATGGCCAGCCAGGGCGCACAAAGCTTCATCTGGTTCATCGCGGTGCTGTCGACGGCGGTGGGTCTGCTCAACCTCTTTCCGGTGCCGGTGCTCGATGGCGGGCATCTTGTGTTTTACGCCTACGAGGCGGTGGCGGGCCGCCCGCCAAGCGAGCGCGCGCTGCGGGTGATGATGGCGGTGGGGTTGACGCTTATCCTGTCGCTCATGCTCTTCGCGGTCTTCAACGATATATTCTGCCCTTGAGCCGTTCGCGTCACTCCGGCGGCAAAAGCCCCGCCTTTGCCGCACGGCGCAACGCGCGGGTGAGCGGGATGAGGGCCGCACCCAGAAGGCGGCTTGATTGCCAGTAGAGCGCCGTATCGAGCGGGTGATCGGGCGCGAGCGCGGCCAGACGCCCGCGCCGCAGGTCGCGCGCGACAAGCGGTTCGGGGTTCATGCCCCAGCCAAGGCCGCGCCGTGACGCTTCGGCAAAGCCATGCGCCGAGGGCAAGCGATGGCAGGGCGGGCTGAGCGTGGCCCCGGTGGCCTGCGTGATCCAGCGGTGTTGCAACTGGTCGCGGGCGTCGTATTGCAGCATCGGGGCGCGGGCGAGCGTCGCGGCCGTGACACCCTCCGCAAAGTGCCGGGCGATGAAGGCGGGGCTGGCCACGGCGACATAACGCAGCCGACCGAGCGGCGTCACATCGCAGCCGGGCAGGGGGGCGCCGCGCGAGGTGATCGCGCCCAGAACCTCGCCGCGCATCAGCCGATCATGCGCCGTATCCTGATCGTCGATCACCAGATCGAAAAGATGCCCCTCAAGTCCCGTCAGCGCCTCGGGCAGCCAGGTGGCAAGGCTGTCGGCATTGACCGCAAGCCGCAATCGGGTCTGCGGCGGGGGCGCGAGCGCGCAGAGGTCACGCGCCAGATGCGCCTCCAGAAGGGCGATCTGATCGGCATGGGCGGCCAGTCGCTCGCCCGCCCCGGTCGCCGTGCAGGGTGTGGCGCGCCGCACAAGCTGGGCGCCGATGCGGGTCTCCAGCGCCTTGAGCCGCTGCGAGACCGCCGATTGCGTGACCCCCAGCATCCGCGCCGCGCCCTCGAAGCTGCCCGATTGCAGGATGGCGCGGAGCGTGGCGAGCTGGTCGGCAGGAAGGATCATTAAAAAACCTGATGCTGCATTAGGCAATTGAGTTTGAGTAATGCCGCGCGCCCCGCTAGGCAAGCGCCGTGCAATCAGGGGTGACAGGCAGATGCAGGCGGCATTGGCGGGGTTTGCGCTCGGGTTCTCGCTCATCCTGGCGATCGGGGCGCAGAATGCCTTTGTGCTGCGGCAGGGGTTGCGGCGCGCGCATGTGCTGGCGGTGGTGCTGGTCTGCGCGCTGTCGGATGCGGTGCTGATTGCGGCGGGTGTGGCGGGGTTCGGTGCGCTGGCAGAGGCAGTGCCGGGGCTGGAGCGGATCATGCGTTATGGCGGCGCGGCGTTCCTGCTTGTCTATGGCGCGCGCAATTTCCGTGCCGCATGGCGGGGCGGGGCGGTGCTGGAGGCGGGCGAGGCGGCAGGGAGCCGCACCCGCGCGGTGTTCACCTGCCTCGCGCTTACCTGGCTCAACCCGCATGTCTATCTCGATACGGTGGTTCTGCTTGGCTCGATCTCGGCGCAATATGAGGACCGGCTGGCCTTTGGCGCGGGGGCGGTGACGGCGAGTTTCACCTTCTTCTTCGCGCTTGGTTATGGCGCGCGGCTTCTGGCCCCGCTCTTCCGCCGTCCCGAGAACTGGCGGGTGCTGGATGCGGGCGTGGGGGTGGTGATGTGGTCCATCGCGGCGGGACTGCTCGCGGGCTGAGCGATCCGTGCTAGACTGGCTCCGTCAGCGAAAGGAGAGATGCGATGAGTTGGAATCCCTGCATGGAGCCCGATTGCCCCGAGGGGGCAGACATGGACGCGATCGAGACGGTGATCGTGCCGCGCGCCCGCGATCTGGGCGGGTTCGAGGTGCGCCGCGCGCTGCCCGCGCCCCGGCGGCAGATGGTCGGGCCGTTCATCTTCTTCGACCAGATGGGCCCGGCGGAGTTTCTGACCGGGCAGGGGATCGACGTGCGGCCGCATCCGCATATCGGTTTGGGCACCGTGACCTATCTTTTCGAGGGCGAGTTCCAGCACCGCGACAGCCTTGGCACCGATCAGATGATCTATCCCGGCGCGGTCAACTGGATGGTCGCGGGGCGTGGCGTCACCCATTCCGAGCGCACCTCCGAGGCCACGCGCCGGGGCGAGAGCCGCCTGTTCGGCATCCAGACATGGGTGGCGCTGCCCGAGACAGAAGAAGAGCGCGCCGCGAGTTTCGAGCATCACGCCAGGGAGGTGCTGCCCGTGCTCGAGGATGGCGGCACGCGGCTACGCCTGATCATGGGGCGGGGCTGGGGCGCGCGCGCGCCGGTCTCGACCTTCACCGATATGTTCTACGCCGATGTGACGCTTGCCCCCGGCGCGGGCGTGCCGCTGCCCGAGGATCACGAGGATCGCGGCGCCTATGTGCTCTCGGGCGCGGTCAGCGTGGGGAGCCAAGTGTTCGAGGCGGGGCGCATGATGGTATTTCGCCCCGGCGACCGGTTATCGTTGCACGCGGGCGAGGCGGGCGCGCGCCTTCTGCTTCTGGGCGGCGAGACGCTTAACGGGCCGCGCTATATCTCGTGGAATTTCGTGGCCTCCTCGCGCGAGCTGATCGAGGCGGCCAAGGTCGACTGGGCGGCGCGCGACCATGGCCGTTTTGCCTTGCCGCCGGGCGATGACACCGAGTTCATCCCGCTGCCCTGAGCCATGCACCCTGCGTGATGGGGGCTTGTGCCCCGCGCATGACAAAGCGCCGCACCCTGCCTCGACAGGGCGCGTGCGCCGTGACTTAATGCCGCCCATGCGCGCGGACAGGATCACCACGACCGAGACCATGGCGAGCCCCATCCGTGGGGTTGTCTGGATGATCCTGACGGGTCTGCTCTTTGTCGGCGTCACCGCCCTGGTCAAGGTTCTCGGCACACGCGTGCCAGCCCCTCAGGCAGCGTTTCTGCGCTATTTCCTCGGGCTTGTGTTCCTGTTGCCGATGCTCGGCACTCTGCGCAACCTGCGGCTGGATCGCGGAACATGGAGTCTTGTCGGCGCACGCGGCGCGCTGCACACGGTCGGCGTCGCGCTTTGGTTCTATGCCATGGCGCGCATCCCCATCGCCGATGTCACGGCGATGAACTACCTCGCGCCGATCTATGTCACCATCGGCGCGGCGCTCTTTCTGGGCGAGCGTCTGGCGGTGCGCCGGGTGATCGCCGTGGTCGTGGCGCTCTGCGGCGCGCTGATCATCCTGCGGCCCGGTTTCCGCGAGGTGGGGCCGGGCCATCTGGCGATGCTGTTCACGGCGATCTTCTTTGGCGGGTCCTACCTCATTGCCAAGGTGCTCTCTGGGCGGGTTAGCGCGGGTGTGGTGGTGGCGATGCTGTCGATCACCGTGACCATCGGCCTTGCACCCATGGCCATCGCCGTCTGGGTGCCGCCGACGCCCTGGGAACTGGCAATCCTTTTCGCCGTGGCCTGCCTTGCCACCGCCGGACATTACACCATGACGCTGGCCTTTCGGGCCGCGCCGCTGGCGGTTACGCAGCCGGTGACCTTCCTGCAACTTGTCTGGGCGGTGCTTCTTGGCGCGCTGGTCTTTGGCGAGGGGGTCGATCTGTTCGTGATCCTCGGTGGCACGGTGATCGTGGCTGCTATCAGCTTCATCTCCTGGCGCGAGGCGGTGCTCAAGCGGCGGATCACGCCGACGGTCTCGGCCACCAAGGTCTGACGCGCGCTTGACCTTGACCCCGCCGCCCCCGTAGATGCGCCCCGGAACAAGAGGCGCACGAGAGAGGCAGACCGATGGGATTCAGAATGGGTATCGTGGGGCTTCCCAATGTGGGCAAGTCCACGCTTTTCAATGCGCTGACGCGCACCGCAGCCGCACAAGCGGCCAATTTTCCCTTCTGCACGATCGAGCCGAATGTGGGCGATGTGGCGGTGCCCGATGCGCGGCTCGAGCGGCTGGCGCAGATTGCCGGCTCGCGCCAGATCATCCCCGCGCGCATGACCTTTGTCGATATCGCCGGTCTGGTGAAGGGGGCAAGCAAGGGCGAGGGCCTCGGCAACCAGTTTCTTGCCAATATCCGCGAGGTCGATGCCATCGCCCATGTGCTGCGCTGCTTCGAGGATGACGACGTGACCCATGTGGAGGGGCGCGTTGATCCGGTGGCCGATGCCGAGGTGATCGAGACCGAGTTGATGCTGGCCGATCTGGAATCGGTGGAAAAGCGCCGCGCGGGCCTCGTGCGCAAGCTCAAGGGTGGCGACAAGGAAGCCGCGCAGGCCGACCGGCTTCTGGCCGCTGCCCAGGCGGCGTTGGAGGAGGGGCGGCCCGCTCGCACGGTCCCGGTGGAGGCCGAGGATGTGCGGGCCTGGCGGCTCTTGCAACTTCTGACCGCCAAGCCGGTGCTCTATGTCTGCAACGTGGACGAAGCGAGCGCGGCCAGCGGCAACGCCTTTTCCGGGGCGGTGGCGGCCATGGCGGCAGAGCAGGGCGCAGCCTCGGTGGTGATCTCGGCCCAGATCGAGGAGGAAATCTCCAAGCTGGAGGTCGATGAGGCGGAGATGTTCCTGACCGAAATGGGGCTGGAGGAGGCGGGACTCGACCGGCTGATCCGCGCAGGCTACGCCCTTCTGCGGCTTGAGACCTATTTCACCGTCGGCCCCAAGGAGGCGCGCGCCTGGACAATTCCCCACGGCACGCCCGCGCCCAGGGCGGCGGGCGTCATCCATGGCGACTTCGAGAAGGGCTTTATCCGGGCCGAGACCATCGCCTACGAGGACTATGTAAGCCTTGGCGGCGAGCAGGGGGCCAAAGAGGCAGGCAAGATGCGCTCCGAGGGCAAGGGATACATCGTGCAGGATGGCGACGTGCTGCACTTTCTCTTCAACACCTGAAGCGGGCGGGGCCTCTCCCGGTTTCGGCTTGAGCCAGAGGCAGAACCAGAACCAGGGCCAGACGGCACGAACGAAAAGGGCCGGTCGTCATGACCGGCCCTTGTGCTTTTGCGCGGATCGCAACCCTATTCCTGCTGGCCCATGAACATGAGCAGGAACTGGAACATGTTGAGGAAGCTGATGTAGAGGCTCAGCGCGCCGTCATAGGCGGCCTTGTCCAGCCATTCCTGATCGCCGTGTGCAACATGGGCGACATAGGTGTTCTTGATCTCCTGCGTATAGAAGGCCGTCAGCCCCGCGAAGATCAGAAGGCCGATGGCCGAGATCGCGAACATCATGGCCGGGCTTTGCAGGAAGATGTTGATGATCATTGCCACGATCAGGCCGATCACACCCATGATCAGGAAGGTTCCCCAACCGGAAATGTTCTTTTTCGTGGTGTAGCCCCACAGCGACAGACCGGCAAAGGCAATCGCCGTCACCAGAAATGTCTGCACGATCGAGAAGCTGGTGAACACCAGAAAGATCGAGCTGAGCGAGATGCCGATCAGCGATGCGAAGGCGAAGAAGGCAAGCTGGACGCCTGCCGCCGATGCCCGGCGCATCACCGCACCCCAGCCGAGGAAGATGAAGGCCAGCGGCGCCAGCATCACCACCCATTTCAGAGGCGACAGGTAAAGCGCCGCGCCCAGACCCGAGAGCATCTTGCCATTAGGCAGTTGTGCGGCGGCCGCCGAGGGATCCGTGGTCACCGCAAGACCCGAGATCGCCCATGCCGCCAGCGCGGTAATGAGCATACCCACGGACATCGTGCCGTAGACCTTGTTCATGTGCGCGCGCAGGCCCGCGTCAATCTCGGCGGTGCGAACTCCTGACGCCGTCCGGATTGTGTTGAACTCTGCCATAGATACCTCCAGTTGAATGGCCACCCCACGATGGGGCTTTGTCGGTAATATCGGTGAGACAGGTGCCGGTTTCAAGTATTTCCGACTGTTTCCGATATGTTTTCCGGGCAGCAAGCCACGCAGCATGACTATTGGGCAGGAAGGTCCCAGAAGGGGCGGCGCGCCTCGCGCAGCGCATCACCGCGGCTGAGACCCAGATCCGCCAGCGCATCCGCATCGAGCCGCGCCAGCGCGCGGCGCTGATGCCAGACCGCGATCATCCGAGCCAGTACGAACCGGCGCGGCAGGGCAAGCGACAGGACAGGAGCGAGAGCGCGGGGCGACATGGTATTTCCTTCTCGATGGCGATGATCCGGGGGCTTTCTTTCCGATTGATATTCTCGCCTGTGTGTTTAAATTTTCAAAATGAATGTTTGTGTGGCTTTTCATCACAAGGGTTGAACAATGCGGAATCTCGACATCACCACGCTGCGCGCCATCGTCGCCGTGGCGGATCACGGCGGCGTCACGCGGGCGGCGGCCATGCTCAACCTCACGCAATCGGCGGTGTCGATGCAGATCAAGCGGTTGGAAGAAATGCTGGGGCTTGCGCTTTTCGAGCGGGCCAACCGGCGCGTCGCGCTCACCGCCTCGGGCGAGCAGCTTTTGCGCTATGCCCGGCGTATCCTTGACCTCAATGACGAGGCGGTGGCGCGGTTGACCGAGCCGGTCTATGAGGGCGAGTTGAGCCTTGGCATCCCCGATGACATCGTTTACCCGGTCGTGCCGCGCGTGCTCAAGCAGATCAACGCCGCCTATCCGCGGGTCAACGTCAACCTGCGCGCCAGCAATACCGTGCGGCTGCGCGCGGCGTTCGCGCGCGGCGAGATGGACCTGATCCTGACCACTGAGGAAGGGGTGGAGCCGGGCGGCGAGACCCTGACCGAAATTCCCCTGCGCTGGAGCGGGGCGCGGGGCGGGCACTGTTGGAAGCGCCGCCCGCTGCGCCTTGCCTTCACGCGCGCCTGTATTTTCCGCAGCGTGGTGGAGCGCCGTCTGGATGCGGCGGGAATCGACTGGGAAATGGCGGTCATCTCGGACGATGTGCGCGCGGTCGAGGCGCTGGTGAGCGCCGATCTTGCCGTTGGGGCGCTGCTTGAGACCTCGATCCCGCCGCAACAAGAGGCGATCGCGGCAGGTGATGCGCTGCCCGATCTGGGCGCGCAGAAAATCAATCTCTATGCACGCGCGGGCCACGATCCGATGGTTGGGGTGCTGGCCGGGTTTCTGCGGCAGGGCTTTGGCGGCGAGGCGGCGGTGGCGGCGCGGCCGCGTCTGGCGCTTGCGGAGGACGCGGCATGAGCACGCCCGAGGGGGCCTGTGCCACCGGCCAGACCTTGCATGTCCAAGGCGGGGCTTATCTGTCGTCGTGACCGGGGGTGGTCGTGACCACGACCTTGCCGGTGGATTTGCGTGTGCGCAGCAGATCGAGCGCCTCGCCCGCGCGTTCCAGCGGCAGGATGTGCGAGACATGCGGGCGGAGCCGCCCCTCGGCATACCAGCCAAAGAGGGTGGTCATGCTCTGCGTCACCACCTCGGGGCGGAATTTGAGGTAGCCGCCCCAATAGAGGCCCATGACGCTGATATTCTTGACCAGCAGGTGATTGGCGGGGATTTGCGGCACCTCGCCGGAGGCAAAGCCGATGGTGAGGATGCGCGCCTCGGGGTTGCAGGCGCGAAAGGCGGCGGTGAATTGATCGCCGCCGACCGGATCATAGACGACATCCACGCCGCCAAGCGCGCGGCAGGCCTCGCGGATGTCCTGGGTTGCGGCGTCGATCAGGTGGTCGGCCCCGGCCTCTTGGGCCACGGCCAGCTTGTCCGCGCCGCGCGCGCAGGCGATGACCCGCGCGCCCATCTGCTTGCCGATTTCCACCGCCGTCAGGCCCACGCCCCCCGCCGCGCCGAGAACGAGCAACGTCTCGCCCGGCTCTAGCCGCGCCTTGTGGTCAAGTGCGACATGGCTGGTGCCATAGGCCACCTGAAAGGCGGCGGCGTCGGTAAAGCTCATGGTGTCGGGCAGAATGACCGCGCGTGCCGCCGGAAAGACGCCGAACTCGGCCAGCCCACCCTGGCCGCCAAACACCGCCACCCGCGCGCCCGGCACGATCCCCTCAACTGCGGCGCCTACCGACTCGACGGTGCCGGCCACCTCCATCCCGAGGGTAAAGGGGGGCTCGGGCGTATCCTGATAGCGCCCCTCGATCATCAGCAGATCCGCGAAATTCAGCCCGCAGGCGGCGACCCTGACCCCGATTTCCCCCCGGCCGGGTCGGGGGGTGGCAATCTTGACAAGCGCCGGGGCGACCCCGGCCTGGGCAATGTGATAGGCGCGCATGCGGCTTCTCCGGTCTGGCTGGCCATGAGGTAAGCGGAGCGCGCATTCCTGTCCATCCGATTCGCTTCCGCGTCGCGCAGACCGGAGCGCATTGCCCTGACCCGACGCAAGCCCCTATTCAAAAGAATAGGAACACGGATAAATTGCGTGACTTTTGATCAATTCTTGCACGGCAGGCGCGATATGCCTTGTGTTTCAAGGTGATTTTTGCGACCGTTAGGCACGGACTTCGGGTCTCAAAGCATCTCATTGATGCACGCAAATGTGATGTTCGTGGTCCTAGGATTGATTTTGAGAGGTAAAAATTCATGCCGCACGCGGTCGACATTCACGTAGGAAAACAAATTCGCCATCGCCGTTGGCTTATCGGCATGACCCAGCAACAACTGGCCGAGGCGGTGGGGATCAAGTTCCAGCAGATCCAGAAATACGAAACCGGCGCGAACCGCGTGAGCGCATCGCGGCTTTGGGATATCGCCGACGCGCTCGATGTGGACATTTCCTTCTTCTTCGACGGCCTTTCCAAGGAAGCGTCAGGCGGGTCCGCGCTGCCGGCCGAGATCATCACCGACAAGGAGGCGCTTGATCTGGTGCGTTCCTACTATGCGATCCCCGAGAATCAGCGCCGCCGCCTGTTCGATCTTGCCCGTGTCCTGAGCGAGGTGGCTTGAGCCTGACCGGGCCACGGGCTATGCCGCCGACAGTGAATAGCCGGGGGCAAGGCGATGGACCACGATGAGATTGTGAAAACGGCGCACGTGCTGGCAGATGCCGCGCGAGAGGCCGTTCTGCCCTATTTCCGCAACGATGCCCTCTGCGCAGACAACAAGCATGGCGATGGCGGTTTCGATCCCGTCACCGAGGGCGACCGCGCCGCCGAACGGACGATGCGCGCCTTGCTGGAACGGCTGCGCCCCGAGGATGGCATCCTTGGCGAGGAATTCGGCGCCACGCCCGGAACAAGTGGTCTGACCTGGGTGATCGACCCGATCGACGGCACCCGCGCCTTCATGTCGGGGGCACCGACCTGGGGCGTTCTGGTGGCGGTTTCCGATCACGGTGGCCCGATCTACGGTCTTATCGACCAGCCCTATATAGGCGAACGGTTCGAGGGCGGGCTGGGGCGCGCACGGCTGACCGGCCCACTGGGAGAGCGCACCCTGCGCGCGCGCGGTGATCGCGCGCTCTCGGATGCGGTGCTGTTCACCACCTTTCCCGAGGTGGGCAGCCCGGCCGAGGGGGCGGGCTTTGCCGATCTGGCACGGCATGTGAAACTTACCCGCTACGGGCTTGATTGCTACGCCTACGCGCTGCTTGCGGCAGGGCATATCGATCTCGTGGTCGAGGCTGGGCTGGCCGCCTATGATATCCAGGCGCCGATTGCGGTGATCGAGGCGGCGGGCGGCATCGTCACCGATTGGCGGGGCAATCCCGTCCACGAGGGTGGGCGGGTTCTGGCCGCTGCGGGGCGGCAGCAGCACGAGGCCGCTCTGGCGATCCTGTCGCGGGTGCCATGAGGCGGGGCGCGCTTGGCCTCTTGTTGATACTGGCCCTGGACGGCATGGCATCGGCCCACGATGCGACCGCCGATTTCGGTCCGGGCGCGCAGTCGCGCATCAACGCTGACCGCGCGGCGCGGGATCGCGGGCCGCTGGCCGTATCGGTCCCGCTCAGTCGCGCCGCCGCCCGCCATGCACGCGACATGGCGCTGCGCGGCTACTTCAGCCATACCGGCGCCGATGGCAGCACAATCGCAGAGCGCGTCCGCCGCGAGGGCTATGGCTTTTGCTTCGTGGCCGAGAATATCGCGCGCGGCCAGACCACGCTTGACGAGGTGCTGCTGAGCTGGATGTCGTCAGATGGGCATCGGCGCAACATCCTGCACGACCAGGCTGCCGAATTCGGGCTGGCGCGCGCGCCGGGTAATGTCTGGGTCATGGTCCTGGGCCGGCAGGGCTGCTGAAGCGCGCCGACAAATCCCCGGGTGCGCGATTGTTTTTCGACTGTGCAGCCTTTAATCAGCACCAGGCAACCAGCGCACGGGGATGGCGCATCGACACAGGAGGGCAGCATGGCCGAGAAAGACGACGACCTTGTGCCCGACGCTGGCGCCGAAGAGCAGACCGACAAGCCGCTCGGCCGTGCGCGCATGTCGCGGATCATGTATGCGCTCGACACCGAGAACCGAGAGCTTCTCTGGTCGGAGATGGAGCCGCTCCACCCGGCCGATATCGCCGACCTTCTCGAACAGATCAACGCCTATGACCGGCGTCGCCTGATCACGCTTTACGGGCAGGAATTCGACGGCGACATCCTGTCGGAACTTGACGAGTCGATCCGCGAAGAGGTGATCGGCCTGCTCACCCCCGAGGTTCTGGCCGAGGCGGTGCGCGAACTCGATTCCGACGACGTGGTGGACCTTGTCGAGGATCTCGAGGACGAACAGCAGGCGGCGATCCTCAAGATACTGGAGGACAGCGACCGCGTCGCCGTCCAGCAATCGCTGACCTACCCGGAATATTCCGCCGGCCGCCTGATGCAGCGCGAGGTGGTGATGACCCCCGAGCACTGGACCGTGGGCGATGCAATCGACTTCATGCGCAACGCCGAGGAATTGCCCGAACAATTCTACCATGTGATTCTTGTCGATCCGCGCCTGCACCCTGTGGGCAATATCACGCTTGGCAAGATGATGGCGGCACGCCGCTCGACCCCGTTGCGCGATCTGGTCGAAGAGACCTTTCATGTTTTCAAGGTGACCGATGAAGAGGCCGATGTGGCCTATGCCTTCAACCAGTATCACCTGATCTCCGCTCCGGTGGTGGACGGGGACGGGCGGCTTGTCGGCGTGATCACCATCGATGACGCGATGATCGTTCTCGATGAAGAGCACGAGGAGGATTACCTCAAGCTGGCCGGGGTTGGCGATACCAGCCTCACCGACAAGGTCTGGACAACGGCGCGGGGCCGCTTTCCCTGGCTGCTGATCAACCTGATCACCGCCAATGTGGCCGCGCAGGTGATCGCGCAGTTCGAGGCGACGATCCAGCAGATCGTGCTTCTGGCGATCCTCATGCCGATCGTGGCCTCGATGGGCGGCAATGCCGGCACGCAAAGCCTTGCGGTCGCGGTGCGGGCGCTGGCGACCAAGGACCTGACGGCTTCGAACGCCGTGCGTGTGCTCACGCGTGAGGCGGGGGTGGGCACGCTCAACGGGCTGGCCTTCGGCGTGATCATGGGCGGGGTCGTGGCGCTCTGGTTCGGCGAGCCGGTCATCGGCATGGTGATCGCGGCCGCGCTTTTGCTCACGCTGATCGGGGCGGCGGTGGGGGGCGTGCTGATCCCGCTCGTACTTGAACGCATGGGGGTCGATCCGGCGGTGGCCTCCGGGCCCTTTGTCACAACGATCACGGATATCGTGGGCTTTTTCGTCTTCCTCGGCATTGCGACGATGGTCCTGATATGAGCGATCTCGTCGCGCGCAAGGCCGCCGCGCGCAAGGCCGCGCTTGCCCGCCGCCTTGAGGCGCATCGTGCCGCGCCTCCGGGGGGGGCAGGGCTGCTGTCTGCCGTGCTCGCGGGCCATCGCGGCGTGTCGCTCGCGGGCTACATGCCGATCCGCTCCGAGATCGACCCGCTGCCCGCCATGGCCGAAGCCGCGGCCCACGGTCCTGTCGCCGTGCCGGTGATCGAGGGCGCGGGCCTGCCGCTGCGCTTCTCGCGATGGGAGCCCGGATGCCCGCTGCGCGAGGGCCCTTTCGGCGCGATGGTGCCCGAGACGGACGACTTCATGACACCCGAAATCCTCATCGTGCCGTTGGTGGCGTTTGACCGTGCGGGCGGGCGGCTGGGTTATGGCGGCGGCTTCTATGACCGCACGCTGCAAGGGCTGCGCGCCGCGCGTCCGACCCTTGCCATCGGCTTTGCCTATGGCGCGCAGGAGGCCGAGGGGCTGCCGCTGGAGCCAACCGATCAGCCGCTGGACATGGTCGTGACCGAGGACGAGGTGATCACCATGCCGCGCCACCCCCGGCGATGACCCGGCCCCGACCCCGGCGTTTCACGGATAGGCTCGCCCGAGGCGTCCGCTTCTGGCGGCTTGGCGCTTGCTCTCGCGGGCTGCGCACCTTAACACGACACCCATGAAACTGCTTTTTCTTGGCGACGTGATGGGACGGGCTGGCCGCGCGGCGGTGGCCGAGCGGCTGCCGAAACTGCGCGAGGCGTGGAAGCTCGATTTCGTTGTGGTCAATGGCGAGAATGCCTCTGGCGGGATGGGGTTGACGGCATCCCATGCCGGGGACCTGTTCGGCGCGGGCGCCGATGTGGTCACGCTGGGCGACCATGCCTTTGACCAGAAGGACATGTTGCAGGCCGCCGAGCGTGAGCCGCGCATCATCCGCCCGCTCAACTTTGCCAAGGTGGCACCGGGGCGCGGGCACCGCGTCTTTACCGACGGGCGCGGGCGGCGGGTTCTGGTGGCGCAGGTGCTGGGCAATGTCTTTATGCGTCGCGCCTATGACGATCCGTTCTCGGCGGTGGATGCGGTGTTGCGCACGCACCCCCTGGGCGGCGCGGTGCAGGCGGCAGTGGTCGATGTGCATTGCGAGGCCACCAGCGAGAAAATGGCCATGGGCCATTTCTGCGACGGGCGCGCGAGCCTTGTGGTGGGCACACATACCCATATCCCCACGGCGGATGCGCAGATCCTGCCCGGCGGCACGGCCTTTCAGGGCGATGCGGGGATGTGCGGCGACTACAATTCCGTGATCGGCATGGATCGTGCCGAGCCGATGCGCCGCTTTGTCACCGGCATGGGCAAGGAAAGGTTCACCCCCGCCATGGGGGCGGTCACGCTCTCGGGGGTCTATGTCGAGACGGATGACGCAACCGGGCGTGCCACCCGCATCGAGATGGTGCGCCAGGGTGGACGGCTGGTGCAGGCAGGCCCTGCCACCTGAGCCGTTGCCCCGCGCGCATCAAGCGGCTAAAAGGCCCGGAAATCGCAAGCATCCCACAAGAGGACCACATGGCCGGCCATTCCAAATGGGCGAATATCCAGCACCGCAAGGGGCGGCAGGACGCCGTTCGTGCCAAGCTTTTCTCCAAGTTCTCCAAGGAGATCACCGTAGCTGCCAAGATGGGCGATCCGGATCCTGACAAGAACCCGCGCCTGCGCCTTGCAATCAAGGAGGCCAAGGCGCAATCCATGCCCAAGGACAATATCGAACGCGCCATAAAGAAGGCTATGGGCGGCGATGCGGAGGATTACGAGGAAATCCGCTATGAGGGCTATGGCCCGAATGGCGTGGCGGTGATTGTCGAGGCGATGACCGACAACCGCAATCGCACCGCCTCGAACGTGCGCTCGACCTTCTCGAAGAACGGCGGCAATCTGGGAGAGACCGGCAGCGTCGGCTTCATGTTCGAGCGTAAGGGCGAGATCACCTACCCGGCGACCGTGGGCGATGCCGACACGGTGATGATGGCCTCCATCGAGGCCGGAGCTGAAGACGTGGAAAGCGGCGCGGACGGCCATGTGATCTGGTGTGCCGATACCGATCTGAACGAGGTGGCAACCGCGCTCGAAGCCGACCTGGGCGAGAGCGAGTCGACCAAGCTGGTCTGGAAGCCCACGACCACCACCGAGATGGATCTTGACTCGATGCAGAAGCTGATGAAACTCATCGATGCGCTGGAGGACGACGACGACGTGCAACGCGTCACCACCAATTTCGAGGCCAGCGACGAGATCATGGCGCAGCTCTGAGCGGCTGTTGCCGGGTTTCGAGTATTTCCGGAACAATGAAACACCGGGTCTGTTTTCGGGCCGCGCGCCGGGTTATGCTCGGGGCAACGAGACCGGAGACCGGCATATGGGCAGTTCCTTTCTTAAATGGCTGGTGGCGGGGTTGTGGTTCTGCCTTGCGCCCCTGGCCGCGGCGCAGGAGTTCAGCGCGTTGGCGCGGCTCGACATGAGCCAAAGCGCGATCTTCGATCAGGGGCGCGGGGTCGAGGTGCGGCTGGCGCTCTCGCAGGGGGTGCCCTGGCGTGTGCTGACGCTCGAGGCGCCCGAGCGGCTGGTGCTCGATTTCCGCGAGGTGGACTGGCAGGGGGCCGAGGGTGCGCTGGCCATGACCACCGATCGGGTGAGGGGCTTGCGCATGGGGCAGATCCGGCCTGGCTGGTCGCGCATGGTGGTCGATCTGGCGGGGCCGCATGTGCTTGAGACAGCCGGGCTGGAAGTGGACCGGCAGAGCGGGGCCGCGACACTCCGGGTGCGACTCGGGGTCGAGGACGCAGCGCGGTTTTCGGCCATGGCAGGGGTGCCCGAGGGGCCAGGATGGGAGGCCGCGCCCCCCTCCGGCGCGGTGTCGCCGAGCGCGCGCGATCCTGATGCGCCGCTGCGCGTGATGATCGACCCCGGTCATGGCGGGATCGACCCCGGCGCCGAGGTGGAGGGGCTTCAGGAGAAGCACCTGATGCTGGTGCTGGCGCGCGAATTGCGCGAGGCGCTTATGCGCGCGGGTGGCTTTGAGGTCTGGCTTACGCGCGAGGGCGACGAGTTCGTGAGCCTCGAGGGCCGTGTGGCGTTGGCGCATCGGGTCGGGGCGGATGTGTTCGTCTCGCTGCATGCCGATGCGTTGTCGGATCTTCGGGCACGCGGCGCCTCTGTCTATACGCTGTCGGACAGCGCCTCGGATGCCGCCAGCGCCGCGTTGGCCGAGCGTCATGACCGTGCCGACATTCTTGCCGGAGTCGATCTGAGCGGCACCGACGATATCGTGGCGGGCGTGCTGATGGATCTGGCGCGACAGGAGACACAGCCGCGCGCCGCGGCGTTGGCGGCAAGCCTGCTCGACGGTTTGCGAGCCGAGGGTATTCCGCTTTTGTCGCGCCCGCTGCGTCATGCCGGTTTTTCGGTGCTCAAGGCGCCGGACATACCGTCGGTGCTGGTCGAGACGGGGTTTCTCTCGAACGAGCGCGACCGCCGCCAACTGAGCGACCCCGCCTGGCGCACGACGCTGGTGGTGGCATTGCGCGATGCGCTGATCGCCTGGCAGCGGTTGGATGCGGCACGTGCGGGGCTGGTGCGGCAATGAGAGCGGCCTGGCTGGTGCTGAAAGGCTTTGTGTTTTGACGGCTGCGCCCGCGCCTCTTATATGGGGCGCAGCGTCGATGAGGAGACTGCCGTGCTGCGCCCTGTTCTGAGCCTTCTGGGTACCGTCTTCAGCCTGATCACCCTTGCGGTGGTGATTGTCGGGCTGTCGATCGGTGCGGTGCTGCACATCTATGGCAAGGACCTGCCGAGCCATGAGAGCCTTGCCAATTACACGCCCCCTACCATCAGCCGGATATATTCCGCCGAGGGCCGCATCATCGACGAGTTCGCCCGCGAGCGCCGCCTGTTCACCCCCGCCGCGGATGTTCCCGATCTGGTCAAGCAGGCCTTCATCAGCGCCGAGGACAAGAATTTCTATAACCACCATGGCTTTGATGCCGTGAGCATCGCCTCGGCGCTTTATGATGCGGTGAAATCGCGCGGGCAGAATGTGCGCGGCGCCTCTACCATCACACAGCAGGTGATGAAGAATTTCCTTCTGTCGGGCGACCGGCAGATGGAGCGCAAGATCAAGGAGATCATCCTTGCCACCCGGATCGAGGAGACGCTCTCGAAAGAGCAGATCCTCGAACTCTATCTCAACGAGATCTTTCTTGGTCAGAACAGCTATGGTGTGACCGCCGCCGCGCAGACCTATTTCAACAAGCCGCTGCGCGCACTGGCCCCGCATGAGGCGGCGATGATTGCGTCGATGCCCAAGGCGCCGAGCGATTATCATCCGGTGCGCGAGAGCGAGCGCCTGCTGGCGCGACGCAACTTCGTGCTCCGCGAGATGTGGGAAAACGGCTATCTGAGCGAGACCGAGTATCGGGCCGAGCGCGATATGCCGTTGCGCTCGGTGCAGAATGGCGATTTTCCGCCCTTCAGTGCCGAATTGCCGCCGCGTGACTATTTTACCGACGAGATCCGGCGACAGTTGAGCGAGATCTACGGCGAGGGCGAGTTCTTTACCGGCGGTCTCACCGTGCGCGCCACCATCGACCCCGAAATGCAGGTTCATGCTGCGCGCGCCCTTCGCCGTCAACTGGAAGCCTATGATCGGGGGCAGGGCCGTTGGCGCGGCACCGGAGAGAACCTGCCCGAAGAGGTGCTGGGGTCTGAGGCCGACTGGCAGGCGGCACTTGCCGATCTGCGCGTGCCGCGCGACATCGAGCTTGACGGAAAGTGGCATCCGGCAGTGGTGCTGGAGACCGGCGATCAGGCAATGCGCATCGGTATCGAGGGTGTTGAGGGCACCCACGAAGTGCCGCGCAGCGACATCAAATGGCTGCCCGGCGATTTCCGGGCCACCTTCAAGCGCGGCGATGTGGTGCATGTGCGCGCCGTCGTCCACGATGACGGCACCTTCGCCAACTGGAGCCTGCGGCAGGTGCCCGAGGTGCAGGGCGCGTTCATGGCGATGGATGTGAACACCGGCCGCGTGATCGCGATGCAGGGGGGGTTCTCGTATCAGCATTCGGTGTTCAACCGCGCCACGCAGGCGTTGCGCCAGCCGGGGTCGAGCTTCAAGCCCTTCGTCTATGCCGCCGCCCTCGACAGCGGCTATTCGCCCGCCACCATCGTGATCGACGCGCCGATCGAGATCGACACGCCGCAGGGCCTCTGGCGGCCGCGCAACTCGTCCAACAAGTTCTACGGTCCCACGCCCTTGCGCACCGGCATCGAGCAGTCGCGCAACCTGATGACCATCCGCCTTGCGCAGGAGGTGGGCATGGATGTGGTCGCGCACTATGCGGAACGGTTCGGGGTCTATCAGAACATGGGCCAGTTCCTTGCTAATTCGCTCGGCTCCGAGGAGACGACACTGTTCAACATGGTGGCGGCCTACGCCATGTTCGCCAATGGCGGCGAACGCGTGCGCCCGAGCCTTGTGGATCGGGTTCAGGATCGTTACGGGCGCACTGTCTACCGGCAGGACACACGAACTTGTGTCGATTGCCGCGATCCGGCCCTGCCGCGTGATCGGGGCCCGCGGATCGTGTCCGACCGCGAGCGGGTGATGAATGCGGTGACGGCCTATCAATTGACCTCGATGCTCAAGGGGGTGGTGGATCGCGGCACGGCCGCGGGTGTGATCGACCTGCCGGTGCCCACGGCGGGCAAGACCGGCACCACGAATGACGCGCGCGACGTGTGGTTTGTGGGCTTCACCAGCAATATCGCGGCGGGTTGTTATATCGGCCATGACCAGCCGCGCGGCCTTGGTCGGTCGGCCTATGGGTCGTCTCTGTGCGGCCCGGTGTTTCAGGAGTTCATGACCGAGGCCGTCAACACCTTCGGGGGTGGGCCGTTCGAGATTCCGCCGGGTGGGCATTTCATCAAGATCGACCGCTTCACCGGCGCGCGCCTGCCCGATGACGCCTCCGGCGATTATGTGATGGCCGAGTATTTCCGCGACGGCGAAGAGCCGGTCTTTGGTCTGACCTTCGACGGCGGCTTTGCCATGGGCAACGATCTTGACCTGTTCCAGCCCGGCGAGCGCGAGCGCGTGCAAGAGGTGACCACCTCGACCGGCGACAAGGCGCAGGTGGGTGGCAAGGCCAGTTTCGGCGCGATGAGTTCGGGCGGTCTCTATTGAGGGCTCTCTTGTCCGGCCCGTCCCGCTACGCTATCAGGCGCTTCTGAGCAGCCAAGGACAGTAAAGACCATGCGCGCCGAAACCCAGACCCTCGTTTCCGAGATCGAAAAATCGCTGGAGTTGTTGCGCCAGCGGCTGGGATGGGAGACCGCCCGCCATCGGCTTGAGGAGTTCAATGCGCGGGTCGAGGATCCGACGCTCTGGGAAGACCCGGCCAACGCACAGAAGCTGATGCGCGAGCGTCAGGCGCTGTTGGATGCGCTGGCCACCCACGACAACATCAAGCAGGAGCTTGAGGACAATCTCGGTCTGATCGAACTGGGCGAAATGGAGGGCGATGCCGAGGTTGTGGCCGAAGCAGAGGCGGCAATCCGCGCGCTGACCAAGGTGGCCGCCGCCAGGGAGCTTGAGGCGCTGCTCGACGGCGAGGCCGACGCCAACGACACGTTTCTCGAAATCAACGCCGGCGCGGGCGGCACCGAGAGCTGCGACTGGGCGGCGATGCTGGCGCGGATGTATGTCCGCTGGGCCGAGAAACGCGGCTATACGGTGGAACTGCAATCGGAATCAGCTGGCGACGAGGCGGGGATCAAATCCGCCGCCTACAAGATTTCCGGCCACAACGCCTATGGCTGGCTCAAGTCCGAATCGGGCGTTCACCGCCTCGTGCGGATATCGCCCTTCGATTCGGCGGCCAAACGGCACACGTCCTTTTCCTCGGTCTGGGTCTATCCGGTGGTGGACGACAATATCGAGATCGAGGTGAACCCCTCGGATATCCGCATCGACACCTATCGCTCTTCGGGCGCAGGCGGGCAGCACGTCAACACCACCGACTCGGCGGTGCGCATCACCCATATCCCGACCGGGATCGTGACCACCTCCAGCCAGAAATCCCAGCACCAGAACCGCGACATTGCCATGAAGGCGCTGAAATCGCGGCTCTACGAGCTGGAATTGCGCAAGCGCACCGAGGCGATCGAGGCCGCCCACGAGGCCAAGGGTGATGCGGGCTGGGGCAACCAGATCCGGTCCTACGTCCTGCAACCCTATCAGATGGTGAAGGATCTGCGCACGGGCGTCGAGACTTCGGACACGAAGGGCGTGCTCGATGGCGACCTCGATCAGTTCATGGCCGCGACGCTTGCGCAGAACGTCGCCGGCAAGAGCCGCGCCGAGGCGAGGGCCGAGGACTGAGGCCCGCGCGATTTGCGTACCGCGGCGGATTGGTCCTTTCATCGCGGGCGGTGAGTGTCTAGATAAGGGCAATGAATGTTCCGGGGGGGGCACCCCCCGAGCAAGGGAGAGAAGACATGCTCAACAATATCGGCCTTCCCGGCCTTCTGCTTATTGCCGTGGTGGTGCTGGTGCTCTTTGGGCGCGGCAAGATCTCGGCGCTGATGGGCGAGGTCGGCAAGGGAATCACTTCGTTCAAGAAGGGCATTGCCGAGGGCAACAAGGAACTCGAGGACGAAAGCAAGTCCGTCGATACCGCTCGCGACGTGACGCCCGCCGAAGAACAAGACAAGGTCTGAGTCCTGCATGTTCGACCTTGGCTGGACCGAGCTTCTGGTCATCGGGATCGTGGCGCTGATCGTCGTCGGTCCCAAGGACTTGCCCGGCATGTTCCAGGCCGTCGGCCGCTTTGTCGGCAAGGCCCGCGGCATGGCGCGCGAGTTCAGCCGCGCGATGAATGACGCCGCCGATCAATCCGGCGTGAGCGATTTGCAAAAGACCTTCAAGGCTGCCGCCAACCCGATGAAATCGGCCATGGACGAGGTGCGCAAGACGACCGAGGACGTGGCCCGCGATCTTGACAAGGCTGCCCGCCCGCCGCTCGACCCCGAGAAACAGGCCGTGGCTGACGCGACCCGGGAAAAGGCTGCCGCAATGGCCGCCGAGCGCAGCGCTGCCGAGGCCGAGACGGCAAAAGAGACCGCCCCGAAGGCGACCGACAAGGGCACCGAGGACAAGGCATGAGCGTGCCCGAGGACGACATCGACGATTCCAGCGCCCCGCTGATCGAGCATCTGGCCGAGTTGCGCAACCGGCTGATCCATTCCGTCGTGGCCTTCGTCATCGGCATGGTGATCTGCTTTACCGTTGCCACGCCGATCTTCAACTTTCTCACTGCGCCGCTGTGCAAGGTGCTGGCCGAGCGAGGGCAGGATTGCAGCCTGATCTTCATCTCGCCGCAAGAAGGGTTCTTCGTCGCGATCAAGGTCTCGCTTCTGGGGGGATTCATCCTTGCATTCCCCTATATCGCCAACCAGATGTGGCGTTTCGTGGCACCGGGCCTCTACAAGTCCGAAAAGGGCGCGTTTCTGCCCTTTCTCATTGCCTCGCCCTTCATGTTCTTTCTCGGCGCGTCCTTTGCCTTTTACGTCGTGACGCCGCTCGCCTATGATTTCTTCCTCGGCTTCCAGCAATTCGGCGGCGAGGGCGAGGCGGTCGAGGGCGGCATGAATGCGGCGCCCCTTTCGGTGGTGTTTCAAGGCTCGGCGCAGGAGTATCTCAACCTCACGATCAAGTTCATCGTGGCATTTGGCCTGTGCTTTCAGCTTCCCGTTCTGCTGACGCTCATGGGTAAGGCAGGACTGGTCAGCGCGCCGGGTCTCAAGGCCGTGCGCAAGTTCGCCGTGGTGGGCATCCTGCTTCTCGCCGCGCTGGTTACGCCGCCCGATGTCATCACCCAGGTCATCCTGTTCGTCGTGGTCTACGGACTTTACGAAGTATCGATCCAGTTGGTTGCCCGCGTCGAGAAGAAGCGTGAGAAGGAATTGCGCGCACAGGGCCTGTGGTTTGAAGACGACGATGAAGACGAGGTGGCGCAAGCCGCCGAGGACAGCAAGAGCTAAGCCATGGACCCGCTGGACCGTATCGCCGCCGCCCTGGAGCGGATGAGCCCCGCCCCTTTGACGGCCCCCGATTTCGGTGTGGCGGATGCGTTTCTTTGGCACGTTGCCCCCGACCGGCTGGAGCCTGTGCCAGACGTGGCCCGAGTGGACATGGGCCTTTTGGTGGGTATCGACCGTGCCCGCGACACGCTGCTCGCCAATACCCGGCAGTTCGCGCGCGGCCTGCCCGCCAACAATGCGCTCCTCTGGGGGGCGCGCGGCATGGGCAAGTCGAGCCTGGTAAAGGCCGTGCACGCCGCCGTTCTGGCCGAGGGCCTGCCACTCAAGATCGTGGAGTTGCAGCGCGAGGACCTGCCCTCGGTGGGTCGCCTCCTGAACCTGCTGCGCGGCTCGCAGACGCGGTTCCTGCTGTTCTGCGACGACCTGTCATTCTCTCATGACGACCAGCATTACAAGTCCCTCAAGGCCGTGCTCGATGGCGGGATCGAGGGGCGGCCCGAGAACGTGGTCTTCTACGCCACATCCAACCGCCGCCACCTGATGCCGCGCGACATGATCGAGAACGAACGCTCCTCCGCGATCAACCCCTCCGAGGCGGTCGAGGAAAAGGTCTCTCTCTCAGACCGGTTTGGGCTATGGCTGGGTTTTCATCCTTGCGATCAGGACGAATACCTGTCGATGATCCGGGGCTACTGCGACGCCTATGGCGTGTCGATCGACGACGCGGTGTTGCGCGCCGAGGCAATCGAATGGCAGGCCACGCGCGGCGCGCGCTCTGGCCGCGTCGCATGGCAGTTCTTCACTGATCTGGCGGGGCGGCACGGCGTGCGGGTCTGAACTTCGTCACCGCGCCGATCACCAGCACGGTGAGCAGGATGCGGTATATGTGGTGCAGCGTGACAAAGGCAGGGTTGGCGTTCAGGCTGAGCGCCACCAGAGCCATTTCCGTGACGCCACCGGGTGCGAGGCTGATGATAAGCACGTCCACGGACTCGCTCGTCAGCGTGTGAAGCGCCGCCGCCAGTGCTACGCCGAGCGTCAGCATCCCCAGCACCGAAACCGCCGCAAGCCCCGCCCCGCGCAGAAGCAGTCCGCGGCTCAGCCCGGTGAAGCGCATCCCCAGGGCGGTGCCGAGGATCATCTGCGCCAGATTGACAAGCCATTGCGGGATCTCGAATCCCAGATACCCGGAAAGCGACAGCGCCGCCGTCAGTGCCATCGGTCCGGTCAGTTGCCACGCCGGCAGACGCAGCGCGCGTCCGAGTGCCAGCCCACCCAGCCCCGCCAGCGCAACGAGCGGCAGGTCCGACCACGGCACCTCGGCGCGCGCAAGGCTCATGCCCCCAGCACTCCCCACAGGCTCTCCCAGCCAGAGTGACAGGCCAAATGGCAGCATCGTCACCACCGCGATGACGCGCAGGAACTGCTGCATCATCAGCCGGGTCATGTCCGCGCCCGCCGCCTCGCCCATCTCGATGCTTTCATAGAGGCCGCCGGGGGTGCTGGCATAAAAGGCGGTGGTGGAATCATAGCCGCCGACATGGCGGAACACTGCGTAACCAATCCCATGCGCGAGCCCCACGAACAGCGTCACCGCCCCCAGCGTCAGGGCATAATGATGCGCCTCGGCAAAAAGCGCAGGCGTTACCTGTGCGCCGATCATCAGCCCGATGATGGCGATGAAGGCAAGGCGCACCGGTTCGGGAAAGCGATAGCCGTCGGGCAGGCGTTCCGGGATCAGTGTGGCAACAAGCGCCGAGACGGCCAGTGGGCCGAGCATGAAGGGTAGGGGAAGCCCGAGCGCGCTTGCGGCGAAACCCGAGAGAGCGGCGAGCGCCAGAAGCGCGAGTGATGTGGCGAGATGCAGCATGACCCTACCTTTGAACCACCGCGCGCGGACGGGGGCAAGGGGGCGGTTCAGGTGCCCTTCGCTGGGGGCTCCCGAACGGGTGGGCGCGCGTCAGCGGCTTGAAAGAACGGCCGAAACCGGTGCGAGCGCGACGCTTGCGGCGCGGTCCTGCAAGCCCCAGAGCAGCAATGCGCTGATCGTGTCGGCGCGCACGCGGCCAAGCATGATTACGCCCTCCTCCTGCTGGCCCGCGCGCATCGCGCCCTGATCGAGAAACCGCCGCACCGCGCCCGCGTCCTGCCCCTGCCCGTCGATATCGCGGAACAGCGTCACCGAGGGCACGCCCTCGCGGGCAATGAGTTTCTGCGCGGTGTTGAGCCGGTTGGGAAGCATGATGATGCCGTGCCCTGTCTCGGTCAGGATCGGGGCAAGCTGCGCGCTTGCCTCGCGGCTGGCCTGGAGCCCGGTGCCGGTGCCTTCGATCACTGCCACCGCCTGCGGGATGGCCGCAAGCCACGCCTGCATGGCGGTCTCGGTATCGGCGGCGGTCGCGCTCTCGGGCAGGTCTGCGGCGATAAGCACCTCGAAACCTGCGGCGCGATAGCGCGCGGCGGCCTCGGCGGCGTCCGGGCGGCCTGCGGGAATGGCGAAGCTGAGCGGATAGGGAAATGCCTGCAACGCCTCAAGCCCGAGCATGCCCTGTCCCTCGTCGATCAGCACGATCGCCATGAGAGGACGGCCTGCGGGCGGCTCGAAAGCCACGGCGTTGCGACGGAGCGCGCCCTCTGGCTCCTCGGGGGGTGTCTCTGTGGTTTCCGCCTCTGCCGGGGGCTCCTCGGGCTCACCGCCAATGCGTGGCAGTCGGCCCACCGTGATGCCCTCGGCATGGTTCTCCAGTGTTCCCGAGGGGGCGAGGAGGCGGGGTTCGGGGGCCGCATCGGGCGCGGGCGCGCCCTCGTCGGGAGTGATCGGCGCGGTCACGGCGTCCGTGGCCTCTGGGGTCTTCTCGGCGGGAACAGCAAGCGCGGTCCCGGTGTCCGGCGCGTCTGATGCGTCTTGAGGAGGGACGAGTGGTTCGGTGATGGCCATCTGCACCTCGGGCGCTGTTTCCGCCTCGTGCCCGCGAGCGGGATCGCCGGCCTCCGGCACAGGCGCGGCAAGCCCCGCACTCGCCTCGCCCGGATCGGGCGCGGGAGGTTGTGCGGGGTCGGTGGAGATGACAAGCCGCGCCTCGCCGTCGGGCAGGGCAGGGGCCACGGCCTGTGGCGCGGGCAGAATGGGGCTGTCGCTTTCGAAGGCCACGCCGCCCTCGGCCTGCGCTTCGGCGGGCGGCGTGCCAAGCGCGCCTGCCGCCCCGGTATCGGGGGCCTGAACCGGCGCGGTATCGGCCCCGGAAAGGGGGCGTAGATCGTCGCGCTCCGGGGGCGCGACACGCGGCACGGCCACTTGTGTCGGGCCTTCGGTGACAGTTGGCAGTGCCGCCTCGCGATCCTCGCGCACCGCGTCAAAGCCAGAGCCGGGCGGCAGATCGACCGCGCTTGCCTCTGGTGCGGTCTGGCGCACCGCCGCCATGTCGGCGAGATCGCTCACCACCGATACCGTGCCCAGAACCAGCCCCGATACGGCCAGCCCCGTCACCATTCCCGCCAATGCCCCGCGTATCACTGCCTTGCCCCCGTGGTCTCTGCCCGTTTGCCGTCATTCCGGCCTAGCGCCCCTTGACGGTGCCGCGCAAGCCTGAACAAGTATACCCCGACCGGCCCCGAGGCCAACAGCCCCCTTGACCGAAGGACAGGCGCAGATGCTGCTCTTGATCGACAATTACGACAGTTTTACCTACAACCTCGTGCATTATGTGGGCGAGTTGGGGGCCGAGACGCGCGTTGTGCGCAATGATGCGCTCGACGTGCAGCAGGCGATGGCGTTCCGGCCTGCCGGTATTCTCTTGTCTCCGGGCCCCTGCGACCCGGATCAGGCGGGGATCTGCCTGCCGCTGACGCTGGCCGCTGCCGAGGCGGGAATCCCGCTTCTGGGCGTCTGTCTTGGCCATCAGACCATCGGGCAGGCGTTCGGCGGGCGGGTGGTGCGCCATTCCGAGATCGTGCATGGCAAGATGGGCGTGATCCACCATACCGGCCAGAGCGTGTTCGAGGGTCTGCCCTCGCCGTTCGAGGCGACGCGCTATCATTCCCTCGTGGTCGAGCGCGAGAGCCTTCCCGATTGTCTGGAGATCACCGCCGAACTGGCCGATGGCACCATCATGGGCCTGCGTCACCGCGAGCACGAAATCCACGGCGTGCAGTTTCACCCGGAATCCATTGCCTCGCAGCATGGCCACGCACTGTTGCGCAATTTCCTGAACCGCATGAAGGTGCCGGCATGAGCGATATCCGCCCTCTGATCGGCGCCGCCGCCGACCGCGCGCTGACCCGGCCCGAGGCCGAAGCGGCGTTCGAGATCCTTTTTGCCGGAGAGGCCACGCCGGCGCAGACCGGCGGGTTTCTGATGGCCCTGCGCACGCGCGGAGAAACGGTGAACGAATACGCCGCCGCCGCTGCCGTGATGCGTGCCAAGTGCCACAAGGTGCGCGCGCCCGAAGGGGCCATGGACATCGTCGGCACCGGCGGCGACGGCAAGGGCACGCTCAACATCTCGACCGCGACGGCGCTGGTGGTGGCGGGCTCGGGCGTGCCGGTGGCCAAGCACGGCAACCGCAACCTGTCGTCCAAGTCTGGCGCGGCGGATGCGCTCTCGGCGCTTGGCGTCAAGGTGATGATCAGCGCCGAGGCGGTCGAGAAGGTGCTGGCCGAGGTCGGCATCGCCTTCATGATGGCGCCCATGCATCACCCGGCCATGGCCCATGTCGGCCCCGTCCGGGCTGAGCTTGGCACGCGCACGATCTTCAACATTCTCGGGCCGTTGACCAATCCGGCGGGGGTCAAGCGGCAGTTGACCGGCGCGTTCTCACGCAGCCTGATCCGCCCCATGGCCGAGACTCTGGGGCAGCTTGGCTCCGAGCGCGCCTGGCTGGTCCATGGCAGTGACGGCACAGACGAGATGACGATTACCGGCGTTACCTGGCTCGCCGCGCTGGAAGAAGATGGCACGATCCGCGAGGCGGAATTGCACCCCGAGGATTTCGGCCTGCCCGTGCACCCGTTCGAGGCGATTCTTGGCGGCACGCCCGAGGAAAACGCCGCAGCGCTTTCGGCGCTTCTCGATGGGGCGACGGGGGCGTATCGCGATGCGGTGTTGCTCAATGCCGCTGCCGCGCTCACCGTGGCGGGGCGCGTGGACGATCTGCGCGACGGCGTGGCCATGGCCGCCGAGAGCATCGATAGCGGGTCGGCGCGCGCGCGCCTTACCGCTTTGGCGAAACTGACATCGGAGGCCGCATGAATACCCCGACCATCCTGGAACAGATCAAGGCCTACAAGCTGGACGAGATCGCGGCGGCGAAGGCCGAGCGCCCGCTTGACGAGATCGAAACGCAGGCACGTGGGGCCTCTGCCGTGCGTCCCTTTGCCGAGGCTCTCCTGAAGGCGTCGAAAACGGGTTATGGCCTGATCGCCGAGATCAAGAAGGCAAGCCCCTCCAAGGGCCTGATCCGGGCCGATTTCGATCCGCCCGCGCTGGCGCGCGCCTATGCCGAGGGCGGGGCTACCTGTCTTTCGGTGCTGACGGACGGGCCGAGTTTTCAGGGTGCGCCCGAGTATCTCACCGAGGCGCGCGCCGCCTGCGACCTGCCGGTGCTGCGCAAGGATTTCATGTATGACCCCTATCAGGTGGCCGAGGCGCGCGCCTGGGGGGCCGATTGCATCCTGATCATCATGGCGAGCGTGTCCGACGCGCAGGCCGCCGAGCTTGAGGCGGCGGCGACTGATTGGGGGATGGATGCGCTCATCGAGGTGCATAACTGCGAAGAGCTTGAACGCGCCACCGCCCTCAGCTCTATGATGATCGGCATCAACAACCGTGACCTCAACACCTTCGAGACCTCGCTCGACACCACCCGCAACCTGTCGAAGTTCGTGCCCCCAGAGCGCATGATCGTGAGCGAAAGCGGCATTGCCACCTCCGACGATCTGGCCGAGATGGCGCGTTATGGCGCGCGCTCCTTCCTTATCGGCGAGACGCTGATGCGCGCCGATGACGTGGTGGCGGCCACGCGCGGCCTGCTGGCCAATCCGTTGACAGCCGGGGGCTTCTGAATGACGGGGCTCAGCCATTTCGACGCGGCGGGCCACGCCCATATGGTCGATGTCTCCGACAAGCCCGTGACCGACCGCATGGCCGTGGCCGAGGGCCATGTGCGCATGGCGCGCACCACCTATGACATGATCGCCGAGGGGCGCGCGAAAAAGGGTGACGTGCTTTCGGTCGCGCGGCTGGCGGGGATCATGGGGGCCAAGAAGACGCCCGATCTGATCCCGCTGTGTCATCCGCTTCCCGTCACCAAGGTGGCGGTAGAGTTGACGCTCGATCCCGATCTGCCGGGTGTGCGAATAGAGGCGACGGTCAAGACATCGGGGCAGACGGGGGTGGAGATGGAGGCGCTGACGGCGGTCTCGATCGCTGCCCTCACCGTCTATGACATGGCCAAGGCGGTGGACAAGGCGATGGAGATGGGCGGCATCCGCCTGCTTCTGAAGGATGGCGGCAAATCCGGGCGGTATGAGGCGACATGATATCGGTTGGCGAGGCCCTCGCCGCGCTTTTTGCGCTGGTTGACCCGTTGGAGGTGGAGGAGGTGCCACTGTCCGAGGCCGCAGGCCGCGTGCTCGCGCGCGATGTGGCGGCAGGCCGCGATCAGCCTCCCTTTGCCGCCTCTGCCATGGATGGCTATGCGGTGGCCGATACCCTGTCCCCCGGCGCTGTGCTGCGTGTCATCGGCGAGGCGGCGGCGGGGCATGGGTTCGGGGCCGCCGTCGGGCCGGGCGAGGCGGTGCGCATATTTACCGGCGCGCCGGTGCCCGAGGGCGCGACCCGCGTGGTCATGCAGGAGGATGTGACGCGCGACGGCGACCGGATTACCCTCGGCGATAACATCGGGGCATCCGACAACATCCGCCCCGTAGGCGGCGATTTCCACATGGGCGAGGTGATCCCCGCCCCGCGCCGTCTGCGCCCCGCTGATCTGGCGCTGCTGGCCTCGATGAACATCGCCCGCGTTCCGGTGCATCGCCGCCCGGAGGTTGCGCTGATCGCCACTGGCGACGAGCTTGTCATGCCCGGAGAGACCCCCGGCCCCGATCAGATCGTGGCCTCCAACGGTTTTGGCCTCAAGGCGCTGTTCGAGAGCCACGGCGCAGTGGCGCGTCTTCTGCCGATTGCCCGCGACACGCGCGCTTCGCTTGAGGCGGTGCTGGGGCTGGCCGAGGGCAATGACCTGATCGTGACCATCGGTGGGGCCTCGGTGGGCGATCACGACCTTGTCGCGCGGCTGGGGTCCGAGCTTGGGATGGCGCGCGCCTTCTACAAGGTCGCGATGCGCCCCGGCAAGCCGTTGATGGCGGGCCGCATGGGGGGGGCGGCGATGGTGGGACTGCCGGGCAACCCGGTCTCGGCCATGGTCTGCGGGCAGGTTTTTGTCGTGCCGATGCTGAGCAGGATGCAGGGGCTTGGGGCCGTGCCCGCGCCGCGCCTGACGGCGCGCCTTGCCGCGCCTCTGCCCGGAAACGGCCCGCGCGAGCATTACATGCGCGCGCGTCTTGGCCCCGAAGGTATTACGGCCGAGGACCGGCAGGACAGTTCCCTTCTGAGCATCCTCGCCCACGCCGACGCGCTGCTTGTGCGCCCGCCGCACGATCCGGCGCGTGAGGTGGGAGAGTTGGTAGACTATCTGCCGATCTGAGGAGGTCTCGGCGGCGAATCCGGACGTTGTTGTCGCACGTGGCTGCCAGGCGCTGGAACTCCACGTTCCCTCTGGACACCTGAACCGATCAGTTTATCCTGATCGATGAAGCACAGGGAGAGGCCGCCATGCCGCTGACCGTGAACGGGACCGATTTTCCGACCCATGGGCTTGATCCCGACATGCCGCTTTTGTGGGTGCTGCGCGATGTGCTGGGTCTGACGGGAACGAAATACGGCTGCGGCATCGCGCAATGCGGGGCCTGCACGGTGCATATTGACGGTGTGGCAACGCGGTCCTGTCAGGTGGCGCTTGGCGATGTCTGGGGACCGGTCACCACGATCGAGGGGTTGGGCACGCCCGAGACGCCACACCCGGTGCAGGCGGCCTGGATCGCGACGCAGGTGGCGCAATGCGGCTATTGCCAGTCGGGGCAGATCATGCAGGCGGCGGGCCTGCTGGCCGAGGTGGCAGATCCGACCGACGCCGAGATCGACGACGCCATGTCGGGTAATCTGTGCCGTTGCGGAACCTATCCGCGCATCCGCGCGGCCGTTCGTGCCGCCGCGCGCGCGATGAAGGGGGCCTGAGATGGGACGCGCGCGGACCATCGCCCGGCGGAGTTTCCTCATCGGATCGGCAGCCATCGCGGGCGGCGTGGCCTTTGGCGTCTGGCGGTTCAAGACGCCTTACGCCAACCCGCTCTTGCGCGACCTGCCCGAGGGGGCGGCGGCGCTCACGCCCTATGTGATCATCACCGCCGAGGCGATCACGCTGATCACGCCGCGCGCCGACAAGGGGCAAGGGGCCACCTCGGTGCAGGCGGCGCTGATCGCCGAGGAACTGGATGTGGGACTTGATCAGGTCAGCACCGATCCTGGCCCGCCAAGCCGCGCCTATTGGAACACGGCGCTGTCGTCCGAGGCGGTGCCGTTCCGGGCGACCGATCAGGGCTGGTTGGCAGAGACCGCGCGCGGCGCGATGGCAGCCCCGATGAAGTTTCTCGGTATGCAGATCACCGGCGGATCGACCACCGTGCCGGATGGCTATGAGAAGCTGCGCCGCGCGGGGGCTGTGGCGCGCGAGACACTGAAAGCGGCGGCGGCGCGGTTGCACGGTCTGGAGGTGGCAACCCTCACGACCGAACGGGGCGCGGTGGTCCTGCCCGACGGCACGCGGCTCAGCTACCAGAGTTTGGCCGCCGAGGCGGCGCTGACCGAGCCTGTCACCAAGGTGGCGCTGCGCGATCCAGCAGGTTGGCGGCTTCTCACAAAGCCGATGCAGCGCATTGATATCGTGGCGAAATCCACCGGAAAACAGGATTACGGCATCGACGTGACGCGGCCTGACATGCTCTATGCCGCCGTGCGGCTGGCCCCGCAGGGCGCGGCGCTGCGGGGCTTTGACGCGACCCGTGCCGAGACGATGCGCGGGGTGGAAAAGGTGCTGGCCCTGCCCGGTGGCGTGGCCGTCATTGCCACAAGCACATGGCACGCGATGCAGGGCGCGCAGGCGATCATGCTTGATCATGGCCCCGCCCCGTTTCCGCCCGACATGGCGGGGCATTGGCAGGCACTCTCGGAGAGTTTCGACAGCGCGCGGCAAGACAGCCAATTCCGCGACGAGGGCGATGTGGAGGCCGCGCTGGCCGAATCAACGGATGTCGAGGCCGAGTATCGCGCGCCCTATCTGGCCCATGCGCCGCTGGAGCCGCTCAATGCCACGGTGCTTTACACGCCCGCGCGCGTCGATGTCTGGACCGGCACGCAGGTGCCGCGTTTCGTCCAGAAAAACGTGGCCGCGATCACCGGCCTGGCCGCCGAGGCCATCCATGTGCACGCGCAGATGATCGGCGGCAGTTTCGGGCACCGGCTGGAGGATGAGGTGACGCGCCATGCCGCCCGGATCGCCATGGCGGTGCCTGGGCGTCCGGTCAAACTCACCTATTCGCGGGAGGAGGACATGGGCCATGACTTTCCCCGACAGATCGCCATGGCGCGCGGGCGCGGTCGGGTGGCGGGGGGCCGGGTCGTGGCGGTCGATCTGGGCATCGCCATGCCCTCGGTCATCGCGTCGCAGATGGGGCGGCAGAACATCCCCGCCCCCGGCCCCGATCTTCAGATCGTGGCGGGGGCCTGGGATCAGCCCTTTGCCATCCCGCATTACCGGGTGACGGGCTATCGCGCACCGGAACTGGCACCCGTCTCAAGCTGGCGGTCGGTGGGCGCGTCCACCAACGGGTTCTTCCACGAAAGCCTGTTGGATGAGGTGATCCACGCCGCCGGGGCCGACCCGCTGGAGGAACGTCTGCGGCTCTGCGATCACGGCCCTTCGCGCGCGGTGCTGGAGGCCGTGGGCGAGATGTCGGGCTGGGGCGCGCCGATGGCCGCGGGGCGCGGGCGCGGCGTGGCGTTCTGCCTCTCGTTCGGGGTGCCCTGCGCGATGGTGGTGGAGGTGACGCAGACCGCCGAGGGCATCCGCCTCGATCACGTCCATGTCGCTGCCGAGGTGGGGCGCGTGCTCGATCCGGTGAATTTCGACGGGCTGGTGAAGGGCGGCGTGGTCTTTGGCCTTGGTCATGCGATGCATGGTCAGATCACCTATGAGGGGGGCGTGACCGAGCAGACGAATTTCGACACATTCCGCGCCATGCGCCTTTGTCAATGCCCCGAAATCACCGTGCGCGGGCTGGAAAATGGCGAGCGCATTCGCGGCATCGGAGAGCCGCCGGTGCCGCCCGCCGCCCCGGCGCTGGCCAATGCGATCTTTGCTGCGACGGGCAGTCGGGTTCGGGAAATGCCGTTCGACCAGCATATCGGGTTCGTCTGACGCGCCCATTTGTCCGCCCGGCCGCCGGGCCGGGACTTCTCTTGCGGCGACGACGAGAGGCGCGGGTTTTCCGGCTGCGGGCGTCGGTTACTGGCTGGCAACCCGAGTCGTTATTCGTTATGCTGCGCTGCAGAAAAAGTGGGGTGCGGCATGGCGGTTCTTCTCATCCTTGTGGCGCTTGGCCTGCTGATCGCGGGGGCCTGGGCAGGGGTGTCGGTGCTGGTGCTGGCCCCGGTGCTGGCGGCGCTGGTGGCGGCGCTGTCGGGCGCGCCGGTGTTGG
This sequence comes from Roseovarius autotrophicus, assembly GCF_018069895.1. Classification (GTDB taxonomy): domain Bacteria; phylum Pseudomonadota; class Alphaproteobacteria; order Rhodobacterales; family Rhodobacteraceae; genus Roseovarius; species Roseovarius autotrophicus. Next base: position 537,217 of record NZ_JAGQDH010000001.1, on the reverse strand, counting down.
CGGGCTATACGCAGGTGTTCATGGAGGCGGCGGGGGGGTTTGTGGTGGCCTTCTTTCCGCTGTTCCTGCTGGGCGCACTTTTCGGCCGGGTGATGGAGGTCTCGGGCGCGGCGCAGCGCATCGCCACGGCCATCGCAGGTGCGCTTGGTGCGGGCAATGCCATTCTGGCGCTGGTGCTGGCCTGCGCGGTGCTGACCTATGGCGGCGTGTCGCTTTTCGTGGTGGCCTTTGCCGCCTGGCCGCTGGCGCGCGCGCTCTTCGCCGAGACGGGGTTGCCCGCGCGCCTTATCCCGGCGACCATCGCTTTGGGGGCCTTCACGTTTACCATGACGGCGCTGCCCGGCACGCCGTCGATTCAGAACGCGATCCCGATGGCCACCTTCGGCACCACGCCCTTTGCCGCACCGGGGCTGGGGGTAATCGCGGCGCTTGTGATGCTGGGCTTGGGCATGGTCTGGCTGCGTCTGCGCGCGCGCTGGCTGGCAGGCGAGGACGCGCCCGCGCGGCCCGAGGGCGGGGCGGCGCAAGGCACTCTGCCGCTCTGGCGCGCGGCGTTGCCGATCCTGTCGGTGGCGGTGGTGACGCTGGCCATGGGCGTTGCCATCCTGCCCGCGCTCGACACCGGCTATCTGGCGCTCCCGCTTTATGGCGAGACCGATCTGGCGCGGGTCAAGGGCCTCTGGTCCGTGATCGCGGCGCTGAGCGTGGCGCTGGTGCTGGCGCTTCTGGCCACGCGCCCGCCACAGGTCATGCAGGCGCTCAACAAGGGGGCCGAGGCCGCGCTCTTGCCGCTTTTCAATACTGCGAGCCTTGTGGGCTTTGGCGCGGTCATCGCCACCTTGCCGGGCTTCGAGATCCTGCGGGCCAGTCTCGACGGGCTGTCGGGGGGCAATGTGCTGATCTCGGCGGCGCTGTCGTCAAGCGCGCTTGCCGGGATCACCGGCTCGGCCTCGGGGGGCATGTCGATCGCGCTTGACGTGCTGGGGGTCGCGATGCTGGCCGAGGCGGCGGTGCAGGGTGTCGATCCGGCGCTTCTGCACCGGGTGGTAGCGGTGGCGACCGGGGGCCTTGACACCCTGCCGCACAATGGCGCGGTGATCACGCTGCTGGGCATCTGCGGGATGAGCCATCGGCAAGCCTATGGCGATATCTTCATGGTGGCGGTCATCGGCCCGGTGCTGGCCTGCGCACTGATCATCGGGCTGGGGACGGTTCTGGGTGCCTTCTGAGTTATCGTAGCTTCGGCACGCCGCCGGGATGGGTGCTGCGATCCACAACGCCCGCGCGCAAGGACCGCCCGATACGATGCGCCAGCGCCGACCATGCGGTGGCCTGATCGGGCGACAGTTCGCGCGCCAGAACGGCATCGAACAGCGCCAGCCAGGTCGAGAACATGCCCGGCTGAACATTGCGCGCGTTCACATGCGCCGCCATCGGAGAGCCGTCATAGCAGCGTTCGTGCAGGATCGTGCTGGCCCAGAAATCGGTGATCTTCGCCTCATGCGCGGGCCAGTCGGTGACATGGACGGCAAAGACCGGGCCAAGGCCGGGATGGGCGCGCACGGCGGTGTAGAAGGCCGCGATCACCCGCGCGATCTCGGGTCGGGTGATGGGAAAACGCGGGGGCAGGGCGGTGTTCATGGCGCTTATGTGGCGCGTCGCGCGCGGCGTGGCAATCCCCCTCTGGACGCTTGGCGAGCGCGCGCCTATAACGCGGGCCATGACGCACCGTGCCGCGATCATCATTCGAATTACATGCCCGGCGCTCTGACCAAGTCGAGCTGCCGGGACAAGGCGTTGGAGCGATCGCGCCGCCTCTCTCCCAATATCCCAAGACCTGACGAAGGACGCCCCCATGTGCGCCGACCTGCCCGATTACAAGGACACGCTCAACCTGCCCGAAACCGATTTTCCGATGCGCGCGGGCCTGCCGCAGCGCGAGCCAGAGTGGCTGGAACGGTGGGCGCGGATCGGGGTATATGAGCGGCTGCGGGAGAAGGCACAAACCCGCAAGCCCTTCACGCTCCATGATGGCCCGCCCTATGCCAACGGGCATCTGCATATCGGTCATGCGCTGAACAAGATCCTCAAGGATATGGTGGTGCGCTCGCAGCAGATGATGGGCCGCGACGCGCGCTATATCCCCGGCTGGGATTGCCACGGTCTGCCGATCGAATGGAAGATCGAGGAGCAATACCGCACCAAGGGCAAGAACAAGGACGAGGTCGATATCGTCGATTTCCGGCAGGAATGCCGCAAGTTCGCTGAAGGCTGGATCGACATCCAGCGCGAGGAGTTCAAGCGGCTGGGGATCACCGGCTGTTGGGATCGCCCGTATCTGACGATGGATTTCCGCGCCGAGCGGATCATCGCGGAGGAATTTCAGAAATTCCTGATGACCGGCGTGCTCTATCAGGGGTCAAAGCCCGTGATGTGGTCGCCGATCGAAAAGACCGCTCTGGCCGAGGCGGAGGTGGAGTATCACGACAAGGAGAGCTTCACGGTCTGGGTGAAGTTTCGGGTGCATCAGGGGGCGGGTGATCTGGAGAACGCCCATGTGGTGATCTGGACCACGACGCCCTGGACCATGCCCTCCAACAAGGCGGTGGTCTATGGAGAGGCGATTTCCTACGGTCTCTATGAAGTGACCGCCACGCCCGAGGAATGTTGGGCCTCGGTGGGGGATCGTTTCATCCTCGCTGATGCCCGTGCCGAGGATATCATGACCCGCGCGCGGCTATCGGATGGCATGTATCGCAGGCTCCGCGATGTGACGAGCGATGAGCTTGGGCGCCTGTCGCTGCGCCACCCGCTTGCCGGGGCCGAAGGCTCAAACGGCGAATGGGACGATCTGCGCGATTTCCGAGCTGCCGATTTCGTGACTGACGAGGAGGGCACCGGATTCGTGCATTGCGCGCCCTCGCACGGGATGGAGGAATACGAACTTTACCGCGATCTGGGGATGTTGGGGCAGGTCATCACCTACAACGTGATGGATGACGGCTCTTTCCGGCCCGATCTGCCGTTTTTTGGCGGCAAGTTCATCCTTGATCGCAAGGGCAAAGAGGGCAACGCCAACAAGGCCGTGATCGACAAGTTGATCGAGGTTGGCGGGCTGCTGGCGCGCGGCAAGATCAAGCACAGCTATCCGCATTCATGGCGCTCCAAGGCGCCCGTGATCTATCGCAACACGCCGCAGTGGTTTGCGGCGATTGACCGCGCGGTGGGAGACGGGCAGGACGATTACGGCACGACCATTCGCGAACGCGCGCTGCGCTCGATTGACGAGCTGGTGACATGGACGCCCAAGACCGGGCGCAACCGGCTCTACTCGATGATCGAGGCGCGGCCCGACTGGGTGCTGAGCCGTCAGCGTGCCTGGGGTGTGCCGCTCACCTGTTTTGTGAAAAACGGCGCGCAACCAACGGATTCCGATTACCTTTTACGGAATGCAGAGGTCAACGCGCGCATCCTCGCGGCCTTCGAGCAAGAGGGCGCGGACGCCTGGTATAAAGAGGGCGCCAAGGAGCGGTTCCTTGAGGGCATCGTCAACCCGGACGACTGGCACAAGGTCGATGACATTCTCGATGTGTGGTTCGATTCCGGCTCCACCCATGCCTTCGTGCTGCGCGACCGGGCGGATGGGTCCGAGGACGGAATCGCGGACCTCTATCTGGAGGGCACCGATCAGCACCGGGGCTGGTTCCATTCCTCGATGTTGCAGGCCTGCGGCACGATCGGGCACGCGCCCTATCGCGGTGTGCTGACCCATGGCTTCACGCTGGACGAGAAGGGCAACAAGATGTCCAAATCGCTCGGCAATACCGTGGCCCCCGAGGAGGTGGTCAAGCAATACGGAGCCGATATCCTGCGGCTTTGGGTGGCGCAGGCGGATTACACCGCCGATCTGCGGATCGGGCCGGAGATCCTCAAGGGCGTCGCGGACAGCTATCGCCGGTTGCGCAACACGATGCGCTTCATGCTCGGCGCGCTGTCGCATTTCTCGGAGGCCGACCGGGTCGTGCCCGCCGAAATGCCCGAGCTTGAACGGTGGGTGCTGCACCGGCTGGCGGAGCTGGATCACAAGGTGAGAAAAGGCTATGAAATCTATGATTTTCAAGGTGTTTTTCAGCAACTTTTCAACTTCTGCACGCTTGATCTAAGCGCGTTCTACTTCGACATCCGCAAGGACGCGCTCTATTGCGACGGCGACACGGCGCGCCGCCGCGCCGCGCGCACGGTGATGGATCTGGTGTTTCAGCGCCTGACCACCTGGCTCGCCCCGGTGCTGGTGTTCACGATGGAGGATGTGTGGCTTTCTCGCTTTCCGGGCGAGGACAACTCCGTGCACCTGAACGACATGCCCGAGACCCCCGCAGACTGGCTGGACGAGCCGCTGGCGGCGAAATGGGCGGTTGTGCGAGCCGCGCGGCGCGTGGTGACGGCGGCGCTGGAGGTTCAGCGCACCGACAAGGTGATCGGGGCAAGCCTCGAGGCCGCGCCTATTATCCATGTGCGCGATGCCGAAATGCTCAAGGCGCTAAAATCGGTGGATTTCGCGGATGTCTGCATCACGTCCGACCTGATCCTCACCGCCGATCCACGCCCCCCAGAGGCGTTCCGCCTGCCAGAGGTGGACACTGTCGGCGTGGTGTTCGAGCGCGCCGAGGGCAGGAAATGCCAGCGGTGCTGGAAGATCCTGCCCGATGTGGGCACCCACGCCCATCCCGGCACCTGCAAGCGGTGCTCCGAGGCGCTTGGCTGAGGGGGGCTAAGGGAGCGCGCCAAGGCGCGCTCCACCCTGCTCTGACCGGCTGTGTTCCTGAGCGCCCGCCGCCGCCCCTTACGCCTCCAGATGGATCGGAAACCGCGCCCGGATCGCTGCATCGGTTTCGGGGTCGAAGCGGGCGGGCGCGCGGGTGGCGAGGATGCGCTCTTTCTTTGCTGTCGCCGTGGCGATGAGATCGGGCTGACCCTGCTCGACCCATTCCTTGGGCGAGGCGCGGTTGGCGCAGGTGGGATAGAGGTAATCGCTCTGCATCCGTGCCAGCGTCTGCGGCGCACCGAGGTAATGGCCGGGGCCACCGATACAGGCGGCGCGGATTACGTCAAGGCTGAGTGTGTCCTCGTCCACCTCGATTCCGCGCGCGCAACGCAGCGCCTGCCCGATCAGGTCATCGCCCAGAATGAGCGATTCGTGGCAGAACCCCAGAAGAGAGGCGTGCATCCCTGCAGCCTCGTAGACCATGTTCAGCCCCGACAGCCCCGCCATGACGTTCGACGTGGCCTGCTCCCATCCGGCCTGCATGTCGGGCAGCTTGGCATCGGCGATCCCCGCTGCCGCACCCCCTGGCAGGCCGTAGAAGTGGTGCATTTGCGCGCAACCCGCCGTCAGCAATGCCTGCTCGCCCGATCCGCCCGACATCGCCCCGGTGCGCAGATCGCTGACAAAGGGCCATGTGCCGAAGATGGCCGGATGGCCCGGCCTGACCGCGTTGACATAGACCAGCCCCGCGAGGCACTCGGCGGTCGCCTGCACGATGGCCCCGGCAATCGGTGCAGGTGCCGTGGCCCCGGCCTGCCCGGCCGAGAGCAGCAGGATCGGCATCCCGCCCGCGATACAGGCCTCCATCACCAGACAGGATTCGGTGGCGAATTTCATCGGCGGCACGACGAAGCAGTTGGAATTGCTCACGAAGGGCCGCTCGCGCCACTTGTCCTCGCCACCCGCGATCAGGTGCAGCATCTCGAAGGCATCGGTGACGAATCCCACCTCGGTAAACGATGTCCCGACATGCTTGGTGGTGCCCGCGCAGCAGGCGTAGAGCGTATTGAGGTCCATCTCTCGATTGTCGGGAATGTCGCGGCAGACCATGGGGCGCTGCACGAAATGGATGTTGTCAAGCGTGTCGGCGATGCGCGCGGCGTCGTGCAGGTCCTGCACGGTGCTTTCGCGGTAGTTGCCGGTGGCCACATCAACCAGATGCACCGCCGCCCCCGCCGTGCCGTAATGCACGCGGGTGCCCGAGAGCGTCATGTCGTGGTGTGGGTCGCGGGCGAAAAGCGTGATCCCGCGATTGGCGCGCGCGATCGTGTCCTCGATCAGCGCGCGCGGAAAGCGTATCCGCCCGTCCTCGCCCAGAATCGCCCCCGCGCCGGTCAGGTAATCCACCCCCGAGGGCGGGGCGTCGGCAAGGCCGATTTGTTCGAGTGCGTCGAGAACAGCGGCGTGGATGCGTGTCATCTGCGCGTCAGAGAGCGGGCGATAGAGGCCGCCCTCAAGGCCGGGGCGCACCGGGCGCAGCGTGTCGGAAAGCGGATTCGCGCGGGCTTCGCGCCGGGCGGCGCGGCCGCCGGCACGGCGCGTGGCAGGGGAGGTCATGGTTTGATGAAATCCTGAAAAGCGTTGGGGATCTGTTGCGCGGTCAAGTGCGCACAGGTCGCCCCCGCGCGGCCCGGCCCCGCTCCGCCCCAATGGTTCGGATCACAAGGGCGATCTTGCTGCGTGGGTCCATCTCAAACTCCTCTGATCCGAGGAAAGCCGAATCGCGCGCGCCTGTCTGTCACGTTTGCGACGTGCGTCGTTTTCAGGCGCGCGGATCGAGCAATTTTGACAGGATGCGGTTGCGGGTGATCTGACCGAGAAGCTGGCCCTTCTCGATGACGGCCACGGGTCCATCATGGCCCTGGGCTGCCTCCATCACCTGGCGGATCGTGGCCTCGGGCGGGACGCTGCGTTCGAGGGCGGCGGCAGGGGTGCCGGTCGCCGGCTCGAACATATCGCGCGCGACGAGCACGCCCAAAGGGTTCATGTGGGCCACGAAATCGGCCACATAGGCGGTGGCGGGATCGGTGAAGATCTCTTGCGGGGTGCCGCATTGCACGATGCGCCCCCCCTCCATGATGGCGATGCGGTCGCCCAGCTTGAACGCCTCGTCAAGGTCGTGGCTGACAAAGATGATGGTGCGCCCGAGTTTCTTTTGCAGGTCGATGAGTTCATCCTGAAGATGGGTGCGGATGAGCGGGTCGAGCGCGGAAAACGGCTCGTCCATCAGAAGGATCGGGGCCTCGGTGGCAAAGGCGCGGGCGAGGCCGACGCGCTGCTGCATCCCGCCGGAGAGTTCCCCCACCTTGCGGGTGGCCCAGTCCGAGAGGTTGACCAGCGCCAACTGGCGGCTGACCCGCTCGGCCCGCTCCGCGTGCGGCACGCCCGCCAACTCGAGGCCCAGGCCCACATTCTCGGCCACCGTTCGCCATGGCAAGAGGCCGAACTGCTGGAACACCATCGCCACATGATGCTGACGCAAGCGGCGCAGGGTGGCCGGGTCGGCATGGGTGACATCGACCATGCGGTCGCCGTCGTGGATCTCCACATGGCCGCGCACCACAGGGTTGAGCCCGTTGACCGCGCGCAGGAGCGTAGACTTGCCAGAGCCGGAAAGCCCCATGAGAACAAGGATTTCTCCGGGGGAGACGCTGAGATCGCTGTCATGCACGCCCAGAACCTGCCCGGTTGCCTGCTGGATTTCGCTGCGCGATCTTCCCTCGTCCATCAGCGGCAGGGCGCGTGCGGGCGCATCGCCGAAGACGATGGAGACGCGGTTGAAACGGACAGCGGTGGTGCTCATTTCCGGTGCTCCATCCGCAACATCCGGTCGAGCACGATGGCCACCACCACGATCATCAGCCCCGCCTCGAAACCGAGCGCGATGTTGACGGTGTTGATGGCCCGAAGCACCGGCACGCCGAGGCCGTCCGCGCCGACAAGCGCGCCGATCACCACCATCGAGAGCGACAGCATGATGGTCTGATTCAGCCCCGCCATGATCTGCGGCAGGGCATAGGGTAGTTCGACCTTCCACAGTGTCTGACGGTTGGTGGCGCCGAACGCCTGCGCCGCCTCCAGCAGCGGCTGCGGTGTCGAGACCACGCCGAGATGGGTCAGGCGGATCGGGGCAGGGAGCACGAAGATCACCGTTGCGATCAGCCCCGGCACCATGCCGATCCCGAAAAACACAATTGCCGGAATGAGATAGACAAAGGCGGGCAGGGTCTGCATGAGATCCAGAACCGGCCGCATCCCGTCATAAAGGCGCGGGCGATGCGCCGCCGCGATGCCGATGGGAACCCCAATCGCCATGCACACAAGGCAGGAGGTCAGCACCAGCGTCAGGCTCTCGGTGGTCTCGATCCAGTAGCCCTGATTGAGGATGAAGAGAAAGCCCAGGGCCACGAACAGGCAGGTTTTCCAGTTGCGTTGAAACGCCCAGGTGAGGCCCACGAAAATCGCAATGATCACAACGGGGTGGGGGGTCTGAAGCAGCCAGAGAAGCGCGTCGATCAGCCCCTCCATCACCGCCGCCATCCCGTCGAAGAAGGCCGCCCCATGGTCCTGAAGCCAGAGGAAGAAGCCCTCGGCCCATTTGCCCACGGGGATCTTGTTCTCGCTCAGCCAGTCCATTAGTTCGCCTTGTTCAGTGGAATCCAGTTTGCTTGTTTTTCAGACAGGATAGCCGCATGTTCGATCATGACGCGAACAATCTTGGATTTGAGATCGGCACCCTGTCGGATGGTGCCGGTGGTCGTCATTGCATCGGTGCAGGTCTCGAGTAACACAAGCTCGCCGTCGCGGAGCCGGTTTCGCAAGTGATCGTTGACCCAGACCGACGTCGTCTGAGTTGCCCCGGGCCTGCGGTAATTCTGCATTCGTCGTTGCAGATTAACCGTTTCGCCGACATAGACGGATCGGCTGACCGGCAGTCTTATGCGGTAGAGTCCAGCGCGTGCAGGGAGGCGCGGAAAGTGCAGAGTCTCATCTAGAAACTGAATTTCGCCCACGCTTTGCCAAAAAAATTCGATGTTGATGGATGTAGGCGCGACAGCTTGGATAGTTCCATCCGGCGGCTCCGCCGGGCGGCCCCCGACCGCCCCCTCGGGCGGGGGCTTCTCCCCTCCCCGCGGTCGGGGGCTGCCTTCAGTGCCTAGTTTTGACGTTAGAGGAAGATTAGTAATCGCGCCGATAGAGGGCTTTATCCTTTGGATAAGACCCTCCTCCGCAAGTTTGCGGCAGCGAGCATTGACTTGTTGGTGGCGCGATTCAGCCCCCGGAATCATGCGCACGATTTCAGCGTCAGTGATCCCGGGTCTTTCTTCGATCAGGGCGAGAATATCGTCCCTGAGCGTCATTATCACAGACCCAACTCGGCCTTGACCGCAGCCAGTGCATCGCCGCCGTCGCGGGTGGTCACGCCGTCAAGCCAGCCATCCAGAACGCCGGGATTTTCCTTGAGCCAGGCGCTTGCCGCGACTTCGGGCTTCTTGCCATCGTCAAGGATCGCGCCCATGATCTCGTTTTCCATGGCGAGGGTAAATTCGAGGTTTTGCAGGAGCTTGCCCACATTCGGGCATTCCGCCACAAAGCCTGCGCGGGTGTTGGTGGCAACCACCGCGCCGCCCAGATCGGGGCCGAACCAGTCGTCGCCGCCCTCAAGATAGGTCAGGTTGAAATTGGCGTTCATCGGGTGCGGTTCCCAGCCGAGGAACACGACCGGCTCACCCCTCCGGTCGGCGCGGGCGACCTGCGCCAGCATCCCCTGTTCGGAGCTTTCGCGCAGGCGGAAGCCCTTGAGTCCAAAGGCATCCGCCTCGATCATGTCGAGGATCAGCCGGTTGCCGTCATTGCCCGGCTCGATGCCGTAGATCGTCTTGTCGAGCGCCGCGGCCTGTTCGGCGATCGCGGCGAAAGAGGTGATTCCGAGCGCGGCCCCGGCGGCATTGGTGGCCAGCGTGTACTTTGCGCCCTCCAGATTGGTACGCACCGTATCGACCGTCCCGGCCTCGCGGTAGGGGGCGATGTCGGCCTCCATCGTCGGCATCCAGTTGCCGAGGAAAACGTCGATATCGCCCTTGGCGAGCGAGGTATAGGTGACAGGCACCGAGAGCACCTTGACGTCGGTCTTGTAGCCGAGCGCCTCGAGCACGACGGTGGTGGCGGCGGTTGTGGCGGTGATGTCGGTCCAGCCCACATCGGAGAAGGTGATGCGCTCGCAATTGGCAAGCGCGGGGCCGGTGGCGAGCGCGAGGGCGAGCGCGGAAAGGGTCAGCTTGAAGGTCATGGTGGTGTCTCTCCCGGTGTCGGTTCTCATTCTTGGCAACGGGCCCGGCAGCGTCTTGCCACCGGGCCTGCGCAGCGTGTCGGGTGGTATCAGGCCATCCACCAGCGCTCGATGAAGCGCATCCCGTCCACATCCCAGTTGGAGCCCAACTGATCGCTATGGGCGACCTTGGTGGAATTGCCGAAGACGTAATTGGCGAACATCGGGATCACCACGCCGCCATCGTTCGCCACGATCGCCTGCATCTCATGATACATCTCGCGGCGCCTGGCCTCGTCAAGCTCCGAGCGGGCCTTGACCATCAGTTCATCGAATCGCTCACTGCACCAGAAGCTGTCATTCCAGGCTGCGCCGCACTGATAGGCGGTCGAGAACATCTGATCTTCGACCGAGCGACCCGACCAGTAGACGGCGGCGAAGGGCTTTTTCATCCACACATCCGACCAGTAGCCGTCATTGGGTTCGCGCACCGGGGTGACGGAAATGCCGGCGTTGTCGGCGGCGGCCTGATAGAGCACCGCCGCATCCACCGCGCCGACAAAGGCCGCATCCGCCGCCGACAGCCGCACCTCAAGCTTGTCGAGCCCGGCCTGCTGAAGGTGCCACTTTGCCTTGTCGGGATCATAGGCGCGCTGTTCCAGCTCGCTGTTGTAGAACCGCTGGCCCTGACCGATGGGATGGTCATTGCCGACCGAGCCATAGCCGAACAGGATCTTGTCCACCAACTGCTGACGGTCCACCGCGTATTTCAGCGCGAGCCGCGCGTGGTTGTTGCTGAACGGGTCGGAGCGGGTGTCCATCGCGAATGTATAGTGCTGCGTGCCCGCGACCGAGTTGATCTGGATATTGGGGTTGCGCGCAAGCAGGCCCACGGTCTTGAGGTCAAGCCGGTCGGCCACGTCCACATCGCCCGAGACAAGCGCCGTCGTGCGCGCGTTCTGATCGACGATGGCGATGATCTCTGCGCTGTCGAACCAGGCCACGTCGTCACGCCAGTGGTTCGGGTTGCGTTCCATCGTACAGGAGACGCCTGGGTTGAAGTTCTTGAGCACATAGCTGCCGCAGCCATCGCCCGAGCGCCAGTCGATGCTGTCGCCATCGGCCTTGCAGATCGTCAGGTGATAGTCCGACAGGATGAAGGGAAAATCGGCATTGCCGCCATCGAGGGTAAAGATCACCATGTCGTCGCCCTCGGTGGCGATATCGGTGATGGGCGCGACCAGCGGACCGGCGGCGGAGGTGGAGTTTTCGCCGCGGTGGAAGTTGATCGAATTGGCCACATCGGTCGCGGTGACGGTCTTGCCGGAATGGAAGGTCACGCCCGAGCGCACCTTGAAGCGCCAGACCGAGGCATCGGCCGAGGCTTCCCAGCTTTCGGCCACTTCGGGGATGAGCGCGCCGTCGGCGGTTACTTCGGTGAGGCGGCCATGGATCGGAAAGCTGACCGAGGTCATGAAGCTGTTGGAATAGGTGCCGGGGTTGAGCGTGTCAGTGGTCTGGCCGTGGCCGATGGCCACGCGCAGATGGCCGCCGCGCTTGGGTGCGGCCTTGGCCGCGCGTGGCATGGAGGCAGCAAGCGCCACACCCGCAGTTCCGGCCATGAAGCCGCGACGATCCATCCCGCCGTTGAAAATTCTGGTCATTGCTGATGTCTCCCTTGGTTTCGTCCAACCTGCCTCTGCCATGGGCGGGCGGTCGGTTCTTATCTGCTGAGGCTAATATGACGCCGGTGTGAAACACAACGTCGTTCTGGTCATTTCGAGGCCGGACTTCCCCCTCCCGGTTTTCTTGATTGACGAGTCAATTAAACACGCTTACCCCGGTCTGGCAAGCAGGAGAAATCGGTCATGCCCAAGCTGGGAATGGAGCCGATCCGGCGCGGGGCGCTGGTTGAGGCGGCAATCCACGAGATCGGCGCGCACGGTGCTCTCGACGTGACGGTGGCGCAGATCGCGCGGCGCGCGGGCATGTCAAGCGCGCTGGCGCATCACTATTTCGGCTCGAAGGAGGCGATGTTCACGGCCGCCATGCGCCATGTGCTGACGCTTTACGGGGCCGAGGTGCGCGGCGCGCTGAGCATGGCGCGGGGACCGCGCGCGCGGCTTGAGGCGATCATCCGGGCGAGTTTCACGCCCGCGCAGTTCCGCCCCGAGATGGTCGCCGCCTGGCTCAATTTCTATGTGCAGGCGCAGCGATCGGACACGGCGCGGCGGCTGTTGCATGTCTACCAGCGGCGGCTGCGGTCGAACCTGCACCACGCCTTTCGCCAGCTTGCACCGGATGAGGCCCGCACACTGACGCGCGGACTTGCGGCGATGATCGACGGGCTTTACCTGCGCCAGGCGCTGGGCGAGGGCGGCATCGCGCCCAAGGCTGCGATTGCCGTGCTGCTGCATTATCTTGACACATCCTTGCCGGAGACAAAGCAATGACCGCGCCGAACATCCTGATTTTCATGGTCGATCAGCTCAACGGGACGTTCTTTCCGGATGGTCCGGCGGAGTGGCTGCACGCGCCCAATCTGCGCGCGCTGGCAGAGCGTTCGACGCGGTTTGCCAATACCTATTCGGCGTCGCCGCTCTGCGCACCGGGGCGGGCGAGTTTCATGTCGGGCCTTCTGCCTTCGCGCAGCCGCGTCTACGACAACGCCGCCGAGTTCACCGCCGATATCCCCACCTATGCCCACCACTTGCGGCGCGCGGGCTATCAGACCTGCCTTTCGGGCAAGATGCATTTTGTCGGTCCCGATCAGTTGCACGGCTTCGAGGAGCGGCTGACCACCGATATCTACCCGGCCGATTTCGGCTGGACACCCGATTACCGCAAACCAGGCGAGCGGATCGACTGGTGGTATCACAACATGGGGTCTGTCACGGGTGCGGGTGTGGCCGAGATTTCCAACCAGATGGAATACGATGACGAGGTGGCCTATAACGCCACGCGCAAGGTCTATGACCTCGCGCGCGGTCATGACGCGCGGCCCTGGTGCCTGACGGTCAGCTTTACCCACCCGCACGATCCCTATGTGGCGCGCAAGAAATACTGGGATCTCTACGAGGAGTGCGACCACCTTCTGCCCGAAGTGCCAGCGATGGCCTACGAGGCGCACGACGCCCATTCCAGGCGGATTTTCGACGCCAACGACTGGCGCAGCTACGACATTTCCCAGGAGCAGATCCGCCGCGCGCGGCGTGCCTATTTCGCCAATATCTCCTATCTCGATGACAAGATCGGCGAGGTGATGGCGGCGCTGGAGGCCAGCCGGCAGGAGGCCATCATCCTTTTCGTGTCCGATCACGGCGACATGCTGGGCGAGCGGGGCCTGTGGTATAAAATGTCCTTCTACGAGGGCTCTGCCCGCGTGCCGCTGATGATCTCGGCCCCGGGCATGGCGCCGGGCCTTGTCACCGATCCGGTCAGCACGATCGACGTCTGCCCGACGCTCTGCGATCTGGCGGGCGCGGACATGTCCGAGGTCGCGCCCTGGGTCGAGGGGCAATCGCTGGTCTCTCTCGGGCAGGGCGGCAAACGCGAGGCCCCCGTGGCGATGGAATACGCCGCCGAGGCGAGCTATGCGCCGCTTGTCTCGTTGCGGTATGGCAAGTGGAAATACAATCGCTGCGCGCTCGATCCCGATCAGCTCTTCGATCTGGAGGCCGATCCGTATGAACTGACGAACCTGGCGCAAGACCCGGCTCATGCGGGCACGCTTGCCAGCTTGCGCGCCAAGGCGGATGCCCGCTGGGATCTTGACCGCTTCGATGCCGAGGTGCGCGAAAGCCAGGCCCGCCGCTGGGTGGTCTACGAGGCGCTGCGCAAGGGGGGCTATTACCCCTGGGACTACCAGCCGCTGCAAAAGGCGTCGGAGCGCTACATGCGCAACCACATGGACCTCAACGTGCTGGAGGAAAGCCAGCGCTTTCCGAGGGGCGAATGATGCTTTCACTGTTCCCCAAATACTCAGGCACCGACAGCCACGGGCGGGACCGCTGATGGAGGCCGATTACGTCATCGTGGGGGCAGGCAGCGCGGGCAGCGCCATGGCGTATCGCCTCTCGGAGGCGGGCAAGTCCGTGCTGGTGATCGAGCATGGCGGCACGGATGCCGGTCCCTTCATCCAGATGCCCGGCGCGCTCAGCTATCCGATGAACATGCGCCGCTATGACTGGGGTTACCGCACCGAGCCAGAGCCGCATCTGGGCGGGCGGCGGCTGGCCTGTCCGCGCGGCAAGGTGATCGGCGGCTCAAGCTCGATCAACGGCATGGTCTATGTGCGCGGCCATGCGCGCGATTACGACCATTGGCGCGATCAGGGCTGCGACGGCTGGGGCTATGCGGACGTTCTGCCGTATTTCAAGCGGATGGAGGCCTGGGACGATGGCGGGCATGGGGGCGATCCCGACTGGCGTGGCAAGGATGGGCCGCTCCATGTGACCCGGGGCGCGATGGCGAACCCGCTTACGCGGGCGTTCATCGCGGCGGGTGTGCAGGCGGGCTATCCGGCGACCGGGGATTACAACGGCGCGCAGCAGGAGGGGTTCGGCCCGTTCGAGATGACGGTTTACAAGGGTCGGCGCTGGTCGGCGGCCAATGCCTATCTGAAGCCGGCGCTCAAGCGTCCGAATTGCGATCTGCTGCGGGGGCTTGTGACCCGCGTGGTGATCGAGCAAGGGCGCGCCACGGGTGTCGAGGTGCTGCGGTCCGGGCAGCGCGAGGTGGTGCGCGCGCGCGTCGAGGTGATCCTTGCCGCCTCCTCGATCAACTCGCCCAAACTTTTGATGCTGTCAGGGATCGGGCCGGGCGCGCATCTGTCGGAGCACGGCATCGCGGTTCTGGCCGACCGCCCCGGCGTGGGGGCGAATTTGCAGGACCATATGGAACTTTACATCCAGATGGCGGCAAGCCAGCCGGTAAGCCTCTACAAATACTGGAACCTTTTCGGCAAGGGCTGGGTGGGTTTGCAATGGCTTATGGGCAAGCGCGGGCCGGGGGCCAGCAACCAGTTCGAAAGCTGCGGTTTCATCCGCTCGCGGGCCGGGGTCGATTACCCGGACATCCAGTTCCACTTCCTGCCCATTGCCGTGCGCTATGATGGCAAGGCGGCGGCAGAGGGTCACGGGTTTCAGGCCCATGTCGGCCCGATGCGCAGCTTGTCGCGCGGCTCCGTCAGTCTGCGCAGCAGCAATCCTGCCGACGATCCGGTGATCCGCTTCAACTACATGAGCGCCGAAAGCGACTGGGAAGATTTCCGCCGCTGCATCCGGCTTACACGCGAGATCTTTGCGCAGGAGGCGTTCGCGCCTTTCGTGCGACACGAGATTCAGCCGGGGGCGGATGTGCAAAGCGATGATTCGTTGGATGATTTCATCCGCGAACACGCCGAGAGCGCCTATCATCCCTGCGGCA
Organism: Roseovarius autotrophicus; assembly: GCF_018069895.1. Lineage (GTDB taxonomy): Bacteria > Pseudomonadota > Alphaproteobacteria > Rhodobacterales > Rhodobacteraceae > Roseovarius > Roseovarius autotrophicus. The sequence goes on along the minus strand of NZ_JAGQDH010000001.1, from coordinate 521,696 downwards.
CCTGCAGGATGGGGCGCGCGGGCGATCCGATGGCGGTGGTGGACCCGCAGGGCCGGGTGATCGGTGTGGACGGGCTGCGCGTGGCCGATTCGAGCCTTTTCCCGCGCATCACCAACGGCAATCTCAACGCGCCCTCGATCATGGCGGGCGAGAAGATCGCCGATCATGTGCTGGGTCGGTCGCTGCCGCCCGAGAATGCCGAGCCGTGGCGGCATCCTCATTGGGCAACGCGGCAGCGTTAACCTTTTGTTCACCTTATGGCTTGATCGAAGCGGGTTTTTGCCGCCATAAGGGGGCATGTTAAGAATTTGTTCACTTATTGTTCTTATGATGGTGCCTGTCGCGGGTCTCGCGCAGGGCTTTGGCGGGGTCGTGCGCGTGATCGACGGCGACACGTTCGATGTGGGCGCTGTGCGGGTGCGCCTGCACGGGGTCGATGCGCCCGAGGCGGGGCAACCCTGCACCAATGGCGACGGGGTGCAATGGGATTGCGGCGCCTGGGTAACCGATCAGGTGCGCGCGCGCCTTGGCGGGCGGCGGGTGTCTTGCGAGAAGGTGACCGAGGACCGGTATGGCCGGACCGTCGCGCGCTGCGCGCTGGCCGGTCAGGATGTGGGGCGCATGCTTGTGTCGGAGGGGCTGGCGCTGGCCTATCGCCGATACTCGATGGACTATGACCTTGATGAGAAGCGTGCCGTGATTGCGGGGCGCGGCCTGCATGCGCATCGGTTCGACCGTCCCGAGGATCACCGTAATGCCGTGCGCGGGGAACGGGGCGGCGGCGCGGGTGCCGGCGGGGACAGGTCGGGCGCCGCTGCGCCGGGATGCACCATCAAGGGCAATATCGGCCGTTCGGGTGCGCGCATCTATCACATGCCGGGGCAGGCCGATTACGCCCGTACGGTGATCAACCCGCGCGACGGGGAACGCTGGTTCTGCACCGAGGCCGAGGCGCGTGCGGCGGGCTGGCGGAAGGCGCGCCGCTGAGCCTTCGGTTCCGGGGCGGGTTACAGGGCCGCTGCGCCGCGCAAACCGCCCGCCGAAGCCGCCTGTAAGAGCGCCCTGTCGAAACCACCAGTGACTGCGGCGCGTGACTGTGGCCCGGCAGGGCACGCGACACGGCAACGGGAACAGTCCGGCGGCGCGGCTGTTTTTCAGCCTCGGCACCCGCCGTTTGATCCGGGTCAAGGTTAGAGCGATTCCAGATTGCTAGCCTGTGCTCGGGCCAGTCAGAAGGAGGCACGCGATGTCGAATACCCCCCACGAGCTAAACGAGGAATTCCCCCAGTTCGCTGAGAAGATCAGCGAGTTGAAACAGAAGGATGCGCATTTCGCGCGGCTTGCGGAGGAGTATCACGCCGTTAACCGTCAGGTGCACCGCGCCGAAACGCTGGTCGAGCCGATGGATGATCGCGCCGAGATGGAACTGCGCAAGTCGCGGGCGCGGCTCAAGGACGACATCTATCGTCTGCTGAGCGCCTGAACGGATCGTTCCGGGCCATGGACCCGACGAAAACCCCCGCGCGGAATATCCGCGCGGGGGCTGGCTTGCCCGGAGCCGGGCAGGAGGAGAGCCAGAACGCGCCTAGGACGAGTGCCCGGTCAACGCGGTCACCGAAACGGGGCTGGGGATGAGACTGGTGACCGTCACCGGACCGCTCTGCGCGCTCTCATCACGATCCCGATACACAACAAACCCCGCCACGATCAGACCTCCCAGAAGGAGAGCCCTGAAGGTATTGGCAACCCGCATGATCCGAACTCCTCTTTTCCCTAGCCTTACACACCTGCACGTTGCAGGCGGGATCAGATTGCGGCGCTGCAGCGTGGTCAGGCAATAACGACGGGTTGTTATCGGATAACAAGGCGCGTGTCCGACCCGATCTTCTTGCGGGCAGAGGGCGACCGGCTCAGGTGAACTGTTCGCGCAGGAGCCGCTCTTCCAGCCCGTGACCGGGGTCGAACAGGATCCGGTGGGCGATGCTGGTCTCGGAGCGGATCTCGACCCAGAGCACGCTTTCCACCCAGCGGCTGTCGGCATCGGCCATGACCGGGCGTTTGTCCGGCTCGATCACGTCGAAGCGCACCGTCGCGCTCTTGGGCAGCAGCGCCCCGCGCCAGCGGCGGGGGCGGAAGGCGGCAACGGCGGTAAGCGCGAGCACGTCCGAGCCGATGGGCAGGATTGGCCCGTGGGCGGAATAGTTGTAGGCGGTGGAGCCTGCGGGCGTGGAGACCAGAGCGCCGTCGCAAATCAGTTCCTCCAGCCGCAACCGCCCGTCGATGGTGATGCGCAGCTTGGCCGCCTGCGGGCCTGCGCGCAGAAGCGAGACCTCGTTGATCGCCAGCGCCACGTGGATGGTGCCGTCGCCCGCCTCGGCGCGCATGGCCAGCGGATTGATCACCTCTTGCTCGGCGGCGATCAGGCGTTCGGGCAGGTCGGTCTCGGAATAGTCGTTCATCAGAAAGCCGACCGTGCCGCGATTCATCCCGTAGACCGGTACGTCAAGCGCCTGCGTGCGGTGCATGGTGGCCAGCATGAAGCCGTCGCCGCCAAGCGCCACGATCACATCGGCCTCGGCCTCGGGGACGGAGCCGTAGCGCGCGGCAAGTGCTGCGCGTGCGGTCTGCGCCGTGGGCACGTCGCTGGCGACAAAGGCGATTTTCTGCGTCATGGGCTGTCCCTGTTTTCTATTCTCCAAGTCGAAACACAATTCGCGCGTCAAGACCAGCCATGCCGGTCAGACGGGGGGATGCGTCGCTTTACAATCTTTCCTTGAAGGGGTGTTTGGGCTAGGTGCGTCGCCAGAGTCATCTTCTGGCGGAGGACAGCACATGCCCCATGACGGTAACCGGCCCGTGGCCGACCAAGGCTTTTTCACCGAAGCACTCGCTGCGCGCGACCCCGAGATTGCCCGCGCGATCGGGCTGGAGCTTGGCCGCCAGCGCGACGAGATCGAGTTGATCGCATCCGAGAACATCGTCAGCGCCGCGGTGATGGAGGCGCAAGGCTCGGTGATGACCAACAAATATGCCGAAGGCTATCCGGGGCGGCGCTATTATGGCGGTTGTCAGTTCGTGGACATCGCCGAGAACCTTGCCATCGAGCGGGCGTGCAAGCTGTTTGATTGCGGATTCGCGAACGTGCAGCCCAATTCCGGTTCGCAGGCCAATCAGGGCGTGTTCACCGCGCTGCTCAAGCCCGGCGACACGATCCTCGGGATGAGCCTCGATGCGGGTGGACACCTGACGCATGGCGCCGCGCCCAACCAGTCGGGCAAGTGGTTCAACGCGGTGCAATACGGTGTGCGCAAGCAGGATAACCTCATCGATTACGATCAGGTGCAGGCGCTGGCGACGGAACATCGGCCCAAGCTGATCATCGCCGGCGGCTCGGCCATACCGCGCCGGATCGACTTTGCCCGGATGCGCGAGATCGCCGATTCCGTGGGGGCCTGGCTGCATGTGGACATGGCGCATTTCGCGGGTCTGGTGGCGGCGGGCGAGCATCCCAGCCCCTTCCCGCACGCCCATGTGGCCACCACCACCACGCACAAGACGCTGCGCGGCCCGCGTGGCGGCATGATTCTCACGAATGACGAGGATCTGGCGAAAAAGGTCAACTCCGCGATCTTTCCCGGCATCCAGGGCGGCCCGCTCATGCATGTCATCGCCGCCAAGGCCGTGGCCTTTGGCGAGGCGCTGCGGCCGGAGTTCAAGGACTACATCAAGGCCGTGATCGCCAATGCGCAGGCGCTGTCGGATCAGTTGATCAAGGGCGGGCTGGATACCGTGACGCATGGCACCGATACCCATGTGGTGCTGGTCGATCTGCGGCCCAAAGGCGTCAAGGGCAACGCCACCGAAAAGGCTTTGGGTCGCGCGCATATCACCTGCAACAAGAACGGCGTGCCGTTCGACCCTGAAAAACCGACGGTGACAAGCGGCATCCGCCTTGGCAGCCCCGCGGGGACGACGCGCGGCTTTGGCGAGGCCGAATTCCGCCAGATCGCCGACTGGATCATCGAGGTGGTGGACGGGCTGGCCGTCAATGGCGCGGACAGCAACGGCGCGGTTGAGGAAAAGGTCAAGGCCGAGGTCGCCGCGCTCTGCGCGCGCTTCCCGATCTATCCCGGCCTCTGACGGGGTCGGTGGCCGGACGGGCGGGGGCGCGGGTCGGATTGGCGCCGCCCCCGCCCGTCCGGCCCGTTTGCTTAAGTCACAGGCTCAGCGCGCCGCAGCGAGTGCCTTTGGCAGCGTTTCGGCCAGGATGGCCATATCTCTTGCCGGGCCGCAGCTGATGCGGATGCAGCGATCCTGTGGCGCAACGAAGGGCATGCGCACGAACACGCCCTGCTCCACCAGAGATTGCAGCACACACCGGGCAAAGGCCCCGTCCCGCCCGCAATCGACGGTGACGAAATTGGTGGCCGAGGGCAGGGCGACAAGGCCGTTCTCCGCTGCGATCCGGGCAATCTCTGCCCGCGCCTGCGCCACCTCGGCCAGCACATGGGTCAGCCACGCGCCATCGCGCAGCGCCGCGAGCGCCCCCGCCTGCGCCATGCGGGTCATGCCGAAATGGTTGCGCACCTTGTCAAACGCCCGGATCAGCCCCGCCTCGGCGATCGCATAGCCGATCCGCGCCCCCGCCATCCCGTAGGCCTTGGAAAACGTGCGCATCCTTATCACGCGCGGATCATCGGCCGCGATGTGGGGGGCGGTGCCCTCGGGGGCAAACTCGATATAGGCCTCGTCGAGGCACAGCAGGCAGCCCTCGGGCACCGTGTCGAGCGCCGCCGAAATGGCCGCGCCTGTCATCCATGACCCCATCGGGTTGTCGGGATTGGCGAAATAGATCAGCTTCGCGCCCACCTCGCGCGCGCGGGCGATGAGCGCGGGCAGGTTCTCGGTATCATTGGCATAGGGCACCTTGTCGAGCACGCCGCCGAACCCCGCGACATGGTAGTTGAACGTGGGATAGGCCCCGTCCGAGGTCACAACCCGGTCGCCCGGCGCCACCAGAAGCCGCACCAGATTGCCCAGAAGCCCGTCGATGCCTTCGCCCACCAGAACATTTCCCGGCGCCACGCCCAGATGCGCGGCCAGCGCCGCGCGCAGATCGTGGCTTGTCGGGTCGCCGTATTTCCAGACCTCCGCCGCCTCGGCGCGCATGGCGGCAAGCGCCTCGGGCGAGGGTCCGAAAAGGCTCTCGTTCGCGCCAAGCCGCGCGGCGAAAGGCGCGCCGCGCGTGCGCTCCTGTTCTTCTGGGCCGACAAAGGGCACGGCGGCGGGCAGGCTCTGGACAAGCGGGGTGTAGCGCGGATGTGTCATGACGCCAGAGATAACGGGATGCGGGGCCGCGCGGCAAGGGGCTGCCGCCACGTTATTCTGGCCAGCGGCGGCGCGGGCGTGTTTCATGGGGGACAGGAGGATCGCCCATGCCCCGTGTCACGACCGAGATCGAGGGCCATATCGCCCATGTCACCCTTACCCGCCCCGACAAGCGAAACGCCGTCGACCCCGAGATGGCCGAAGCGATCGTCGCCGCCGGTCACGCGCTGATGGGGGCGGATATCCGCGCCGTGGTGCTCTCGGGCGAGGGGCGGGCGTTCTGCGCGGGGCTTGACGTGATGAGCTTTGCGGCGCTTGCCAGGGGCGATCCCGAGGCGTTGATCGTGCCGCGAACCCATGGCACGACCAATCTCTTTCAGGAGGTGGCGATGGTCTGGCGCCGCCTGCCCGTCCCGGTGATCGCGGCGCTGCATGGCGCGGTTTATGGCGCGGGCTTCCAGCTTGCGCTCGGGGCCGATATCCGCATCGCGGCACCCGAGGCAGAACTGGCGATCATGGAGATGAAATGGGGGCTGATCCCCGATATGGGCGGCATGGCGCTTTTGCCGCGCCTTACGCGCTCGGACGTGATCCGCCGCCTGACCTATAGCGCACAGCCGATCCCCGCCGCGCAGGCCGCCGCCTGGGGCCTTGTCACCGAGATCGCCGCAGACCCGCTGGCCGCCGCGTGCGCCCTGGCCGGCGGGATCGCCGCGCGCAGCCCCTCGGCGATCCGTGCGGCCAAGCGCCTTGTCGCCGTGGCCGAAAGCGGGGCGGACGAGGCCGAGATCCTCATGGCCGAAAGCCGCGAACAGGCCGCGCTTGTCGGCAAGCCTGACCAGATGGAACAGATCGCCGCCAACATGGCAGGGCGCGCGCCGGTCTTTGGGGACCGCAACACCTGAGCGCCCGCGCCGCTCAGCCGTGCAGGGTGCTCCACCGCTCGATCAGCGCCTGTTGCAGCGTTTTCGCCCGGCTGTTCCAGCCGCGCGCGCCGGGTGGGCTGTCGTCCTGCGCGGGGTTGATCCGGGATCGAAGCGTGTCGCTGGCGGTGAAGATGGCAAACACCAGCTCCTTGCCGCCCGGCGTGGTGACATAGCCTGCAAGCGTGCTGACGAAATAGAGCGTGCCGGTCTTGGCCAGAACCTTGAGCGCGGAGTTGCGAAGCGGGTTGCCCCTGGCGTCGCGCAGGGTGAATTCACGCAGCAGCGGGCGCAGCATCTCGGCCCGCCGTGCCCCGGCCAGACCCCGCGCCATATCCGCCGCCGACAGCCGCGAGCGGTCGCTGAGGCCGGAATGGTCGCGCAGTTGCGCGGCCTGCATCCCGAGCGTCGCCTCGGCCCAGCCGTTCATCGCCTCGGCCGACCGCGCGAGCGTCACCGTGTGCCCCAGACGCCGGGCAGAGGCCGCAAGCCCGACCATCTCGGCGGTGATGTTGGTGGAATAGCGCAGCATCTCGCGCAGAAGCGGCACGAGCGGGTCGCTGAAATGGCTGGCCAGAACGCTGCCCGAGGGCGCGGCGGTCATGGTCTCGGCCTGGCCGAGCACGATGCCCTGCGACCGCGCGAAGGTGGCAAAAACCTCGCCGGCGTAAAGTTCGGGTTTGCGCACCGGCAGCCAGCGCGCCCCGCCGTTGCCCAATGCCCCGCGCGCCACGCTCCAGTCATCGCGGGCGCCGCCATCGGCATAGGCATAGACCGGCGCGCCCCGGTCGGCGATGCGGATGCGCGCGACGGTCACATCGGGGCGGTAGCGGTCCGAGCGCGCGTCCATGGTGATGGCGTAACTGCCGTCCTGCCGCTTCCATTCGAAATGCACGCGGTTGTAATTGAGGTTGAGCCCCGAGAGCGCCGGATTATAGCCCGCATGATCGGGTTGATCCTCGTCGATGGCGCGGTGAAAGGGCACAGCCCCGCCCCAGACGCGGAACCCGCCGTGCACTTCGCGCAGTCCGGTCGCCTTGAGCGCCGCCGCCAGCCCGGCCAGCGCGTTGGTGTCGAGGGTCGGATCGCCTCCCCCCGCCAGCACCAGATCGCCCCTGAGGATGCCATTCTCGACCGGCCCGGCCGCGATGAGCCGCGTCTCGAATCGGTGCGCCGGTCCCAGCGTGTCGAGCGCGTAAAGCGTGGTCAGCGCCTTGCTGACGCTGGCGGGGGGCAGGGCGGTGGTGCCGTCACCTTCTTCCAGAACCTGTCCGGTTGCCGGATCGACCACGGCATAGCCCACCCGGCCCGAGAGGTTGGCCTTGGCGATGAGCGCCTCGGCACTTGGCGCGCCGTGCGCGGCGATGGTGCCGCGTGCGGGCCGGGCAACGGGGCGCAACGAGGTTGCGGGCGGGGCAGCAAGCGCGGGGCCGGCCAGCGCGGCAAGGCTGGTGGTCAGGAAAAACCGTCTGGAAACCGGGCGCATCATGGCGTGAGTCTAGCCAATCCCGCACCGCCCGCGCAATCGGTTCCGCAGGTGCGGGCACTCACGTTTGCGCAATCTCCGAAGTGATCCCGCGCGCGCAGCGCGCTTGAGGAGATGTCCATCATGGGTACGTTGACAAAGCACCAGGCCGGCAAGCGCGCGCGTCCGAGCGCGTGGGACTGCGCGGCGGGAAGCCGGGCCTCGGCATAGACCCGCGCCGCCACCGAGCGCCGCGCCGAAATGCGCTGACCGGGGCGCGCCAGCACGCCCACGGGCACGCTCTCCATGATCGCGCGCCAGTCCTGCCAGCGGTGAAGCTGCGCGAGGTTGTCCGCCCCCATCAGCCAGACAAAGCGCCGTCCGGGGCAGATCCTGGTCAGCGCCGCCAGCGTCTCGGCGGTAAAGCGCGTGCCGACATGGGCTTCGAAATCCGTGACGGCAATGCGCGGGTGATCCACCAGCGCGCGCGCCGCCGCCATTCGCGCGGACAGGGGCGCGGGGCCGTGGCGCTTCAATGGATTGCCGGGGCTGACGAGCCACCACAGACGATCAAGCCCGAAGCGGCGCAGCGCCTCGTGGCTGATATGCAGATGCCCGGCATGGGGGGGATCGAACGAGCCGCCCAAAAGGCCGATCACCTGACCGGGACGAGAAAGGGGCAGGCCGTGTGTCATGCGCCTGTCATTGCCAGCGCGCCGTGCGGTGTAAAGTGAAAATGCGCTCAACGGTCGGGATCGCCGATGCGCGGCGCGGGGCGGGCCTGCACCAGACGCCAGAAGTTGCCTTCTTCCGGTTCGAGATTGCGCACGGGGCTTTCGGGCGCGGCCCCGGCCACGATCACCTGCGCCATGTCGCGCAGCACCTCTGGGTTGTTGCGGAAATAGCTGTGGCTGGAGGCCCCCGTGACCGCACTCACGTTGATGAAGTCCACGTTGCGGATGCGCGTGAAGATCTCGCGCTCGGCCTCGCCCAGTTGCCCGAAGGAAATACGGCCAAAGCGCGTGCCTGCCAGCAGCACCTGCGCAAGGCCAAGGGTGCTGTCGCCGGGGTTGATATAGACGGTGACACGGTCAAAGGCGGGACCGAAGCGTTCGGCGATCAGCCGCTGACGCACCACCGAGAAATCGAGATCGGGCGCGGCGAGAATCAGATTGCCGACCCTCAGGCTCTGGCGCGGGACGCGCCCGGCCGCGCGCGCCTCGATCACCAGTTCGCGCAGGGCACTTGTGACCACATCGCTGCCCCGGCTATGGGCGACGATATGGATATCGTTCAGTCCCGGCACCCCGGCGAGGATGCGCAGCGTCTCCTTGAGGTGAAAAATCGAGAACTCGCCGCTTTCGCGGTCCTTGAAATAGGCAAAGGCGCCGGGGTTGCCCGCAGGCCAGCTGAAGGCGAGCGGCAGCGCGTCTTCGCCGGCGACCCGCCATATCCGGGCAAGTGTTTCCATCGTGTCGTCGAAATGGCTGTTGAAGCCGTGGATATAGAGCACGATGTCGCGCTTGCCGCTCTGTCGGAGTGCCTCGGCGAGGTTGGCACGCATCTGCGCGCGCGCCGCCTCGTAGTCGCGGGCCGGGCCGGGATCGGCTATGGGCCAGCCGTCCCGCATGGTGAAGGGCAGGGGTGTGGCGGGAAAGCGCACATGCGCGCGCGCGCCGCGCAAGCGGCCATTGCCAAGGTCGATCCGGGCCGTGCCGAAGCTCATCGCCGCGTCGCGCCGCACGCTGAAGCGCAGCCTGCCCGGCTCGTCGTGCTCGATCGCGCGGTTGCTGACAAAGAAGAACTCGGGCTCGGCGGGCGCGGCGAGCAGGGGCAGGCTGCGCACCCCGCCACAGGCGCCAAGCGTGAGCGCCAGCAAAAGGGCGAGGAATGCCGCGAGAGGGCGCATGGGATCTCCGCGTTGCGGTGTCGAGGTCAAGTATGCCGCATTGGCGCCGCGCGACAATGGCCAAACGCACGCGAGGCCCTCGGCGCGAAAAACACCTAGGATTTTAGGGGTTATCCGCGCAGGCGCGCACGCTTCGTTAACCCGACGCGGGCTAGCGTGTCCGTGCTTGAATGGACAGCACCGGGGCAACAGGTGGCTTGGACGTCTGATAATCAGGATGCGGAATGCGCTGCGCCGGGCCTGTTTCGGCGCATCGTGGCAGGTGCGCAGGACGGCATCGCCGTGCAGGACATGTCCGGCCGCATCGAATGGGTCAACCCGGCCTGCGAGCGGCTTTATGGCTGGACGATTGACCAGATGCGCGGCCACAAGCCGCAGGACTTCATCCTGCCGCCAGAGACGCGGCCGCCCGCCGCCAGCATTGCCGCGTTCCGCTATGATTCTGGCCGGTCGATCTTTGGACGTTACCTGCTGTCGCGCAATATCCGGCGCGATGGCAGCGTTTTCTGGAACCAGCAGAGCTTTGCCATGCTCGATCTGGGCGCGGCGGGGCAAAAGGTGGTGGTCACATGCCGCGACGTGACCGATCAGGTCAGCACCGAACTGGCGCTGCGTCAGGTCCAGGTCGATCTGCGCCATGCCGCCCATCATGACGATCTCACGGGGCTGGCCAATCGCAAGAAGCTGGCCGAGCATCTGGGCTCGGTGCCGGTGCGCGCGGCGATGGCGCGCGGCGCGCTGGGCGTGCTGGTGATCGACATCGACAAGTTCAAGGAAATCAACGATTCGCTGGGTCATGGCGCGGGCGACCGGACCCTTGAGCATGTCGCCTTGGTGCTGGCACGGGTGGCGGGGCCGCGGGATCTGGCCTGCCGCACCGGCGGGGACGAATTCCTTCTGGTCAGCGACGTGCCGGATCGCGAGGAGGGGATTCAGGCGCAGGCCGACGCTGTGCTGCGCGCGCTCGAGCCGCCGCTTGTCTGGCGCGAGCAGAGTATTCGCATCGGCGCCTCGATCGGGGCCTGCCTCGCCTCGGGTCCGGCGGTGACGGGCGAGGAGATGATCCAGCATGCCGATGCCGCGCTCTATGCCGCCAAGGTGGGCGGGCGCGGGCGCGTGGTGCTTTATACCGACGATATGGGCCGGGACCAGCGCGAGCGGCAGGAACTGGCGCGCGACCTGCGCGAGGCGGTTGCCCGCGACCAGTTCGAGATCCACCTTCAGCCGCAGCTTTGCCTTGCCTCCGGGCGCATCCAGGGCTGCGAGGCGCTGCTGCGCTGGCGCCACCCGCGCCGGGGAATCCTGGCTCCGGCGACATTTCTGGAGACGGCGGACGGTTTGGGCCTTCTGGCCGAGATCGATTACCTGTCGATGACGATGGCGCTTGATGCGTTGCAGGCGCTGGTCGAGGCGGGCTTTGGCCAGCTTGTCATGTCGATCAACGTCTCTGCGGCGATTCTGGCAGACGTGAACTATCCGGGGCTGCTTGACTGGGCCTTGCAGTCGCGGGGCCTGCGGCCTGAACAGATCTGCATCGAGGTGTTGGAAACCACGATTCTCGACGGCTCTGGCGCTGATGTCATGGGCGTGGTCGCGCGTTTCAAGCGGCTTGGCGTGCGCGTGGCGCTGGACGATTTCGGCACGGGATATGCGGGGCTTGCTCACATGGCCAGTTTCGAGGTGGACGCGATCAAGCTGGACCGCTCGATGATCGCGCGGCTCGACCATGATCCACGCAACCGCGTGATCGTGCGCGCGATCATCCGGTTGTGCCGCCTGCTGGAGATGGACGTAGTCGCCGAAGGGGTCGAGACGCCCGAACAACTGGGAATCCTGCGTCGCGCCAATTGCCCCGTGATCCAGGGCTTCGGCCTTGCCCGCCCGATGCCGCTTGAGGCGCTGCTCGGCTGGCTGGCCGCCAATGATCCGCTGCCCGATACCGCACCTTTCGGGGCCGCCCTCACCGCGCCGCGCTCTGGGCCTGCCCGATTGATCGGCCATGTGCGCTGACCATTGCCCCCACGCCCCGCGCCCGTTATCACCGCGATCAATCACGAAATTCCCTCACGGAGCGGCACATCATGGCAGCCTATCAATATGTCTATCACATGCAGGGGGTCTCGAAGACCTATCCGGGCGGCAAGAAATGCTTTGAGAACATCAACCTGAACTTTCTTCCCGGCGTGAAGATCGGCGTTGTCGGCGTCAATGGCTCGGGGAAATCCACGCTGATGCGGATCATGGCCGGGATGGACAAGGACTACTCCGGCGAGGCCTGGGCGGCACAGGGCGCCAAGGTGGGCTATCTGCCGCAGGAGCCGCATCTGGACGACAACCTCGATGTGCGCGGCAACGTGATGCTGGGCGTGGCCGCGAAAAAGGCCAAGCTCGACCGCTTCAACGAACTGGCGATGAACTACAGCGACGAGACCGCCGACGAGATGGCGCAGTTGCAGGACGAGATCGACAGCCAGAATCTCTGGGATCTCGACAGTCAGGTCGATATTTCGATGGAGGCGCTGCGCTGTCCGCCCGATGATGCCGCCGTCTCGACCCTCTCGGGCGGCGAGCGGCGCCGGGTGGCGCTCTGCAAGCTCTTGCTCGAAGCGCCCGAGATGCTGTTGCTGGACGAGCCGACCAACCACCTCGACGCCGAAACCATCGCCTGGCTGCAACAGCATCTGATCGCCTACAAGGGCACGATCCTGATCGTCACCCACGACCGCTATTTCCTCGATGATATCACCAGCTGGATTCTGGAATTGGACCGCGGCCGCGGCATCCCCTATGAGGGCAATTACTCGGCCTGGTTGGAGCAAAAGGCCAAGCGCCTGATGCAGGAGGCGCGCGAGGACAAATCCAAGCAAAAGACACTGGAACGCGAACTGGAATGGATGCGCCAGGGCGCCAAGGCGCGGCAGGCCAAGCAAAAGGCCCGGATCAACGCCTATAACGAGCTTGCCGGCCAATCCGAGCGCGAGCGTATCGGCCGCGCCCAGATCGTCATTCCCAATGGCCAGCGCCTTGGCAACAAGGTGATCGAGGTCAACGGCCTGCGCAAGGCGATGGGCGACAAGCTGTTGATCGAGGATCTCACCTTTTCCTTGCCGCCCGGCGGCATTGTCGGCGTGATCGGTCCCAACGGGGCGGGCAAATCCACGCTTTTCAAGATGCTGACGGGGCAGGAACAGCCCGATGCCGGCACCATCGAATTTGGCGACACGGTGCAGCTGTCCTATGTCGATCAGTCGCGCGACGATCTCAAACCCGATGATAACGTCTGGGAGGCGATTTCCGGCGGGGCCGAGGTGATCGTGCTGGGCGACGCCCAGATGAATTCCCGCGCCTATTGCGGGGCGTTCAATTTCAAGGGCGGCGACCAGCAGAAAAAGGTCTCGCTGCTGTCGGGGGGCGAACGCAACCGCGTCCACATGGCGCGCCTGCTGAAAGAGGGCGGCAACGTGCTGCTGCTTGACGAGCCGACCAATGACCTCGACGTCGAAACCCTGCGCGCGCTGGAAGACGCGCTGATGGATTTCGCCGGCTGCGCCGTGGTCATCTCGCACGACCGCTTTTTCCTCGACCGCATCTGCACGCATATTCTGGCCTTCGAGGGCGAGGCGCATGTGGAATGGTTCGAGGGCGATTTCTCGGCCTATGAAGAAGACAAGAAGCGCCGCCTGGGGCCGGACGCGCTCGAGCCGAAGCGGGTGAAGTATAAGAAGTTCGTGAGGTAAAGGCGGCGCTAGTGTTCGCCACCTGACATAAGTTACCCGGTATTGAGCAGGCGCGCCATGTTTGCGGAATCTAGAATGCCAGGGGCGTTGAATGGCCTTGCGCTGACGCTGGCCTCCTGCCCCCCCGCGCGGCTCATCCCTCAATTGGGAATGTCCATGCGGGTCATCAACGGACACTTTGCAGCCGCTTTGCACCGGGTATATTGCGTCAGGGGGCGAACGCTAGGGGCGCTTGCGGGCGGTCCCGGCAAAGACGGTGCGGCCAAGGCGCGCCGTCTCTTCGGCAAGGCCGTAGGGCGGGTTGACCACGAAAAGGCCCGACCCCACCATGCGGTGGCCCTCGCGCACGGGGGGGAAGCGGACCTCGTGGCAGAGCGCCCCGGGGAACGTGGTGCCGAGACGGTCGAGCATGGGGCGGTGGATGTCGGAGATCAGGATCGGATACCACAACGCCAGCACCCCCACGTTCCACTTGCGCGCGATGCGGGCGAAGGCGGCGGGGATGGTGTCGTATTCGGCCTTCACCTCGTAGCTCGGGTCGGCCAGAAGCAGCCCCCGTCGCGGATCGGGCGGGCAGAGCGAGAGGGCCATCCCGAACCCGTCCTGCTGGCGGATCTGCGGGTGAAACGGGGCGAGGTTGCGTAGCAGAAGCGCGTGCTCGCCGGGGTGCAGTTCAGCAAGGTGGATCCGGTCGGAGACGCGCAGGGACTGCGCGGCGATGAGCGGCGAGCCGGGATAGGCGGCGGGGCCATGGGCGGCGCGCGTCCTGTCGAGAACCCGGCGATAGGGGTGGTCCGCGGGCAGGCGCGTCTCGAGGCGGGCGATGCCCGCTGCCGCCTCGCCGGTCCTGAGAGCGGCGGGGTCGCCCAGATCGTAGAGCCCGCGCCCGGCATGGGTCTCGATATAGCTGAGCGGCTTGTCCTTGGCGGTGAGATAGTCGAGCATCCACGCAAGCACCGCGTGCTTGTGGACATCGGCGGGGTTGCCCGCGTGGTAATGGTGCTGATAGCTGAGCATGATCCCCGGTAGCAGGTGCCGCCGCTCCGGGAAAGATGGCAGGGAGGGATGGGCATGATCTTTGCGGATGGAATGGCGCGGCTGGGGACGGAATCGGCCTTTACCGTGCTTGCGCGCGCACAGGCACTGGCGTCGGAGGGGCGCGATATCATCAATCTCGGCATCGGCCAGCCCGATTTCCCGACCCCGCCGCATATCGTCGAGGCGGGCATCAAGGCGCTGCGCGACGGGCATCACGGCTATACCCCCGCCAACGGCATTCCGGCGCTGCGCGAGGCGGTGGCCGCCGACCTGCACCGCAGGCATGGTGTCGAGGTCAATCCCGACAACGTGGTTGTGGTGCCGGGCGGCAAGCCGACGATGTTCTTTGCGGTGCTGATGTTCGGGCAGGCGGGGGCCGAGATCATGTATCCGGATCCCGGATTCCCCATCTACGAATCGGTCATTCGCTATTCCGGGGCAACGCCGGTGCCGATGGCGCTGAAGGAAGTGAACGGGTTTGCGTTCGACGCCGAAACGGTGCTGGCGCAGATCACGCCCCGGACCCGGCTGATCATCATCAACAGCCCCGCCAATCCCACCGGCGGCGTCACGCCGCGCGCAGAGGTTGACAAGTTCGTCGCGGGTCTCGCCGATCATCCTCATGTGGCGGTGCTGTCCGACGAGATCTACAGCCGCATGCTCTATGACGGTCGCGAGCATGTGAGCCTGCTGCAATACCCGTCGATCCGCGACCGGCTGATCGTCCTCGACGGTTGGTCCAAGACCTATGCCATGACCGGCTGGCGGCTGGGTTATGCGGTCTGGCCTGACGCGGCGGTGGGGCATGCGACGCGGCTGTGCATCAACGATCATTCCTGCGTCAACGCGGCGGCCCAATATGCGGGTCTGGCGGCGCTGACCGGGCCGCAGGACGCGGTGGCCGATATGATGGCGGCGTTCGACGCGCGGCGGCGGCTGATCGTCAAGGCATTGAACAGCCTGCCGGGGATGCGCTGCACCGATCCGGGCGGGGCGTTCTATGCGTTCCCGAACATTGAGGGCACGGGGATGAGCGCGATGGAGGCGCAGAACCGGTTTCTCGACGAGGCGGGGGTGGCGACGATCGCGGGCACATCCTTTGGCGCAGGCGGAGAGGGGTTCCTGCGATTTTCCTATGCGAATTCCGCCGAGAATATCGCGCGTGCCATTGATCGGATCGGGGCGATCCTGTGACGGGGCGCGCGCGCCCCGGCCTGCCCGGTTGCGCGCGCGCTTTGAAAATCCATCGCAAGCCCGCTAGAGCGCGTCGCGCCTGTTCGGATCCAAGCCCGAGACGGGTATTTCCAATCCAATGCGACATGCTCTAATCAGGGGCACCGCATGACCCGGAGGCCCCATGCCGCAACCCCGCGCCTGGCAAAAGATGCTCTCGGGCCGCAGGCTCGACCTGCTTGACCCGACCCCTGTCGATATCGAGATCGAGGATATTGCGCACGGACTCAGTTTCGTCGCTCGCTGGAACGGGCAGACGTTGGGCGATTTTCCCTATTCGGTGGCCGAGCATTCGCTGCTGGTCGAGCGGCTTTATGCCCGATTGACGCCGCGCGCGCCCGCGAAATGGCGGCTGGCGGCGCTGCTGCATGACGGGCCGGAATATGTGATCGGGGACATGATCTCGCCGGTGAAGAATGCGGTGGGGCCGGGCTATGACTCGCTGGATCAGCGGCTTGCCGCAGCGATTCACATCCGCTTTGGCCTGCCTGCGGTGATTCCGGCGGCGATCAAGAAACAGATCAAACGCGCGGACAAGATCAGCGCCTGGATGGAAGCCACGGAAATCGCAGGGTTTTCCGTGGTCGAGGCGGATCGATTCTTTGGCAAGCCCGATCGCGCGATGATCGAGGGGCTGGCGCTGACCCTGCGCCCGCCGGTCGAGACGCGCGCGGCCTATCTGGCACGGCACGCGACCTTGATGGCGGAGTTGGGCTGAACGCGCGCCGGGATCAGTAGATGTCGCGGCCCCCGCGGATGGCGATATAGGTGGGGCATTCGGGGCGCGCGGTGTTGATGATGAGATACCACACCACCTCGCCCGGCCGTCCGGTGCGCGAATATTCACAACCAGAGGGATGCGTCCACCACTGGCCCGCGTGATCGGCGGGGGGCATCACCTTGCTCGTGCCGCCGAAAATGGCCGTTTTATAGCCGCCATATGGCTGCTGCTGCGCGGCGGCCATCGGGGCGGCCAGGCAGAGCGCGGCAAGGGCAGGGCCGGCAAGGGCAGGGCCGACAAGGGCGAAAAGGGGTCTGGTCATGGCGTGTGCTCTGTGTTCGTGACGGGACCGCTGCGGGCGCGCCATACGCCGCGCGGCAGGCAGGACCCGATGACGCCAGCCCTGGTGGGCAAGCGCAGGCCGGGTTCATGTCAGGAAAACGGCGTTTGCAGAAAATTATTCCCAACAGCTGACGAGAACGGTCATGTCAGAGGCCCGGTTGGTCAGCGCCTCGGCCGAGAGATCCATGGTTTCGCGCGTGGTGAGCGCCGTGATGCCGCCTTTTGCCAGAACCTCTTGCAAGGCGCCGTTGGTGGCCGCGAAACTGACCCCTTCGGGCAGGGTCCGGCCTTCGGGGGCACCGGGCACAAGCATCCCCAGCACCGCCCCGCCCGCATCGACCAGCGGCCCGCCCAGATCCCCGTCCATCGCCGCCAGCGCCAGTCGCTTGAGATGCGCCTCGCCGGCCAGTCCGCGCAGTTCCGCGATTTGCCCGAAGGTGACGCTTGGCGCGTCCAGAAGGCCCCCGAAGGAATAGCCTGCCACGGCGACTGGCGACAACAGGCGCGGCGCGGCCTCCTGAAACTGGGCCACGCGCATCGGCGCGAGCCGCTCGCGCGGGCGCAGGATGGCGATGCCAAGTGTCTCGTCGACATGGAGGATATCGGCGCGGTGCGTTTCGTCCAGCGTGATCCGGCCACAGCCGCGCACCGCCCCGGCCGTGGTCAGCACGGCGCCGCGCTCGTCAACGTAGAACCCCGAACGCGCCAGCCGGGGGCGGCGTATCTCAAACCCCGAGATGAGGTCCATGCGCTGTGCCGTCGCCGGTGCGGCCACCGGGGCAAGCGTGCCGGGCAGGCGGGCAAAGCTCTGCTCCATCTCCGCCAGAAGCCGTATGCGCCTGTCTTCGTCGTCGTCGGGCCAGACAAGGGTAAAGCCCTTGATCTCTGAGCCCTCGAGCCAGACCCGCGTATGCGACACGATCCCGCCCCCGGCGCCAGTGAGGGTAAAGCCGTCGCGCTCAAGGCTGCGCGCGCCGGTCTCGGGCACGATTTCGAGCGTTTGCAGGATGTCGTAGAGCGCTTTCATCGTGGCGCGGTCGCCGGGCTGGCTGATGAGAAGCACCTGCGCGGAAAGATCGCCCGAGGCGGTGTAATGGGCGAAAGGCGGCTCATGCCTGTCGAGCGTCACCACGCCAAGGGGCAGCCGCATCTCGATCCCTGCCTGCGTGTCGCGCACGGTCTCAAGGCCAAGTCCCTCGAGCAGGGCATGATACTGGCGCAGCAGTTCGGCCCGCTGGCGCGTGCTCAGCACGCCCGTCGGCTCGAACCCGTTGCGCGCCTGCCAAGCGGCCATGGCGGCGCGGGTGCCGGGCCCGAAAGCGGCGTCGATCGCGCCCTGATAGACCCCGGCCCATTCCAGCGCGACCTGAAGGGCGGCGCGCTCTTCGTGGCTTAGCCTTGCCTCGCTGGCGCGTGCCTCGCGCGGGGATTCGTCCGGTTCGGGCGTGGCCACCTCGGGCAGCGGGGCGGGGGCCGCGCGCTCGGGCGTCCGCGTCCCCACGGGCCAGAACTGCTGTCCGTAATCAGAGGGCCGAGCGATATAGCTGTCGCGCGGGATCATCTCTCCGGCGCGGTAGAGATCAAGCACGCGCGCGGCCTCGTCCTCGGGGTAGGGGCCAAGCGCGATGGCATACCAGCCCCGGCCAAGCGCGAAGCCGTTCACATCGGGCAGATCACGCGCGTAGACGCGCACACGCGCCTGTGCCTCGGCCAGACTGGGCTGGGCCTCGATCTGCACGAAAACCACCCGCGCGCCCCCCGGGTCGTTCTGGGCGAGGGTGGCCATGGGCGCCGCAAACAGCATCACGACAAGGGCCGAAACGAAATGCTTCATGATACATCCTTGGGGTTTTGACGATCCACCGGGGCAATATGCGCCGGTTCTATCAAGATTCGCCCCCCTTGCACCCCCATTATGCACCACAAGCCGCGTTGACCATGCCCCGCGCCCGGCCTAGGTAGGGGCGGCAAAATCAGGGGCCTCTCGCATGACGGACAGCACGTTGAGACCGCGCAGCTTTCAGGAGATCATCCTGCGGCTTCAGAGCTATTGGGCGGGTCAGGGCTGTGCCATGTTGCAGCCTTATGACATGGAGGTGGGCGCAGGCACGTTCCATCCGGCGACGACGCTGCGCTCTCTGGGGTCGCGGCACTGGGCTGCGGCCTATGTGCAGCCCTCGCGGCGGCCCACCGACGGGCGCTATGGAGAGAACCCGAACCGCTTGCAGCATTATTATCAGTATCAGGTGCTGATCAAACCCTCGCCGCCTGATTTGCAGGCGCTCTATCTTGGCAGCCTCGCGGCCATCGGCATCGATCTGGCGCTGCACGACGTGCGCTTTGTCGAGGATGACTGGGAAAGCCCCACGCTCGGCGCGTGGGGGCTGGGCTGGGAGGTCTGGTGCGACGGCATGGAGGTGAGCCAGTTCACCTATTTCCAGCAGGTCGGCGGGCATGACTGCGCGCCGGTGCCGGGGGAGCTGACCTATGGGCTGGAGCGGCTGGCGATGTATGTGCTGGGCGCGGATCACGTGATGGACATGCCGTTCAACGACCCCGACGCGCCCATTCCGCTGACATATGGCGACGTGTTCCGCCAGACCGAGGAGGAGTATTCGCGCTTCAACTTCGATATTGCCGACACCGGCGTGCTCTTGCGGCATTTCGAGGAGGCCGAGGCCGAATGCGCCGCCATCCTCGCCGCCCCTGCGCAGGACCCCAAGACCGGCAAACGCATCGTCATGGCCCATCCCGCCTATGACCAATGCATCAAGGCGTCGCATATCTTCAACCTGCTCGACGCGCGCGGCGTCATCTCCGTGACCGAGCGACAGGCCTATATCGGCCGGGTGCGCGCGCTTGCCAAGCAATGCGCCGATGCGTTCGTGCAGACCGACGCCGGGGGCTGCGTAGGCTGATGGGCAAGATTCTGAGCATTGCCATTCTCGTCGCGGCGGTGATCGCCGGGGGCGGGATGTATTACCTTCAGGTCTATCACTTCTATGACGCGGTGCGGCTGGCCTCGGATGGTGGCGAGGTGGAGATGAAGATCACGCTGGCGGGCGGCGATGTCATCGATCTGCCGGTGCGTGATTTCCGCGCCATCGACGCCGACAGCTCTCCCATCCGCTTTCGCGCCTGTTTTACCGCGCAACTGCCGCAGGATGTGGGTCTTGTGCCCTATCCGGGGGCAGAGCCGCTGAATGCGCCGTCGTGGTTCGACTGTTTCGACGCCAAGGCGCTCGGGGCCGCGCTCGAGGGCGGGCGCGCGCGTGCTTACCTGGGCGAGGAGAACATCCGCTACGGCATCGACCGCATCATTGCCATCGCGCAGGACGGGCGCGGCTATGCCTGGCACCAGATCAACCGCTGCGGCGAGAAGGTCTTTGACGGCCAGACCGCGCCCGCGGATTGCCCCACGCCCCCGCAAGGAAACTGAGCCATGCCCGATCTGCTGATCGAACTTTTTTCCGAGGAAATCCCCGCCCGGATGCAGGCGCGGGCCGCCGATGACCTGCGCCGCCTGATGACCGAGGCGCTGGTCGAGGCGGGGCTGAGCTATGCCGGCGCGGCAGGTTTCGCCACGCCGCGGCGGCTCGCGCTGTCGGTGCAGGGGCTTTCGGCCGCCTCACCCACCCTGCGCGAGGAACGCAAGGGCCCGCGCGTGGATGCGCCAGAGGCGGCCATCGAGGGGTTTCTGCGCGGTGCGGGCGTTACCCGCGATCAGCTTGAGGCGCGCGACGACAAGAAGGGCACGTTCTACGTCGCCACGATCACGCGCGCGGGCCGTCCGGCGGCGGATATCGTGGCCGAGGCGCTCGAACAGGTGATCCGCAATTTCCCCTGGCCCAAGTCGATGCGCTGGGGCACGGGCACGCTTCGCTGGGTGCGCCCGCTGCATTCGATCCTGTGCATCCTCACCGACGAGGCGGGCGAGGCCAAGGTGGTGCCGGTCGAGATCGACGGGATCCGCGCGGGCAACACCACGCGCGGGCATCGTTTCATGGCCCCCGACGAATTTTCCGTCACCTCCTTCGACGATTACGAGGCGCGGCTGAAAGTGGCCCGCGTCATCCTGCGCGCCGAGGAGCGCGCCGAAATCATCCGGCAGGAGGCGGGCAATCTGGCCTTCGCCGCCGGTCTCGATCTGGTCGAGGATGCGGGCCTTCTGGAGGAAGTCGCGGGGCTGGTGGAATGGCCGGTGGTGCTGATGGGAGAGATCGGCGCGGCGTTTCTGGGCCTGCCGGCGGAGGTGTTGCAGACCAGTATGCGCGAACATCAGAAGTTCTTTTCGCTGCGGAATGCGGCGACGGGGCGGATCGAACGCTTTGTGACCGTTGCCAATATCGAGACGCCAGACCATGGCGCGACCATTCTGGCGGGCAATCAGAAGGTGCTGGCGGCGCGGCTGTCGGATGCGAAATTCTTTTGGGAAAATGACCTGCGCAGGGTGCGGGAAAAGGGTCTTGAGGGCATGGCCGAGGGGCTGCGCGACGTGACCTTCCACAACAAGCTGGGATCACAAGCCGACCGGGTGGCGCGCATCGCCGCACTGGCGCGCGAGATCGCCCCCATGGTGGGCGCCAAGCCCGATCTGGCGGCAGAGGCCGCGCGTGTGTGCAAGGCCGATCTGCAATCCGCCATGGTGGGCGAATTCCCTGAATTGCAGGGGCTGATGGGGCGGTATTACGCGCAGGCGGCAGGCCATGACGATGGCGTGCCGGAGGCCTGCGAAGAGCATTACAAACCCCTCGGTCCGGGCGACGCCGTGCCCTCCGCCCCGGTCTCGGTGGCCGTGGCGCTGGCCGACAAGATCGACACGTTGTGCGGGTTCTGGGCGATTGACGAGAAGCCCACCGGCTCGAAAGACCCCTACGCGCTGCGCCGGGCAGCGTTGGGGGTTATTCGGTTGGTGTTGGGGAATGGGGTGCGGTTTGATCTTTTCGATCCGCTATCTAACCAATTGGAGCGAAATGAAAAGTCGGCACACAATGTGAAAGAGGCAGACAGCGCAAGGGCAATTGATAAACTTAAGAAAGACATCGGTGGCGCAACTGTGGGTACGGTTAGCGTAAGAGCGCAATCCATTCGTATTATCAACGGCAGGAGAGTCCACGGGCGCGCGCCCGACCTCCTCGCCTTCCTCCACGACCGCCTCAAGGTCCATCTGCGCGACGAAGGCATCCGCCATGACGTGATCGACGCTTGTCTTGCGATGGAGGGCAATGACGACCTCACCCTGCTTGTCCACCGCGCCCGCGCGCTCAGTGATTTCCTCAAGACCGACGATGGCGAGAACCTGTTGCAAGGCTTCAAGCGGGCCAACAACATCCTGACACAGGCCGAGGAAAAAGACGGCGTGGAATATTCCTATGGCGCGGATGTGAAATTCGCCGAGACCGACGAGGAGCGCGCGCTCTTCGCCGCGCTCGACACCGCAGAACCGCAGATCGCCGCCGCCCTCACGTCCGAGGATTTCGCCGCCGCAATGTCCGCCATGGCCGCCCTGCGCGCGCCCATCGACGCGTTTTTCGATGCGGTGCAGGTCAATGTGGAGAGCGCCGTGATCCGCCGCAACCGCCTCAACCTTCTGAGCCGTATCCGCAGCATCTGCCTGCAAGCCGCCGATCTTGCGCGGCTGGAGGGGTAGGGCGGCCCGGCCATCCCCCATACCGTCTTCATCCCCGCGAGGGCGGGGATCTGTCAAAGTCGCGTGCCACTGTCGGGAGATCCTCGGGTCAAGCCCGAGGATGACGGGGGGGAGGGTGACAGGGCTTCCATCCTTCCCCTTGCCATATCATGCGCGCGGCGTATGGTGCGGGCAAAGGAAAGGTGCCGCAGTGCAGCAAGACGAAACCCACATCACCCTTATCACCCCGTCTGCCCCTGTGCATATCGCCACCCATGGCGGGCGGGCGAAATGCCTGCAACGGCTTGTGCGGCTTGATCTGCCGGTGCCGCGCACGATCGCGCTCTCCTTTACCGCCGTGCACCGGATCGCGGCGGGTGAGATGCCAGACATGGCGCGGCTGCTGGCGCCTTTCGGGGCGGGCAGGCTGCTTTGTGTGCGCCCGTCATCGGAGGATCCCGACTGGGGTGGGCCGGGGGCGGTGCTCAATATCGGGATCAACGATGCGCGCTTCGTCGAGTTGTCCGAGCAGATCGGCAAGCGTGCGGCTTCGGAAATCTACCTGCGTTTCGTGCAGGGCTATGCGATCCATGTGGCGCGGCTTGATCCGGATGTGTTCGACGATGTTGATGAGGATCCCGTGCGTGGCCTCTCTCAGGCGCTGCGCGCCTATGAGGACGAGACCGACGAGGCTTTTCCACAGGATCCTGGCATGCAGCTTGCCGAGGTGTTTCGCTCGATGGCGCGGGCATGGGAGGGCACGACCGCGCGTCTTCTGCGGCAGGCCAAGGGCGCGCCGGCCGATGCGGGGCTTGGCCTTGTGGTGCAGGAACTGGCGCTTGGGCTGGGGCCGGGCGAGAGCGGGTCTGGCGTCATGCAGCTAGTGGACAGCCGCACCGGCGCAGAGCAGATTACCGGACGCTACATGAGCCAGAGTCAGGGGCGCGACGCGCTGCGTGGCGGCTCGGATGCGCTGTATCTAGAACGCGATCCGCGCGGGCCGTCGTTGCAGGAGTTGGCGCCAAGGGCCTTTGACGAGATCCTCGCCCATACCCGCCTCATGCGCGAGAAGCTGCGCGAGGAGATGCAGGCCGAGTTCACCATCGAGGATGGCCGCGTCTGGATCCTCGACGGCCTGCGCGTGGCGCGCGGTGGGCGCGCGGCGGTGGCAATCGCGGTGCGGCTGGCCGAGGACCGGATCATTCCGCGCGAGGAGGCGCTGTTGCGGGTCGAGCCGCGCGCGCTGAACGAGCTTTTGCACCAGCAGGTGGACCCGGAGGCCCCACGCGACATCCTGGCCAGGGGGATCGCCGCCAGCCCGGGTGCGGCTTCGGGCAAGGTGGTGTTTTCGGCTGCCGAGGCGCAGGCGGCGGCGGCGCGTGGCGAACCTTGTGTTCTGGTGCGCCGCGAGACCAGCACCGAGGACATTCGCGGCATGCACGCCGCCCGTGCGGTGCTGACCGAACGTGGCGGGATCACCAGCCATGCCGCCGTGATCGGGCGCGGCATCGGGCTGCCCTGCGTTGTGGGGGCGTCGGAAATCCGTTTTCATACAAGGCGCAAGATGCTGACCATGCCCGACGGACGTGTGGTCAGGGCGGGCGAGACGATCACCATCGACGGCACCAACGGGCATATCCTCGCAGGAGAGGCGCCGCTGCTTGAGGCCGCGCGCGATGACGCCTTTCAGACGCTCATGGCCTGGGCGGACGAGTTTCGCGACATCGGCGTGCGGGCCAATGCCGACACGCCCGCCGATGCCGAGCTTGCCCGCAAGTTCAACGCACGCGGCATAGGGCTGTGCCGGACCGAGCACATGTTCTTCGAGGCCGATCGCCTGACGGTCATGCGCGAGATGATCTTTGCCGACACGAGCGCCGACCGCGCCGCCGTGCTCGAGCGTCTCTTGCCGATGCAACGCGCTGACTTCACAGAGCTTTTCCGAATCATGCAGGGGCAGCCGGTCTGTATCCGTCTGTTCGACCCACCGCTGCACGAATTCCTGCCCGCCGACCGTGCCGGGCATCTGCAACTGGCCGAAGCGCTGGACCTGCCGGTTTCCGACGTGACCCGGCGCGTCGAGGCGCTGGGGGAATACAATCCCATGCTGGGGATGCGCGGTGTGCGTCTGGGCATCACCATGCCCGAGATCTATGACATGCAGGCGCGGGCCATCTTCGAGGCGACGCTCGAGGCGAGCCGCGAGGGTGTGGCGGTGGTGCCAGAGATCATGATTCCTTTGGTCAGCGCGCGGCGCGAGGTGGAACTGGTCAAGACCCGCTTTGACGCGGTCGCCGCCGCCGTGCGCAACGAGACCGGGCGCGACTTTGCCTATCGGCTCGGGGTGATGGTCGAGACTCCGCGCGCGGCGCTGCGCGCGGGCGAGTTCGCGCCGCTGGTCTCGTTTCTCAGCTTTGGCACCAATGACCTCACGCAGATGACCTATGGTCTGTCGCGCGACGATGCGGGGCGCTTCATGTCGGCCTATGTGCAGCAGGGGGTTTACCCGGAGGATCCGTTCCATGTGCTCGATACCGACGGTGTGGGTGAGTTGTTGCGCATTGGCGCCGAGCGCGGGCGGGCGGCGAATCCGGATGTGACCCTCTCGATCTGCGGCGAGCATGGCGGCAATCCCGAATCCATCGGTTTTTGCCGGGAGGCGGGATTTACCTATGTCTCGTGCTCGCCGTTCCGGGTGCCGGTGGCGCGACTTGCTGCCGCACAGCTGGCGGTGCGCGACAAGATCAGGTAGGGACGGGCGCGCCTGACGCAAGATCGGATACGAATCAAGCGCGATTCCTGAAACAACCCTCTATCGGCAAAGCCTTGCCGATGGCGCGGGTGGACCTTTGCGGCCCTTTCCTCTAGATGCCCGTCGATGACGAGGTGGGCCAGTGGTCCGCCGAAGCCAAGGAGACGACGCATGAAACGGATGCTGTGGACCGCGGCGCTGGCTGCGGGGCTGACAGGGCCGGTGCTGGCGGAGACCCCCGTGACGCAACTGATGGCCCTTGAGACACGCGCGCTGCGCGCCATTCCGGGGGACCGCATGGCCAGCTTCATTACCCGCCCCGAGATCGGGATCGAGTATTCCCGCGACTGGCTGGAGCGCCAGCAGGTGGGCGCGCTGGACCCGGAGGCGCGCTGTCTTGCGGAGGCGCTTTACTTCGAGGCGCGCGGCGAGAGCGTGCGCGGCCAGTTCGCCGTGGCAGAGGTGATCCTGAACCGCGTCGATAGCGCCGCCTTTCCCGATACGGTCTGCGGGGTGATCAATCAGGGCACAGGGCGCAAGTTCCAGTGCCAGTTCACCTATACCTGCGACGGCAAGCCTGACCATATCGCCAACAAGGCCGCCTTCGATCAGGTGAGCCGGGTGGCGCGGCTGATGGTTGAGGGCGCGCCGCGGCGCCTGACCGACGGGGCGACACATTATCACACGCGCGCGGTCAACCCGACCTGGGCGCGCGTGTTCCCGCGCACGACCACGATCGGTGTGCACCATTTCTATCGCAAGCCGACACAGGTATCGCAGAACTGAGGCAGGGGAAACTCTGCCGGCGCGCCACAATCGCGGTTGACTCGGGCGCGCGCGCCAGTAAAAGGCGGGGTTCATGGGATATTCGCGGGTGCCCTGCATCCGCCGCAGGAGACGACACATGGCGAAGCCGACCACCATCAAGATCCGCCTCAACTCGACCGCGGGCACCGGGCATTTCTATGTCACGAAGAAAAACGCCCGCACCATGACCGAGAAGATGACGGTGCGCAAATACGACCCTGTCGTGCGCAAGCATGTCGAATACAAGGAAGGCAAGATCAAGTAAGGATCGCCTTTTCGTCCACGCCCCGCCGCCGCCGCGAGGGGCGCGTGTTCGTGACAGACCCGGCCCTTGTGGTCGGGTCTGTTGCGTCGGGGGCGTGCTGCATCGGGCGCGTCGCCTTGTCCTCGGGTGGTGGTGGTCAGGCTGTGCTGCCCCGGGCGAAATCCACCAAGGCGCGGGTAGAGCCATCCTTGGTCGAGGCATCCGCGCCGTCGAGCAGGGGGGCCAGCGCGAGGGCCAGTTCCTTGCCCAGCTCCACCCCCCATTGATCGAAGGAATTGATCCCGAGGGCGACCCCTTCGACGAAGACGCGGTGTTCATAGAGCGCGATGATCGCGCCAAGGCGGTGCGGCGTGAGCCGGTCGTAGATCAGCGTGGTCGAGGGCCGGTTGCCGGGAAAGACCCGATGTGCGGCTTGCCGGTCAAGCTCTGGTCCGGTGATGCCTTTGGCGCGCAGAAGCGCGCGCGCCTCTTGCAGTGTGCGCCCGCGCATCAGCGCCTCTGATTGCGCGAGGCAGTTGGCCACCAACAGCCGGTGGTGATGGGCGAGTGCCGGCTCGTGCCCCTGTGACGCCACCATGAATTCGCACGGGATCACGTCGGTGCCCTGATGGATGAGCTGGTAGAAGGCGTGCTGGCCGTTCGTGCCCGGCTCGCCCCAGACCACGGGGCCGGTGGGCATGTCAGTCGCCTCGCCGGCAAGGGTCACGCGCTTGCCATTCGATTCCATCTCAAGCTGCTGGAGATAGGCGGGCAGGCGGGCGAGGCGTTGATCATAGGGCAATACGGCGCGGGTGGCGTATCCAAGCGCCTGCCGGTGCCAGAGGCCGGTGAGGGCGAGCAGGACGGGCATGTTGGCGGCAAGGGGCGCGTCGCGGAAATGGCGGTCCATCGCCTCGGCCCCTTGCAGGAACTCGGTAAACCGCTCCGGGCCGATGGCGATCATCAAGGGCAGCCCGATCGGCCCCCAGACCGAATAGCGCCCGCCCACGTAATCGCCGAAGCCGAAGACGCGCGCGGGGTCGATCCCCCATTTGGCGGTGTGCTCCGTGGCCAAGGAGACAGCGGCCAGATGCGCGCCCGGATCGCGGCCATGGGAGATGAGCCAGTCGCGCGCGGTGGCGGCATTGGTCATGGTCTCGATGGTGGTGAAGGTCTTGGAGGCGATGATGAAAAGCGTGCGCGCGGGATCGAGGCCCGCCAGCGTGTCGCCGATATCGGCCCCGTCCACGTTGGAGACGAAATGGCAACGCGGCCCGTCATGGTAGGGCGCAAGCGCGCGGGTGGTCATTTCGGGGCCGAGATGTGAGCCGCCGATGCCGATATTGACCACGTCGCGCCAGCCATCGACGCGGATCTGGCGGGCAAACCCGGCCATCCGGGCGCGGGTGGCGCGGATGTCCCCGAGAATGTCGGTGCCGTCGAGCCTCAGCGCGTCGGAGGTCAGATCGCGCAGCGCAGTGTGGAGCACGGCGCGGCCTTCGGTCTCGTTGATCGCTTCGCCCGCAAACATCGCGGCGCGTCGCGCCTCCAGCCCTTGCGCGCGCATAAGGTCGAGAAGGGCGGCGCGGGCGCTTTCGGTCAGCGTGGTCTTGGCATAGTCGAAGAGCATCCCGTCGTGGCGCAGGGAGAAGGCGGCGGCGCGGTCGGGATCGTCGAAGAGCGTCAGGATGGCGCGGTCGCGCGTAGCCTTGGCTTCGGCTTTCAGCCTGTCCCACATGGGCTTACTCCTCGGGTGCCCAATGCACGGTGGCGTTGCCCAGAATAGCGGCCACCGGGGCCTCGATGGGGCGCAGGTGGCGCGCGCGCTCAAGGGCTTCGCGCTTTCGCGCGCCGGTGATGACGATATGGGTGCAGATTGCCCCCGCCAGAACGCACGCTGAAAGCGTCACGCGCGCCTCATCCTCACCCTTTGCGCGGATCGGCACAAGGATGGGCGCGCGATCATCGAGCGCGGCCTCGAGCCCCTCGGCCCCCGGAATGAGCGAAGCGGTATGCATGTCCGTTCCCATGCCCAGAAGGCAGATGTCGATGGGCAGGACGGGGGATATGTTGGATTCGAGTTCCGGCAGCACCGCCTCGGGCGAGTCTGACCGGACATAGAGCGGCAGAAAGCGCGCCGCCGCAGCGCGCCCTGTGAGCAGGCGGGCGCGAATGAGCCGCGTGTTGGAGCGGACATGCACCTCGGGGCGCCAGCGTTCGTCCGAGAGCAGGATATCGACGCGGCCCCAGTCGAGATCGGCGTCGCAAAGTGCGTCGAAGATCGGCCCCGGCGTGGTGCCACCCGGCACGACGAAAAGCGCTCGTTCCTTGTGGCCAAGCACCATGCGCAATTCGCTTGAAAGCGTGTCGGCAAGGCCAAGGGCCAGCAATTCGGTATCGGGATACTCGGTGAGGGTCATGGGCGTATCTCCCGCCAGCGGCGGCCGTCGCGATGCATCAGCATGAGCGCATCGTCGGGGCCGGAAGAGCCGGTGGCATAGGGCAGGGGGGTTGCGCCCGCCACCTGCCACTCGGCGATGATCGGATCGGTCCAGGCCCAGGCGGCCTCGACCTCGTCGCCGCGCATGAACAGCGTCTGGTTGCCCCGGATCACATCCATGATGAGCCGCTCGTAGGCGTCGGGAAAATCGGCCTCTTCCGGCCCGAGCGCCTCGGCGAAGGTCATGTCAAGCGGCACGTCGATCAGGCGCATTCCCCCCGGTCCCGGTTCCTTGATGGTCACGCCAAGCTCGATCCCCTCGTTGGGTTGCAGCCGGATCGTCAGGATATTGCGGTGACGCCCGGCCTCGGGGCCGAAGATCGAATGGGGTGCATCCTTGAACACCACGGCGATTTCGCTGGCGCGCTCTCGCAGACGCTTGCCGGTGCGCAGGTAGAAGGGCGTGCCCGCCCATCTCCAGTTGGAGATATGCGCCTTGAGGGCGACAAAGCTTTCGGTCATGCTCTCGGGGTTCTCGGCCTGCCTGCGGTAATCGGGCTGGGTCTCGGTGCCCTCATACTGGCCGCGCACGACGTTTTCGGGGGCGACGGGATCGAGTGCGCGGATGACCTTGAGCTTTTCGTCGCGCACGGCGTCGGGGTCGAACTTGGCGGGCGGCTCCATCGCGATGAGGCACAGAAGCTGCATCAGGTGGTTCTGTACCATGTCGCGCATCGCGCCCGCGCGATCATAATACTCGGCCCGCCCGCCCACGCCCACGCTTTCGGCCACGGTGATCTGGATGTGATCGACATACTGGCTGTTCCAGAGCGGCTCGAACAGCACGTTGCCGAAGCGGATCGCCATGAGGTTCTGCACCGTCTCCTTGCCGAGGTAATGATCGATGCGGTAGATCTGACCCTCGTCGAAATGGCGCGCCAGCGTGCGGTTGAGGGCGCGCGCGCTGTCGAGATCGTGACCGAAGGGTTTTTCCACCACGATGCGCGCATCGCCATCGGCCAGCCCGTGCTTTTGCAGCCGCTTGGCCAGATCGCCAAACAGCGACGGGCCAACGGAGAAGTAGTAGGCGCGGATGCGGTCCTTGCGGGTCTTCCGCGCGAGCGCCTCCCACCCGTCCTCGCCGCGCGCGTCGAGAATGACGTAATCGAGCATGTCGACAAAGGTGGCGAGAGCCTTCTTGCGGTTGGCCGCGTCGGGGGCGAATTCGGTGATCGCATCACGGGCGAAGGCGCGGTATCCTTGGGCGTCCATCTCCGAGCGGGCAGCGCCGATGAGACGGATATCGGCCTCGAATTGCCCGGCGACGTAGCGGCGGAAGAGCGCGGGCAGGATCTTGCGCCGGGCCAGATCGCCGGTGCCGCCGAAAATCACCAGATCGAAGGGATCGACCGGAATCACCCGAGAGGCCATGGCGCGTCTCCCTTTCTGCCGCGCGCGGACTTTACCACGGTCGGCAGGCGGCACAATGGCGGATGGGGGGCACCGCGTCACCCTCGGACGTGGTCCGAGGGTCTCATGGCCCGGAGATCCTCCGGTCGAGCCGGAGGATGACGGCGCGCGAGGGCGTGCGTCAGACGTGATCGAGCGGCAGTTCGGTGGTCGCGCGAATCTCCTCCATCACAAAACTGGCCGAGACATCGCCCATGGGCACGCGCGCGATCAGGCTGCGATAGAGCCGGTCGTAATCGGCCATGTCGGCCACCTGCGCGCGGATCAGGTAATCGAGATCGCCGGTCATCCGCCAGACGCCCTGCACCTGCGGCAGGGCGCGGATGGCGCGGGCGAAGGCATCGAGCCACGCGGCATCATGGGCGGCGGCGCGGCATTGCATGAACACGGTGAGCGGCAGGCCGATGCGCGCAGGGTCCAGAAGCGCCACGCGGGCGCGGATCACGCCCGCGCCTTCGAGCGCGCGGATGCGCCGCCAGCAGGCATTGCGCGACAGTCCCACCTTTTCCCCGAGCGCGTCGAGGGCAATGGTGGCATCGCGTTGCAATTCGGCGAGGATCTTGCGGTCGAGATCGTCCATTATGTGCACCATAAGGCATTTTTGGTGGATTATTTCCCATATCATATGAATTACCCGAGAAAAATGGGAGAATGTCACGCAATGCTTGGGCTAATCTGCGGGAGCGATCCGAACAGGAGGAAACCGGTCATGCTGAGCAAGCTCTTTCTCGATCATCCGCGCAGCGTGGAGGAAAGCTATCTCGAACACGCGGCCTTTGCCGGGCGTTTTGCGCTGCGGCTTTTTGCGGCGGGGGGTGCGGCCTTGATCCACGCGATCATCCCTTGCGCGTTTGAAAAGACAGCCAGCAGGATGATCGCGGATATGTATGCAAGAACGCATAATCGGGGGCGGTGAGGGGACAGCGGGCGACAGGTGATCGCCGTTCTTATCCGATGAGCCGTGTCACGACTCCGGGCAACTCGTTGTAATGGGCGATGATCGCGTCCGGTTCCAGCGCGGCCATGTCGGCCCCGGACGGCCCGAAGCCAACGAGAACCGAGGGCATGCCTGCAGCGCGCGCGGTCTCGCGGTCGGTGTCTGAATCGCCCACCAGAAGCGCGCGCGCCGGATCGCCGCCCGCGCGGCGCACGGTCTCGGTGAGGTGTTCGGGATCGGGCTTGCGCACCGCCAGCGTATCGGCGCCGGTCAGTGCGTGAAACGTCTCCAGCACGCCCAGTCGGTCAAGCAGGAGCCGCGCCAGCGCCTCGGGCTTGTTGGTGCAGATCGCCACACGGTAGCCCGTGCCGCGCAGCCCCTCGACCGCGTCTATCGCGCCGGGATAAAGCCGTGTATGGGTGTCTATCGCGCCCTCGTAGGCGGCAAGCAGCACCGGGTATTGGCGGTCGATCTCGGCCTCGTCCGCGCCGCGCCCGAGCCGCTCCATCCCCAGCCGCAGCATCGCCCGCCCGCCACGCAGCGCCACGCCCGCATCGCGTGAGGCACAGAGCAGATCGCCCGCGCCCATGCCGCGAAAACAGGCATTGGCGGCGGCGATGAGATCGCCGCTTGTGTCGGCGAGCGTGCCGTCGAGATCGAAAACCACGGTGCGCATGCGCCCCCTCCTGTTGTCCGGCAAGACCCCGCTTAGCCCCGACAGGCGAGGCCCACAAGGTTTTCCCTGCCCTTGCGTATATTCCGCGAACAGATAGAACGGCCTTTTCTTGTCCTGTCACGGAAATGCCCATGCCCTTTGCCCTCATCGTCCTTGCCGCCGGCATGGGAACCCGCATGAACTCGGACCTGCCCAAGGTTTTGCACCCGGTCGCGGGAGAGGCGATGCTGATTCACGCCATGTCTGCCGGGATGGCACTGGGGCCGGAGCGTGTGGTGGTGGTGGCAGGCCACGGGGCGGAGCAGGTGCGCAAGGTGGCGCTGGCCTTTGATCCCGAGGCGCAGGTGGTTGTCCAGGCCGAGCAGCTGGGGACCGCGCACGCCGTGGTGCAGGCCGCGCCCGCGCTTGGCGATTTCGCAGGCGATGTGCTTGTGCTCTATGGCGATACGCCCTTAATCCGCCCCGAGACGTTGGAATGCATGGCCGAGGCGCGGGCGCGGCATGATGTCGTCGTGCTCGGGTTCGAGGCCGACGATCCGGGCCGCTACGGGCGGCTGGTGATGGCGGGCGAGGTGCTGGAGCGGATCGTCGAGTTCAAGGACGCGACCGAGGCGGAGCGGGCGATCGGGCTGTGCAACAGCGGGGTGGTGATGGCCTCGGCCCCGGTGCTGTTCGATCTGGTCCACGCCGTCGGCAATGACAATGTGGCGGGGGAATATTACCTGACCGATATCGTGGCGCTGGCGCGCGCGCGGGGTCTCTCGGCCACGGCTGTCACCTGCGCCGAGGCAGAGACGCTTGGCGTCAATTCTCGCGCGGAACTGGCTGCCGCCGAGGCCGCCTTTCAGGCGCGCGCGCGCGCCGAGGCGCTGGAAACAGGCGTGACCCTGCAAGCCCCCGAGACGGTGCATTTCGCCCGCGACACGATGGTGGGGCGCGATGCGGTGATCGAGCCATTTGTGGTTTTCGGCCCCGGCGTGACGGTGGAAAGCGGCGCGCTGATCCGGGCGTTTTCGCATCTTGAGGGGTGTCATGTCTCACGCGGGGCGGTGGTCGGGCCCTATGCCCGGCTGCGCCCTGGCGCGGAGTTGTCGGAGGATGTGCGCATCGGCAATTTTGTCGAGGTCAAGAACGCGCTGATTGCCGAGGGCGCGAAGGTCAACCATCTGAGCTATATCGGCGATGCCGAGATCGGCGAGGGCAGCAATATCGGGGCAGGGACGATCACCTGCAACTATGACGGCGTGATGAAGCACCGCACCACCATCGGGCGGGGGGTGTTCATCGGCTCGGACACCATGCTTGTCGCGCCGGTGACGGTGGGGGATGGCGCGATGACAGCCTCGGGGTCGGTCATCACCCGCGATGTGGCACCGGGCGCGCTGGCGGTCGGGCGGGCGCGGCAGGAGAACAAGCCCGGCTTTGCCATCCGGCTTTTCGAACGGTTGCGCGCGCTCAGGGCGCAAGCGAGCAAGGGAGAGTAACCATGTGCGGAATCGTTGGCGTTCTGGGAAATCACGAGGCCGCGCCGGTGCTGGTGGAGGCGCTCAAGCGGCTGGAATATCGCGGCTATGACAGCGCGGGCATAGCCACGATCAACGACGGGGTGCTTGACCGCCGTCGCGCCGTGGGCAAGCTTGTCAATCTCTCGGACATGCTGGTGCATCACCCGCTCGCGGGCAAGGCCGGGATCGGCCATACCCGCTGGGCCACCCATGGCGCGCCGACCGAGCAAAACGCACACCCCCACAAGGCCGGCCCGGTCGCCGTGGTGCATAACGGCATCATCGAGAATTTCCGCGAGCTGCGCGCCGAGTTGGCCGCAGCCGGGATCGGCCACGAGACCGATACCGATACCGAGACCGTGGCGCTGCTTGCGCAGCATCACATGCAGCAGGGCATGACGCCCGAGGCCGCCGCCCGCGCCACTATCGCGCGGCTCAGGGGGGCTTATGCGCTTTTGTTCCTGTTTGACGGCGAGGGCGATCTGATGATCGCCGCGCGCGCGGGCAGCCCGCTGGCCATCGGCCATGGCGAGGGCGAGATGTATGTCGGCTCGGACGCCATCGCGCTGGCCCCGATGACAGACCGGATTACCTATCTGGAAGAGGGCGATATTGCCGTGGTGGCGCGCGCGGGGGTGACGATCACCGATGCCGACGGGCGGCTGGTGAACCGGCCCGTCACGCAGATCGCCATCGACAGCGCGCGGGTGGACAAGGGCGGGCACCGGCATTTCATGGCCAAGGAAATCGCCGAACAGCCGATGGTGATCGGCAATGCGCTGCGCCATTACCTGAGCGATGACGGCAACGAGATCGTCCTGCCCGAGGCCATGCCCGATTTCGCACGGGTGGAACGGCTGGTGCTCGTGGCCTGCGGCACGGCCTATTACGCCTGTCTCACGGCAAAATACTGGTTCGAGCAACTGGCGCGGCTGCCGGTCGAGGTCGATATCGCCTCGGAGTTCCGCTATCGCGAGCCGCCCATCTCCCCCGGCACCGTGGCCATTTTCGTGAGCCAGTCGGGCGAGACCGCCGACACGCTGGCCGCGCTGCGCTATTGCCGCGACCGGGCTGACAGCATCCTTGCGGTGGTCAATGTCGAAACCAGCTCCATCGCCCGCGAGAGCGACCTGGCGCTGCCCATTCAAGCCGGGACAGAGATCGGCGTCGCCTCGACCAAGGCCTTTACCTGTCAGTTGACCGTGCTGCTGATGCTTGCGCTCAAGGCGGCGCGGGCGCGCGGCGAAATGAGCGCCGAGCGGCTTTCCGATCTGCTCTCGGCGCTGCGCGGCCTGCCGGCCACGCTCAACACGGCGATGGAGATCGACGGCGCGATCCGCGACGTGGCGCGCGATCTGTCGGGCGCGCAAAGCGCACTTTTCCTCGGGCGTGGCGCGATGTATCCGCTGGCGCTGGAAGGGGCGCTGAAACTCAAGGAAATCAGCTATATCCATGCCGAAGCCTATGCCTCGGGCGAGTTGAAGCATGGCCCCATCGCGCTCATTGACGAGACGATGCCGGTCATTGTCATGGCGCCGTGCGACGCGCTTTTCGAGAAGACCGTATCGAACATGCAGGAGGTGATGGCGCGCGGCGGGCGGATCGTGCTCGTGTCGGATGCGGCAGGCGTGGCGGCGGCGGGCGCGGGCACGTTTCAGGCGGTCACCCTGCCTGCGGTCGATCCTGTGCTGGCGCCGATCCTCTATGCGCTGCCCGCGCAGCTCATCGCCTATCATACGGCCATCGCCAAGGGCACCGATGTGGATCAGCCGCGCAATCTGGCGAAATCGGTGACGGTGGAATAACCGGCTCACCCCCCCGCCGACACCCTCAGTTCCGGCAACGCGGTGAGCGGCAGGCCAAGTGCCTGATAGGCGGCAAGCGACAGGCGGCTGCCCGCGCCCGGCGCGCCTTCGATGGGGATGAGATCGAGCGTGACCGAGCGTCCGGTGGCTGGGTCGCGCACCGTGCCGCGCATGGGCTCTGAGACGAGAGGCGTGCGCATCCACAGCCCCGCCTCGCGCACATCTCCGAGCGAGGCGACGGTGGTTGCGGGCAGGATCGCGCGGGGCGGTTGCGGGGCGGCGGGCGCGGTCTCGGGTGTGTCGATCACAACCGCGTCAGGCGGCGGGGCGGCGGTCGTGGCGTGCGGCTCGATCAGTGAACAGCCGCCGAGAAGCAGAAATACAAGGGAAAAACGCAAGCTCATAGCCATAATGACAGGGTAACGCCGCGCAATGCGCCCCGCAACGGACAAGATGACCCTGCACGCATATCCCCCTTGCCGCAGCGCGGGCGCGGGAATAGGTTTGCACCATGACAGACGCCCCGCTCATCGACCCGTTTCAGCGCGCCATCTCCTATCTGCGTGTCTCCGTCACCGACCGCTGCGATTTTCGCTGCGTCTATTGCATGTCGGAGAACATGACCTTTCTGCCGAAGAAGGAGCTTCTGACGCTGGAGGAGCTTGACCGCATGTGTTCCACCTTCATCCGGCTCGGGGTGGAGAAGCTGCGGATCACCGGCGGAGAGCCGCTGGTGCGCAAGGGGATCATGACATTTTTCAATGCCATGACGCGGCATCTTGAGGCGGGCCGTCTCAAGGAATTGACGCTGACCACCAACGGTTCTCAGCTGGAGCGCTTTGCGGCGGACCTCCATGCTGCGGGGGTGCGGCGGGTCAATGTCTCGCTCGATACGCTCGACGAGCAGAAATTCGCCGACATCACCCGTTGGGGGCGGTTGCCGCAGGTCTTGCGCGGTATCGACGCGGCGCAGGCGGCGGGTTTGCGCGTCAAGATCAACACCGTGGCGCTCAAGGGCTTCAACGAGGACGAGCTTTTCGCCCTGGTGGACTGGTGCAAGAGCCGCGACATGGACCTGACCTTTATCGAGGTCATGCCCATGGGCGATATCGGCAACGAGGACCGGCTGGGCCAGTACTGGAAGCTGAGCGATCTGCGCGCGCGGCTGGCGGAGCATTATACGCTGAGCGATCTGGCCGAGCGCACCGGCGGGCCGGCGCGCTATGTGCGGCTGGAGGAGACCGGGCAGAAGATCGGTTTCATCACGCCGCTCACGCATAATTTCTGCGAAAGCTGCAACCGCGTGCGGCTGACCTGCACGGGCGAATTGTTCATGTGTCTGGGGCAGGATGACATGGCCGACCTGCGCGCGGCCCTGCGCAACAACCCCCGCGACGACGCGCCCCTGGAGGCGGCGATCCGGGCAGCGATCGCGATGAAACCGAAGGGCCACGATTTCGACTATTCCCGCCAGAGCGTCGATGGCCGCGTGTCGCGGCACATGAGCCATACGGGCGGCTAGGCAGGGGCCGCGCTTCGGGGGGCGCCCCCGGCCTAGAGATGCTTGCGCAGGCGTGACGGCCCCGGTTTCTTGCGGTCCTTGTAGGGGTTCTTGTCCGACTGCCCGCGCACATAGAGCCGGATCGGCGTGCCCGGCATGTCGAAGGCTTCGCGCAACCCGTTGACAAGATAGCGCGTGTAGCTGTCGGGCAGCTTGTCGGGATGGCTGCACATCACCACGAATCCCGGCGGGCGGGTCTTGGCCTGGGTGATGTAGCGGAGCTTGACACGGCGACCGCCGGGCGCGGGCGGCGGGTGCTGTTCCAGCATTCCCACCAGCCAGCGGTTGAGCTGTGCCGTGGGCACACGGCGGTTCCAGACCTCGTGCGCCTTTTCCACCGCCTCGCGCAGCCGGTCCAGCCCCTTGCCGGTCTTGGCCGAGACCGTGACCAGTGGCGCGCCGCGCAATTGCGGCAAGAGCCGGTCGAACGCTTCTTTCAAGGTACGCAGCTTGCCCTGCCGGTCCTCTTCCACGTCCCATTTGTTGACCGCCACCACGACGGCGCGTCCCTCGCGTTCGGCCAGATCGGCGATGCGCAGATCCTGCTGCTCGAAGGGAATGGCGGCGTCGAGCAGGACCACGACCACCTCGGCGAACTTGACCGCGCGCAACCCGTCGGAAACCGAGAGCTTTTCCAGCTTGTCCTGAACCTTGGCCTTCTTGCGCATTCCGGCGGTATCGAAGATGCGCATCGGCAGCCCGTCCCAGTCGAGGCGGAGCGAGATCGCGTCGCGGGTGATGCCGGCCTCGGGGCCGGTCAGAAGCCGATCCTCGCCCAGTATCTTGTTGATCAGCGTGGATTTCCCGGCATTGGGCCGGCCGACTACCGCCACTTGAAGCGGGCGTGCGGGCGTCGGGCGCCATTCGGGGGCGGCGTCTTCGTCGCTCACGTCGGTGTCGATCAGCACGTCGGTTTCGGGGGCCTCGGCCTCGGCGCGGGCGGCGAATGCGTCCGAGAGCGGCATGAGGCGGGCATAAAGTTCATTCATGCCCTCGCCATGCTCGGCGGAAAGGCGGATGGGATCGCCGAGACCGAGCCCATAGGATTCGAACACGCCCGCATCGGCGGCGGAACCTTCGGATTTGTTGGCGGCAAGGATGACATGGGCCGAGCGCCTGCGCAGGATGTCGGCAAAGACCTCATCCGTGGGGGTCACGCCCGCGCGCGCGTCGATCACGAAGAGGCAGATATCGGCCATATCGACCGCGCGTTCGGTGAGCTTTCGCATCCGGCCCTGAAGGCTCTCGTCGGTGACCTCTTCCAGCCCCGCCGTGTCGATCACGGTAAAACGCAGATCGCCCAGACGCGCCGCGCCCTCGCGCAGGTCGCGCGTGACGCCGGGGCGGTCATCGACCAGCGCGAGGCGCTTGCCGACAAGGCGGTTGAACAGCGTGGACTTGCCCACATTGGGCCGCCCCACGATTGCGAGAGTAAAGGACATGGATCGACGCTCCTGCCGGTCAGACGGCGGTCATACTAGATCGCGCGCTTAACGGAAAGCCAGAAGCTGCCCCTTTTTCGTGACGACATAAAGCGTGCCGCCCGCCACCACGGGGTTGGAGGTGGCGCCACCGGGCAGGTCGATTCCGCGCACCTGCTGACCGGAGACAGGATCGAAAAGGCGCAGCTTGCCATCCGCCGAGGCGACGACGAGTTGTCCGCCTGCCAGAACCGGCCCGTAATGACCGACGATCTGGGCTTGCCGCTTGGGCCTGCGTTCCGTGAACAGCGGCAGGGCGTGGCCCCAGATGCGGCTACCATCCTCGGCCGAGAGGCGCACGAGTTCGTTGCGGTCGCTGATCAGGAAAATCGAGTCGCCCGCAGGCCAGACCGGGTTGAGCGGACCTTCCTCGGCGGTCCAGAGGCGCTTGCCGCTGCCGATGCCGAGGGCGACCATGCGCCCGGCATGGCTTCCGACAAAGACCCGGTCGCCCATCACTACCGGATCGCCGGTTATGTCGCGCACGCGCCCGCTGGCCACGCCGCGCCGCTCTCCGGCGATCTGCGCGTCCCAGAGGCGCAGGCCACCCTTGCGGAATGCGCCCTGGACCTCGCCCGCGCCGAAGGCGAAAACCACGTATTTGTCGGTGATTGCGGGGGCCGGGCCGCCCAGCACGTTATGGATGTCGGGCGTGCCGGACAATTGCCAGCGCACGCGGCCCGTATCGGTCTCGATCGCCCAGGCGACCTCGTCGCCCGCGACGACATAGACAAGGCCGTCATGCACCGAAGGCGCGGCGGTGGTGGGCGCATCGAGTTTCTGCTGCCAGATCACCGCGCCCGTGACCGCATCGAGCGCCGAGATCAGACCGAAATTCGACACCACGAAAAGCTTGCCCTCGCCAAAGGCCAGCCCGCCGCCCGAGGCGCTGGTGCTGCTCTGGTTCGGCGGGGTCAGGTCGCGCGTCCACAGCACCTGACCAGCGGTCGAGACCGCCGTCACGCGCGCCAGCGCATCAAGGGTGAAGATGCGTCCGCCAGCCACCACTGGATCGGCGGTGATGCGCACGCGCCGTCCGTCTCCGGTGCCGATACTGGCCGCCCAGGCCAGTGCGGGCGCAGAGGACAGCGCGGGATGCGCCGTGCGCCCGATCGGCGTGCCGTGGCGCTGGCGCCACTCGGGATTGAGCTCTGCGGCGGGTAGCGCGAGGGGCAGGGCG
The DNA here is from genome assembly GCF_018069895.1 of Roseovarius autotrophicus. Taxonomy (GTDB): domain Bacteria; phylum Pseudomonadota; class Alphaproteobacteria; order Rhodobacterales; family Rhodobacteraceae; genus Roseovarius; species Roseovarius autotrophicus. Next base: position 482,513 of record NZ_JAGQDH010000001.1, on the reverse strand, counting down.
CGGTTCACCGGCGTCTCGCTGGCCTGAGCGCGGCGCGCCTCTGTCTGGAGCACGTCGCGGATATTCTCGCGCTCACCGGGAAGGACGGGATCCTTCTTGGCGCATCCCGCGAGGACAAGGGCCGCAAGCGCCCCGATCAGAACCGTTTTCGCCGTTACCACTGCCGCCCCCGTTCGTCCCTTGTGCTGCGTCGCCTTATTGACCGGCGGGCAGATCGTCACTCAGGCCCCGCATTTCAGGCGGGTCCTCACCCAGCGCCACAATCACCTGTGTGACGCGGCGACGCAAGGCCGCAGTCGCCTCGGCATCCATGGCCAGCGCCGCCAGTCGGTCAAGCGCGGCTTCGCGCGCGCCGGTCTCGATGTCGATGAGCGCAAGCTGTTCCTCGGCCAGAAGCCGCAAAAGGCCGGTGCTTGCGGCAAAGGGCGCAAGACGCGCGCGGCGCTCCTCGGCGCTCAGTCCCGATCCGGGCAGGGCCACCGCCTTGAGTGTGGCGATCTGCTGATAGACCGGCGGCACGCCGGTGCGGTCAGCCACGGCCAGAAGCTGCGCAGCCGCGCCCGCCGGGTCGGACTCTGTACGCTCGGAGGCGGCGAGAAGGTCGCGCACCGCCGCGCCGCCGGGGCCGGGGGCCTCGATGGCGTCCAGCGCGTGCGCGCGGCCCTCGCTCTCGGGGACGGCCAGCGCGGCGAGAATGGCGTCGCCAAAGGCCTCGGCGCGGGCCTGCGCCTGCGCCTTGCGCCACTCGTTCCAGGCCGCGCCCCCCACCAGCAGCAGGATCGCCAGCACTGCGATCCAGCCATAGCGGCGCATCAGTGCGTAAAGCCGGTCGCGGCGCACCTCTTCGGTGACTTCCTCGATGAAACTGTCGGTATTGCTCACGCCGCACCCCTTCCCGGATTTCCGCCCCTCTTACCGTGTAGGTCGGGCCCTGCCAAGGGGTGCGTGCCGTTCAGCCCCCAAGCGCCGCGTCGAGATTCGTGGCCACCTTTTCAAGAAAGCCCATGGTGGTCAGCCAGCCCTGATCGGGGCCGACAAGAAGGGCAAGATCCTTGGTCATGTGGCCCGATTCGACGGTCTCGACCACGACCCGCTCCAGCGTTTCGGCGAAATGGCGCAGCGGCTCGTTGCCGTCGAGTTTGGCACGATGCCTCAGCGCGCCGGTCCAGGCGTAGATCGAAGCGATGGAATTGGTCGATGTCGCCTCGCCGCGCTGGTGTTGGCGATAGTGGCGGGTGACGGTGCCATGGGCGGCCTCGGCCTCCATGATCCTGCCGTCTGGCGTCAGCAGTTGCGAGGTCATCAGGCCGAGCGAGCCGAAGCCCTGCGCCACGGTGTCGGACTGCACATCGCCGTCATAGTTCTTGCACGCCCAGACGAAGCCGCCGTTCCATTTCATCGCGCAGGCCACCATATCGTCGATCAGGCGGTGCTGGTATTCGATCCCCGCCGCCTCGAAGCGTTCCTTGAATTCCGCTTCATAGACCTTCTGAAAGAGAGCCATGAACTGCCCGTCATATTGCTTGAGGATGGTGTTCTTCGTGCTGAGGTAAAGCGGCCAGCCCAGATCGAGCGCGTAATTCATGCTGGCGCGGGCGAAGTCGATGATCGAGGCGTCGAGGTTGTACATGCCCATGTAGACGCCCGAGGAGGGCGCGCGGAACACCTCTTCCTCGATCACGGTGCCGTCCTCGCCCACGAATTTCATGCTGAGCGTGCCGGGGCCGGGGAATTTCATGTCCGTGGCCTTGTACTGGTCGCCAAAGGCGTGGCGACCGATCACGATCGGTTTGGTCCAGCCGGGCACGAGACGCGGCACGTTGCGGCAGATGATCGGCGCGCGGAACACCACCCCGCCAAGGATGTTGCGGATCGTGCCATTGGGCGACTTCCACATCTTCTTCAGGCCGAATTCCTCGACGCGTGCCTCGTCGGGCGTGATCGTGGCGCATTTGACAGCGACGCCGGTTTCAAGCGTCTTTTCGGCGGCGTCGATGGTGATGCGGTCCTCGGTGCGGTCGCGTTCCTCGATGCCGAGATCGTAATAGAGCAGGTCAAGATCGAGATAGGGGAGGACGAGTTTCTGCTTGATGAAGGCCCAGATGATGCGGGTCATCTCGTCGCCATCCATTTCGACGATGGGGTTGTCTACCTTGATCTTCGACATGGGGTGCTCCTGACAGGGTGTGTGTGGCACTTCTATATCAGCGACGCGGCAGCGCAGAAAGAGTATACCGTCGCATGCATTTCATCGGCGGGGTTGAGGAACCCGGGCAACGGTTGGTTGTTGTGGTCCCTCTCTCCCGGAAAGATCCCGTCGTCGCGAAAGCCGATGGGGGTCAGGCGATCATCGCCGATCAGGATGCGGTGAAGGCGGTCGATCCCGGACTGGTTCAGCGGGTGCTTGCCCGCCTCCGGAACGGCCCAGCCCCAGCGCCCGAGGTGGTTTTCAGGCGGGCGCTCGCCCTCGATCTTGAAACCTGCACGGCTGTCGGCCGGCACATGAAGCTTGCCGCGCGGGCCACGACATGGCCATCTGTCCTGCCGCTGGGTTTTGTGTAACCAAGCCGTTCCTTGCCCAGATCGCGCTTGAGCGTGGTAAGCGTGGCGACCTTGGCGCGCGTCGGGGCGGTTTCTCTGCCTCGCACATACCGGTTATAGATCGGTCGATGAGGTCGCCAAAGGTCTGGAGGCGGGAGATGGACGTGCCTGCAGGTGGCAGCCCCCTGAGCCACCCTTTCGTCTGATCCGGACGCAAGCCAGGCACCGGAGGGGAGCGCGGGTAGATGGAGGCCATTTTCGTGTGCGACTCATGTGTGCAATGAGTCGTCGCAGAGGGGAAAATTCGGGTATATCGGGGTCTATCCCCGCGTAGCAGGGCCTAAGGCCAACAGTTTGAAGATACAAAATGCAAATAAATCAACACACTAGGTTGTCCGTGGCCCCTATGATGGACTGGACGGACCGGCATTGTCGCGCTCTGCACCGCCAGCTTAGCCGTCACGCGCTGCTTTATACCGAGATGGTGACCGCGCCTGCGCTGGTGCGGGGCGGGGCGTTGCATCTTCTGGACCATTCCCCGCAGGAGCATCCCGTTGCGCTGCAACTGGGCGGGTCGGACCCTGCGGAGCTGGCGCAGGCAGCAAAGTTGGGGGCGGAGGCGGGCTATGGCGAGATCAACCTCAATTGCGGCTGCCCCTCGGACCGGGTGCAATCGGGCACCTTCGGCGCGGTGCTGATGACGCAGCCCGCGCTTGTGGCCGAGTGTTGTGCCGCGATGATTGACGCGCAACCGCGCGAGGTGACGGTCAAGTGCCGCATCGGCGTCGATGATCAGGACCCCGAGGAGATCTTGCCTGAATTTCTGTCGCGGATCGTGGCGGCGGGGGTGACGCGCGTCATCGTTCATGCGCGCAAGGCGTGGCTGCAAGGGCTCAGCCCGAAGGACAACCGCGAAATCCCGCCGCTCGATTATGGTCTCGTTCAGCGGATGAAGATGCTCTTTCCCAACCTGCACGTGTCGATCAATGGCGGCGTCACCTCGCTCGACGAGGCCGAGGCGCTGCTCGGCTCGGGCCTTGACGGCGTCATGGTGGGGCGCGCGGCCTATCATCAGCCCGCCGACATCCTGTGCGCTGCCGACCGGCGGATCTTTGGCGCGCCGGGGCCGGACAGCACGGCCGAGGGCGCGGTGCGCGCCATGCTGCCCTATATCGAGGGGCATCTCATGGCGGGCGGGCGGCTCAACCAGATCACGCGGCACATGCTGGGCCTTTTCGCGGGGCGGCCCGGCGCGCGCGGCTGGCGGCGGATGCTGTCGGAGGGGGCGGTGCGCCCCGGCGCGGGACCGGAGCTGGTAGAGGCCGCGCTGGCCGAGGTGGTGCGCGCGGCGGCCTAGGCGTAGCGCGCAATCAGGTGCCGGGCGCTGCTGCGCAGCGTCGGCGGCGCGAGATCGGGCAGGGCGAGCGGCGCGGCCTCGGCCCGGCTCATGCGGGTATAGCGTGGGTCGTAATGGGTGGTGATGAGCGCCTCGACCAGCGGCGCAAAGGCTTCGGTCGCCGCGAGCGCGCGCCAGTCGGTCACCTGGGCATACCCGTGATAGCGCACCAGCCGCCCGAGGATCGTGTCGAGCCGCTCCGGGTCGGCGATCATGTCCGCGTATTCCCCGAGGATATGCGCCACCCGCGCCGCTATCGGCGCCTCAATCCGCACCGCGCGGGCCGCCTTCATCGCCATAGCCAGTGCCGGGGGCAGGGTTATGTGGCCGATGCGCGCGCTCTCGGCCTCGACAAAGACCGGGCGGGCGGGATCGAGCCGCGCCATGGCGGCGGCGAGCGTTGACTCGAACGCCTTTTGCGAGGGTTGCGCCGCGCCGATCAGGCCAAAGACCGAACCGCGATGCCCGGCCATCGCCTCGAGATCGAGCACCTGCGCGCCCTCGTCGGCCAGATGCGCCAGCAGCCGTGTCTTGGCGCTGCCGGTGCCGCCGTCGATCAGCACGACGGGGCAGGGAAACGGGTTGTCATAAAGCGCCGCGACCACGAGTCGCCGATAGCTGCGCCAGCCGCCTTCGATCGTGTCCGCGCGCCAACCGATCTGTTGCAGGATAGAGGTGAACGCGCCGGACCGCTGCCCGCCGCGCCAGCAATAGACCAACGGCCGCCAGCCGCCCGGACGATCCGCCAGCGGGCCTTCGAGATGGGCGGCGGCATTGCGCGCCACCAGTGCCGCGCCGATCTTGCGCGCCAGAAATCGGTCCTGCTGCACATGGATCGTGCCCACCCGGGCGCGCTCGTCATCCGAGAGCACCGGCAGGTTCACCGCGCCGGGCAGGTGATCCTCGGCATATTCCGCCGGAGATCGCACGTCGATGAACTCGTCGAAGGGCAGGGCGGCGAGCGCCGCGAGGTTGGTCAGGCGGACAGGCATGGGCAGGGCCTTGCGATTGGTGCGCCTCTCCTTGCCCGGAGCCGGGCATGAGCGCAAGGGGGGCGGACGGTCGTCCGAACGGGTTTCGTGATGCAATTCCTGTCGGCACGGGTGCAGTCCCTCTTGCAAAGCCCGCGCGTCGGGTATATTCGCCCGTCTCACGGTCGGAGTGTAGCTCAGCCTGGTAGAGCACTGTCTTCGGGAGGCAGGGGCCGGAGGTTCGAATCCTCTCACTCCGACCAATATCAATCAAACACTTAGCGGCTTTCCAGAAGCCCGGAATCCCGGTCGAAACTGCACGGTCGTGCAGATTGGCCTGAATCCGGGCTTTTTTTGTCCCTCGGAATGGCCCCAGGAGGCAAAGGAAAACCCCGGCCATGCCAAGGGCGCGACCGGGGTTCAGAAGGTCTCATTTGGGCAAATGAGGTCTGCAGAATACGTGCTCTGGCCGACTCGCACAAGCGCCAATGCGGCGTTCAACGGGAGGGCAGCGGCATGAGCCACGAAGCCACCCTTTGGGCCGTCAAGGCCTGCGACGTGCCGCTCGATGAGCGGATGGTTCTGGTCTACCTCGCGGACTGCCATTGCCCGGACAACGGGTGTCTGGCGACGCCAGAGCGCCTTGCCGAGGACGCGGGGATCGAGGCGGGCGACCTGCGTGAAATCCTCAAGCGGCTTGAGGCGCGCAGGAAGATCGTCAGGTTTGCGGACACGGACAGATGGCTGCTCGAGTTCGAACCTGTGTTCGCCTCCTTCGCAGGGGGGGCGCGCTCATGAGCTACCAAGCCACCAACTGGGCCATGAAGCAGCGCGACATGAAGCCTGCGACGAAAACGGTCCTGCTCTGCCTCGCGGATCGCCACAACCCCGAGAACGGATGCTTCCCCTCGCACAAGCGCATCGCCACGGACGCCTGCATGTCCGAGCGGAGCGTCCGGAACCATCTGGCAGAGCTCGAGGCGCGCGGGCTCCTGCGCCGGGTGAGGGGAACGGGCGGGCGGCTCAAGCGCGCCGCGACACGCTACGTTTTCGCCTTCGAGGACGGCTTCGAGGCTGTGGATAAGTCAGCCGATCGGGCCGAAAGTCGACGGCAAAAATGCGCGGAAAGTCGACGGCAAAATTTGCCGCCTAACCCTGTAAGAGAACCTTTAAAGGAGGAGGACGCGCACGAGGCGCCGGCTTCGAATGATCTTTTTGAAGGGGTGAAGCGGGCGGTGGGCTTCGGTCCCAATGCCATCCTCCCCAGCTGGTGGCGCGACCGGGCAGCGCGAGAGCACGTGATGGGCTGGAAGGAGCGGTTCGGACTGACGGACACGGAGATCATCGAGATCGCTGCCGCGACGCGAAAGGAACACCCGATCCCTCCTGACGGGCCGAAGGCACTCGACAGGGCAATGGAGCGCCGGTGGCGGGCGAAGCAGGCTGCGAAGAACGGGAACAAGCGCAGACGGCACTACAAGCGCCCCAGTGCGGCTCCTGCGAAGCCGGTCTTCTCGGAATATGATCGGCTCAAGCTGCGGGCTGACTGGGTGAATGGGGACGGTTTCCTTCCGCAGAGCAGCTTGACCAACGGGGACGTGCAGCGCCTCTTGCAGCAGAAACTGGTGACGCCCGAGCGCCTGCGGCAACGAGGCCTCGGCTATCTGATCCCCGACGGTCCTTGGGCAGCGAGAAGGGAGACAGCGGCATGAGCGACGAAGACGATCTGGTGGCCGAGCTGACGGAGGACCTCGACCGGCTGATGCTCGAGTTCGTCGGGCGCGGCCTGCCGGGCCTGCACGTCCTCAGCGCCGCGCACGGCCACGTGGTGGGCTGCCTCGCGGTGATCTGCGGGACGGAGGTCACCGCAGCCCACCTGCGGGCCACAGCGGCCTCTGTGGACCGTCTCCCGGCCAAGCACGAAGCAACGACGCTCGCGCAGGCGCTGGCTGCTGCGAAGCCCGCAGGGAACGCCTGAGCATGAGGGGGGGCGCGCGGAACCGGGGGGAGCCAGAGGACAGGCGCGAAGCGCCTCGCGGCTTGTTTCTGTCGGCGCAGCGCGAGGAAGGCAGGGGGCGGGCGGGCCGGAAATCGCGTCTCGCGCTCTCCTCGCGGGCCATCCCCCCCGGCTTTGGTTCCCCCTGCGCGCCAAACGGAGGCGGGGGGCGGAAGCGCGCTATGTCTCTAGCAACAAAAGAAAAATCTGGGTTTCCACCCAGCAATCCAATGAGGTTTCCACCTTTGGGTTTCCGGGGTTTCCACCCGGTTTTCAGGCCAGTCAACCTTTCCGAACGACGCGGGTTTTCAGCCATTCCCGGACGGTCTGCTCATGGTAGTAGACGCGGCGCCCGACTTTCACGAACTCGGGCCCGATCCCGTACGTGCTCCACTTCGCGATCGTCTGTGGCTGCACGCCCAGCTTCTCGGCGAGTTCCTCGCGGGTCAGGTATCCCTCGAAGATGTCCGAATCCCGTGTCTCAGCCATATCGGCCTCCTTCTCAACGATTGCTGGTCTCGCGCCGTGCGTCGACGGCTTGCTGGTGCTTGGTTTCGCGCTGGGCATTGCCTGCGGCTATGCTGTTCGCGGCAAGCTTGAGTGACCACAACTGAACGAGGCGCTGCTCGAGCGCGGGGTGGTGCCCAGCCGGGGGAAGTCGCCAGACAGATCGGCCAGGCGCGCGCAGCGAAGTCACATCGGCCAGAGCCTGCTCCATCTCGTTGTCGAGCTGCTGCCGCGCGCCTGAGTGGAAATTCCCGTTCGCGGCCATCAGCACGTGCCAGTTCGCCTTCGCCGTCGGCACTCGGGCGCGAGGTCGCCGAGCTGCTCGCCAATCTCGGCCGCGAGACGCCCTGCTTCCATCGCCTGATCGCCGGTTCGGAAGCGAGTGTTCTGGCGAAACGCGAAGACGGAAAGCGCGATGGCCAGCAGCGAGACACCCAGCGCGATCCATTCGACCGAGAGTGAAGCCGGGATCCAGTCAGGCATTGCGGTCTCCTTTCAGACGGACGCCGACACCCGCGTCCTCGGTGGCCTCGATGAATTCCACCCCGGCCTCTTCCAGCACATCGCGGATGGCCTTGATCGTCCTGGGCCGCAGCGTGTCGCCGCGCTCGAGCCTCGCGATCGTGTCGATGGCGACGCCCGCGCGCTGGGCGAGCTCCCGGATACCGAGGCCAGTTGCTGCCCGTGCCATTCGACATTGCACCGCGTTCATTCGGAATCCTGTTCTGAAATGCTTGACGCCTTGCGCGCCGATACCCATTCGTAACCGTGTCATGAAATCAGAACAAGGACAGAAGCCGATGCCGCTACCTGGACAATCCCTATTTTCGATTGATGAGGTCAGCGCCCGCTGGATCGCCGCGCCGCACCAAGTTGCACAATGGGCCGCCCAGGAGCGCCTCGAGGTCGTCACCAGCGTTGGGCCGGTCCATGCAGGCGATGAGGACGTCGCCGGACTGGTGGTGGTGGCCATGGCGGACCTTCTGCCGATGTTCCGGCGCGACGGATCGGGGCCGGCGTCTATGCGCTTGCGGCGGCTGCGGAAGATCGGCGAGCGGGAGTGGCGGATGGTGTCTGATCCTGCCGATGGCGTGATGGTCGCGGCAGGTGACCTGCTGATCGACGTCGCCGAGATGGGCCGCTTCGAAGAGGAAAACGATCTGATGCGTCGGGCGCATGCGGGCAAAGGACCGGAACCGAAGTACGATTGGGATGCGTTCTGGCGCGCGATGGCGATCTACGTTCACCAGCATGGGGTTCCGCCCACCCTGAAGGAACTCACCGCAGCCATGTCGAACTGGTTCCTGGATCAATCGGACGGAAAGAGCAGTCCGAGCGACAGCGTGATCCGCAAGAAGCTGTCGCCGCTGTGGAACCAGCTCCGCAGCGAAACATGATGCAAAATATCCCTCAAACGAGGTAGAGGGATTGACAGCAAATATCGGCGCATGCGAAGCTTCCTCATCCGAGGGAGACAACCATGAAGCGTTCCGCAATCGCCTACCTTGCAGACATTCCACCGAAACGGTTTGACCTGCTCGCTGAGCGCGGCCACTTGCCGTTCCCGAAGCGCGTGAACGGCAGCTATACCTTCGCTGAGGCGCTGCAGCTTCGGTTGATGGCCATGGCCACCTCCGTTGACGGTTTCGCGGGGATAAGCCCAGAAGATGCTTGCTCGCTCGTCGGCAATGGGCTCTCGTGGGCGGGTGTCCGCTACAGTTCCAAGGATCCGTGGGCATTCGTGGGGCTGGGTAATGCGGTCTGGATCACAGGAGCCGAATTCTCGGAGAGCAACAGATCCGTGACCGAGACCGAGACGTGGCGTGCCTGGTTCGCCGGGCCAATAGACGAGCTGTCCGGTTGGCTGTCTGAGCAAATCGATCCGTCGAAGCGAAATGTCTATGGCCTTGGCAATCAACGCGTGAACCGGGTTTTCTCGGCACTGAACGTGACGGCGGCGGCCTACAACGTCCTGATTCGAGCAGATGAGATGGGCATCACGCGGGACGAGCCCTGATGGATCGCCCCACCTTCAGGATATCGGGCTACATCGGCGCTGGGTGGAACACCGCATCGGCGCTGGCCGAGTTCCTCGCCGCGCATTCCAGTCGCGACGTCGACGTGATCGTCAACAGCCCGGGGGGCGATGCCTTCGAGGGTGCCGCGATCCTCGCGGAGGCAGAAGCCCATGGCAGGGTGCGGTTCCGGGTGCGCGGCATCGCTGCGAGTTCGGCCTCCCTGCTGATCTGCGGAGGTGCCTCGGTGCTGATGCATCCCGCAGCCTTCTGGATGGCGCACCACCCGTGGTCGATCATCGCTGGGGATGCGGATGCGCTCCGCAAGGAAGCGGAGCTGCTTGAGAAGGTCGGACGGACCGACGCGGAAATCTACAGCCGCTTCTCCGGTCAGCCGGTGCCGCGGGTTGAGTCCTGGTTGGCAGCGGAAACATGGCTGAACGCTGAGGAAGCGATCGCGCTGGGCTTCGCGGACGGCCTCGACGGCGATGCGCAGCCGGAAGCGCCCGCTGAGCACGACTACACGAAGCACTCGGCCGCACCGTCGGCCTTGCAGCGCCAAGCGCGCGAAAACGGCTGGGCGGCCGTCCCGTCCGAACCCAAAGGAGGCGAGCAATGAACGCACTCACCCAAATCCAGCCGCCTGCGCGGCTTTTGGCGCAAGCGCGCCTCTTCGCCCAGGAGCGGAAGCTTCCGGCGATCATGGCCGACATCCTCGCGGCGCGGCCTCAGATGACGCTCAAGCGCATGGAGGCGCTGGCCCCGGGTCTCGAGCTGATCCGCTACCTGACCGATAAGAACCAGGTCGCCGCGGATGATCTGGCAAAGGCGGTCAAGGACTGGCTCGCCGAAATCGAGGCCGAGCAGGATCCCGAAACCGGCAAGGTCGAGCAGGCGGCGCGAGACGCGGTGCTCGGGGTGATGGCGGACGCCAGCAATCGTGACTACGGGCCGACGTGCGAAATCAACACTGTGGACACGGACTGGAACAGCGGACCCGGCCTTCGTGCTCGCTTGGTCGATGGCCTCCAAGCCCGGCTCGACCGGACGCACCAGCCCGGCATGGGCCGCGAGTTCGCACAGGCTTCGCTCGGCGATCTGTGCATGGCCATCGCGCAAGGACGGGGCGAGCGCGTTCTCAGTCGCCGCGAGGCGATCCGGATGGTAACGGGCGGCACCCACACAGCGACCGATTTCGCGATGATCACCGCCGACGCCATGTCGAACGTGGTCGCCCGGCAGTTCGCCCAGCGCATTCCCGATCTGGCGCGGGCATCGCGGGAAATCCCGCGCGAGACCTACCACGAGGGAAAGGCGCTGACGCTCTCCGCATCCGGCATGCCGCAGGAGATTGAAGAGGCCGGCGAAATCCAGTTCGTCACCATGGACGAGAAAGGCGAAGCACTGCCGACGCCGCGTGACTTCGGCGCAGGCTTCAATCTCAGCAACAAGGCCATCGCCAACGACCGCGTCGAGCTGCTCTCCCAGGCATCGGATCGGATGGTGCGGGGCGCGGTCGAGCGGCTGCGGCGCGTGCTCTTGGAACCCCTCGAGGCGAACGCGGGCGCTGGGCAGACGATGTCCGATGAACAGCCTATGTTCCACACCTCGCACGGCAACACGACAGACATTGGCGCCGCGCTGAGCGTGACCAGCCTCTCCGATGCGCGGGTGGCGCTGCGCAAGGCGCGCGGCCTGCAGGGAGAGCTCTACGCGATCGAGCCTTGGGCACTGGTTGTTCCGGCAGAGCTCGAGACGGTGGCGCAGCAGGTGGTGGCCGAAATTCAGGCGACGAAGTTCTCTGACGCCAATCCCTTCTCGGGCAAGCTCGAGATCATCGTTGAGCCCGGCCTCGCGGACGATGGCGCGTGGTACCTGATCGGGAACCCTGCGGTGCATGACGGCCTCGCCCATGCCTTCCTGACCGGCCAGAGCGCGCCTCGGGTCGAATCCCGGCCTGCCTGGGAAACCATCGGGATGCAGTACCGCCTCGTCTGGGCGGTGGATGCCCGATTTATCGAAACCGCAAGTTGGTACCGGAACCCCGGCGCCTGATCCTGAAGATTGCCGCGGTGGTAGGCATCACGCGCGGCAGTTGAAGCTGTCTCTCTGGCAGCTGCCCAGCGGGCGGTGGCGAATAACACCCGCAGCGGCGGCGCGTCCCTCCGGCGCGTGACGCACACCCAGCCGCGCTCGGCCTCGACGCAGGGATGATCTGCCCGAGCGCCCAGCGCGGCCACTCCACCAGGACGGATTTGCGATGCAAGACAGACCGCTAGCCACATTGGACGAAGCCGCGCATGAATTGGGTGTTCCGAAGATGTCCCTTCGGAGCGCAGCTGAAACACATGGCCTGCTCGTCCGGATGGGGCGCGCTCTGCGCATTGAGCGGGCCTCTTACCCGGAGTTGATCGAAGCATGCCGCAAAAAGCCAAAGGAGCTCGCCTACACCAGCGGAAGACAGGTATCTTTTACATCCGCGACACCGGGCGGAACGACATCTCGACCGGCACGCGAAGTCGCCGCGATGCTGAAAGAGCGCTCGCTAACTACATTGCGATGCGAGACCGCCCCAGTGGTCCCGCTACGCCCGACCAGATGACCGTGAGCGAGGCGCTGGCCATTTACGGGACAGAGCATGCTCCGCATGTCGCTGACCCTGTACGGATCGCCTACGCGATCGAGGCGCTCGACGCATTCTGGGGCGGGCTGTCGGTCTCCGCCGTCACGGACGCCACCTGTCTCCGCTACGGCAAGACCCGGGTGAAGCCCGGAAGGCGCGATCCCAAGACGAAGGAAGTTCTTGAGTGGCTGCCGGTCTCGCCCGGCACGATCCGACGCGAGCTCGGCGTGCTGCGGGCGGCGCTGACCCACTGCCATAAGGGAGGGCATCTGCTGTCGTTTCCGAGCGTGAATCTGCCTGCTAAGCCTCCCTCGAAGGACCGCTGGCTGACCAGAGACGAGGCGGCGCGGCTCCTGCGCGCGGCATGGCGGAATCCGCACTCGAAGCACCTGGCAAGGTTTATCCTCGTCGGGATCAACACCGGCACCCGCAAGACCGCGATCCTCGGCCTGCAATACCATCCCAACACCACGGGCGGCTGGGTCGACCTAGAGCGCGGCATTATGTACCGGCGCGGCAGCGCCCAGCGCGAGACCAAGAAGCTCCAGACGACTGCGCGCCTGCCTCGGCAACTCTTGGCGCACTTGCGGCGCTGGGCGGGGACAGGAGACCGTTACGTGGTCTCGGAAGGGGGAGCGCGCATCGGCGACATAAAGACCGCTTGGCGGCGCGCCTGTCGCGAGGCTGGGCTTGCGGACGTGACCCCGCACACCCTTCGGCACACCGCGATCACGTGGGCGATGCAGAACGGCGCCAAGCAGTGGGATGTCGAAGGGTACTTTGGGGTGAGCATGCAGACCATTAAGGAAACCTACGGCCACCACCACCCTGATTATCAGGCGACGGCGGTTGAGGCGATGGAGCGGAGACGGTGAAACTGCACGCTCGTGCAGCTTGACTTGTTTCGAAATCAACGGAACCAGAACAAAACAAGGAGATTTGGGCAAATGAAAGGTGAACAAATGGGCTGGGATAGCCTTCGGGAGGCAGGGGCCGGAGGTTCGAATCCTCTCACTCCGACCAATATTTTCAATGACTTGGCTGGCTTCTGCACCTGTGCTCACTGCTACGGTAAGCACATAGCAAGCACGCAAGGGGGGATCCTGGTCATTTCCGGTCGAATCCGCCGCCCTTGGCTACAGATTCACATAGTGGTGGGGATTCTCTGGGATCTGGGCGAGGGCAACACACCCTGACGGGCAGGCACCGGCCCGTCGGTCGAGGGGCGTGGTGGGTGATGAGAGACTCGAACTCCCGACATCTTCGGTGTAAACGAAGCGCTCTACCAACTGAGCTAATCACCCGTGCCGCGCTTCCTAGCGAAAGGCGCGGGCCGGTGCAAGCGGGGAAGGGGTGGTGTCACACCCGCTCCACAGCAACGTTATCGGTGGCATAGAAGGCGATGTGGTCCTTGATCTCGGCCACATCGGGTTTGGGGGCCTCATAGCTCCAGGCTGCGTTGGTCAGGGTCTGGCTCTTGGTGACGATCGAGAAATAGCGCGCATCGCCCTTGAAGGGGCAATGGCTGGTCTGTTCGCTCTCGTCGAGGAACGCCATGGCGATATCCTCGCGCGGGAAATAGATCATGAAGGGATAGTCACCCTCGGTCAGTTCCAGCGCGTTGCGGCTCTCGGCTAGCACTGCGCCGCCTGCGCGCACGCTCCAGGTGCCGTCTGCCTTGCGAATGGTGATCTTGGCCATGTGTCGTTCCTTCCTGATACGGATGCGGGTTTCGGTTTGCCGCCGAAACCTCACGGAATTATGTCAAAGCGGTTGTGTCGCGTGATCCATCCATAACCGCGCCGGACCCGAAAGCAGAGGGCCTATCTTGTCGCGGCAAGCGGCGTGGTAGCGGTCAAGCCAATCGCGCTCGGGGGTCGAGAGCATGTCCGCCACGATCAGGCGGCGGTCGATGGGGACATAGGTGAGCGTTTCGAAATCGAGCTGCGCCGCCGCGTCGCCCCCCGCCACGGGTGCCGCCTGGCGCACCACGATCAGGTTTTCGATGCGGATGCCGAATGCCCCCTCGCGGTAATATCCCGGCTCGTTCGACAGGATCATGCCGGGGCAGAGCGCCACCTCGGAAATCCGCGAAAGGCGCTGTGGCCCCTCGTGCACGCAGGCATAGACGCCCACTCCGTGCCCGGTGCCATGGCCGTAATCCATGTCCGCAAGCCAGAGCGGATAGCGCGCCAGAGCGTCAAGGTCGCGCCCCGCGAGGCCCTTCGGGAAGCGCAGGCGGGATATGGCGATCATGCCTTGCAGCACGCGGGTAAAGGCCGCGCGCTCGGCCTTGCCGGGGTGCCCCACGAGCAGGGTGCGGGTGATGTCGGTGGTGCCGTCCAGATATTGCCCGCCGCTGTCGAGCACCAGCAGATCGCCCTCTTGCAGCGTGCGGTTGCTCGCCTCGCTCACCCGGTAATGTGGTAGCGCGCCGTTGGGGCCAGACCCAGCGATTGTGTCGAAACTGATGTCGAGCAACTGCCCGGTGGCGCGGCGGCACTCCTCAAGTCGCGTTACTACGTCGATTTCGGTCAGCGTGCCGGGGGGCTGGTCGTCGAACCATGCAAGGAACTCGCAGACCGCCGCACCGTCGCGCAGATGGGCGGAGCGGGTGGCGTTGATCTCGGCGGGGGTTTTCTGCGCCTTGGGCATGACGCAAGGATCCTCGCCCCAGACATGCGCCACGCCCGCCGCGTCGAGCCGCTGCACGACCCAGACCGGAACGCTCTTGCGATCAAGCCGTACGGGCGCGCTGAGCGCGTCGAGCGCGGGGCCGAAATCCTCGGGCGCGGCAAGCATGACTTCGCCTCCGAGATGCGCGCGCGCGGCTCTGTCGAGCTTTGCGGGGTCGATGAAAAGCGCCACGCGACCGGTATCGTGCAGGATGGCAAATCCCTGCGGCACCGGGTTGCGGGGTATGTCGCTGCCGCGGATGTTGAGCAGCCAGGCGAGCGAATCGCACAGCGTGATCACCGCCGCCCTTGCGCCCGCCTTGCGCAGCCCCTCGGCCAGACGGGTGCGTTTCTCGGCGTGGCTCGCCCCGGCGAGTTCATCGGGCCAGGGCCGGATGGGGCCCGTTGGCGGGGCGGGGCGGTCAGCCCAGATGGTGTCGATGAGATTGGGGCCGGCCATGAGGCGGATGGTCTCGGGCAGCGCGGCGGTCAAGTCGTCGATCTGCTCCGGCGTGAACAGCCACGGGTCGAACCCTACCACGCCGCCCTCGGGCAGGTGCCGCGCGAGCCAGGGGCCGGGCCGCGTCTCGGGGAAATCCACCGGCGTGAAGTGGTCCGGATCCACCTGCGCGCGCACCTGCACCTTGTAGCGCCCGTCCACGAATACCCCCGCCGCATCATCCAGAACCGCGCAGAGGCCCGCCGAGCCGGTGAACCCGCTAAGCCACGCGAGCCGCGCATCACAAGGCGCGACATATTCGCCCTGATGCGCATCGGCGCGCGGCACGAGCCAGCCCGCACATCCAGCCTTGGCCATCGCACGCCGCAGCAGGGCAAGGCGCGGCGGACCCGCTTCGGGGCGCGCGGTCTCGGTAAAGCTCTGGAACATGGCCGACTCCTGCCTTGGTGCGGGGCGCGCCTCAGTGCTAGAGAAGGGGCGCTGGATTGGCAACATGCGAGGAAGTGACGATGGAAAGCCGGGTGCGTGCGGGCGAAAGGCTGGTCGAGGTGCCGGAAGCGGATGATGCGGCGCTCTATTTCATCGGGCGCATTCACACGCCGTGGCGCGAGCGCAAGGATTGCCCGAGGCAAGGGCGCGAGGACGGGGCGGAATGCCGGGTGGAGGTTTTCGCGCCCTGGCAGGAGGCGCTTCTGGGGGTTGATGCCTATCAGCACCTTGACCTGCTCTATTGGCTCGACCGGGCGCGCCGTGATCTGGTGGTGCAGAACCCCGGCAATGACGGGCAGCGCTATTTCGGCACCTTCGCCCTGCGCTCGCCGCAGCGGCCCAATCCTATCGGCCTCTCGCGGGTGCGTCTTGTTCGGGTCGAGGGCGCGTCGCTTGTGGTGCGCGGGCTTGATTGTCTCGACGGCACGCCGCTCATCGACATCAAGCCAGTGACCTGCGAATTCACGCCGAAGGCACCGCCGAAACCCTGATCTTTGCGGTGGTTCCAAGCGGCGGGCTAAGGTGCTAATGCCCGTCCAGGCCAATGCATGAGGACCGACATGACGACGATCAGGCTGCACAACACCCGCACCCGCAAGAAGGAGGTATTCACGCCTCTGGATCCCGAAAATGTGCGCATGTATGTCTGTGGCCCGACCGTCTATGATCGGGCGCACCTGGGTAACGCGCGGCCCGTGGTGGTGTTCGATGTGCTCTATCGGCTGTTGCGGCATGTTCATGGGGTGGGTCACGTCACCTATGTGCGCAACTTCACCGACGTGGATGACAAGATCAACGCGCGCGCGGCCGAGAGCGGGCGCGCGATTTCCGAGATCACGGCGGAGACGACCCAGTGGTTTCTCGACGACATGGCCGCGCTTGGGGCGTTGGAGCCGGACCACATGCCGCGCGCGACCGAATTTATCCCGCAGATGGTGGCGATGATCGAGCGGTTGATCTCGGGGGGGCACGCCTACGAGGCCGAGGGCCATGTGCTGTTTGCGGTCGAAAGCTATGCCGAGTATGGTCGCCTCTCGGGGCGCACGCTCGATGACATGATCGCGGGCGCGCGGGTTGAGGTCGCGCCCTATAAACGCAACCCGATGGATTTCGTCCTGTGGAAGCCGTCAAGCGACGATCTGCCGGGCTGGGACAGCCCCTGGGGCCGGGGGCGGCCCGGCTGGCATATCGAATGCTCGGCGATGTCGTTCGAGCTTCTGGGCGAGAGTTTCGACATCCACGGCGGCGGCAACGATTTGATGTTCCCCCACCACGAGAACGAGATCGCGCAAAGCTGCTGCGCGCACCCGCACGGGGATTTCGCGCGCTACTGGCTGCACAACGAGATGTTGCAGGTCGAGGGCAAGAAGATGTCCAAGAGTTTGGGCAATTTCTTTACAGTGCGGGATTTGCTGGATCAGGGCGTGCCGGGCGAGGTGATCCGGTTCGTCTTTCTCTCCACGCATTACCGCAAGTCGATGGACTGGACGGCGGAGAAGGCGCGGGAGGCGGAGAAGACGCTTCGCAAGTGGCGCTGTATGTTTGACAGCGTTCGTCCAGGGAAGCCGCACTCTCGGCTTTTAAAGGCGCTTTCAGATGATATGAACACGAGCCTTGCGATCGCCGAGTTGCATGCTTTGGCAGCGCGGATTGATGCGTGGTCCAAGACTGTTTCTGATGGTCTTGAAGAATTCGACAATCTAGACCAAGCAAAAGAGTGTTTCGTCGGCTCAGCTATGCTGATTGGTCTCCTTGAACCAGAATTGGCTGATTGGAATTGGAAAAAGACTGTTCATTTCCGAAGCGCAACGGTTACGGCTTACTCTTCGGTGTCCGCAATTCCTTCTGTTCGTAGGAACGAAGAAAGTGAGCATTGTGAACTGTCCGACACGTTAGTTCGTTTAGGCTCAGTGATGGCTGGTTTAAGGGCGGATGCACTTGCGACCAAAGATTTTTCAAAGGTTGATCGACTAAAGTCGACTCTTGTTGAAGCTGGCGTCGAGGTGCGTATGAGCAAAGATGGCGTGGAACTCATTCCCGGTCCCGATTTCGACCCCGCCAAGCTGGAAGCGTTGAAGTGATACGCCTTTCCGAGCGTCGGATATCTGCCGAGCGAAGACTCACCTGCCCGGCGGGCTGGCGCTTGTGCGGCTGCGGGTGCCGTGCCGTGATTTCGCGCGAGGGAACTGTCGGGAACGGCGTGCCGATGTCCGCGACACCACCCTTGACACGCGTCGGAGTGAGGGGCCAGCCCCTCACACTCCCCGGGATATTTGCGGCCAGAAGAAACGGGGGCGGGGGGCGTGATCCTGGGCCGGGCCGGTCTGCCAGGGGCCGGTGATGCCTCCCGTCCGCCGCCGCCACGTCTTTTACATTCCCGGTTATGATCCGATCCCGCCGCGCCGGTATCGAGAGCTTTACCGCACGGAGGCGGCGGCGCAGGGGAAGGTTTGCGGCCATGAGATTGCGCTGCGGCCTGCGCGGGGCAAGGCGCGGTTCGGCTGGGAGGTCACGGCGCGGATCGAGGGGGCGGCGGTCGAGAGCGGCATCGAGGTGCTGGTTTGGTCCGATATCGTCAAGGGCAGCATGGATCAGGAGATCGTGGCGACCTATCTGCAACTTCTTCGCACGGCGGCGGCCTATATCGGTACGGGCGCGTTGTTCCGGCTGATGCGGCTGCGGAAAGGGCCGGTGATCGCGGCGCTTTATCCGGTTGGGTTTCTGCTCGTGCAACTGGGGCTGGCGCTGGTGCTGGCGTGGCTGGTGGGGCGTGTGCTGGCGCTCTGGCAACCATGGGCGGGATTGGCGGGGCTTTTGGTGGTGCCGCTGGTGCTGGAGGGGTTCCGGCGATTGGATGGCCGGTTCTTTGCCTATTACCTGATGCATGATTATGCCTATTCGGCGTGCCATCTGGGGGCCAACCCGCCGGAACTGGAGGCGCGGCTGGCCGCCTTCGGTGACGCGATCGCCGAGGCATTGCAGGGCGAGAGCGACGAGGTGCTGGTGGTGGGCCATTCCTCGGGGGCGCATCTGGCGGTCTCGGTGCTGGCCGATCTGATCCGCGCGGGCCGTGTGCCCGCGGCTGGACCGGCGCTGTCGTTCCTGAGCCTCGGGCAGGTGGTGCCGATGGTGTCGTTTCTGCCGCGCGCCTGGCGGCTCCGGGCCGATCTGGCCTATCTGAGCACGCGCGACGAGCTGTTCTGGCTCGATGTGACGGCGCCCGGTGACGGCTGCGCCTTTGCGCTGTGCGATCCGGTGGCGGTGTCGGGCGTGGCGCCTGCGGGCAAACGCTGGCCGCTGGTCATCTCGGCGGCCTTCACGCAGACCCTGAGCGCCGAGCGGTGGCGCAGCTTGCGCTGGCGGTTTTTCCGGCTGCATTTCCAGTATCTCTGCGCCTTTGACCATCCCAGGGGCTACGATTATTTCGCGATCACGGCGGGGCCGCAGACGCTGGCCGCGCGCTTTGCGGGCCGCGCGCCCTCGCCTGCGCGGATCGAGCGGGCGGTGTCGGGCTACCGGAGCATCACGCCATGATCCCGCCAAAACCACCCTCGCGCGTGGCGCGGGTGTCGCTCTGGCGATATCTGCACCTCTTTCGTGACGATATCCTCTCGGCGCAGCCCGCGCGGCTTTACCGGGCGTGGATGGCGGAATTTCGCACGCCGTTCTTCCGCTCCTATCTGTGTAACGATCCCGCGCTTGTCGATCTGGTGCTCAAGGAGCGGCCCGACGATTTTCCCAAATCGACCCGGGTCTCGGAGGGGTTGCGACCCTTGCTGGGGCAGTCGGTGTTCGTGACCAATGGCGAGACCTGGAAGCGGCAGCGGCGGATCATCGACCCGGCCTTCGAGGGCGGGCGGCTGCGCGACACCTTCCCGGCGATGGTCGCGGCGGGCGAGGGGGCGGTGGCGCGGCTTGGTCCGCTGGCGGATGGCGCGCCGGTGGAGATCGAGGCGCAGACAAGCCACGCGGCGGCCGATGTGATCTTTCGCACGCTGTTTTCGCTGCCGATCGAAAACGAGACGGCGGCGCGGGTGTTCGAGGAGTTCAAGGCACATCAGCGCACGCAGCCGGTGCTGAACCTCGCCGCTTTTGTCCCGCTGCCGTGCTGGGTTCCACGCTTTCACCGGCGCGCGACGGTGGCGACGGCGCGGCGCATCCGCGCGCTTATCGAAGATCTGACGGCGGCGCGGATGGCCTCGATCGCAGCGGGGTGCGCGCCCGACGATCTGGCCACCAAGATCATGACAACCGCCGATCCCGATACGGGTGAGAGGTTCACCACGCCCGAGATGGTCGATCAGGTTGCGATCTTCTTTCTGGCGGGTCATGAGACAAGCGCCTCGGCGCTGGCCTGGGCGCTCTATCTGCTCGCGCTTTTCCCCGACTGGCAGGAGAAGGTGGCGGCGGAGGCGGCGGCGGTGATGGGCGACCGAGCGCCCGAGTTCGGCGACATGGGGCGGCTCCGGGTGGCGCGGGATGTGTTCCGCGAGACGCTGCGGCTTTATCCGCCGGTGCCGATGATGGTGCGTGAGGCGGCGTGCCCGGAGCGGTTTCGCAACCGCGAGGTCAGCCCCGGCGCGCAGGTGGTGCTCAGCCCCTGGCACCTGCACCGGCATGAGCGGCTGTGGGAGCGGCCTGACGATTTCGACCCCGCGCGTTATGGCACCGAGAACGGGCGCACCTGCCTGCGCACCGCGTATATGCCGTTTTCGGCGGGTCCGCGCGTCTGCACCGGGGCGGGGTTCGCGATGATCGAGGGGCCGCTCTTGCTTGCCATGCTGGTGCGGGCGTGGCGGTTCGAGACTGTGGCGGAGCGCCCGGCAATGCCGGTGGCGCATCTCACGGTGCGCGGGCGCAACGGGATATGGCTGTCGATTTCGCCACGGTGACCCCTAGCCAAGCGGACCGTATGCGCCTATATTCTCATTGTTCCCGGCAACGGGGGCTATGGGCATAAACGCGCTCGGAATAAGCGGATCGGACCCGGGGGCGGTACCCGGCGGCTCCACCAAAATCCCTTCGTTGGGGGACAGAGGGGCCGAAACAGGATCGACGAACGTGTAAAGGGGTGGCTTTGTCCCGGTGAGATACCACCGTTATCGGTTCATAAAGCATAATTGCCAACGACAATCGTGCTCCGGTTGCTCTGGCCGCGTAAGCGGTCCGAAAAGCCGAAAATCAAGCCCTTGCCTCTAGCAAGGTAAGGCGGGGTTCGCAGGCACCTGGCAACAGAAGCCTGCACTTTCTCAGATCGTCAACGGTTGGCCCGGTGTTGTCCGGGAGGGGTGGGCCATGCGCCGGCTTTCTTAATACTTCGTGAGTCGTCCGGGCGTTCGGCACTTTTGGTTTCCGGGCTAACCCATTGACTATGCGTGCGATTTATCGTATGGATCGTGTCATGCTGGACGAGATGGGCAAACGGCCCCGGGGGTGCCCCCGGAGGCCGTTTTTTCGTGTCGGCACGGGCGGAGACCCTGGGCGAAAGGCAACGGCATGAGGCAGCGACACGCATGGTTCTGATCACCCCGGAGGAGCGGCCTTCGGGGCTGACCACCTCGATCAACGCGCTCGAGCAGCAACTCGCGGACATGCGCGGGGAACTGGAAGAGCTTTACCTGAGAATCCGGGCTGGGGATCTCGGAGAACTGAAGAATGCAACACGGGCCACCGCCGAGATCCGGCAGTGGCTCAAGATCGCCATTGAAGCGGAGGCGCAACTTGACAAACGCAGACAACAGGAGCGTGGCATTGCCCACGGATACGCCATCGATCTCGACGCGGCCCGACATGAAATCGGCTGCCGCCTGGATCGTCTCAGAAGGGCCCGATGCACAGGAGGACTTTCTCGCTGCCCTCACCGAGGGTGAGCTGTTCGCGCTGCCGTGGATATTCGAGTTCTGGGCCATGCCGCACCAGTTGCCGCCCGAGGGCGGTTGGCGCACATGGGTGATCCTTGGCGGGCGCGGCGCGGGCAAGACACGCGCGGGTGCGGAATGGGTGCGCGCGCAGGTCGAGGGCGCGCGCCCGCTTGATCCGGGGTGCTGTGCGCGCATGGCACTGGTGGGCGAGACGGTCGATCAGGTGCGCGAGGTGATGATCTTTGGCGAGAGCGGGATCATGGCCTGCTCACCCCCTGATCGCCGCCCCGAATGGCAGGCCACGCGCAAGCGGCTGCTTTGGCCCAACGGGGCCATCGCGCAGGTGTTTTCCGCGCATGAGCCGGAAAGTTTGCGCGGCCCGCAATTCGACGGCGCCTGGGTGGATGAACTGGCCAAGTGGAAGCGCGCGCAAGAGACCTGGGACATGCTGCAATTCGGCCTGCGCCTTGGCGACGATCCCCGCGTCTGCGTCACCACCACGCCGCGCAATGTGGGCGTTCTCAAGGAGTTGCTGGAGCGTGACAGCACCGTGGTGACAAGCGCGCCAACCGAGGCCAACGCGGCCAATCTGGCGCAGGGTTTCCTTGAGGAGGTGCGCGCGCGCTATGCGGGCACGCGGCTTGGCCGGCAGGAGCTTGATGGCGTTCTGCTGGATGAGGCCGAGGATGCGCTCTGGACGCCGCGGCTGATCGAGGCGGGGCGCGTGACCGAGGCCCCGGCCCTTGACCGCATCGTCGTGGCGATTGATCCGCCGGTCACGGGCCATGGCGGCTCTGATGCCTGCGGGATCGTGGTGGCGGGGGCGATGACGCGCGGGCCGGTGCAGGACTGGCAGGTCTGGGTGCTGGAGGATGCCAGCGTCGAGGGGGCAAGCCCCGCGCAATGGGCCGAGGCCGCGATCCGCGCAATGGATCGCTGGGGGGCGGACCGTCTGGTGGCCGAGGTCAATCAGGGTGGCGATCTGGTGGAACAGGTGATCCGGCAGGTCGATCCGCTGGTATCCTTGCGCAAGGTCCACGCGAGCCGCGGCAAGGTGGTGCGCGCCGAACCGGTGGCCGCGCTCTACGAGCAGGGCCGCGTGCACCACCTGCGGGGCCTGGGCAAGCTGGAGGATCAGATGTGCGCCATGACCGCGCGCGGCTATGAGGGGCGCGGCAGCCCCGACCGGGTGGATGCGCTGGTCTGGGCGCTCACTGATCTCATTGTCGAGACCAGCGCCAAATGGCGCGCGCCACGGATGCGCTCGGTGTAAGTAGGGGCCGGGCGCGTCAGGCGTCGATCTCGACCCAGTGGGGGACGTGATCGGAGGGCTTGTCGCGCCCGCGCACGGCCTTGTCGATGCCGCAGTCGGTCATCAGGTCTGCGGCTTGCGGGCTGAGCAGGAAATGGTCGATGCGGATGCCGTTGTTGCGCTCCCATGCGCCCGCCTGATAATCCCAGAATGTGTAATGCCCCGGCCCTTGCACACGGGCGCGGAACGCCTCGGTGAAGCCCAGATTGAGGATTCGGCGAAAGGCGGCGCGGCTCTCGGGCAGGGCCAGCGCATCCTTGGCCCATGCCTCGGGGCGGGCGGCGTCCTCGTCCTGCGGGATGATGTTGTAATCGCCCCCCATGAGCACCGGTTCTTCGGTCGCCAGAAGAGCGCGGGCGCGGGCATAGAGGCGTTCCATCCAGCGCAGTTTGTAGTCGTATTTCGGGCCCGGTGCGGGGTTGCCATTGGGCAGGTAGAGGCCGCAGACACGCAGCGCGCGGGTCTCGCCCATCACCGTCGCCTCGATCCAGCGGGCCTGTTCATCGGCGTCGTCGCCGGGCAGGCCGTGCGTCACATCCTCAAGCGGGCGCTTGGACAGGATCGCCACGCCGTTGAAGCCCTTTTGCCCATGGGTTTCCACGTTATAGCCGCGCTCCTCGAACATTTCGCGCGGGAACCCCTCATCGACGCTCTTGATCTCCTGCAACAGCGCCACATCAGGCGCGGCCTCATCCAGCCAGTCACACAGCGCCGCATGGCGGGCCTTGATGCCGTTGATGTTGAAACAGGCAATCTTCATTCGGGGTCTCCGGTTTTGCTATCTATCGCCGTCCGGAACGCGGGTTTCAAGCGATCTCTGGCGGGCGAGGCGCGCGGGCGGAAGCCGTGTTCGTTTCGGCTATTCGGCACAATGTGCGCGCAAACGCTTTCTAAAGAAATCTGTGGAATATGTGTCATCGCAGTTGAGGAGTGTGTTCATTGGCGATCTATACAGACCAGACCATCGCGGACAATTTCGATCCCGGCTATACCAAGGTGCCTTTCGTCGCGACCATTATTACCATGCAGATCAATGACGCCGATGACGATGGGTTCATCCGCGCCGATGGCAAGGATCAGGTTAATGGCAGCAATGTCACGGCGGTCTGGGTGGGCGATACCATCACCCTCGACGGCATTCAGATCACCGGTGTCACCTTCTACACCGCCGATGGGTCACGTTATTTCACGCCCAGTGACGGGTCGGTGCTGACCGATGGCACGATCACCGCCCGCACTTTCGTCACCAAGAGCACGCAGTTTCCGCTCTCTGACCTTGGGCCGCCCTGTTTCGTTGCGGGCACGATGATCGCCGTGCCGGGCGGGTTGGTCGCGGTCGAGAACCTCAGGCCGGGAGACAGGGTGCTGACGCGTGATCATGGCGCGTGCCCGGTGCGCTGGATCGGGCAGCGCACCGTGCCCGGAGTAGGGGATTTCGCGCCGGTGCGCCTTGCCCCCGCCGCGCTTGGCGATCATGGCGAGATTCGCGTCTCGCCCCAGCACAGGGTCCTGCTCTGCGACTGGCGCGCGCAACTTTTTCTTGCCGAGGACGAAGTTCTGTGTCCCGCGCATATGCTGGTCAACGGCGATACCATCCACCGTGCACCCTGTGCCAGCGTGACCTATGTCCATGTCATGTTCGATGCCCATGAGATCGTCTATGCCGAGGGGCTGGCGACCGAGAGTTTTCTGGTGGGGGATTATCTGTGCCGGGAAGGGACGGCGTTGCGCGCGGAACTTCTGTCGTTGTTTCCAGAACTGGCTGTGGTGGGGGGCGGCATGTCTCCTGCCCGACGCCTCGTGCGTGGACACGAGGGGCGTTTGCTGTGCTGACAGAGCGATCCGGCGTAACCGTCCCGCGTCGCGATCAGCTAGATCGAAAACGACGTGCCGCAGCCACAGGAGGAGGTGGCGTTGGGGTTCTCGATGACGAAGCGCGCGCCGATCAGTTCCTCGGAAAAGTCGATGACCGCCCCGGCGAGAAAGGGCAACGAGACCGCATCCACCACGACGCGCTGGCCCTCGCTTTCCAGGATCAGGTCGTCGGGGGTGGGCGCGTCAAGCCGGATGTCGTACTGAAACCCTGAACAGCCGCCGCCCTCGACCGCGACGCGCAGCGCCTGGCCCTGTGCGCCCGCGCCGATCTCGGCGAGGCGGGCAAAGGCGCGGGGCGTGACCTTGGGGGGCAAGTGCATGGCGATCCTCGATGGTTTCATCTCTTTGCTTACTCTGCAATATATGAATCACGCGCGCCGCGACAAGGACCCTTACCCATGAGTGCCCCCTTTGCGACCGACCCCGATGAGACGCGCGGCCGCCTCATCCCCGAAGAAGAAAGCGCCTTTCGCTCGCCCTTTCAGCGTGACCGCGACCGGATCATCCATTCCTCGGCCTTCCGGCGGCTCAAGCACAAGACGCAGGTCTTTGTCGCGCATGAGGGCGATTACTACCGCACGCGCCTGACCCATTCGATCGAGGTGGCGCAGGTCGCGCGCACCATCTCGGGTGCGCTCGGCCTCAATGCGGAGCTGACCGAGGCGGTGGCGCTGGCGCATGATCTGGGCCACACGCCCTTCGGCCATGCGGGCGAGGATACGCTCGCCGCGCTCATGGCTCCCTATGGCGGCTTTGACCACAATGCGCAGGCGCTGCGGATCGTGACGATGCTGGAGCGGCATTATGCCGGGTTCGACGGGCTGAACCTGACATGGGAGACACTCGAGGGCATCGCCAAGCATAACGGGCCGGTCACGGGGCCGCTGCCCTATGCGCTCGCCGCGTATAATGCGCGCCATGATCTGGAACTGCACACCCATGCCGGGGCCGAGGCGCAGGTGGCCGCGATTGCCGATGACATTGCCTATAACAATCACGACCTGCACGACGGACTGCGGGCGGGGCTTTTCACCGACGAGGATATCGCGGGCCTGCCCATCGTGAGGGACTGTTTTGCAGAGGTGGACCGGCGCTATCCCGGCCTTGATCCCAAGCGCCGCCGTCACGAGGCGCTGCGCCGTGTCTTCGGCGAGATGGTGGGCGATGTGATTGCGACAAGCCGCGCGCGGCTGGCCGATGCCGCGCCCGCCGATGTTGCGGCGCTGCGTGCGCTCGGCGCGCCGGTGATCCGGTTTTCACCCGCGCTCTGGCAGGATTTGCAGGTGATCCGGGCGTTTCTCTTTGCCCGCATGTATCGCGCGCCCACCGTCAACGAGATGCGCGCCATGGTGCATGAGGTGGTAAGCGACCTCTTTCCCTTCTACCTCGAAGAGCCGCAGCACCTGCCCGATGAGTGGCGCGCCGATGTGGCGCGCGCACCCGACCGCACCGCGCTGGCGCGGTTGGTGAGCGACTATATCGCCGGTATGACCGATCGTTTCGCTCTCCAGAGCCATGCGCGGCTGATCGGTGGGGCCGGTCCGGAACATCTGCCGCGTTGATCGGGGGGGCCTCAGGGTCTAGTGTTCGCCACCTGACATAAGTTACCCGGTATTGAGCAGGCGCGCCATGTTGGCGAAATCTAGAAGGCCAGGGGCGTTGAATGGCCTTGCGCTGACGCTGGCCTCCTGCCACCCGCGCGGCTCATCCCTCAATTGGGAATGTCCATGCGGGTCATCAACAGACACTTTGCAGCCGCTTTGCACCGGGTATATTGCGTCAGGTGGCGAACGCTAGGTCAGGCGCGGGATGCGTAATGAGTAAAGGGTTTGCGTGTGTATGAGGGGAGTTCGGGGCCAACGGTCCTGATTGCTGCGGCGGGTTGTGCCGTCGGACGGGACATGGCTGTATCATACGCGCGTATGGGCGCGCAGGTCGTGGGGATCGAGCGGTCAGGCGCGCGCGCCATGACGCTTGCCCGGAAGGGTCCGGCGCGCATAGAGACACTGGTTCTTGATGTGCTGCATCCCGGAAAGTGCCGCACGCTTGGCGCGGCATGGGGGGAGACGCCGGTCGATCTGCTGGTCCATCTTCAGCCCTTGCGCGCGCGATTGCGTCCGGGGTCGGTGGTGGCGGCTATTCCGGCATTGACACGCGGCCTGTTGCCGGCGCTTGCGCGCGGGGCTGGACAGGTGCTGATCGTGACCCGGGCCGCCGATGCCGGAGCACCCGCCGAGGCCCACGCCTTTGACGCCGCGCTCTGCACCCTTGTGCCGCACGTGCAGGCCGAAGCGGGTGGTCGGGCGCGGATCAGCATGCTGCGCATCGCAGGGCCTGCGGGGCGCGCCGTTGTGGACGCGGGACTCGGCGGCTTGCCCGGAGCGGGCCGAGGCGGCATTGGTATGGGCGCGCGGCTCTCCGCGGGCTACTTGCGACCAGAAGAAGCCGGCGCCTGGGCGCGCGGGATGATTGACGCCCGGGTGCTGGATGATAAACCGGCCCGGATCGACGGATGAAAGGCGTGCCATGAACCTCTTTGACGATATTCGCTGCCTCGTGCTGGATACCCTGGCCCGGATGCAGGCCGACGGCGCGCTGCCCGCAGGGCTTGACATGGCTGGGGTCGCGGTCGAGCCGCCACGCGATGCCGCCCATGGCGATATGGCCACAAACGCCGCCATGGTGCTGGCCAAGCCTGCGGGACGCAAGCCGCGTGACATCGCCGAGACGCTGGCGGTGCGGCTGGTGGAAGATCCGCGCATCACAAGCGCCGAGGTGGCCGGCCCCGGCTTTCTCAACCTGCGGCTTGTGCCGTCGCTCTGGCACGAAGCGTTGCGCGCGGCGCTGCGGCAGGGCACCAGGTTCGGTCGCTCCGACATGGGGCGGGGCAAGCGCGTCAATGTGGAATATGTATCGGCCAATCCAACCGGACCGTTGCATGTTGGCCACACGCGCGGCGCGGTCTTTGGTGACGCACTGGCAAGCCTTCTCGATTTCGCGGGCCACGCGGTCACGCGCGAGTATTACATCAACGATGGCGGCGCACAGGTCGATGTTCTCGCGCGGTCGGTCTATCTGCGCTATCTTGAGGCGCACGGGCAGGAGGTTGCCTTTGCCGAGGGCACCTATCCGGGCGATTACCTGATCGAGGTGGGGCACGCGCTCATGCAGAAGGTGGGCAGGGCGTATGTGGACCAGCCCGAGGAGGTCTGGCTTGAACCGGTGCGCGAGTTCGCGACCCAGGCGATGATGGCCCTCATCCGCGAGGATCTTGCGCTGCTTGGCGTCGAGATGGATCACTTCTTCTCGGAAAAATCGCTTTACGGCACCGGCCTCATCGAGCGCGCCATCGAAGAGCTGCGTGGCAAGGGCCTGATCTATCGCGGCGTGCTGGAACCACCAAAGGGCAAGACGCCCGAGGACTGGGAGCCGCGCGAGCAGGTGCTGTTCAAGTCCACCGAGCATGGCGATGACGTGGACCGCCCGATCATGAAATCGGACGGGAGCTGGACCTATTTCGCCCCCGATATCGCCTATCATTATGACAAGATTTCAAGAGGTTACGATCTTCTGATTGACGTGTTCGGGGCCGATCACGGCGGCTATGTCAAGCGGATGAAGGCCGCTGTCTCGGCGCTCTCGGATGGCCGCGTGCCGGTTGATATCAAGCTGTGCCAACTGGTCAAGCTCTACAAGAAAGGCGAGCCGTTCAAGATGTCCAAGCGCGCGGGCACCTTCATCACCCTGCGTGATGTGGTGGGCGAAGTGGGCCCCGATGTGACGCGCTTTGTCATGCTGACCCGCAAGAACGATGCGCCCCTGGATTTCGATTTCGACAAGGTGCTCGAGCAATCAAAGGATAACCCGGTCTTTTATGTGCAGTATGCCAATGCGCGTGTGAATTCGGTTCTGCGCAAGGCGCAGGATGCGGGGATCGAGGTGGATGACGCCACACTCGCCGGGGCGGACCTGTCGATTCTGACCCACGAGGCGGAGCTGGCACTCGCCCGCAAGATCGCCGAATGGCCGCGCCTGGTCGAGATCGCCGCGCGCGCCAATGAGCCGCATCGCGTGGCGTTTTTCCTCTACGATCTGGCCGCCGAGCTGCACGGGCTGTGGAACCGCGGCCATGACGACCCGTCGCTGCGCTTCCTGCAAGAGGGCGATCCGGCCACAAGCCGCGCAAAAATCGCCCTTGTGCGCGCGGCGACGGTTGTGATTTGCGCCGGTCTTGGTATCCTTGGCGTCACTCCGGTGGACGAGATGCGCTGAACGCCGCCGCCGCCGGACTTGAGCAGGCAGATAATCCCCGGCGGCAACGTATCGCTGGAGAACGAGAGGCAGAGAATGGCGGATTTCCACCTTTCCGGCGCGTATAGCGCCCATAAACCCGGTCGCATATCCCTTGCGGGGCTCACGAATATGGCTGGTGCGGTGATCTCTCTGGCCCTGGTCGGCGGGATCGGGATCTGGGGCTATGGCATGGTCATGCGCGATGTCTCGGGCGTGCCGGTGGTGCGCGCGCTTGAGGGGCCCATGCGCGAGGCACCCGAAGAGCCGGGCGGGCATCCCGCCGCGCATCAGGGACTGGCCGTCAACAGGATCGCGGCCGATGGCGCGGCCGAGCCGCCCCCGGATCAGGTGATCATTGCCCCGCAACCACTTGATCTTGTGGCTGAAGATTCCCCGAACCTTGCCCCTGATCCGGCACGGGTGGCCCCGGTGGCGCGCCCGCAGCCTGCCGATGTTCATCTCGCTGTGGTGCGGGAGGAGGTGGTCGAACCCATCCCCGCGCCCGCGCCGATACTGGTTGCCGCCGTCAGTGGCGGGTTGGGACAGTCGCTGCGCCCGCGCCCGCGCCCCGCGACCGCGGATCCGGTCGCCTTCGCGCTCGCCGCCGCCACAGGCGCCCCGACGGGGGACGTTGAACCGGAGAGCCTGCCGATTGGCACGCGTCTGGCGCAGCTTGGCGCCTATGAATCGGCCGAGGTGGCGCGCGCTGAATGGGACCGGTTGAGCGCGCGTCTTGGCGATCTTCTCGATGGCAAGTCGCGGGTGGTGCAGCGCGCCGAGAGTGGCGGGCGGACCTTCTATCGCTTGCGTGCGGTCGGCTTCGAGGATCTGGCCGATGCGCGCCGCTTCTGCTCGGCGCTTCAGGCGGAAAAGGCCGATTGCATCCCGGTGGTGACACGGTGAGCCGCTATGGCGCGGTAATTCTTGACGCGAGTGGCCTGCGGCTGACACCCGAGGAAAGGACATTTTTCAGGGATACGCGCCCCTTCGGATTCATCCTGTTCGCGCGCAATATTGACACGCCCGATCAGGTTCGCGCACTCATCGCCGAGCTGCGCGAGGCCGCCGGGCACGAGGCTGTCATCACCATCGATCAGGAGGGCGGGCGCGTGCAGCGCCTGCGCGCCCCGGTCTGGCGCGACTGGCCCGCGCCGCTCGATCATGTGGCGGCGGCCGGTGAGCGGGCGCCAGAGGCGATGTATCTGCGCTACCGTCTCATCGCGGCCGAGCTTCACGCGCTTGGCATCGACAGCAACTGCGCCCCGCTGGTGGATGTGGCAGGGTCCGCGACCCATCCCTTTCTGCGCAACCGCTGCTATGGCGAGGCAGCGGGACGGGTGGCCGACATCGGCCGCGCCGTGGCCGAGGGCCTGCTTGCCGGCGGTGTCCTGCCGGTGGTCAAGCATATCCCCGGCCACGGGCGCGCGAGTGCGGACAGCCACCACGATCTGCCGCGCGTGGAATGCATGAAAAGAGACCTTCAAGACATTGATTTCAAGCCATTCAAGGCGCTTTCCGATCTGCCCATGGCGATGACCGCGCATGTGGTCTATGCCGCGCTCGATGATCGCCCCGCGACGCTCTCTCCCACGCTCATTGCCACGATCCGCGACGAGATTGGCTTTGACGGCCTGCTGATGACCGATGATATCGCGATGAAGGCCCTCTCTGGCGATCTGGCCGCGCTTTCGCGGCAGGCGCTCGCGGCGGGCTGTGACATGATCCTGCATTGCAACGGCACGCTGGCCGAGCGCAGGACCGTGGTCGAGGCGGCGGGCGAGATGACAGAGGCCGCTCAGGTGCGGGCAGAGCGCGCGATGGCCTGCCGCTGCAGCCCCGATCCGGTTGACATTTTCGCCCTTGCGGCGCAGCTTGATGCGCTGACGGGCGGGCGGGTGCATGGCTGAGAATGATTTCGACGACGGGGCAAGGCCGGTGCCTCTGGCCGAGCGGCGGGCGGCAGAGGCGCTCATCGTCGATGTTGACGGATTCGAAGGGCCGCTTGACCTGCTCCTGACGCTCTCGCGCACGCAAAAGGTTGATCTGCGGCGCATTTCCGTCCTGCACCTGGCGCAGCAATACCTCGCCTTCGTCGAACGTGCCAAGGCGCTGCGGCTGGAACTTGCCGCCGATTACCTGGTGATGGCGGCCTGGCTCGCGTTCCTGAAATCGCGCCTCCTTCTGCCCCCGGATCCCACAGAGGAGGGGCCATCGGGCGAGGAACTGGCCGCGCATCTGGCGTTTCAGCTTGAGCGATTGCAGGCGATGCGCGATTGCGCGGCGCGGCTGATGGGGCGCGATCGGCTAGGGCGCGATTTCTTCGCGCGCGGCCTGCCCGAAGATGTGACGCGCCGTCGCGAGACGCGTTATACGGCAACGTTGCTCGATCTGATGCAGGCCTATGCGCGCATCCGCACCCGCGACGAATTTCGCCCATTTGTCATGGACCGCGATGCGATTTTCACGATGGAACAGGCACTTGAGCGATTGCGTGGGCTGATCGGCTTTGCCGGGGCATGGACCGATATCGTCAGCTACCTGCCCGAGGGGTTTTCCGGTGATCCCGCGCGCCGGCGTTCGGCCACTGCGTCCACCTTTGCGGCCGCGCTGGAGCTGGTCAAGGAGGGGAGCGCAGAGCTGCGCCAATCGGGGATATTTGCGCCTCTGGAACTGCGACGAAAGGATTAGAAACGTGTCGCAGGATATTGATGATAAAGAACAAAGCCTGTTCGAGGCACCGCCCATGGCGGAGCAGGAACGCATGATCGAGGCGATGCTCTTTGCCTCTGCCACACCGCTTGACACGCGTGAGATGGCGGCGCGGATGCCGCATGGTTGCGACCCCGCCGAGGCGCTGGTGCATCTGCGCAAAAGGTATGAGGGGCGGGGGGTTAACCTTGTCAAGGTGGGCGATGGCTGGGCCATGCGTACAGCGCCGGACCTTGGCTATCTGATGCGCCGCGAGGTAGTCGAGACGCGCAAGTTGAGCCGTGCGGCGATCGAGACGCTGGCCATCATCGCCTATCATCAACCGGTGACACGCGCCGAGATCGAGGAGATCCGCGGCGTCTCGGTCAGTCGCGGAACCGTCGATCAGCTTCTTGAAATGGAATGGATTCGTTTCGGTCGGCGCAAGATGACGCCGGGGCGTCCGGTGACATTCGTTGTGACCGAGGGTTTTCTTGACCATTTCGGTCTGGAAAGCGCGCGTGATCTGCCGGGCCTGAAAGAGCTGCGCGCGGCGGGACTGCTCGACAACCGCCCGCCGCCGGGGGGGCTGGGACAGCCGGGCGAGGGCGACGAGGATGAGGGCGCGCCGGGGCAGAACGAACTTTTCGAGGACTGATCGGTCATTTCTTCCTTTCTTAACGATTTCTCAGGGATTTCACGCGAGACTGCCATGAAATCCGCAAGGTTTTCGCCTAAGTGAAAGAGGAGGTAGCCAGAAGGGAACGGCGCGATGAACGCCAGTCAGATGATCAACATGGTGATCCGCATGGTCGTGCAGCGGCTGTTGCGGCAGGGCATCAACAAGGGCATGGATGCAATGTCGGGCGAAACCGCGCGTTCAGGCCCCGATGGACGCAAGACCGCGCAACGCACACGGCAGGCGATGAAGCTGGGGCGCCGGATCGGGCGGTTCTGAGCGGGTGCTTCAAATGTGCTGGTTGGATGCTGCGGGCCGTCTTGCAGCATGCAGCGTCCTTGCCAGCACACGGCAAGCGGCGTTTGCGTCATGCGGTGCGGTGGGGTCGGATCACACGGCAAGGCGTGGTGGCGTCATGCAGAGCGTTACGTCATGCAGTGCGTTGCACCACGCAGTGCGGTGGGGTCGTGTCATTTGGTGCGGTGTGCGCCGCGTTTATGAAACCAGGCAGGATCACCGCTTGAAGTGCTTCGACAGCTTCAGGCCCTGTCCCTGGTAATTCGACGCGATGCCCGCGCCATAAAGCTGATCGGGGATCTGGTCCATCTTCTCGTAAACGAGGCGCCCGACGATCTGACCATGTTCAAGCACGAAGGGCGCCTCGTGGCAGCGCACCTCGAGCACGCCGCGAGAGCCCGCGCCCCCGGCCGCCGCATGGCCAAAGCCGGGATCGAAGAAACCCGCGTAATGCACGCGGAACTCTCCCGCCATGGCAACGAAGGGGGCCATTTCGGCGGCACAGGCGGGCGGGATATGCACGGCCTCGCGGCTTACGAGAATATAGAACGCACCGGGATCGAGGATGATATGGCCGGTCTCGGTATGCACCTCTTCCCAGAAATCGGCCGGTGCGTAATGGCCGACGCGGTCAAGGTCGATCACGCCGGTATGCGGCTTGGCACGGTAGCCCACAAGCGTGCCCGCTTCGGGGCGCAGATCGACGGAAAACCCCAGGCCCCCGTCAATCACCGCCGGACCATCCACCAGCGGCATCTCGGCATGGAGGGCGCGCAGGGCGTCATCGGAGAGCACAGCCTGTCCCGCGCGAAAGCGGATCTGGTTGAGGCGCATGCCGGGCCGCACCAGAACGGAAAATGAGCGCGGGCAGATCTCGGCATAGAGTGGACCGCGATACCCGGGTGCCACGCGGTCGAATTCGGTGCCGCCATCGGTGATTGTGCGGGTCAGAAGATCCAGCCGCCCGGTGGAGGATTTGGCATTGGCGACGGCCTGCACGCCCTCTGGCAAGACAAGCCGTTCCATCAGTGGAACCAGATAGACGCAACCCTTTTCCAGCACCGCTCCGGGATCGAGTGCAATCCGGTGCATTCCGAATTCATCCAGCCGGTCAGCGACAGAGCGCCCCGCGCCGGTCAGAAAGGAGGCGCGCACGCGATAAGCGACAGAGCCAAGTCGCAGATCAAGGCTGGCGGGCTGAATCTGCTCGGGCAGGATAGCGATATCGGCACAGACCGCGCCCCCGTCGATGAGGCCGCGCAACTGCTGACTGGACAGAACGCCCGTCATACTCTTCCCCCATGCAGGCCCCGCGGACCGCCTCTGGCGGGATCGTCGGCGATTTTGGTCGGGCTAGCAGGACTTGAACCTGCGACCTTCCGTCCCCCAGACGGACGCGCTACCAGGCTGCGCCATAGCCCGACGATGCGCCGTTCATACCGGTTTTGCGGGCAGGAGCAAGGGGGGAGGGGCAAATTTCTTGTGCCTTATTGTCCGGCATCCGAGCGCGCCCGCAGGTCTTGCGCAATCGCGGCGAGCCGCCGCGCAAAGGGCGCGGCGAGCGGGCGGCGCAGGGCGGCAAGGCGGCTGAGCGGGCCGGGATCTGCGGCGACCGCATCGGGCGGGTCACCGGGCAGGTCGGGCAGGGGCGCGCAAAGGGTGTTCTGGGGCTGGTCCGGTGCGGCGTCCTGCTCGTCGCGCACACCGGCCCCTGGACCGGCATCGGGCGCCGCGTCCAAGGCGGGCGGGACAGCAGCGTCGGCTTCGGATGGCGCTGCGTCCGGTGCGGTGATCGGGCTGGCCTCTGGCCCGCCGGCGCGCGAAAAGCTGAGAACCTGAGCGCCGGAGTTGCTCTGGTGCGCCTCATCCTCGTCGGACCAGCCAGGCGCGAGGGCGCTCACATGGCGCACACCTTCTTCGCGCAGCATCTTCTGCACGCCCTTTATGGTCATCCCCTCATCATGCAGCAATTGCTTGATCCCGGCCAGCAGGCGCATGTCGGCGGGGCGGTAATAGCGCCGCCCGCCCGCGCGCTTGACGGGTTTGACCTGGGTGAACTTGCTTTCCCAGAACCGCAGCACATGGGCCGGAACCTCAAGCCACTCTGCCACCTCGCTGATGGTGCGGAAGGCGTCGGCGGATTTGGCCATGGGCGCGCCTGTCCTCAGCTCTTGTTGCCGATGGCGACTCGGTCCTTCATCAGGTGCGAGGGCCGGAAAGTCAGCACACGGCGCGGCTGAATCGGCACCTCTTCGCCGGTCTTGGGATTGCGCCCGACGCGGGCCGTCTTGTCGCGCACCGAAAAGGTGCCGAAGGACGAAATCTTGACCGCCTCGCCCCTCACGAGCGCGTCGGACATGTGGGTGAGCACCGATTCCACCATCTGGGCGGCATCATTGCGCGACAGGCCCACCTCGCGGAAAACCGCCTCGCTAAGGTCCATGCGTGTGAGTGTCTTGTTGGCCATACCATCCCCGCTTTTTTCGGGGCATTCTGCGGCGAAGGATTTTACAAGTCAATGTCAATGGCTTG
This sequence comes from Roseovarius autotrophicus, assembly GCF_018069895.1. Lineage (GTDB taxonomy): Bacteria > Pseudomonadota > Alphaproteobacteria > Rhodobacterales > Rhodobacteraceae > Roseovarius > Roseovarius autotrophicus. Next base: position 447,303 of record NZ_JAGQDH010000001.1, on the reverse strand, counting down.
GAAGGCCTGGGATTGGCGCGGTTTTTCGCAGATTTCTGTAGTCATCACCAGCGCAGGACGATCGCGCCCCAGGCAAGGCCGCCGCCGATCGCCTCGGACAGCACCAGATCGCCGTGCTTGATCCGGCCCTCGGCGACGGCCACTGAAAGGGCGAGGGGAATCGACGCGGCAGAGGTGTTGCCGTGATCCTGCACGGTGACGATCACGCGCTCCATCGGCAGATCGAGTTTGCGGGCAGTGCCCTGGATGATGCGGATATTGGCCTGATGCGGCACGATCCAATCCACGTCACGACCCGAAAGGCCGATCTTGCCTAGCGCGGTCTCGGCTGTGGCGGCAAGTTTCTCGATCGCCTGACGAAACAGCGCATTGCCCTGCATCCGCAATTTTCCGGCGCTGCCGGTGGTGGACACTCCGCCATCGACATAAAGCATGTCGCGATAGCGCCCGTCGGAATTGAGATCGACCGAGAGGATGCCGCGATCGCTGTTCTCGCCCGTGCCCTCCTGCGCTTCGAGCACGAGCGCCCCCGCGCCATCGCCGAACAGCACGCAGGTGGAGCGGTCGGACCAGTCCATGATCCTCGAGAAGGTTTCCGCGCCGATGATCAGCATCCGGTCGGCCTGCCCGGAGACGATCATGGCGTTGGCGGTGGACAGCGCATAAATGAAGCCCGCGCAAACCGCCTGCACGTCAAAGCCGAAACCGCGCGTCATGCCGAGATCGCTTTGCACCATGGTGGCGACCGAGGGAAAGGTCAGATCGGGGGTGGAGGTGGCGACGATCACCCCGTCGATCTCCCCCGGCGCGATTCCGGCATGGGCAAGTGCGGCGCGGGCGGCGTGGGTGGCCATGTGCGACGTGGTCTCGCCCTCGGCGGCGAAGTGGCGGCGCTCGATGCCCGAACGGGTGCGGATCCATTCGTCGGACGTGTCGAGCGACTGCTCGAACTCGGCATTCGGGACGATGCGCTCGGGCAGGTAGTGCCCGATGCCGACAGGAACGGCGCGGCGGGTCATGTCTGGGGCTCTCCCTCGGGATCGTTGGCCGTGTCGTCGGGTTCGAGGGGGGCGGCGGCGGCGACGCGGGCGGCAAGACGTTCGGTGAAGTTCGACTGCGCCAGTTCGAAAGCCAGCTTGATCGCGGAGGATACGCCGGTCGCATCCGCGGCACCGTGGGATTTCACCACGGTGCCGTTGAGTCCGAGAAACACCCCGCCATTGGCGCGGCGCGGATCGACGCGCTTTTGCAGCCGCCGCAACGAAGTGAGCGCCAGCAGCGATGCCAGTCGTGACAGCGGCGAATAGGCGAAGGCTTCACGCAGCAGGTTGCCGATCAGCGCCGCCGTTCCCTCGCCCGTCTTGAGGGCGACATTGCCGGTAAAGCCGTCGGTCACGATCACGTCGCATTTCGTGCCGGGCAGGTCGCGTCCCTCGACGAAGCCCACGAACTCGAAATCGGCGATGCGGGCATTGGCGGCGATGAGATCATGCGCCTCCCGGAGTTCGGCGCGGCCCTTGTGCTCCTCGGTGCCCACGTTGAGCAAGCCGATGCGCGGGCAGGCAAGGCCAAAGCCATTGCGCGCGTAGGATGCCCCCATCAACGCATATTGCATCAGATCCTTGGCGTCGGCGCGGATATCGGCCCCGCCGTCGAGCATGATGTTGTGCTGTTGCGGGTTCTGCGAGGGCCACATCACCGCGATGGCGGGACGGTAGATGCCGGGCAGCTTGCGCAGGCGCATGACCGACATCAGCATCAGCGCGCCGGTGTTGCCGCAGGAAACGCAGACCGTCGCCTCGCCCGCGCGTACGGACTCGAGCGCCGACCACATCGAGGTGTTGCGCCCGTGCCGGACGACCTGGCTGGGCTTGTCGCTCATCGAGACGACTTCGGTCGCGTCGCGAATCTCGACGCGGCCCGCAAGTTCGCGGCGTTTGGCGACAAGCGGTTCAAGCTCGTCGCGCGGTCCGTGCATGACGAAGCCGATGACCGGGTTCTTCTGGGCGGACAGCGCCATGCCGGCAACAACAGCCGATGGCCCCTGATCGCCGCCCATGGCGTCAACCGAGATGATGATGCGCTCCGCGCCGGTTCCGCTGTGATGGCTCAGAGCGCCCATTCAGCCGCTGCCCCCGGTCCGTGTCTCAGGCGGCGTCGTCTTCCAGGTCGATTTCCTCAACCATGGCCACGACTTCGCGCTCGGCATAGTGGCCACAGGCGGCACAGACGTGGTGCGGACGCTTGAGTTCGCCGCAGTTGGGGCATTCGTTCGGATTGCCTGCAACGAGCGAATCATGAGCGCGGCGCATGTTGCGGCGCGATTTCGAGACTTTGTTCTGTTGGACGGCCATGTCGCAACCTCAATTCCTGGGGGCCGGCATGGCCCTGTTTCACGGGTGTTCGCGGCTCTTAATCCTGAGCGAGCCGCCGGTTCAACCCCAAATTCCGGTGAGAGCGCGAAAATACAGAGATTTGATGTGGGGGCAAGCGATTCTTGGCGCGTGTTCAGCCCTCACGGGTGTCCTCATCCTTGTTCGCGTCCTCATCTTCCGTCTTGCCCGCAAGCCTGTCGCGCAGGTCGGCAAGTCCGGCAAAGGGGCGGGTATCTTCGTCCGCGAGCGGGCGGATGCCGTCGGGGGCGGCGCGCGTGGTGCCAAGTGCGGCTCCCGCGCTGCGCGGCCAGACCGGCAGGGCCAGTGCCAGTGCCTCGGCGAGAAGCGCGTTGAGATCAAGCACATCGGGCAAGGGTTCGAGCGTGTCGTCCTCGGGTATCTCGACCTCGTCGCTCTGCGCGGGCTCGGGCGTGTCGGGCGAATAGCGGCGTGTCACCGTCTCGTCGATGCGCGTGGTGACCGGATCGAGCGTCACCACGCAGGGCTGCACCACGGTCGCGCCAAGCGTTGCGGTCAGGAGCCAGTCGCGCCCGCCCTCGGCGGTGATCCGCCCGGCCAGGCGTAACTTGCGCAGATCGAGCAACCCCAGATCGTTGGCCAGCGCGGTTCGTGCGGCGGCGTCGGGCACGATATCGAAGGCAGTGGTCTGCCGTTTCAGTTGTGCGAGGCGCAGAAGGCCGCTTGGGGCTATGTCTTGGGGCATGGCGGCGATGCTTCCATTCTTGAACCCGAGGGGCGCATTGATGTAAGCGGGATAAAAGCCGCGCGCGGCCATGACAAGAGGGCAGTGATGACAGCGTTCCCAACCCGTTTCATGCGCAGCCTTGCCTTGTGCGCGCTGCTGGGGGTGGCGTCCTGTGCGGCAACCTACAAGAATCACGGCTACATGCCGCTTGACGAGGATCTCCAGAACCTGATCGTGGGCGTGGACAGTCGTGCCACCGTGGACGATCTGATCGGCGCGCCCGCCCTCTCGGGGATCTCGGGCGAGGGCGATTATTATTATGTGCGCTCGCGCAAGCGCACCTTCGGCATGTTCCGCCCTCAGGAGGTGGAGCGCGAGGTGCTGGCGATCTCGTTCAACGCGGACGACACGATCGCCAATATCGAGAGGTTCGGGCTTGAGGATGGGCAGATCGTGCCGCTGGCGCGCCGTGTGACCGACAATTCGGTGGTCAAGGCGGGCTTCCTGCGGCAGCTTCTGAGCAATATCGGCGCGTTGAACCCGGCGGACGCGTTCGGCGGCTAGGGTCATCGCCGTGTCACGGCGCCGGTGTAATCTCGAGCCTGTGCAGGTTGTCGCGGAAGGCGGTGCCATGGACGACATTCGGCAAGGCTGCTATCTGGCCCGACTGGCGCGCGATCCGGCTGATATTATCCGCGCGCAGGCGCTGCGGGCGCGTGCCTTTCTGGGGCAGGAGGGCGGGCTTGACGCGGACGCGCATGACGCGGCCTGCCTGCATGTCCTGGTCGAGGAAGAGACAAGCGGTGATCTGGTCTGCTGTTTCCGGGTGCTCATGCTCGGAGGCGGAAGCGAGATTGCCCGCAGCTATTCGGCGCAGTTCTACGACTTGTCGGCGCTGGCCGGATTCGAGGGGCGCATGGCCGAGATCGGGCGATTCTGTCTCGCGCCCGACCGGCACGACCCCGATATCCTGCGTCTGGCCTGGGCGGCGATGACACGGCTTGTGGATGCCCACGGGGTCGTGCTGTTGTTTGGCTGCTCCTCGTTCAAGGGGGTGGAGACCGAACCCTATCTTGACGCCTTTGCCATGCTGGGCAAGCACCACCTCGCGCCGCGCCGCTGGTGGCCGCGTGTCAAAGCCCCGAGTGTGTTCCGATTTGCGCAGCGCCTCAGGCTGCACAAGCCGGATCTCAATGCGGCGATGCGGCATATGCCGCCGCTTCTGCGCACCTATCTGATGATGGGTGGATGGGTCAGTGATCATGCGGTGATCGACCGGCAGATGGGCACGCTGCATGTCTTTACCGGCGTCGAGATCTGCGCCATTCCGGCGGCGCGGCAGCGTCTGTTGCGGGCGCTTGCGGGCTGAGGCTTGACGCCGCGCGGGGGCCGGGATAGCCCCCGCCCATGGCACGCGCACCGCTTCTCCAACTTACCGGAATATCGCTCACCTTCGGGGGGGAGCCGGTCTTTGACGACCTGTCGCTGATCGTGCAGCCGGGTGATCGGGTGGCGCTGGTGGGGCGCAACGGCTCGGGTAAATCGACATTGTTGAAGGTCATGGCCGGTCTGGTGGAGCCGGACCGGGGCGAGCGCATCGTCTCGCCCGGTGTGCGCGTGGGTTACATGGAGCAGGAGCCTGACATGGCGGGCTTTGCCACGCTCGGCGATTATGCCACCTCGAACCTTGAGCCGGGCGAGATGTATCGCGTCGAGATGGCGGGTGAGGGTCTCAAATTCGATCCAGAACGCCCGGTCGCGACCGCCTCGGGGGGCGAGCGGCGCCGCGCCGCGCTGGCGAAACTGATGGCCGAAGCGCCGGAACTGATGCTGCTCGACGAGCCGACCAACCATCTCGATATCGAGGCGATCGGCTGGCTGGAAGAGGCGCTGCGCACCACCCGCCGCGCCTATGTGGTGATCAGCCACGACCGCGCATTCCTGCGCGAACTTACCCGCGCAACCCTTTGGATCGACAGGGGAATGGTGCGGCGTCAGGAGGAAGGATTCGGCGGTTTCGAGGCGTGGCGCGACAAGCTGTGGGAAGAAGAGGACATGCAGCGCCACAAGCTTGATCGCAAGATCAAGGCCGAGGCGAGATGGGCCGTCGAGGGCATCAGCGCCAGGCGCAAGCGCAATCAGGGCCGGGTGCGTGCGCTTCAGGCGTTGCGCGCCGAGCGCAGCGCGCAGATCAAGCGGCAGGGCACAGCGGCGATGGCGCTCGAGTCTGGCCCGACCTCGGGGCGCAAGGTCTTCGAGGTGAAGGACATTACAAAGGCTTACGGGGATAACCTCATCTTACGCCCGTTCAGCCTGCGGGTCATGCGCGGCGAGCGGGTGGCCTTTGTCGGACCCAATGGCGTGGGCAAGACGACGCTCTTGAAGATCCTGATGGGAGAGGTCGTGCCCGACAGCGGCACCGTCACCCATGGCACCAACCTCGTTCCGGCGGTATTCGATCAGGCGCGCACGCGGCTCGACCCGGAGATGACCCTGTGGGAAAGCCTGACGGGCGACGCCGACATGCGCGTCTCGGGGCAGGCGGATCAGGTGCTGGTGCGCGGTCAGCCGCGCCATGTGGTGGGCTACCTAAAGGATTTCCTGTTCGACGAGCGGCAGGCAAGAGCGCCTGTCAAGTCTTTGTCGGGTGGGGAAAAAGCGCGGTTGCTTCTGGCCCGGATCATGGCGCGCGAAAGCAATGTTCTGGTGCTCGACGAGCCGACCAACGATCTCGATATCGAGACGCTCGACCTGTTGCAGGAGTTGCTCGACGATTACGACGGCACGGTGCTTCTGGTCAGCCACGATCGTGATTTCCTTGACCGCGTGGCGACCACGACCATCGCGATGGAGGGTGACGGACGCGCGGTGGCCTATGCCGGGGGCTGGACCGATTATCAGGCGCAGCGCGCTGCGACCATACCGGATGCGGCGAAAAACACTTTGAAAGCAGAGGTTAAAAAAGCGGAGTTGACGTCTGAAAAACCCACTGCGTCGCGCCTCAGCTTTACCGAGAAGCACCGGCTGGAGGAGTTGCCAGGTGTGATCGCGCGGCTCGAGTCGGAAATCGGCAAGCTGGGAGGGCTGCTGGCCGATCCCGAGTTGTTCAGCCGCGAGCCGGTCAAGTTTCGCCGCGCGACAGAGGCCCTTACCCAGCGTCAGACGGCGCTGGCCGAGGCCGAGGAGGAGTGGCTCGCCCTGGCCGAAAAGGCCGAGGGCTGAGCCTTGTCGCGGGCGCGGCTCTGCGGCTAGACTGCGCTCGACGGGCAGGAGGGCCGCGCATCATGGGATATGTCGAACCGCGACGCGGGTCGGACTGCGAGGAGATACTGTCCTCCGAGGCGTTCCTGAGCGATCTGGCCGGGCTTGACGGGGCCATCATCGCGGCACTCGAGGCGGCGGGCGAGCCTGCGGTCATCAATGGCAACGTGCTTTACGCCAACAAGGTCGAGAATTTCCAGAAGGCCGCCTTTTCGGCGGAAATGGCCGCCAAGCGTCGGGCGCTGGTGGCGATGGCACAACGCGCGCGCGTCTTTGTCGAGGTGGGCGTGGCGGGAGGGCATGCCGTCTTGCTGGCGCTTCACGCCAATCCCGATCTGCGGGTGGTGGGCATTGATCTGGCGCGGCGGCTGCGCCCGTTCTGGCCGCCGGTGGAGGTCTTCGTTCCGGCGGCGGCGGCCTGGCTCGAGGCGCGCTTTCCAGACCGGTTCCGGCTGATCGTGGCTGATGCGCTTGATGGGTTGCGCGAGGTGGCGCAAACGCGCCCCTTCGGTCTTGTGGACATGGTGCATCTTGACGGGGGCAAGGCGGGGCGGCTGGAGGAACTGGCCGCGCTCTGGCCCGCCATCGCCCCGCGCGCATGGCTCATGCAGGGTGATTACGCCCATGGTCTCGTGCGCGAAGCGACGCGCGAAATGCTTGCGCGCGGGCTTGCGCGCGATCCCTCCGATGGGGTCTTTGCCGAGGCGCGCGACAAGCGGTTTCGCGTGCTGGAGACGGGCCCCGCGATCGCCGCCGAGTGCCCGGACCTCGCGGATTTCGACGGCAAGCGCGTGCTTTTCTGCACTGCGCACCAGGATGACGAGGTGCTGTTCGCGGGCGGATTGCTCGCCGAGATCGCGCCGCGCGCAGACGTGACGGTGGCCTGTTTCTTTCGCCCCGCCGAGGGGCGGGCGGATACCATGACACGCACGGCCGCGATGGCGCGGGTCTGCGCGGCGCTCGGGGTGAGCCATGTGCAGTATCCGTTCGCCATCGAGGGTGGGCCGCGCGCGTTGCGCCGCTTCATTTCTTTGCCCTCGGAGCCGGAGGAACTGCGCGCGCGGCCTCGCCGCGCGCTGGCGCGCCATCCGCTTTTCCCGGTGCTCTGCACCACGGCGGAAGGGGCGATGCGCCTCTATACGCCCGATATCGTCATCACCCACAACGAGGCGGGCGAATATGGCCACCGCGAGCATGTGTTGCTGCACCATGCGGTGCGCGCGGCGGCGGCGCGGGCGGGCGTGCGCACGCTTCTGACCTTCGGCGAGGGCATGGCGGGCACGGGGCTGACCGTAACCCCCGACCCCGAAGCCAAGCGCACGCTCTTTGCGCCCTACCTGCCACAGTGGGATGGGGTCGCGCGCTACGATTTTGCGCTCGGCCCCGAGCGGTTCCTGCGCGTGCCGCTGTTGCCGGTCACTGCATCCTGAGCGCGCCGTCGAGGCGGATCACCTCGCCGTTGAGATAACCGCATTCGACGATGAAGGCCGCCAGCCGCGCATATTCCGCCGGATCGCCGAGGCGTTTTGGAAATGTCACCTCGGCGGCAAGACTTTCCTGCACCTCCTGCGGCAGGCCGCGCATCATCGGCGTGGCGAAGATCCCCGGCGCGATGGCCATCACCCGGATGCCCTCGCGCGAAAGATCGCGCGCCATGGGCAGCGACAGACCCACGATCCCGCCCTTGGAGGCGGCATAGGCGGCTTGGCCCTTCTGCCCGTCGAAGGCGGCAACCGAGGCTGTGTTGACGATTACGCCGCGCGCCCCGTCCGCATCGGGCGCGTTCCCGGCCATCTCGGCCGCGGCGAGGCGCGCCACGTTGAACGTGCCGACAAGGTTGATGTCGATGGTCCGGCGGAAAGCATCCAGAGGGTGCGGCCCGTCGCGCCCGATGGTCTTGGCTCCCGTCGCGATCCCCGCGCAGTTGATCGCCGCAGTGATCCGGCCCATGGCCGCCTTGGCCGTCGCGATGGCGGTGGCGACCGAGCCCTCGTCGGTCACATCCGTCTCGGCGAAGGTGGCGCCGATCTCTGCGGCGACGCTTGCGCCGCGTTCTGCGTCCCGGTCAAACAGCGTGACCTCTGCGCCAAGCGCGCGAAAGTGCCGCGCCGTCGCCTCGCCAAGACCCGAGGCCCCGCCGGTGATGATCGCTGCGGTATCGGTGATGCGCATGGGTGCCTCCTTTAAATGAACAAATGTTCAATACCGCGCGCGGACCACGCCTGTCAAACCAAGTTTGGTGGCGGGGGCCGCGCGGGCTAAGACCAAGGGCTGTCTTTCCCGAGCCATGAATTTGGCGCTAGCCTGACCGGGCCGGCCCTGCATGGGCCCCAATCGGGAGAAGGTGCATGGCGTCTGAGGCACAGGAACGGATGGCCGCGCTCGAGGGCGCGCTCGCGGCGGCGCTGGCGGGGCAGGAGCGGCTGATCGAGCGGCTGATGATCGCGCTCGTGGCGGGCGGGCATCTGCTGATCGAGGGACCGCCCGGCGTGGCCAAGACCCGCGCGGTCAAGGCGCTGGCGGCGGGCGTCTCGGGCCGCTTCGCGCGCATCCAGTGCACGCCCGATCTTGTGCCCTCGGACCTCACCGGCACGCCGGTTTACCACCCCCATGACGGCACGACCGAATTTCTGCCCGGCCCCGTCTTCAGCAATCTGGTGCTGGTGGACGAGATCAACCGCGCCCCCCCCAAGGTGCAATCGGCGCTTCTGGAATCGATGGCCGAGGGGCAGGTGACGGCGGGCGGCGAGACGCATCCCTTGCCCGCGCCTTTCCTTGTGGTGGCGACCCAGAACCCGATCGAGCATGAAGGCACATTCCCGCTGCCCGAGGCGCAGCTTGATCGCTTCCTGCTATATACCGTGCTGCACCTGCCCGACGAGGCGACCGAGCGGCGGATTCTCGATCTGGTGGAGGCCGAGAGCCGCGCGGGCAGGACCGCCGCCAAAGCGCCCGTGCTCGACCCCGGCACGCTGGCGGCGGCGCAGCGCGAGGTGGCGGCGGTGCATCTGGCGCCCGAGTTGTGCGATTACATCGTGCGGATGGTGATGGCCACGCGCGAGGGGCCGCTTGCCGCCGGGATCGAACACGCGGTCTCGCCGCGCGGCTCGCTGGCGCTGGCGGCGGCGGCACGGGCGCGCGCCTGGCTCCGGGGCCGCGATCACGCGCTGCCCGAGGATGTGGCCGAGCTTGCGCCGGACGCGCTTGCGCACCGGATGGTGCTGCGCTGGTCGGCGGTGGCCGAGGGGCGAGCGCCGCGCGCGGTGGTGGCCGATCTTCTGGCCCGGGTGGACCCCTTATGAGCGCGCCGCTCGACCCCCCCGGCGTGGCGCTTCGGGCCGAGGCGCTGATCGCGCTGCGCCACGAGGCGCTGGCGGCGCGACGTGTGCCGGTGGCGGCGGCGCTCCCCGGCGGCGTGGCCACACGCGCGCGCGGGCAGGGGCTCGAGATGTCGGGAACGCGCGCCTATGTTCCCGGCGATGACATCCGCCGGATCGACCGGGGCACGAGTGCGCGCACCGGGCGGCTTCATCTGCGCGAGTTCAGTGCCGAGCGCGACCGCGTGGCCCTTCTGGTGGCGGATTTCCGGCCGTCGATGTTCTGGGGGGTCGGGCGCGCCTTTCTGTCGGTCGCCGCCGCCGAGGTGCTGGCGCTGGTCGGCTGGCGGCTGATCGAGGAGGGCGGGCGCGCGGGGCTGCTGGCGCTGAGCGCCGCAGGCGCGGAGGTGGTGCGCCCGAGGGGACGCGCGCGCGGGATGCTGGAGGTGATCGGCGCCATGGTGCGCGCCCATGCGGCGGGGCTTGCTGCGGCGCGCGGCGGTGCGGTCGATCCGCCGCTCGACACGGCGCTGGAGCAGGCGGCGCGGCTGGTGCCCGCGGGGGCCGAGATCGTGCTTGTCTCGGGGTTCGAGACACCGGGCGACGCGCTCGCTGACCGGCTTGGCGGGCTTGGCCGCAGGCGCGCGCTGCGGCTCATCCTTGTGACCGAGGCGCTGGCCGGGCGCTTGCCCGCCGGGCGCTATCCGATCCGGCCCATGGGCGGCGCGCCCGTCACGCTGCACCTTGGCGGGCCGGGTGAGGCCGCACCGCTGCCCGAGCGCGCAGAGATTGCAGGACACAGCGCGCTGGTGCTCGACGCGGCAGAGCCGCCCGCGCTTGTCGCGCGGCGGCTGGCGGCAGAGGCGCACCAGCCATGAGCAGGGCAACGCACGAGTCGGCGATGCTGGCCGCGCTCCAAGATATCCGCTTGCCCGAGGTGGCGGAGGGCGGCGCGCCCGCTGATCTGGCGGCAGCGGTGGCGCTTGGGGCCGTGCTGGCGCTCGGGGCGGCGGGGCTGGTGCGGCTGCTGTTACGGCGGCGGCGGGCCCGGCGCGCGCCCACGCTCTCCGACCGGCTCGACGCGCTTGGCGGACAGGAGGCGGCGGTGCGGCGCGTGGGGCTTTTGCATCTGGCGCGCGATCACCTGCCCGCGCATTACACAGCCGTCAAGCCGGATCTATACCGACGCGATACAGACCTCGATCTCGACGCACTCGAAGCGACGCTGCGACGCCATGTTTGATCTGGCTGCGCCCTGGGCGCTGGCCCTCCTGCCGCTGCCCTGGCTGCTTGGCCGGCTGCTGCCGCCGCGCGCGGGCGGTGATGGCTGGCTCATGGTGCCGGGGCGCATCGGGGCTGATCTGGCACGTGCGGCACGGGGCGCAGGCGGCACGCGCGGCGGCGCGGTTTTCCCGTGGCTAGTCTGGGGCTTGGTGGTGCTGGCGCTGTCGGGGCCGCGCGATCTTGACCCGGTGCGCGCGCTCAAGCTGAGCGGGCGTGATCTGGCGGTGGTGTTCGATCTATCCGGCTCGATGGTGCGGACGGATTTCTACCTTGACGGCACCGAGATCAGCCGCCTCGACGCGGTCCGCAAGGTCGGGGCCGAGTTCGTTCGGCGGCGCGGCGGCGACCGTCTAGCCCTTGTTCTGTTCGGCTCCGAAGCCTACGTCGCCGCCCCCTTCACCCATGATGTCGAGGCGGTGGCGCGGCGTATCGAGCAGGCGGAAATCGGTCTTTCCGGGCGGGCGACCAATATCTCGGACGGTCTCGGTCTCGCGCTCAAGCGGATGGAGGGATCGGAGGCGAAATCGCGCGTGGTGATCCTGATGTCGGATGGCGAGAACAATGCCGGGCAGACCGATCCGCGCGGCGTGGCGGCGCTTGCGGCGGGGATGGGGGTGCGGGTGCATACCATCGCGCTTGGCCCCAAGGACATCGAGAGCGCCGAGGCGGGCGAGCGCGGCGTGGTCGATGCGGCGACCCTGCGCGCCATCGCCGAGGTCTCGGGCGGGAGCTATTTCCGGGTGCGCGACATGGCGGATCTGGAAGCGGTCGGCGCGGCGCTTGACCGGTTGGAGGCGACCGAGAGCGCGGGGCTTGCCGCCGAGATCCACCGCGACTGGTGGCGTTGGCCCGCAGGTGCTGCGCTGCTGCTCACGCTGGCGATGCTGTGGCGGGGGCCGGGATGAGCGCGCTGGCGATCACGGTATTGCGGCCCGAGTGGCTTCTTGCCCTGACGTTGCCGGGGCTTCTGGCGCTCTGGCTCTGGCGGGGGCGGGGAGCGGCGGGTGACTGGGGGCGCGTGGCCGATCCCGGCCTGATGGCGGCGATGGCGGAGATGGGGCGCGTGGCGGGCGGTGCGGGGCGCGGCGGGGCCTTGGGCGCGGCGCTGGCCCTGGCCGTGTTTCTGGTGCTGGCGCTGGCGGGACCGGCGGTAGAGCGGCGCGATGCGGTCTCGTATCGCAATCTCGACGGTGTGCTCTTTGTGGTCGATCTTTCGGCGGGCTTTGCGGACGGGCCCGGCTGGCCCGACATGCTGGGCGCGGCGCAACTGGCGGTGACGGGGCTGGGCGCGCGGCCCGCGGGCCTGATCGTCTATGCGGGCGACGCCTACACGGCGCTCGACATGAGCGCGGATCACCGTGAACTGGCGCAGACGCTTCTGGTGCTCGACGCCGCAACGGTGCCCGATGAGGGCGCGGCCCCGGCGCTGGCGCTGGCGCTGGCGCATGAGCGGTTGCGGCTGGCCGAGGTGCTGGCGGGCGACGTGGTGCTGCTGACCGGTGGCGCGGGCGCAGACGCGGCGACGCAGGCGGAGGCGGCGCGCATCGCGCAAGCGGGCGCACGGGTCTCGGTCGTGACGGACGCACCGCAAGGCGCGGCGCTGGCGGCGGGCGGGGGCCGGGTTTTCGCGCCACAGGAGGCGGGGGCGCTGGCGGCGTGGCTCTCGGATGGCGCGCGGCCACGGCTGGAGCGGCAGGGCTACCGGCTTCTGTTCTGGCACGATCTGGGGCGGTATCTGCTGGCGCTGGCGCTGGTGCCGTTGCTGGTCCTCTTTCGGCGGGCGGGGACATGAGGGCGCTGGCGCTTGTGGCCGTGCTGGCGGGGGCCGTCGCGCTGGTGCTGGGCGGGGCGGCGCCCTTTGGCCGGGTGGCGCTGGCGCTTGGGCTGCCGCGGATGGCGGCGGCGCTTTTCGACGATCCGGGCTGGCGCGGGGTGGCGTGGTATCGGGCCGGCGAGATGGGCCGCGCGGCGGAGGATTTCGCGGCGGCGGGGGCGCTGCTGAACCTCGGTAATTCGGAGGTGCGGCGAGGGCGTTACGCGGCGGCGCTGGAAGCCTATGACCGCGGGCGTGCGGCGGGCGATTCGCAGGCGACGGCGAATTTCGATCTGGTTGCAGCGTTTTACGCGGGAACGGCGCTTGATCCGGAGACGATTGCGGCTTTTCCGCAACGCGGCGAGGGGCCGGAGGTGGCCGCCCCTATCGGGCGCGGCGACGGGCGCGCCTCGGGCACCGGCGAGGACAGCACCAATAGCGGCGCGAGCGTGGGGCAGGCCAATCTGCGCAGCACCGGGCCGCTGTCGGTGCGACGGGTCTTTGCCGACAGCCATGTGGCCGCCGATGCGCGCTGGCTGCGGCAATTGCGCGACGTGCCGGGCGATTACCTCAAGGCGCGGATCGCGCAGGAGCACAAACGCCGAAAGCGGGAGATCAAGCAATGAGAGCATTGATTCTTTTGCTTTATTTATGGCCTCAAGCGGCCTGGGCGCAGACGCGCGAGGTGCATTCTGGCGAGTTGAGCCTGACGGTGACGGTGGAAGAGAGCGCGCATCTGCCCCATGCGGGCGAGATGATCCTTGTCACCATAGTGGGCCGTTACCGCCGCCATATCACGCTGGAAAAGCTGGAACAGCCCGCGCTCGACGGCTTTGGCTGGACGCAGCTTGGCCCCGATAGCTGGCATGAGGAGCGTGAGCGGGGGCAGCCGGTCAAGGTTTTTACCCGGCGCATGGCGCTCTTTCCCGAGGCGGCGGGGGAGCTGGAGATTGCGCCCTTTGCCCATCGGCTGACGCTTACGGATGAGGGCGATAACTGGTTTGAGCACAGGGTGTACTCGGAAGCGGTACGCGTCGCGGTGCGGCCCGCGCCGGTGCGCCTGTCCGAGTGGTTCCCGGTGCGCGAGTTGCGGATCAGAGACGAGTGGTCGAACGCGCCCGATCAGCTTGCCCCCGGCGAGGGTGTGCTGCGGGTGATCCGGCTGGAGGCGCTTGGTGCGCTGCCCGGCATGATTCCGCCCATGCCCGAGATGCGCTCGCCCTCGGGAGGAGTGTTTGCCCATCCGGTCAGACACCTGGTGGACCTGACCTCGCGCGGGCCGGTCACGGTCACGTTCTGGCGCTGGACGATCCGGCCCGGCAACGGCGTCTCGGCCATCGTCGAACCGGTGGGGTTCGACTATTTCGACAGTGAGGGCCGAGTGGCGCGGCGGGTGGAGATCGGCGCGCAACGCGTGGCTTATGGCGAGGTCGTGCCAATCCGGGCGCAGCGCGTTCCCCACCCGTCTGCGCGCTTGCCGGGCTGGGGCGAAGCCCTTCTGGCACTGGCGGTTTTTGGTGGTGGCCTGATCGGGGCGCTGGCGGGTTGGCAGCCCGGCGGATGGCGCTTTCGGCTGGTCGATCCGCTGGCGCGAGAGGTGCGGCGCGCGGCCCGGACGGGCGATTTGCGAGCGATGCGCCGGGCCACGGTGGCGTTGCTTGCGCGCGACGGCGATGACGACGGGAGGCGGGCGGCGCTTGCGCAACTGGACCGGGCGATCTTCGGGCGCGCGCAGGTCCTACCCGATCTCACGAACCTGTCGCGAGGGATCACATCAAGGTGAGGTTCGCGTCATGGGGGAAACTTGCGCATCTGGCACTTGCAAATCGTGTGCGACCGGATAAAATTTTTCAGGGGAGGAAACGCGATGGTTACAAGAGACGAAATCCGGTCGGGTTTCGCCACGGGATCTGTTTTGATCGTGGATGATCACCCGCTGTACAGCGATGCTCTGGCGGCGGCGATCTGCCTTGTCTATCCGTCCTGCACGGTGGTGCAAACCTCAAGCCTGCGCGAAACGCTGGCGCAGCTTGACGCGGGGCTGGTTCCCGATCTGGTGATGTTTGATCTGCGGTTGCCCGATGTGGCTGGCATCTCGGGCTTTGTGAGCCTGCGCGAGAGGCTGGGGGGCGTGCCGGTGCTGGTCATTTCGGCGCTTGCCTCGGCGGAGCTGGTGCGGGCGCTGATGCGTGAGGGGGCGGCAGGTTATCTGCCCAAGGAGGCCTCGGCGCAGGAGTTGCGCCGCGCCATCGCGCAGGTGGGGGCGGGCCGTTGCTATGTGCCGCAGGCAATGGTGGAGGCGCTGCATGCCCGGCCCGATGAGACCACCGAAGCCGACCGGGCGCTGGCCAACCTGACCCCGCAGCAGCAGAAGATCATGCGTCTGATCTGCGCGGGCAAGGCCAACAAGCAGATTGCCTATGAGCTGTCGCTGGCTGAGGCGACGGTAAAGGCGCATATCACCGCGCTGCTCAACCGGCTGGGCGTGAAGAACCGCACACAGGCGGCGGTTCTGGTCAACAACGCCCGCGCGCAAGGCTCGGGCGATCCCGAGACGCGCGCCTATCTCAACGGTTGAGGATGCGCGACGCCGCCACCAGAACGGGGCCGAAGCATGTCCATGTCGCCGCCTCAGAGGCGGCGGAGGCGGGTGCGGCAGTGGCCGAGGTGGTGGCGCGGGTGGACCTCGCGGCCACCTCTTTCGCGCTGGTCTTCATCCCGAAAAGCCTTGATCCGGGTGCGGTTGCACGTGCCCTCGACGTACATCTGGACGGGGTTCCGGTCTTTGGCTGCACCTCGGCGGGGCAGATCACGCCCGAGGGCTATGCCTCGGAGGCGCTGTTGCTCATGGCGTTTCCGCGCGCGTATTTCCGCTGTGCCTCGGTGCTGATCGATCGGCTGCGCCCGTTCTCGATCTCGGAGATTGCCGCGCGGGTGGAGCGGCTGGATGCGCAGTTTCGCCACACGCCCGGCTGGAACCGGCTGGCCCTGCTTTTTGCCGACGGGATGTCCAAGCAGGAGGATCTGCTGATCTCGACGCTGGAGGCGGTGTTGCCTGACACGCCTGTTTTCGGCGGCTCGGCGGGGGACGGGCTTGAATTCAACGAGACCTTCGTGCTCCATGGCGGGCGGCTGATCAAGGGGGGCGCGGTTGTTCTCATGGTCGAGACGGCGCTGAACTTTCAGGGGGTGAATTTCGACCATTTCCAGCCGACCGGCGAGCAACTGATCATCACCGGGGCGGACCCTGAGGATCGCCTTGTCTTCGAGATCAACGGTGCGCCCGCGGCGCCGGAATATGCGCGGATCGTGGGCTGTGCGCGCGGGGATCTGTCGCCGCGCATCTTCGCAGAGAACCCGATCCTCGTGCATCACCGGGGGCGATATTACGTGCGCGCCATCGCGGACGCGACCGAGACCGACGCGCTGTCGTTCATGGCGGCGATCGACGACGGGGTGATCATGACGCTGGGGCGCGGGCGCGGCATGATCGAGAGCCTGCGCGCGGGGCTTGATCTGAGCGATGCCGAGGGTGCGCCGCCCGATTTCATCCTTGGCTTTGACTGCGTGCTGCGCCGCCTGGAGGCCGAGCAGAAACAGATCGCGCGCGAGGTCTCGGACGTGTTTCGCGCGCGCCGGGTTCTGGGCTTCAACACCTATGGCGAGCAGCATGGCGGCGTCCACATGAACCAGACTTTTGTCGGCGTGGCGTTCTTCGGGCCCGCGCGGGGCGGGCCGGTATGAGCGTGATCGACGCGTCACAGCCGCCCGAGGTGCGGCTGGAGCGGCAGGAGCGGATCATCGCCGCGCTGATGCGGCGGGCCGACCGACAGAACGAGCTGAGCCTTTCGGCCTATAGCGCCTTTCAGTCGGCCATCGAGTTGCAGGCGCAGGTGGCCGCCAAGACCCGCGATCTGGAACGCGCGGCGAGCGAGCTTGAGTCCATGCGCGGCGACCGCGAGCGCACGCGGCGCAACCTGCACGAGGCGCTGTCGGCCATG
Source organism: Roseovarius autotrophicus (assembly GCF_018069895.1). GTDB lineage: Bacteria > Pseudomonadota > Alphaproteobacteria > Rhodobacterales > Rhodobacteraceae > Roseovarius > Roseovarius autotrophicus. The sequence continues at coordinate 430,546 of NZ_JAGQDH010000001.1, read as the reverse complement.
CACGAGGGCTTTGCCCTGTTCACCGAGGGCAGGCTTGATATCTGCAACGATCTGTTCCGCAACCTGCTGCCCGATATCGCCGAGCGGGTGAAGATGGGGCTGAGCCTGGATGGTTATTTCGAACTGATGGTGCAGAGCCGTTACCTTGTCTCGACCGACCGCAAGATTCACCGCCCGGCGGTGCCGATGGGGGACGACAGCGAGGCGGGGATCGTCATGTCGATCCTGATCGAGATTTCGGGCGATATCTGGTATCAGCTTGGCCTTCAGCGCACATCGTCGGATAATGTGGTTCTGCTTCTGACCGACATCACGCCGATCGTCCGGCGCAACCGGTCGGAGCGAAAGACGCTGATCGACCGGCAGGCGGATTACCTTCAGGCGGTATTCGAGCACATGAGTTCGGGGGTCTGCACATTCTCGCCCGAGGGCGCGGTGATGATGCAGAACCGGCAGTTTCGCCACTTGCTTGACGTGCCGATAAGCGAACTTGGCCGGGGCACGACGCTGGAACGGCTTTTGGCCTTCATGCAGGCGAAGGCGCTCATCCGTGACAATGCCTTTCTCGAAGTGGCAAACTGGCGAGAGCAGTTGAAGAAAGCCGGCTGGCTTCGCCGCCGGGTGCGTCATGGCAAGGGCCGGGTGCTCGATGTGCAGGCCAACACCTTGCCCGATGGCGGGTTTCTGGTGGAATTGAAGGACGTCACGCTTGAGACGCGGGCGACCGAGATGCTGGAAAACCGGGTGATGGAGCGCACGGCGGAACTGACCCGCGCCAATGCGCGGCTGACCGAGCAGTTCGAGCAAAAGGCACGGGTGGAGGAGGAATTACGCCTGGCCAAGGAACGGGCCGAGGCGGCGGTGTCGTCCAAGACGCGGTTTCTGGCGGCGGCGAGCCATGATCTGTTGCAGCCGATCAACGCGGCGAAGCTGCTGATCTCGACCTTGCAGGAGGCGGCGCAGGGGTCGCATCTGCTGCCGATGGTGGACCGGCTGCACCGGGCGTTTTCCTCGACCGAGCAGCTTTTGCACGCGCTTCTCGACATCTCGCGGCTCGACAGCGCCGACCCGGATGCGGTTACGCCCTCCGAGGTCAATCTGGGTGCGATGATGGAAAGCGTCTTTGCCGATCAACTGCCCCTGGCCGAGGCCAAGGGGGTGCGGCTCGACGTGGTGCCCGCGCATGTCTTTGTTCGCTCGGACCCGGTCTATTTGCACCGCTCGATCCAGAACCTCGTGGTGAACGCGATCCAGTATACAGAGGCGGGCGGCAGGGTTCTGTTGGGCGCGCGGCGGCGGGGCGCGTGCGCGGTGCTGGAGGTCTGGGATACCGGCATCGGCATAAGGCGCGCCGATCAGGCGCGGATCTTCGATGAGTTCGCGCGCGCGGGCGAGGCGCGTGTCGGTACCGGCATGGGGCTTGGCCTGTCGGTTGTGGATCGCGCCTGCCGGCATCTGGGGCATGCGCTCGGGGTGCGTTCCGCGCCGGGACGCGGTTCGGTGTTCAGCATCGCGATGGAGGTGATGGACTGGCAAGCGCGGCGCGGCGATCCGGTGGTTATGATCCCGGCCACGAGCGAAGGGCCGTTCGACCATGACGTGCTGGTGATCGAGAACGACGCCGATGTGCTTTTTGCCTTTGCCGAGCGGCTCCGGCTCTGGGGGGCGCGGGTGACGGGGGTGGGCAGCGGCGCCGAGGCGCTGGCGCGGCTGGCGGAGGGGGTGCGCCCCGATATCGTGCTGGCCGATTACCACCTCGATGTGGGCGCGACAGGTCTCAATGCGGTGGCGGCGCTGCGCGACATTTGCGGTCAGCACCTGCCCGCGATCCTGGTGACCGCCAACCGCTCCGAGGCGCTGCGACGCGAGGCGGCGCGCGCCGATATCGCCGTGATCTCCAAGCCGGTGAAGCTTTCGCATCTGCGCCCGCTCATTGACTGGGCGGTGCGGCACGGCGGCGATACCGACAAAAGTCTCAAATGACAGCGCTGCACGATCCCCTAGGCTTGGACCAGAAAAGGAGGCCCCTCATGATCCTGCGCGCGGTTCTGATCCTTGGAGTGAGTTTCGGAGGCATGGCGGTGGCGGAGCCGGTGCCGGCCTATGATCTGCTGTTCCGCGAGGGCACGCTCGACACGATCGACCGGCGCGGCGCGCTGCTCTATCGCCGCACGGTCGAAAATGCGCGCGATCCGCAGAGTGCGGACAATGCCACCGGCGAGATCGCGCTTGGCTTTGCCACCGAGGACGGGGTGGAGTTGGCCGAACTCGATTTCCGGCAGGGCGAGCGTCACCGGATCATGGGCCGCTTTCCCGCGAGTGTCGGGAACCCGATGATCATGGTCTTTTACGAACAGGTCGTGCGCGACATGGCTGCGACGGCAGGGGGCAGCCCGTTCTATATCCGAAACCGCGTCAAGGAGGCGATGACGCAATCCGTGGAGGTCGTGCCGGGCACGGCGGAGGTGGCGGGCCGCGCGGTGGCCACGCAGACGGTGGTGCTGCACCCCTTCGAGGGGGATCCGAACCACGCGCGCATGCAGGGCTTTGGCGATCTGGAACTGACGGTCACGATGTCCGATGAGGTGCCGGGATGGTATCATGCGCTTGTGGCTACCACGCCCGACGGGGCCTATCGTTCCGAGACGGTGCTGACCGGTGAAGGGGTGAAGCCATGAGATGGGCGGTGATCCTCACGCTCATGGCTACCGGCGCGGGGGCGCAGGATCTGGCTGCGCGGCTCAACGATTACCCGACCGAGGCGCGGGCGGATTACATCTTTGCCTGCATGGCGATGAATGGACAGAGCCGCGAGGTGCTGCGGCGCTGTGCCTGTTCCATCGACGAGATCGCCGCCATCCTGCCCTATGAGGATTACCTTGCCGCCGAAACGGTGCTTTCCATGCGCCGGGTGGGCGGCGAGCGCATGGCGGTGTTCAACAGCGCCCCGTCGGCCGACAACGCCATCGCCGCGCTGCGCCGGGCGCAGGCCGAGGCGGAACTGATCTGCTTCTGAGCGGTTACCGGCGTTCGTTTGGCGGGGCCACGGGCCATCGTTCAGGCGTTGGCCTCGCGGATCTTTTCGGCGGCGGCCTTGTCATAGGCGACGCCGTTGGCGTCGAAGAGTTGATCCAGTTCGCCCGAGAGGGTCATCTCGGTGACGATGTCGCAGCCGCCCACGAATTCGCCCTTGACGTAAAGCTGCGGGATGGTGGGCCATTCGGAATAGTCCTTGATGCCCTGCCGGATGTCCTCGTCGGCAAGCACGTTCACATCCGCGAAATCCACGCCCATGTAATTCAGAACCCCCGCCACGCGGCTGGAAAAGCCGCATTGCGGCATTTCCTTGGTGCCCTTCATGTAGAGCACGACATCATGGGCGGCGACGGTTTCGGCGATGCGGGTCTTGGGGTCGGTCATTTTCTGCGGTCCTTCGGGATGAAGAGTTTGGCATAGGTTTGCGGATCGCGGGGGATGCGGTAGCTCATGGAATGGCCGCCGCCCGCCCCACCGGAGGAATAGTGCGATTCGATCACGCTGTGGCCCTGGCCCGGCTCGGTGCCGCGCCCGATGGCGCGGTCCTGCCGGATGGCTTGTGCCGCGCGCAACACGGCGACGATCAGCACAAGCACCGCAAGCAGCGTGATCAGCCCGCCCCCCGACATCAGCCGGGGGCCTTGGTCGTCAGCGCGAGCGCGTGGATCGTGCCGTTCGGCCCGTCCATCTTGCCCTTGAGCGCGGCGTAGACAAGGCGTTGCTGCTGCACGCGGTTGAGGCCGCGAAAGCTCTCGTCGATGACCTCGGCGGCGAAATGCACGCCGTCATCGCCCTCGACGGTGATCTTGGCATTGGGCAGGGCCTCGCGGATGAGGGCTTCGAGATCGGAGGCGAGCAGGGCCATCGGGCATGTCCTCTTGGTGTCGTCTGCGCCAGATGTAGCCTCGCAGGGGCGGGCGCGCAAGGGAGGCTCAGATCTCCTCGCCCTTGCTGAGCAGGTCGTCGATCAGCGCGCGCTGCAACGCGCCGCTGTCGCCGTCGCCATATTGCAACGCGCCGCCCGAATAGAGCGTGCCGTAGCTTTGCGCGAGGTTCACGACCTGGCCGATGCCGGAAATGAGCTGGTTCTTTTCCAGCGGTTTGAGCGGGTGGATGAAGGCGGACCACAGCACGTCCCTGGCGATGGCATAGCGCGCGTCGAGCGCGCTGTCGAAATTGGCCTGCATGAGGCGGGTCATTTCCTCGGGCGTGACCTCCTCGGCCTTGCGCACGGGGGTAATGGCGCGCATCCGGTCGGCGGATTCGTCGGTAACGATGAGGACGGTGACCTCGTTGACGGTCAGTTGCCACATGCTGCCGTTGGTCTGTGCCTCGGGGTCGAGCGCGCGGATGATCGCATCGAGCCGCTCAAGCGTCATGGGCGGCTCGGGCGTGTCTTCTGCGGCAAAGAGGGGCAGGGGCAGCAGAAGGGCGAGAAGGGCAAGAAGGCGGGTCATGGGAAATCCTTGCTGAGAGGCTGTATGGAAGCCTGCCACAGAGGTGGCGCGCGCGCCACGGCACTCGCCAAAACGTGAAGGACGCGGGCCGCTTTCCGGGCCGGATCGCCGCCCGCTCGCGGGCCCTTTCGGAACCGACGATTTCATGCCAGAGGTGGCGCGGGAGGAGGGCGGAGATGCGCGAAGCGACGAAAGGGATCATCGCGATGGTCGCGACCTGCACGGTCTGGGGCCTCTCGGGGATCTACTACAAGCTGCTGGAACATGTGCCGCCCATCGAGATTCTCGCGCATCGCACGCTTTGGTCGCTGATCTTCTTTGCCCTGGTGCTGACGGTCCAGGGCCGCCTCGCTGCGCTCTTCGGGGCTATCGGCACGCGGCGCGCGCTGATGCTGACCGCTCTGGCGGCGCTGATGATCTCGCTCAACTGGTTTGTCTTCATCACCTCGATCCAGATAGGCCGCGCCATGGAGGCCTCGCTTGGCTATTATGTCTTTCCGCTGGTGGCGGTGCTTCTGGGCGCGGTGGTGCTCAAGGAGCGGCTGGGGGGGGCGCAACTTTTGGCGGTGGCCCTGGCGGCGCTGGCGGTGGTGACGCTGTCGCTCGGACTGGGTGTGCCGCCCTGGATCGGGCTGGTCCTGTCGCTGAGCTTTGGGTTATATGGCCTTGTAAAAAAGGGACTTTCAGTCGGACCTGTGGTGTCGGTGACGGCCGAGGTGATGCTTTTGTCCCCCATTGCCATCATTGTGCTCTGGCTGGCACACGCCGATGGCGGCGGGGCATTTGGCGGGTCCTGGCGTGACAGCGGGTTGCTGGCCTTCTCGGGGTTCCTGACCGGCGCGCCGCTGATCCTGTTCAGCTATGCCGCGAAACGGGTCACGCTGGCCACGGTCGGACTGGTGCAATACCTCAATCCGACCCTTCAGTTTCTGGTTGCAACATTCTGGTTTCTGGAACCTTTCAGCCCGTGGCATGGGGTGGCCTTCGGGATGATCTGGGTGGCGCTGGCGATCTACACCACGGCAAGCTGGCGTCAGGACAGGGCCACACGCAGGGCCGTGGTCAGATCCTGAACGGTATCAACGGCTTGCACGAAATTTCTGAGACTTTCATCGGCAAAACCCTGCGCGATCACATGATCCAGGAGAGTCATGAGAGGTGTCCAGTATCCTTCTGTATTCAAAAGAAAAACGGGCTTGTCATGCAAGCCGAGTTGGCGCCAGGTCAGCACCTCGAAGAATTCGTCGAGCGAACCCGCGCCGCCGGGCAGCACGACGACGGCGTGGGAATTCATGAACATGACCTTCTTGCGCTCGTGCATGGTCTCGGTCACGACATAGCGGGTCAGGTCGCGCTTGCCGACCTCGCGGCGCACCAGATGGTCGGGGATGACGCCCATGGTTTCGCCGCCTGCGCCTTGCGCCGCGCGCGCAACCAGACCCATCAGCCCGACATCGCCCGCGCCATAGACAAGTTGCCAGCCATTCTCGGCCAGCATGCGCCCGGTGGCCTCGGCGGCGGCGGAGTAGGCGGGATGAGATCCGGCGCGTGCGCCACAAAAGACACAGACGGCATTTTGTGGCATGGGGAACTCCGGTGTGAAAAGGGTTGCTTTGACCCGTGATACCCTTGTTGATATGCTCCTGCAACCGGGCGCGGAGTCCCGGCTGGGGAAGACGGAAAAGATGAGCAAACTCGGCGGTTTGGGAGCTGGGCCAAGGTTCGGTATCGCGGGCATCGTGGTGGCTGTTGCGGTGGCGCTCGGGGTTTATCTGTCGGGCCAGAGAGGGGTGGAACCGGAGGCGCAGCCGCCACGGGCCGTCGCCCCGGAACCGCAACACGGCACCGGAAGCACCGGGGTGACGGAAACCGGATCGCAGCCCGAGCCTGCCACCACGTCCGAGCCTGCCGCAGCCCTGCCCGAGCCACCCGCCATCGACACGTTCCGGCTGGACGCGGACGGCCAGACGATCGTGGCCGGGCGCGCAACGCCCGGCGGCACGGTCGCGGTTCTTGTGGATGAAGCGCGCGTCGCTCTGGCCGAGGCGGACGGGGCGGGCAAGTTCGTGGCGCTCTTTGCGTTGCCGGCCTCTGACGTGGCGCGCAGCCTGACGCTGGCGCTTTTGCTGCCGGACGGCGACGAACTGCGCGGGCGCGATGAGATCCTGATCGCCCCGACGCCGGCCCCGGTGGCGACGGCCGCCGCTTCGTCCGAGAACGTGGACGAGATCGCATCCGGGGTCGTGGCCGAGAGCGAGGATCCGGCGGCCCGCACGGCACCTGAATCCGCTGCCCCGCAGGACAGGCTGGCCGGGCTCGACCCGGCTGTCGAGACAGAGGCCGACGCCGTGGCGCCCGCAGAGGCCGCGCCATCGCAGGCGCCCCCTGTCACCGCGTCCGAGCCGGACCTGGAGCCGGAGAGCGCCCCTGTCGCGCCCGTCGTGATCCTGTCGGGCGAGGATGGTGTGCGCGTACTTCAGGCCCCCGCCGCGCCAGAGCCTGAGGCACAATCCGTGACGCTCGACTCGATCGGTTATTCCGACGGGGGCGCGGTCGAACTGTCCGGGCGCGCCTCTGTATCCGAAGGTTTTGTGCGTATCTACGTTGACAACCGGCCTGTCACCACCTCGCGCATTCAGGCCGATGGCTCCTGGCGCAGCGACCTGCCGGAGGTGGACAGCGGTGTCTACACGCTGCGCATCGACGAGGTTGGCCCCGCCGGTGACGTTACCTCGCGGATCGAGACCCCCTTCAAGCGTGAGCCGGCGAGCGAGCTTGCCGCGTCCCCCGAGAGCGCCGCGACGCCCGACACGCCGCGCCTGTCGGTTGTCACGGTGCAGCCCGGCTCGACTCTTTGGGCGATCTCTCGGGAAAGATACGGCCAGGGCATTCTCTATCTGCGGGTGTTCGAGGCCAATCGTGACCGGATCCGCAATCCTGACCTGATCTATCCCGGGCAGGTGTTCGAATTGCCGGACTGAAGGCGCCCCCTTTGGCGGGGGCGCCAGCGGCCTCAGCCCTGTTTCGAGGCGCGCTTGCGCTCGTGCGGGTCAAGGTGGCGCTTGCGCAGGCGGATGGCGTTCGGCGTGACCTCGACCAGTTCATCGTCGTTGATATAGGCGATGGCCTCTTCTAGGCTGAGGGTGATCGGCGTGGTCAGGCGCACGGCCTCGTCGGTGCCGGAGGCGCGCACGTTGGTCAGCTTCTTGCCCTTGAGCGGGTTCACCTCAAGGTCGTTCTCGCGGCTGTGCTCGCCTATGATCATGCCGGTATAGACCGGGGCCTGCGCCCCGAGGAAAAGCCGCCCGCGTTCTTCGAGGTTCCACAGCGCATAGGCCACCGCCTCGCCGTTTTCCATCGAGATGAGCACGCCCGCGCGCCGCCCCGGAATGGACCCGCGATGCGGCGCCCAGCCGTGAAAGACGCGGTTGAGCACGCCGGTGCCGCGCGTGTCGGTCAGGAACTCGCCGTGATAGCCGATCAGCCCGCGTGAGGGCACATGGGCGACGATGCGGGTCTTTCCCACGCCAGAGGGTTTCATCTCGACCAGATCGCCCTTGCGCGCGCCGGTGATCTTCTCGATCACCGCGCCGGTATATTCATCGTCCACGTCGATGGTCACCTCTTCGATCGGCTCCAGCCGCTCGCCGTTCTCACCTTCGCGCATGAGCACTTGCGGGCGCGAAATGCTGAGCTCAAACCCCTCGCGGCGCATGTTCTCGATGAGAACGCCCATCTGCAATTCGCCCCGGCCCGCCACCTCGAATGCCTCGCCGCCCGGTGTATCCGTGATCTTGATGGCGACGTTCGATTCGGCCTCTTTCATCAGACGCTCGCGGATTACCCGGCTCTGGACCTTCTTGCCGTCGCGGCCTGCGAGCGGGCTGTCATTGATGCCGAAGGTGACGGTGATGGTCGGCGGATCGATCGGTTGCGCGGCAATCGGGGTATCGACGGCCAGCGCGCAGATGGTATCGGCCACGGTGGCCTTGGACATGCCCGCTATGGACACGATATCGCCCGCGCCGGCCTCTTCGATATCCTGTGAGGACAGGCCGCGAAACGCCTGAATCCGGGTGACGCGGAACTGTTCGATCTTCTGGCCGATGCGCGAGAGCGCCTGCACGGTCTGGCCCACCCGCAAACGGCCCGCTTCGACGCGCCCCGTCAGGATACGCCCGACAAAGGGATCGGCCCCGAGCGTGGTGGCGAGCATGCGGAAATCCTCATCCACATGCCTGAGCTGCCGGGGCGCGGGGACGTGGTTGATGATGAGGTCAAACAGCGCCGAGAGATCCTTGCGCGGGCCGTCAAGCTCGTGATCGGCCCAGCCCTTGATGCCCGAGGCATACATGTGCGGGAAATCGAGCTGATCCTCGTTGGCGCCGAGATTGGCGAAAAGGTCGAAACATTCGTTGAGCGCGCGGTCGGGTTCGGCGGCGGGCTTGTCCACCTTGTTGAGCACCACGATGGGGCGCAGCCCGAGGCGCAGCGCCTTGGAGGTGACGAATTTGGTCTGCGGCATCGGGCCTTCGGCGGCATCGACCAAGAGGACGACGCCATCGACCATGCTCAGGATGCGCTCTACCTCGCCGCCGAAATCGGCGTGGCCGGGGGTATCGACGATGTTGATGCGCGTGGTTTTCCACACGACCGAGGTGGGCTTGGCAAAGATGGTGATGCCGCGCTCGCGCTCGATGTCATTGCTGTCCATGGCGCGCTCATCGACCGCCTGTCCGACGCGGAAGGCGCCGGACTGCTTGAGGAGTTCGTCCACGAGCGTTGTCTTGCCGTGGTCGACATGGGCGATGATGGCGATATTGCGCAGATCCATGGGGCGGTGTCCTGATGCTGTTTCGCCCGCGCCTTAGACGCCGCGGCGCAGAAAGGCCAGAGGCAAAGCCCGCGCGGGCGCCCCTAGAACGGGATTTCGTCATCCATGTCGCGCGCGGGGCGGCTGGCGGGAGCGGGGCCGCCGCCATAATCGCTGCCGTAGTCGCCGCCGCCATAGCCCTGATCCTGACCGCCGGAATAGCCGCCCCCTCCGCTACCGCCCCCTTCGCCACGCCCATCGAGCATCACGAGCGTTCCGTCAAAACCCTGAAGCACCACCTCGGTGGAATAGCGGTCCTGGCCGGACTGATCCTGCCATTTGCGGGTCTGCAACTTGCCCTCGATATAGACCTTTGAGCCCTTGCGCAGATATTGCTCGGCCACGCGCACAAGCCCTTCCTGAAAGATCGCCACAGAGTGCCATTCGGTCCTTTCGCGCCGCTCGCCGGTGTTCTTGTCTTTCCAGGTCTCGGAGGTGGCGATGCGCAGGTTGCACACCTTGCCGCCGTTCTGGAACGTGCGCACCTCGGGATCGCGGCCCAGATTGCCGACGATGATTACCTTGTTGACGGACCCGGCCATGTTTCCCTCCTGCCGCTTGCGGATGTTCCCTGACCGGTTACATCATCGTATCAGGGTGAAGGAAGGGTTAAAATCATCCCCGGACCGGCGATTTCCCGCGTGCACCCTGTAACATGGGCGAAACATGGGTGAAAATGCTCGAGTTTGGGGGGAAAATCCATATGGTTTGCGCGGAAAAACGAGTGTGGGGACAGCAGGACATGCGCGGCATCATTCTGGCGCTTGTTGCGGGGGTTTCGCTGCCCGGGGGCGTTGAGGCCGAGACGCTTTCCACCAAGGGGCGCGTCGGCGTGTTTCAATCGCAGACCCGGGTTCTCGATAGTCGGGCGAGCCAGCAATACAGTAATTCGGTGCGCCTTCAGCCGCAGAATTTCAAGGCGCCGACGATGTGGGATGATCTCGATCCCACGCCGATGTTCCGCAGCGCCTATCGCGGACCCTATCTGGAGATTGCGAAACAGGCAGCGCGGCGCCACAACATTCCCGAGAGCCTGTTTCTGCGTCTGGTTCAGCAGGAATCGGGCTGGCGGGCGGATGCGGTCTCGCACAAGGGCGCGATCGGGCTGGCGCAGCTCATGCCCGGAACGGCACGGATGCTGGGGGTGAACCCGAACGATCCGCGTCAGAACCTCGAAGGGGGCGCGCGCTATCTGGCCGAGCAATACCGCAAGTTCGGCTCGTGGCGGCTGGCGCTGGCGGCCTATAATGCCGGGCCGCAAGCGGTCGAGAAATATGGTGGTGTGCCACCGTTCAAGGAGACGCGGAATTACGTCAGGGTGATCCTGGGGAGTTGAACGCGCTCAGGGCGCAAAGCCGATCCGGTGCAGATGGATTTCATGCGCAGGGTGTTTTTCAGCGTTGAGCACGCGCCCGTTGTGATGGGTGAAGAGTGCGCGCCAGTAGGGCTGCACGATCACGCCTTCCTCGCGCAGGATGGCTTGCAGGCGGGCCATCACCGCGCGCCGCGCATCGGTGTCGATGAGGCCCGAGGCCTCGTCAAGCAGCGTGTCGAATTCCGCATGGCTGAAGCCGGTCTCGTTCCACGCTGCGCCCGAGCGATAGGCGAGGTTCAGCGCCTGCACGTCAAGCGGGCGGTGGTTCCATTGCGTGCCGGAGAAGGGATAGGCGCGCCAGTTGGTCCAGAAACTGGCCCCTGGCACGATGCGCCGCTGCACCCGCAGCCCCGCGTCGCGCAGTTGCGCTGCCACCGCATCGCCGGTGTTGCGCTGCCATTCGTCATCGACGGTCACGAGCTCGTGGCGAAAGCCCAGAAGCCCCGCTTCGGTCACAAGGCGGCGCGCCTCGGCGGGGTCATACGGGGCGGGGCCAAGATCGGCATGGGCGGGGTGCAGGGGGCTGACATGATCGTTTTCGGCCACCGAGCCGCGCCCGTCATGGCCAAGCTCGAGGCAGATCGCATTGTCGATGGCCATCGCGAGCGCGCGGCGCACGCCCCGGCGGGCATAGGGATTGGTGCCCACCATCCGGTCGGTCTGCGTGCCACGAAAGACGATGGTGGCCGCGCTCGGCGTTTCGGTCGCCTGCCAGCCGATCGCGTCCATGGCGGGGATGAAGGTGCCGACGCTTTCATAAAGCAGGTCGATCCTGCCTGCCTCGGCGGCCGCAAGCCAGGTCGAGGGGTTGGTGCCGAGGTCGATGAACTCTACCCGGTCGAGCCACGGCCCGCCGTAAACCGCGCTGCCCCACCAGTCATGGGCGGTGTTGCGTTCGAGGATGCAGCTTTCGCCGACGGTCAGGCTGAGTGGGCGGAACGGACCGGTGCCGATGCCATGGGCAAAGGGATCGCCGCCCTCGTAGCTTGGGTGGGTGATGGCGGCGGGGTAGTCCGAGAAATTGGCAATGAGCGCGATATCGGGAGTGGCGAGGGCCAGATCGACGGTGAGCGGGTCGGGTGTGGTGATCGCCCCGGCGCGCGCGTGGCCCGTAGCGGGGTCAATGAGCCCCACGCATCGCGTGGCCATGGAATTGCCCGGCGCGGTGCTGTCGCACCAGCGCGTGATATTGTGGGCCACGTCGGCGGCGGTGAAGGCGTCGCCATTGTTCCAGCGCACGCCGGGGCGCAGACGGAGCCGGTAGCGGGTGGCGTCTTTGCTGATCTCCCAGCCCTCGAGCAACATGCCGTGAAAGGTGCCGTCGCGGTGGTATTCCACGAGATATTCGAGAAAACCGCGCGTCTGGTTGGCCATCTCGCTCCAGTCATAGGTGCGCGGATCGCGCAGCGCCTTGACGCTTTGCTGGATTCGCAGCGTGCCGCCGCGCACAGGTGTGGCGGCACGGGCGGGCAGGGCAAACCCGCCGAGCAGATGCGCCGCCGCCGCGCCAAGCCCGAGGGCCGTGGCACGGCTGAGAAACTCGCGTCGCCCGAGACGCCCCGCGCGCAGATCACGCACAAGATCGGTTGTCACGGGATGGCGGCGTGGGGCAGGGCGCGTCATGGCAAGGCTCTCGCAGCGGTTCCGTCGTCATTAGACCTTGCCTGCAATACGGGCGCAACCCGTGAGCGGGGTTAAATCGCCAGTCGCGCGGGCGGGCGTGCGCGACAGGCGGCGCGCAATTCCGAAGGGGTCTTCCCGCTATGGTGCACGATGAAGCGCGAGAAATAGGCGGCGCTGCCGAAGCCTAGGCTGGCGGCGATCTCGGCCATGGGGCGCTCGGTGGTCTCGATCAGGTCGCGCGCGGCGTGAAGGCTGCGTTGGGTCAGCAGATCGGCTGCGCTCTGACCCGAGAGCTTGCGGCAGGTGCGGGTGAGATGGGTGGGCGTGATGCCGAGGGTGCGGGCGTGATCCGCCATGCTCTTTCCTTCCCGGTAATGTCGTTCGACCAGCGCGGCATAGGCGCGCACCAGCCGTTCCGGGGCCGAGGGGCGCGTCTCCTCCGGGTGGGTGATGAGGGCGCGGCGCAGCCAGACGCTGATTTGCGCGGCGAGCGCGTCGCGCACCTCCTCCGCGAAGGGGCGCGCGTCGCTCTGCGCACGGCTCATTGCCTCGAAGAGCACGGTCAATTCGTTCTGGCCCGCCACGTCGCGGATGCGCAGATGATGCGGGCGGTCGGGCATGGGGGCGGCACTCTGGCGGGGGATTTCGCATACGAGGCCGAACCCGGTCTTGCCCGGCTCGATGGAGAACATCGTGCCTGTGGGCAGCACGAGCGCGTTATGCACACCAAGCCCGCGCCGCACCCCCTCCACAATGGCAATGCCCTGTCCGCGCGTGATCCAGACAAGGGCATGGCGGGCGCAGGAATGTTGCAGCGAAAGACGCCACTCGCTGCCGCGTGCCCATTGCGCAAGCGTCATCACCGACGCGTGGTCCATCTGCGCTCTCCTTTCCCCGGAAAGATCGCGTCCGAACCATGTCTGACACGGGTTGTCTGCCCTGTCAGGAAAAAACCGCGACATTCCCGGCTGTCATCTCTGCCGTCGCGCCATGAAGGCAAGCCGCTCGAAGAGATGCACATCCTGTTCGTTCTTCAGAAGCGCGCCGTGAAGTTTCGGCAGCGCATCCGCCCCGTCGCGGCGCAGATCCTCGGGCGCGAGATCCTCGGCGAGAAGCAGCCTGAGCCAGTCGAGCACCTCGGAGGTGGAGGGCTTTTTCTTCAGCCCGGGCTGCTCGCGGATCTCGTAGAATTGCGTGAGTGCGGCGGTCAGCAGCGCCTCCTTGATTCCGGGATGATGGACGGCGACGATTCGCTTCATGGTCTCGGGATCGGGGAAGCGGATGTAGTGGAAAAAACACCGCCGCAGGAAGGCATCGGGCAGTTCCTTCTCGTTGTTCGAGGTGATGATGATGACGGGGCGGTGGCGGGCGCGGATTGTCTCGCCGGTTTCGTAGACGTGGAATTCCATCCGGTCGAGTTCCTGCAACAGGTCGTTGGGGAACTCGATATCGGCCTTGTCGATCTCGTCGATGAGCAGCACCACGCGCGCCTCCGAGGCGAATGCCTCCCAGAGCTTGCCGCGGCGGATGTAGTTGCGCACGTCATGCACGCGCGCGTCGCCCAACTGGCTGTCGCGCAGGCGCGAGACGGCATCGTATTCATAAAGGCCCTGCGCCGCGCGCGTGGTCGATTTCACATGCCACTCGATAAGGCGCATCCCCATGGCCTGCGCGACCTGGCGTGCAAGCTCGGTCTTGCCCGTGCCCGGCTCTCCCTTTACCAGAAGCGGGCGTTCGAGCGTCACCGCAGCGTTGACGGCAACGGTCAGGTCGTCGGTGGCCACATAGGCGTCTGTTCCCTCGAATTTCATCAGTGTATCAATCCTTTCGCGCGGCAGGGCGGCGGCTTTCGGGGCGAAACTAGATGGTTCACGGCGTCACATCAATGCCGTGTGATTGGCTAGTGACAATCCCCGGCCCCAAGTGTAGACGGGCGCTCGAGGGCATAGATTGTCTTAGGAGTTCATGATGCCAGATACTGGCCTTGATGAGGGGATCGAGATGAAAGCCGAAGTGTTCTTGCCAGAGGATTACCAGCCGGCAGAGGACGAGCCGTTCATGAACGAGCGGCAGCTTGAATACTTCCGTCGCAAGCTGGTGCGCTGGCGGCTGGAACTGCTCGAAGGCAGCCGAGAGACGATCGTGGCGCTTCAGGACGGCACCCGCGCGATTCCGGATGTGGCTGACCGCGCCAGCGAGGAGACCGACCGCGCGCTGGAACTGCGGACCCGCGACCGCCAGCGCAAGCTGGTCACCAAGATCGACGCGGCGCTGCGCCGGATCGAGGATGGCGAATTCGGCTATTGCGAGAAGACGGGAGAGCCGATCAGCCTCAAGCGTCTTGACGCGCGCCCCATCGCCACGATGACGCTGGAGGCGCAGGAACGCCACGAGCGGCGCGAAAAGGTGCATCGCGACGACTGAGGCGATTGCTTCGGATCGTGGCAAGGATCATTCGCGCCGGGGCCCGTCTCCGGCGCGTGTCGTTTCGGGAAAGGGATGGATGCGGCTCGACGAGATGAAAATCGCCGTGATCGGTGCGGGGATAGGCGGGCTTGCGGTGGCGCGCGCGCTGGCGCTGCGCGGCGCGGACGTGACGGTGTTCGAACAGGCCCCCGAGATCGCCGAGGTGGGCGCAGGGCTTCAGATCAGCCCCAACGGATTTGCCGTGCTCGCGGCGCTCGGGCTGGGGGACGCCTTGCGCTCGGTGCGCGGCGCGGCGGTGCATCTGTGCGATTATCACGGGGGTGAGGTGCTGCGGCTCGATCTCGGGCGGCTGACACGGGCCGAGTATCACTTTGTGCATCGCGCCGACCTGATCGACCTGCTGGCCGAGGGGGCGCGCGCAGCGGGCGCCCGGTTTCGCCTGTTGCAGAAGGTGACGGACGTGGGGCCGGGGGCGCGTCCGCGCGTCGAGACTGCAAGTGGTGCCGCCTTCGAGGCCGATCTGGTGATCGGGGCGGACGGGCTGCATTCGGTGGCGCGCACGGCGCTGAACGGGATCACCGCGCCGTTCTTTACCCGGCAGGTGGCGTGGCGCGCGCTTGTCCCCAATGCGGCGGGGCGCGGCGCGGAGGTGCGCGTGCATATGGGACCGCTGCGCCATGTGGTGAGCTACCCGCTGCGCGAGGGCAGTCTTCTCAACCTTGTGGCGGTGCAGGAACGCGCGGCGTGGACCTCGGAAAGCTGGAGCCAGACCGACGATCCGCAGGCGCTGCGCGCGGCCTTCAACGATTTCGGGGCGGAGGTGCGCGAGATGCTGGCCGCTGTGGAAACGGTGCATCTGTGGGGCCTTTTCCGGCATCCGGTGGCGCGGGTCTGGCAGCGGGGCGGGGTGGCGATTCTGGGCGATGCGGCGCATCCCACCTTGCCCTTCATGGCGCAGGGCGCCTGCATGGCGCTTGAGGATGCCTGGGTCCTGGCCGATGCGCTGAGCCGGGCAGAGACGGTGGAGGCCGGGCTTGCGCGCTATCAGGTGCGGCGGGAGGGGCGCACGCGTCGGGTGGTCGAGGCGGCAAGCCGCAATGCCTGGAAATATCACCTCAGTTTTCCGCCGCTCCGCTGGGCCGCGCATACCGCGTTGCGCGCAGGCGGCGCGCTGGCTCCCGAGCGGATGATCCGGCAATTCGACTGGATATATGCCCATGACGTGACGCGCGAGGCGGCCTGAGCGGGATCAGGCGTCGCGCCATTGCCCCGGAACGAGACCGTCGAGCGTCCAATCCCCGATCCGCCAGCGCACGAGGCGCAGCGTTGGGTGGTCCACATGCGCCGTCATGCGGCGCACCTGCCGGTTGCGTCCCTCTGTGATGGTCAGTTCCAGCCAGCAATCGGGTACCGATTTGCGCCAGCGCACCGGTGGATCGCGCGGCCAGAGAGCGGGCGGATCGATGCGGCGGACGCGGGCGGGGCGGGTGGGACCGTCATTCAACGTGACGCCCTGGCGCAGCGCGTCAAGCGCGGCCTCATCGGGCAGGCCCTCGACCTGCACCAGATAGGTTTTCGCGGTCTTGAAGCGGGGTGAGGCGATGCGCGCCTGTAACTTGCCGTCATCGGTCAGCAGCAGAAGCCCCTCGCTGTCGCGGTCGAGGCGACCGGCGGGATAGACGCGCGGCAGGTCGATGTAATCGGAGAGCGTGGCGCGGGGGCTGTCCGACGTGCCACTGTCGGTGAATTGCGAGAGCACGCCGTAAGGCTTGTTGAAGAGAATGAGGCGGGTCATGCCCGCCTCATGCCTTACCCGCGATGATGCGGCAAGGCTCAGTTATGGCCGGGGCGCAGGCCTTCGCGGATCTTGTAGGTCCAGGGCAGGCCTGCATTGCGCCAGCCGTTGAGGTCGCGCGCGCCGTTCTCGCCCCTGTCGCCCTCGAACCCATCGACGATGTTGTAGAGATCGACGCTTACGCCCGCCGCGGCCAGTTTGGCGATGGCGGTGGCACTGCGCGAACCCGAGCGGCAGGTGACGAGCACAGTGTCGATACCGCGCGCGGCGTCGCTGGCGAGCCAGGCAACGAATTCCTGGATGAAACCGGGGTTGTCCACCATCTTGTAGCTGCCCTTGCTGAACTCGGGCTCAGCGGCGAGGAATTGCGCGGGGATATGGGCGGCGGTGGGCGTGGCATAGCCGATCAGCGCGATCTCGGCGGGGGTGCGCACATCGACGAGCGCGACATTGGGATTGGCTTCGAGGACGCGGGCGGCGTCGGCGGCGGTTATATAGAGTCCGGCGGCGATTTGCTTGGATGCCGGCAGGCTGTCGGCGGCGACCGGATCGGAGAGTGTGAGCGGTTCGGCGACAAGGGCCATGGGCGAAAGGGCAAGGCCGAGGGCCAGAAGCGCTGTGGCGGCGCGGCGGGGCAGGGCGGTCATGGCGTGTCTCCTGATATATTCCCTAGTTGGAATATATATTCACCCAAGCTTTGGTGCCTTGACATGGATCAAGGGTGCCGGGGGATCTCCGCTACCAATCGTGCGAAAAAATTCTTCTTCCGAAGAATTTTCTGGCGAGAATTTCAGGATGAAATTCTCGCGCCCCCTCAGCCGTTGCCGCTGCCGTCGAACCGCGCCGCATCCGCTGCCGCGCGGCGGATGGCGTTGGATTTGTGGACGGTTTCCATATATTCGGCCTCGGGGTCGCTGTCATAGACCACGCCGCCACCGGCCTGAATATAGAGCTTGTCTTCCTTCACCACCGCCGTGCGCAGCGCGATGCACACATCCATGTCGCCGCCCGCGCTGAAATAGCCCACGCCGCCGCCATAGACGCCGCGTTTTTCCGGCTCCAACTCGTCGATGATCTGCATGGCACGCACCTTGGGCGCGCCCGAGACGGTGCCCGCGGGCAGACCGGCCAGCAGCGCCGAGAGCGCGTCATGCTCCGGTGCCAACTCGCCCACCACATTCGAGACGATGTGCATGACGTGGCTGTAGCGTTCGATGATGAACTGCTCGGTCGGGCGTACGGTTCCGATCTTGCAGACGCGGCCCGCATCATTGCGGCCCAGATCGAGCAGCATCAGGTGCTCGGCCAGTTCCTTCTGGTCGGCCAGCAAATCGGCCTCGAACGCGCGGTCCTCCTCAGGGGTGGCGCCGCGCGGGCGGGTGCCTGCGATGGGGCGGATCGTCACCTCTTGCCCGAAGACGCGGACGAGGATTTCGGGGCTGGCGCCGATCACCTGGAACCCGCCGAAATTGAAATAGAACATGAAGGGCGACGGGTTGGTGCGCCGCAAGCTGCGGTAGAGCGCGAAGGGCGGGCGGTGAAAGGGCTGTGTCCAGCGTTGCGAGGGCACCACCTGAAAGATGTCGCCCGCACGGATATAGTCGCGGGCCTTTTCCACGGCGGCCTTGTAGTCCTCGCGGGTGAAGTTCGACACCGGCGCCGCGTCCTCATGGGCCGCGCCGAGACTGCGGCTGGCCTGCGGGAGGGCGCGGTCGAGATCGCGCACCGCGTCCATCACCCGTTCGGCGGCCTGCGCATAGGCCGCGCGTGCCGATTGGCCCGATCCCGCCCAGGCCGGGGCCACGACGATCACCTCGCCCTTGACCCCGTCGAGTACGGCCACGACCGAGGGCCTTATCATCACCGCGTCCGGCAGGCCGAGCGTGTCGGGCGGCATGTCGGGCAGGTGTTCCACCAGGCGGATCATGTCATAGCCGAGATAGCCGAAAAGCCCGGCACTTGCGGCGGGCAGGTCTTCGGGCAGTTTGATGCGGCTCTCGGCAATGAGCGCGCGGAGGTTGGTGAGCGGGTCGCAATCCTGCGCTGCGAAGGCGTCCGGGTCGAAGCGGGCGGCGCGGTTGATGCGGCTTGTCTGCCCGTGGCACTGCCAGATCACATCGGGTTTCATGCCGATGATCGAATAGCGGCCGCGCACCTCGCCGCCGGTGACCGATTCCAGCAGGAAGGCGTCGCGCGCAGCACCCGTCAGCTTGAGCATGAGCGACACAGGCGTATCGAGATCGGCGGCAAGGCGCGTGTACACCACCTGGTTCTCGCCCGCCTCATAGGCGCGGGCGAAGCTGTCGTAATCGGGCGTCAGGTCCAAGGCGGGCAGTCCTCAGTTGAAATTCGCGTGAACGGCGTTGAGCGCTGCCTGATCGAGCGAGACGCCCGCACGGGCGCGGATATCATCCGCGAGAAGCTGGAACAGATCCTGCCCGAGATCGCCGGTCACCTGATCCGCCAGGGCCGTCGCGATCGTGGTCAGGTCGGGATCGTTCTCGGGTGGCGGGGCGATGCTGTCGAGCCGCAGGATGAAGAGGCGGCCGTTGCCGTCGATCATGTGCACCTCACCCTCGTCCATCCCGAACACTGTTTCGATGAAGGACGCAGGCGCGTCGGTGCGATAGTCGCGGCGGGTAAGGTCCGTCACTTCGGTGGTCGCGAGGCCGTGATCGGCAAAGCTGGCCCCGTCGCGCAACGCCTCGATCGCCGGGGCGGCCTGCTCTCTGAGCGCGGCCACCGTGGCCTCGGCGCGCCACCCGGCGAGCACCGCGTCGCGCACATCGTCGAGAGGCTGGATGCGCGGGGCCTCGATGCCTTCGAGACGCAGCGCGAATACGCCGCCATCCTCAAGCTGGTTCACCCTGGGATAACCGCCCTCGCGCGCCTCCTGAGCGGCGCGGCGGAAGGCGGGGTAGCCGGCGATCCCGTCGGTCATGCCCGGATGCCAGGCGATCTCGCCCTGAACCAGGTCGGTTTCGCGGGCCAGATCCTCGAGCGAGGCCCCCCCTGCGAGCAGGTCGTCGGCGGTCTCGCCCAGACGGTCGATGACGCGGCGCGCGCGGTCGAGGGCCAGTGCGTCGCGCAGATCGGTCCGGGCATCCTCGAACGGGGTGCTCTGGGCGACGAGCACGGCATTGACGCGGAAAAGCGCGGGGCCGATGCTGGTTTGGATCGGGCCTACGACCTCGCCCACAGGGGCTGCAAACACGGCGGCGGCGGCGGCGCCAAGGTCATCGACAGTGACATCGCCAAGGTCGATATCGGCCATGTCGAGGCCACGCTCGGCCACCAGCATTTCCAGGCGGATGCCTTCGGCGATGCGGTCCATCGCGCGGGTGGCGGCGGCCTCGTCGGCAAAGACCAGACGTTCGACAAGGCGGCGCTCGGGCAGGTTGAATTCCTCGGCGCGCTCTTCATAGGCGGCGCGGAGCGCGTCATCGTCCACCTCGACGGTGTCGATCAGCATTTCGGGGGTCACCCAGGCATAGGTCAGGCGACGGGCCTCCGGGGTGGTGAACCGAGCCTTGTGCGTCTCGTGATAGGCGCGCAAATCGTCCTCGGAAGGCTCGGGCAGGCCGGTCGCAAGATCGCTGCGCGAGAGTGTGGCGAAGCTCAGGCTGCGTCGTTCGCCGAGCCAGTCGATCATCGCCTCGGTATGGGCGGCAGGCGCGCGCAAGCCGGCAAGGGCCGCCGCCTGCACCAGCGTCGAGGCGGTTTCGGCGCGGATGCTCTGTTCGAACTGCGCCTCGTTCAGCCCCGATTGTTGCAGGGCAAAGCGATAGGCCTGTCGATCGAAGCTGCCGTCAAGGCCCTGGAAGGCGGGAATCGAGAGGATCTCTCCGCGAAGGATTTCGTCGCCCACGGAAATGCCCAGGGCGCCCGCCTCGTGTTCGAGCGCCGCGCGGGCGACAAGCTGCGCGAGCACGCGCTGGTCAAGACCGGCCTCGCGGGCCTGGGCGAAGCTTGCCGGCGCGCCGCGTTGCGCGGCAAGGGCGTTCATCTCGTTGCGCAGCGCGCGGGCATAGGTGTTCACGTCGATCTTGGCATCGCCGACACTGCCGACGCTGCGCACGGTGCCGCCGAGATTGGTAACCCCGAACCCGGCAAGCCCGATGACGAGCAGCCCCATCAGAACCCACATCGCGCCCCTGGAAATGCCCTTGCCTGCCATGCGTGTCCTCGCTCTTGATCGACGCCGGGGCATCGCGCCCCTCCGCGGACCTGTCTATGCGGTGAGGGGGGACGGGGCAAGGGTGTGCGCTCAGCTGCGGGGCATTTCGAGCCGATGCGCGCGCCCCCGCGTGGCGAGGATCACCACCCCCTCGCCGATGGCGGCGACGGTGGCGTTGCCGATCTGCGCGCCGGTCTCGACCGAGCGGATCTTGCCGTTGTCGAGCCGCAGCAGGGCGCGCGCGGTATCGGGGCCGTGCATCGTGCCGAGAAGAACGAGCCCGCCTGGGGGCAGGGCGTTCTGCTGGGTGGCCGCCGCATGGATCGCGGCGGGGATTTCGGGCTGTTCGGACATGATGCGCCTTCGTGACGTGATGTGACAGGCCATCTAGTCAGACGCACAGGCCGTGGAAAGGGGGGATGCTGCGATGCGGCGTAATTCCGCCGGGACCGTGCGTTCATCCGCCCTTGCGCGCGATCATGCCTACTCGGCAGCGGTCTTGAGGGCAAAGCCCTTTTCGATCATGTCCGAGGGGGCAACCGGGTAGTCACCCGAGAAACACGCATC
Source organism: Roseovarius autotrophicus (assembly GCF_018069895.1). GTDB lineage: Bacteria > Pseudomonadota > Alphaproteobacteria > Rhodobacterales > Rhodobacteraceae > Roseovarius > Roseovarius autotrophicus. The sequence continues at coordinate 409,216 of NZ_JAGQDH010000001.1, read as the reverse complement.
GCAATATTGCGGGCAGGCCGCATTGCGCCCGCTGGCCTGTCCGACGGCGCGGTATAGCCCGTCGAGCGTGATGAACTTGAGACTGTCCACGGCCAGATGTTCGCGCATCTCCTCTTCGGACATGGTGGCGGCCAGGAGCTTTTCACGCTGCGGTGTGTCCACCCCGTAAAAACAGGGCCAGGCGGTCGGCGGCGAGGCGATGCGGAAATGCACCTCGGCCGCGCCGGCATCGAGGATCATTTCCTTGATCTTGCGGCTGGTGGTGCCGCGCACCACGCTGTCATCGACAAGGACCACCCGCTTGCCCTTGATCAGGGCGCGGTTGACGTTGAGTTTCAATCGCACGCCCATGTTGCGGATCTGCTCGGTCGGCTCGATGAAGGTGCGGCCCATGTATTGATTGCGGATGATCCCCATGGCGAAGGGAATGCCCGATTCGTGGCTGAAGCCGATGGCGGCGGGGGTGCCGCTGTCGGGCACGGGGCAGACGAGATCGGCATCGACGGGGGCCTCGCGCGCCAGTTCCACGCCGATCTGGTGGCGCGTCTCATAGACCGAGCGCCCGCCGATGAGCGAATCGGGGCGCGAGAAATAGACATGCTCGAAGATGCAGAACTTGGACGGTTGGCGGCGGAAGGGGAAATGGCTCTCGACGCCGCTCTTGGCGGAAATCACCACCATTTCGCCCGGTTCGATCTCTCTCACAAGGCGCGCGCCGATGATGTCGAGCGCGCAGGTCTCGGAACTCAGCACCCAGCCATCGCCCAACTGCCCCAGCACCAGCGGGCGCACACCCAGCGGATCGCGCACGCCGATCAGCTTGGAGCGGGTCATGGCCACGATCGAGAACGCCCCTTCGACCCGGCGCAGCGCATCTTCCATCCGCTCGGGGATGTTGCGTTGCAAGGAGCGGGCCATGAGGTGAATGATGCACTCGCTGTCCGAGCCGGACTGGAAAATCGAGCCGCGCTCGATCAGTTCGCGGCGCAGCGCATCGGCATTGGTGATGTTGCCGTTATGGGCAATGGCCGCGCCGCCCATGGAGAACTCGCCGAAGAAGGGCTGCACGTCGCGGATCGCGGCGCCCTTGGAGCCGGCGGTGGAATAGCGCACATGGCCGATGGCCAGCGGCCCCGGCAGGCTTTCCATCAGCGAGGCGCGGGTGAAGTTGTCGCGCACATAGCCGAAGCGGCGCACCGAGTTGAACCCCTGTTCGGAATCATGGCTGACGATGCCGCCGGCCTCCTGCCCGCGATGTTGCAGCGCGTGCAGGCCGAGGGCGACGAAATTGGCGGCATCGGTCAGGCCGATCACGCCGAATATGCCGCATTCCTCCCGCAGCTTGTCATCGTCGAACGGGTGGGCGGGGGGCATCTGGGGGGACAAGGGCGGTCTCCGAATCCGTGCTGTTCGCTTGGGCCCTCTCATACGCGCTTGGGTGGCCCATGTCACGAAACTATCATGATCCCTGGCGGGCGCGCGCACCTTGGGCCGCGGCGGATGTCAGAGAGCGGTGCTGTCGCAGGCGCCGACAAGCTGCTCATACTGGCGGGTGATCCAGCCGAGCGCCTGTTCGGGGTCGCGCCCCTCGATCGCGCCGGTCAGTTGCGCGAAGATCCGTGCCGACCGGCTATCGTCAATCATGGCGATGGCTTGTGTGCTTACCACCGTGTCGTAGACGAAATAGGCGATGGCGATCAGAAGCACGCCGCGCGCCACGCCAAACACGAAACCGAGGCCCTGATCGATCCCGCCAAGCGCCGAGCGTTGCACCAGCGAGGAAAACAGCGGCGTAATCAGAGAGGCGACGATGAGCGCCACGGCAAAAACCGCGGCGAACGCCCCGATCATCGACAATTCGCAGCTGTCGGCGATGAATTCGCCCACCACGGGGATTTCCTTGACCAGCGGCTCGACCTGCGGCGCGAAGACGAAGGCCGCAAAGCCCGCCACAACCCAGCCCGCGATGGCGAGAGACTCGCGCACGAAGCCGCGCGAATAGGCCAGAAGCGCCGAGAGCACTATGAACAGTGCCACGACCCCGTCGATGATGGTAAACCCTTCCATGGTCCTGTCCTGTCCCTGCGGTCGCTTACCCTGCGCCGAAAACCTCGCCAACGAACGACACCAGATCGCCCATCCGGGTCAGGCTGAGGCCGCTGTCACCGCCGGGCTTTCCCCCCGACGGCACAATTGCGCTGGTGAAACCAAGTTTTTGCGCCTCTTTCAACCTGTTTTCGGTCTGGCCCACGGGGCGCAGCGCCCCGGACAGGCTGATTTCCCCGAAAATCACTGTTTCCGTGGAAATCGCCACGTCTTCGCGCGCGGAAAGCAGCGCGGCGGCCACGGCAAGATCGGCGGCGGGCTCGGTGATGCGCAAGCCGCCCGCCACGTTGAGATAGACATCAAGCCCGGCGAAGGGGATGGCGCAGCGCGCCTCAAGCACGGCGAGGATCATGGCCAGCCGTGCGCCGTCCCAGCCGACCACGGCGCGGCGGGGCTGGGCGTGGGGCGTGGGTGCTACCAGCGCCTGCAACTCGACCAGCAGGGGTCGCGTGCCCTCGACGCCCGCGAAGACGACCGAGCCGGGGGCCGGCGCGCCACGCCCCGAGAGAAACAGCGCCGAAGGGTTGGCGACCTCGGCCAGACCGTTGCCGGTCATCTCGAACACGCCGATTTCGTCGGCGGGGCCAAAACGGTTCTTGACCGAGCGCAGGATGCGGAACTGATGCCCGCGTTCGCCCTCGAAATAGAGCACGCAATCGACCATGTGCTCGACCACGCGGGGGCCTGCGATCTGGCCGTCTTTGGTGACATGGCCAACCAGCACGACGCTGGCGCCGCTGCGCTTGGCGAAGCTGGTCAGTTCGTGGGCGGCGGCGCGCACCTGGCTGACGCTGCCGGGGGCGGCCTCGATCGCGTCCGACCACATGGTCTGGATCGAATCGATGATCACCAGATCGGGCTTTTCCGCCTCCAGTGTGGTCAGGATGTCGCGCAACGCCGTGGCGGCGGCCAGCCGCACGGGGGCCGTTCGCAGGCCCAGCCGTTCGGCGCGCATCCGGACCTGCGCGCGCGCCTCTTCGCCGGTGACATAGACGGTTTTCAACCCCGCCTGGGCAAAGCGCGCGGCGGCCTGCAACAACAGCGTGGATTTGCCGATGCCGGGATCGCCACCCACCAGAATGGCGCTGGCGGGCACCAGCCCGCCGCCGAGAACCCGGTCAAGCTCTGCCATGCCCGACAGGGTGCGCGGCGGTGACGGTTCGTCGGCGGCCAGATCGCTGAGCGCGATGGTCTTGCCGCGCTGCGCGCCAAGGCCGCGCCCCCTTGGGCCCTCGGACAGCGGGGCCTCCTCGATGATCGCGTTCCACTCGCCGCACGCATCGCAGCGACCGGACCAGCGGTTATGGGTGGCGCCGCAGGCGGTGCAGGTAAAGGATGTGGGCCTGGCCATGGCCCTGACATGCCCCAGAGCGCACGGGGCGTCAAATGCGAAACGCGGTCGGGTTCAGCGCACCGATTCGATCGGCCCTTCGGCACGGCCGTGGATGAACTGATCGAGATAGGGATCGCCCGACTGGTCCATATCGCCGACCGGGCCGGTCCACTGGATCACCCCGTCATGCAGCATCGCCACATTGTCGGCGATGGCGCGCACGCTGGTCATGTCATGGGTGATGGTCATGGCGGTGGCGCCCATCTCGACCACGATTTCGCGGATCAACTCGTTGATCACGCCGGCCATGATCGGATCGAGGCCCGTTGTTGGCTCGTCGAAGAAGATGATTTCGGGTTCGGCCGCGATGGCGCGGGCGAGGCCCACGCGTTTCTGCATGCCCCCGGACAGTTCCGCCGGAAACTTGTCGGCCACGTCCGGTTTGAGGCCCACGCGGCGCAGTTTTTCGATGGCGATCTCGCGCGCTTCTGTCACGGGGCGCTTGAGCGAGCCGCGCAGCAGGCGAAACGCCACGTTCTGCCAGACGGGAAGAGAATCAAAGAGTGCGCCGCCCTGAAACAGCATTCCGAATCGCGCGAGAAAGGCGTCGCGGTCGCCGCGGGTCACGTCCTGCCCGTCCAGCGTGATGGTGCCGCTGTCGGGGGCCACAAGGCCCAGAATGCATTTCAGCGCGACCGATTTGCCGGTGCCCGAACCGCCGATGATCACCATCGATTTGCCCGACTCGATCGTCAGGTTGATCCCACGCAGCACCTTCAGCGCGCCGAATGACTTGTGAACGTCATGCAGTTCGATCATGCGGAAAAGAACACCTCGGTCAGGACATAATTGGCGGCGAGGATGAGAACGCTTGCCGCGACCACCGCCGTTTTCGTGGCGCGGCCCACGCCCTGCGCGCCGCGCCCCGAATTCATCCCGTGATAGCAGCCCATCAGCGCGACGATGAAGCCGAACACCGCGCCCTTGATCAGGCCCGAGATCACGTCCCACGATTCGAGGAAATCAAACGTGGTCTTGAGATAGGCCCCCGCCCCGAAATCGAGCCGTCCGACGCCAACCAGAAACCCGCCCATGATGCCGATAACATCGCCCACGCCCACCAGCACCGGCACGGCAAGGGTGGCGGCCAGAACACGGGGCAGGGTGAGGTATTTCATCGGGTTGGTCGAGAGGGTGGTGAGGGCGTCGATCTGCTCGGTCACCTTCATCGTGCCGATCTCGGCGGCGATGGAGGAGGCCACGCGCGCGGCCACCATGAGGCCGCCCAGAACGGGCCCAAGCTCTCGCGTGAGGCCAATGGCGACGATTGAGGGCACGACGGTTTCCGCGTTGAAGCGCGCGCCGCCCGCATAGATCTGCAAGGCGAGTGCGCCGCCGGTGAAAAGCGCGGTGAGACCCACGACGGGCAGCGACAGCCAGCCGATCTGCACCAGAGCTTGCAGGAACTCGCGGGTGTAGAAGGGCGGGCGGGCAAGGTGGCTGATGGTCTCGGCGGCATAGAGCGCGAAGCGGCCCACGCCGGCCAGCCCCGCCAGCGTGCTGCGTCCGATGGCCGCGAGGAACCCGAGCACGAGGGTCATCCGCCGATATGGCGTCGCGTGTGGCGCGCCCCCAGTGAGGTCAGGATTTCATAACCGATGGTGCCCGCGTTCTCGGCCAGCGTGTCGATGCCCTGATGGGGGCCAAGCAATTGCAGGCTTTTGGGATCGTGGCCGAGATCGGTGATGTCGACGCCAATGAGGTCCATCGAGATGCGGCCCGCAATGGGGCAGGGGGTATGCTCGGCCCAGAGGCTGGTGCGCGGCCCCATGGCGCGCAGGATGCCGTCGGCATAGCCCGCCGCGACCGTGGCGATGCGGGTGGGACGGGCGGCGATGAAATCGCAGCCATAGCCGACACTTTCCCCTTCTTCGAGGTCACGGCACTGGATCACCGGGATATCGAGCGTCACCACGGGCCGCGCCTCGGTGAAAGGCGCGCCGCCATAGGTGCCGATCCCGGGGCGGGCGAGGTCGAAATGGTAATCGGGGTGCAGCAGGATCGCGCCGGTATTGGCAAGGCTGCGAGGGATGTCGAGACCGTCGGTCATCTCGCAGAAAAGCGCAAGTTGGCGGGGGTTCATGGGGTGGTCCGGCTCGTCGGCGCAGGCCAGATGCGACATGAGCATCACCGGCGATTGCGCCAGCGCGATTTCGCGCACCGCCTGCCATTCGGCGGGTTCCATCCCCAGCCGGTTCATGCCGGTGTCAAGCTGGATGCCGAAAGGTGCGCCGGGCAGGGCCTCGACGTGGCGAATGAGCTGCTCGACCGAGTTGAGCATCGGGACAAGGCCGCAATCCCCGATCATGTCCGCATCGCCCGGCATGTGGCCCGAAAAGACATGGATCGACACGTTCTGTCCCAGCACCTCGCGCAGCGCCGCGCCTTCCTCGGCCACGGCCACGAAGAAATGTCGCGCCCCCGCCCGCGCCAGCGCGCGCGCCATGCGCGCCGCGCCCAGACCATAGGCGTCGGCCTTGACCACGGCGGCCGTCTCGCCGGTGTTGATCGCGTCAAGCGCGCGCCAGTTGGCCATGGCCGCGTCAAGGTCGATGGTGAGGGTGGCTGTGCTCATGAGGCCCGGTTTTGACAGGATGGCATCGGGCGTCAAGGGGAAAGCATGCTCTGCCCACGAACCAAGGCGCGCGGTGCCCGGACCATGGCGGATTGCATCCCTGCGAACCTGACCTTGCCCGGCCTTCGAGCCGGAGCCTTGTGCGCGGGCGGGCAGGGTGCCGGATCACGCCGGGAACGGGTGTGGCCGGTTGCTTGGGGCGGCAGGTGTTTCAGAGCGCGTTCTTGACGCCGCGCGCGGCACCCGAAATGTCACGCCCGACGCCCTCTACGGTGTTGCAGGCGGCAAGTCCGGCGGTTCCGGCGATAAGGGCTAGAATGATCAGTTTTCGCATGTTCGGTGCCTGTGCCTCGTTGTCTGCTCGCGTTGTGACCGCCTCAGTCGGTTGTCGTTTGCCACCACACCTCGGGGAGGAAATGCAGCCCGTCCCCGTAAATCGGCAGCCGATCCTCAAGATAAGTCAGATCGACCCTGTGGGCAATACGACCTACGGCGTATTGATGGATCGGTATGACATAGCGCCCCGCCGTCAACACCCGGTCGAGCGCGCGCGTGGCGGCGATGAACTCGTCCTGCGTCCGGGCGGTGAGCATGGCGCCGATCATCGCCTCGGCAGCGGGAGAGCGCATTCCCATGAGGTTCCGGCTGCCGGGCTGATCGGCGTGCTCGGAGCCCCAGTAGAACATCTGCTCGTTGCCGGGGCTGAGCGAGAGCGCGCGGCGCATCATCGTGAGGTCGAAATCGAATTGCGCCTCGCGCTCGGCATATTGTGCCTTGTCCACGGTTTCGACCGCTAGGCGGATGCCGAGACGGTCAAGGGCCGCAGCGTAGATATCCATCATCGCACCGGCCTGCGCCAGAAGCCCGTCCTGTTGAAGAAGCACCGTCAATTCAAGCGGTTGGCCGTCTCTTCCCACAAGGCGACCGTCCTCGATGCGCCATCCCGCCTCCTCCAGCAGGGCGCGCGCGCGGCGCAGGGCCGCGCGGTTGCGCGCGGTGCCGTCGCCCTCGGGCAGGGCATAGCCTTCAAGCGTGCCGGGCAGGAGCGTGTCCTTGAAGGGCAACAGCAAGTCGCGCACGCGGCCCGTCGCGGGGCCGGGGCGCATGGCCAGGTCGGAGCCGGAGAAATAGGAGGTGATGCGCGGCTGTCGCCCGCCGGTCAGCGTGTCGTTGATATATTCGAAATTGAACGCGGTGATCAGCGCCTCGCGCACGCGCCAGTCATCGAGCGGCGCGCGCCGCGTGTTCATGACAAAGCCGGTCATGCCAGAGGGCTTGGCGTGCGGAATTTCGCTCAAGCTGATCTCGCCGCGCTGGACGGCGGGGAAATCGTATTGCGTGGCCCAGGCCTCGGCGTTGAATTCGCGCACATAGCTCAGCAGCCCGGCCTTGAACGCCTCTTTCATCACGGTGTTGTCGCCGTAGAACTCGATCCTGATCTCGTCGAAATTGGCGGTGCCGCGCCGCAGCGGCAGATTGCGGCCCCAGTAATCGGGGTTGCGGGTGAGCCGGACAAAGCGCCCGGCCTCGTAATCGGCCACCACATAGGGGCCGGTGCCCATCGGAATATCGGCCAGCCCGCCCTCGGCGATGTCGCGGCCCTGCCATTGCGCCTTTTGCAGGATCGGGCGCAGACCGGCCAGCAGCGCCAGTTCGCGGTCCTCCTCGGAGAAGGTCAGGCGGATGGATCGCGGCCCCGTGGCCTCGATCCGAGCGACCTTGTCCATGAAACTGCGATAGCGCGGGTGCCCGCGTGTGCCCAAGGTCTCGTAGGACCAGATCACATCCGCGACGGTGACGGGGGCGCCGTCAGAGAATCGGGCCTCCTCGCGCAGGGTGAATTCGACCCAGGAACGGGCGGCGTCGGTCTCGACCGATTCGGCCAGAAGGCCGTAAAGGGTGAAGGGTTCATCCCAGGACCGGCCCATCAGCGACTCGTGCGTGAGATGGGCCAATTGCCAGGGCGGGGTGCCGCGCAGGATGAAGGGATTGAGCGAATCGAAGCTGCCGATATTGCCGGTGACGACCCGCCCGCCCTTGGGGGCATCCGGGTTGGCATAGGGCAGCGACACAAAATCCGGTGGCAGGGCCGGGGCGCCATACATAGCTATGCCATGGGCCGGTTCTGCCCGCGCCAGAGGGGCGGCGGGCAGGAGGGCCAATGCGACCAGAAGTGAACGCCCTGCGCGGAAAATATCCCGGATCATTTCAGCAACAATTCCTGCTCTGCCTTGTTTCCTTGGCCGCCAACGTAAAAGCGGGTTCACGTCTTTTCAAACTTTTAGCTTGGACTGCGGCGCGGGATTGCTTATAAAGGGGGCACTGCTCGATAGGTTTCTTGCCTGTATGAAACCTGCCTCAATGACTATACCCCGGCCTTGCGCCGGGGTTTTTTTTGGCCGCTCTCCGACCCGTGATCGCCAAACCCCCGTGCATTTCGCCTATGCAGCACATATGCTGCACACGCAACAGACATTGGGAGACTGGGCATGAGTGTCAAAGGCAAGACCGCCATCATTACCGGATCGAATTCTGGCATCGGCCTCGGGATTGCAGAGGAACTCGCGCGGGCGGGTGTGAATGTCGTGCTGAACTCGTTCACCGATTCGGCCGAGGATCACGCCCTGGCGGCCCGCATCGCGCAGGAGACCGGCACGCAGGCGCGCTATATCAAGGCCGACATGTCGAAGCCCGACGAGTGCCGCGCGCTGATCGAACAGGCGGGTGCCTGCGACATCCTTGTGAACAACGCCGGCATCCAGCATGTCTGCCCGATCGACGAGTTTCCCGCCGACAAATGGGATGCGATCATCGCCATCAACCTCAGCTCTGCCTTTCACACCACTGCCGCCGCGCTGCCCGTGATGCGCAAGGCGGGCTGGGGACGGGTGATCAATATCGCGAGCGCGCATGGTCTGACGGCAAGCCCGTTCAAATCGGCCTATGTGGCGGCCAAGCATGGCATTGTCGGGTTCACCAAGGTGACCGCGCTGGAAACCGCGCGCGAGCCGATCACTGCGAATGCGATCTGTCCGGGTTATGTGCTGACCCCGCTGGTGGAGGCGCAGATCCCCGACACGATGGAGAAATACGGCATGGACCGTGACGAGGTGATCGAGAAGGTCATGCTGGAGCGCCAGCCCTCCAAGGAATTCGCCACCACCGCGCAGATGGGCGGCACCGCGCTTTTCCTGTGCTCGGACGCGGCGGCGCAGATCACCGGCACGACGATCAGCGTCGATGGCGGCTGGACTGCGCTCTGAGCCATTGGCGAGGGCGGGTGGCTGGGCTAAGGATAGGTCATGTTCGCTGATTTCCTGACCCGGCTTCTGGCGCCCGCCCCCGATCCGCTGAACGATGCCGATGCGCGGCTGGCGCTTGCGGCGCTGCTGGTGCGGCTGGCGCGCAGCGATGGCGATTACGCGCCCGAGGAGCGCGCGCGCATCACCGTGATCCTTGTCGGACGCTACGGTCTTGACGCCGCTCAGGCCGAGGCGCTGCGGACCGAGGCCGAGGTGCTGGAGGCCGAGGCCCCCGACACCGTGCGCTTTACCCGCGCGATCAAGGACGCCGTGCCGCATGAGGCGCGCGCGGCGGTGATCGAGGCGCTTTGGCAGGTGGCGCTCGCCGATGGCACGCGCGAGGCGCATGAGGATTCGCTTATCCGGCTGGTGGCGAACCTGCTTGGCATCACCGATCAGGAAAGCGCGCGCGCGCGCCAGAAGGTGGCGCGCGGGTGATCGCGAGCCTGCCCATGTATGACCGCCCCGAGACGGCCGCAGCCAATGACCGGCTCTGGCAGGGCGTGCGCGCGCGGCTGGGGCAGGGGCCGGCGCAGCTTGCGCGCGGGGGCGATCCGTGGGCACATTGGCAAAGCCCCGATCTGATCCTGTCGCAGACCTGCGGGCTGCCCTATCGCGCGCGGTTGCATGACCGGCTGAGCCTTGTGGCCACGCCGGTCTATGACCTGCCCGACTGCCCGGAGGGTTTTTATTACAGCGTTTTCGTGGTGCGTGCGGGCGATTTGCGCGCGGCGCCGCACGATTTCGCCGGGGCGGCCCTCGCCTGTAACGAGCCGCTGTCGCAATCGGGCTGGGCTGCGCCGCAGGCCCATGCCGCAGCGCAGGGCTTTGCCTTCGGGCGCATCCTCATGACCGGGGCGCACCGCCTGTCGGGGCAGGCGGTGGCCGAGGGGCGCGCCGATATAGCCGCGATTGACGCGCTGACATGGGCGCTCATGCAGCGCCACGATGCCATCGCCCGCGATCTGCGCGTGATCGGGCGCACCACGCCAGGCCCCGGCTTGCCCTATGTCACCGCACGGCACCGTGATCCCGAACCGATCCGGGCGGCGCTGGCCGGGGCGCTGGCGGCGCTGTCGGCGGCGGATCGCGCCACGCTTGGTCTGCGCGGTATCGTTTACCTTTCTCCCGAGACCTATCGTGCGTTGCCCATCCCGCACCCACCTGCCGCCGATTTGGGCTGACCGGGCGTCACTTCGGACGCCAGAGCCGCCATTTCACCGCTTTGCAAGTTGCAATGGGCATAAATTTCCGTCCTATTGTCACAAAACAGTAAAGATATCGTCCATCAGGGGGGATGCGCGTGTCTGAGACGCCGGTCATCGAGATCCGAAACCTGCACAAGGCCTATGGCGCCCTGGAGGTCATCAAGGGCGTGGATATCACCGCGCCCAGGGGGCATGTGATCTCGCTGATCGGTTCGTCCGGGTCGGGCAAATCCACCATCCTGCGCTGTGCCAACCTGCTTGAGGACAGCCAGCAGGGCGACATCCTGTTCAACGGTGAGCCGGTGCGCTGGCGGGGCACCGGCCTGAACCGCCACCCCGCTGATGCGAAACAGGTTTTGCGCATTCGCACCAATCTCAGCATGGTGTTCCAGCAATTCAATCTCTGGGCGCATATGACGATCCTGCAAAACGTGATGGAGGCCCCAGTGACGGTGCTGGGGCGCGCCCGCGCCGAGGCGGAGGAGGCCGCGCGCGGCTATCTCGACAAGGTGGGGATCGGCGACAAATGCGATGCCTACCCGGCGCAACTGTCGGGCGGCCAGCAGCAGCGCGCCGCCATTGCCCGCGCGCTGTGCATGGAGCCGGAGGCGCTTTTGTTCGATGAGCCGACATCGGCGCTTGACCCGGAGCTGGAACAGGAGGTGATCCGCGTCATCAAGGATCTGGCGGGCGAGGGCCGCACCATGATGATCGTCACCCATGACATGAAGATGGCCCGCGATGTGAGCGATCATGTGGTGTTCCTGCATCAGGGTCTGATCGAGGAAGAGGGCGCGCCCGCAGATTTGTTTGGTGCACCCAGATCCGAGCGGCTGCGGGGCTTTCTCAGCTCCACCATGGCCGTCTGACAACCGTCAACCAAAAAGGGAGAAAACCATGAGGAAACTACTGATCTCCACCGCAGCGATGGCCATGATGGCCAGCGCGACGATGGCGCAGGACGTGGTGCGTCTGGGCACCGAGGGCGCCTATGCGCCGTGGAATTTCATCAACGATGCCGGGCAGATCGACGGCTTCGAGCGCGATTTGGGCGACGAATTGTGCAAGCGCGCTGCGCTCAACTGCGAATGGGTGACGAACGATTGGGACAGCATCATCCCCAACCTCGTTTCGGGCAATTATGACGCGATCATCGCGGGCATGTCGATTACCGAGGAACGCGCGCAGGTGATCGCCTTTACCCAGAACTATACGCCGCCAGATCCCTCGGCCTATCTTGGCATGTCTGACGATGTGGACCTTGAGGGCGGTGTGATCGCGGCGCAGACCGGCACGATTCAGGCGGGCTATGTCGCGGAATCGGGCGCGACGCTGGTGGAATTCGCCACACCCGAGGAAACCGTCGCCGCCGTGCGCAATGGCGAGGCGGACGCGGTTCTTGCCGACAAGTCCTATCTTGCCCCCATCGCCGAGGCCGATGCCGACCTGCGCTTTGTGGGCGAGGACGTGCCGCTTGGCGGCGGTGTCGGCATGGGATTGCGCCAGTCCGACGATGAATTGCGCGCCAAGTTCGACGCGGCGATCACCTCGATGAAGGCGGATGGCACACTCAACGCGCTCATTGCCAAATGGGAAGTGGCCTCGACCTTCGAATGACGCCTTGCTGCCCTCGCGCCATCCGCGCGGGGGCCATTCAGCCCGACGGAGGCCGCCATTTTTTCCTTCTGCTCCGATCCTGCCACGCTTGAGGGCTGGCGCTGGTTTGCCTGCTACCTGACCACGCCGAAACACGCCAATCTCTACGTGGCCGTGGGCACGGTTCTGCTGCTTCTGGCGGTCACCGCGCCCGCAGCGCTTGCCTTCGGCTTTGGCGGGGCGATGGCGGCGCGCTCGCGCATCGCGCCGCTCAGCTGGATTGGCAAGGGCTATATCGCGATCGTGCGGGGCGTGCCGGATATCGCGTTTTTCCTGTTCTTCGTCATCGCGTTAGATCAGATGTTCGAGGTGGTGCGCCACAAGATCAAATGCCCCGACTGGGAGGCCGAGATCTGGCAGGGCAGTGATTTCGTGGTCTGCCCGGCGGCCAAGCTGCCGCTGAGCAATGCGGCACAATGGGTGCATGACAGCTATGCGTTCTTTCTTGCGGTTCTGACCTTTGCCATCGTCTTCGGCGCTTTCGCCGCCAATGTGCTTTATGGCGCCATGCGCGCCGTGCCGCGCGCGCAGCTTGAGACGGCAGAAGCCTACGGCATGTCGCGCAGCCAGAGTTTCTGGCGCATCCTCGTGCCGCAGATGTGGGTCTATGCGCTGCCAGGCCTCAGCAACCTCTGGATGGTTCTCACCAAGGCGACGCCGCTGCTGTTTCTGCTTGGAATCGAGGATATCGTCTATTGGGCGCGCGAACTGGGCGGCACCGCCAATCCGCGCTTTACCGCCTATCCCCATGGCGACTGGCGGATGTGGTATTTCCTGGCGCTGCTGGTTTTCTACCTCGGCCTCACGCGGGTGTCCGAGGTGGTGCTGGAGCGGGTGATGGTGCGCCTCAACCACGGTCAGGCGACAACGGGCGGCGAAGCGCAGCGGAGGGCGGCCGCATGAGTTGCTGGCAGACGATCCAGGACTACGGGCTGCGGTCGCTGGGCTATGGCGAGCGGCTTTTGCCGCGCGGGGGCTATACACTGTGTGAGCATTTCACCCTGATCGGCTCGGGGATGATCTGGAACATCTATTTCGGCGCGGTGGCGCTGTTCGCCGGGTTCTTTCTGGCGACGGTGGTGGCGCTCGGCAAGGGGGCGCGAAACCCGCTGATCCGCAAGCCGTCGGAATGGTTCATCTTCGTGTTTCGCGGCTCGCCGCTCTTCATCCAGTTCTTTTTCGCCTATTTCCTGTTTCTCTCGCTCAAGTCGGTGCATCCGTTCTTCAACGCCTTCACCTCCGCGTGGCTCGGTGCGCTGATCGTGCTGTTTCTCAACACCGCCGCCTATTCGGGAGAGATCTTCTATGGCGCGCTGCGCTCGATCCCAAAGGGCGATGTGGAGGCGGCGGATTCCTATGGCTTTTCGGGCTGGCCACGGTTTCGCCGGATCGTCTGGCCAACCATGCTGCGGCTTGCCTGGCCCGCCTACACGAACGAGGCGATCTTTCTGTTTCACTCCACCACGCTGGTGTTCTTTTCCGGCTTTCCAGCCTGGCAACAACGCGGCGACGCGCTTTATTACGCGCGGTTCTTCGCGGACAAGACCTTCAACCCCTTCGTGCCCTATCCGATCCTGGCCTTCTATTTCATCCTGCTGACGCTGGCGGTGATCGGGTTTTTCGGTCTCGTCAACCGCCGCCTCAACCGCCATTTGCCGCAGGAGGCGCGACGGGGGTTGAAGCTGCGGCTCAACCTGATCCGCTAGATGGCTGTCGCGGTGCTTCTTCCGGCGGCGGGGGCGTCGCGGCGCATGCGCGGACGCGACAAGCTGCTCGAGGTGGTGCGCGGCCGAGCGCTTTTGCGCGAGCGGGCGGAGGTGGCGCTCTCGGTCAGTGCCGATGTGCTGGTGACGCTGCCGCCCGGCGGGGGGCAGCGCGCGGCGGTGCTCGAAGGGCTGCCGGTCGCGCGTCTGAACGTGCCCGATGCTGCCGAAGGCATGGCGGCCTCTTTGCGCGCAGGCGCGGAATGGGTGCAGGCGCGGGGCGCATCTGCGTTGATGGTGCTCTTGCCCGACATGCCGGACCTGACTGCCGGGAACTTGAAGACTGTCCTGCAAGCCTTTGATGAAAAGACGATCCTTCGCGCCACATCCGAGGATGGACGGCCCGGTCATCCGGTGATCTTTCCCACCGCGCTCTTGCCTGAGTTGGCGATTCTCTCGGGGGATGAGGGCGCGCGCGCGCTGCTACGGGACCGTCCGGTTACATTGCTCCCCCTGCCCGGAGAGCGCGCGATCACGGATCTCGACACGCCCGAGGCCTGGGCGGCGTGGCGGGCGGGCGGGTGACGCAGAACCACCTTGCAACTGGCGTCGCAGAGCGTAGCGGATCAACCTCGATGCTGATGTGGAGCGGTCTCAGTAGTCGCGCTCGAAGAAGATGCCGATGCCGCTGTCGCCATCGTTCGAGGCGCCGCCCTTGACGGTGAGTGAACGGGTGAGGTCGAGATTGAGGTTGATGCGCTGCTTGCCGGTGCTGTCGGCGGTCACTTCGGTATAGACCTTGTCCGAGAGATAGGTGCCTGCGCTGACCTGGGTATCGCCGTCGGCGGTCTGGCTCACATCGAGATCGGCCAGCCCCAGCCCGCCGCGCAGCCGCCCGACCAGATCGCCGCCCCCGCCCGAGAGCGTGGCCACCGCCGAGGCAAGCTGGGCCGCTTGCAAGGGCGAGATGTCGCCAAGCCCGCGCCCGAAGATAAGGCGCGCGACGATCTCTTCCTGCGGCAGATCGGGATTTGAGGCGAAGGTAACTTCGGGTGCGCTGGCCAGCCCCTCGATGATCACCTGCACTTCGGTGTCGTCAATCCGTGTCCGGGCTACGAAGCGCAGCCAGGGATCGAGTGAGCCTTGAATGGTCACGCGCCCCTCGGTCAGGGTGAGACGCTTGCCGAGAATGTCGAGGCGGCCGCGGCGCAGTTCGAAAAAACCTGCGGGCGAGACATCGGCCGAGGTGCCGCCGATGCGCAGCCGCCCGCCAAGTTCGGCGTCGAGGCCACGCCCGCGCACGAAGATGCGCGACGGCGCGTTGATGGTGAGCGCGAGCTGGAACGCGCGGCGCGGGGCACTGGCGGTTGTCTCTTTCAGAAGGCCGGCGCGTTCGCGGGTGAGGCGGGAGGCGGCGCTTTCATTGATGTGGCGCAGATCGGGGAGCGAGACCGAGGCGGGACCAAGCCCCGAGGGGATGCGGATGTTGGTTTCCTCAAGCGTGATCTCGCCGCCGATGCGCGCGCCGCCGGTCAGCGGCCCGTTGAGCGTTACCGCGCCATTGGCGGTGGTGGTGTAGATCAGCCGGTCGCTGAGCACCGTGCCAAGAAGCGCCACGGTCAGATCGCCCGCGTAATCGGGAACAAGCGAGACCGGGCCGGTGATACGCACCGCGCCGCCGTCGCGCAGGCGGGCGGTGAAATCGGTGGTGGCGCGGGATTGGCCAAGCGTGGCGCTGCCGCTGAGGTCGTCGATGGCCAGCCCCGCATCGGGGAGCGAGACTTGTGTGCCAGAGGTGCGTACCGTGCCCGAGAGCGCGGCGAGCGCGGGCGCGCCCTGCGCGCGGAGGTCGAATTCGGCGGTGCCCGAAAGGGCATTGGGTTGGATGAACCGGTTGATGAGGGCAAGCGGCAGGCGGCCCGAGGTGGCAAGGTCAAGCCGCGCGCCATGGTCGAGCACATCGCCCGAGACGCGCGCGGTGGTCCCGCCCGGCCCGGTGGCGTCGAGCGCGAGGGCTATGCGCCGCGCCTCTGGTCCGACAAGCGTGACCGTGCCGCGTGTGGCGAGAGGGCCGGGAAACTCTGGCAGGAAAAGGCCGAGATTGGCGAGGCGCGCATCGAGCGTCACCGGCCCGCCCGCGCCGTCGCCGCGCGCATCAAGCGTCAGTTGCGGTGTGGCAAGGCGGATTTCGGTGATCTCGATGCGCTCGGGCGTGCGGCCCGCATCGGCGCTCAGCTCAAGCCGCCCGGCGATGAGGCGGTCGAGATCGGCAATGCCGGTGGCGAGGTCGCGCCCGGCGAGGGTGGTTTTCACGCGCAGGCTCTCGCCTTCGCCGGAGCCTTCGGCCGTCAGATCGAGGCTGCCCGCAAGGCGCTGACCCGAGAGCGCGTTGAAGCGGGCAAGGTCAGCGATGCGCGCGCTAAGCGTGCCGGTGGCGGCGGGCGTTTCCGGGTTGACGGTGCCGGTGGCGGCAAGGGTCGCACCCATGGCCTCGGCTTCAAGCGCCGTGAGGGTGATCGTGCCCCCGGCGTCGCGCGCGACGGTGCCCTTGGCCGTGCCCGCGCCCGACAGGTGCGCATCGAGCGGGGAAAGATCAGTGAGGCCAGCATCGAACGTGACCTCGCCGGTCTGCGCCGCGATCTCGCCCGTGCCAGAGGCGGTGAGGCGGAGCTTGTCATAGGCAAGCCGCAGCGCGCGCAACGTGGTGGTGGCGCCGTCATGGGTGGCGTTGACATGAAGCGTGCCGGTGCTGGCGATGAGCGGGTCAAGCTGGGCGATCCCGAGGGCGAGGCCGGTGCTTTGGGCGTCGAGGGTGATCGTGCCGGTCTGGTTCTCGATCACGCCTTGCCCGGTGAGCGTGGCGTCGATCCGGCCCGCGAGGGGCTGGCCGGTCAGGGCGGCGAAGCGCGCGAGATCGGATATTTCGGCGGTAAGGCGGCCTGCGACAGGCAGGCCGGGCATCTCAGGCGAGAGTGTGCCGGTGAGATCGAGCACCGCCCCCATGGCCGTGATTTTGAGGCCGGTGAGGGTTACATCGCCGCCCGCCTGCCAGCCCACATCGCCCGCCACGCGCGCAGGCCCGTCAAGGCGGCGGTCGGCGAGGCCGAGATCGGCGAGCGCAGCGGTGATGGTGAGCGCGCCGCTCTGACCCGAGAGGCGGCCCTCTGCCGTGCCGGTAAATTCGGCGTTCCGGATCAGGAGACGGTCGAGCGTGGTGCCGGTGGTGTCGCGGCGCGCGGTGAGGGCGAGCGTGCCGGGGGGCGCGATGAGCGGGTCAATCTGCGGGATGCCAAGCGCAAGGCGGTCCGTCTCACCGGTGATCGTGAGGTCGAAAGCGCCGCCCAGAAGCGAGCCGGAGCCGGCAATTGCCGCGCTGGCGCGGCCTTCGAGCGGCTGGCCCGCGAGCGGGGCAAAGCGCGCGAGGTCCTCGGCGCTGAGGGCCACACGGCCCGTAACCGGAAAGCCGTCGGTGAGCGCCGCGATCTCGGCCGAGCCGGAAAGCGTGGCGTCGCCTGCGTTGGCGCGAAAGGCGCGCAGCACGAGCGGTCCGCCTTCGCGCCAGTCGATCGTGGCATGGCCGGTCAGGGCAGGGCCGGTCGCCTGAGCAAGGGCCGGATCGGTTGGGGCCAGGCCGAGAAGGGAAAATTCCGTCAGCGCGGTGACACCGCGCGGCGGGATACGCAAGAGCGCGCCGCGCGCGCGAACGGTTGCGGTCTCAAGCCGCAGATCGGGTTGCGTGAGGCCCGAGAGCGTGGCCTCAAGGCGCCAGCGGTCGCCGCGCGCGGCGTCATAGCGGGCGGTGAGGGTCGCGCCGGTGATCTCTGTGGGTGGATCGGCCACAGGCAGGCGCACAGGTGCTTCGCCATTGCCGATCTCACCGGTGAGGTTGAACCGTTCGGGCCAGTTCGCCGCGTCGAGGGCAAGGTTGCCTTCAAGGCTGAATTGCGCCGCCGAGAGTGACAGGCGGTCGATCTCGGTGCGGCCGGTGGCGGTGCGGCTGCCGGTGATGGCCAGCGCGCTCTGTGGCCCGAAGAAGGGGCGGAACTCCTCGGGCAGGAGCGGGGTCAGGTCGCCGTCGAGCGTGGCGGAAAAGCGCGAATTCGCGTCTGCGGGGGCGGTCACGGCGACGCGTCCGGTCAGGCGGTCAGTGCCGTCGGTGGCCAGCCGGATATCGGCGGCGTAATCGTCGAGCGGCGCGGTGCCGGTGACCGAGAGGGCGAGCGCAGGCGCGCCGGGAAGGTTGAGGAGCGTGGCGGCGATGCCGCCCGGAGCCTCGTCCACCGCCAGATCGAGCGCGAGCACCCGGGTCGCGTTGGCAAAGCCTGCGTCGAGCGTGATCGCGCCGCGCCCGTCAAGGCGGCGGGCCTCCAGCGTGGCGCTGCCTTCGCCCGAGCCGAGCGTGATCGCGCCTGTGATCGAGAGGCGGATTTCCTCGCCCAGAAGGGGCGCGCCGAGAATCACCGTCTCGGCGGTCAACTCGCCGATATTGATGGAGACGGGGAGTTCGGGCAGCGAGAAGGGTCGCGCCTCGGCGATCTCGGGGGTGATCTCTGGGCCGGGTTGCGGGGGGCGGACGATCTCGATTTCCTGCGCCGTTAGGCGGTTCACCTCCACCCGCCCGCGCAGGAGTGCCGCGCGCGACCAGTCGAGGGTGACGCCGGAAAGGCGCAGCCAGACGCCTTCGGCGTCGGCAATGGTCATCTGTGCCATGGTGGCCTGCGACGACAGCGCGCCGACAAAGCCCCGGATGCGCACGTCGCGGCCGACGGCAGAGAGGTTGTCCTCCAGAAGTTGCTCGAGGAAGCCGCCGCTGTCCTCATCGACCTGCTGCGCCGGGAGTGGCGCTGCGAAAAGGGTCAGGACGAGTGAGAGAAGAAGGAGCGCGCGCATCTCAGAACGCCTGCCCGATGCCGATGTATATTTCGAACTGAGAGCCTGCGTCGCCGTCGAGGGGTGTCGCCAGATCGACGCGGATCGGCCCCACGGCGGTGAAATAGCGCCCGCCAAGCCCCGCGCCGCCATGCCATTCGCCGCGCCCGTTGCCCGCCGCCTCTTCGCCGATGAAACCGGCATCGGCGAAGACCACGGCCTGAATGATGTCGGTCACCATGGTGCGCACCTCGCCGGAAAAGCCAAGGAACGAGCGCCCGCCCACGGTGATGCCGGGGCCGAGATCAACGCCGAGATTCTGATAGCCCTGCCCGCGCACGGTGCCCGCGCCGCCCGACCAGAACAGCGTGTCGGCGGGCAGGTCGATGAAGTCGCCGCCCGCCACGCTGCCCAGTTGCGCGCGGCCCGCGAGCGTCACGCGGCGGGTCTCTCCGAAGGTGAGGTAATCGCGCAGATCGACGAAAAAGCGGCTGCCGGCGCTGCCCTTGTCGGGGCTGACGAAGGGGGTGGCGGAGAGGTCAAGGTAGCGTCCGCGCGTCGGGTTGAGCGGGTCGTCGCGCTGATCCCATGTCAGGCGCGCGGGCAGAAGGATATGCGACAGCGTGCGCGTGCCCAGATCGTCGGTGATCTCGGAATAGCGAAAGGCCAGAGCCGCCTCGCCCGAGAGCGTGTCGGAGAAGATATGGGTGAGGCCGCCGCCGATCTCGGCCTTGCTCTCGCTGTAATCGGGTTCGTTGTTGTCCTCGAGATTGGCAAAGACGAAGGAACCGGTATCGGGGGTGAAGGTGGCGGGGCGGTCGAGGCGCGCGCCGAGGCGAAAATCCTCGCCGCCCGAATCGCCGCCGATGCCGCCGATGAGCGCGTCGATGCGCAGCCGTTCCGCGCCGCCCAGCAGGTTGCGGTGCAGCCAGAAGCCGGAAAGGGTGACGCCTTCGGAGGAGGAAAGCTCTGCGCCTGCGCCGATGCGGCGGGGTTGTGCGTCGCTCACGCGGGCCGCGATATCGAGTGTGCCGTCGGGATTGGGTGTCTCGGCCTCGGTCAGGCGGACCGAGCGGAAGGCCCCGGTGCGGCGCAGGCGGTTGGCGGATTTGTCAAGCAGCGCGGGCGAGAATGTCTTGCCCGTGGGCAGGCCCGCGATGGCGCGGATGCGCTCTTCGCGCACGCGGCTGGGGGTGCGCCCGCGTCGGATGTGCAGATCGCCGAAGCGCAGGCGCGGGCCGGGGGCAAGGGCAATGACTGCATCGAGCGTGGCGCGGGCGTGATCGGCCACGATGTCCTGACCGGCCACGGCGGCCTTGGCGTGGCCTGCGTCGCGCCAGCCGGTGACGCCCGCGCGCGCCGCCGCGCCGATCAGGTTGCCTCGGGCGGTCTCGCCGGTGCGAAAGTCGGCCGGCAGGGCGGTGCCAGGGGCGAGCGGTGCCACCTCGGCGCGCCCGAAGGTGAAGCGCGGACCAGGTTCGACGGTGATCTCGATGCGCGTGATCTCGGCGGGTGCATCCAGTGGCGGAATCGTCGCGGCCTCGCGCCCGTCCACCAGGATCGAGATCACCCCGCCATAGAAGCCGGACGCATAGAGCACACCCAGTAGCCGCGCGTAATCCGCCTGTGCCGCGGCCAGAAGATCCTGCGCAGTGCTGTCCTGCTGGGCGACAGTCGCGACGGCAAGAGAACCCTCGCGCATCGCCTTGGCAAAACCGCTGGCCCCTTCGGGGGTCCGGAGCGTGATCTGCGCAGCCAACGCGGGCGGCGTGGCAAAGCCAAGCGCCACTGCCGCGCAAAGACAGGATCGGGCAAGAATCCCCCGCATGACACACCCCTCGGCAGACCCGTTCAGTCTATCGCATTCGGGCGTATGAAAGGCCAGAGCGGCCTACGCCCGATGCGCGGAAAATCACTCGGCCGGCTGCGGGGCGGCGGCGGAAAGCTCGTCCTCGAGCGCCTTCTCGATCGCCCCGCGCGGGCGGGTGAAGCGCGCGAGCAGGTCGTAGAGAATCGGCGTCACGAACAGCATCAACAGCGAGGCGAGCCCCAGACCGGCGATGATCACCGTGCCGACGGCGATGCGGCTCTCGGCGCCTGCGCCGGTGGCCAGCACCAGGGGCAGCGCCCCGAGAATGGTGGAGATGGCCGTCATCATGATGGGGCGCAGGCGCAGCACCGAGGCCTCGATTACCGCGTCGCGCACGGCACGGCCTTCGTCGCGCAACTGGTTGGCGAATTCCACGATCAGGATGCCGTTCTTGGCGATGAGGCCGATGAGCAATATGATCCCGATCTGGCTGTAGACATTGAGCGACAGCCCCCCCGCCGCCATCGCGTAGATCGCGCCTGCGATGCCGATGGGCACGGTCAGCATGATCACCACCGGGTGCAGGAAGCTTTCGAATTGCGCGGCGAGCACAAGATAGACGATGATCAGTGCCAGCACGAACACCACGCCGACCCCGCCCGAGGTATCCTTGTAGGTGCGCGACTGGCCATCATAGCCAAGCTTGGCCTCGGGGGGCAGTATCTCGGCGGCGATCTCCTCCAGCCGATCGAGCACGGTGCCCAGCTCCGCGTTCGGGGCGAGCGCGCCGGAAAGCTGGATCGAGGGCAGGCGGTCGAACCGCTGGAGCGAGGGGGCGGCGGCGTTTTCGGTCAGGGTCACGAGCGCGCCAAGCGGCACGAGGGTGACCCCATCGCCCGCGCGCACGAAGATGTTTTCGATATCGGTGGGGGTGCGGCGGTCTGCAATATCCGCCTGAACGAGCACGGGATATTCCCGGCCCCGGCTGACGAAGGTGGTTACCTCGCGCGAGGCGAGCATGGTTTGTAGCGTGGCCGCGATCACATCGGCGGAGATACCCAGATCGTCGGCGCGCGCGCGGTCGATGCTGATGTCGAGCTGCGGCAGGTTCTGCTCGAAGTTGATCTCGGGGTTCACGAGTCCCTCGACCTCTTCGGCGCGGCGCAGGAATTCGCCGGCCCATTCCTTGACGCTCTCGAAATCGGGACCGCCGATCACCACGCGCACGGGCGTCGAGTTGCCGCGAAGGCCAAGCCCGGCCGGCGTCACCGGAAAGCCGCGCGCGATGGTGACATTGTTCATTTGCGGGGCCAGTTCGCTGACGATGGCCGAAACCGGGCGGTCACGCTCTTCCCAGGGAGCAAGGCGGAACACCACGAACGAGCGCCACGGCCGCCCGCCCCAGCCGGTGAAGGAGAACACCGTCTCGACCTCGCCGCTGTCGAGATAGGGTTGGAGGATGTCTTCGACCTGTTTGGCGGCCATGTCGGAATGGGCGAGGGTCGAGCCCTGGGGGGCCGTGAGCGGCACGAAGCCCACGCCGCGATCCTCGCGCGGGGCAAGTTCGCGCGGCAGGTTGTCATAGAAGAGCGCCGCGCCCGCAGTGATGGCAAGCGCCACGGGCAGCACCACGAGCGGCATGGCGATGGCGCGGGTGAGAGCCGCGCGATAGGCGCGCTGGTAGAACGGCGCGCGGCGCGGCGCGGTATCGGCGGCGTCGCGCACGGCGCGCGCGCTCAGCACCTTGGAGGCAAGCGCCGGGCAGGCGGTGAGGGCGACGAAGGTGGAAATCGCCACCGTGCCCGCCATGACCCAGCCAAATTCGACGAAGAGCCGCCCGACCTGTCCGGGCATGAACGACAGCGGCACGAAAACCGCGATCAGCGTGAGCGAGGTGGCGATGACCGCGAAGGTCACCTGCCGCGCACCCTTGAGACTTGCCACGATGACCGATTCGCCCTCCTCGATCCGGCGCTGGATGTTTTCCAGCACCACGATGGCGTCATCGACCACGAGGCCGATGGCCAGAAGCAGCGCGAGAAGCGTCAGCGTATTGAGCGAGAACCCCCACAGACCGATCAGAAGGAATGTGCCGATCAGCGCCACGGGAATGGTGATCGCGGGAATGAGCGTGGCGCGGAGGCTGCGCAGGAAGACGAGAATCACCCCGATAACGAGTGCCAGCGAGATGAACAGCGCGGTGACGACCTCTCGGATCGAGGCGCCGACGAAAAGCGCGTCGTCGGAGCCTATGATGATCCTCATGCCCTCGGGCAAGGTGGGGGTGAGCGCCGCGATCTCTGCGCGCACGGCCTTGGAGATGGCGAGCGTGTTCGACTGGCTCTGACGTAGCACCCACAGCCCCACGGCCTCGGTGCCGTTGGTGCGCACGATGGTGGAATCGTCGGCCACCCCCGGCTCGACCCGTGCCACATCGCCCAGGCGCACCGGATAGCCGGCCACCCGGTCAAGCACCACGTCGCGGAAATCCTCGACGCTCAGCAGGCGGCTGTTGAGGCGCACGGTGAGTTGCCGGTTGAAGGATTCGACCTCGCCTGCGGGCAGTTCCACATTGGCGCGGCGCAGCGCAGATTCGACATCGGCCACGGTCAGGTTGCGCGCGGCGAGCGCGCGCCGGTCGAGCCAGATACGCACGGCAAACGGCCTGTCGCCTGCGATATCGACATTGGCCACCCCGTCGAGCGTGGCGACGCGGTCAGCGATGAAGCGGTCGATATAATCGGTGATCTCGGGGGTGGTCATGCGGTCCGAGGTGATGGCAAGGCGCATGACCGGATCGGCGTCGGCGTCGCTCTTGACGACCTGCGGCTCGTCCGCCTCGTCGGGCAGATCCCCACGCACCCGTCCCACCGCGTCGCGCACGTCATTGGCGGCCACGTCGATATCGACCCCGGACTCGAATTCGATGGTCACGCGCGAACGGCCCTGGCGGCTTTCCGAGGTGATGGTGCGGATACCCGAGATCGAGGCGACGGCACCCTCTACCGTCTCGGTGATGTCGGTGTCGATCACCTCGGGTGCGGCGCCGCGATAGGTGGTGGTGACGGTGACAACCGAATTGTCCACGTCCGGCAGTTCCCGGATCGGCAGGTCGCGCAGCGCGGCAATGCCGAAGATTATGATCAGCAAGCTCGCCACCGCGGCGAGCACGGGGCGGCGCACGGAGAGGTCGGAAAGGGTCATGTCGGCTGTTCCGGGGCGGCGGCGCTGCTTTCGGCGGTGGCGTCGCGGTCTCGGGCGACAATGTTGAGCGGCGCGCCGTCGCGCACCCGCGCGAGGCCGCGCACGACGACTTCCTCGCCCGCAGAAAGGCCCGAGGTTATGGCGATCACCCCGTCGCGACGCTGGCCAGTGGTAACGGTGCGCCGCCGCGCCACGTCATCTTCGGCCACGAAGACATAGGTTTGCGCGGCCTGAAAGACGATGGCCTCTTCGGGCACGGTGATATGCTCGGATTCCGCAAGCACAAGCGTAAGCGACAGGAACATGCCCGCCGGGAGTGTGCTGTCGGGGTTGGGGATCACGGCGCGGGTGCGAAAGGCGCGGCTGATCGAGTCGATGCGGCTATCGACGGCGGCGATTGTGCCGGTAAAGCTGCGGTCGGGGAAGGCGGCGGCGCGGGCGACGAGGGTCTGGCCCTGCACAACCTGCGCAAAGATGGTCTCGGGCAGCGAAAACTCTACCTCAACCTCGCCCAGATCGTCGAGCCGCGCGAGCACCTGGCCCTCGGAGACGCGCGCGCCCACGTCATAGCTTGTCAGCCCCACAACGCCCCCGAAGGGTGCGGTGATCACGCGGTCTGCAAGGCGGCGACGGGCGCGATCGGCGGCGGCCTCGGCCTCGGCCAGACGTGCCACGGTCTCTTCCAGCGCGGCCTGCGAGACGGCATTGGTCTGACGCAGGGTGCGGATACGTTCGAGCGACTGGCTGCGTTCGGTCAGCACTGCCTCGGCCTGTGCAAGATCGGCGCGCTCGATGGTGTCGTCGAGGCGGGCAAGGATCTGGCCCTCGGTCACGCGGGCGCCGGGGGTGATGTTGAGCTCGACAAGGCGGCCGTCAGCCTCGGGCACGATATCGATCGAGCGCAGCGCGCGGGTGGTGCCGACGGCCTCGATAGTGCGCTGCATGACGCGCGCCTCGGCGCGGGCAAGCTCGACGCTGACGGGGCGCGGGCCCTGTTGCTCGGCGGTGGGGGCATCGTCACCGGCAATATTGGCGCGCCAGTATTCATAGCCGCCGTAGCCCAGTCCCGCGAGAAGCAGAAGGAACAGCAATTGCTTGAAAATGGACATGTCCGGTCGGTCCTTCACTGGCCGCGTGCCGTATCGGCGTATACCTATCCCAAGCGGATCAAAAGGCAAATCCCTGTGAGTTTGTGCTCAGACGGTTGAGCGGTAAGGTGCGAGCGCGGCGCGGGTAGCGTGCCAGAGCGCGGGCAGGGTGGACAGCAGGGCGAGTGTCTCGTCTTCGCGGCCCGCGTCTAGAGCGGCTTCGATGAGGGACAGATGGGCATGAAGTGCGGTCGCGCCGCAGGTCGCGGCGGTGCCGCCAAGGCGGTGAACCTGCGGGCCAAGATCGTCGGGCACCCTGTCCGGGTGGGCATCGGCCAGCGCCGCAAGAATTACCCCGGCCTCGTGCTCCAGCCCGTCGAGAACGGCCATCATCTGCGCGCGTGGCAGGGTTTCGACAAGCTGGGAAAGATGTGCGGTATCCAGCAGCGGCGGCGTGGTCGTGGCCTGGTGCACGAGGGTGCGCAACCGCTCGCGCGAGAGCGGCTTGGTTTCGATGCCGTCCCCCCCGGCGGCGCGGATGCGTGCGCGCGTGATCTCGCTGCCATGGGCGGTCAGCGCGATGATCGGCGTGGACACGTTCGGCCCCTTGCCCTCGCGGATGCGGCGCGTGGCCTCGATCCCGTCAAGACGCGGCATGTCGATATCCATCAGCACAAGATCCACGGGCACCTTGTCCGCCTGCCGGACGCCCTCCAGCCCGTCATGGGCCAGGATTGCCTCGTGCCCGTCGCGCAACAGCATGGCGGAGATGATCAGACGGCTGGCGGGCGTGTCCTCGACCACCAGCACGCGCAGCGGACGGGCGGCACCGCCGCGCGTGGCAGGGGGGGCGGCGCGCTCGGACCCGACCGGCGGAAGCGCGACCCGGACGCTGAAGACGCTGCCCGCGCCCGGCGTGCTTCGCGCTTCGATACAACCGTCCATCTGTGTGACAAGCTGGCGCGCAATGCCAAGCCCAAGCCCGGTGCCTTCGGGCTGTGTGCCCTTGGGTTGCGGCAGTCGGACGAAATCCTCGAACACGAGGGACAGGTCGTCCTCGGGAATGCCGACGCCGGTATCGACCACATCAAAGGCCATCCGGCCATCGGCAAGCCGCTTGGCCGAGAGGGTGACGGTGCCGCCGGAGGTGAACTTGATGGCGTTGGACAGAAGGTTGAGCAGCACCTGCGCTAGCCGCTGCCGGTCACCCAGAACCTGCCCCAGCCCGCCCTCGCCGATCTCGAGCAATAGCCGGTTGCCCCGCGCCGAGGCAGCGGCGCGCTGACCGTCGATGATCTCGGTCAGCAGCGCGTCGAGATCGAAGGGCGCGGGGCGCAGCGCGATCTGGCCTGTCTCGGACTGAAGCCCGGCAAGCGCCTCGTCAATATGAGCGCGCAGCGCGGCGCCCGAAGCGCGCATGATCCGCAAGAACCGTGCCTGTTCGGGGTTTAGCGGGCTGTCCTCGAGCAGTTCGAGCGCGCCCAGAAGTCCGTTCAGGGGCGTGCGCATCTCATGGCTGATCATGCCCAGGAACCGTGCCCGTGCCTGTTCCCCGGCCAGTTCCCGTTCGCGCGCGGCGGCGGCTACGGCCTCGGCGACAAGCCGCCCGCGATAAAGCCGCCAAAGCTGCACCATGAGTGCGCCAAGGGCGGCCAGCATCACCAGGCTGAGCGCGGTGAGCGTCACGATCTGCTCGGTCAGCTTGGCGCGCTCGGCATCGGCGCGGCGCGCGTCTATGCTGATGGACTCGAATCCCAGCGACCGGATCGGTACGGTCATGCGCGTTGCCAGATCGCTCAGCCGGTCCCGCCCGTTCAGGATCGCGGCGTCGGTGCTGTCGATCAGCGGCAGCATGTCGCCCAGAAGCGCGACCAGCAAGCGCATGTCGTCCGCCGCCGGCTGGGCGGCAAGAATGCCGCGATAGGTCGGACTTGTGCGCATCGTCATGGCGCGGCTGTAAAGCAGGTCGAACTGGCGGCGTGCGGCCTCGGTGGTTCGCGGGTCGAGCGGGTCGAGCCGTTCCAGCGCGAGGCGAAACTTCATCTGATCAACTTCGAGTTGCGATATGGTCCAGGGCAGGTTGTCGCGCTCGGCGGTGCCGTAAGCGTCAAGACGGCCCAGAACCTGGGTGGTGATGGCGACCGCCGCCACCATGCTGGCCACCGCCAGCCCCGCCAACAGTGCCATCGCCGCGCGCTCGCGGCCGGGCAGAAGGCGACGGGAAAGCGATTGCATCGTGTCGCGCCTCAGCGCCCTGCAAGACGAACGGTGATCCGTTCAAGCTGCCAGATCGAGCGCGCATAGACGGTTTCCGTGCGAAACTTCGGATCGGAGTCGTAGTTGTAGACAAGCCAGAACGGCCCCATGTCACGCAGGCTCATCGCGACACCGTTGCGTGTCAGGGCTATCACGGGATAGTCGGGCCCGATTTCCTGTGCGGGCAGGGTCATGGTATAGTCGTTGACTGCTTCGAACTCGAGATGGCTGGCCGTGACGTCGAGATAGGCGAGCAGGGTGCTCAGCGCCACGCCGCGAAACCGCTGTGGCCCGTCGGTCCAGATAGTGCGGGTCACGAATTCGGTCTGCGGCAGGTCCGCCAGCGCCGCGCGATCTAATTCCAGGCGTTGCTCCGGCTCCCCGTCTGCTGCCACGATCTCGACGCTCAGCACGTCCGCTTGCTGGGCACGCAGGGGTGCGCTGACCGACAACAGCAGCGCCAGAAACGCCAGTGTCGTTATCGCAAGGCGGCGCGACGGGCGGGCCATGGGGCATCTCCTTGGTTGACAACAGGCGCAGTTTGGCGATTTTCAGCCGATTGGCCAGCCCCCCTATGCCTTTGCACCTGAGGGGCGGCGCAGAAGGCCGATCACGGATTTGTCATCTTGTGCGCAGGAAGCTAACGTGACGATACTGGTGCGGATGGCGCGATAGAGGATCAACAGTCATGCCTCGGATCATTCTGGCCGACGATCACGATCTCGTGCGCGAGACCATAGCCGCCTATCTGCGCACGGCGGGCGGATTCGAGGTGTCGGTGGCTGACAGTCTCGATGGCGCGCTGGCGCTGGTCGCCGCTCCGGGGCACGCCGATCTTGTGCTGCTCGATTTCAGGATGCCGGGCATGGAGGCTCTCGAAGGATTGGCCAGGATGCGCGCGCGGACGCGCAGTCCGGTGGCGATTCTCTCGGGGACCGCGCCGCCGGATGTGGCGCGCCGCGCACTGCGCTCGGGTGCGGCGGGGTTTCTGCCCAAGACGCTCGCGCCGCAGGCTCTGATCGCCGCGGTTCGGCAGATGCTGGTGGGCGAGACCTATGCACCTTGCGAGTTCCTGCGTTCGGATGTCGACACGGAACAGCAGACGCGGCTCGGGCTGACGGCGCGCGAACGTGACGTGCTGACGGGGGTTTCCGAGGGCAAGTCCAACAAGGAGATCGCGCGCGACCTCGACATCCAGGAGGTGACGGTCAAGCTGCACCTGAAGTCTCTGTCGCGCAAGCTTGGGGCGCGCAACCGCACCCAGGCGGCGATGATGGCGCGCGATCTGGGGCTGACCTGAGGCGACAGGCCGCGTTGCGTGCGCTGCATGGCTTGGCGGCTTTCGCGCGTGCAGGCGACGGGTTAGGAAGGTCTGAGGCCCTCACGAAAGTACCCGAGAATGGAAAACCTGCGCGGCAGCGTCCTGATGGTTCTGGCCATGTTCGGCTTTGCGCTTGAGGACATGTTCATCAAGCGCCTGACCGCGGGTCTGCCGGTGGGGCAGATCGTGATCATGATCGGGCTTGGCGGCGCGGTTGTCTTCGGCGCGATCACGCGGGCGCAGGGGCGCAGGCTGTGGTCGCGCGACCTGCTGGCGCGATCGGTGCTGTTGCGAAATTTCGGAGAGTTGACGGGGACCATGGGCTTTGTGCTGGCCATTGCGCTGACACCGCTGTCTTCGGCGTCGGCGATTCTTCAGGCGACACCGCTGGCGGTAACGCTCGGTGCGGCGGTGTTTCTGGGCGCGCAGGTCGGCTGGCGGCGGTGGAGCGCGATCCTCGTGGGGTTTGCCGGCGTGCTGATGGTGATCCGGCCAGGGCTGGCGGGGTTCGAGCCGGCCTCTCTCTTTGCGGTGATGGCGGTGATCGGCCTTGCCATTCGCGATCTGGCGACGCGGGCGGTGCCGCGGGCAATCTCGTCGATGCAGCTATCGACCTATGCCTTTGCCACGCTGGTGCCGACGGGCGCGCTGCTTTTACCCTTTGGGGCAGCGCCGGTGATGCCCGAGGGCGTAGAGATCCGCGATCTCGTTCTGGCGCTTGTCTGCGGTGTGGCGGCCTATTACGCCATCGTCGCGGCGATGCGGGTGGGCGAGGTCGCGGTGGTCACGCCGTTCCGCTACACGCGGCTGGTTTTTGCGCTGATCATCGGGGTCATGGTGTTTGGCGAGCGGCCCGATATCTGGACGCTGATCGGGGCGGGGGTGATTGTGGCCTCGGGTCTCTATACGCTCATGCGCGAGGCGCGGCTGGGGCGGCGGCGGGGATAGGCGCGCCGATGCCGCGTTTGCATTGCGCCGGTTTCTTGCTATGGGGCGAGCAGGTTTTTCAGTCCGGGACACGAGACCATGAGCAGCATCATCGACATTCACGCGCGCGAAATCCTTGATAGCCGGGGCAACCCGACGGTGGAGGTCGAGGTCACGCTCGAGGACGGGACCATGGGCCGCGCCGCCGTGCCCTCGGGGGCGTCCACGGGCGCGCATGAGGCGGTGGAGCGGCGCGACGGCGATGCCGCGCGCTACATGGGCAAGGGCGTGCTGGAGGCTTGTGCGGCGGTGAATGGCGAGATCGCCGAGACGCTCTTGGGCTTCGATGGCACCGAACAGGTGGCTATCGACATGGCGATGATCGAACTGGACGGCACGCCGAACAAGTCACGGCTGGGGGCGAATGCGATTCTCGGCGTGTCGCTCGCCACCGCGAAGGCCGCCGCCGATTACAGCGCGATGCCGCTTTACCGCTATGTGGGGGGCGCGTCGGCGCGGGTGCTGCCGGTGCCGATGATGAACATCATCAACGGCGGCGAACATGCCGACAACCCCATCGACATTCAGGAATTCATGATCATGCCGGTCGCGGCGGAGAATATCCGCGACGCGGTGCGCATGGGCTCAGAGGTGTTCCACACCCTGAAGAAGGAGCTGTCGGCGGCAGGGCTGGCCACGGGCGTGGGCGATGAGGGTGGCTTTGCGCCGAACCTTTCGAGCACGCGCGACGCGCTCGATTTCATCCTGCGCTCCATCGAGAAGGCCGGATATGCGCCGGGCGAGGACATCCATCTTGCCCTTGATTGCGCGGCGACGGAATATTTCAAGGGTGGCAAGTATGAGATCTCCGGCGAGGGGCTGAGCCTGTCGAGTGAGGAGAATGTTGCCTATCTGAGCGCGCTCTGCGCCGATTATCCGATTATCTCGATCGAGGACGGCATGGCCGAGGACGATTGGGAGGGCTGGAAGATGCTGACCGAGGCGCTGGGCGGCAAGGTGCAGCTTGTGGGCGACGATCTGTTCGTCACCAACCCCGAGCGGCTGGCCATGGGGATCGAGAGGGGCTGCGCCAATTCCATGCTGGTCAAGGTCAACCAGATCGGCACGTTGACCGAGACGCTTCAGGCCGTCGAGATGGCGCATCGCGCGCGCATGACCAATGTGATGAGCCATCGTTCGGGCGAGACCGAGGATGCCATCATTGCCGATCTGGCGGTGGCGGTGAATTGTGGGCAGATCAAGACCGGCAGCCTTGCGCGCTCGGACCGGCTGGCGAAGTATAACCAGTTGATCCGCATAGAGGAAATGCTGGGAGAGACGGCGATTTACGCGGGCCGGTCGATCCTGCGCTGACGCGGGCATCACGCGGCATCCGGGCGCTGTCCGCTGTCTGGCGAGGCGTTCAGGTGCCGCAGAAGGTCTGGCGCACCACCTCGGAGGGTCGGGGCGGTCGTGTCAGGTCTGCCGCTTCGGGCTGATCCTCGAACGGGCGCGAGAGCACATGAAGCAGCCGTTCGAAGGGCGCGAAATCCCCGGCCAACGCCGATTGGATCATCTCTTCCACCTGGTGATTGCGCGGGATCAGGGCCGGGTTCGCGGCACGCATGAGGCTTTCGGGGTCGGCCTCGCGCGCGATCCGGGTACGCCAGCCCTCCTCCCATGTGTCAAACGCCATCGGGTCGAGAAACTGGTCGCGCGCCCCCCCCGAAACGAGCGCACGGAACGTGTTGGTGAAATCCGCCTGCCCATCGGCCATGCGCGCCAGCAGATCGCCCACAAGCGCCGCGCCCTCGGGGCCTGCCTTGGCAAGGCCGATCTTGGCGCAAAAGGCGCGCCGCCATTCGGCCTCGATCCGGTCGGGCATGGCGTGGACAAGGGCTGTGAACTCCTCGACCGCCGCACCGGCGTCGGGCATGAGCGGCACAAGCGCTGTGGCGAATTGCGCCATGTTCCACACGATGACATTGGCCTGATTATCATAGGCATAACGGCCATGGGCGTCGATCGAGCTATAGACCGTCTGCGGGTGGTAGGTATCCATGAAGGCGCAGGGTCCATAGTCGATCGTCTCGCCCGAAATGGCGGTATTGTCGGTGTTCATCACCCCGTGGATGAACCCCACCGAGAGCCAGCTTGCCACCAGCCGCGCCTGCCGTCCGATCACCTCTGACAGAAGGTGCGCAGGATCCTCGACATGCGGGTAATGCCGCGCGACGGTGTAATCGTAGAGCGTGCGCAGGCTGGCCAGATCGCGGCGCGCGGCGAAATACTGGAAGGTGCCGACGCGGATATGGCTTGACGCGACGCGCGTAAGCACGGCACCGGGCAGCGCGCCCGCCTCGCGCCAGACCTGCTCTCCGGTGCTGACGGCGGCCAGCGCGCG
Source organism: Roseovarius autotrophicus (assembly GCF_018069895.1). Classification (GTDB taxonomy): domain Bacteria; phylum Pseudomonadota; class Alphaproteobacteria; order Rhodobacterales; family Rhodobacteraceae; genus Roseovarius; species Roseovarius autotrophicus. Next base: position 377,394 of record NZ_JAGQDH010000001.1, on the reverse strand, counting down.
GGTGCTGGGAATGCCGAGCGCGTGCATCGCCTCGGACACCACATATTCGCGCAGAACCGGGCCAAGCCAGGCGCGCCCGTCACCCATGCGGGAATAGGGCGTGGGTCCGGAGCCCTTGAGCTGAATGTCGCGGCGCTGGCCCGTGTTGTCCACAAGCTCGCCCAGGAGCAGCGCGCGCCCGTCGCCAAGCTGCGGCGAGAAGCCGCCGAACTGGTGCCCGGCATAGACCTGCGCCAACGGCTCGGCCCCCTTGGGGGTCTCGTTGCCGGAGAAGGCGGCGGCCAGCGCCGCCTCGTCCCCCCCGGCGATCCCAAGCTCTGCCGCCAGCCCGTCATTGAACCGGATCAGGCGCGGCGCGCACACCCGCGTGGCGACCTGCCGCGTGTAGAACTGCTCGGGCAGGCGGGCATAGCTGTTGTCGAACGGGATGGCGAGATGCACGCTTTTCCTCCTTGGGTTGAGTGATCAACCTAAAGCGCCATAACAGAGGTGCAAGCGTCAATCCAGCCATCATGGCCCATGGACCGTCCGCTTGCAGATCCATGATCTGCCTTGGCAGGGCGGCATGCGCTCGCACGCGGGTCAGATCCCGCGCGACATCGCCGCCACGCCCGTGCGCGCCATCTCGACCAGCCCGAGCGGGCGCATCAGTTCGGCAAAGGCATCGATCTTTTCCGGCGCGCCGGTGATCTCGAACACGAAACTGCCAAGCGTGCTGTCGACCACCTTGGCGCGGAAGATATCCGCCAGGCGCAGCGCCTCGACACGTTTCTCGCCGTCGCCCGCGACTTTCAGCAGAGCCAGTTCACGCTCGACGCTCGGCCCTTCCACCGTCAGATCGTGCACCTCGTGCACGGGAACGATGCGGCCAAGCTGCGCCTTGATCTGCTCGATCACCTGGGGCGTGCCGGTGGTGACGATGGTGATGCGCGAGGTGTGGCCGGTATGGTCCACCTCGGCCACGGTGAGGCTGTCGATATTGTAGCCGCGCCCCGAGAACAGGCCGATCACGCGGGCGAGCACCCCCGGTTCGTTATCCACGATCACGGCAAGCGTATGGGTCTCCTGCACATCCGAGAAGGTGGGCCTCAGGTTATAGGCCGAATGCTTGGACGAGCCTTTCTTGATCTTCAGGGGGGACATGATGATTTTTCCTGTCTTTCTGGCGCTCCGCGGCGTCGGCGTCTTGATCTTTCCGGACATACTCTCGGGGGGGCAGGCAGTCCCCCCACCGGCGCGCTGGCGTCACACAAGCACCGCGCCGCCTGCCTTGATTGCGTCCTTGGTGCTGGCCTCGCCCAGCAGCATCTTGTTGTGCGGCTCTCCCGACGGGATCATCGGGAAGCAGTTCTCGTGTTTCTCGACAAGGCAGTCGAAGATCACCGGCCCGTCGTAATCGAGCATTTCCATGATCGCGTCGTCGAGGTCCGCGGGATCCTTGCACAGGATGCCCTTGGCGCCAAACGCCTCGGCCAGTTTCACGAAATCCGGGAGCGCCTCGGACCACGAGGACGAATAGCGCTCGCCGTGAAGAAGTTCCTGCCACTGGCGCACCATGCCGAGGCGTTCGTTGTTGAGGATGAACTGCTTGACCGGCAGGCGATACTGGATCGCGGTGCCCATCTCCTGCATGTTCATCAGCCAGGACGCCTCGCCTGCGACATTGATCACGAGGGCCTCGGGATGGGCGATCTGCACCCCGATGGAGGCTGGAAAGCCATAGCCCATGGTGCCAAGCCCGCCAGAGGTCATCCAGCGGTTGGGATCGTCAAACCCGAGATACTGCGCCGCCCACATCTGGTGCTGGCCCACCTCGGTGCAGATATAGCGGTCACGCCCCTTGGTCAGGGCCTCGAGGCGCGCAAGGGCGTATTGCGGTTTGATGGTGGGGCCGGATTGGGTGAATTTCAGGCAATCGACGCGACGCCACTCATCAAGGCGTTCCCACCATTTCGCTATGGCCTCGGCATTCACCTTGCGCCCGCGCGCCTTCCAGACCTTGAGCAGATCCTCGAGCACATGGGCGATGTCGCCGATAATGGGAATATCGGTCTTGACCACCTTGTTGATCGAGGACGGGTCGATGTCGATATGGGCCTTGATCGAGTCGGGGCTGAAGGCGTCGAGCCGCCCTGTGATCCGGTCATCGAAGCGCGCGCCGATATTGATCATCAGGTCACAGCCGTGCATGGCCATGTTCGCTTCGTAAAGCCCGTGCATCCCCAGCATCCCCAGCCAGCACTTGCCGCTCGCGGGATAGGCGCCAAGGCCCATCAGTGTCGAGGTGATCGGAATACCCGTGGCCTCGACCAGTTCGCGCAAAAGCTGGCTTGCGGCGGGGCCGGAATTGATCACGCCGCCGCCCGTATAGAAGATCGGGCGCTTGGCCTTCTCCAGCGCGGCCACCAGGTCGGTGATGGCGTCGAGGTCGCCCTTGCGCTGCGGCTGGTAATGCGACACGCGCACCTTCTGCGGCGGTGTATACTCGGCCGAGGCGAATTGCACGTCCTTGGGAATGTCGACCAGCACCGGGCCGGGACGGCCCGAAGTGGCGACATGGAACGCCTCGTGGATCGTGGCCGAGAGCCGCGCGGTATCGGACACGAGCCAGTTATGCTTGGTGCAGGGACGGGTGATACCGACGGTATCGGCCTCTTGAAAGGCGTCATTGCCGATCATGAAGGTGGGCACCTGGCCCGTCAGCACCACGAGGGGGATGGAATCCATCAGCGCATCGGTCAGGCCCGTCACCGCATTCGTCGCGCCGGGGCCCGAGGTCACGAGCACCACCCCCGGCTTGCCGGTCGAGCGCGCATAACCTTCGGCGGCGTGCACGGCGGCCTGTTCATGCCGCACGAGGATGTGGCGTATGTCGTTTTGCTGGAAGATCTCGTCATAAATCGGGAGAACAGCACCGCCCGGATAGCCGAATATGACGTCCACGCCCTGATCCTTGAGGGCCTGCACCACCATTTTCGCGCCGGTCATCTGACGTATCATCGCTCTTGCTCCGTATATGGCGTCATCTCAATCCGCATAAAAAAGCCCCCGGTCGGATGGCGGGGGCGCATGGGGTGCCGATATGGTCTTCCGTTACCGGCCCATGCGCCTTTTGCCTACGATAAGGACAATCCCCGACATGGACCGCCGACTCCCTTGCTGCGTGGCGGCGACATTAGGAGGGGGGGCAGGGGGCGTCAAGCGGGGTTTGCGGATAAAATGTCGCGTGGCGCGCAAATTCTTTTCATTTGTTGCGTGAAGCGGGGTGGCTGCGTCATCCGGCCTGCTGCGCCGCCGCGAGAAAAGCCGCGATGCGGGCCGAATCCTTGACGCCCGGCGCCGATTCAACGCCCGAGGAGACATCGACCTGGCGCGCGCCGGTACGGGCGATGGCGAGGCCGACGTTTTCCTGGGTCAGGCCGCCGGCAAGCAGCCACGGGCATGACCAGTCCACCTGCGAGATCAGGGACCAGTCGAAGGCTTCGGCATTGCCGCCCGGGCGCGTCGCGCCCCTGGGCGGCTTGGCATCCACCAGCAATTGATCGGCGACCGCGCCATAGCGGTCGATGAGCGGCAGGTCGTCACGCGTGGCGATGCCGATGGCCTTGATCACCGGCAGGCCGAACCGCGCGCGCACCTCGGTCACGCGGGCAGGGGTCTCGGTGCCGTGAAGCTGGAGGAAATCGACCGGCACCGTGGCGCAGAGCGCGTCGAGCGTGGCGTCATCGGCATCCACCGTCAGTGCCACCTTGGCCACGCCGGGCGGCACGTCGAGCGCCAGCGCGCGGGCGGCGGACAGTGACAGGTTGCGCGGCGAGGGCGGGAAAAAGACAAAGCCCACATAGGCCGCGCCGCCCGCGACGGCGGCGGCGACATGGTCCGCTGTGCGCAGCCCGCAGACCTTGACACGGACAGGGGTGGCCATCCTCTTTCAGCTAGCCTTGTCGAGCAGGGCGAGCACCTCGTCGGTGTCCCTGGCGCGCTCGCCGCGCAGGCGGGCAAGCTCGGCGCGCAGGCTGGCCAGTTCGCGCGCCTGACGGGCGGCGGCGACACGCTCGCCCGCCTCGCGGATCCATTCCCAGATGAAACCCACGATCAAGCCAAGGGCGATGCCGCCGAAGATCACCACGAAGAGCGGCAGATCATAGGTCGGGTTGAGCACGGCGAGACCCGCCAGTTCATCCGGCAGCACCCGCAGCGTGACCACGCCGCGGTTTGCCAGTGCGATCAGCACCAGCGCAAGCCCGAAAATGGCGATCGAGGCGTAGCGGATATAGCGCATGGCTTACTGACCGTTGAGCCGGTCGCGCAGCAGTTTGCCGGTCTTGAAGAAGGGAACGTGCTTTTCCTCGACATCGACGCTTTCGCCCGTGCGGGGGTTTCGACCGGCGCGCGCGTCGCGCTTCTTGACCGAGAAGGCGCCAAAGCCGCGCAACTCGACCCGGTTTCCTTCGGCGAGCGCGTCGGTGATCTCGTTGAAGATGGTATTCACGATCCGCTCTACATCGCGATGATAGAGGTGCGGGTTTTCTTCGGCGATCTTCTGGATCAGTTCCGATCGGATCATTCGGTGGCTCCCCTCGGCATGGCAGACAGTCTGTTTGCCGGGACTATAGCCAGTATCGCGCGAAACCCAAACGGAAAGCTGCGGCCAAGGGGTGGAAAAGGCGGAAAATTTCCCGCACGATCCGAACGGCGGTGCGGGATCGGGGCCACGCACCGGGCGGCAAGCCGCCGCAACCGCAAGGGGCGCGCGTGATTCGGGGCCTCCTCGGTGGACATTCGGTCGCGCCCACCCCATGCTGCGCGCGCCACCGGCGAAAGGAGACACGCGTGCGGCAGATCATCATCGACACCGATCCGGGGCAGGATGATGCCGTGGCGATCCTGCTGGCGCTGGCCTCGGGGGATGCGCTTGAGGTGCTGGGGCTGACTTGTGTCGCGGGCAATGTGCCGCTCGATCTGACCACCCGAAACGCGCGGCGGGTCTGCGAACTGGCCGGGCGGCGGGATGTGCCTGTGATGGCGGGTTGCGACAGGCCCATGGGGCGGGCGCTGGTCACCGCCGAGCATGTGCACGGTCAAGACGGTCTGGCGGGGCCGGACTTGCCCGCGCCGACCATGCCGCTTGATCCGCGCAACGCGGTCGATTTTCTGATCGAGACGCTGCGCGCGGCCGTGCCGGGCACGGTCACGCTGGTCCCCATCGGGCCGCTCACCAATATCGCAACGGCGTTTCAGCGCGCGCCTGATATCGTGGCGCGGGTGGCCGGGATCGTGATGATGGGGGGGGCGCATCGTGCGCTCGGCAATGTCACCCCGGCGGCAGAGTTCAACATCCATGTGGATCCGCAGGCCGCCGATATCGTGCTGCGGTCGGGCGCGCCCGTCACCATCGTGCCGCTCGACGTGACCCACAAGGCGCTGGTCACGTCCGAACGCAACGCCGCGTTTGCGGCGCCTGGCACCAGGGTCGGGCGGGCGGTGGCGGCGCTGACCGACCCGAGGGGCCGCGAGAGCGCGCGCCATGGCGGGCAGGGGGTGCCGCTGCACGACCCCTGCACGATCGCCTGGCTGCTGGCGCCGGATCTCTTTGCGGCGCGCGAGGTGAATGTCATGGTCGAGACCGGATCGGAGCTGACCATGGGCATGACGGTGATGGACTGGTGGGGGGTGACCGGGCGCGCTGCCAATGCGCGGGTTCTCCACGATATCGACGCGGACGGATTCTTTGACCTGCTGACCGCACGGCTGGCGCGGTTATGACGGCGCTCACGCTTGCGCGGCCCGACGATCTGGCGCGGCTTCTGGCAATGGTCATGGCACGCGAGGCGGAGCGCGGGCAGGCGGTGGATGAGGCGGCGCTCGGTGCCGCGCTGATGCCGCTGCTGGAAGGAAGTCCGCATGGCGCGGCCTATCTCGTCGGGCCGCCGCGCGCGCCGATTGGCTATGTGCTGTTGTCGTTTGGCTGGTCGGTCGCCTCGGGTGGGCTGGTGGGGCGGGTCGAGGTGCTGCATATCCGCCGCGCGGTGCGTGGACGCGGGATCGGGGCCGAAGTGCTGGTCAGCCTGCCGCGCGCGCTTGCGGGTGTGGGCCTGCGCGCGCTGGACGTGGCGGTCGCGCGCGAGAATACACGCGCCCGCGCCCTGTTCGAGCGTCGGCACTTCGTGGCGCGCGACGACGAGGTGACGATGCGGCTGGCCCTGCCCGAAGGTCGGCGCGACGGATAACCCCGCCGCTCGTGTGTTCCGGCGATTGCCGAGTCCGTGCGGATGTGTCAGAAGCGTGCCCAAGGTGACAACAGACAAGAGGTCGACCGATGACCGATTATGCCGCGCGGCGTACCACGATGGTGGATACGCAGATCCGCCCCTCCGATGTGACGAAATTCCCGATCATCGACGCCATGTTGCGTGTACCGCGGGAAAGCTTCGTGCCCGCGCGCCTGCGGGAGGCGGCCTATCTGGGCGAAAACCTCGATCTGGGCGATGGCCGCGTGATCCTTGAGCCGCGCACGCTTGCCAAGATTCTGGACGCGCTCGGGATCGAGGGCGACGATCTGGTGCTCGATATCGGCCCGATGCAGGGCTATTCGGCGGCTGTGATCGCGCGCATGGCCGAGGCCGTGGTGGGTCTGGAAGAGGACGCGGTGCTTGTCGAGGAGGCGCAACGCCTGCTGGTCGAGGCGGGAGCCGACAATGTGGTGATGATCGCCGGCCGTCTTGCCGATGGCGCACCGGATCACGGACCTTATGACGTTATTGTCCTGGAAGGCGCGGTGGAGAATCTGCCCGAGGTGATCATTGATCAACTCAAGGAAGGCGGGCGTATTGCCTGCCTGTTCTCCGAAGGGCCGCTTGGCGTGGTGCGCATCGGTTACAAGATTGACGGTCAGGTGACCTGGCGGCATGGGTTCAACGCCGGCGCGCCGGTTCTGCCGGGATTCGAGAAACAGGCGGCGTTCACCCTCTGAGGGCGCTGACAGGAGACGGGGAGACAGCGGGCTTGATTGGGCGGTTGAAACGGGTCGGGATGCTTGGCCTTGCGGGGCTGGTGCTTGTTGGCACGCTCGGGGCGGCGCGGGCCGAGACGCTCGGTGATGCGCTGCGCGACGCCTATATCAACAGCGGTCTGCTGCAACAGAACCGGGCGCTGTTGCGCGCCGCCGACGAGGACGTGGCGCAGGCCGTGGCCGCGCTGCGCCCGATCATCGACTGGACGGCGGGGATCACGCGCGATTTCAACCGTGTCAGGTCGGGGTCTTCCAACACGTTCAATCCCGGCTCGAACGGCACGGCCGAGACCACGGCCAATGTCGGCTTTACCGCGTCCCTTCTGCTTTATGATTTCGGGCGCAGCGATTTCCTGACCGAGGCGGCCAAGGAGACGGTGCTGGCCACGCGCGAGACCCTGCGCAGCGTTGAGCAACTGGTGCTTCTGACCGCCGTGCAGGCCTATATGGACGTGATCCGCAATCGCGAGTTTGTCGATCTGCGACGCAACAACCTGCGGCTCTTGCAGGAGGAATTGCGCGCGGCCAATGATCGTTTCGAGGTGGGCGAGGTGACGCGCACCGATGTGGCGCAGGCCGAGGCGGCGGTGGCACTGGCGCAAAGCGGGCTTGCGGTGGCCGAAGGCGATCTTGCGCGCGCCATCGAGGAATTCCGCGAGGCGGTGGGGCGTGATCCGGGGGCCTTGCGCGCGCCGGGAGATTTGCCCTCCATCGGCGACAACCTAGACGCGGCCAAGTCCGCCGCAATGCGCCGCCATCCCGATATCCTTGGGGCGCAGCGCAATGTGACCGTGGCCGAACTGAACGTGAATGCGGCGGCGGCGGCCAAGCGCCCCTCGGTGAACCTTACGGGGCGGCTGGGTGCGAACGAGGAACTGACCGGACAGGGCTTTTCACGCGGGGGCAGTGTCGGGGTCGAGTTGCGCGGCCCGATCTATCAGGGCGGGCGGATCAGTTCGCTGGAGCGGCAGGCGCGGGCGCAGCGCGACGCGCAGCTTGCTCGGCTGCATCTCGCCGGACTTCAGGTCAAGCAGGATGTGGGCAATGCCTATGCCAATCTGCGCGCCGCGCGCGCCGCGCGTGCCGCCAATATCGAGGGGGTGCGCGCCGCGCAGGTGGCCTTTGACGGCACGCGCGAGGAGGCCAGGCTTGGCGCGCGCACGACGCTTGATGTGCTCGATTCCGAGCAGAACCTGCTGGATGCGCAGGCCAACCTGATCTCGGCCAATGCCGATGTGGTGACAGCCGCCTATTTCGTGCTCGCCGCCATCGGCGAACTGACGGCGCAGGATCTCAATCTCGGGGTCCAGATCTATGACCCGGCGGCCTATTACGATCTGGTCAAGACAGCGCCGGTTCCGATCAGCCCGCAGGGCCAGAAGCTTGACCGGGTGCTCCGCGCGCTTGGCAAGCAGTGAAAACTTTCTGAAACGGTTGTGTGAGTAGTGGCGCGGGGGTAAACTCCTACGAGGGCAGGTGTGAGGGCAGGCATGTCGGATCCGGTGACAAATGTCGATATCGAGGACGTTCTGGCCTCTATCCGTCGGCTTGTGTCCGGAGGGGCCGACCAGATGCGTCATGCGCCCGAAAGCGGCGCAGTGACCGAACGGCTGGTTCTGACCCCCTCGCAGCGCATCGACGACGACGAACGCGGTGACGTGCCCGAGGATCAGGCCCCTGAGGATCAGGCCCCTGAGGATCAGGCCCCTGAGGATCAGGCCCCTGAGGATCAGGCCCCTGAGGATCAGGCCCCCGAGGATCAGGCCCCCGAGGATTGGCCTGAGCAGCCGACGCCCGATGTCTCTGGCGCGTTCGATCCGGATGACATGTTCGGGACGCAAGCGGTGGCCGAGGGGCCGATGACCGGGATGGTCGAGGTTGAATTGGCGGATGCGATCGGTCAGGAGGATGAGCCCGTCCTCTTGTCAGAGACTGAAGATGCGCCCGATTCTGACGCGGCCCTTCCCGAAGATGAGCAGGCCGCAGCGCCATTTGCCGCCACCGCCGATCTTTGGGAACCCGATGGCGACGACGAGGATGCCTTTGCCGACGGCGCCGAGGCGCCGGCGCTTCAATGGCGGGACGCCGACCATGACGAACCCGTGCCCGAGCCGCCCTCTTTCGATCCTGACGAGATACTCGCAGACGAGGCCGTTTCGGCGATGTTCGACGGAGAAACCGGGCCGCAGCCAGAGGAGGACGCGGCAGAAATCGCTGCCTTTGCACTGGACGAGGCGGTGCTGGACGAAGATGCCTTGCGCGATCTGGTGGCCGAGATTGTCCGGCAAGAGCTTATGGGCACTCTCGGAGAACGGATTACCCGCAACGTGCGCAAGCTGGTGCGCCGCGAGATTCACCGTGCGCTGACAAGTCAGGATTTCGACTGAGCGGACGGCGCGGCGAGCGCGAGCAACCGGTCGAGATCCATCCATGTTTCCAGGTGGCTGGCAAGCGCGTCGAGCGCATGATCGACCGTTTTCTCATAGAAAAGGTCCGACACCGTGTCCAACTCCGCCAGGAAGGCCGCGCGAAAGGCGTCCTCGGCAAACAGCCCGTGCAGATATGTGCCCTGAATGCGCCCGTCGGGCGATTGCGCGCCCTCTCGCCGATCGCCCACGATGAGCCAGCCGCGCGCGCAATCGGTGCCGGTCGTCTCGCCCAGATGGATTTCGTAGCCGCTCACCGGCGTGCCCCATGTCGCGTGCTGCGCCGTCGTGAGGCCCAGCCGCTTGCGCGGGCGCAACACGGTTTCCACGTCGAGATGGCCCAGCCCCTCGACCGTCCCGGGCGGCCCTTCGATCCCGTCGGGATCGGCGATGCGGCGGCCAAGCATCTGGTAGCCCCCGCAGATGCCCAGCACCCGGCCCTTGCGGCGGATATGGGCGGCGAGGTCGATATCCCAGCCGTTGCGCCGTAACGTTGCCAGATCGGCGATGGTGGATTTGCTGCCCGCCAGCAGGATCAGATCGGCCTTGGCGGGCAGGGGTTGGCCTGCGGGCACGATCTCGACGGTGACGTCGGGTTCGTTGCCCAGCGGGGTCAGATCGTCGAAGTTGGAGATCATGCCCAGATGTGGCACCACGATGTGCAACCCGCCCTCGCGCTGAACACTGGTCAGGTCCTGCACATCCTCGGGCGGCAGGCGCCAGGCGTGCTCGAACCATGGCACCACGCCGAGCGAGGGCCAGCCGGTGAGGTCTGAAATGGCGCGCTCGCCTTCGGTGAAAAGACTGATGTCACCGCGAAACTTGTTGACCGCAAAGCCCCGGATCATCGCCGCGTCGGCAGGGTCGATGACCGCCTTGGTGCCGACGATCTGCGCGATCACGCCGCCCCGGTCGATATCACCCACGAGGATCACAGGCACGCCTGCGGCACGGGCAAAGCCCATATTGGCGATGTCGCCTGCGCGCAGGTTGATCTCGGCGGGGCTGCCCGCGCCCTCGACCAGCACCAGATCGGCGGTTTGGCTCAGACGGGTGAAACTCTCCAGCACCGCGCCCAGAAGGCGGGGCTTTTCGCGGGTGTAGTCGCGCGCTTTCAGGCTTCCGACGGGATGGCCCTGCACGATCACCTGTGCGCCGCGCGTGCCCTCTGGCTTGAGCAGGACGGGGTTCATGTCGGTGTGAGGTGCGCGGCGCGCGGCACGGGCCTGAAGCGCCTGCGCGCGCCCGATTTCGCCGCCATCCTGCGTGACGGCGGCGTTGTTGGACATGTTCTGCGGCTTGAATGGTGCGACGCTGAGGCCGCGCCGCAGGAAGGCGCGCGCCAGCCCCGCGACAAGCAGCGACTTGCCCACATTCGACCCCGTGCCCTGAATCATGATCGCCCGTGTCATCGCGCCCCCGGCAAACAGAAGACCCCGCCGCAAGCGACGGGGCCTGAATTTCTGAAAACAGCCGCCTGCTCAGGCGGCTTCGGCCTCGGCCTGCGCGGCGGCGTTGCGACGCTCGCTCTCCTCGCGCGAAAGGGCGACCGATGTGCGCACGCCCTTGGCGACGAAGTCCATCAGGCCCTTGACGACACGTTCGTTCGGGTCGATTCCGGCACAGCTGAGCACCTCGCGCCCGTCGCGCGAGCGCGCCCAACGGGCGATCTGTTCCGGACCGTTGCCATATTTCTTGTCGTCAGAGATGGCATCGTCCAGAGCGGCCAGCACGACGGCCGCGAAAAGTTTACGCGCACGGTTGCCCTGTTCGGCATTGAACGCCGTGCCGTCAACGAAATCCTTCATCATTCGTCCTGTTCTTATTGCTCTTGTGTTTTGGGCGTGCAGGTGGTTATGACGCCTTTCGTTCGATTCGGATAGAGCACAGATGCATAACATCTATGCAACACGCGCATGGCTTTCGCATATTCGAAACGAAATCTGGTTGTCTTGCCACCCTTCATCCCGCGATATATAGGAGCGGGCAACCTCATATCAACCTTTTGCCATGGTTTGACCCAATGCCCAAGATCAACGGAAACGAGATTCGCCCCGGCAACGTGCTGGAGCATAATGGCCACCTCTGGGCGGCGGTGAAGGTCGATCACGTCAAGCCCGGCAAGGGCGGCGCCTTTGCCCAGGTCGAGATGAAGAACCTGCGCAACGGAAGCAAGCTCAACGAGCGGTTCCGCAGCGCGGACAAGGTCGAACGGGTGCGGCTGGAGCAGAAGGACCAGCAGTTTCTCTACGAGGAGAACGGCAAGCTGGTGTTCATGGATACCGAGACCTATGAGCAGATCGAATTGCCCGCCGACATCCTTGGCGAGCGCCGCCCGTTCCTTCAGGATGGCATGACGATCACGGTGGAATTCCACGAGAGCGAGGCGCTCAACGCGACGCTGCCGCAGAAGGTGGTGTGCCGCATCGTCGAGACCGAGCCGGTGGTGAAGGGGCAGACCGCCGCCAACAGCTTCAAGCCCGCGATCCTCGACAATGGTGTAAAGGTGATGGTGCCGCCTTTCGTCGGGCAGGACGAGGAGATCGTCGTCAACACCGAGACGATGGAATATTCCGAGCGCGCCTGAGCGCGCTCAGCAATCCAGCGGATCGACCCGCGCCGCGCCCGCGCTCATGCCGGGGGCGGCGCGATCTTGCCGCAGATATGCAATGCCGCGCCCTCCGGACTGGGTGTAGAGCACGCCCGCCTTCTTGCCTCCCTCAGTGGTGATCTCGGTGCCCACGGGCGCGTCGCCATGCACGGCCACCAGCGCCAGCCCTTTTTTCAACTCGGTTTTATGCTTCATGCGGGCGGTGACCTCCTGGCCCACATAGCAGCCCTTGCGGAAATCGACGCCACCCAGCCGCTCGAACCCGGCCTCGAGGATATAGGTCTCGGGCGTCAGCTCGATTCCGGTCTCGGGGATGCAATGGGCCACGCGGATACGCTCGAAATCGGTGCCGTCCTCGCCTGCCTGCGCGCCATAGAGCCGCCAGCCCAGATCGGGGTGGCGCGGATCGCGCAGCGCACCCGCCGGTGCCGGTCCGGTCCCGCGCCGGACCTTCAGATTTGTCCCGGTGATGGTCACATCGGCGCGCAGCTTGTAGAGTGTGAGGCGCTGCATCAGTGACGAGGCGAGGGACTCGGCCACGTCGAGCCAGATGGCATCGCCGTGGCGCAGCAGGAAGAAATCGGCCAGATACTTGCCCTGGGGCGTGAGCAACGCGGCATAGACAAGGCCTTGATCCAGCCGTTTGAGATCGTTGCTCACCAGCCCTTGCAGAAAGTTTTCGGCATCGCTGCCGGTAATTTCGAGAATGTGTCGCGCCATGCCCGTTCCCTTGTGTTCCCAAGCCCAATATAGGCAATGGATGGACGGGCAACAGGGGGGAGAGGCGATGCGCGCCACGCTTTCGGTGGTGATCCCGACGCTCAACGCGGGCCGTGGGCTGCCCGACTGTCTGGCCGCGCTGTTCGAGGGCGTGCGCGAGGGGCTGATCCGCGAGGTGATCGTGAGCGATGGCGGCTCGACCGACGAGACCTGCGTCATGGCCGAAGCGGCGGGCGCGGTCATCGTGACCGGCGCGCCCTCGCGCGGGGGGCAGTTGCGGCGCGGCGCGGATGTGGCCCGGGGCGCGTGGCTGATGTTCGTGCATGCCGACACCATTCTGCCCGAGGGCTGGGCCGAGGTGGCGCGCGCGCAGATGGCCCAGGGCGGCGCGGCGGCGTTCCGGCTGTCCTTCGATGCGCGGGGGCTTGCGCCGCGATTCGTGGCGGGTTGGGCCAACCTGCGCTCGGGCCTTCTCGGGCTGCCCTATGGCGATCAGGGGCTGCTGATTTCGCGAGAGGATCATGACCGCGCGGGCGGCTATGCCGACATCCCGCTGATGGAGGATGTGGCGCTGGCGCGCGCGTTGAAAGGGCGGATCGCGCTTCTTCCGCTGGCGGTGCGCACATCGGCGGCACGGTTTCAGCGCGAGGGCTGGCTGCGGCGGGGCGCGCGCAATCTGTGGCTGCTCATGCGCTATCTCTGCGGCGCGGATCCGGTGCGGCTGGCCGAGAGATACCGGCGCGGCTAGGCTGTTTGCGTATTTGATCAAGTTGCGGGATAGTCGGGGTAGCGGCGCTGAGTCCCACGAGGGCGGCGCAGAAATAAATCAGGGAGCAAGCCATGCGATTTGAAGCGCCACGCAGCGTGGAAGAGGCGGTGACGGCCTTGGCCGGTCAGACGGGGGCTCATGTTCTTGCGGGCGGCACCGATCTGTTGGTCAAGCTGCGCGCGGAGATGATCGAGCCGGAACTGATCGTCGATATCAAGCGCATCGCAGGGATGCGCGATGTTGTGGCCGAGGATGGCGGCTGGCGGATCGGTGCTGCGGTATCGGGTGCCGAGATGGGCGAGCATGCGGGGCTGTGCGCCGACTGGCCCGGTGTGGTCGAGGCGGTGGGGCTGATCGGCTCGACGCAAGTTCAAGGGCGGGCCACATTGGCGGGCAATCTGTGCAACGCCTCGCCTGCCGCCGATTCGGTGCCGGCGATGGTGGCGGCGGGGGCCGTGGTGCGGGTGGTTGGCCCCAAGGGCACGCGCGATGTGGCGGTGATCGACATTCCCAAAGCCCCCGGCAAGACGACGCTTGCGGCGGGCGAGTTCATCGCCTCGGTATTTCTGCCCGCGCGGGGGGCGCGGTCGGGCGATGCCTATCTGCGGTTCATCCCGCGCACCGAGATGGATATTGCGGTGGTGGGCTGTGGCATTGCGCTCAGCCTTGATGCGGCGGGCCGGGTGGCGGCGGCGCGGGTGTCGCTGGGGGCGGTTGGCCCCAAGGTGATGTTGGTGGACGCGGCGGCAGAGGCGATTCAAGGCCGGGTGCTGGATGAGGCGGCGCTGGCCGATCTGGCGGCGGTCTGTTCCGCAGCGGCCACCCCGATTGACGACAAACGCGGCACGGTCGATTTCCGCCGCCATGTGTCGGGCGTTCTGGCCCGTCGCGCGGCGGTGATCGCAGAGGCGCGCGCGAAAGGAGAGCAGGCATGAGCCGGATACATGTGACGACCACGGTCAATGGCGACGCGACCGAATTTCTCTGTGATGCCGAGGCGACGCTGCTGGATGTGCTGCGCGACGAATTGGGCCTGACGGGCACCAAGGAGGGCTGCGGCACCGGCGATTGCGGCGCCTGTTCGGTGACGGTGGATGGGCGGCTGGTCTGTTCGTGCCTGATGCTGGGGGCCGAGGCCGAGGGGCGCGAGATCACCACCATCGAGGGCATGGCGGCAGGGGACACGCTGCATCCGTTGCAGCAGAAATTCATCGAGATGGCGGCGCTGCAATGTGGCATCTGCACGCCGGGGATTCTGGTGGCGGCGAAATCGCTGCTGGAACGGAACCCGGACCCGAGCGAGGAGGAGGTGCGCTATTGGCTGGCGGGCAACCTCTGCCGCTGCACCGGCTATGACAAGATCATCCGCGCTGTGATGGAAACGGCGGCGGATATGCGGAGGGCGTCGTGATGGCATTGGATGACACCAAGAAAACCAAGGATTTCAAGGTGGTGGGCACGCGGCCCAACCGGCCTGACGGCATCGACAAGGTGACGGGGCGCGCGCGCTTTGGCGCGGATATGGTGGCGCCGGGGATGCTGACGGGGCGCATCCTGCGCAGTCCTCATGCGCATGCGCGCATCCTGCGCATTGATACGTCAAAGGCCGAGGCGCTGCCGGGGGTCAAGGCGGTCGTCACGCGCGCGGATTTCGGCGATGTGCCGGATCATGTGGCCAATGTGATCGACAATTGCATGGCGGGTGACAAGGCGCTCTATGACGGGCATGCGGTGGCGGCGGTTGCCGCCAATTCGGCAGCGGTGGCGCGCAAGGCGCTGAAGCTCATCGAGGTGGAGTATGAGGTGCTGCCGCATGTGACGGATGTGGACGCGGCGATGAAGCCCGGCGCGCCGGTGCTGCACGAGGGCTGGCAGCAGGAAACCGTGCCCGCGGGCTATTCGGGCAATGTCATCTCGCGGGTCGAGTTCGGGCATGGCGATGTCGAGGCGGGGCTGGCCAAGGCCGACCGTGTGGTCGCGCGGACCTATCGCACCGGGGCCACGCATCAGGGCTATATCGAGCCGCATGCCTGTCTGGCGACGATGAGCGCGGATGGGCAGGGCGATCTCTGGGTGTGCACCCAAGGGCATTACATGGTGCGCAATGTCTGTGCCGCGATCCTCGGGATGGAACAGGGGCAGTTGCGGGTGACGGCCAGTGAAATCGGCGGCGGGTTCGGCGGCAAGACGGTGGTGTTCCTTGAGCCGGTGGCGCTCATGCTGGCGAAAAAGTCGGGTCGCCCGGTCAAGATGGTGATGAGCCGGTCCGAGGTGCTGCGCGCCACGGGGCCGACGGCCTCGACCTCGATTGATGTGCGGATCGGCATGAAGAAGGATGGCCGGATCACCGCCGCCTTTGCCGAATTGCGCTATCAGGGCGGGGCCTATCCCGGCTCGCCGGTCGATATGGGGTCGATGTCGGCCTTTGCGCCCTATGATCTGGAGAATGTGAAAACTGTCGGCTGGGATGTGGTGAGCAACCGGCCCAAGGCGGCGGCCTACCGCGCACCCGGCGCGCCGATGGCGGCCTTTGCCGTGGAGAGCGCGATTGATGAATTGGCGCGGGGCTTTGGTCTTGATCCGCTGGCGGTGCGGTTGATGAACGGGGCCAAGGAGGGCACGCGCGCCTCTTACGGTCCGACCTATCCGGCGATTGGTCTGATCGCCACGCTGGAGGCGGCGCATACGCATCCGCATTGGACCGCCCCCTTGGGCGAAAACCAGGGGCGCGGTGTGGCCTGTGGGTTCTGGTTCAATTTTGGTGGCGATACCTGCGTCAGCCTCAATGTGACACCGGACGGCACGGTGACGGTCTCGGAGGGCAATCCCGATATTGGCGGCTCGCGCGCCTCGATGACGATGATGGCCGCCGAGGAACTGGGCATTCCCTATGATCAGGTGCGCACGATCATTGCCGATACCGGATCGCTGGGCCAGAACGAGGTGACCGATGGCAGCCGCGTGACCTTTGCGGTGGGTCTGGCGACGATCGAGGCGGCGCGCGCCGCCAAACGCGAGATGTGCAAACGCGCCGCGATGATCTGGGGCATCGACGAAGAGGCGGTGGAATGGGAAGACGGGGCCGCGCGCCCTGCCGGTCCCAATGCGGGCAAGTTCCCGCCCATGACCATCAAGGAAATCGCCGCCGTGGCCAGCAACACCGGCGGGCCGATTGCCGGGCATCACGAGGTGACGGCGGAGGGGGCGGGTGTCAGCTTTGGCACGCATATGGTGGATGTCGAGGTTGATCCCGACACCGGCGCCACCAGGATCCTGCGCTACACGGTGTTTCAGGATGCCGGGCGCGCGGTGCATCCTTCTTACGTCGAAGGGCAGTTTCAGGGCGGGGCCGTGCAGGGTATCGGCTGGGCGCTCAACGAGGAATATATCTATGGCGAGGATGGAATCCTGCAAAACGCAGGCTTCCTTGATTACCGGATACCCGTGGCCTCTGACCTGCCGATGATCGACACGGTGATTCTGGAAATTCCCAATCCGGGGCATCCCTACGGGGTGCGCGGTGTCGGGGAAACGCCGATTGTGCCGCCGTTGGCGGCGGTGGCCAATGCGGTGTCGGCGGCGGCGGGGGTGCGGATGACGCGCCTGCCGATGTCGCCGCCGCGTGTTCTGGCCGCGATGCAGGCGGCAAAGGGCTGATGGTCAAGGTGCTGCTCTGGGGATCGCTCGCCGATCTTGCCGGGGGGGCGCGCGAGGTGGCGGTCGAGGCCGCCACCCTGCGTGAATTGCTCGACGGGTTGGCGCGCGATCACCCAGGCTTGCGGCCCGAGCTGGATCGCGGCGTCTCGGTCTCCATCGACGGGCGCATCTACAACGACAGCTGGTTCACGCCGATTGGCCCCGAGAGCGAGGTGGTGCTGCTCAAGCGCTTGCAGGGCGGCTGAACCTCAGCCCGCGACCGAGGCC
The DNA here is from genome assembly GCF_018069895.1 of Roseovarius autotrophicus. Lineage (GTDB taxonomy): Bacteria > Pseudomonadota > Alphaproteobacteria > Rhodobacterales > Rhodobacteraceae > Roseovarius > Roseovarius autotrophicus. The sequence continues at coordinate 359,932 of NZ_JAGQDH010000001.1, read as the reverse complement.
GCGCAGATCTCGTCAATGGTGCGTGCGATGGTCTCGTTGAACTCGGCATTCGATTGCTGCGCCGACAGCCCCTCTGTCAGCGCGCGCGAGAAGCTGGCGATCACACCGCAGTTCTGGGCCAGCCGTGCGTTGGCCTCTTCCCGGCTGTATCCCCCCGAGAGCGCCACGACCCGCAGCACGCGCGGGTGATCCACCAGCGGTGCATAGAGGTTGGCCACCTCGGGCAGGGTCAGCTTGAGCATGACCTTCTGTCCCTCGGGCAGCGCGTCGAGATGGGCCTTGAGGTTGGCAAGCAGCAGGTTCTCTGCCTCGGCCTTGTCAGCGATGGAAATGGTTATTTCCGGCTCGATGATCGGCACGAGGCCAGCCCCGAGGATCTGGCGGCCCACCTCGAATTGCTGTTTCACCACGGCCTCGATGCCGCCTGCATTGGCCGCGTCGATGACCGAGCGCATCTTGGTGCCGAAAATCCCGGCCTGATTGGCGCGCGCGAGCAACGCATCAAGATCGGGCATGGGCTTCATCAGCTTCACACCGTCATTCGTCTCGGCAAGGCCCTTGTCCACCTTGAGGAAGGGCACGACGCCGCGTTCTTCCCACAGGAATTGCGCCGAAGGCTTGCCCGCGATCTCGCGGTCCATGGTCATCTCGAAGAGAATCGCGCCGATCACCTTGTCGCCGGTAAAGGCCGGAGCCTGCGCGATGCGCGCGCGCATCGCGTGGATGAGGTCGAACATTTCCGCTTCCGAGGAATACTCTGACTCCGCGATCCCGTAAAGCCGCAGCGCCTTTGGGGTGGAGCCGCCGGATTGATCGAGCGCGGCGATAAAGCCCTGACCTTCGGCAATCTTCTGTCTCTGCTCGGCCTTCGACATGGCGGAAATCCCTTTGATCAAGCACAGTTCGCGCTCTCTTAGGCGAGGCGGGCGCGGCGTGCAATCTTGGTGGCGCTAACAGGGTCCGCGCCGCGCCTGTGGCGGGCGTCGGAGCCTCCGGCGGGGATATTTTCAGCCAGAAGAAACCCGCGCCCGCCTCGCTTCTTCTGGCCTGAAATATCCTGGGGTGAATTGGCCGCAGGCCAAGAGGGGCAACGCCCCTTTCCCCGGTCTTTCGTCAGGCACCATGAAGAGCGGCGACGCCGGGCAGCACCTTGCCCTCCATCCATTCGAGGAAGGCGCCCCCGGCGGTGGAGATATAGGTGAAATCCTCGGCCGCGCCGGCGCGGTTGAGCGCGGCGACCGTATCACCGCCGCCCGCCACCGAGACAAGCCGCCCCTCGCGGCTGAGCTGTGCCGCGTGGCGTGCGGCGGCATTGGTGGCGGCGTCGAAAGGCGCGATTTCGAAGGCCCCGAGCGGCCCGTTCCAGATCAGCGTTCTCGCACCCTCAAGCGCGGCGGTGATCCGCGCAACCGCGCGCGGACCGGCGTCAAGGATCATCGCATCCGCCGGGCAGGCATGGGCCCCCACCACCTCGTGCGCGGCCCCTTCTGCGAATTCGCGCGCCACCACCACATCGGCGGGCAGAAGGATCGTACAGCCCGCCGCCCCCGCCCGCGCCATGATCTCGCGCGCGGTTCCGGCCATGTCATGTTCGCACAGCGATTTGCCCACATCGAGGCCAAGCGCGGCAAGGAAGGTGTTGGCCATGCCGCCGCCGATCACGAGGCAGTCCACCTTCGCCACGAGATTGCCCAGCAGATCGAGCTTGGTCGAGACCTTGGCGCCGCCGACCACCGCCGCCACGGGCCGTTTGGGCGCGCCAAGGGCCGCCTCGAGCGCCTGCAATTCTGCCTGCATCAACCGCCCCGCACAGGCGGGCAGCAGATGCGCAAGCGCCGTGGTCGAGGCATGCGCGCGATGTGCCGCCGAGAAGGCGTCATTGCAATAGATGTCGCCAAGGGCCGCGAGGCGGGCGGCGAACTCGGGATCGTTCGCCTCCTCTCCGGGGTGAAAGCGGATGTTCTCCAGCAGCAGAACATCGGCGGCGCGCGCCTCCTCGGTCAGGTTCTCGGCCCCCTCCAGCGTCTCGATCAGCCGCACCTTGCGCCCCAGGGCAGACTCCAGCGCGGGCACCACCACGCGCAGCGACATGGACGGGACCACCTTGCCCTTGGGCCGGTCGAAATGGGCGATCAGCATGGGCTTGCCCCCCCGCTCGAGAATGTCGTGAACCGTGGGCACGATGCGCTCGATCCGGGTGGCGTCGGTCACAACGCCGTTTGCGACCGGCACGTTGATATCCACGCGCACCAGCACGCGTTTGGCCCCAAGGTCCATATCGTCCAGCGTCTTCCAGCCCATCGCGGCGGCCTCCTCATGCGATTTCACGCCTGTCATGGCGCGGGGCATGGGCCACGTCAACCTCCTGCCCTTGGCAATCGCGCCCGGACCCCCTAGACCTGTGGCAAAGCCGACAAAGGAGCATGACATGGCCGAGATCAACGACCCCGAAAACACCATCCTGATCGAGTTGAAGGATGGCACTGTCAGCATCGAGCTTCTGCCCGATATCGCGCCGCTGCATTGCGCGCGGATGAAGGAACTGGCGCGCGCCGGGGCCTATGACAACGTGGCCTTTCACCGGGTGATCGACGGCTTCATGGCGCAGACTGGCGATGTGGAACACGCCAACATGGAAAAGGATTACAATCCGCGGCGCGCAGGCACCGGCGGCAGCGCCCTGCCTGACCTCAAGGCAGAGTTCAGCGGCATCCCCCATGATCGCGGCACGATCGGCGCGGCGCGCAGCCAGAACCCGAATTCCGCCAACAGCCAGTTCTTCATCAACTTCAAGGACAATCATTTTCTCAACCGGCAATATACCGTCTATGGCCGGGTGATTTCGGGGATGGAGCATGTGGACGCCATCACCCGTGGCGAGCCGCCCGCGAACCCCGACCGGATGATCAGCGTCAAGGTGGCCGCCGATGCGTAAGCTCGTTCTCGCCTTCGGCCTTCTGGCCTCCGGCCCCGCATTCGCAACTGGCCTTGAAATCGAGATCAAGGGCGTGGCCAACGGCACCGTCACCATCGACCTGCTCGAGGATGTGGCCCCCGGCCATGCCGCGCAGATCGCGGCGCTGGCGCGCGAAGGGGCCTATGACGGGGTGGTGTTCCACCGCGTGATCGACGGCTTCATGGCGCAGACCGGCGATGTGGAGTTCGGGCGTGCGGGCGGCGACATGCGCCGCGCGGGCACCGGCGGCAGCAACCGGCCCGACCTCAAGGCAGAGTTCTCCGACGTGCCGTTCGAGCGCGGCGTGGTGGGCATGGCCCGCAGCCAGAACCCCGACAGCGCCAATTCGCAATTCTTCATCATGTTCGCGCCTGCGACGCATCTCAACGGGCAATATACCGTGGTCGGGCGCGTGACCGGCGGGATGGAGATCGTGGACAAGATCAAGCGCGGGCGCGGCCCCAATGGCGCGGTCACGGGAGAGCCGGACGTGATGACAAGCGTTCGGGTCATAGACTGAGCGCATGACCGCGCCCGCCCTTGCGCCGGTGCCCCTGTCAGAGGGGCTGTGGGCCATTGAGGGCGCACATCTGTGCTGGCGGCTTGGCGTGCCGATGCCGCTGCGCACGGTGGTGGCGCGGGTTGGGGGCGGGGGGCTCTGGGTGCACGCGCCGGGGCCGCTTACGCCGGACCTGATCGCCTGGCTTGAACAGCAGGGCCGGGTGGCGCATCTGGTGCTGCCCGGCGCGCCCCTATTGCCGTGGCTCCAGGACTGGCAGACAGCCTTCCCCGAGGCGCGGCTCTGGCCGCGCGACGGTCTGTCCGAGGCGCCGTGGCGGCGCGAGATCAGGCCGCTCACGCTGCGCCACGGCGAGGCGTGCGAACATGTGTTCTGCCACCTGCCCTCGCGTTCGGCGATCCTGTCACGGCTGGTCATCGCGGTCGATACCGCGACGCTGCCGCCTTGGGCGCGGCCGCTTGTCTGGCTTGCGGGCATCGACGACAGCGACGGCAAGCCGCCACCGGGCCTTGCCGCGCGGCTTGGCGGGCGCAAGGCCCTGGGCGATCTGGTCGATCAGGTGCTTGACTGGGGGCCGGAGCGGCTCATTCTGACACATGGGCGGATCTATGCGCGCGACGGCGCGGGCGAACTCTCGCGCGCGATGCGGCGGATCATGCGCGACCGGCTCTGGGATCGGGCGTTGACCGAGGCGAAACGGCGCTGACACACGCTCACATCTGCGTGGGGTGGGCTGGCCCGAATCCCGCCAGCACCGCATCATCCCTGCACGAGACCCCCTTGCAGGAGCGCCCATGTCCCGCCTCATCGCCTTTCTCGCGACCATCTTCCTTGCCGTGCCGCTGGCCCATGCCAACCCGACCTTCTGGCGCGGGGAATGGCCGCAGACCGATTTCTCGCGCACCACGATCACGGACTGGTCCGAAATCCGCTCGGGCGGGCCGCCCAAGGACGGCATCCCCGCCATCGATGCGCCGAAGTTCCTGCGCGCCAAATCCGAACGCAGGATCGCCGGAAACGAGCCGGTGATGACACTGGAAATGGACGGCCAGACCCCGCGCGCCTATCCGATCCGCTATCTCATGTGGCATGAGATCGTGAACGATCAGGTGGGCGGTATTCCGGTGGCGGTGACCTACTGCCCCCTGTGCAACTCGGCACTGACCTTCGATCGCCGGGTGCAGGGCCGGGTGCTGAGCTTTGGCGTCTCGGGCAAGCTGCGGATGTCCGACATGGTCATGTATGACCGCGAGACCGAAAGCTGGTGGCAACAGGCGCTTGGCGAGGGGATTGTCGGACAGATGACCGGCGTTCAGCTCGATATGCTGCCGGGCTGGATGGAAAGCTGGGATCAGTTCCGCACCCGCAACCCCGAAGGGTTGGTGATGGCCGAGCCGGATTTCAACCGCTCCTATGGGCGCAACCCCTATCAGGGCTATGATAGCTCAAGCCGTCCGTTTCTGTATGAGGGTGAGGACCCGCCCCATGGCGTTCCGCCGCTCGAACGGGTGGTGCGGGTCGGGGATCGGGCCTGGCCGATGACCCGGATCCGCCGCGAGGGCGGCGTTACCGAAGCCGGTGTCACTATTTCGTGGGAGGCGGGGCAAGCCTCGGCGCTTGATCACGGCACGATCGCCAAGGGCCGTGACGTGGGCACGGTGCGGGTGCGCGACGCACAGGGCCGTGACGTGGCGCATGACGTCATGTTCGCCTTTGCCTTTCACGCTTTCTGGCCGGATGGAAGATGGATGGTCCGCTAGCGCGGGTCGGAGATGTCGAGAGGCATTCCCGCCGGCGCCACTGTGCATGATGGACGGGATCCCGGATCAAGCCCGGGGCGGGTACTTCCAGGTCAATGCAACATGCTGTGGCTGTCGCGCCCGACCCGGTCACAAGACAAACAAGCCCCGGCCATCGCCGGGGCTTGCATGTGTCCGGGGCGCAGGGGCTCTGGTTCAGGCGCGGCGGCGGCGGCTGCCGGCGCGGCCGCCCCGGCCCGTGGCCTCTTCGCCGGGCTTGATCGGGGCCTTGTTGAACTTGATCCAGTTGCCGCCGTGGGGGTCGGCATTCATCAGGAAGTTGGCGGCCATGATCGCCTCCATCTCCTTGCCCGCGCGGGCCTGCGTGCTGCCCAGACCAAAGAGCTGGCAGAAGGTTTCGTCATCCATATCGTCCGGCAGGATGAGACCGGCAGCGGCGATTTCGGCCTTTTTGGCGGCAATCTCGGCCTGTTTCACCGGCAGCGCGATGGGGTTCATGATGGCGCTTGTCATGCCCGCCTCGATCGCCATGGGCAGGAAGGCGTTGTTGATGCCGTGCCGGTTGGGCAGGCCGAACGAGATGTTCGACGCCCCGCAGGTGGTGTTGACGCCCAGTTCCTCGCGCAGGCGGCGCACGAGGGTAAAGACCTGACGCCCGGCGGTGGCCATGGCGCCCACGGGCATGACGAGCGGATCGACCACGATGTCATGGGCGGGGATGCCGAAATCTGCGGCGCGCTCTACGATCTTCTTGGCCACGGCAAAGCGCACGTCCGGATCCTCGGAGATGCCGGTGTCATCGTTGGAGATGGCGACGACGGGGACGTTGTATTTCTTGACCAGCGGCAGGACGTATTCAAGCCGCTCTTCCTCGCCGGTGACGGAGTTCAGCAGCGGACGGCCATGCGCCGCCTTGAGCCCCGCCTCGAGCGCGGCCGGCACAGACGAGTCGATGCACAGCGGCACATCCACCAACCCCTGCACCAGTTCGATCATCCGCGTCATCAAGGGCGGCTCGGTCTCGTTGGGGTTGGGATTGGAATTGTAGACCACGCCCGCATTGATATCGAGCACGGTCGCGCCCGCCGCCGCCTGGGCCAAGGCATCCGCCTCGACGGTTGAAAAATCCCCCGCCTCAAGCTCGGCGGCGAGCTTCTTGCGGCCCGTGGGGTTGATGCGCTCGCCGATTACGCAGAACGGCTCGTCAAAGCCGATGACAGCGGTCTTGGTCTTGCTCTCGACGATGGTGCGGGTCATGTCCTATCCTTGTTTGCTGGCCGGAACGCCCGAGGCGCCGCCGTTCTCGATGGCCCATTGGGCATTGGCCTTGATCCCGCCAAGCGGGAAGAAATGCACCCGCTCGATCAGGCTTTCGGGGTTGTCGGCCTTGTGCGCGGCAAGTGCCGTCAGAACCTCGGCAGGCTCATAGGGCAGCAGCAGCCTGGAGACATCCATGGCGCGTTTCTGCAAGACTTTCAAAGACGGACCCACGCCGCAGGCAATGGCGAACTTGATCAGCGTCTGCAATTTCGCCGGCCCCGCGATGCCGATATGGATGGGCAGGCGGATACCTGCCGCGCGCAGCCCCTCGGCCCATTTGACGATCGGTTCCGCGTCAAAGGCGAACTGCGTGGCAAGCGCCATCTCGGCATCGGTGGTCTCCGAGAACCGCTGTTTCCAGTGCAGGGCGTCCTCGACGTTCTTCATGCTGCCGTCTGGGTCGATGTCTCGGTTGCCCTCGGGGTGCCCCGCCACATGGAGCCGCCTGAATCCCGCGCGGTCGAACTCGCCCGATTCCAGAAGCTGCATGGAGGAGTGAAACTCGCCATGCGGCTCGGATACACCGCCGGCAAGCAAAAGCGCCTGCTCGACCCCCGCCTCGCCCTGATAGCGTGCGATCCAATCGGCCAATGTCGCGCGGTCCTTGATGATGCGCGCCGGGAAATGCGGCATCACCGGATAGCCCTCGCGCGAGATGCGCCGGGCAGTGGCCACCATGTCGTTGATCGGCGTGCCCTCGATATGGGCGATATAGACACGGGTGCCGCTTGGCAGCAACTCGCGGAAATCCTCGACCTTCTCGGCCGTGCGGGGCATCACCTCGATGGAATAGCCATCCAGGAACGCCTCAAGCTGCCCGCTCGCCGGGGTCGCGGTCTCACGTCGCCTGAAATTCAAAAGTGCCATCGCGGCCTCCCATAGCGATCCGGGGCGCATTCATGCCCAGCCATCATTGGCGATCAGCGCCTTGAGGCGATTCTGATCGTACTGGGCATCAAGCCGGGCAGCCTCGTTACGGGCCACTTCCTCCTGATCCCCCTCGACGGCATAGGGTTCGGCCTTGCGCCACTCGGCAAGATAGGCGTCGGTGCCTGCCGCCCCCGTCTTCATCGCGGCGCGGTCGATGGCCTGCTCGAAACGCTCGGGCAACTGCACCTTGGCGCCACGGCGCCCCTTGCCGACGATGACCTGTGCGGGAATATCCCGCCAGTAGACGATGGTGACATCAACCATGGCCGATTCCTTTTCCGTGCCCCCTCAGTAATCCACTGTCCCGCGCGTGCGGGGTCGGATTTCGACGCAAAGGGATCAAGCAGCGACGTCGGGAGTCTAACCGCACCGCGCGGCGTGGGCCATGGCGCGGGATCGGAAAAATTCTCAAGATCATCATGGGCCGTGCGCTTTGTCTGCGCGCATGAAAAAACCGGGCATGGCGGTCTGCCTTGCCCGGTTTCCTCGATGTTCAGGACGCATTCAGACCTCTGCGGTCTCGTCCTCGTCCTCGTCCTCGCCTTGCGAGCGCAGCGCCGAGGGCGCCGAGATGTTGCAGATCACGAAATCGCGGTCCTTGATCACCGGCTCGGCCCCTTCGGGAAGCTCGATCTGGCTGATCGTGACCACGTCGCCGACCCTTTCGACCTTCGACAGGTCCACGGTCAGGTGATCGGGAATGTCGCCCGCCAGCACGTTGAGTTCCACCTCGGGGCGCACCACCGTCAGAACGCCGCCCTTGCGCAGCGCCTTGCACTGGTCCTCGTTGATGAAATCGACGTGGATAAAGAGGTTGATCCGCGTGGTGCGGCGCAGGCGCATGAAATCCACATGCGTCGGCAGATCCTTGACCACGTCGCGCTGCACGTCGCGGCAGATCACGCGCACATCCTCGTGGCCATCGACCTTGAGGTTGAAAAGCGTCGATTTGAACCGCCCCTTCTTGAGCCGCTTGAGCAGCACATTGAACGGCATCTGGATCGGCAGCGGATCGCGGTCCCCGCCGTAGACAACCCCCGGAACCATGTTCGCGCGACGCGCTGCCCGAGCGGCGCCCTTGCCCGTCCCCGTGCGTTCCTGGGCGTGAAGATCAGGAATTTCTCCAGCCATGTTTTCTCTCCTTGCATGGTGCGGGATGCCTCCAAGGCTGTCACCCCGCATGAAGACGCGCTGTTACCCCAAGCCGGTCTGCTTGAAAAGGGGCAAAATGTCCGCATCCCTGGCTGCATCCTGTCGTGAACCCATCTATCGCGAGGCCCGCCGCCCCTTATGGGATGTCCTCGATCTTCTTGCGCCGCGCGGCATGGGCCAGCGGATGATGCTCTTCGACAAGCGCGCGCAGGCGGGCATCGAGCACATGGGTATAGATCTCGGTCGTGGCCACGTCGGCATGGCCCAGCAGCGTCTGGATTACCCGCAGGTCGGCCCCGTTTGCCAGAAGATGCGTGGCGAAGGCATGGCGCAGCCGGTGCGGGGTGACCCGTGCGGGATCGACGCCCGCGGTCAGGGCGATTTCCTTGATCAACCCGTAAAAGCGGTGGCGCGTGAGGTGCCCTGCCTTGCCGCCCGAGGGAAAGAGGTGGGGCAAGGTTGCGCGCGCCCTGTCGGCGTCGCGCAGCCGCAGCCAGTGATCGAGTGCAGCGCGGGCGGGTGGCGAGAGCGGCACGAGCCGCTCCTTCCCCCCCTTGCCGCGCACCAGCAACATCTCGGGGTTGCCGCGTGCCGCCGCCACAGGCAACTCCACCAACTCGCTCACCCGCATGCCGGTTGCGTAGAGCAGCGCCACCAGCGCGCCGTTGCGCGCTCGCTCGATCGCGCCGCGCCCCACCTGCGGGGCGGTCTCGAGAAGGCGTTGCACCTCATCCACGCTCAACGTGCCGGGCAGGTGGCGCACACGCCCTGGCCCCCTGAGACGGATCGCCGGGTTGTCGGCGCGCCAGCCCTCCTCGGCGGCGAAGCGGTAGAACTGCCGGATCGACGACAGCCGTCGCGCGCGCGTCGATTGCGCCAGCCCCGCCGAATCGCAGGCAACAAGATAGGTTTCGACATCCGCCTGGGTGGCGGTGAGAAGCGGCGTCTTGCGGTGCCCGAGCCAGTTCGCGAAATCCCGCAAGTCGCGGCCATAGGCCAGAAGCGTGTTGCGCGCGGCCCCCAGTTCGGCGGCTTGCGCGTCGAGAAAGGTGCTGATGCGGGTGTCGGCCGCGCTCATCGGGCCGGGCCAAGAAGCAGCAGCTGAAGCGCGGCGCGGCGCGCGGTATCTTCCAGTCCCAGGGCGCGCAACGTCGAGAGGGAGGCGCGCGTAGCTGAAGGCGCTGCGCGGGCCGGGGCCCCGTCAAGCTGCGCGGTCGCGGCAAGGATCGCCTCGCCCAGACGCCCGGTCTCGATCAGCGGGCGATGTTCGGGCGCGGCGGCGGTGCTGGCGAATGCCTCGGTGATCGCCAGTTCGAGCGGGGTTTCGGCATGGGAGATCTCGGGCTGGCCTGCGGCGATTCCCGTCAGAAGCCGCTGGCGCGGCGTCGAGGGGGGCAGGATCTCGGCGGTGCGTTCATAAAGGGCCGATAGCGCCACGATCTCGAAGGCCAGTGGGCGGATGGCTGCGGGCAGGGGTGCCGCCAGCAGGCGTTCGGCCACAAGATCGGCCAGAACGATTTCGAGCCGAACCGCGCGCGCCGCCTCCCATGCCGGCGGCAGGGCGCGGGCGAGTGCGTCGGCATCACTGTTGGTCAATGCCGTATCGAGCGCCTGCACCGCCGCCACGCGTTCCCACACGCCACCCGAAGCGGCGGGCCTGCGTGCGGTATACAGCCCGAAAAGACGCGTTCCGGCGATGGCGCCGGTCTCGGCCAGTCTCTCGGCGGCCTCGATCTCGGCCTTCCAGCCTGCCGTGCCGCGGAGATCGGCCATGGCGAAGGCGCGTGGCAGATTGCGTGTGCCCAGCGGGGCTCCGATAGCCTCGAACAGGCGGAAACGGAGCGGTGTCATGGCGGCGGGCGTGTCGGGCGGGGCGATCTCGTCGATCAGTTCCGGTTCAAGATATAACGCCAGCAGCGTCACGTCAGGATCGCCGAGTGCGCCCGTCACCTCGGCCCCGTGAAGGATCAGCGCGGCGGTATTCCAGTCACCCGCGCGTGCAAGGCAATAGATCCGCGCGTCCGGATTGCGGCTCAGGTGCGGGGCGGCGGCGAGCGCGGCGCAGGCACCATCCTCGCCGCCCTCGAGTAGCGCCAGATCGAGCCAGGCGTCGAAAAGAGCGGGCGTCGCCCCGCCGGCGCGCTCGACGAGAGCCAGTGCGGGTTCGATCGCGCCAAGGCGCCGAAGCGCGGCCAGGCGCGATGCCAGGAAAAGCGCCTCGGGCCCGGTATCCGGAGGGGCATCGGCCTCGGTCAGCAACAGTGTGTAATAGAGCGCCTGCATGGCCGGCAGGGGACGCTCGGGCAGACCGTCGAGATACCGGATCAGTGCCGCAGTCGTGCTGTTTTCCCAGAGGCTTGCAGGAAGGCCCGAGACCGAGCCGGGCAGCAAGCCCACAGCGTCGGCGTGCGGCGCGTCAAGCGCGGTCACCGTTACGCCGGGCTGATCGGCGCTGTCGGCCACGGGTGGACCGATCGGGGCAGGAAGGGTGATCACGGCCCCGATCTCGTCCAGCCAGTCTATCGCCGAAAGCGGGGTCTGCGCCTCGGCAAAGCCGGCCCATAGCAGCCCCAGAACGGCTGCGCTACTTCGTCTCAAGGATGACATCCTGCCGAATTTCGGATTGAGGGGGCGTGAAATCCGCCCCGAAGAAGGGGCCGAGATACGCATAGCCCGCAAGGGCGATAAAGCCCAGAACCGCGAGATAGATCAGCCATTTGATAAGCCGAAACATGGGGTGCCCTGCCTGTTTGCCTTGTGCTTTTTCGCCACTTATAGCTGGCATTCATCACAATATCACGCCATTGAGTGAAAAACTTCGCGAACAGGCAGGGGAGCGCCGAGCGTGGCGGCCGACAAGGACTGTAAACTGAAGAAATCGGTGGTCCTCGTCGGCATGATGGGGGCTGGCAAGACCGCTGTCGGCAAGGCGCTCGCGGCGCGGCTTGGCGTGCCCTTCATCGATTCCGATGCCGAGATCGAGAAGGCCGCGAACATGACGATTGCAGAGATATTTCAACGCGATGGCGAGGCGTTCTTTCGCCGCCGCGAGACCGAGGTGATCGACCGCCTGCTTGAGACGCATCGTGGCATCCTGTCCACGGGCGGCGGCGCGTTTCTGGCCGAGCATAACCGGCGCCTGATGTCGGAAAAAGGGGTTTCGGTCTGGCTTGATGCCGATCTCGATCTACTCTGGTCTCGGGTTAAAGGCAAGAATACCAGACCTTTGCTGCGCACATCTCAACCAAAGGAGACGCTGCGCGAGATCTATGAGGCGCGCGTGCCGATCTACGCGCTGGCCGACCTGACCGTAAAGGCGCATCGCGCCTACACAATCGAGCATATGGCCGACAAGGTGGCCGAGGCGCTGGCGACACGACCGGACGTTCTGGAGAAGGTGACATGATCGAAACGGTGCATGTGGGGTTGGGCGCGCGCGCCTATGACGTGGTGGTGGGGCCGGGCCTTCTGGCGCAGGCGGGTGCGCGCATCGCACCGCTTCTGCGGCGGCCACGCGTGGCCGTGGTCAGCGACGAAACGGTTGCGGCGCTGCATTGGGAAACCTTGCGCAATGGGCTGGAGAAAAAGGGCATTTCTGCCGTGTTTCTGACCCTGCCGCCCGGTGAGGCGACCAAGTCCTGGCCCCGTCTGGAGCAAGTCGTCGAGTGGCTTCTGGAGGAGAAGATCGAGCGCGGCGACATGGTGGTGGCGTTCGGCGGTGGGGTGATCGGCGACCTGGTGGGCTTTGCCGCCTCGATTCTGCGGCGGGGCGTGCGCTTTGTTCAGGTGCCGACAAGTTTGTTGGCGCAGGTGGACAGTTCGGTGGGGGGCAAGACCGGAATCAACGCGCCGCAGGGCAAGAACCTGATCGGGGCGTTTCATCAGCCAAGCCTTGTCCTGGCCGATACCGAGGTGCTCGGGACGCTGAGCGAGCGGGACTACCTGGCCGGTTACGGTGAGGTGGTGAAGTATGGTCTGTTGGGTGATCGCGATTTTTTTCAATGGCTTGAAGGCCATGGCTCATGTGCGGCCAAAGGCGATATGGCGGCGCGTATCCACCTTGTGAAACGTTCGGTCGAGATGAAGGCGGAGATTGTCGTGCGCGACGAGACCGAGCAGGGCGACCGGGCGCTTCTCAATCTGGGTCATACATTCTGTCATGCACTGGAGTCGGCGACACACTATGATGGGATGCGGCTTCTGCACGGTGAGGGGGTGGCGATCGGCTGTGCGCTGGCTTTCGCGCTTTCGGCACGGCTGGGCTTGTGTTCGCAGGAGGAACCGAGCCGGGTGCGTGCGCATCTGAGAGACATGAAGATGAAGGTCGATCTATCTGATATCGAAGGGGAATTGCCGGATACAGACAGACTGATCGACCTCATGGGGCAAGACAAGAAGGTTGTCGATGGCAAACTGCGTTTCGTGCTGGCGCGCGGGGTCGGCGCGGCGTTCGTCGCCTCGGATGTGCCGACAGAGGCGGTGCGCGCGGTGCTCGACGCGGCGCGGTGGGATGGTGCTCCGAAGTCTTGAAAGACTTCGGACCGATTTCTTTCGAAGCCATCGGATCAGTCGGCGAGCTTGACCAGCGCGTGTCGCTTCTTGCCCGCCGAGAGCTTGATCGGAGAGGCGAGGGCGGCGGCGTCGATGATCAGGCCCGCGTCGGCAAGGGGCGCATCGTCGAGCCGCGCGCCGTTCTCGGCGATCAGGCGCTTGGCCTCCTTGCCGGATTTCGCAAGCCCCGCGCGCACGATCAGCTGCACGATCGAGAGGCCCGAGGCCAGTTCCGCAGACGTGACCTCGACGGTGGGCAGGTCGTCGCCCACGCCGCCCTTCTCGAACACCTCGCGGGCGGTGGACTCGGCGGTCTGTGCGGCCTCGGGTCCGTGCAGCAGCGTGGTCACTTCATTTGCCAGAATGATCTTGGCCTCGTTGATCTCTGCCCCCTGAAGCGCGCCAAGGCGGTCGCACTCCTCGACCGGCAGTTCGGTGTAGAGCTTGAGGAAGCGGCCTGTGTCGGCGTCGGTGGTATTGCGCCAGAATTGCCAGAACTCGTAAGGGCTGAGAAGATCGCCGTCGAGCCAGACCGCGCCGCCTGCCGATTTGCCCATCTTGCGCCCGTCCGAAGTGGTCAGCAAGGGCGAGGTCAGGCCGTAGACCTCGGCATCGAGCACGCGGCGGGTGAGGTCGATACCGTTGACGATATTGCCCCATTGATCCGAGCCGCCCATCTGGAGAATACAGCCGTGGCGGCGGTAAAGTTCCATGAAGTCATAGGCTTGAAGGATCATGTAATTGAACTCGAGGAAGGAGAGCGATTGCTCTCGATCAAGCCGCGACTTGACCGATTCAAACGACAGCATCCGGTTGACCGAGAAATGCCGCCCGATATCGCGCAGGAAATCGAGATAGTTCAGCCCGTCGAGCCACTCGGCATTGTTGAGCATGAGCGCGCCACCCGCCTCGTAGGACAGGTAGCGGGCAAAGACGCGGTTCATGCCCGCAATATTGGCGTCGATCTGGGCCGGGCTGAGGAGCGGGCGCTCATCCGAGCGAAAGGACGGATCGCCCACCTTGGTCGTGCCCCCGCCCATCAGCGTGATCGGGCGATGCCCTGTCTTTTGCAGCCAGCGCAGCATCATGATGTTCAGCAGATGCCCGACATGAAGCGATTTCGCGGTGGCGTCATAGCCGATATAGGCCGTCACCGTGCCCGCCCGGAGCGCCTCGTCGAGCGCCGGAAGATCGGTGCAGTCGGCCAGATAGCCGCGCGCCTGCATGATATGCAGGAAATCCGATTTCGGGTGATAGGTCATGGTGCTTGTCCCGTCTGCGATTGCGCGGCATGTATAGGCAGTCGGGCGGTGAAGGAAAAGGGCATGTTGAAAGCGGGGCGGCTCTGGGCCTTGGGCGCGATGTCGGGCACCTCGCTTGACGGGGTGGACGCGGCCATGATCGAGACCGATGGCCATGAGATATTCGGATTTGGCCCCTCCGCCTATCGGCCCTATTCGGCACAGGAGGCGAAGGTGCTGCATGCCGCCCGTGGCTGCTGGCCCGGCGCACCGGAGGTGGCTGCGGCCGAGGCCGTGGTTGAGGCGGCGCATATCGAGGTGTTGGGCGGATTCACGGGCGCGGCGCTTGTCGGGTTTCACGGGCAGACGCTGGCACACGAGCCGCAGGGGCGCGGCACCCATCAGGCGGGGGATGGCGCGCGCCTGGCGGCGGCGCTTGGCCTGCCGGTGGTCTGGGATTTCCGCAGCGCCGATGTGCGGCTGGGGGGAGAGGGGGCGCCGCTGGCGCCGTTCTACCATTTCGCCTGCGCGCGCTGGATCGGGGCCACGCGGCCGCTGGCCTTTCTCAATCTGGGCGGCGTGGGGAACCTGACATGGGTGGACCCGCGCCGCGCGCGGCCCGAGGACGATGGCGCGCTGCTGGCGTTCGACACAGGGCCAGCCAACGCGCCGCTCAACGACCTGATGCGCGCGCGGCGGGGCGTGGCCTGTGACCGTGACGGGGCGCAGGCGCGGCGGGGCAAGGTGGCGCAGGGCGCGCTGGAGTTGTTTCTCGACGAACCGTATTTTGCGCGGATTCCACCCAAATCGCTTGACCGCGACGCGTTTGCCGAGATGATCGCGCTTGTGGACGAATTGAGCGATGCGGATGCGGCGGCGACACTGACGGCGATGGCGGCCTCGGCGGTGATGCGCGGGATGGAGCATTGTCCGATGCGCCCCGAGCGGGTGCTGGTCTGCGGCGGCGGACGGCGCAACCCGGTGATGATGGCAATGCTGGCGGCCGCGCTGGATTGTCCGGTGGGGCCCGTCGAGGATGTGGGGCTGGACGGTGACATGCTCGAGGCGCAGGCCTTCGCGCATCTGGCGGTGCGGGTGGCGCGGGGGCTGCCCACCTCGTGCCCCGGCACGACCGGGGTTCGCGCCGCGGTTGCGGGGGGCACGCTGAGCCGCCCCATGGAAAGGGAAACGACATGAGCAATACGGATCTGAGCCCAGCCACCATCGCCGCGCAGGCGGCAGGCGCGACCGATCGAGAGACAGGCGGCGTGGTGCCGGGGATCAGCCTGGCCACGACCTATCTGCGGGGCGAGGATTACGGGCTGATCCGCCCCGAGAATGTCTATGGGCGCGACCATAACGAGACCGTGCGACAGGCCGAGGAGGTGATTCGGCAGCTTGAAGGCGCGGCGGCAAGCCTGCTGTTTCCGTCCGGCATGGCGGCGGTGGCGGCGGTGTTCCGGGCGTTGCCTTCGGGCGCGCGGGTGGTGATGCAGACCGGCATCTACTGGGGCACGCTGAAATGGGTGCGCGAGTATTGCGTGCGCCGCGCGATCCTGCTCGACGAGGTGGAGGCGAGCGACGCGGGCGCGCTGGCGGAGGCGTGCCGCTCCTCGGCGGATATGGTCTGGATCGAGACACCGTCGAATCCGTGGTTGCGCACCGTCGATATCACGGCGGCGGCGGGCATGGCGCACAAGGCGGGCGCGGTGCTGGTGGTCGATGGCACGGCGGCGACGCCGGTGCTGACGCGGGCGCTGGAACTGGGGGCGGATATCTCGATGCATTCGGCGACGAAGGCATTGAACGGACATTCGGACGTGCTGGCCGGTGCGCTGTCGTGCCGCGAGCCGAGCCTGCCGATGTGGCAGGAGATTGCCGTGGACCGGCACGATGCGGGGGCCATTCTCGGGCCGTTCGAGGCGTGGCTTCTGATGCGGGGGATGCGGACATTGCCCTTGCGGGTAGAGCGGATGTGCGCAAGCGCGCTGGCGCTGGCGACCTGGCTGGAGGCGCATGACGGCGTGGCGGCGGTGTTCTATCCGGGGCTGGCAAGCCATGACGGCCATGACGTTGCGGCGCGGCAGATGCCGCATGGCTTTGGTTATCTGCTGTCATTCCTCGTCAGGGGCGACCGGGCGCGGACGCTCGACGTGATGGGGCGGCTGCGGCTGTTTCATCGGGCAACCTCGCTGGGCGGGGTGGAGAGCCTGGTGGAGCATCGCCACACCATCGAGCCGCATACCGGGATACCGGAAAACCTGATCCGGGTCTCGGTCGGGATCGAGGATATGGCGGATCTGCGGGCAGATCTGGCGCAGGCGCTGGCGGAGTAGCGGCGGGTTTTGCGTCGATAAATTTTACCGATTGATAAAAAATTTAAACGTGGAATACTGATCCTGGCCAGAAGGCACCCGAGAGGCACCAACAGGAGAGGATCAAATGGCTGCGAATGCGCTTACGCCGGGCATTGTCGCGGGTCGGCTGACGCCCGAGGACTACGCCCGGAATTTCGCGGACCTGCACCCGAGGCTTGATGCGCATGAGGCGCGGGTAGAGGCGGACCGCTGTTATTTCTGTCATGATGCGCCCTGCATCACGGCCTGTCCCACCAGCATCGACATCCCGCTTTTCATCCGGCAGATCGCCACCGGCACGCCAGAGGCGGCGGCGGCCACGATTTTCGATCAGAACATCCTTGGCGGCATGTGCGCCCGTGTCTGCCCGACAGAGACGCTTTGCGAGGAAGCCTGCGTGCGCGAGGCGGCGGAGGGCAAGCCGGTCAAGATCGGGCAATTGCAGCGCTATGCCACCGACACGCTGATGGCGGCGGGCGGCCATCCGTTCACGCGCGCGGCCCCCACGGGGCGGCGCGTGGCGGTGGTGGGGGCGGGGCCTGCGGGGCTGGCGTGCGCGCACCGGTTGGCGATGAAGGGGCACGAGGTGGTGATTTTCGATGCCCGCCCGAAGCCCGGCGGGCTGAACGAGTTCGGCATCGCCGCCTACAAGACGCCCGATGGGTTCGCGCAGGCGGAGGTGGCGTGGCTTCTGGAGATTGGCGGGATCGCGCTGCGCGCGGGCACCGCGCTCGGGCGTGAGCTGACGCTTGAGGCGCTGCGTGCCGAGTATGACGCGATATTTCTCGGGATCGGCCTTGGCGGGGTCAACGCGCTTGGTGCGCCGGGCGAAGAGAAGGAGGGCGTCGAGGACGCAACAGGTTTCATCGCGGAATTGCGGCAGGCGGGCGATCTTCGCGCGCTGCCGGTGGGGCGCGACGTGGTGGTGATCGGCGGCGGCATGACGGCGATCGACGCGGCGGTGCAGGCGAAACTGCTTGGCGCGCTCAACGTGACACTGGTCTATCGCCGCGGCCGCGCGCGGATGAACGCAAGCCGCTATGAGCAGGATCTGGCGGCCTCGAAAGGCGTGCGCATCATCACCAATGCCAGCCCCGTCGCGGTGCATGGCAACGGCGCGGTGCGCGAGATCGAGTTCGAATATACGGATGACGATCTGCGGCCCACGGGCGAGCGATTTCGCCTTGCCGCTGATCAGGTGCTGCGTGCCATCGGCCAGAGGCTTGCGGGCGCGGACCTGCCCGAGCGGGAGGGCGGCAAGATCCGCGTGAGCGGAGCCGGACGCACCAGCTTGGCGCGCGTCTGGGCCGGGGGCGATTGCGCCGCGGGCGGCGACGATCTCACGGTGACGGCGGTGGCCGAGGGGCGCGATGCCGCCGAGGATATCCATGCAATGCTGATGGCGGAGGGCTGAGCCATGGCTGACCTGACCACGACCTTCATCGGGATCACATCCCCCAACCCGTTCTGGCTGGCATCGGCCCCGCCCACGGACAAGGAATACAACGTGCGCCGCGCCTTCGAGGCGGGCTGGGGCGGGGTGGTCTGGAAGACCCTGGGCGAGGACGGGCCGCCCGTCGTCAATGTCAACGGCCCGCGCTATGGCGCGGTCTGGGGGGCGGATCGGCGGCTTCTGGGCATGAACAATATCGAGTTGATCACCGACCGCCCGCTTGACGTCAATCTTGAGGAGATCACCCGCGTCAAGCGCGACTGGCCCGACCGGGCGCTGGTGGTGAGCCTGATGGTGCCGATGAACGAAGGCGCGTGGAAGGATATCCTGGCCCGTGTCGAGGATACCGGCTGCGACGGGGTGGAACTCAACTTCGGCTGCCCCCACGGGATGAGCGAGCGCGGCATGGGCAGCGCGGTGGGGCAGGTGCCCGATTACGTGCAACAGGTGACCGAATGGTGCAAGACCCATTCCGGCCTGCCGGTGATCGTCAAGCTCACCCCCAACATCACCGATATCCGCAAGCCCGCGCAAGCGGCGAAAGATGGCGGCGCGGATGCGGTGAGCCTGATCAACACGATCAATTCGATCACCTCGGTCGATCTCGATCTCTTCGCGCCCGAACCCACCATCGACGGCAAGGGCGCGCATGGCGGGTATTGCGGCCCGGCGGTGAAACCCATCGCGCTCAACATGGTGGCCGAGATCGCGCGCACGCCCTCGCTTGCCGGGCTGCCGATCTCGGGGATCGGTGGTGTGACAACTTGGCGCGACGCGGCCGAGTTCATTGCGCTCGGTGCGGGCAATGTGCAGGTCTGCACGGCGGCGATGACCTATGGCTTCAAGGTGGTGCAGGAGATGATTTCGGGCCTGTCGCAGTATCTTGACGAAAAGGGGCTGGGATCGGTGGAGGCGCTTGTCGGGCGCGCGGTGCCGAACCTGTCGGACTGGCAGAACCTCAACCTCAACTATGTGACCAAGGCGCGGATCAACGAGGAGGCCTGCATCAAGTGCGGGCGCTGCTATGCCGCCTGCGAGGACACCAGCCATCAGGCGATCGCCATGTCGCCCGAGCGGGTCTTTACCGTCAAGGACGAGGAATGCGTGGCCTGCAATCTGTGTGTCAATGTTTGTCCGGTGGCGGGCTGCATCACCATGGTCGAGATGTCACCGGGCACGGTCGATCCGCGCACCGGGCGCGCGGTTGAAGGGCAGCACGCCGACTGGACGACGCATCCCAACAATCCGGGTGTTTGCGCTGCAGAGTGAGGCCCCCGAGATTTTTCGTTCGAAAAATCTCGGGGTGGCGAGAAAATTCGTCCGAATTTTCTCGCCCGCGCCTCAACAGATCACGCGCAGATGGCCGTCATGGCAGATGACGAGATACTGATCGCCGCATTCGATCAGGTGAAAGCCACGCGCCCGCACCTCGGCGACAAAGGCGTCATAGCCGATCTCGCGGTGAACGTCCGTTTTCTTGCGGCGCACGACGCCGCCCGTTTGCGCGGCCCTCGCGCCGAAGATCCGGGTGCACCAGGCGGGATTGACCGGCATGGGTCTGGGACTGAAATCTCTCATGCCCCGATCTTTGACCCGGCAGGGTTAATTGCCGGTTAAGGCGTGAGCAGTTTTCGGAACATCGCCTCCAGATGCGCCTCTGCGCCTTGCCAGAGGGCGTCGCGGTCGGGCATCAGCACCGCCAGTTGCGCCTCGAAATCGGCGTAATGCTGCGTTGTGGCCCAGATCGACACGATGAGATGCCCCGGATCGACCGGCGCAAGGCGGCCTGCGGCCACCCAACCGGCGATCAGCCGGCATTTGCGGTCGAAGAGCGGCTTCAAGCCGCTTTCGAGATGCGGCGCCATGCGCGGTGCGCCTTGCAAAATCTCATTGGCGAACAGGCGGCTTTCTCGCGGGAAATCGCGGCTCATCTGCAACTTGCGGCGGATATAGCCGAGGAGTTCCTGCATGGGCTCGCCGTCCGCTTCCATCCGTTCGAGCGGCTCGAGCCATGTCCGCATGAGCCCGTTGAGCAGGGTCACGTGGATATCCTCCTTGCCGGTGAAATAGTAGAGAATATTGGGTTTCGACAAGCCCGCAGCTTCGGCGATCTGGTCGAGCGTCGCGCCCCGATAGCCGTGCTGCGAGAACACGTCGAGGCCTGCGTCGAGGATGCGCTTGCGGTTCTTCTGCTGGATGCGGCTTGGCTTTTTCGGGCTGGTGTGGTCCAATTTTGCTGTAACCTTCATCAGGCGCACGCGCCGAATTTGACAGATCCCAGACGAGCCTTGACAGGTTGGGGGCGATTGGTAATCGTGACTTTACCAAATGGTAAAAAAGCGGCAAGCCAAGTTGTCAACAGCAGGAGGATAGTGTGATGTCCGCAGCAGGCGAGAATCTTCGGATCAATGGAGAGCGGCTGTGGGACAGCCTGATGGAAATGGCGAAGATCGGCCCCGGTGTGGCGGGTGGCAACAACCGCCAGACCCTGACCGATGCCGATGCCGAGGGGCGCGCGCTGTTCCAGACCTGGTGCGAGGCGGCGGGGTTGAGCATGGGTGTGGACGAAATGGGCACCATGTTCGCCACCCGCCCCGGCACCGATCCTGACGCGCTGCCGGTCTATGTGGGCAGCCATCTCGACACCCAGCCCACGGGCGGAAAATATGACGGCGTGCTGGGCGTGCTGGCGGGGCTGGAAATCATCCGCACCCTCAACGATCTGGACATCAAGACCAAACATCCCATCGTCGTCACCAACTGGACCAATGAGGAAGGCACCCGCTTTGCCCCCGCGATGCTGGCCTCGGGCGTGTTTGCGGGCGTGCTTGATCGCGACTGGGCCTATGGCCGGGTGGATGCGCAAGGCAAACGCTTTGGCGACGAGTTGGAGCGGATCGGCTGGAAAGGCCCCGAGACCGTCGGCGCGCGAAAGATGCACGCGTTTTTCGAGCTGCATATCGAGCAGGGGCCGATTCTGGAGGCCGAGGGCAAGGATGTGGGCGTGGTCACCCACGGGCAGGGGCTGCGCTGGATCGAATGCACCGTGACCGGCAAGGGCAGCCATACCGGCTCGACGCCGATGTACATGCGCCGCAATGCCGGCCGGGCGCTGGCGCGGGTGACGGAGCTTGTCCATGAGATCGCGCTGCAATACCAGCCCAATGCGGTGGGGGCCATCGGCCATATCGATGTCTATCCCAACAGCCGCAACATCATCCCCGAAAAGGTTGTTTTCACGGTCGATTTCCGCTCTCACGTGCTTGAGACACTGGAAGCGATGGTGGAAGAACTCAACGAGACTGCACCGGGGATATGCGCTGATATCGGGGTGAAATTCAGCTCCGAGATCGTCGGCTTCTTCGACCCGCCCGCCTTTGACGAGGTTCTGGTGGGACGGGTGCGACAGGCGGCGGAGCGTCTGGGCTACAGCCATGCGGATCTGATCTCGGGGGCGGGGCACGATGCGTGCTGGATCAATCGGGTGTATCCCACCACCATGGTGATGTGCCCCTGCAAGGACGGGCTCAGCCATAACGAGGCCGAGGAGATCACCCCCCGCTGGGCCACGGCTGGGGCGGAGGTTCTCTTTCACGCGGTGGTCGAGACGGCGGAGGTGGTGGTGTAACGACCGGGCGCGCGTATCGAAGACAGAGGGGCGATTCGCACCCCAAAGGGAGACCAGCATGAGCATCATCATCAGGAACGGCACCATCGTCACCCATGACCGCAGCTACAAGGCCGATCTGCGGATCGAGGGGGAGCGGATCGCCGAGATCGGCGAGGGCCTCACCGGCGGCACAGAGCTTGACGCCACTGGCTGTTATGTCATGCCCGGGGGCATCGATCCGCATACGCATCTGGAGATGCCCTTCATGGGCACCTATTCCAGCGACGATTTCGACAGCGGCACGCGCGCGGCGCTGGCGGGCGGCACCACCATGGTGGTGGATTTCGCGCTGCCCTCGCCGGGTCAGGGACTGCTGGACGCGCTTCGGATGTGGGACAACAAATCCACCCGCGCGCATTGCGACTACAGCTTTCACATGGCGGTGACATGGTGGGGCGAGCAGGTCTTTGACGAGATGAAGACGGTGATCGAGACGCGCGGTATCACCACATTCAAGCATTTCATGGCCTACAAGGGCGCGCTCATGGTCAATGATGACGAGCTTTACGCAAGCTTCCGCCGTCTGGCGGAGCTGGGCGGCATCGCCATGGTCCATGCCGAGAACGGCGATGTGGTGGCGGAGTTGTCGGCGCGCCTTCTGGCCGAGGGCAATACCGGACCCGAGGCCCATGCCTATTCGCGCCCCCCGCAGGTGGAAGGCGAAGCCGTCAATCGCGCGATCATGGTGGCGGACATGGCGGGCGTGCCGCTTTATGTGGTGCATGTCTCCTGCGAGGAGGCGCATGAGGCGATCCGGCGCGCGCGCCAGCAGGGCAAGCGGGTCTGGGGCGAGCCGCTCATTCAGCATCTGACGCTGGACGAGAGCGCGTATTTCCACCCCGACTGGGACCATGCCGCGCGGCGTGTGATGTCGCCGCCCTTCCGCAGCAAGGCACATCAGGAAAGCCTCTGGGCGGGGTTGCAGGCGGGCTCGCTTTCGGTGGTGGCCACGGATCACTGCGCCTTCACTACCGAGCAGAAGCGCTTTGGCCTGGGCGATTTCACCAAGATCCCCAACGGCACCGGCGGGCTTGAGGACAGGATGCCGATGCTCTGGACACACGGGGTGGGGACAGGGCGGCTCACGCCCGAGGAATTCGTGGCGGTGACCTCGACCAATGTGGCCAAGATCCTCAACTGTTATCCGAGGAAAGGCGCGCTCATCCCCGGCGCAGATGCCGATATCGTGGTCTGGGACCCGGAGCTGGAAAAGACCATCACTGCCGTCGCGCAGGTCTCGGCCATAGATTACAACGTCTTCGAGGGGCAGAAGGTGAAGGGGCTGCCGCGCTATACGATCACGCGCGGGCATGTGGCGGTGACCGAGGGTGCGATGGACAGCCGAGAGGGTCATGGTCAGTTCGTCGCGCGCGAGGGCAACGGCACGGTGAACCGGGCGCTGTCGAAATGGAAGGACCTGACCGCGTCGCGCCCCGTGGAGCGCAGCGGCATTCCGGCAAGCGGGGTCTGAGCATGGGCGCAGGCACCGGGCAGGCGAGGGCAGGGCATGGCACGGCACCGCGGGCAGACCCGGCCGAAACCGTGATCGCGGCGCGTGACCTGGATCTGACCTTCGAGACAGGTGACGGCCAGGTGCACGCGCTCAAGGGGATCACTCTCGACATCCGCAAGGGCGATTTCGTGAGCTTCATCGGCCCTTCGGGCTGTGGCAAGACGACCTTTCTGCGCTGTATCGCGGCGCTGGAACAGCCCACCGGCGGCAGCCTCAGCGTCAACGGCATGACGCCGGACGAGGCGCGGCGCGCGCGGGCCTATGGCTATGTCTTTCAGGCGGCGGGGCTTTATCCATGGCGGACCATCGGGCGCAATGTTTCCTTGCCGCTCGAAATCATGGGCTTTTCGCGCGCCGAGATCGCCGAGCGGGTGGCGCGGGTGCTCGATCTGGTCGATCTGGCGGGGTTCGAGAAGAAATTCCCCTGGCAGCTTTCGGGCGGGATGCAGCAGCGCGCCTCGATCGCCCGGGCCCTGGCCTTCGACGCCGATATCCTGCTGATGGACGAGCCCTTCGGCGCGCTCGACGAGATCGTGCGCGACCATCTCAACGAGCAATTGCTGCAACTCTGGGCACGCACCGACAAGACCATCGGCTTTGTCACCCACTCGATCCCCGAGGCGGTCTACATGTCCACGCGCATCGTGGTGATGTCGCCGCGGCCGGGGCGGATCACCGATGTGATCGACAGCCCCCTGCCGCGCGATCGCCCGCTCGACATCCGCGACACGCCTGAATTCCTGGAGGTGGCCCATCGGGTGCGCGAAGGGCTGCGCGCGGGGCATGCCTATGATGACTGAACGCAAGGACGCAACGGCCCGACAGAGGGCGGGCATCCGCCCTCTGCCGGAACTGTCCCGCGCTTTGGGCAAGGGTGCGGGCCCCTTTTTCACCGTTCGCGGTCATCGGCTCTCCAGCCTGTACCGCGAGGGCATGAAACCACGAAATCCTTTCATCGTTCTTAAAATACTCAAAAAACCGCGCGGGCCCCGCAATGCGGGACTTGAGTATTTGTGGAACAGTGAAACCGGGGCGGGGCGGCCATGAGACGCACGGTTCTACCTGTTCTGACCGTGCTCGCCGCGATCCTCGTGATCTGGTATGCGGGGGCCGTCTGGCTCAATGCGGCCTGGGCGCAGGATCGCGCGACGCGCGCCGGGGTGGAGTTGAGCCTTGTCGAACTTGTCGCCGACACCTGGGCGCAGGACAAGCCCAAGCTGCCCGCGCCGCATCAGGTGGCAGCAGAGCTGTGGCGGACCACCGTGGAGCAGAAGGTCACGTCGCGGCGCAGCCTCATCCATCATTCCTGGGTGACGCTTTCGGCCACGCTACTGGGATTTGCCCTTGGCACGGTTCTGGGGGTCGCTCTGGCCATCGGGATTGTCTACAACCGGGTGATGGACATGAGCGTGATGCCGTGGGTGATCGCAAGCCAGACCATCCCGATCCTCGCCATCGCGCCGATGATCATCGTGGTGCTGAACGCGGTGGGGATTTCGGGGCTTCTGCCCAAGGCGATGATTTCCATGTATCTGTCATTTTTTCCGGTGGTGGTGGGCATGGTCAAGGGGCTGCGCAGCCCCGGCATCATGCAACTCGATCAGATGACGACCTGGAACGCCAGCCCGGCCCAGATGTTCTGGAAGCTGCGCCTGCCCTCGTCGATGCCCTATCTGTTCACCTCGATGAAGGTGGCGATGGCGGCCTCGCTCGTGGGGGCGATCGTGGGCGAGTTGCCGACGGGTGCTGTGGCGGGGCTGGGGGCGCGGCTCTTGGCGGGGAGCTATTACGGCCAGACCATCCAGATCTGGAGCGCGCTGTTCATGGCGGCGGCGCTGGCGGCGTGCCTTGTCGCGCTTATCGGTGCGGTGCAGCGGGTGGTGCTGCGGCGGATGGGGATGGCGTGATGGGCTGGATCGTGGCAGGATTCGCAGCCTGGGCCATCGGCTTCTGGATCAATGTGCGGCTGGCGCGCCTGCCGAGGAGCCGGGTAACGGGCCTTGCCGTGCCGGTGATCTTTGGCGTGACGCTGCTGGTGATCTGGGAATGTTTCGTGCGTGGCCTTGGCGTGCCCTCGGTCATCCTGCCGCCGCCGAGCGCCATCGCCGTGCGGTTTGCAGCCTCGACCCATATCCTGTGGCAGGATTTCGTGCAGACCGCGATAAAGGGGGCGCTCACGGGCTATGTGCTGGGTTGTGGCGCGGCGTTCCTGATGGCGGTGGCGGTGGACAGGTTTTCGTTTCTGCAACGCGGCCTTCTGCCTGTGGGAAATTTCGTCGCCGCGCTGCCGATCATCGGCATGGCGCCGATTCTGGTCATGTGGTTCGGCTTCGACTGGCAGTCGAAAGCGGCGGTGGTGGTGGTGATGGTGTTCTTTCCCATGCTGGTGAACACCGTGCAGGGGCTTCAGGCCAGCGAGCGGATGCAGCGCGACCTCATGCGCACCTATGCCGCGAGCTATTGGCAGACGCTTTTCAAGCTGCGCCTGCCAGCCGCGATGCCCTTTGTCTTCAACGGGCTCAAGATCACCACCACGCTGGCGCTGATCGGTGCCATAGTTGCCGAATTCTTCGGCTCTCCGATCAAGGGCATGGGGTTTCGCATCTCGACCAGCGTCGGACAGCTTGCGCTCGATCTGGTCTGGGCCGAGATTGTGGTGGCGGCGATGGCCGGTTCGGCGTTTTATGGCGGGGTCGCTCTGCTGGAGCGGTCTCTGACCTTCTGGCATCCGTCGCAACGGGGGCGAGCATCATGATGGCAATAACAAGAATAACGACAACACCAACACGGAGAGAAAAACCATGAGACCGATTGGAATGACACTGGGTGCCGCGGCGCTTGGCCTCTGGGCCGGGATGGCGGCGGCGGCGGATCAGGTGGTGCTGCAACTCAAATGGGTCACGCAGGCGCAGTTCGCGGGCTATTATGTGGCGCTCGACAAGGGGTTCTACGAGGAGGAAGGGCTTGACGTGACGATCAAGCCCGGCGGCCCCGATATCGCGCCGACGCAGGTGATCGCGGGCGGCGGGGCCGATGTGACGGTGGAATGGATGCCCGCGGCGCTGGCGGCGCGCGAGAAGGGCCTGGCGCTGGTCAATATCGCGCAGCCGTTCAAGTCCTCGGGTATGATGCTGACCTGCCGCAAGGATAGCGGCGTGGCCACGACGGATGATTTTGTCGGGCGCACGCTGGGCGTCTGGTTCTTCGGCAACGAGTTTCCGTTCCTGAGCTGGATGAGCCAGCTTGGCCTCTCCACCGAGGGCGGCTCGGATGGCGTGACGGTGCTCAAGCAGGGGTTCAATGTCGATCCGCTGATCCAGAATCAGGCGGCCTGCATCTCGACCATGACCTATAACGAATACTGGCAGGTGATCGATGCAGGCTTTACCCCCGAGGAGCTGGTGGTGTTCAAGTATGAGGATCAGGGCGTGGCCACGCTTGAGGACGGGCTTTATGTGCTTGAGGACAAGCTGGCCGATCCGGCCTTTGCCGACCGCATGGTGCGGTTCGTGCGCGCCTCGATGAAGGGTTGGAAATGGGCCGAGGAGAACCCTGACGCCGCCGCCGATATCGTGCTGGAGAATGACGCCACCGGGGCGCAGACCGAAGCGCATCAGCGGCGGATGATGGGCGAAGTCGCCAAGCTGACGGCGGGCAGCAACGGCGCGCTTGACCCGGCCGATTACGAGCGCACGGTGCAATCGTTGCTTTCGGGCGGGTCTGATCCGGTGATCACGCGCGAGCCCGAGGGGGCCTGGACCCATGCGATCACCGATCTGGCGCTGAACTGAGCGCCGCGCAAGGCCCGGTCCGCACCGGGCCTTGACGTCACGGGGGGCGGATGCCCCGATGCCGTGTCTTTCATGGCCGTTTTTTCCTGTAGCGATGATGACAAGCCCGATTGCCGGGTCTAGAACGTCGCGAGCAAGAAGCGGGGGAACAGTCGTGCAGGGACATCAGGCGATCACGGGACGGATGGCTTTGCGGGCGGTGCGGCATGCCGCCTGCCCACGGGGTTGAGGCCACGCGCCCGCCGCGCGCCTCGAGGAGAAAGCAATGTCCTGGGTCCTTCTTGCCGAGCAGACGCTGAACGGGCTGTCCTTGGGGGTGATGCTGTTCCTGATGGCGGCGGGGCTGACGCTTGTTTTCGGCGTGATGGGGCTGATCAACCTCGCTCATGGCTCGCTCTACATGGTGGGGGGGTTTGCGGCGGCGGCGGTGGCGGCGGCGACGGGATCGTTCCTGCTGGCTCTTGCCGCGAGCCTTGTCGCGGCGGCCATCGCCGGGGTGATCGTGGAAATGACGGTGATCAGGCGGTTATACGACCGCGATCACCTCGATCAGGTTCTGGCAACATTCGCGCTTATTTTGGTGTTTTCCGAGGCCACGCGATGGGTTTTCGGCTCTTTTCCGCTGTTTCTCGACCGGCCCGACTGGCTTGGGGGGACGGTGACGCTGCCCCTGGGGATTGAGTATTCACGCTACCGGCTGGCGCTGATCGGGATCGGCCTGGCGATCGCGGGGGCACTGTTCTGGATGATCGCACACACGCGCATCGGCATCCGCATCCGCGCGGGTGAGAACGACCGCGAGATGATCGCGGCGCTAGGCGTCGATATCTCGCGGCTTTACACGCTGGTCTTCGCGCTTGGCGCGGCGCTGGCGGGACTGGCGGGGGCGCTGATCGGTGCGATTCAGTCGGTTCAGGTGGGCATGGGAGAGCCGGTTTTGATTCTGGCCTTCGTGGTGATCGTGATCGGGGGCATCGGCTCGATCAAGGGGGCGCTGGTGGGGGCACTGCTGGTGGGGCTGACCGACACGCTGGGAGGGTTTTTGCTGCCGAAGGCGCTTGGCCTTGTCCTGTCGGCTCCGGCAGCCACCTCGGTGGGGGCGTCTCTGGCGTCGATGTCCATCTACATCCTGATGGCGCTGGTGCTTCTGTTCCGGCCCCGTGGCCTGTTCGGAGGGGGCTGAGATGACACGCGAAAGCGCGCTGAACCTCGCAGTGATGGGGGCCTTGCTGGCGGTGCCGCTCTGGGCCTGGGCGGCGGACGAACCGTTCCTGATCACGCTCAGCACCCGCGCGGTGATCTTCGCCATCGCGGGCGTGGGTCTCAACGTTGCGCTCGGGCTTGGCGGGCTGGTCAGCTTTGGCCACGCGCTGTTCTTCGGGCTGGGCGGTTATGCCATGGGCATCCTCGCCTGGCACGCGCAGACCTACACCAATGTGACCGACTGGCCACTTGTCCTTGGCGGGACGAAATCCATGCCGCTGATCTGGCTGGTGGCGGTAATCACGAGCGCGCTTGCGGCGCTTGCTTTCGGTGCGCTGAGCCTGCGCACGGCCGGGGTGTATTTCATCATGATCACCCTCGCCTTTGCGCAGATGTTCTATTATTTCGCCATCTCCTGGCCGGCCTATGGCGGCGAGGACGGATTGTCGATCTATGTGCGCAACGGATTTCCCGGTCTCAACACCATGGACCCGATCCAGTATTTCGCGATCTGCTATGTGCTTTTGCTGATCGTGGTGCTTGCGGTCGGGCGACTGGCGGGATCGTCCTTCGGGCTGGTTCTGCGCGCCGCGCGCCAGAACGAAGAGCGCGTTCGGGCAGTGGGGCAGGCACCCTACCGGCTTTATCTGCTGGCCTTCACGATCTCGGGGGCGATCACCGGGTTGGCGGGGGCGCTGTTCGCCGATCTCAACCGCTTCGTGAGCCCGACAATGTTCAGCTGGCAGACCTCGGGCGAGATCATGATCTTTGTCATTCTCGGTGGGGTGGGGCGTGTCTATGGCCCGGTCGCGGGTGCGGCGCTTTTCATCCTGCTCGAACATGTGCTGGGCGGGCTGAGCGAGTTCTGGCACATCTATCTGGGCGCGATGCTGCTGGGGGTGGTGCTGTTCGCGCGCGGCGGCATCTACGGCCTTCTGGCGGGGCGGGAAGCGGGCCATGGCTGAGCCGATCCTCGATATCCGCGGGCTGACAAAGCATTTCGGTGGGCTGTGCGCGAGCCGCGACATCACTCTCGATCTGCGGCCTGGAG
Organism: Roseovarius autotrophicus; assembly: GCF_018069895.1. Lineage (GTDB taxonomy): Bacteria > Pseudomonadota > Alphaproteobacteria > Rhodobacterales > Rhodobacteraceae > Roseovarius > Roseovarius autotrophicus. Next base: position 330,464 of record NZ_JAGQDH010000001.1, on the reverse strand, counting down.
AGATCCACGCGCTGATCGGTCCCAATGGTGCGGGCAAGTCCACCCTCGTCAAGCAGATCGCCGGGGCACTTGTCCCCGATTCGGGCACGGTGCATTTCAGGGGGCAGGACGTGACCCGCCTTTCCACGGCGGCGCGGGCGCGCATGGGGATGGGACGGACCTTTCAGATATCGTCGCTGGCGATGGAGTATACCGTGTTGCAGAACGCGGTTCTGGGCGCGCTTTGCCATCGTGGCACGGTCTGGCGTCTGTTCGACCGGGTGATGCGCGACAAGGGCCTGCTGGCGGTGGCCGAGGAGGCGCTGGAGCAGGTGGGTCTGGCCGAGTTCCGCGCCGTGCGCACCGCAGAGCTGTCGCACGGGCAGCGGCGGCAGCTGGAAGTGGCTGTGGCGCTGACGCTCAGGCCGCAGGTATTCCTCATGGATGAGCCGATGGCGGGGCTGGGCGCAGAAGGCTCGCGGCGGTTGATAGAGTTCCTCTCGGGGCTGCGCGCGACGGCGCCGATCCTGCTGATCGAGCATGACATGGACGCGGTATTCAGTCTTGCCGATCGCGTCTCGGTGCTGGTCTATGGCGAGATCATCGCCACCGGCCCGGTCGCAGATATCCGGGCCAACGCGACCGTGCGCGCCGCCTATCTGGGCGAGGAGAACGCGCCATGACGTTGCTGTGGCTTGATCGCATCGCGGCCTTCTACGGCCCGTCGCAGGCGCTGTTCGACGTGACCATGACGGTCGCGGATGGCGAGGTGGTGGCGCTTATGGGGCGCAACGGCATGGGCAAGACCACCACCGTCAAGGTGATCTGCCGCCTGCTGCGCCAGCGCGGTGGCCATGTCCTGTTCGACGGCCGGCCGCTTGACCGGTTGCCTGCCCACAAGGCGGCGCGGGCGGGTATCGGGCTGGTGCCCGAGGGGCGACGCTGTTTCAGCAATCTCACTGTGCACGAGAACCTGATCGCGGCGGCGCGGTCCGGCCCCTGGGATCTTGCCGCCGTCACCCGGCTTTTCCCGCGCCTGTCCGAGCGGCGGGACCAGAACGCGGGCTCGCTCTCGGGGGGTGAGCAGCAGATGCTGGCGATCGGGCGGGCGCTGATGACCAACCCGCGGTTGCTGGTGCTCGACGAGGCGACCGAGGGCCTGGCGCCGGTGGTGCGGCAAGAGATATGGGCCGCCATTTCGCGCCTTAAGGCCGAGACCGGCATGGCCATCATCGTCATTGACAAATCGCTCGGGGAGTTGCGGCAGGTGGCAGATCGGGCGGTGATCCTGGAAAAGGGCGTGTCGGTCTGGACCGGCGCCATTGCGGGGCTCGGCCCCGACATCACCAATCGCTATCTCGGGATCTGAGCGGCCCCGGCGCTTGCGGGCGCGGCGTCTTCGAGGCGCAACTGCACCACCTGCCGCCCGCCCCAATGATTGATCTCCACCCGCCCCGCAAGGTGGAACCGCGCGCCGCCATGGCTGAGAAGCGCCGCGCCAAGCGGCCCCTCGGCGGCGCCGAAGGCGATGGCGTCAAGCGCCGCGCCCGTCCCGTCGTCAAAGCGCAGCTTGAGATGCGCGTCGCCCAGAACCTTGGAAAAACCGATCCGGCAATCGGGAAACACATAACGCGGCCCCGGCGCACCCGCGCCGAACGGCCCTGCCGCCTCGATCTGCTCGATCAATTCCACCGTCGCGGCACCGGGCATCAGCACCCCGTCAAGGCGCAGATCGGCGGGGCCGCCCACGCCTGCGCCCTGCCGCGCCAGCAACTCCGAAAGTCGCGCCATCGCCTCTTCCAGCCGGTCGCGCGCCACGCTCAGCCCGGCAGCCATCCGGTGCCCGCCGCCCTTGAGCAGCACGCCCTCGCGTGCCAACCGCTGCACCGCCGCACCAAGATCGACCCCCGCAACCGAGCGCCCCGAGCCCTTGCCCTCGGTCCCGTCAAGCCCGATCACCACAGCGGGGCGGTTCGCCGCCTCCTTGAGGCGGCTTGCCACGATCCCCACCACGCCGGGATGCCAGCCCTCGCCCGCGGCCCAGACCAGCGGCGCGTCAAACCCGCGCGCCTCGGCCTGCGCCATTGCGGCGGCGCGCACCTCCGCCTCGACCGCGCGCCGCTCCTCGTTGAGCGCCTCCAGCCGAAGGGCCAGCGCGCGCGCCTCGTCCGGATCATCCGTCGCCAGCAGCCGCGCGCCCAGATCCGCCTGCCCGATCCGCCCGCCGGCATTGACGCGCGGGCCAAAGACGAACCCCAGATGATAGGCGGCGGGGGCCGCATCGAGCCGCGCCACATCGCCAAGCGCCACCAGCCCGGCACGCTCGCGCCGCGCCATCACCCGCAACCCCTGCCGCACGAAGGCGCGGTTGATTCCCACCAGAGGGGCCACATCCGCCACCGTCGCCAGCGCCACCAGATCGAGAAGCGCCATCAGATCCGGCCCCGCGCGCCCTGCCTCGCGCAACTGCCGTCCCGCCTCTACCAGCATCAGGAACACCACGCCCGCCGCGCAGAGATGCCCCAGATCGCCGCTCTCGTCCTGCCGGTTGGGATTGACCACGGCCAGCGCGGGCGGCAGCGTTTCGCCCCCGAGATGGTGATCGAGCACCACCACATCCGCGCCGGACGCGGCGGCCAGCGCCTCATGGCTCATCGTGCCGCAATCCACGCAGAGGATCAGCTCATGACTCGCCGCCAGATCGCGCATCGCGGGCACGTTGGGGCCATAGCCCTCGTCGATCCGGTCGGGGATATAGAGCGTCGGCCGCCCGGCGCCCATCCGCCTGAGCCAGTCGATAACAAGCGCCGCCGAGGCCCCGCCATCCACGTCGTAATCGGCAAAGACCGCGATGCGCTCGCGGCACGCGACCGCGCGCAGGACCCGCGCCGCCGCCGCCTCCATGTCGCGCAAGGACCGAGGATCGGGCATCAGATCGCGCAGGGTGGGGCTGAGATAGTCCTCTGCCCCGGCCATCGGCACGCCAAGCCGCGCCAGCGTCTGACAGAGCGCGCGCGGCAACCCGGTCGCCTGCGCCATCGCTTCGGCCTGCCGCTCGACCTCGGCCCCCGGTCCGACCCAGCGCCGCCCGGTCAATGACGTTTCGACGCCAAGATAGGCCGTCATGCCCGCGCCCCGGCTTCTTCTGGCCCGAAATATCCCGGGGGAGTCGCCGCTTGCGGCGACGGGGGCAGCGCCCCCGGCCTTGGCGCGGTCTCAGTCACGCTTGCTGCGATAGGTCATGCGCCGCACCGATCCCGTGCGCGAACGCATCAGCAGCGTTTCGGTCTCGACGAAACCGGGGCGGCGATGCACACCCTTGAGGATCGAGCCATCGGTGACGCCGGTGGCGGCAAAGATCACCTGATCGGTCACCATCTCGTCACGGGCATAGACGCGGTCGAAGTCGGTGATCCCGGCTTTTGCCGCGCGCGCGCGTTCGTCGTCGTTGCGAAACACCAGTCGCCCCCACATCTGTCCGCCCATGCATTTGAGTGCGGCCGCCGCCAGTACGCCCTCGGGCGCGCCGCCGGTGCCCATATACATGTCGATACCGGTCGTGTCGGATTCCGCGCAATGGATCACGCCGGCCACATCGCCATCGGTGATGAGATGAACCGCCGCGCCGGTCTCGCGCAATTCGGCGATCATCGCCTCGTGGCGGGGCCGTTCGAGTACGCAGACGGTTATCTGCGAGGGGCGGCAGCCGCGCGCGGCGGCCAGAGCCTCGACCCGTTCGCGCGGGCTCATGGCGAGCGAGACGACATTCTCGGGGTAGCCCGGCCCGATGGCCAGTTTGTCCATATAGGTGTCGGGCGCGTGCAAGAGCGTGCCGCGCGGGGCCATGGCGATCACGGTGAGCGCATTGGGCATGGCCTTGGCGGTCAAGGTTGTGCCCTCCAGCGGGTCGAGCGCGATATCGACGCCGGGGCCGTCGCCGGTGCCCACCTCCTCGCCGATGAACAGCATCGGCGCCTCGTCGCGCTCGCCCTCGCCGATCACCACCACGCCCTTGATCGCCAGCATGTTGAGCTGTTCGCGCATGGCGTTGACGGCGGCCTGGTCGGCGGCCTTCTCATCGCCGCGCCCGATGAGATCGGCACAGGCGAGTGCGGCCTGTTCGGCCACGCGCGCGAGGCCAAGCGAGAGCATGCGGTCATTGAAAGCGATATCGGAACTCATGGGGCGATCCTTGCTGAAAGCGTCGGGTGAAAGACTAGAGAGCGCGCGGCGCACGCACAAGCCGCGCCTCAGACCTGTTCGATGCGCAGCGCGACGGGGGCCTCGGCCAGCACGTCGAGGCGGCGAATGGCGGCGAGGGCCGTGTCGAGCGCCTCGCGGTTGGTCTTGTGGGTGACGATGAGAACGGGCGCGGCCGATTCCTCGTGCTGATACTGACGCATCCGGTCGATGGACACCCCGGCTTCGCCCAGACAGGTCGCGACCTTGGCCAGCGCGCCGGGTTTGTCCACCAGCGCCATGCGCAGGTAATAGGGCGCGGGCGTGGCGCAGCTTGCGGGGGTGCAGCGGGTTAGGGTCGCTGCAGGCTGCCCGAAGGTCGAGAGCCGTGTGCCGCGCGCGATGTCGATCACATCGGCCATGACCGCGCTTGCCGTCGGGCCCATGCCCGCGCCGGGGCCGCGCAGCACGATCTGTTCCACCGAATCGCCTTCGAGCACGACCATGTTGGTGCCGCCTTCAAGCTGGCCAATCGGGCTGCCCGCAGGCACGAGACAGGGCGACATGCGGCTCTCCAGCCCGCGCCCGGTCATCTGCGCCACGCCCAGGAGCTTGATGCGATAGCCCATGTCGGCGGCGCGGCGGATATCATCGAGGGTGATACTCTGTATTCCCTCCAGACTCACCGCGTCGAAATCGACCTGGCAGCCAAAGGCTATGGCGGCAAGCAGGGCAAGCTTGTGGCCCGCGTCGATGCCGCCCACGTCGAGATTGGGATCGGCTTCGAGATATCCGAGCCGCGCCGCTTCCTCGAAAAGCGCGTTATAGCCCTGCCCGGTGGCTTGCATCCGCGTCAGGATATAGTTGCAGGTGCCGTTCATGACACCCATCACGCGGGTGATCTCGTTGCCCGCCAGCCCCTCGGTCAGGGCCTTGACGACCGGGATGCCGCCCGCGACGGCGGCCTCGAAGCGGATCACGCGGCCCGCCGCCTCGGCTGCGAGCGCGAGCGCCTGCCCGTGATGGGCCAGCATCGCCTTGTTGGCGGTGACCACATCCTTTCCGGCGGCGATGGCGGCCTCGGTTGCGGCCTTGGCGGGGCCGTCCGAGCCACCCATGAGTTCCACGAACACATCCACATCAGCGCGGCGGGCCAGCGCCACGGGATCATCCTCCCAGGCGTAGCCCGCAAGGCTCACGCCGCGGTCCTTGTCGCGCGAGCGGGCCGATACGGCACTGATCACCACCGGGCGTCCGGTCCGCGCCTCAAGCAGAGAAGCCTTCTGTCGCACGATCCGGACCACGCCGGTGCCGACTGTGCCAAGCCCGGCAATACCTAGGCGCAGGGGGGTGCTCATGGGGCCTCCGATCTTCGATCTCGCGTCACTTTCGGCGCGATGTAACGGGTTCCTCCGGCCCTTGCAACGCGGCATGGTGCCGGGTGTCGCGGTTTCAACCGTTCACGTCCCGTTGCATCCTGTCGTGTGTCGCGGCGTCGATCACGGGCGCACGCAGCCGGACCGCGCGCGCGCGCAGACGCTCGGCGCGGGCGTCAAGTTCCGATCCGGTCTCGGGTGTGATGCGGGGGGCGGGCACGGTGGCCCTGACATCCTCGACCGGCAACAGCGCGGGATAGGTCGCGGCCCGGTCGGACTCGGTCAGATCGCTGCGTGGGTAGGGATCGGCGCAGGCCCCGAGCAGGCTCAGACAGGTGAGGGCAGGGACAAGGCGCATGGGGCGAGGTCTCCGGGAAGCGGTGACCTTTCTTGCCATTCCCGCCGCGCAGGGGCAAGCGGGGCTTTGATCTGAACACATGTTCAGATAAACCGGGGGAATGGCACGAACCCAAGGCTCTCATTCCGACATCACCGGCCCGCGCGTGCGCGAGACCGCGTTGCGGCTTTTCGCGCGGCAGGGCTATGCCGCCGTCTCCATGCGGCAGATTGCGGGCGAGGTGGGGGTGCAGGCGGGCGCGCTCTACAACTACACACCCGACAAGCAGACGCTGCTGTTCGATCTCATGCGCACGCATATGGAGGATCTGCTGGCCGACTGGGATGCCGAGGCCCCGAAGGGCGGGGCGCGTGATGCGCTTGAGGCATTCACCCGCTTTCATATCCGCTTCAACACGCGCCGGGCCGATGCGGTCTTTGTGTCCTATATGGAATTGCGCAATCTCGAGCCGGACAATTTCGCGGTGATCGAGAGGCTGCGCCGCGCCTACGAAACCCGGCTGGAAACGATCCTGCGCCAAGGCGTTGCCGAAGGCGTCTTTGCCGTGGCCGAGCCGCGCATCGCGGCGATGGCGCTTATCGCCATGCTCACCGGCGTCAACACCTGGTTCCGCGAGCGCGGGCGCCTCAGCCTGACGCAGGTCGAGGCGCTTTACTGGGACATGGTGCGCAAGGCGGTCGCGGCCTGATGCGCCCGACCGCACCGCCACCACAGGAAAATTCCGGGATTTGCCCGCGGTTGAATTTTTTTCGGCGAAAAAAAATTCGGGTGGGGCGCCTAGCGGGGCTGATCGCGGATGAAGGTGCCGTTGCGCAGATCGCGCATCGCCTGGCGCAGCTCGTCCTCGGTGTTCATCACGATCGGTCCATGCCAGGCCACCGGCTCTTGCAGCGGCGCGCCAGAGATCAGAAGAAAGCGGATACCCTCGGGGCCTGCCTGCACGGTGATCTCGTCACCGCTGCCGAAACGCACCAGCGTGCGGTCGCCCGATGGGTCGCGAACATGCACCTCGCGGCCCGCTACCTCCTTTTCCAGCAGCACGCCGGCGGGGGCAGAGGCCGCGTCGAAGCGTCCGCTGCCCGCGAATATGTAGGCAAAGCTGCGCCGGTATGTATCGACCTTCAGCGTCTTGCGCCGACCCGGCGGCACCGAGATATCGAGGTATTGCGGATCGGCGGCAATGCCGTCGACAGGCCCGCGCCGCCCCCAGAAGCTGCCGGTGATGATGCGCGCGCGCGTGCCGTCATCGTCGATGACCTCTGGAATGTCGGCGGCCTTCACGTCCTGATAGCGCGGCGCGCACATCTTCTGCGCCGAGGGCAGGTTGGCCCAGAGCTGGAAGCCGTGCATCTGCCCGCTTGCGTTGCCGCGCGGCATCTCCTGATGCAGGATTCCCGAGCCGGCGGTCATCCACTGGACATCGCCCGCGCCGAGCGTGCCGGTATTGCCAAGGCTGTCGCCGTGATCGACCTCTCCGGCGAGCACATAGGTAATCGTCTCGATGCCGCGATGGGGATGCCACGGAAAGCCCTTGGCGTAACGCGCCGGGTCATCGTTGCGGAAATCGTCGAAGAGCAGGAACGGGTCGAGCTCGGTGGGGTCGAGAAAGCCGAAAGCGCGGTGCAGGTGTACGCCCGCTCCCTCCATCGTGGGAAGTGCGGTGCGGGTCTCGACAACGGGTCTGATGGACATGGTCACTCTCCTTCGCAGGGGATATAGGGGATCGAAAGGGCCGCAGGCAGGGGTGCGGCTGTTCGCAGGCAAAGACGGGCTGTGCATTTCTGCGCGCCCGCAAAGGGAGAGGGTCATGGGCAAGACAGAGCTTGACGCGGTGCTGGCCGCATCGCCGGGGCGGCGGATGATCGGCGTGGGGTCGCTCGGAGGGCTTGGCGCGATCATGCTTTACATGGCGCTTGCGCTTGCGCCCGGCCTTGGCTGGCAGGCGTTTCAGGTGGGGCTTGGGGGTGTCGCGCTGTGGTGCGCGCAAAGGATGTGGCGCGCGACGGCCGAGCGGCTGGAACTGAGCGCCGAGGGGCTGCGATCGAGCGACGGGCGTATCCTTGCGCCCATGGACGATATTGTTGCGGTGGATCGCGGTGTGTTTGCCTTCAAACCTTCGAACGGGTTCATGATCACCCTGCGCCACAAGGGTCCCTTTGTGTGGGAGCCGGGCCTTTGGTGGCGGATCGGGCGCAAGGTGGGGGTGGGCGGTGTCACCCCCGGAACGCCGGCCAAATACATGGCCGAACTGATCCAGGAGCGTATCGCCGCGCGCGGCAGTTGAGCGCGCTTAGCTGGTGCCAGAGGGGGCGCAGAGGTCGGTGAAGCAGAGCTGGGATGAAAAGCGCAGCGTCATGAACATGCGCGTGTCAAGGAACTGATCGCTGAGAAGACCGTTGGTGATGACCGGAACGTGCTTGCTGCGGCCTTCGACCATGATGAGATCCTGCCCCGCGACCATGAGCGGCACGATCGCGTTGACTGCCTCCATGTCGGCCTGGCTGAGAGGGGCCATCTCGCCCTGGCCGCGCACCTCGCTCCAGCGCAGTTCATGGCTGCCGCCATTGACCGTGTGAAAACGCACCACAGAGACGCGTAACTGTGACGGGCTGCGGGTGCCGACCATCATGTCGAAGGTGGCTTTGAGGTTGTCGAGAAAGGCGTCGTCGATCACTTCATTCTCGCGCGACAGGGCGTCTGTCACCGTATAGGTGGCCTTTTCCATAAGGCTTTTCTGGCGGAACATGTCGTAATACTCGAACGACAGGAACAGCCCCATCAGCAGAAAAGGCGTGATGACCACGGTCTCGACTGCGATCACTCCTCGCTCGTCATCGCGCAGGCGCGCAAGGCGTTTTGCCATCGACCGGAAAAGAGAGACAATCATCACAGTGGCTCCTGAACGAACGCGGATACGGCGATCAATGCGGCCTCGCCGCTGGTATCCTTGGTAAGGGCTCTTCCCAGGATCGCCTCGGGAAAGATCGGCCGATACTTGAGGCAGGCGCGCAGCAGCATCAGCTGGTTCTGCGAGCCGGGCGTGAATTCGCGCAGCGGGCGGGCGGGTTCTGCCTCGTCGGTGCAGTCGGGGGTCGCGTCGAGAGTTACGAAGTTGCGCAGGTCGGTCGGGACCATTTCGAGACGCAGCTTTTCCGTGCAGTTCAGCACCCCGATGGTATTGTCGCAGATGCGCTGCTTGATCTGGTCGTGTTGCGGCGCGGTGCCGGTGCCGAGCCGCACGTCGCGCACCGCGATATCGAGGCCGCGTTCCAGCATGACGGCACGGAAGGTCACAATCCCGAGCTCGATCGAGAAGATCATGAAGCCGATCAGGAACGGCGACAGGATCACGAACTCCATGCTCACCGTCCCCTCCTCGCGCCGCGTGAAGCGGCGCAACCATCGCACCATGCGCCGGGTCATTGTGTCAGCCTCAGATGCTTCACGTTGGCGGCGATCGAGCTGAAGGCAGAAGAGATCTCTTCGCCCTCGGAGCGATAGTAATGGCTGCCCGAGGTGGCGCATTTGGCCAGTTCGCGGTCTGCGGTGCCACCCTTGGGCACCTCGAAGCCGATCGAATAGACCACCACGCCCGCGCGCTTGGTGGCGCTGCACACGCTTTGCATCAGGGTGTTCTTCCTGGCTCCGTTCACGAACTCCGAACCGATATAGTCGTTCCACGCCCGGTCATCGCCCGTGATCCGTCGGTGATAATCCGGAGACATCAGGCCCCAGGCGATTTCCCAGTCAAGCTGAACGGTGGCGATGTAACCATCGACGGTATTCTTGAGGTTGCTGAACTGGGTGGGCGAGAGCCAGACCTGCTGTTCTTCCGTCGACTCGTCGATCGAATAGTACTGTTTCTTCGTCTGACTGTAGAGGTAATAGATCGATTTTCCGATGCCGTCGCCTTCGAAGATGCAGACCCACCTGTCGTCCGTGCACTTGGCCAGACCTGTGCTGCCTTCGAGGCGGATTTGCACGTTATTCTTGTTGTAGGCGTATTTGAACTGGCTGTCCCTATACCGAACCTCGAAGAGATCGGAATGCTTGCCACGATAGGCGGGGTTCGACCTGTCGAAGAAATAGGAGGTGGTGTTGGCGCCGTCGCCCATGAAGATGATCGCCTTGAGCGTTTCGCTGTCGCCGTAATCCGCAGGCACGCGGGCCAGGTCCGGATCCAGGTCGTTGGCGGCGATCATGGCGCTGGTGACCTGCCGGAAGGTCGGGTCAAGCAGCGCCGCGCCCCAGTTCATGCCCTCGTTGCCCGAGGTGTTGCCCGCGGGCAGCAGGCCGTCGATCTTGGCGTGCAGTTCCGAGACGCTCTTCGAATAGGGCAGGATACGGATGTAGTCGTCGTTGTAGCACGACCGCCAGCTTTGGTTGAGTTCGTCGCTGTAGAACCCGCCATAGACCGAGGTGTAGACCATCTGGTTCACCGGGATGCCGTTGCTGAGGGACGAGCTTCCGCTGGTCAGCGTGGCATGGGTGTAGTCGTTGTCCTTGAACTCCAGACAGGTCGAATAGTCGTGCGTCTCTTCCACGGCGAGCGCGTTGTAGATCGAAAGCGGCGGGCTGACCGAAAAGCTGAACGGCACGATCGAGATCACGGTGGAGCCGTCACGGGCATTGCCCATCACCAGATCGACGAATTCCTTGGCGGCCTTTTTCAGGTTGTCGATCTTGTTGTTGCTGGACATCGAACCCGACACGTCGAGCACCAGCACCACCTCGAGATTGGGAATGCGCACCTCGGCTGCGGACAGGGCGCTGACGTTGAGCGTATCGACCCCGTTGAGCTTCATCAGGTAGGTGTCGATTTCGGTCTGGGCCCGTGCGACGATGCGCGCGCTGTTGAGCGTCACGCTGATATCGCCCTTCTGCTGGCCCAGAAGGTAATCGGACTTTCCGGCCTTCGCGAAGTAATCCTCGATGATCGCCCGCGCCTCGGTTTCGTTGGACGCCGAAGCCGCAGCCAGAACGGCCCGGTCGAGCGTGGCCTGAAGACTGGAGCGTTCGGTTTCGTGTCGCATGGTGTCGAGCGCGAAGCCACCCATGACCAGCATTATGATGAAGAGGAAGAAGGCAAAAACGGTGGCCGACCCATCTTCTTGCCGCGCGAAGCGGTGCAACCGGACATGCAAGCCGCCATGCGTCTTGCGGCCCTGCATGGTCGGGGCGGTCATTAATTGTGGTCTTTCAAACAAACGCATCTCGTCACCTGTTCATAATGCCCGCACAGCAATGGCGGGCGAGCCGAAGGATCAATGTCTTTTCATCCCGAAATGTGGTATAAATGTGGCTTTCTGGGCGTCGAGAAGGATGCGTTAACCATTTGTAATTACAATTCAATACGCATGTTGATGTTGTCTCGGTTTCGTCAACAATCGATTTAACCCCTCCGGGAGCGTCCGGAATGAGTCGCACGCATGACGGGAAAGGGCCGGAATTTCGACTCGACATGCCGCCCGCGCCGCATAACCATGGCCCGTGCAAGGCGGCCGGCACGCATCGGTCTGCCCAAGCCGAGAGAGGGTAATCATGACCGACAGAAAAGAGCCGACATTCCGCGAAAGCGTGGACCTGATGTTCAACCGCGCGGTGGCGCTGATGGATCTTTCGCCGGGGCTCGAGGAAAAGATCCGCGTCTGCAATGCCACCTACACGGTGCGCTTTGGCGTGCGGCTGCGCGGGCAGATCCACACCTTCACCGGCTATCGCAGCGTCCATTCCGAGCATATGGAGCCCGTGAAGGGCGGCATCCGCTATTCCATGGCCGTGCATCAGGACGAGGTCGAGGCGCTCGCCGCGCTGATGACCTACAAATGCGCGCTGGTCGAGGTGCCGTTCGGCGGTTCCAAGGGGGGCTTGCGCATCGACCCGCGCGAATGGGAGGAGCATGAGCTTGAACAGATCACCCGCCGCTTTGCCTATGAGTTGATCAAGCGCGATCTGATCCACCCCGCGCAGAACGTGCCCGCCCCCGACATGGGCACGGGCGAGCGCGAAATGGCCTGGATCGCAGATCAGTACAAGCGCATGGCCACAACCGATATCAACTATCGCGGCTGCGTCACTGGCAAGCCGGTCAATGCCGGTGGCATCCAGGGCCGCACCGAGGCCACCGGGCGCGGTGTGCAATATGCGTTGCAGGAATTCTTTCGCCATCCCGAGGATATCGCGGCAGCGGGCCTGTCGGGCACGCTCGACGGCAAGCGGGTGATCGTGCAGGGCCTTGGCAATGTGGGCTATCATGCCGCCAAGTTCCTGTCGGAGGAAGACGGCTGCAAGATTACCGCAATCATCGAGCGCGACGGCGCGCTTCTTGATGACACCGGGCTTGATGTTGAGGCTGTGCGCAACTGGATCGCGCGCCATGGCGGCGTCGAGGGTTATCCGGGCGGGAGCTTTGTCCGCGAGGGGGCGAAGGTGCTCGAGGGTGCGTGCGACATCCTGATCCCGGCGGCTCTCGAAGGCGTGATCAATCTCGAAAACGCCGAGCGTATTACTGCGCCGCTCATCATCGAGGCCGCGAACGGGCCGATCACGGCGGGCGCGGACGAGATACTGCGCCAGAAGGGCACGGTGATCATTCCCGACATGTATGCCAACGCGGGCGGCGTGACGGTGTCCTATTTCGAATGGGTCAAGAACCTCAGCCATATCCGCTTTGGCCGGATCGGACGACGGCAGGAGGAGGCGCGCCACCAGTTGATTGTGAACGAGTTGGAGAGGCTCAACCGCGGCATCGGCGATGCCTGGGACATTTCGCCCGATTTCAAGCAGAAATACCTGCGGGGCGCGGGCGAGCTGGAACTGGTGCGCTCGGGGCTGGATGACACCATGCGCACCGCCTATCAGGCGATGCGCGAGATCTGGCATGGGCGCGAGGATGTGACCGACCTGCGCACCGCCGCCTATCTGGTGGCCATTGCCCGCGTGGCCGCAAGCTATCGCGCGATGGGGCTCTGACGCGGCCAGGTCGCGGAGCGACAAGAAAATGGCGCTAACGGGGGCGGAGTCCTGGCCTCGCTGTTGTTAAGACGGGGCAAGGCGCGCTCTGGCACGGAGGCAACATGCGGTTCTCGGCGCTGCGAATACTGAAGGAAGGGTTGACCGGCAATCGCGGTTGGCAGGCGCATTGGGCCGACGCCACGCCTAAGGATCGCTATGAGGTGGTGATCATCGGCGGCGGCGGGCATGGGCTGGCCACGGCCTATTACCTTGCCGCGCGGCACGGGATCACCAATGTGGCGGTGCTGGAAAAGGGGTATCTCGGCGGCGGCAATGTGGGGCGCAACACCACCATCGTGCGCGCCAATTATGGCTTGCCGGGAAATTCGGAATTCTACAGCCATTCGCTCCGGCTCTGGGAGGGGCTGGAGCAGGAGCTTAACTACAACGTGATGATGAGCCAGCGTGGCGTGCTCAACCTGTGCCATTCCGATGGCCAGCGCGACGCCTTCGCCCGGCGCGGCAACGCCATGCGAAATCAGGGCGACGATGCGGAACTTCTCGACCGCGAGGGCGTGCGCCGGATGGTGCCGTTCCTCGATTTCGAATCCGCGCGCTTTCCGATCCATGGCGGCCTCTTGCAGCGCCGCGCGGGCACCGCGCGCCATGACGCGGTGGCCTGGGGCTTTGCGCGGGGGGCAAGCGCGCGCGGCGTCGACCTGATCCAGAATTGCGAGGTCACGGGCATCGACATCGCGGACGGTCGCGTTACCGGCGTGCAGACCACGCGCGGGGCCATTCGCGCAGGCAAGGTGGCGATGATCGTCGCGGGCCGCTCCAGCCAGGTGGCGGCGATGGCCGGAATGCGCCTGCCGATCGAGAGCCATGTGCTCCAGGCTTTCGTCACCGAGGGGCTGAAGCCCTGCCTTGATCACGTCGTGACCTTCGGCATGGGGCATTTCTATATCAGCCAGTCCGACAAGGGCGGGCTGGTCTTTGGCGGCGATCTGGATTTCTACGCCTCTTACGCCGCGCGCGGCAACCTGCCCATGGCCGAGCATGTGATGGAGGCGGGGCTTGCGCTCATGCCGATGATCGGCAACGCGCAGCTTTTGCGCAGTTGGGGCGGGATCATGGACATGTCGCCCGACGGCTCTCCGATCATTGACCGCACCCATGTGGAGGGGCTGATCGTCAATTGCGGCTGGTGTTATGGCGGGTTCAAGGCGGTGCCCGGCTCTGGCGATGTGACCGCGCATCTCATTGCCACCGGAACGCCGCACCCGGTCGCCGCGCGCTTTCGTCTCGACCGCTTCGCCACCGGGCGCGGGCTGATGGACGAAGAAGGCACAGGCAGCCAGCACAACCTGCATTGAGGCGTGTGGAAAGGGTGGAGAATTGAGTATTTTCAGAACGATGAAGGAACAGGCGCGATGAGGCTTCCCTGTCCGCTCTGCGGCGCGCGCGATATCCGGGAGTTCAGCCATATGGGCGCGGCTCTGGCGCGGCCCGACGGCGGCGACTGGGGGCCTGACTGGAATGACTACCTGCACAACCGCGACAACCCGGCGGGACAGACCGAGGAGCTTTGGTATCACGGGCAAGGTTGCGGCGGCTGGCTCGTGGTCACACGCGATACGGTGCGTCACGAGGTGCGCGGCGCGCGGCTCGCGGGCGAGGGAGCGGGCGCATGAGGATCGACGGCAAGGGGCGCGGTATCGATCACAGCCGGGTGCTGCGGTTCAGCTTTGACGGGCAGGGCTATGAGGGGGTTGCGGGCGATACGCTGGCCTCGGCGCTTCTGGCCAACGGGGTGCGTATGGTGGCGCGGTCCTTCAAGTATCACCGCCCGCGCGGCATCATGACGGCGGGCAGCGAGGAGCCGAATGCGCTTGTGACGCTGGGGCGCGGTGCGGCGCAGGCCCCCAACCAGCGCGCGACCGTTGTGGAGATGCACGAGGGGCTGGAGGCGCGCAGTCAGAACCGCTGGCCCTCGCTCGGGTTTGACGTGCTGGCGGTGAATGACCTGATGGCGCCCTTCATTGGAGCGGGGTTCTATTACAAGACCTTCATGTGGCCGCGCGCCTTCTGGGAGCGGGTTTATGAGCCGGCGATCCGTCGCGCGGCGGGGCTGGGGGCGCTGTCGGGCGTGGCCGCCGAGGATGGCCATGAGCGCGCCTATGCCCATTGCGATCTCTTGGTGATCGGGGCGGGGCCTGCGGGGCTGATGGCGGCATGGGCGGCGGCGGAGGCGGGGGCGGATGTGATCCTGGCCGAGGAGGATCTGGCCCCAGGCGGGCGGCTTCTGGCCGAGGCCGAGGAGGTGGACGGGATTGAGGGCGCGGATTGGGCGGCGGGGCTGGCACGCGATCTGGCGGCGCGCCCGAATGTGCGGATCATGACGCGCACCTCTGTCACCGGGGCCTATGACGGCGGCACCTATGGCGCGTTCGAGCGCAGCGCGCCGGGGATGGCGGCGCGGCACGGCGCGCCCAAGGGCTGTTTCTGGCGGATCGTGGCGCGGCGCGCGGTGCTGGCCTCGGGGGCGCTGGAACGGCCGGTGGCCTTTGCCGCCAATGACCGGCCCGGCGTGATGATGGCGGGGGCTGTGCGCGCCTATCTCAACCGCTGGGGCGTGGCGCCGGGGCAGTCGGCCGTGGTCTTTGGCAATAATGACGGCGCACATCGCACGGTGGCGGATTTGCAGGGCGCAGGCGTGCATGTGGCGGCGCTCGTTGATGCGCGCACCGGGGTGGAGTGCGCGCTTGATGTGCCGTTCTATGCGGGGGCGCAGGTGACCGGCACAAGCGGGCGGCGCGGGTTGGAGGCGGTGATGGTGGCCACGGCCAAAGGCGAAGTGCGGCTCGCCGCCGATTGTCTTGCGGTGTCGGGCGGGTGGAACCCGACGGTGCATCTGGCCTGTCACATGGGCGCGCGACCCGTATGGGACGAGAGCCTTGCCGCCTTTCTCGCGCCTGAGGGCGCGGTGCCGGGGATGGAGGTGGCCGGGGCGGCGGCGGGGCGGTTCTCGACCCGGGCCTGTCTTGCGAGCGGGCTGGAGGCGGGACTGCGCGCCGCGCGCGATCTTGGTTTGCCCGTGCCGAATATCACCGCCCCCCCGGCGCAGGACGGGCGCTATGACATCCTGCCGCTCTGGCAGGTGCCGGGGCGGGGGCGGGCCTGGCTCGATTTCCAGAACGATGTGACGGTCAAGGATGTGGTGCAGGCAGCAAAAGAGAATTTCCGCTCGGTCGAGCATATGAAGCGCTACACCACGCAAGGGATGGCCCCCGATCAGGGCAAGAATTCCAACGTGGCCGCCCTTGCCGTGCTGGCGGCGGCGAGCGGGCGCACGATCCCCGAGACCGGCACGACGACCTTTCGCCCGCCTTATGTTCCGGTTCCCGTCGCGGCCATGGGGGCAGGCGCGCGCGGCAAGGGGTTCGCGCCCGAGCGGCTGACCACCTCGCATGGCGCGAGCGTCGTGCGCGGCGCGCCGATGATCGAGGCGGGGCTGTGGTATCGCCCGAGTTATTTTCCGCGAGCGGGAGAGACGCATTGGCGGCAGTCCTGCGATCGGGAGGTTGCGATGGTGCGGCAGTCGGTGGGGGTCTGCGATGTCTCCACTCTTGGCAAGATCGACGTGCAAGGCCCTGATGCCGCGCGGTTTCTGGATTTCGTCTACACCAATGCCATGTCGAAGCTGGCAGAGGGTCGCGTGCGCTATGGCCTCATGCTGCGCGAGGACGGGCATGTGATGGATGACGGTACCTGCGCGCGGTTGGGCGCGGCGCATTACCTTGTGACCACCACCACCGCGGCGGCGGGGCAGGTGATGCGACATCTTGATTTCGCGGCTCAGGTGCTGCGGTCTGATCTGGACGCGCGCGCGATCTCTGTCACGGAACAGTGGGCGCAATTCGCCGTGGCGGGACCGAACGCGCGCGACGTGCTGGCAGGTGTGCTTGATGAGGTGCCGGACCTGCCCTTCATGGGCTTTGGCGAGGTGCGTATCGGCGCGGTTGCGGCGCGGCTTTTCCGTATCTCGTTTTCGGGCGAGCTGGGCTATGAGATCGCCGTGCCCGCGCGCTTTGGTGCCGCGCTTTCCGATCTGCTGGTGGCGCGGGCCGAGGCAATGGGCGGCGGGGCCTACGGGATGGAGGCGCTCAATGTGCTGCGGATCGAGAAGGGGTTCATCACCCATGCCGAGATCCATGGCCGGGTGACGGCCTTCGACATCGGGATGCAGGGGGTGATGAGCACGAAAAAGGACTTTGTCGGCCGGGCAGCGGCGTCGCGTCCGGGGCTGATGGAGGAGGGACGCGAGCAGTTGGTGGGGTTGAAACCCGTCGGTGAAATCAAGGAAATCCTGGCCGGGGCGCATCTCTTTGATGAGGGGGCCGAGGCGGTGAGCGCCAATGACCGGGGCTATGTGACAAGCGCCTGCTATTCGCCCACGTTGGGGCATGTGATCGCGCTCGGCTTCCTTGCGCGGGGGCGGGCGCGGATCGGCGAGCGGGTGCGCGCGGTCGATCATCTGCGCGGCTCGGTCACGATCTGCGAGGTCTGCGCGCCTGGCTGGGTCGATCCCGAGGGAGGGCGGATGCGTGGCTGATCTGGTGGAGAAAAGCCCCTGCGCGGGGCTGGTGCCGGTGGCGGCGGGTGCGCTGCGCCTCTCGGAAATCGCCTTGGGACCGATAACGTCTGTCGCGCCCTACAAGGGGCAGGCGGCGGCGGTGGCGGCCATGCTCGGCGCGCAGGGGCTGGGCTGGCCCGCACCGGGGCAGGTGATCGCGCAAGGTGCTGCGCGGGTGCAGTGGTTCGGGCTGGATCTGGCGTTGTTGATCGGGGTCGCACCGGGGGCGGGGCTGGCCGATCATGCCGCGCTTGCCGATCAGTCCGACGGCTGGGCGGTGCTGCGGCTGGAAGGGGCCGGGGCGGGTGACGTGCTGGCGCGGCTCACGCCGCTTGATCTGCGCGAGAGCATCTTTGGCGTGGGGCAGACCGCGCGCAGCGATCTGGGGCATATGGCGGCGGCGATCACGAGGGTTGAGGCGGAGGCTTATGAAATCATGGGGTTCCGATCCATGGCCGGAACGCTGGTGCACGAGATGGCCGCCGCCATGACGCGGGTCGCGGCGCGGCGGACTTCCCCGGCAAAGGGGCGCTGACAGCGCCGGAATTTTCGCCTAGAGTGGCACCGGACCAGAGCCGGAGACCCAATATGCGCGCGCTTTTCGCCTGCTTTTTCGTTGCCTTGCCCATGGCTGCCACGGCGCAGAATCCGATCTGCGCGCCCACGGGCGAGATCGTCGCCGCCGCCGTCGAGGCGCGCAAGGCGGGGCAGGGGGCAGATGCGGCCAAGGCCGACATCACCGCCGGTCTGGGCGCGGCGAATGCACCCTTCGCCCCGGCCGTGCAACCGCTTGTGGATTGGGTCTACGAATTGCCCCAAGCCGATCTTCAAAAGGATGTGGCCGGGTCCTGGGTCACGCAATGCGAGACGCAGTGAACCACTGGACAGCCACGCGCCCTAGGCCGATATATAGGGCATGAGCCTGCCACCCGGATTCCTCGACGAATTGCAATCGCGCCTGTCCATCGCGCAGGTCGTGGGCCGCAAGGTCATGTGGGACAATCGCAAATCCAATCCGGCCAAGGGCGATCTCTGGGCTCCATGCCCCTTTCATCAGGAAAAAACCGCGTCTTTTCATGTCGATGACCGGAAGGGATTCTATTACTGCTTTGGCTGTCACGCCAAGGGCGACGCGATTTCCTTTGTCCGCGAGACTGAGAATGTGGAGTTCATAGAGGCCGTGCGCATCCTGGCTGCCGAGGTCGGAATGCAGATGCCCGAGCGCGATCCTCAGGCGCAGGTCAAGGCCGACCGGCGCGGGCAGTTGACCGAGGTGATGGAGCAGGCGGTCAAATATTTCGGCCTGCAACTGCGCGCAGGTGCCGGGGCGGCGGCGCGGGACTATCTCAAGGGCCGCGCTCTGGCGCCGCAGGTGCAGGAGCGGTTCGAGCTGGGCTTTGCCCCGGACGGCTGGCAGGGGCTGTGGGATCACCTGACGGGCAAGGGCGTGGCCCCCGATCTGATCCTCGCCTGCGGGCTGGCAAGGGAGAGCGACAGGGGCAGCAAGCCCTATGACGTGTTCCGCAACCGCATCATGTTTCCGATCCGCGACGCGCGTGGGCGCTGCATCGCCTTTGGCGGGCGGGCGATGGATCCGAACGACAACGCGAAATACCTCAACTCGCCCGAGACCGAGTTGTTTGACAAGTCCCGCACACTCTACAATCACGGCCCCGCGCGCGAGGCGGCTGGCAAGGGGCAGCCGCTGATCGTGGCCGAAGGCTATATGGACGTGATCGCGCTGGTGGCGGGCGGGTTCGAGGCGGCGGTGGCCCCTCTGGGCACGGCTGTGACCGAATATCAGGTGCAGATGCTGTGGCGCATGGCCGACGAGCCGCTGATCGCGCTCGACGGCGACAAGGCAGGGCTGCGGGCGGCCGAACGCGTGGTCGATCTGGCGCTGCCGCTGCTGGAGGCCGGGAAATCGCTGCGTTTCGTGCTGATGCCCGAGGGCAAGGACCCCGACGACCTGCTGCGCACGGGCGGCGCGCGGGCGATGCAGGCGCTGATCGACGACGCGCAGCCGATGGTGCAGCTTTTGTGGCGGCGCGAAACCGAGGGGCGCGATTTCGACAGCCCCGAGCGCAAGGCGGCGCTTGAACGGGTCTGCCGCGAGGCGACCGGGCGGATACGCGATCCGTCGGTGCGTGGGTTCTACGAGCGCGAACTCAAGGATTTGCGCTGGCAGCTTTTCAATCCGCGCCGCGTGTCTCCCGCGCCGCAACCCGGTGCGCGCAAGGGCCGGTGGCAACCTCCCGAAAACGCCCGTGCCAGCACGAAATCCTCGGCCCTGGTGTCGGCGGACCCTGCCGAGGCGATGCGGCTGCGCGAAGCGGTGATCCTTGCCGCGCTCCTGTCCTGCCCCGAGCTGGCCGAGGACTTCGAGCCGCAGATCGAACGGATGGAGTGTCGCGACCCCGAGCACGCGGCCCTGCGTGGGGCGATCCTGCGCCATGCCCATGCCGGTGCCGAGACGCTGCGCGCGCAGATCGCGGCGGAAATCGGCGATGGCCCTCTTGAAAAGCTCATGCGCCTGCCCCACGTCGCGATATCACCGCCGGTTCGTCATCGCGGGGATGCCGGGCGCGCCGCGCAGACCCTGCGCGAGGAATTCGCCAAACTGAGCGCGGGCAAGGGCATCGAGGACGAATTGCGCGAGGCGGTCGAAGACATCGAGGGGCTGGCCGACGAGACGGTGACATGGCGGCTCAGGCAGGCGGCGGAGGCGCGCAACCGTGCGATCCGAAGCCAGCAGGAGGACCGGACGGAATATGAAACGAGTGAGAATGGCGCGCGGCTCAACCGTGAGGAGCGGGCGGAATTTGCCGCCCTTCTTGACCGGCTGGGCATGGGCAAAGCGCCACGCTGAGGAATTTTGGTGAGGAAGACAAGGGAAATACCGGGTAGACGGGTGTGCGAATCATCTGATCGCGCTATTGATTCGCCTTAGCGAATCACCCCGCCCGCAAACGTCAAGGAGATGCGCATGGCCGCCAAGGATACCGACGACCACAAGCCCGACGAGCAGGATGCCGATGTTTCGCTCGACATGTCGCAGGCCGCGGTCAAACGGATGATCGCCGAGGCGCGGGAAAAAGGCTTTATCACCTACGACCAACTCAATCAGGTTCTGCCACCCGATCAGGTCTCGTCCGAGCAGATCGAGGACGTGATGTCGATGCTCTCGGAAATGGGCATCAACATCATTGAGGAAGAAGATGCCGAGGAGGAAGACGGGCGCTCGACCGCGATCGCCGAGATCGGGCGGCGCGGCGAGATCACGCTCGGCTCGGGGAAAGAGGAAAAGCTCGACCGCACGGATGATCCGGTGCGCATGTATCTGCGCGAAATGGGCAGCGTCGAGTTGCTCAGCCGCGAGGGCGAGATCGCGATTGCCAAGCGCATCGAAGCGGGCCGCAACACGATGATCGCGGGGCTTTGTGAAAGCCCGCTGACCTTTCAGGCCATCACCATCTGGCGCGACGAGCTTCTGGGTGAGGATATCCTGCTGCGTGACGTGATCGACCTCGAGGCGACCTTTGGCAACCAGCCGGGCGAGGAGGCGGGCGAGCCGGTGTTGGCCGCCAATGTGAGCACC
Organism: Roseovarius autotrophicus; assembly: GCF_018069895.1. Classification (GTDB taxonomy): domain Bacteria; phylum Pseudomonadota; class Alphaproteobacteria; order Rhodobacterales; family Rhodobacteraceae; genus Roseovarius; species Roseovarius autotrophicus. The sequence continues at coordinate 309,384 of NZ_JAGQDH010000001.1, read as the reverse complement.
CCGCCGTCTCGAACGGTGCGCAACGGGGCAGACGAAGAATTTGACGCCGATGGCAACCCGATCCACCGCGAGGAGGACGAGGAAGACGACGAGCAGGCCAACATGAGCCTGGCCGCGATGGAGGCCGCGCTCAAGCCGCGCGTGCTCGACACGCTCGACCGCATCGCAGAGGATTTCGCGCGGCTGAGCGACATGCAGGACAGCCGCATATCGGCCACGTTGAACGAGCATGCGTTGTTCTCGGCCGATCAGGAGGCAATCTATCAGACGCTGCGCTCCGAGATTGTGGAAATGGTCAATTCGCTGCATCTGCACAGCAACCGGATCGAGGCGCTGATCGATCAGCTTTACGGCATCAACCGCCGCATCATGCAGATCGATTCGGCGATGGTGAAGCTGGCCGATCAGGCGCGGATCAACCGCTCTGAATTCATCGAGGCCTATCGCGGGCGCGAGCTTGACCCCAACTGGCTTGATGACATGACACGCAAATCAGGGCGCGGCTGGCAGATGTTCCTGGAGCGTAGCCGTGACAAGGTCGAGGAGCTGCGCGCCGACATGGCGCAGGTGGGCCAATATGTGGGTCTCGACATCAGCGAATTCCGCCGCATCGTCAATCAGGTCCAGAAGGGCGAAAAGGAGGCGCGGCAGGCCAAGAAGGAGATGGTGGAGGCCAACCTTCGTCTTGTGATCTCGATTGCCAAGAAATACACCAACCGCGGCCTGCAATTCCTTGATCTCATTCAGGAAGGCAATATCGGCCTGATGAAGGCGGTGGACAAGTTCGAGTATCGCCGCGGCTACAAGTTCTCGACCTATGCGACCTGGTGGATCCGGCAGGCGATCACCCGCAGCATCGCGGATCAGGCGCGCACGATCCGCATTCCCGTCCATATGATCGAGACCATCAACAAGCTGGTGCGCACCGGACGTCAGATGCTGCATGAGATCGGGCGCGAGCCCACGCCCGAGGAACTGGCCGAAAAGCTGCAAATGCCGCTGGAAAAGGTCCGCAAGGTGATGAAGATCGCCAAGGAACCGATTTCGCTCGAGACGCCCATCGGCGACGAGGAAGACAGCCAGCTTGGCGATTTCATCGAGGACAAGAACGTCATCCTGCCCCTCGACAGCGCCATTCAGGACAACCTCAAGGAGACGACAACGCGGGTTCTGGCCTCGCTTACCCCGCGTGAGGAACGGGTTCTGCGGATGCGATTTGGTATCGGCATGAACACCGATCACACGCTTGAGGAGGTGGGCCAGCAGTTCAGCGTGACGCGCGAGCGTATCCGGCAGATCGAGGCCAAGGCGCTGCGCAAGCTCAAGCATCCCAGCCGCTCAAGGAAGCTGCGGTCCTTCCTCGACCAGTAGGATCGGCGCCAGCCCCTGCAAGACATGCCCCCCGCCGTCTGACGCGCGGGGGATTTTCGTGCTGTGATCCTGCGCCCCTCGATTGCACGGGATTGACGCGGCGCCGGCTTCGTGCCTATAAATGAACATCTGTTCAATAACCGGGCCGGGGAGGGATGGCGCGATGTTCAATGCGGTGATGACGTTTGATCTGGGCGAGGACGTGAACGCCTTGCGCGACATGGTGCATCGCTGGGCGCAGGAGCGGGTGAAGCCGATGGCTGCGCAGATTGACCGCGACAATGCCTTTCCGCCGGAACTCTGGCCCGAGATGGGCGAACTGGGCCTTCTGGGCATCACCGTGCCCGAGGAACATGGCGGCGCGGGGATGGGCTATCTCGCCCATGTGGTCGCGGTGGAGGAGATTGCGCGCGCCTCGGCCTCGGTCTCGCTCAGCTATGGCGCGCATTCCAATCTCTGCGTCAATCAGATCAAGCTCAACGGTAATGACGCGCAAAAGGCGAAATATCTGCCGGGGCTGGTCAGCGGCGCGCATGTGGGTGCGCTTGCGATGTCCGAGGCCGGGGCGGGCAGCGACGTGGTTTCGATGAGCCTGCGCGCCGAGCGGCGCAACGACCATTACCGGCTGAATGGCAACAAATACTGGATCACCAACGGGCCGGATGCCGATACGCTTGTGGTCTATGCCAAGACCGACCCGGCGGCGGGCAGCCGGGGTATCACGGCGTTCCTGATCGAGAAAAGCATGAAGGGTTTCAGCACCAGCCCGCATTTCGACAAGCTGGGGATGCGCGGCTCCAACACCGCCGAGTTGATCTTTGAGGATGTCGAGGTGCCCTTCGAGAACGTCCTGGGCGAGGAGGGGCGCGGCGTGCGCGTGCTCATGTCGGGCCTCGATTACGAACGCGTAGTGCTGGCGGGCATTGGCACCGGGATCATGGCGGCCTGTCTGGACGAGGTCATGCCTTATGTTTCGACGCGCAGGCAGTTCGGGCAACCCATCGGGTCATTCCAGCTGATGCAGGGCAAGATCGCCGACATGTATACGGCCATGAATTCGGCGCGGGCCTATGTTTACGAGGTGGCCAAGGCCTGTGACCGGGGCGAGGTCACGCGGCAGGATGCGGCGGCCTGCTGTCTCTATGCTTCCGAGCAGGCGATGGTGCAAGCGCATCAGGCGGTGCAGGCCATGGGCGGCGCGGGGTTCCTCAACGATGCGCCCGTCGCGCGGCTGTTCCGCGACGCGAAGCTGATGGAGATCGGCGCGGGCACGTCCGAGATCCGGCGGATGCTGATCGGACGCGAGTTGACGGCGGCGATGGCATGAGAGGGCGTGATCTGCGCACAGTCCGACCGGAGGCATGAAACGATGGCGCGGCATCTCCTTTTGCCGTTGGCGGGGCTGGTCGGGCTGGCTGGCGTGTTGGGGCTGCTCATGGGCCTGCGGGCGTTGAACACGACCGAGACCGATGTGATCGAGCGGATCGCCGCGCGTTATGTGGCCGAGACGGGCGGGGAGGCGCGGCTCAGCGATTGCGCCGCTACCCCGGCGTCGAGCGCGGGCCTGTGGCTGGTGGTGGCCTGTGTGCCGCAGGCGGGCGGGCGTGTGGAATATTTCGTGGACCGGTTCGGGCGGGTCGCGGACCGACGGGAGGAGGTGTGATGGAGATGCGGCCCTTGCTGCGACGCGCTTCCTATGAGGCGCTGTGCGACGGGTTTGGCTGGGACATCCCAGAGCGGCTCAACATGGCGGCGCAGGTCTGTGACGACTGGGCGGCGCGCGCGCCGGACCGTCTGGCAATTCGAGATCTTTCGGGCGAAGGCGCGCGGGAGGTGAGCTATGGCGCCTTGCGCGCCATGGCGGACCGGCTGGCGCTGGGGCTTGTGGCGCGCGGCGTGATGCGCGGCGACCGGGTGGGGGTGTTGCGCTCTCAGGGTGCCTGGTGTGCGGTGGCGCATATCGCGATCTGGAAAATCGGCGCGATTTCAATTCCCTTGTTCAAACTCTTCAAGCAGGACGCGCTCTTGAGCCGCGTGGGCGATGCGGGCGCGCGCGCGGTGGTGACCGATGCCGAGGGCGTGGGGCTGCTCGCCGCGATGCCCGAGGTGGCCACGCTGGTGCCCGAGGCCGAGACGCTGCCCGAGGGGCTGTTCGAGACGGTGGACACGGGCGCGGACGAGCCTGCGGTGCTGATCTATACCAGCGGCACCACCGGCAGCCCCAAGGGCGCGCTGCATGCGCATCGGGTGTTGACGGGGCACCTGCCGGGGGTGGAGTTGAGCCATGATTTCCTGGGGCAGCCGGGCGATTGCCTCTGGACGCCGGCCGACTGGGCCTGGATCGGCGGGCTGTTCGATGTGCTGATGCCGGGGCTGGCGATCGGCGTGCCGGTGGTGGCGGCGCGGATGGCGAAATTCGGAGTCGCGGAGTGCCTGAGGGTCATGCGGGAAGGCGCTGTCAGAAATGTATTTTTCCCCCCCACGGCGCTCAGGATGCTGAAGGCCGAGGGCGCGCGGATCGAAGACCTGCGGAGCGTGGCGAGCGGCGGTGAGCCGTTGGGGGCCGAGATGCTCGACTGGGGGCGGCAGGCGTTTGGCCTTACCATCAACGAGTTTTACGGGCAGACCGAGTGCAACATGGTGGCCACGTCCTGCGCTGCCCTCTTCAGCCCGGTGCCGGGCTGTCTCGGGCGGGCCGTGCCGGGGCACGCGGTGGCGGTGATCGACGCCGAAGGGCACGAGGTGCCGGGCGAGGGCGATATCGCGGTCAGGCGAGGATCGGCCTCCATGATGCTGGAATATTGGAAAAAACCGCGCGAGACGGCGGAAAAGTTTCGCGGCGACTGGCTGGTGACGGGCGACCGGGGGGTGATCGAGGACGGGTATATCCGGTTCGTGGGGCGCGAGGATGACGTGATCACCTCCGCCGGCTACCGGATCGGCCCGGCGGAGATCGAGGATTGCCTGCTGACGCATCCGGCGGTGGCGACGGTAGGCGTGGTGGGAAAGCCCGATCCCCTGCGCACCGAGATCGTCAAGGCCTATGTGGTGCTGCGTGCGGGCGTCAACCCGTCAGAGGTGCTGGCGAAAGAGTTGCAGTCTCATGTCAAGGAGCGCCTTGCAAGCTATTCCTACCCAAGGGAAATTGCGTTTTTGGATGCGTTGCCGATGACGGTCACGGGCAAGGTGATCCGTAAGGAATTGAAGGCGCGCGCGGCGGCGGAGGCGAACGCATGACCGGGCGTGTGGGCACACTGGCCATCAATAAAAAAGGGCCGGTGCGATGACCGGCCCCATGGTTCTGCTCTCGGGAGGGGAGAGATCAGAATTTCATTACATAGGCGATGTTGAACACCCAAGGGTCGATCTTGACCTTGCCGATATCGGCGCTACCCACCTTCACATCGGTTTCGATGTCGATATAGCGGATGTCGGCACGCAGGGCTGCGCGTTCGGAAATCGCGTAGTCAAGTCCGGCGTGAAGCGCGAGGCCCCAGCTATCGTCGAGATCGACATTCACGCCCGCAAGAGCGCCCTTGCCGGTCTCATCGAAGAAATAGGTGTAGTTGATACCCGCACCGACGAAGGGCGTAATCGGGCTGGCGTTGACGAAGTGATATTGCAGCGAGAGGGTGGGCGGCAGGTGCTTGACCTCGGCCACCTTGCCCGCGCCTTGCAGGTTCACGTCATGCTGGAAGGGCCAGGCGGCGAGAAGTTCAATGCCGATGCGGTCGGCGATGAAATATTCCACCGTGAGCGTCGGGCGCAGGTTGCCATCGACATCGACCTTGCCGGCGAGCGTGTTGGAATTCTGGCTCGGTTCGACCCAGCCAAGACCGAGGCCGAGGGTGATGTCGCCCTTGGACTGCGCGAGCGCGGGGGCGGCGGTCGAGGCCATGAGGGCGGCGAGGGTGAGGGCGGTAATCTTGGTCATGGTCTATCCACTCTTGTTCTGACACGCCCCGGTATGGCGCGGGTTGCGTCAAGTCACTTTGACGTGAATCAAGTTCGGCCCGCTGTGCTGCGCCGCGGCAAAATTGCAACAGTATCGGTTGGAGAGGAGCGACAGCCATGCGTCTGAAATCATCGGCCCTGCCGTCGTCGGAAGGCTTTGCCGCCAATCGCGCGGCGCATCTGGACGCGCTGCGCGGGATTGCGGAGGCGGCGGAACGGGCCGCCGAGGGCGGCGGCGCGGGCGCGCGCGCGCGGCATCTGTCGCGTGGCAAGATGCTCCCGCGCGAGCGGGTGGCGGGGCTGCTCGATCCCGGCAGCCCGTTTCTGGAGGTGGGGGCGATCGCGGCGCATGGCATGTATGACGGTGCGGCCCCTTGCGCCGGGGTGATCGCGGGCGTGGGGCGCGTGATGGGGCGCGACTGCATGGTGGTGTGCAATGACGCCACCGTGAAGGGCGGCACCTATTATCCGATGACGGTCAAGAAACATCTGCGCGCGCAGGAGATCGCCGAGGAGTGTCATCTGCCCTGCATCTATCTGGTGGATTCGGGCGGCGCGAACCTGCCCAATCAGGACGAGGTGTTCCCCGACCGCGATCATTTCGGGCGCATTTTCTACAATCAGGCCCGGATGAGCGCGAAAGGTATCGCACAGATCGCCGTGGTGATGGGCAGTTGCACTGCCGGCGGGGCCTATGTGCCCGCGATGAGCGATGTCACCATCATCGTGCGGGATCAGGGCACGATCTTTCTGGCCGGTCCGCCGCTGGTCAGGGCGGCAACGGGCGAGGTGGTGACAGCCGAGGATCTGGGCGGGGGCGATGTGCACACGCGCCTCTCGGGGGTGGCCGATTATCTGGCCGAGGATGACGGGCACGCGCTGGCCCTGGCGCGGCGCGCGGTGGGAAATCTGGGGGGCGGGGCGGAACCCGCCATCCGGTTCGAGGCACCCGAGGAGCCTGCCTATGATCCCGAGGAAATCCTTGGCGTGGTGCCTGCCGATCTGCGCACGCCCTACGATATCCGCGAGGTGATCGCGCGGCTGGTCGATGGCAGCCGTTTCGACGAGTTCAAGGCGCGGTTCGGCGAGACTCTGGTGACGGGCTTTGCCCATGTGACGGGTTGCCCGGTGGGGATCGTGGCCAATAATGGCGTGCTCTTTTCGGAGGCCGCCGCCAAGGGCGCGCATTTCATCGAATTGTGCAGCCAGCGGCGCATACCGCTGGTATTTCTGCAAAACATCACCGGCTTCATGGTCGGGCGCAAATACGAAAACGAAGGTATCGCGCGGCACGGGGCCAAGATGGTGACGGCGGTGGCCACTACAAGCGTGCCCAAGATCACCATGCTGGTGGGCGGCTCTTTTGGCGCGGGCAATTACGGGATGGCGGGGCGGGCCTATCAACCGCGTTTCCTGTGGACCTGGCCGAATTCGCGGATCTCGGTGATGGGCGGCGCGCAGGCGGCAGGGGTTTTGGCCACGGTCAAGCGCGACGCGATGGAAAAGCGCGGCGAGGCGTGGTCGGTCGAGGATGAGGAGGCGTTCAAGCGGCCCACGGTCGAGATGTTCGAGCGGCAGGCGCATCCGCTTTATGCCAGCGCGCGGCTCTGGGATGATGGCGTGATCGACCCGAGGAAAAGCCGCGATGTGCTCAGCCTTAGTTTGCGGGCCGCGCTCAACGCGCCGGTGGAGGAGACGCGCTTTGGCGTCTTCCGGATGTGAGGGTGGTGATGTCGGAATTTGAGTATTTGAAGAACGATGAAAGCAGGGGAGCGCGCCATGTTTGAGCGGATTCTGGTGGCCAACCGGGGCGAGATCGCGTGCCGCGTGATGCGCACGGCGCAGGCCATGGGCGTCGAGGTGGTGGCGGTCTATTCCGACGCCGACCGCGGGGCGGCGCATGTGGCGCTCGCCGACCGGGCGGTGTGGATCGGCGGGGCGGCCCCGTCCGAGAGTTATCTGCGCGGGGAGGCGATCATCGCGGCGGCGCTGGAAACGGGCTGCGGCGCGATCCATCCCGGTTATGGATTTCTGAGCGAGAACCCCGATTTCGTCGCGGCGGTGGCGGCGGCGGGGCTGGTCTTTATCGGGCCATCCGCGGCGGCCATTCGGGCAATGGGCCTCAAGGATGCCGCCAAGGCGCTGATGGAAAAGGCGGGTGTGCCGGTGGTGCCGGGCTATCACGGGGCCAATCAGGACCCTGAGCATCTGGCGGGGGCGGCGGATGCCATCGGCTATCCGGTTCTGATCAAGGCCGTGGCGGGCGGTGGCGGCAAGGGCATGCGGTTGGTGGAGGCGCCGGAGGTCTTCATGGAGGCGCTGGAGAGCGCCAAGGGGGAGGCGAGAACCGCGTTTGGCAATGCCGACGTGCTGATCGAGAAATACATTCAGAAACCCCGGCATATAGAGGTGCAGGTGTTTGGCGACGGCAGCCGCGCGGTGCATCTGTTCGAGCGCGATTGCTCGTTGCAGCGCCGTCATCAGAAGGTGATCGAGGAGGCCCCGGCGCCGGGCATGACCGCTGAGATGCGCGCGGCCATGGGCGGGGCGGCAGTGCGTGCGGCCGAGGCCATCGGCTATAGCGGTGCGGGCACGGTGGAGTTCATCGTTGATGGTGCGGATGGGCTGCGGCCCGACCGCTTCTGGTTCATGGAGATGAATACGCGTCTTCAGGTGGAGCATCCGGTGACCGAGGCGATCACCGGCGTCGATCTGGTGGAATGGCAGTTGCGGGTGGCGGCGGGCGAGGGCTTGCCCGCGCGCCAGGAGGATCTGGCAATCAATGGTCACGCCTTCGAGGCACGGCTTTATGCCGAGGATGTGCCCAAGGGGTTTCTGCCCGCAACGGGGCGGCTCGCGCATCTGGCCTTTCCGGCGGGTTGCCGCGCCGATAGCGGCGTGCGGGCCGGCGACGAGATCAGCCCCTGGTATGATCCGATGATCGCCAAGGTGATCACTCATGGGCCGACGCGCGCCGTGGCGCTGCGGCGGCTGTCATCGGCGCTGGAGCGCACGGAGGTGGCGGGGACGGTGACGAATCTTGCCTTTCTGGGCGCGCTGGCACAGCACGAGGGTTTTGCGCGCGGCGAGGTCGATACCGGGCTGATCGCGCGCGACATTGACACGTTGGTGGTGGTGCCGGAACCGGGACCGCGCGAGGTGGCGCTGGCGGTGCTGGCGGGCCTTGACCTGCTGGAGGGCGCACCGGAGGCGGCGGGGTTTGCGCTCTGGCAGCCGCTCTCGCGTGAGGTGCGGCTGATGCAGGGCGGCGAGGAGATCGTGGCGCGGCTCACCACGCTCTCAAGCGGGGCGCATGACGTGGAGATTGGCGCGGTGCGCGTCGAGGCGCGGCGCGTGGGCGGCCTGTGGCGGCTGGACGGGGAGCCTGCCGCGCCGGTGGCGGTGGACGGGCGGCGGGTGACGGTCTTTGCCGGGTTTGGGCTGAGCTTCGATCTGATTGATCCGCTCGACCGCGAGGGCGCGGCGGGGGCGGATGCCGACATCATCGAGGCGCCGATGCCGGGGGTGGTAAAGGCGGTCTTTGCCGCGCCCGGGCAGGTGGTGGCCAAGGGCGACCGGCTGGCGGTGCTGGAGGCGATGAAGATGGAGCATGGTTTGCTTGCGGCGCGCGACGGGGTGGTGGCCGAGGTGCTGGCGCGCGCGGGCGATCAGGTGAGCGCGGGGGCCGCGCTGGTGCGGCTGGAGGCGGGGGAATGATCCGGCTGCATCATGTGCCGCTGGCGCGGTCGTTCCGGGTGCTGTGGCTGATGGAGGAGATCGGACTCGATTACGAGGTGGCCTATTACTCGATCCGCGACGGGTCAATGCGCAGCCCGGAGTTTCTGGCGCTCTCGCCCGCTGGCCGCGTGCCGGTGCTGGAGCATGAGGGGGCCGTGTGGTTCGAGAGTGGCGCCATCGTGCAGATGCTGTGCGAGACCTACCCGGAGGCGGGGCTGATGCCTGCGCCGGGAAGCGCCGGGCGGGCGCACTGGCTGGAGATGCTGAGCTATGCCGAAACGGTGGGCTGTCTGCTGGAGAATCTCAACCTGAACCTTGTCTTTCTGCGCCCGCCCGCGAAGCCCTCGGTGCCGGTCGTGAAGCTTCTGAATGCGCGACTCAGGGCGGCGCTGGCGGCGATGGAGGCGCGGATGGCCGGGGACTACCTGTTGCCCTCGGGCTTCTCGGCGGCGGATATCATGTTCGGCTACGGGTTCGAACTGGCGCGCTATTACGTCGATCTGGACGCCTACCCGCGCCTTATGGCCTATTGGGAGCGGTTGCGCGCGCGACCCGCCTACGGACGGGCGAAGGCGCGTGACGGGGAGCAGGATATCTATGCGCGGGATTTCTACCCTGTGCCGGAGGAATAGCCATGACCGGGACGGTCGAGATCTTCGAGGTCGGTCCGCGCGACGGGTTACAGAACGAGAAACGGCGCATCGCCACGCGCGACAAGATCGCGCTGGTGGACCTGCTGAGCGAAGCGGGGTTTTCGCGCATCGAGGTGGCGAGTTTCGTCAGCCCGAAATGGGTGCCGCAGATGGCCGACAGCGCCGAGGTGCTGCGTGGAATCTCGCGCGCGCCCGGTGTGCGCTATGCCGCGCTGACGCCCAATATGCGCGGGCTGACGGACGCGCTGGAGGCGGGGGCAGACGAGGTGGCGATCTTTGGTTCGGCGTCAGAAGGGTTTTCACGCGCCAATATCAACGCCACGATCGACGAGAGCCTCGCGCGGTTCGCCCCGGTGATGGAGGCGGCGGGGGCCGAAGGGCTGCGGGTGCGCGGCTATGTGTCCTGCGTGGTCGAATGCCCCTACGACGGGCCGGTTGACCCGGCACAGGTGGTGCGGGTGGCCGAGAGCCTGTGGGAGATGGGCTGCTACGAGATCAGCCTTGGCGACACCATTGGGCGGGCGGCGCCCGAGGCGGTTGATGTCATGCTCGCGGCGGTCTGCGAGTCCGTGCCGGCGGAGCGGCTGGCGGGGCATTTTCACGATACCGGCGGCCGCGCGCTCGACAATATCGAGGTGGCGCTTGGGCGCGGCCTGCGGGTCTTCGACGCCGCCGTGGGGGGGTTGGGGGGATGTCCCTATGCGCCGGGTGCCGCCGGCAACGTGGCGACCGAGGCAGTGCACGAACGGCTGGTGTCGCTTGGCTACGAGACCGGGCTGAACCCGGATGTGCTGTCGCGCGCGGCGGCGATGGCGCGGGCGATTCGGGGAGGGGACAGATGACCGAGACAATCAGTATCGAGAGGGACGCGCGCGGAGTTGCGACGCTCACGCTTGACCGGGCGGAGAAGCATAATGCGCTCTCGGCTCAGATGATCGCCGAACTGCACGCGGCGGCAGAGGCGCTTGGTGCCGATTCGCGCGTGCGTGTGGTGGTGCTGGCGGCGCGCGGCAGGACGTTCTGCGCGGGCGGTGATCTGGGCTGGATGCGCGAGCAACTCAGTGCCGATCCCGTGACGCGGAGCCGCGAGGCAGGCAAGCTGGCGCATATGCTTCAGGCGCTCAATACGCTGCCCAAGCCGCTGATCGGCCGGGTGCAGGGCAATGCCTTTGGCGGTGGTGTGGGGATGATGAGTGTCTGCGACGTGGCGGTGGGGGCCGATCATGTGCTCTGCGCGCTGACCGAAACGCGGCTGGGGCTGATCCCGGCCACCATCGGACCCTATGTGGCGGCGCGCATGGGCGAGGCGATGGCGCGGCGGGTCTTCATGTCGGGCCGCCGGTTCGATGCGGCAGAGGCCGTGCGGCTGGGGCTACTGGCGCGGGAGGTGCCTGAGGCAGATCTTGATGCGGCCGTCGAGGCCGAGGTCGCGCCCTATCTCGACTGCGCGCCGGGGGCGGTGGCGCAGGCCAAGGCGCTGTTGCGCGGGTTCGGGCCGCGCATCGACGACGAGGTGATCGCCGCCACCATCGGCGCGCTGGCCGAGACCTGGGCGGGCGAGGAGGCCCCTGAAGGCATCGCCGCCTTCTTCGAACGACGCAGGCCGCGCTGGCAGCGTCCCTGAGTCGCGCGGATTTGCCGCGGCGCGGCGCGGGCGGTCAGAATCCTTGGCCAATTGTGCGTGAATACCGCATGCCGTTGCATGCAAACTGCGAAAATCGCGCTGTTGCGGTGGTTAATCCGTCCTGCCCTCGGTTGACCGCGTGATGGGGCAGGTTTAAACCCCGAAGAAGTATGCAGCCATCTTGATGCGCGCCCGGCGCGCGCATGAAAGGAGCCATCCCGTGGAAGAGATGCTGAGGGAATATCTTCCCATTCTGATCCTCTTGGCCGTTGCCATCGGTCTGGGCCTTGTCCTCATCCTTGCCGCTGTCGTCATCGCCGTGCGCAACCCCGACCCCGAAAAGGTGAGCGCCTATGAATGCGGCTTCAATGCCTTTGACGATGCGCGGATGAAATTCGACGTGCGGTTCTATCTTGTGTCGATCCTGTTCATCATCTTCGATCTGGAAATTGTCATGCTCTTTCCATGGGCGGTGGCCTTCGCGGATCTCAGTATGGCGGCGTTCTGGTCGATGATGGTGTTTCTGGCGATACTGACTGCGGGCTTTGCCTATGAATGGCGCAAGGGAGCGATGGAATGGCAGTGATGACGGGGGCCAACACCGCCGGGCCGGACCGCGAGGTCGCGACGCAGGCGCTTAACCGGGAGTTGCAGGACAAAGGGTTTCTGCTGACCTCGACCGAGGATATCGTCAACTGGGCGCGCACCGGATCGCTGCACTGGATGACCTTCGGTCTAGCGTGTTGTGCGGTCGAGATGATGCACACATCGATGCCGCGATATGACCTTGAACGCTATGGCACCGCGCCGCGCGCAAGCCCGCGCCAGTCCGACCTGATGATCGTGGCCGGCACGCTGACGAACAAGATGGCCCCGGCGCTGCGCAAAGTCTACGACCAGATGCCAGAGCCGCGCTATGTGATTTCCATGGGTTCCTGTGCCAATGGTGGCGGCTATTATCATTACAGCTACAGCGTCGTGCGCGGCTGTGACCGGATCGTGCCGGTGGATATCTATGTGCCGGGCTGCCCGCCCACTGCCGAGGCGCTGGTCTATGGCATCCTGCAATTGCAACGCAAGATTCGCCGGACAGGGACGATTGTCAGATGAGCAATGCATTGAAGGAACTTGGCGAATATATCGAGCTGAAGCGCCGCGATTGCGTGCTGGGCTGGGAGGTCGCACATGGCGAGCTGAGCGTCGATGTGGCGCTCTCGAACATCGCCGGGCTGGTGGAGTTTCTCAAGACTGACCAGAACTGTGCCTTTTCCACGCTGGTGGACATAACGGCGGTCGATTACCCCGAACGGCCCAAGCGGTTCGACGTTGTCTATCACTTGCTCAGCATGTATCAAAACCACCGCATCCGCCTGCGCGTCGCGGCGCGCGAAGAGGACATGGTGCCTTCGCTCACCGGTGTGCATCCGTCGGCCAACTGGTTCGAGCGCGAGGTGTTCGACATGTTCGGCATCTTGTTCTCGGGCCACCCGGACCTGCGGCGCATCCTGACCGATTACGGCTTTCGCGGGCATCCTCTGCGCAAGGATTTCCCGACCACGGGCTACACCGAGGTGCGCTATGACGAGGTGCAGAAGCGCGTGGTCTATGAGCCGGTGAGCCTGGTGCAGGAGTATCGGCAATTCGATTTCATGTCGCCTTGGGAAGGGGCCGAGTACATCCTTCCGGGTGACGAGAAGGAGGCGAAGTGATGGGCGCGAACTATGGCATGGGCATGGGGATGGGCATGGGTGGCCTGATCATGATGCTGGTTTTCGCCGCGCTTGTGGTGATCCCGTTCTGGCGGCTTCTGCCGCAATATGGCATTCCAAACTGGCTGGCGCTGTTCTCGATCATTCCTCTCGGGGCGCTGATCCTGCTCTGGGTGATGGCCTTCCGGGACAAGCTTTATGGAGGGCGGGAATGATGGACGGTTCCAACTTCGCAGACGCTCAGACCGGCGAGCAGAGGATCCGCAATTTTAACATCAACTTCGGCCCGCAACACCCTGCTGCCCATGGGGTTTTGCGCCTGGTGCTGGAGCTGGACGGCGAGTTGGTTAAACGCTGCGATCCGCATATCGGCCTGCTGCATCGCGGCACCGAAAAGCTGATGGAGAGCCGAACCTATCTCCAGAACCTGCCCTATTTCGACCGGCTCGATTATGTGGCGCCGATGAACCAGGAACATGCCTGGTGCCTGGCCATCGAACGGCTTACCGGAACGCAGGTGCCGCGCCGCGCGAGCCTTATCCGCGTGCTCTATTCGGAAATCGGCCGCATCCTCAATCACCTGCTCAATGTCACCACGCAGGCGATGGATGTGGGCGCGCTGACCCCGCCGCTCTGGGGCTTCGAGGAGCGCGAGAAGCTGATGGTGTTCTATGAGCGTGCCTGCGGGGCGCGGCTCCATGCCGCCTATTTCCGCCCCGGCGGCGTTCATCAGGACCTGCCGCCCGCTCTGATCGACGACATCGAGACCTGGGCCAACGAATTTCCGCGCGTGCTCGACGATCTCGACGGGCTTTTGACCGAGAACCGCATCTTCAAGCAGCGCAATGCCGATATCGGCGTGATCACGCAGCAGGAGGCGCTGGATTGGGGCTTTAGCGGCGTGATGGTGCGCGGCTCTGGCATGGCGTGGGATCTGCGCCGCGCGCAGCCCTATGAATGCTATGACGAGTTCGAATTCCTCATTCCGGTGGGCAAGAACGGCGATTGCTATGATCGTTACCTCTGCCGGATGGAGGAGATGCGCCAATCGCTGCGGATCATCCATCAGGCGATTGCCAAGCTGCGCGCGCCCGAGGGGCAGGGCGATGTGCTTGCGCGGGGCAAGATCACGCCGCCGTCGCGCGCCGAGATGAAAACCTCGATGGAGGCGCTCATCCATCACTTCAAACTGTATACCGAGGGTTTTCACGTCCCCGAAGGCGAGGTCTATGCCGCCGTCGAGGCCCCCAAGGGCGAGTTTGGCGTCTACCTGGTGGCCGATGGCAGCAACCGGCCCTATCGCGCCAAGCTGCGCGCGCCGGGCTATCTGCATCTGCAGGCGATGGATCATGTCGCCAAGGGGCATCAACTCGCGGATGTGGCGGCGATCATCGGTTCTCTGGATGTCGTGTTCGGGGAGATCGACAGGTGACCACGCCGCGCCTTTCTCGCGCGGGTGGCGTCTCGCTCGTTGCGCTTGCTCTGGTGGCAGGTTGTGTCGTGCCGCCAGAGGGCACGACGCGCGACGACCTGACCCGCTACGAGGAGGCGGCGAAAAGTCTCGACTGCACCCTCGTCACCGAGGGCGATTTTCTGGCCATGGAGATGCAGACGGGGCTGGTGCGCCAGCAGCTTCTCGACATCACCGGCCGTTACCTGTCCACCGGAGGGGCCGAGCGGCTGCCTGGCGGTGGCGTGAAACTGACCACAGGAGCCTGTGCCTGAGATGCTACGCCGTCTTTACCACGAGCAGCCCGAGAGCTTTGCATTCACCCCTGCCAATCAGGAGTGGGCCGAGGCGCAGATCAGCAAATATCCCGAGGGGCGACAGGCGAGCGCGATCATCCCGCTTCTCTGGCGCGCGCAGGAGCAGGAGGGCTGGCTGAGCCGCCCGGCGATCGAACATGTGGCCGACCGGCTGGGCATGGACTATATCCGCGCGCTCGAAGTGGCCACGTTCTATTTCATGTTCCAGCTCCAACCAGTTGGCAGCTTGGCACATTTTCAGATTTGCGGCACGTTGACGTGCATGATTTGCGGCGCCGAGGACCTTATCGCGGTCTGCAAGGACAAGATCGCGCCGAGGCCGTTCCAGCTATCGGAGGATGGCAAGTTCTCGTGGGAAGAGGTGGAATGCCTGGGGGCCTGCACCAACGCGCCGATGGCACAGATCGGCAAGGATTATTATGAGGACCTGACCGCCGAGCGGTTCGCGGAGATCATCGACGAGTTGGCCGCAGGCAAGGTGGCTGTGCCGGGTCCGCAGAATGGCCGCTACGCCGCCGAACCGAAATCGGGGCTGACCAGCCTCAGGGATTTCGAGAGCGGGCGCGCGCAGTATAACGCCAGCGCGCAGCGCGCCGTTGATCTGGGTGAAACCGTCAAGCGTATCGACGGCACCGAGGTGCCGATCCTCGCGCCATGGCGCGAGAAAGGAGCCAATCACAAGCCCGCGCCATCCTCGGTCAAGCTCAACGACGAGCCGGTGAAGACGGAGGCGAAGGCCGAGGCCCCGAAGGTCGCCCCGACCGAGGCCAAGCGGCCCGAGGCTCTGGCCGCGCCGCGCGCAGGCAAGGCGGACGATCTGACGAAGATCAAGGGCGTCGGTCCGAAACTGGAAAAGCTGTGCAACGCGCTCGGCTTCTACCATTTCGACCAGATCGCCAGATGGACGGAGGAAGAAGTCAGTTGGGTGGACCAGAACCTTGAAGGGTTCAAGGGAAGGGTCAGTCGCGACAACTGGGTCGAGCAGGCGAAACTGCTGGCCGAGGGCAAGGAGACGGAGTTTTCCGCCGGGGTCAAGAAAGGCGGCGCCGATTGAGACGGTCCGCCTGAGAGCCAACGGGAGAGAGAGACATGTCCGACACGTCGAAACTAAGCACTTGCCAGCTCGTTTGCTGGGGCCTGTCCGCGATTGCCGGCCTGGCGGTGCTCTGGTCTGCTACGGGTGCGGTCGGTTTCGTCGCCGCGTTGCTGCTTGGGGTGGCTTTCGCGGTGTTTCTCGGGCTTGTGTTCGGGAGGCTGATCTGCACCGGCTACAAGGCGCCGGACGAAACCGACGAGCGGTCCGCGCCGGCGGCGGAACCGACGGCAAGCGTGGCCATAGCGGCCGTTTCTGAAACGGCGGCGCCTGCGGTGAAGTCGGGCACGCTGCTGAAGGGCGAGGAAGAGCTGTCCGCGCGCAAGGGGGCCTGGCACTATGGTGAGCCCATGGCCCCTGGTGTCGGAGATGAAGGCAACGCCGAGACCGGCACCCGCCCCGAGCTGCTGAGCGCACCCAGGGACGGCAAGGCGGATGACCTGACGCGCATCAAGGGTGTCGGGCCGAAGCTGGAAAAGCTTTGCCACGAGTTGGGCATTTATCATTTCGACCAAATCGCGGCTTGGACCGCGACCGAGGTGGACTGGGTCGATGAGAACCTCAAGGGGTTCAAGGGCCGGGTGAGCCGCGACAACTGGGTGGAACAGGCGAAAGCCCTCGCCGCTGGCGGCAAGGGTCAAGCGAATTGAGCATGAAGGGCAATGTCGCAGCAGGATGCACATATCGCGCGCATGGGGCGCAAGGCCGCGCTGGTGATCGCCGGGACGGGGGTTCTCTGGATCCTCGCCACGCTGATCGGGGCCGAGTATGGCCTGAGCCTGCGTGTGCGCGCGCTGTTCGATCTGATGGCGCTTGGTGGCTTCGTCTACGCCTTCGTGCTGATCTATCAACTCTGGCGTGCGCGTCAGGGCAACCGGAGGTGACGGGATGCTGAAAGACCAGGATCGTATCTTTACCAATCTCTACGGGATGCATGACCGCAGCCTCAAGGGGGCCATGGCGCGTGGGCATTGGGACGGGACGGCGAAAATCCTCCAGAACGGGCGCGACTGGATCGTGAACCAGATGAAGGCCAGCGGGCTGCGCGGGCGCGGCGGCGCGGGCTTTCCCACGGGTCTCAAATGGTCCTTCATGCCCAAGGAAAGCGACGGGCGGCCCGCCTATCTGGTGGTCAATGCCGACGAATCCGAGCCGGGCACCTGCAAGGACCGCGAGATCATGCGCCACGACCCGCATACGCTGGTCGAGGGTTGCCTGATTGCCTCTTTCGCGATGAATGCGCATGCCTGCTATATCTACATTCGCGGCGAATATATCCGCGAGAAAGAGGCGCTTCAGGCGGCGATCGACGAGGCTTATGAGGCGGGTCTGATCGGACGGAACGCCTGCAAATCCGGCTGGGATTTCGACATCTACCTGCATCACGGCGCAGGCGCCTATATCTGCGGCGAGGAAACCGCCCTTCTGGAAAGCCTTGAAGGCAAGAAGGGGATGCCCCGGATGAAGCCGCCGTTTCCGGCGGGCGCGGGGCTTTATGGTTGTCCGACGACCGTGAACAACGTGGAATCGATTGCCGTGGTGCCCACCATCCTGCGGCGCGGGCCGGAATGGTTCTCGGGCTTTGGGCGCCCCAACAACGCGGGCACCAAGCTTTTCGCCATCTCGGGCCATGTCAACAATCCCTGCGTGGTCGAAGAGGCCATGTCGATCCCCTTCGAGGAGCTGATCGAGAAGCATTGCGGCGGGATTCGCGGCGGCTGGGACAATCTGCTGGCGGTGATCCCGGGCGGTTCCTCCGTTCCGTGCGTGCGCGGCGAGAACATGCGCGACGCGATCATGGATTTCGACTATCTGCAAAAGGATCTGCGCTCGGGCCTTGGCACCGCGGCGGTGATCGTGATGGACCGCAGCACCGATATCGTCAAGGCGATCTGGCGCCTGTCGAAATTCTACAAGCACGAAAGCTGCGGGCAATGCACGCCCTGCCGCGAGGGCACCGGCTGGATGATGCGGGTGATGGAACGGCTGGTGCGGGGCGAGGCCGAAATCGAGGAGATCGACATGCTGTTCGACGTGTCCAAGCAGGTCGAGGGACATACGATCTGTGCGCTCGGCGATGCGGCGGCCTGGCCCATTCAGGGCCTTATCCGCAATTTCCGCGACGAGATCGAGGACCGCATCCGCGCACAGAAGGCCGGGCGCATAAGCGCGGTGGCGGCAGAGTGACGGCGCTGCCGACATATCGTGGCCTTCTGGCCCTTGTGGTTTTCGGCGCGCTTCTGGCGGGTTGCACCAACCGCGAGGAACGTGTGCTGTTCGACGGAAACTATTATCCGGGCAAGGTGCGTGCAGAGCGCGACGACCGGCGCAACTTTACCGCTTCGGTCGGTCGGGCCGGACGCGGCATCGAGGGCGCGCGCAAGGCCGTGGTGCATGAGGCCACGCGCTATTGCATCGAGAATTTCGGCACCTCCACCATCGAATGGGACGGTGCGCGCGAGGGACAGGCGGGGCCTGTCCATACCCGTTCTGGCGATCGGGTTTCGGCGTCGGGGACATGCGTGATATGGCGTTGATCTCTGTCAAATCCCTGGTTCGGTCCGCCTGTTATTGCATGACAGGCCGCCGCCTTCCCATCTGCATCGCAGATGGGCGGGCCGCTGTGGCCGCGCCCCGGAATGACAGGAAAGGAGCCAGATCATGCGCATGATCCTAGTGGCAGTTCTCGGGACGGGGCTGGTGGCGCCGGGAGCGGACGCGTCCTCGCTCTCGCAGGAGAGGGACATCAACCAGCGGCTGCTCGAAATGTCGGTGGCCGATGAAATCCGCAAGCGCTGCGACAACATCTCGGCGCGGATGATCCGCGGGCTTCGGCTGATGAACGCGCTCAAGGCCGAAGCCATGCGGCGCGGCTACTCCGAGGCCGAGATCGAGGCCTATGTGAAGGACAAGGACGAGAAACGGCAGATGCGCGCGCGCGCGGATGCCTATATCCGGGCGCGTGGCGCCGAACCGAATGACGGGCCAAGCCTCTGCGCGCTTGGCCGGGACGAAATCGCGAAGCAGAGCCGGATCGGCGCGCTTCTCTGGGCAAGGTGAGACGGGATGGCGGACCTACGCAAGATCATCATCGACGGGCAAGAGGTCGAGGTCGAGGGGGCAATGACCCTCATTCAGGCCTGTGAGCAGGTGGGGATCGAGGTCCCGCGCTTCTGCTATCACGAGCGTCTCAGCATCGCGGGCAACTGTCGGATGTGCCTGGTCGAGGTACAGCCGGGGCCGCCGAAACCGGCGGCGTCCTGTGCCATGCAGGTGCGCGACATGCGTCCCTTTCCAGATGGCAGCCCGCCGCAGGTGAAAACCAATTCGCCCATGGTCAAGAAGGCGCGCGAGGGTGTGATGGAGTTTCTGCTCATCAACCACCCGCTTGACTGCCCGATCTGCGATCAGGGCGGAGAGTGCGATCTTCAGGATCAGGCGATGGCCTATGGCGTTGATTTCTCGCGTTACCGCGAGACCAAGCGTGCCTCTGAGGATCTTGACCTCGGGCCGCTGGTCGAGACGCATATGACGCGCTGCATCTCCTGCACGCGCTGCGTGCGCTTCACGACCGAAGTGGCCGGGCTGCATGTCATGGGCCAGACCGGGCGCGGCGAGGATTCCGAGATCACCTCCTATCTGGGCGAGACGCTGAACAGCAACCTTCAAGGCAATATCATCGACCTGTGCCCGGTGGGCGCGCTTGTCTCAAAGCCTTATGCCTTTACCGCCCGGCCCTGGGAGCTGACCAAGACCGAGACTATCGACGTGATGGATGCGCTCGGCTCCAGTATCCGCGTCGATACCAAGGGGCGCGAAGTCATGCGCATCCTGCCGCGCAACCATGACGGCGTGAACGAAGAGTGGATTTCCGACAAGACCCGCTTTGTCTGGGACGGGCTGCGTCGGCAACGGCTGGACAAGCCCTATATCCGTGAGAACGGACGTTTGCGCCCGGCAAGCTGGTCCGAGGCGCTTGGGGTTGCGGCGCAGGCGATCAAGGGCGCGTCGAAGCTGGCGGGTCTGGTGGGCGATCTGGCCCCGGTTGAGGCAGCCTATGCGCTCAAGCTCTTGGTCGAGGGGCAGGGCGGCGTGGTCGAGTGTCGGACCGATGGAGCGGCGCTGCCTGCGGGCAACCGCTCTGCTTATGTCGGCACGGCGCGGATCGAGGATATCGACAGCGCGAAACATATTACGCTCATCGGATCCGATCCGGGCGTCGAGGCCCCGGTACTGGGCGCGCGCATCCGCAAGGCCTGGCTCAGGGGGGCCAACATCACCCATCTGGGGGCTGCGGCAGCTCTTACCTTCGAAGCCGAGCGCAAGGGCGCGGATTTGGCGGCGCTGGCCGCGCTTGTGGCCGAGGCCGCCCCGCTCGATGGCGCGCTGGTGATCGTGGGGCAGGGCGGTTTGCGTGGGGCGAATGGCGCGGGCGTGCTGAGCCATGCCATGCAACTGGCCGAAAGGCAGGGCGCGGGGCTTCTGGTGCTGCACACGGCGGCGGGCCGCGTGGGCGCGATGGATGTGAATGCGACCTGCGAGGGCGGGATCGCGGCGGCGCTCGACGGCGCGGACGTGATCGTGAACCTCGGCGCGGACGAGATCGAGATCGCCAAGGGCGCTTTCGTGATCTATCAGGGCAGTCATGGCGACCGGGGTGCGCATCGCGCCGATGTTATCCTGCCTGCTGCGGCCTGGACCGAGGAAAACGGCCTTTTCGTCAACACCGAGGGCCGCCCGCAACTGGCGCTGCGCGCGGGCTTTGCCCCCGGCGAGGCCAAGGAGAACTGGGCGATCCTGCGCGCGCTTTCCGGCGAGATGGGCGAGGCGCTGCCCTTTGACAGCCTTGCGCAACTGCGTCAGGCGCTGGTCAAGGCGGTGCCACATCTGGCGCGGATCGACGAAGTGTCCGTGAATGACTGGCAGGCGGTGCCTGCGGTTGATCTCGGGGCGGGACGTCTGGAAACGGCCATCGCCGATTTCTACCTTTCCAACCCGATTGCCCGCGCCAGCGCGTTGATGGCGGAACTGAGCGCCAATGCCTGCGCGCGCCGGTCGCGTCCGGTGGCGGCCGAGTGAAGATGGTCGCGCCCCTCATACCGGCGCTCGCGCTTGGCCTTTCTGGCGGTCTTGCGGGCTGTGCCGAGCCTGAAGCGGTTGCCTTTGCTCCCGATTATCTCGGGGTCGAGACACGGCTTCTGGATGGGGATCTGGTAAATTTCCGCGTCACCATGCGCGGGGCGCGGGTCGGGCGGGACGTGGAGCGTTACGCCGAATGCGCTGCCGCGCAATACACGCTGATCCGGGGCTATGGATTTGCGCGTCATGTGCGTACCAACATGGTCGAACAGGGTGGTATTTGGCGAGGCGATGCGGTTTATACGATCTCGGAATCGCTGCCCCGAGGACTGAAGACAATCGACGCCGAAGTCGTCGCCGCGAGTTGTGCGGAAAACGGAATACCGATGGTATGAGGACCTGACCTGATGGCTGAATTCTTGACAACCCCGTTCGGGACCTTTGTGCTGATCCTCGCGCAAAGTCTGGCGATTGTCGGCTTCGTGATGATATCTCTGCTGTTCCTCGTCTATGGCGACCGCAAGATCTGGGCCGCCGTGCAGATGCGGCGTGGGCCAAACGTGGTTGGCATCTATGGCATTCTGCAATCGGTGGCCGACGCGCTCAAATACGTCGTCAAGGAGGTGGTGATCCCGGCCGGGGCGGATCGCCCGGTATTCCTGCTGGCGCCGATGATATCGTTTGTGCTGGCGATCCTCGCCTGGGCGGTCATTCCGATGAACGAGGGCTGGGTTCTGTCGGATATCAACGTGGCCGTGCTTTTCGTCTTTGCCGTCTCCTCGCTCGAGGTTTACGGCGTGATCATGGGGGGGTGGGCGTCGAACTCCAAATACCCGTTCCTCGGTAGCTTGCGCTCGGCGGCGCAGATGATTTCCTACGAGGTGTCCATCGGCCTGATCATCATCGGGGTGATCATCTCGACCGGCTCGCTGAATTTCAGCGCCATCGTCGCGGCGCAGGACACGGCCTATGGCTTTTTCGGCTGGTATTGGCTGCCACACCTGCCCATGGTGTTTCTGTTCCTCATCTCCGCGCTGGCAGAGACGAACCGACCGCCGTTTGATTTGCCCGAGGCCGAGTCCGAACTCGTTGCAGGCTTCATGGTGGAATATTCCTCGACCCCCTACTTGCTGTTCATGGCCGGGGAATATATCGCGATCTTCCTGATGTGCGCGCTCATGTCGCTGTTGTTCTTCGGGGGCTGGCTGTCGCCCATTCCCGGCCTGCCCGACGGGGTCTTGTGGATGTTCGGCAAGATGGTCGTGTTCTTCTTCATCTTCGCCATGGTCAAGGCGATCACCCCGCGCTACCGCTACGATCAACTCATGCGGATCGGCTGGAAGGTGTTCCTGCCCATGTCGCTCGGGTGGGTCGTGATCGTGGCATTCCTTGCGAAATTCGAAGTGTTCGGCGGGTTCTGGGCCCGTTGGGCGATTGGAGGCTGAGCCATGACGCAGATGGATTACGGACGCGCGGCGGGGTATTTCCTGCTCAAGGATTTCTTCGTCGGCTTCAAGCTGGGCCTGAAATACTTTTTCGCGCCCAAGGCGACGCTGAACTATCCGCACGAGAAGGGGCCGCTTTCGCCCCGGTTCCGCGGCGAGCACGCGCTACGCCGCTATCCCAATGGCGAAGAGCGGTGCATCGCCTGCAAGCTGTGCGAGGCGATCTGTCCCGCGCAGGCGATCACGATTGATGCAGAGCCGCGCGACGACGGCAGCCGCCGCACCACGCGCTATGACATCGACATGACCAAGTGCATATACTGCGGCTTCTGTCAGGAGGCCTGCCCGGTGGATGCCATTGTCGAGGGTCCGAATTTCGAGTTCGCCACCGAGACGCGCGAGGAGTTGTTCTATGACAAGGCCAAGCTGCTGGAGAACGGCGAACGCTGGGAGGCCGAGATCGCCCGTAACCTCGAAATGGATGCGCCCTACCGATGACCGATGCCCCCAACCCCTTCGAGATGATGATGCGCCAGGCCCAGGAAATGGCGCGGGCGATGAATCCGGCGCTTGAGAGCTTTTCACCCAAGGGGTTCGAGAAGCTGTGGCCGACCATGCCGAAGGAATTCATGGAAATGAGTTTTGGCAAGGGGATCAACAAGGACGGGCTCGATGCCAAGACACGGCTCTTGCTGACGCTGGCGGGGCTGACCATGCTGGGCGCGCAGAGCGACACGCAGATCCGCATGACCGTGCGCCATGCGCTCGAGGCGGGGGCCACGAAAGACGAGATAGCCGAGACCATCGCGCAGATGTCGATGTTTGCCGGTATTCCGTCGATGACCCGCGCGATGGAATTCGCGCGCGAGGTCATGGACGAAGCGGACGAGAAAGGAACAGGGAAATGACGATTGCGGCGATGTCCTTCTATCTCTTCGCGACGGCACTTCTGGTAGGGGCGCTTTTCACGGTCGTCAGCCGCAATCCGGTGCATTCGGTGCTGTGGCTGATCCTGTCCTTCATCAGCGCGGCGGGGCTGTTCGTGCTTCTTGGTGCCGAGTTCGTGGCGATGCTGCTGATCATCGTCTATGTGGGGGCGGTGGCGGTGCTGTTCCTCTTTGTGGTGATGATGCTCGATGTGGATTTCGCCGAGTTGAAGGCCGAGATGGCGAAATACATGCCGCTGGCGCTGCTGATCGGGGTGATCCTTCTCATGCAGTTCGGCATCGCCTTTGGCAACTGGGCGGCGGCGGACGGGGCCGAGGCCGCACGTCGCGCGGTGACGCCCGAAGGGGTGGAGAACACCGCCGCTCTGGGGCTGTTGCTCTATGACCAGTATTTCATCCTGTTCCAACTGGCGGGGCTGATCCTCTTGGTGGCGATGATCGGGGCGATCGTGCTCACGCTGCGCCAGCGCGAGGGCGTCAAGCGGCAGGACGTGCTGGCGCAAATGTATCGCGACCCCGCGAAGGCGATGGAGTTGAAGGACGTGCGGCCGGGTCAGGGACTGTAAAAGCCCCTGTCCGCCCCGGGCTTGACCGGGGGTTCTTGGGGCAAAGAGATCCCGGGTCAAGCCCGGGATGACGATAGAAAAGATGTTCCGGCAGGACTCGGGGCGCGACGCGAAGAGACGACAAACGGGCAGGACCCGGAGGGACAGACATGATCGGACTTGAACATTATCTGACGGTGGCCGCCGCGCTTTTCGTCATCGGGATCTTCGGGCTTTTCCTCAACCGCAAGAACGTGATCGTGCTGCTGATGTCGATCGAGTTGATGCTGCTGTCGGTCAACATCAACCTCGTCGCCTTTTCCGCCCACCTCAATGATCTGGTGGGGCAGGTCTTTACCCTTTTCGTGCTGACCGTGGCCGCCGCCGAGGCCGCCATCGGCCTTGCGATCCTCGTCTGTTTCTTCCGTAACCGCGGCACTATCGCCGTGGAAGACGTCAACGTGATGAAAGGCTGATCCCGATGATCTACAAGATAATCCTCTTTGCGCCGCTCATCGGGGCGATCATCGCAGGCTTTGGCTGGCGGATCATCGGTGACAAGGGCGCGCAATGGCTGACCACGGGGCTGCTGTTTCTCTCGGCCATCCTGAGCTGGGTGGTGTTCGTGCAAGGTGCGCACGAGGCGCAGGCGGTGCATATCCTCGACTGGGTGCAGTCGGGGACGCTTGACGCCGCCTGGTCGATCCGGGTGGACCGGCTGACCACGATCATGCTGATCGTGGTGACGACCGTCTCGGCGCTCGTGCATCTCTATTCCGTGGGCTACATGGCGCATGACGAGAATTTCCGCGAGAACGAGAGCTATCGCCCGCGTTTCTTCGCGTATCTCTCGTTCTTCACTTTCGCCATGCTGATGCTGGTAACCTCCGACAACCTCGTGCAGATGTTCTTTGGCTGGGAGGGGGTTGGTGTCGCCTCTTATCTGCTGATCGGGTTCTACTATCGCAAACCGTCCGCCAATGCCGCCGCGATCAAGGCTTTCGTGGTGAACCGGGTGGGCGATTTCGGCTTCGCGCTTGGCATCATGGCGATCTACTTCCTGACCGACTCGGTTCGGTTCGACGACATCTTCGCCGCCGCGCCGGAGCTGGCGGAGATGCAGCTTGCCTTTCTTTGGACCGAGTGGAACGCGGCCAACCTGATTGCGGTGCTTCTGTTCATTGGGGCCATGGGCAAATCGGCGCAGTTGTTCCTGCACACATGGCTGCCCGATGCCATGGAAGGCCCGACGCCGGTCTCGGCGCTCATTCATGCCGCAACCATGGTCACGGCGGGCGTGTTCCTTGTCGTGCGCATGTCGCCCTTGATGGAATACGCGCCGGAGGCGATGACTTTCGTGGTGTTCCTCGGGGCCTCGACGGCGTTTTTCGCCGCGACCGTGGGCCTTGTGCAGAACGACATCAAGCGCGTGATCGCCTATTCGACCTGTAGCCAGCTTGGTTACATGTTCGTGGCCGCCGGTGTGGGGGTCTATTCGGTGGCAATGTTCCACCTCTTCACCCACGCGTTTTTCAAGGCGATGCTGTTTCTTGGCGCAGGCTCGGTCATCCACGGGATGCATCACGAGCAGGACATGCGCAACTATGGCGGCCTGCGCAAGAAGCTGCCCTATACGTTCTGGGCGATGATGATCGGCACGCTCGCGATCACCGGCGTGGGGGTTCCTCTGACGCATATCGGGTTTGCCGGGTTCCTCTCGAAGGATGCGGTGATCGAGAGCGCCTTCGCCGGAACGATGGGGGGGTACGGCTTCTGGATGCTGGTGATCGCGGCGGCGTTCACCTCGTTCTATAGCTGGCGGCTGATGTTCCTGACCTTTTACGGCACCCCGCGCGGCGACAAGCACACCCATGAGCACGCGCATGAAAGCCCGATGGTCATGCTGGTGCCGCTTGGCGTGCTGGCGCTTGGCGCGGTGTTCGCGGGCATGATCTGGTATGGTCCGTTCTTCGGCTCGGAGGATCAGGTCAATGGCTGGTTCAACGGGGCGATCCTGATGGCCGAGGGCAACAGCGTGCTGCGTGACGCGCATTACGTGCCCACATGGGTCAAGCTCAGCCCCTTCGTGGCAATGCTGGGCGGGTTGCTGATGGCGCTCTGGTTCTATGTCTGGGATCCGGCGATGCCGCGGCGCGTGGCCGAGACCAACCGCCCGCTCTATCTGTTCCTGCTCAACAAGTGGTATTTCGACGAGATCTATGACTTCGTTTTCGTTCGTCCGGCCAAGGCGCTCGGAAGCCTGCTGTGGAAGCGCGGCGACGGCGATGTGATCGACGGCTCGATCAACGGGGTGGCGATGGGGCTTGTCCCGCGCCTTACGCGGCTCGCGGGGCGCGCACAGTCGGGTTATATCTTCACCTACGCCTTTGCCATGGTTCTCGGCATTGCCGCGCTCATCACCTGGATGACCATCTTCGGGGGGGCCAACTGATGGACAACCTTCTCTCCATCGTCACCTTCATCCCGGCCATTGCGGCGGCGATCCTCGCCATCTTCCTGCGCGGTGAGGATGCGGCAGCGCAGACCAATGCGAAATGGGTGGCGTTGATCGCGACCACGCTGACTTTCGTTGTTTCGCTCTTCATCCTGTTCGGGTTCGATGCGTCGAATACGGGTTTTCAGTTCGTGGAAGAGCGCGCATGGCTTCTGGGTCTGAAATACAAGCTGGGCGTGGACGGGATCAGCGTTCTCTTCGTGATGCTGACGACCTTCATGATGCCGCTGACGATTGCCGCGTCATGGGGCGTGACCACCCGCGTCAAGGAATACATGATCGCTTTCCTGCTTCTGGAAACGCTCATGCTGGGCGTGTTCATGGCGCTCGATCTGGTGCTCTTTTACCTCTTCTTCGAGGCGGGGCTGATCCCGATGTTCCTGATTATCGGGATCTGGGGCGGCAAGGCGCGGATCTATGCGGCCTTCAAGTTCTTTCTCTACACCTTCCTCGGTTCGGTGCTGATGCTGGTGGCGATGGTGGCGATGTTCGCCGAGGCGGGCACGACCGACATTCCCACGCTGCTGCGGCACGAGTTCGCCTCCGAGAATTTCTCGCTGCTGGGGATTCACATCATCGGCGGGATGCAAACCCTGTTGTTTGTCGCCTTCTTCGCCTCTTTCGCGGTGAAGATGCCGATGTGGCCGGTGCACACCTGGTTGCCCGATGCCCACGTTCAGGCGCCGACGGCGGGCTCGGTCGTGCTGGCGGCGATCCTGCTGAAGATGGGCGGCTATGGCTTTTTGCGCTTCAGCTTGCCGATGTTCCCGGTGGGGGCAGAGGTGCTGACGCCGTTCATCCTGTGGATTTCGGCGATTGCCATTGTCTATACCTCGCTGGTCGCGCTGGCGCAGGAGGACATGAAAAAGCTCATCGCCTATTCCTCGGTGGCGCATATGGGCTATGTGACGATGGGGATTTTCGCGGCCAATCAGCAGGGGCTTGACGGGGCGATTTTCCAGATGATCAGCCACGGCTTCATCTCCGGCGCGCTCTTTCTCTGTGTGGGCGTGATCTATGACCGTATGCATACCCGCGAGATCGACGCCTATGGCGGCCTCGTGAACCGGATGCCGGCCTATGCGCTCATCTTCATGTTCTTCACCATGGCCAATGTCGGCCTGCCCGGCACGAGCGGATTCGTGGGTGAGTTCCTGACGCTGGTGGGCGTGTTCCAGGTCAATACCTGGGTGGCGGCGGTGGCCACGACGGGGGTGATCCTGTCGGCGGCCTATGCGCTCTGGCTTTACCGTAGGGTGGTCTTTGGCGATCTGATCAAGGAAAGCCTGAGGACGATCACCGACATGAGCCGCCGCGAGCGCGCGATCTTTGCGCCGCTGGTGGCGATGACGCTGCTTCTGGGCGTCTATCCCCGACTTGTAACCGATATCACCGGCCCCTCTGTCGAGGCGCTGATTTCCAATGTCGAACTTGCCCAGTCCGTCGCGCGTGTCGCGACGGCAGTGGCGCAGGTCGCGCAGTAACCGGAGTCCCTGAACCATGCAGGCTGATCTGAACGTAATCCTGCCGGAAATCCTGCTGTCGGTCTACGCGATGGCGGCGCTTCTGGGGGCGGTCTATACCGGCAAGGACCGGCTCGCGCCGATGCTCGTGTGGGTGACGGCGGCGCTGATGGCGTTTCTGGCGATCTGGATCGGGATGGGGGGCTCGGGCACGCGCACGGCCTTCGGTGGCATGATCAACGATGACGGGTTTGCGCGTTTCGCCAAGGTCACGATCCTTCTGTCGGCGGCGGCTGTGCTGGTGCTGGGGCAGGACTACATGGAGCGCCGCGGCATCCTGCGGTTCGAATATCCCATCCTCGTCGCGCTTTCGGTCGTGGGCATGATGGTGATGGTCAGTGCGGGCGATCTGATGGCGCTCTATATGGGGCTGGAATTGCAATCTCTGGCGCTTTACGTGATCGCCTCGCTGCGGCGCGACAATCTGAAATCGACCGAGGCGGGGCTGAAGTATTTCGTGCTTGGCGCGCTCAGCTCCGGCCTGCTGCTGTTCGGGGCGTCGCTGGTCTATGGCTTTGCCGGCACGACGCTTTTCTCGGGCATCATCGCCGCCGCCGACGGGCAGACGCCGCTTGGCCTGCTGATCGGGCTGGTGCTGGTGATCTCGGGCCTCGCGTTCAAGATCTCGGCGGTACCGTTCCATATGTGGACGCCCGATGTCTACGAGGGCGCGCCGACGCCGATCACCGCCTTCTTCGCCACTGCGCCCAAGGTGGCGGCATTGGGTCTTTTCGCACGCGTGGTGCATGACGCCTTTGGCGGCGTGGTCGCGGACTGGCAGCAGGTGCTGGCGGCGCTCAGCCTTCTGTCGATGTTCCTGGGCGCGATCGCGGCGATCGGCCAGACCGATATCAAGCGGCTGATGGCCTATTCCTCGATCGCGCATATGGGCTATGCGCTGATGGGGCTGGCGGCAGGCACCGCGTTCGGCGTGCAGGCGATGCTGGTCTATGTGGCGATCTATGTCACGATGAATGTGGGCACCTTCGCCTTCATCCTGTCGATGGAGCGTGATGGGCAGCCGGTGACGGATATCCGCAGCCTCAACCTTTATTCAAAGGCCGAGCCGGGGCGGGCGCTGGCCATGCTGATCCTTCTGTTCAGCCTTGCCGGCGTGCCGCCGCTTCTGGGTTTTTTCGGCAAGCTCTACGTCTTGC
The DNA here is from genome assembly GCF_018069895.1 of Roseovarius autotrophicus. Lineage (GTDB taxonomy): Bacteria > Pseudomonadota > Alphaproteobacteria > Rhodobacterales > Rhodobacteraceae > Roseovarius > Roseovarius autotrophicus. The sequence goes on along the minus strand of NZ_JAGQDH010000001.1, from coordinate 280,264 downwards.
GCGCGGCCTATGAGGGTGGGCTTGTCTGGCTTGCCGTGGCGGGGGTGGTGGCAAGCGTCATCGGCGCGTTCTACTATCTGCGCATCGTCTACTACATGTATTTCGGCGACGAGGGCTCGACGCTGGAAACCGGGCGCTCGCTGGTGCAATGGGCGTTCCTGATGGGATCGGCGGCGGTGATGGTGTTCGGCATCATCAACATGTTCGGCATCGAGACCATGGCGCAGGCGGCGGCGGCGACCCTTGTTCGCTGAGACGTGCGCCCGCGGCGGGGTAGGGATGCCTCCGGCGGGAGTATTTGGGGAACGATGAAACCGGGGGCGCGCAGCGACTGGCCCGAAGGCTATGGGCGGCGGGTGTTGGCGCGGGTGGACAGCACCAATGCGGAAGGCGCGCGGATTGCCGCGACGCTTTCGGGGCCGGAATGGATTCTGGCACTGGAACAGACGGCGGCGCGCGGGCGGCGGGGCCGGTCCTGGGCGAACCCGCCCGGCAATTTCGCGGCGACGCTGGTGATGCGGCCCTCGGAAAGCCCCGACCGGGTGGCGTTGCGATCTTTCGTGGCGTCGCTGGCGCTTTACGATGCGGTGGTGGCAGCGACGGGGCGGGCGGATGGTCTCGGGCTCAAATGGCCCAATGACGTGCTGCTCAATGGCGGCAAGCTGGCCGGGATTCTGCTGGAAAGCGCGGGGACGGGGGCGAGCCTTAACCATTTCGCAATCGGCATCGGGGTCAATCTCGTGGCCGCGCCGGACCTGGCCGAGCTGGAGGCGGGGGCGGTGCGTCCGGTCTCACTTTTGTCAGAGACGGGCGTGGCCATCGGCCCGGAGGCGTTTCTTGACCTGCTCGCGCCGGCCTATGCGCGGCATGAGGCGTCCTTTGTCACCTACGGCTTCGAACCCGTTCGCCGGGCCTGGCTTGACCGGGCGGCGCGCCTGGGCGATGTGATCACCGCGCGCACCACGCGCGAGAGCCATGAAGGCCGGTTCGAGACAGTGGACGGGGCCGGCAACCTGGTGTTGCTGACGCCGAGGGGCCGCAACGCCATCGCCGCGGCCGAGGTGTTTTTCTGAACGGGGGGCGGGACATGCTTCTGGCGATCGACTGTGGCAATACCAATACGGTGTTCTCGATCTGGGACGGGGAGCGTTTTCTGTGCACCCTGCGCACCTCGACCGAACATCAGCGCACGGCGGACCAGTATTTCGTCTGGTTCTCGACATTGCTCAACCACTACGGCATCAGGGCGCAGATCACCGATGTGATCATCTCATCGACCGTGCCACGCGTGGTGTTCAACCTGCGCGTCTTTGCCGACCGTTATTTCAATTGTCGCCCGCTGGTGGTGGGCAAACCCGAATGCCGCCTGCCGGTGGATGTGCGGGTGGATGCGGGCACGCAGGTGGGGCCCGACCGGCTGGTGAACACGGTGGCGGGGTTCGATCTGCATGGCGGGGATCTCATCATCGTGGATTTCGGCACGGCGACCACCTTCGACGTGGTGGACACGGACGGGGCCTATATCGGTGGGGTGATCGCGCCGGGGGTGAATCTGTCGCTTCAGGCGCTCCATGAGGCGGCGGCGGCGCTGCCGCATGTGGATGTGACCAAGCCCGACAAGGTCATCGGCACTAATACCGTCGCCTGCATGCAATCGGGCGTGTTCTGGGGTTATGTCGGCCTCGTCAATGGGATATGTGAGCAGATAACGGCCGAGCGCGGACGCGCCATGACGGTCATCGCAACCGGGGGGCTGGCCCCGCTTTTCCAGCAAGGCACGGATCTGTTCGACAGATTCGAGGATGAACTGACGATGCACGGACTGACCGTGATTCACGCTTATAACAAGGAGGGCTGACGCCCCATGAGCAGCGAACGTTTGATCTATCTGCCCCTCGGCGGGGCGGGTGAAGTGGGTATGAATGCCTATGTCTACGGCTATGGCAAACCGGGCAAGGAGCGGCTGATCCTTGTCGATCTGGGGCTGACATTCCCGGACATGGACAACTCGCCGGGGGTGGATCTGATCCTGCCGGATATTTCCTGGCTGGAAGCGCGCAGGAACCAGCTTGACGGCATATTCATCACCCATGCGCACGAGGACCATGTGGGCGCCGTGGCACATTATTATGACCGGCTTGGCGCGCCGATCCATGCCCGCGCCTTCACCGCCAATATCGCACGCGGCAAGATGGCAGAGTTCGGTCATCCTGAAACGGCCGTGCGCATCGCCTCACCCTGGCCCGAGACGGTCACGGCGGGGCCGTTCACGGTAGGATTCGTGCCCATCTCGCATTCCATCCCCGAAAGCTCCGGGTTGGTGATCGACACGCCCGATGGCCGCATCGTGCACACGGGCGATTTCAAGATCGACCTGACGCCGGGCGTGGGCGAGCCGTTCGATCACGATCTCTGGGCCTCGATCGGGGCGGCGGGCGTCAAGGTGCTGGCCTGTGATTCCACCAATGTGTTCAGCCATCACGAGGGGCGGTCAGAGAGCAGCGTGGCGCAGCCGATCACCGATCTGGTCGCGGATCGCCCCGGTATGGTGGTGGCCACGACATTTGCCAGCAACGTGGCGCGGGTCAAGACGCTGGCCGAGGCGGGGGCGCGCGCGGGGCGCTCGGTCTGCCTGATGGGGCGGGCGATGCGGCGGATGATCGAGGCCGCTGTGGAAAGTGGCGTGCTGACCGATTTTCCGCGCACGGTGACGCCGGAGGAGGCGGCCAACATGCCGCGCGAAAACGTGATGCTGATCGTCACGGGATCTCAGGGCGAGCGCCGCGCGGCAAGCGCGCAACTTGCCAATGGCAAGTATAACGGGATCACCATGAAGGAGGGCGATACGTTCCTCTTTTCCTCCAAGACCATTCCCGGCAACGAACGCGGGGTCATCCGAATCATCAACCAGTTTTCCGAACTGGGCGTCGATGTGATCGAGGGCGACGACCGCTATCACGTTTCGGGGCACGCCAACTGGCCCGATCTCGACACGATTCACAAGCTTCTGAAGCCGCAGATGCTCATTCCCATGCATGGCGAGCACCGGCATCTGCGCGAGCATGTAAAGCTGGCGCGCGCGAACCGGATCGAGGGCATTCTTGCCGTCAACGGCATGATGATCGACCTCAGCGGCAACGCGCCCAAGGTGGCCGAATATGTCGAGACCGGGCGCACCTATCTGGACGGATCGGTCAAGTATGGCGCGCTTGATGGTGTGGTGCGCGATCGTATCCGCATGGCACTCAACGGTCATGTGATGATCAACGTGATCCTCGACGAGGAGGACGAGCCGCTTGGCGAGCCTTGGGTCGAGACGATGGGGCTGGCAGGGACCGGGCGCTCGAACGCGCCGCTTGTCGATGTGCTGGAGGAGGATCTGGCGCAGTTCATGGGCCGCGCAGGCAACAAGGTGCTCGGCGATGACGACAAGCTTGAGGAAGGGCTGCGCCGGGTGGCCCGGCAGAGCGCACAGAACGAGATCGGCAAGCGGCCCGAGGTGACGGTGGTCATCAGCCGCCTGGCCGACTGAGGCGCGGCCATGCGGATTGCCTGCGTCATGGCCGAAGGGCGGGGGGATATGGACCTGCTGCTGCACGGGTTTGCCACGTGTGCGGCCGCGCAGGGGCTGCGGCTTTGCGGCACGGTACAGGTGAACTCCGATTGCGGGCCGGACCGGCCCTGCGACATGGATGTGCAGGTTCTGCCTGACGGGCCGGTCATTCGCATCTCGCAGAGCCTTGGCCCCGGCGCGCGCGGCTGTCGGCTTGATCCCGAGGCGCTGGAACAGGCGGTGACGGAGGCAGAGGCGCGGCTGAGCGTGGGCGTCGATCTGGTCATCGTCAACAAATTCGGCAAGCACGAAGCCGAAGGGCGCGGATTTCGCGCGCTGATCGCCGAGGCTGTCGCCCTTGGCGTGCCGGTGCTGGTGGGGGTGAACGGCCTGAACGCGCCGCGACTTGCCGAGTTCGTGGGCGGCGAGGTCGAGCGGCTCGATCCCGTGCCCGAGGCGCTCGACCGCTGGCTGGCCTCGCTTGGCTGAGCCACGGCTTTGCGATTGCGCGGGCCGGGGCAATGGTCTAACCCCTGCCGCGACAAGCGGAAGGATGCGGCCATGACCGAGACCCAAAACGGCATCACCTATGCAGAGGCGGGCGTCGATATCGATGCCGGAAATGCCCTGGTTGAGCGGATCAAGCCCGCCGCCGCCGCCACGAAACGGCCCGGCGTGATGTCGGGGCTGGGGGGCTTTGGCGGTCTGTTCGATCTCAAGGCGGCGGGCTTTACCGATCCGGTTCTGGTTGCCGCGACCGACGGGGTGGGCACCAAGCTGCGCATCGCCATCGACACCGGGATCGTGGATGGGGTAGGCGTCGATCTGGTGGCCATGTGCGTCAATGACCTGATCTGTCAGGGGGCGGAGCCGCTGTTTTTCCTGGACTATTTCGCCACTGGCAAGCTCGAGGTCGAAAAGGCTGCGCGCATCGTCGAGGGCATCGCGCGGGGCTGTGCCGCCTCGGGCTGCGCGCTTATCGGCGGCGAGACGGCGGAAATGCCGGGGATGTATCCGGCGGGCGATTTCGATCTGGCAGGCTTTGCCGTGGGCGCGCTGGAGCGGGGCACCGAATTGCCCAAGGGTGTGGCCGAGGGCGATATCCTGCTGGGGCTGGCCTCGGATGGGGTGCATTCCAACGGATACAGCCTCGTGCGCCGGATCGTCGAGATTTCGGGGCTTGGCTGGAATGATCCCTGCCCCTGGGGCGAGGGCACGCTTGGCGAGGCGCTGCTTGCGCCCACGCGGCTCTATGTGCGGCCCTTGCTCGTGGCGTTGAAGGCTGGCGGCATAAGGGGCCTTGCTCATATCACCGGGGGCGGTCTCACCGAGAACGTTCCGCGCGTATTGCCCGAGGGGTTGGGGGTCGAGATCGACCTTGGCGCATGGGAGTTGCCGGGGGTGTTTCGCTGGCTGGCCGCGACGGGCGGCATCGCAGAGGCGGAACTGCTCAAGACGTTCAACGCCGGCATCGGCATGGTGGTTGTCGTCGATCCCGCGCACGCAAGCGAGATCGAGGTCGCCTTGGCAGAGGCGGGCGAGAGCATCGCGCGCATCGGCAAGGTGGTGACGGGCGCAGGCGTGCGCTACGAGGGCCGCCTGCTGTGACGCGCCGCGTTGCGATTTTCCTCTCCGGGGGCGGGTCGAACATGCGCGCGCTGGTTGCCTCGATGACGGGCGAACACCCGGCGCGGCCGGTGCTCGTCTTCTCGAACGACCCGGAGGCGGGCGGCATCGCCTGGGCGCGGTCGCAGGGGATTGCGACCGAGGTGGTGGATCACCGCCCCTTCGGCAAGGACCGTGCCGCGTTCGAGGCCGAGATCGCCGCGCGGCTTGTGCCATATCGTATCGACCTGATCTGCCTTGCCGGGTTCATGCGGGTTCTCACCGCCGGGTTCGTTGGCCAATGGGCGGGGCGGATGATCAATATTCACCCCTCGCTCTTGCCGAAGTATCGCGGGCTTCACACCCATGCCCGTGCGCTTGAGGCGGGCGAGAAAGAGGCTGGTTGCACCGTGCATGAGGTCACGCCCGCGCTCGATGACGGGCCGATCCTCGGGCAGGCGCGGGTGCCGGTCCTGGCGGATGACACGCCCGAGACGCTGGCCGCGCGGGTGCTGGAACAGGAGCATGTCCTCTATCCGGCGGTGCTGCGTCGCTTTGCAGCCGGGGACCGGCATCCCATATACCTGCCCTGAGCGAGCATTTGCATCGGCCCCGAACTTGTCTATACGAGCCAGGGACGGGGCAAAACATGATGAAAGACAGATAGCAGGCATGCAGACCATCACCACCACCGACGCGCTTGCCGCCTTTTGCGAGGCCGCGCGCGGGCACGATTATGTGACCGTCGATACCGAGTTCCTGCGCGAGCGGACCTATTATTCGCGCCTCTGCCTTGTGCAACTGGCCATGCCGGGCAAGGGCAACGAGGGTGCGGTTCTGGTCGATCCGATTGCGGGGGGGGAGGCGCTCTCGCTCGATCCGCTTTACGCGCTGTTCGAGGATACGACCGTGGTCAAGGTCTTTCATGCCGCGCGGCAGGATCTCGAGATATTTCAGGTGGATGCCGGGGTTATCCCGACGCCTCTCTTTGATACGCAGGTGGCGGCGATGGTCTGCGGCTTTGGCGAGCAGGCGGGCTATGAGACGCTGGTCAAGCGAATCGCCAAGGCCGCGGTTGACAAGAGCTCGCGCTTCACCGACTGGTCGCGGCGTCCCCTCACGGAGGCGCAGATGACCTATGCGCTGGCCGATGTGACCCATCTGCGCCAGATCTACGAATTTCTCGCGCGCAAGATCGAAAGCACGGGCCGCGAAAAATGGGTGGCCGACGAACTGGCGGTGCTGAGGGATCCCGACACCTATCGCACCGACCCGGCCGAGGCGTGGCGGCGCGTCAAGACACGTAACACCGCGCCGAAGTTCCTGGCCATCCTGCGCGAACTGGCGCGCTTTCGCGAAGAATTCGCGCAGACGCGCGACGTGCCGCGCGCGCGCATCTTCAAGGATGACGCGCTGCTGGAACTGGCCGCGACCAAGCCGCAGACGCCCGAGGATCTGGGGCGCTCGCGCCTTTTGCTGCGCGAGGCGCGCAAGGGAGAGATCGCAGACGGCATCCTTGCCGCCGTCAAGGCCGGGCTGGAATGCCCTCCCGATCGGCTGCCGCGCATCGAGACCGAGACAAGGGACGCGCCCAACCCGGCGCTGGCCGATCTTCTGCGCGTGCTGCTCAAGGCCCGGAGCGAGCAGTCGGGTGTGGCCGCCAAGCTGATCGCAAACGCCGCCGATCTTGATCATATGGCCGCAGGCGGGCGCGATGTGCCCGCGCTGTCGGGCTGGCGTCATGAGGTGTTCGGGGCAGACGCGCTGCGGCTTTGCCGGGGCGAAATCGGTCTTGTGGTGCGCGGTGAGACGGTCGAGGCGGTGCCGCTCTGAGTGTCAGAGGCGGATGATGCGCTCGTTCTGCGCGGCGCGCACGCGGATCTCACGCACCTCGTCGAGCGTCTTGCGCGAGACAAAGACGCCTGCGAGAAGCATTCGGGCGCTTTCGGGGCCTTGCGGCGTATCCGCGGGTTGCACGGCACGCAATTCATAGCCAAGCACACCATTCACGGGGCTGGCCTCGGGATTGTCGGGCACAAGGCGCACATCAAAGGCGCCCTGCCGCAACGACAGCCCTTCGACCCGGACGATCACCCCGCCTGATGCCTGTTTGGCCTCAAGCGCGGTCACGACGGCGACCGGGGTGCCCTCGTAGGGCTGTTCGCGTCGGCGGCGCTGGATCGACGAAAACAGGCTTTCTTCGGAATCGGCCCCTTGCGGGATCAGGGGGTTGGTGTTCTCGGGGCTGGTCGCAGCGGCGCGGCGCGCGCGCCTGCGCCCGAACAGGCCACCCGATTCCCGGCGCGTGCGATCCCTGCCCGCGCCGCATCCCGCCAGCGCGCCCGCCGCCACAAGACCCAGAAATACCCGCCGTTTCATGCCCGATGCCCTCACCACGATCCGCGACTTGCCTAACCGATCGGCGCGGGGTTGAAAAGATGCAAGCGAGGGCTGGACCTGCCGCGCCCGTGCGCCTAGGTCTTGCGCGGTGACGCGGGAGAGCGGAATGGCAAGCGAAGCATTCGAGGATATCGTTGCGGATTTCGAGTTTCTAGAGGACTGGGAAGACCGATATCGCTATGTGATCGAGAAGGGCCGCGACATGGACCCGCTCGACGAGGCGCTCAAGGTGCCCGCCACGAAGGTCGAGGGCTGCGCCAGTCAGGTCTGGCTGCATCCGCGCATCGAGGGCGGACGATTTCATTTCGACGGCGACAGCGACGCGATGATCGTGCGTGGCCTCATCGCGGTCTTGCGCGCGCTCTACAACGGGGTGCCGGTGGCCGAGGTTGACCACGTCGATGCCCAAGCGGAACTGGCGCGGTTGGGGCTTGACGCGCATCTGTCGGCGCAACGCTCGAACGGGGTGCGCGCGATGATCGGGCGCATTCGCGCCGTGGCGGCAGAGGTGGCGTGATATTCGCAGGCTTTTCTTTGCGACAGTCTGCTGTTAGCCTTTTTCCATTGATGACGGTGCACTGATCCGCGCGCGCGGGCGGGCGGGGGGTTTTGATGGATATGCGTCTGGGGGTTCTGGCGGTCGCTGCAGCGGCGCTAGTGTCGGGATGGGCACCAGCGGCGTCGCCCGCCGCAACGGTCGTGGTGGATGGCCAGGATACGCCGGTTTACGATCACGGCGGTGGTTGCCGCAAAAGCTCGCCCCCCGGTCAGTGCTGTCACATGGAGAAGGCGACCGGGCGCGTGCACTGCCACTGATCCTTGCGGCAAGTGGTTGATCACAGTCACGGCAAGGCCATGTTCACAAGTTGGAAGAACCGCCAGACCCGAACGACACCGGAGAGGGACAATGACAGAAAGCGACACCACCGCCGATCTGCGCACCTTTCTGAAACCCTATACCCGCAAGAGCGATCTGCGCGGCGCGCTGTCCTTTCTCGGCACGCTTGTCATCTATGGTGGGGCACTCTGGGGGGCGGCGGGACTTGCCGGGGCGGGGCTGTGGTTGCTTGCGGTGCCGCTTGTGGGGCTGCTGGCCTTTGCCTCGGTGCGTCTCTACGTCCTGCAGCACGATTGCGGGCATCATTCGCTGTTTGCGACCGGCTGGCTCAACGATGCGGGCGGTCATGTCCTGTCCGTCTTTTCCCTGACGCCCTACCGGGTGATGCAGTTCAACCACAATCAGCACCATGCCTATCTCGGCAATCTCGATCACCGCGAGACGACCGAGATCCACACCATGACCCTGCGAGAATGGCAGACCGCGCCCTGGCATCGGCGGCTTTGGTATCGCCTTTATCGCAACCCGTTGATCATGCTGCCGATTGGCGCGCTGTTCACCTATTTCATCGCCTATCGCTGGCCGCGCAACACCGGTCGGGTGGGCGCATCTGGCGTGATCGCGCATAACCTCGTGCTGTGCAGCTATCTCGTGGCGGTCTGGGGCCTGCTTGGCGTGCCGGGGCTGGCGGTTCTGGGCGCGAGCGCGTTGATCGGCGGCGTGATCGGTGTGTTTCTGGTCTATCTCCAGCACAATTTCGAAGAGACCTACTGGGACCGCAAGCCCGATCTGGATTTCCGCAAGGCGACGCTGGTGGGATCAAGCTCGCTCGAGCTTGGCTGGCTGTGGGATCTGGGCACGGGCAATATCGCCTATCACGATCTGCACCATTACAATCCGGCCATTCCGTCCTACAATCTGCGTCGCTGTCAGAATGACTTGCCGGATCATCTCAAGAGCCACGATCCGATCCGCTGGCCCGAAGCGTTGCGTAGCTTCACGCTCAAGCTCTGGGATGAAGAGGGCGGTCGGCTCGTGCCGTTCCCCGAGGCGCGGCGGGCGCAGGCAATCGCGGCGGAGTAGCGGGCTCAGACAAGGCTCGGAACGCTTGAATCCTTCGCCATCCGTTCGCGTAGCCGTTCCAGCCCGCGCTCGCGCAATTGCCGCACCCGCTCGCGCGAGATGCCGTGGACCGCGGCCAGATCGTTGAGCGTGAGCGGCGGATCCTGCAAGACATTGGCCACGACGATACGCCGCTCGCGCTCGGGCAGGGTGTGGAAATGGCGGATCATGGCGGCACGCAGGCGGGTGCGGGCCTGCGTTTCGGCATAGGCGGCTTCGGTGTCGCTGTCGGGATCGGGCAGAAGTTCGACCGCCTCGCTGCCGTCCTCGGTCACGGGCGCGTTGAGCGAGGCGTCGCCATGGCCGAAGAGCGCGCGCATCTGCGCAAGCGTGCCAGGCGTGGTGCCGAGCGCATGGGCGATGCGCTGGTCTCGGTCGGGTGCGCTTTCGCCAGGGGCGGGCGGCATGGTTTCCTCGATGGCACCCAGTTGAAAGAACGCCTGCCGCGCCCGCGCCGAACGGCCCCGCCGCACCAGTGACCAGTTGAGCATCCGGTAATCCTGAAGCTCGGCGCGAATCCACCAGACCGCATAGGTCGAGAAACGGATACCGCGATCGGGGTCGAATCGATCCACGGCGCGCATCAGCCCCAGAAACGCCTGCTGCACCAGATCGGGATCGGCCTGCGCGCGGATGCGGGTCGCGCGCGCGACCATGGCGTGGGCCAGGGGACCGAAGGCAGTGAGCAGGCGGTTGCGCGCGTTCACATCCCCGTCGCGCTGCCAGGCCCGCGCAAGCCGCACCTCTTCTTCGGGGCTGAGCATGGCCGGGCCAGTCTTGCGGGTGCGATTCTGGCTGTTGTGAGGGAAATAAGGTTTGTTCATGGCGAGGTGGAGCCGATTATGATTTCGAATCGAAACTATCCTGTCGCCATCATCTGGTCAAATCAATTTCGCCTCGCTATCATATCGCCATGGACCAGGACACCGTATCCGACAGCGCCAATCTTGCTGAACTCCTTCTGCACGTTGCCCGTGCCGGCCAGGGAGAGGAGGCAGGGGCGGCGCAGCTCACGGCCGCGCAATGGACGGCGTTGCGGTTTTTCGCGCGCGCCAACCGCGCCTCGCGCACGCCCTCTGCCTTCGCCAGTTTTCAGGTGACGACCCGCGGTACCGCCTCGCAGACGCTCAAGACGCTGGAAGCGCGCGGGCTGCTGGCGCGGCGACGCTCTGACAGCGACGGGCGCAGCGTGCGTTTCGAGGTGACAGAGGCCGGGCGGACGATGCTGGGAAGCGATCCGCTGCGGCACCTGAGCCGCGCCATCGGCGAGCTGGCAGAGGTGGAGCGGGACGCACTCGGGCGGCTATTGCCCGATCTGGTCGCGCGGCTGGCAGAGATGCGCGGGGGCGAGGGAATCGGCACCTGCGATAGCTGCAGCCATTACGAGGCGCGCGGCCAGGGCGGCTATTGCGCCTGTGTGGCGATGAGCCTTGCGCCCTTCGAGATCGGCCAGCTCTGCACCCGCCACAGCCCGCGCGCGGCGGTGAGTGGGTAGGGGGGCTGTCCGCCCCCCGCCGCCCATGCGGGCGGCCCCCCCGAGGATATTTGCAGCCAGAAGAAGCTCAGGCCAGAACAGGCTCAGGCAAGCCTGCCCTCCGGCGTCAGCAGTGTCGTGCCGCCGAGCCAGGGCGCGAGCACCTCGGGCAGGTGCACCGAGCCATCGGCCTGCTGGCCGTTTTCCAGCACCGCAATCAGCGTGCGCCCGACCGCAAGGCCCGAACCGTTGAGCGTATGAACGAATTCGGGCTTGCCGCCGGTCGTGGGGCGGAAGCGCGCGTTCATCCGGCGCGCCTGAAAATCGCCGCAGACCGAGACGGAGGAAATTTCGCGATAGGTGTTCTGACCGGGTAGCCAGACCTCGATGTCATGGGTGCGCCGCGCGCCAAAGCCCATGTCGCCAGTGCAGAGCACGATCGTCCGATAGGGCAGGCCGAGGCGCTCCAGGATGCCCTCGGCGCAGCGCGTCATGCGGTCAAGCTCGTCGCGGCTGTGATCGGGATGGGTGATCGAGACCATCTCGACCTTCTCGAACTGGTGTTGGCGCAACATGCCGGCGGTGTCGCGGCCCGCCGATCCGGCCTCGGAGCGGAAGCATTGGGTATGGGCCACCATGCGGCGCGGCAGGCTTGCCTGCTCGACCGTCTCGCCATGGACAAGGTTGGTCAGCGTGACCTCGGCGGTGGGAATGAGCCACCAACCGTTGGTGGTCTCATAGCTGTCCTCGCCGAACTTGGGCAACTGGCCCGTGCCCTGCATCATTTCGGGACGCACCAGAACCGGCGTCCATGTCTCGGTCAGGCCGTTCTCGGTGATATGGGTATCGAGCATGAACTGCGCCAGCGCCCGGTGGAGCCGTGCGACCGTGCCCGAGAGCACGACGAAGCGCGCGCCGGACAGTTTGGCGGCGGCCTCGAAATCCATGCCCCTGATGACGGCGGGGATCTGGTAATGCTCTTTGGGTTGGAAATCGAATGTGGCGGGCGTGCCCCAGCGGCGCAGCTCTACATTATCGGCCTCGGTCGTGCCGTTGGGCACGTCGTCATGGGGTAGGTTCGGGATGGCCATGAGCATGTCGGTGAGCTGCGTATCGAAATCGCGCGCCTCGGCCTGCATCGCCGCAACCTCTGCCTTCTTCTCGGCCACCAGCGCGCGCAGCCGCTCGAACCCGGTCTCGTCGCCGCGCGCCTTGGCGGCGCCGACATCCTTGGATGCGCGGTTCTGCTCGGCCTGCGCGTTCTCGGCGGCGTGGATGCGTGCGCGCCGTGCCTCGTCGAGCGCGAGGATCTCGCCCGAGACCGGTGCGAGGCCGCGCCGGGCGAGGGCTGCGTCGAAGGCGGCGGCATTGTCGCGGATCGCGCGGATATCGTGCATGGGCATTTACCTCGGGTCGGATGAATCGTCACGCCGCGTGATAGACCAGATTTCGCGGCAAGGACAGGCCGCGCGCCGGTGCCCTTTCGTGCCTTGCAAAACCCCGGTCACGCCCCTAGGTTCGCGCCAAATCGCGGGGGTGGTCCCGCAGCATCAAGAAGGACGCGACCCGATGGAAGCCTTTGGCCAGTTCATTCCCCTCATTCTGATTTTTGCGATCATGTATCTGCTGCTGATCCGCCCGCAGCAGAAGAAGATGAAGGAACACAAGGCCATGGTCGCGGCGCTGCGTCGCGGCGATCAGGTGATCACGCAGGGCGGGCTGATCGGCAAGGTGTCGAAGGTCAAGGATGACAGTGAGATCGAGGTTGAACTGGCCGAGGGTATCAAGGTGCGCGTCGTGCGCCACACGGTTGCGCAGGTCATTTCCAAGACCGAGCCCGCCGAAGGCTGAGCCGCTCGCGATCCTATTCGAAAAGGCCCGATCATGCTGCAAATCGACCTCTGGAAACGTGTGACGATCTGGGCGGTTGTGGCGCTCGGGCTGCTGTTGGCGCTGCCCAACGGGTTCTATGGCAAGGTCGAGCGGCATAATGACGCGCGCGCGCTGGTCGAGGCCGGGGCCGATCCGGCGGCGCTGGCCGATGATCTGGCGCTGTGGCCCAACTGGCTGCCATCCGGCCTTGTCAATCTTGGGCTCGATCTGCGGGGCGGTGCGCATCTTCTGGCCGAGGTCAAGGTGGCCGATGTCTATCAGGCGCGGCTTGAGGGTATGTGGCCCGAGGTGCGTGACCTGCTGCGCGAGGAGCGCGATCGGGTCGGACCGATCCGGCTTCAACCTTCCGAGGGGCCGGAATTGCGGGTCCGGCTGGTGGAGCGGCCCGAGATGGCGCGCGAGGCCGCGGCTTTGGTGCGTGGCCTTGCCCGGCCCGTCACCACGATCACCGGGGTGGGCGCAAGCGATATCGACGTGACAACAGTCGGCGCGGATATCATCGTGCGGCTGAGCGAGGCCGAGCAACGCGCCACCGATGACCGGACCGTGCGACAGTCGCTCGAGATCATCCGCCGCCGGGTGGACGAGGTGGGTACGCGCGAGCCGACGATCATGCGGCAGGGGGCAGAGCGGATCCTCATTCAGGTGCCGGGCATCGGCTCGGCGGCCGAGTTGAAGGCGCTGATCGGCACGACCGCGCAACTGACCTTCCAGCCGGTGGTGAGCCGCAGCAGCGATCCGGGCGAGAACCCCGGAGCCGGCAACGAGATCCTGCCCTCGATCGACGAGCCGGGAGTCTATTACATCCTCGAACGTGCGCCGGTGGTGACGGGCGAGGAGCTTGTCGATGCGCAGCCCGATTTCGATCAGAACGGGCGCCCGGCGGTGTCGTTCCGCTTCAACCCCACGGGGGCGCGGAAATTCGGCGATTACACCGCGCAGAATATCGGCAACCCCTTCGCCATCGTGCTGGATGGCGAGGTGATTTCCGCGCCCGTGATCCAGAGCCATATTCCGGGCGGCTCGGGTATCATCACCGGGCGGTTCACGGTGGAGGACAGCACGCAACTGGCGGTGCTTCTGCGGGCGGGCGCGCTGCCGGCGGGGCTGGATTTCCTGGAAGAACGCACCATCGGGCCGGAACTGGGGGCCGACAGTATCGAGGCGGGCAAGGTTGCGAGTGTCGTGGCCTTTGCGCTGGTGCTGGTCTACATGGTGCTGAGCTATGGTCTCTTCGGGATTTTTGCAAATATCGCCCTCATTATCAATGTCGGGCTGATTTTCGGCCTTCTGAGCCTTGTCGGCGCGACGCTGACGTTGCCGGGGATCGCTGGGATCGTGTTGACCATCGGCATGGCGGTGGATGCCAATGTGCTTGTATTCGAGCGCATCAAGGAAGAGATGAAGACAGCCAAAGGCGCCGCGCGCGCCATCGAACTGGGTTATGAGAAGGCGTTGAGCGCCATCGTGGACGCCAATTTCACCACCTTCATCACCGCGCTCATCCTCTATGCGATGGGGTCGGGGCCGGTGCGCGGCTTTGCCATCACGCTTGGCCTTGGCATCCTCACCTCGGTGTTCACCGCGCTTTTCATAACCCGGCTGATCGCTGTCATGTGGTTCGAGCGCAAGCGGCCCAAGACGGTGCTGCAGGGCCGCGCGCTGCGGCTGGTGCCGGCGGAAACCTCGATCGACTTTTTCGGCCGCTGGAAGCTGTGGCTTGGGATTTCGGGGGTGATGATCCTTGTCGCGCTTGGCTCTTTCGCCGTTCAGGGGTTGAATTTCGGTATCGATTTCAAGGGCGGTACCACCATCCGCACACAGAGCGCGCAGCCGGTTGATGTCGGGCAATATCGCAACGCCATCGGCGATCTGGGGCTGGGCGATGTGAGCATCGCGGAAGTGTTCGATCCGACCTTCGGGCCGGAGGAAAACGTGGCGATGATCCGCATTCAGGCGCAGGACGAGGAGGAAAGCGTCGCGCCGCAAACCATCCTTCAGGTCGAGGCGGCGCTGAAACAGGCGGTGCCAGATATCCAGTTCACATCCGTGGAGAGCGTCGGGCCAAAGGTGTCGGGCGAGTTGATCACGGCGGCGGTGATCGCCGTTTTGCTCGCCATCGGGGCGGTGCTGTTCTACATCTGGTTGCGATTCGAGTGGCAATTCGCCGTGGGGGCGGTCATTGCGCTGGTGCATGACGTGGCGCTGACCATAGGCGTCTTTTCCGAATTGCAGATCCAGTTCGATCTGGCGATCATCGCGGCGCTGCTGACCATTGTCGGCTATTCGCTCAACGATACCGTGGTGGTGTTTGATCGCGTCCGCGAGAACCTGCGCAAATACAAGCAGAAGCCCCTGCGCGAGGTGCTCAACATCTCGATCAACGAGACGCTGAGCCGCACGGTGATGACCTCGGTGACGACGCTACTGGCGCTGATCTCGCTCTATGTGCTGGGCGGCGACGTGATCCGGGGCTTTGTCTTTGCGATGATATGGGGCGTGATCATCGGCACCTATTCGTCGATCTTCGTGGCCTCGACCGTGCTCATGTGGCTGGGCGTCAAGCGCGACTGGTCCAAGCCCGACGCCAATGCCGGAACGCAGTTCGCCAATGTAGATGCCTGAGGCGCTGGCGGGGGTTCTCGCCACGCCCGGTCTGGTCTGGCTGATCCTCGTCATCTCGGTGGCGGGGGTCGTGCGCGGGTTCACCGGTTTTGGCACGGCGCTGATCTTCGTGCCGGTGGCGGGGATGTTCCTGCCCCCTCAAATGGTGGTGGCGGTGATCACGCTGACGGGGATTGCCAGCACATCGGCGCTGTTGCCACGTGCCTGGGGGTTGGCGGACCGGGGAGAGGTGGCGATGCTCGCGCTCGCCGCGCTGGTGACGGTGCCGCTTGGGCTGTGGCTCATGGGAGTGCTTGATCCGGTCACGATCCGCTGGATCGTGGCGGCGGTGGCGGCGGTCACGCTGGGGGCGCTTGTTGCGGGCTGGCGATTCTCTGGGTGCGTCAGCCGCCCGATGCTGCTGACCATCGGCGCGGTGGCGGGGGTGATCGGCGGGCTGACGGGGCTTACGGGGCCGGTGGTGATCCTGTTCTACCTTGCCGGGCAGGCCATGGTGCAGACGGTGCGCGCCAACACGATCCTGTTTCTCGCCGCGCTCGACGCGGTGATCGTGGTCAATCTCTTGCTGCGCGGCGCGGTGGAGGGAGCGGTGTTCTTGCTGGCGCTTACGCTGGCGGTGCCCTATGTCCTCATGTCGCTGATCGGGCAGCGGCTGTTTGACCCGCGCCTGGAGCGGCTTTACCGTTGGGCGGCCTATGGGATCATCGCGCTGGCGGTGCTGAGCGGGCTGCCGCTCTGGAGATGAGGAGGATGCCATGCGCATGACCGAAATCACATTTGCCGGGGCGCGGCCTGTCGATGGCTATGGGCCGGGATTTTTCCGTGTGGGCGGTGGCGTGATCGAGGGGGCGATGCTGGTGACGGCAGAGTCGGCGCGGTCCTGGGCGGGGCTTGACGATCCTGCGCCGCTTGTGGCGCTTGCAGGCGCGGTGGACGTGATCTTTGTCGGTACCGGGGCCGAAATGGCGCATCTGCCCGTCGCTCTGCGATCCGCGCTCGAGGAGGCGGGAATCGGCGTCGAGTCGATGAACACGCCCGCCGCCTGCCGCACCTTTAACGTGCTGCTGTCCGAAGGTCGCCGTGTCGCTCTTGCCGCATTGGCGGTCTGAGTTTGGTGCTTTTCGCGGCGCGGGCTTTGGGCTAGGCAGGGCGCATGGTTCTGAGCGTTTCCGATCTGAGCGTCGCGCGCGGGGGGATCCCCGTTCTGGAAGGGGTGAGCCTGAGGCTTGCCCCCGGTGAGGCATTGGTGCTGCGCGGCCCCAACGGCATCGGCAAGACGACGATGCTGCGCACGGTGGCAGGGTTGCAACCGCCACTTTCCGGCCGGGTCGAGGTCGCGCCCGAAAGCCTCGTCTATGCCGGACATGCCGACGGGATCAAGGCGACGCTGACTGTTGAGGAGAACCTGAGCTTCTGGGCTCATGTCTTTGGAACCCAAGAGATTTCAGCCGCTGTTGATGCCTTCGACCTTGGCCCGCTCCGCAACCGCCCGGCGGGCGCGCTCTCGGCCGGGCAGAAGCGGCGGCTGGGGTTGGCGCGGCTTCTGGTGACGGGGCGCGCGGTCTGGGTGCTTGATGAGCCGACCGTGTCGCTTGACGTGGACGCGGTGGCGATGTTCGCGGGTGCCGTGCGCGCGCATCTGGCCGGCGGCGGGGCCGCGCTGATCGCTACGCATATCGATCTGGGGCTGTCGGAGGCGCGGATTTTCGATCTTGCGCCCTATCGAGCGGCGCCGCTGGCTGCGGATGATTTCGACGGGGCGTTCCTGTGATCGCGCTTCTGACCCGTGACATGCGGCTTGCGATGCGGGCGGGCGGGGGCTTTGGACTTGGGCTGGCGTTTTTCCTGATCGTGGTGGTGCTGGTGCCCTTTGGTGTCGGGCCGCAAAGCGCGCTCTTGTCCACGATCGCGCCGGGGATCCTGTGGCTGGGCGCGCTTCTGGCCTGCCTGTTGTCGCTTGACCGCATTCTTGCGCTCGACTGGGAGGACGGGAGCCTTGATCTGCTGGCCACCTCACCCCTGCCGATGGAGGGCATCGTGAGCGTCAAGGCGCTGGCGCATTGGCTCACGACCGGGCTGCCGCTGGTGCTGGCGGCCCCGGTTCTGGGGGTGCTTCTGAACCTGCCCACGCCCGGTTTCGGCTGGCTGCTGGCCTCGCTCGCGCTTGGCACGCCCGCGCTCAGCGTGATCGGCACGTTCGGCGCGGCGCTGACCGTGGGGCTGAAGCGCGGCGGGCTGCTGCTGAGCCTTCTGGTGTTGCCGCTCTACATGCCGACGCTGATCTTTGGCGCCGAGGTGGCGCGGCGCGGGGCCGAGGGGCTGGCGCTTGGCACGCCGCTTGCGCTTCTGGCGGGGATCACCTGCGGCACGATCGCGCTTTTGCCTTTCGCCTCGGCTGCGGTATTGAGGGTCAACCTGCGATGACGGAGGGATCAACCCCATGAATCTGAATGCTCTCTGGGAATATGCCAACCCAAAGAAGTTCATCGAGACGACGGACCGGGTATTGCCTGCCTTTGCCTGGCTTGCGGCTCTGATGCTTGTGGCTGGGCTGGTCTGGGGGTTCTTCTTTACACCCGACGATTTCCGGCAAGGCTCGACCGTCAAGATCATCTACCTGCATGTGCCCGCGGCGCTCATGGCGATCAATGCCTGGCTGATGATGCTGGTCACGTCGCTGGTGTGGATCGTGCGCCGCCATCATGTGAGCGCGCTTGCTGCGCGCGCGGCCGCCCCGGTGGGGATGGTGATGACGCTGATTGCGCTGGCCACGGGGGCGATCTGGGGTCAGCCGATGTGGGGCACCTGGTGGGCCTGGGATCCGCGCCTCACGAGCTTTTTGATCCTGTTCCTGTTCTATCTGGGCTATATTGCACTCTGGGAGGCGATCGAGAACGATGACACGGCGGCGGACCTGACCTCGATCCTGTGCCTTGTCGGCTCGGTCTTTGCGCTGCTGAGCCGTTATGCGGTCAATTTCTGGAATCAGGGGCTGCATCAGGGCGCGTCGCTCTCGGTCAAGCCGGGAGAGCGCATGGACATGGTCTACAAGCTGCCACTTTATGTGAGCATGGGGGGGTTCGTGCTTCTTTTCGTCGCGCTTGTGCTGATGCGAACGCGCACCGAGATCAGGGCAAGACGGATGCGCGCGCTTCTGGCGCGGGAAAGGATGCAGGCATGATCCCCGATCTGGGCAAATACGCGGTGCCGGTGCTGGCCTCCTACGGGGTGTCGCTGGTGTTGATCGCCGGGCTGGTCTGGGCGAGCCTGCATCGCTCGGCCCGCGTGCGCCGCGCCCTGGACGAGATCGAGAACCGGAGAAAAACCGATGGTTAAACCCTTGATGCTTGCCCCGGTTCTTGTGTTCGCTGCATTTGCGGCGCTGGCGCTGGTGGGGCTGAAACGCGAGAATCCAAACGAGCTTCCTTCGGCTTTGGCGGGCCGTACCGCGCCCGCGGTGCAGGTCACGCCGCTGGGATCGGGGCCGGTTTTCGGAGATGACGATCTGCGCGCCGAGGGGGTGAAACTTGTGAACTACTGGGCAAGCTGGTGTGCGCCCTGCCGGGTGGAGCATCCGAACCTTGAGCAACTGGCGCGCGAGGGGATCACGATCTATGGCGTGAACTACAAGGACAAGCCGGGCAATGCGCTCGGGTTCCTCGCGGAACTGGGCAACCCCTATGCCGCCATGGGGGCGGATGAGAGCGGGCGCATGGCGCTTGACTGGGGCCTTTACGGCGTGCCCGAAACTTTTGTGATCGACGGGCAGGGCAATATCGTGCTGCGCTTTGCCGGGCCGATCACCGAGCGGGTGCTGGAGAACACCATCCGCCCGGCGATCGAGGCGGCGCGGTAGGGGCGGCCCTCACTTCGCCGTGTCGCAATGCTGCGCCGTCGGGGCGGGCAGGGGGCAGGCGGGTTTGTCCACGGCTGCCGCACCGATCACGGCCATGGCACTCAGGAAACCGGCCTGTATCAGGATCAGGGTTGTGCGCATTCTGCGTCCTTTCTTGCTCGTCCCCTCTCAAGATGGGCCGCATCTCGCGGCACAGAAGGGGCGCGACCCGCACATTGGCGATACCCCGTCGTGATCGGCGGAATTCCGTGCAGATCCGCGCTCGGCTGGCGAGATTCCGCACAGGCCTGCGACGCGGGACATGCGGAAAACCGATAATCTTCATGCCGATATTTCAGTCACATTCCCCGCAAATCACGGCTATAGGTCGGTCGCGGTTCGGGCAGCGTCGCAATTCGCAAAGTGACCTTGCGACAAATTGACGAAAGCTGCGCGAAGGCAACCGCGCGCGCGCATGAATTCAGGGATTTCGGGCATGTCCGACCAAGAAGACGACATCATCCTTTCGGAACTCGACGACGAGGAGCTGGTCCAGCAGATGTTTGACGACCTCTATGACGGTCTCCGGGAGGAGATCGAGGAGGGGGTGAACATCCTTCTGGAACGCGGCTGGGAACCCTACCGCGTCCTGACCGAGGCGCTGGTGGGTGGCATGACCATCGTCGGCAAGGATTTCCGCGACGGCATCCTGTTCGTGCCCGAGGTGCTGCTTGCTGCCAACGCGATGAAGGGTGGCATGGCCATTCTCAAGCCGCTGCTGGCCGAGACCGGCGCGCCGCGTGTCGGCAAGATGGTGATCGGCACCGTCAAGGGCGACATCCACGATATCGGCAAGAACCTTGTCGGCATGATGATGGAGGGCGCGGGATTCGAGGTGGTCGATCTCGGGATCAACAACCCGGTCGAGAATTACCTGGAGGCGTTGGACACCGAAGGCGCCGACATTCTCGGCATGTCGGCGCTGCTGACCACGACCATGCCCTATATGAAAGTCGTGATCGACACGCTGGTGGAACAGGGCAAGCGCGATGACTACATCATTCTGGTCGGCGGCGCGCCGCTGAACGAGGAGTTCGGCCGCGCCATCGGGGCCGATGCCTATTGCCGCGACGCCGCCGTGGCCGTGGAAACGGCCAAGGACTTCATGGCGCGCAAGCACAACCGGCTGGCTGCGGGCTGAGCGCGACAAGGCACGCGTGACGGCCCGCCCGCGCGCGGGCCGTTCGCATTTGGAGGGCATGGCATGGACGCGCCGAGCGATCGGGATCTGACCGAGACGGGGCTGGCGGCGGCGGGCGCGGGGCGTATCCTGCTGATCGCCTGCGGCGCGCTTGCCCATGAGATCCTCGCGCTGAAGCGCGTCAATGGCTGGGATCATATGGATCTGCAATGCCTGCCCGCCAAGCTGCACCTTTATCCCGAGCGGATCACCGGAGAGGTGGAAAAGGCTGTCCTGCACGCGCGCGATACCTATGACCGGGTTTTCGTGGTCTATGCCGATTGCGGCACCGGAGGGCTGTTGCAGGTGAAATGCGCCGAGATGGGCGTCGAGATGGTTGCCGGGCCGCATTGCTACGCCTTCTACGAGGGGCTTGACCGTTTCGCCGCTCATGACGATGAGATCACTGCCTTTTACCTCACGGATTTCCTGGTGCGGCAGTTCGATGCCTTCGTTTGGCGGCCCATGGGGCTCGACCGGCACCCAGAGTTGCGCGACATGATCTTCGGCAATTACACCAAACTGGTCTATCAGGCGCAAACCGATGACGCCGCGCTGCGCGCCAAGGCGGAGGACTGCGCGCGCCGTCTGGGGCTTGATTACGAATACCGCTTTACCGGCTATGGCGATCTGGCCGGGGCACTGGCAGCGCAAGCGTAGGCCGGGTGCGCAAAGGTGGGGGCGGACGGTGCCTTGTGGCCAGAAGCGGCGGTTGAACGTAGTCACCGAGCTGCGCATCGCCGTGCCGGGGGGCGGCCCGGCGATGCGCAGCGGCCTTCGGCCTTGATTCCGCGCGGGGGCCGAGTTCCGAGCGTCAGAAGAAGACCAGCCCGCTCGCCACGTCGCTCAGCGCAGATGCGCCACGGCCTCGATGGTGCCGAAATCGGGGTATTGCAGGATCACCGCCACCGGCACGCCCTCGGGCCAGTCAACCGTCAATTCAAGCGGTCCGAGCGTGTCCCATTCGGCCACCTCGATCAGGTCGGTGACGATGTTGACATAGGTGATCGTGCGCCCCTCGTTTTCACCCCGGACGATCTCGACGGTTTCCTCTGGCAGGTAGCGGGCAAGCTGCACGATGAGCGGCATGGCGCGGGGGGCCTCTGATCCGGCCGCAAGATGCAGCGTTGCACCGTTGCGGATGACATCGACCGACAGCCCGTTCGCGCCCGCCTCGCGGTGCTTGTCGATCAGCGCGGTCACGTCGCGGAACCGGGTGCCCACGACGTGATCGGTGCCGTTTATGATCATCTGCGGGGTGTAGACCATCTTGCGCCCGCCCGCGCTTGCATAGCCGCGTTGGCGGGCGGTGTGAGCGGGGCTGGCGAATGTATCTTCCCAGCCAATGTAATCCCAGTAATCAACATGCAGCGACAGCGCGAGCACATCCTCGCGCGCGGCCAGGCTCTGGAAGAATTCGTCGGCGGGCGGGCAGGAGGCGCAGCCCTGCGAAGTGAAAAGCTCTATCACGACGGGGCGCTCGCCGGCCCCGGCGGGGCCGTAAAGCAGTGTGGCCCCGGTAAGAAGGCTGGCAATCACGTGTTTCATGTAGGGCGGTCCTGACGCATCGGCCTGTTGATCTGACCCTTTGAACCTAGGCGTTGAGGCGCGCGATGCCAACTCAAGGTTTCGCGAGACGATATGTGAATGCTGAAATGGAGATCAAATTGTGTGCAACAGTATACAAAAGCGCCGAGCGCCTCTTGATCGGGCGCGGAATATCGGTCAGAAGCGGGGCAAAAGTCATCCAGACCTGACCATGAAAGGACGGCACCCCATGCCTATCACAGTCGGACAAGACAGCGCCAAGACCCGCAAGACGCTGAGCGTCGGCGGCAAATCCATCGCCTATTACTCGATCAAGGCCGCCGAGGCCGCCGGTCTGGGTGATTTCTCGCGCCTGCCCGCCGCCCTCAAGGTCGTGCTGGAGAACATGCTGCGATTCGAGGACGGCAAGACCGTCTCGCTCGACGACATTCGCGCGTTTTCCGAGTGGGCCGCGAATGGCGGCCGTGCGAATCGCGAGCTGGCCTATCGTCCGGCGCGCGTGCTCATGCAGGATTTCACCGGCGTTCCGGCGGTTGTGGACCTCGCCGCCATGCGTGACGGGATCGTGGCGCTTGGCGGCGACGCGCAGCAGATCAACCCCCTGAACCCGGTTGATCTGGTGATCGACCACTCAGTGATGATCGACGAATTCGGCAATCCGCGCGCCTTCCAGATGAACGTGGACCGCGAGTATGAGCGCAACATGGAACGCTACCAGTTCCTGAAATGGGGGCAGGGTGCGTTCAACAATTTCCGCGTGGTGCCGCCGGGCACCGGCATCTGCCATCAGGTCAACCTTGAATATCTGGCGCAGACCGTCTGGACCGATACCGATCAGAACGGTGAGACGGTCGCCTATCCCGATACCCTCGTGGGCACCGACAGCCACACCACGATGATCAACGGCGTGGCCGTGCTTGGCTGGGGCGTGGGCGGGATCGAGGCGGAGGCCGCGATGCTGGGCCAGCCGATTTCCATGCTCATCCCCGAAGTGGTCGGCTTTGAGCTGACCGGCGCGATGATCGAGGGCACCACCGGCACCGATCTGGTGCTCAAGGTTGTGCAGATGCTGCGTCAGAAAGGCGTGGTGGGCAAGTTCGTGGAATTCTACGGCGCGGGACTCGATCACCTGCCGCTGGCGGACCGTGCGACCATCGCCAACATGGCCCCCGAATACGGGGCCACCTGCGGATTCTTTCCGATCGACGACGAGACCCTGCGCTATCTGCGCAACACCGGCCGCGACGAGGATCGCGTGGCGCTGGTCGAGGCCTATGCCAAGGAAAACGGGTTCTGGCGCGGCGCCGATTACGCGCCGGTCTATACCGACACGCTCAGCCTTGACATGGGCACCATCGTGCCGGCCATCTCCGGGCCGAAACGCCCGCAGGATTACGTGACCCTCGACAAATCCGCCGCCGCCTTCCTTGACGTGGTGAGCGAGTATCGCGGCAACGATGCCAGCCCCGCCGCCACCGACATGGACGCCGAGGGTCCGGCAACGGCTGTCGCCGCCGACCCGCGCAAATCGGTCAAGATCGAGGGCGAGGATTACAGCCTCCGCGACGGCTCGGTCGTGATCGCCTCCATCACCTCCTGCACCAATACCTCGAACCCCTATGTGATGATCGGGGCGGGTCTGGTGGCGCGCAAGGCGCGCGCGCTTGGCCTCACCCGCAAGCCCTGGGTCAAGACGTCGCTCGCCCCCGGCTCGCAGGTGGTGTCGCATTATCTTGAGGCCGCCGGGCTGCAAGAGGATCTCGACGCCATTGGCTTCAACCTCGTGGGCTATGGCTGCACCACCTGCATCGGCAATTCCGGTCCCTTGCAGGCGGAGATTTCCGAGGCCATCGCCGAAAGCGACCTGATCGCCACTGCGGTGCTCTCGGGCAACCGCAACTTCGAAGGCCGGATCAGCCCGGACGTGCGCGCCAATTACCTGGCCTCGCCGCCGCTGGTGGTGGCCTATGCGCTGGCGGGCGACATGAACATCGACCTGACGACCGAGCCGCTGGGGCACGACCGCGACGGCAACCCGGTCTATCTGAAGGATATCTGGCCCACGCAAAAGGAAATCGCCGAGCTGGTGGAGCGCACGGTGACGCGCGAGGCGTTCCAGTCGAAATATGCCGATGTCTTCAAGGGCGACGAGAAATGGCAGGCGGTCGAAACTTCGGAGGGCGAGACCTATGACTGGCCCGCGCAATCGACCTATGTCCAGAATCCGCCCTATTTCAAGGGCATGGCCAAAATGCCGGGCACCATCGCCGATATCGAAGGCGCGCGTGTGCTGGCGCTCCTGGGCGATATGGTCACGACCGATCACATCTCGCCCGCCGGCTCCTTCAAGGAAACCACCCCCGCCGGCAAATACCTGACAGAGCGTCAGGTGCCGGTGCGCGAGTTCAACTCCTACGGCTCGCGGCGCGGCAATCACGAGGTGATGATGCGCGGCACCTTCGCCAATATCCGTATCCGCAACGAGATGCTCGATGGGGTTGAGGGCGGTTACACCAAGGGCGCGGACGGGGCGCAGACCTCGATCTTCGACGCCTCGATGGCCTGGCAGGAACAGGGCGTGCCGCTGGTTGTGGTGGCCGGCGTCGAATATGGCGCGGGCTCCTCGCGGGATTGGGCTGCCAAGGGCACGGCGCTTCTGGGGGTCAAGGCGGTGATCGCCGAGAGCTTTGAGCGCATCCACCGCTCCAACCTGGTCGGCATGGGCGTCATCCCGTTCGAGTTCACCGGCGGACAGACCCGCAAGACTCTGGGCCTGACGGGGGATGAGACCTTTACCATCAAGGGCCTCGCCGATGTGACGCCGTTGCAGCAGGTGACCTGCACCCTCACCCGCGCCGACGGCTTGACCGAGGAGATCACCCTCAAATGTCGGATCGATACCGCCATCGAGAAGGAATATGTCGAACATGGCGGCGTGCTGCACTACGTGCTGCGCAACCTCGCCGGGGCCGCGTGATCCGCTGACGCTCGGGGGGCGGGCACAGCCCCGGCCCCCGGCACCCCGTCATCGTCCGGGTTGACCGGGCGATCTCCTGCCGTGTCCGTGCAGGGCAGTGGCCACACCGCCCTCAGCGCGCGGCGCTCGCCACCTCGAGCCCGTCGAGATAGAGGATATGCGGGCGGTCGAAATCGAGCCGCCAGAGATCGACCTCGGCCAAGCCTGTAAGGGTGACAAACTCGCCATCCACCAGCCGTGCGGCGGGCACTATCGCGTGATCGGCACCAAAAAGCGCCCGGGCGCGCCAGTCGCGCACGAGGATCGGCTGGCCTGCGGGCAGGATAACGTCGCGCTCGGGCCGCGTATGCCCGAGCGATCCGGCACGAATGCGCACCAGCGCCGCGCGTGCCCGCCGCCGCACGATTCCGCGCAACACCGCCATGCCCGCATCGCGCGTCACGATCCGATCGCCTGCGCGCAGATCCTCGGTCCGCCGCTCGCCATCAAGGGTCAGAATGATGCCGCCGGTCCAAAGGCCGGCCTCCTGCAAGGGGTCGAGAACGGCGCTGCCGCCGCCCGGACGCCCGACCGTATCCGGTTTCATGGCGTGTCTCGCTCTGTTACTGCCTCTTCTTTGGTGCAGATTATGTTAACATCCGGTTAATGTCGTGCCTTTTTGCGCCTTTGTGCGGTGGACCGCCGCATATTTTGCCCTCGCCAGCACGCGCGCGCTTTGCTATGGCAGGCCGCATCGTGCTCTCTGGCGCGGCCCGTGCGGGTGTGGCGAAACTGGTAGACGCACCAGATTTAGGTTCTGGCGCCGCAAGGCGTGGGGGTTCAAGTCCCTCCACCCGCACCAACCTGCCTTGACGGTCTGCGGGATGTCGCAGCCCGACGGAGCGCGGCAAGGTGGCGGCCAATTTGGGGTATATTGATACCTAATTTGTAAGATATTGTTTATGATAGATTATTTCAGAAAGAACGTCGTTGACCTGCAGGGACAAGCGCGTATAACCCGCCGATGATCGGTCAGGGATGATCCTGATCGGACTGCACTGGAACAACAACAAGGTTCTGCCCGAAATGAAGACGTTTTCCGCAAAACCGGCAGATATCGAGAAGAAATGGATCCTGATCGACGCCGAAGGCGTGGTTCTGGGCCGTCTCGCCTCGATCATCGCCATGCGCCTGCGCGGCAAGCACAAGGCCAGCTTTACCCCTCATATGGACATGGGTGACAATGTGATCGTCATCAATGCCGAGAAGGTGCAGTTGACCGGAAACAAGCGCGAGAAACCCAACTACTGGCATACTGGCCATCCCGGCGGGATCAAGAGCCGCACCACCGGCCAGATCCTCGAGGGCAAGCACCCAGAGCGCGTGGTCATGCAGGCCGTCAAGCGGATGCTGCCCGGCAACCGCCTGTCGCGAACCCAGATGACCCATCTGCGCGTCTATGCCGGCGCCGAGCACCCACATGAGGCCCAGAGCCCCGAAGTGCTCGATGTCAAATCCATGAACAAGAAGAATACGCGGGTGGCCTACTGATGAGCGACGCAATCAAAACCCTCGAAGGTCTCGAAGCGGTGGCTGGCGGTGCCAGTGTCGCGGTTGCCATGGACACCCCGCGCGAGCCTGAGCGCGATGCGCTTGGCCGTTCCTATGCCACCGGCAAGCGCAAGGACGCGGTCGCCCGCGTCTGGATCAAGCCCGGCTCGGGCAAGGTCACGGTGAACGGCAAGGAGATGACAGCCTATTTCGCGCGTCCGGTGCTTCAGATGATCCTGCGCCAGCCCTTCAGCGTGGCCGGCGTCGAGGGCCAGTTCGACGTGATGGCCACCGTCAAGGGCGGCGGCCTGTCGGGCCAGGCCGGCGCGGTCAAGCATGGCATCTCGAAGGCGCTTCAGCTTTATGAGCCGTCCCTTCGCGGCGCGCTCAAGGCCGCAGGCTTCCTGACCCGCGACAGCCGCGTGGTCGAGCGCAAGAAGTTCGGCAAGCGCAAGGCACGCCGCAGCTTCCAGTTCTCCAAGCGCTGAGCCGCTTTCTCAGATCAGCGAAAGGGCCGCCCTCGGGGTGGCCCTTTTTCGTTGCGGATGCGCCGCGGTCATGGCGTGCCGTTTGTCGCGCAACGGGTTAAACAAAAAGGGCCGCTTTCGCGGCCTTCCTGTAACCCTTTGATTTTGTGGGTTTCAAGTGGCGGACCGAGGAGGATTCGAACCCCCGACCCCTTGATTCGTAGTCAAGTACTCTATCCAGCTGAGCTATCGGTCCGTTGAGGCCAGCGTTTAGACTTTGCGGCAGGGCAATGCAAGGGCCTGTTGGCAGATTTATGATGGCTTGCCGAAATTTCCCTTGGGCAGGGTGATGCAGAACGAGGTGCCGCCTTCGTTGCTTTGCTCCAGCATCAGCCTGCCGCCATGACCACGCATCAGTTCGGCGGCGATGGTCAGGCCAAGCCCGGTGCCGCCCTTGCTGACACCGCCCTGAAACGGCTTGAACAGGTGCTCGCGTGCCTTGGGCGGCAGGCCGGGGCCGGTGTCGCGCACGCGGATGATCCATTCGTTCGCGTCTTCGGCCGCCATGATGGTGATCTCGCCAACGGCGCCGTTTCGCATGATGGCCTGCCGTGCATTGCGCACGAGATTGGCCAGAACGCGGTAAAGCTGCTCGCCGTCGGCCAGAAGCACGAGGTCGCTGGGCACGGCGTTGACAAGGCGCACCTCATGGCCCTCGACCGCCAGACGCTCGCTGTCGATCACATCGGCGACCAGTTCGCGCAGCCGGTGGCGCGCGAGCGTCGGCGCGGGTTCTTCGGCCTTGCCATAGGCCAGTGTCGATTCGCACAGATGCACCGCACGCGTGAGCGAGTTGACCAGCTTCGGCGCCATCCGCTTGACGCCGGGATCCTCGCTCATCTCGATGCGGTCGGTGAAAAGCTGCGCCGAGGTCAGGATGTTGCGCAGATCGTGGCTGACCTTGGCCACCGCGCCACCAAGCTGCGCCAGGTGTTCCTTCTGCTTGAGCGCACCGGTCAACTGGGTCTGGAGCGTCTGCAAGGTTTCCTCGGCTTCGCGCAGTTCGGTGATGCTGGAGGCCGGTTTCATCACCAGACGGGCGTCTTCGGGATTGGCGGCATAAGCCTGCATGTTGCCCACCACCCGCCGGATCGGGCGCACGAGAAAGCACTGCACCACCCAGAACAGCAGCGTGGCGGTGAAGATCGAGATGACCAACGACAGCCACAGGATGCGCAGGCCGTAATCGATCATGGCCGTGCGAAGCCCCGAGGTTTCAAGCGTTACCTCGATCAGCAGCCCCCCCATGCGCACCGGCTGGCCGATGACGCGGA
This sequence comes from Roseovarius autotrophicus, assembly GCF_018069895.1. Taxonomy (GTDB): domain Bacteria; phylum Pseudomonadota; class Alphaproteobacteria; order Rhodobacterales; family Rhodobacteraceae; genus Roseovarius; species Roseovarius autotrophicus. The sequence goes on along the minus strand of NZ_JAGQDH010000001.1, from coordinate 251,823 downwards.
TCACCTCTGGTTCGGGGGTTGCAAGCCTGCGCATGGCGTCACGAATGAGGGTGAGCGCGGGCGCGTTTCGCAGATCGAAACTTTGCGTGACCGGTGCCGGCACGGGCGAGCTCAGGACAAGCTGGCGCGCCTCGTCGCGACGCAACACCACGTTGAACACCTCGGCATTGCGCAAGAGCTCGTCCTGAAGATCGGGCGTCATCTCGCCCTCGGCCAACAGCACGAGAGAAGCAATCTGCGACCGTTCCAGCCGATCGAGCAGGAACTGTTCGCGAAACCGTGCGATGGAGGGCACGAATATCAGCACTTCGGCCAGCATCACGAAGATGGCCGTGAGGATCAGGAAGCGTCCTGATAGCGATCTGAACACGCGCGCCCTCCCGTCCCGGTTCAGGGCAGCCAGCGTTGCACGAGCCTGACCACCCGTTTCACCATAGGGTTATCAAACAGCTTTGGCGAGAAATATGCCCCCGCCGCGCGCTTGTTGATCTCTCCCATGGTGGGGTAGGGCGCAACCATGTTCGCCACATGCTTCATTCCGAGCCGGTTGGCGAGGATGAAGGCCCAGAGGTTGATCAACTCGCCCGCCTGCGCCCCGGCGATCGACACGCCCACGGGGCGCCCGCGCACCACCATGACCTTGATGAGGCCATCGGTCTTGCGCTCGGCGATGGCACGGTCGTTGTGGCTGTAGGGAAAGCGCACCACCTTGAGATTGCCGCCGTGTTCCTCCCTGGCTTGCGCCTCGGTCAGGCCGACCTGCGCCAGTTCCGGGTCGGTATAGGTGGCCCAGGGGATATGGTCGGTGCGCATCTTCGCGGGCAGGCCAAGCACGGCCTGCCGGATGATCAACCCCGCCTGATAACCGGCCACATGAGTGAACTGCAGCCCCCCCGCCACGTCGCCGATGGCATAGACGCGCCGGTTGGTGGTGCGCATGGAGGCATTCACCTTGATCCCGCGCCGCGTGGTCTCGATCCCTGCCGCCTCGAGGTCGAGCCGGTCGGTATTGGCACGCCGCCCAACCGCCATGAGCAGGTGCGAGCCACGGAAGACGCGCCCGTCCTTTGCCGCGACCTCGATCGCACCGGCCTTGCCCCTGATCTCGTCGGCCATGGCGTCCTCGGCGATCTCGATTCCCTCCTCGGCAAAACGGTCGCGCACCACCTGCACCATCTCGGGATCGTCCTGCCCCAGAACCTTGGCCCCTTCGATCACCGTGACGGCACAGCCCAGACGCCGATGCGCCTGCGCCATCTCCATGCCGATGGGGCCGCCGCCGATGATCAGCAGGTGATCGGGCCGCTCGCGCAGGTCGAAAAGCGTCTCGTTGGTCTCGTATGGCACGGTGTCGAGGCCGGGGATCGGCGGCACCAGCGGGGAAGAGCCGGTAGCGATGATTACGCGCCGCGCGGTGATGAGGTGATCGCCCGCCTTGACCTCGGTGGGCGAAATGAAGGTGCCGAATTCGCGGATCACCCGCACGCCCAGACCCTCGAACCGCTCCTGGCTGTCCACCGGTGCAATCTGCGCGATGACGCCCGCCACATGATCCTTGGCGGCGGCATAATCCACCTGTGGCGTCACATCGGTCACGCCATATTGTGCGGCATGGGCCTGCGCATGGGCCGCCTTGCCGCTTGCGATCAGGGCTTTCGATGGCACGCAACCGAAATTGAGGCAGTCGCCGCCCATCTTGTGGCCTTCGAGCAGGATGACGCTTGCGCCCATCTGCACCGCGCCCGCCGCGACGGACAGCCCGCCCGAGCCGGCCCCGATGACCAGCACATCCGCATTCAGTTTCTGCATGATTAAACGTCCTTTTTACCGCGAAAATACTTGATCGCCATCGGCAGCGCCGCAAGCGCCGCCAACCCGAGGATGGGGCCGATGATCTGCGGTTCCCAAAGGAGGGAAAGATCGGGGCTCTCGCCCCGGTCGAACACCTCGCCCAGACCCACGCCGATCCATGTATAGACGATCCCGCCCGGAATGATCCCCAGAACGGTGGTGAAGGCAAAATTCACAAATCGCACCCCCACCAGAGCGGGCAGCAGGTTCGCCACGAAGAACGGCACCGCAGGCACCAGGCGCATCAGGAACAGCACGCTGATTTCGTTATCGTGCAGCCCCTGCTTGAGCCGCTTGAGTGTGCCGTCGGTGGTCTCGATCTTCGCCGCCAGCGTGCGCCCCAGCCCCCAGCGGGCAGCCAGAAAGATCACGATGGCCCCGAGCGAGGCCGCCGTCACGTTGAGCGCCGTGCCGAGTGTCAGGCCAAAGAGAAATCCGCCCGTGACCGAGGCCACCGCCGCACCCGGCAGCGAGAAGGCGACGATCAGGATATATGTGGCGATGAAGGCCAGTGCCATCAGCATGATATTGTCGTTGCGAAACGCCAGCAGCGCCTCGCGGTTGTCGCGCAGCGTGTCGAAGGTGATATGGTCCCGCAGCGTCACCGCCCCGATCACCGCGACGATGAGGATGACCGCCAGCGGCAGGTGCCGCATGAGGCCGGTCTTGCGCCGCGCGGGCGCGGGCGTGGGTGTGGTGCTCTGGTCCATGGCGTCCCCGGTTCTGGCTGTCACCGCTCCTAGATGCACGGTCGCGAGCAGGCTTGCCAGTGGCCTCACGAGGGGGTGATCACGGGTGAGGCCGGGGCGCATTCCTGTAACATGTCCATGCCGCGCGGAAATTGTCGCAAAAGGCCGGGCAGGGGGTTTGACTTGGCCGCGCGCCCTCTCTATAGACCGGGCTTCAGATGAATTCGGGCAGGGCGCGATTCCAGCGACCGCCGCCCGCCCAAGACCGGAGACGGAGCGATGAAACGCACCTTTCAACCCTCGAACCTCGTGCGCAAGCACCGTCACGGGTTCCGCGCGCGCATGGCCACCAAGGGCGGCCGCAAGATTCTCAATGCCCGCCGCGCCCGTGGCCGCAAGGTGCTGAGCGCGTAAGCGCCAGCTTTTGCTGATGATTTCGACGCCGCCGGAGGCCCCTGACTGCAAGGCAGGGATTACGCCCCCGGCGGTGTCTGCTTGCGTGCCCCGGATCGAGGTGATGCGCGCGCGTGCCGATTTCCTTGCCACCGCGCGCGGTCTGCGACAGGGCACCGGCACGATGATGGTGCAGGGGCGCGACCGGGGTGACGGTAACCCGTTGATCCGGGTGGGCTTTACCTGCTCGAAGAAGGTCGGTAATGCCGTTACCCGCAACCGCGCCAAACGCCGGCTGCGCGCGATCGCGCGCGAGCTTTTGCCGGATGGGGGGCAGCCGGGATGGGATTATGTGCTCATCGGGCGCGCTGATGCGACCGCCCTGCGCCCCTTCGACGACCTGCGCCGCGATCTGGCCCATGCGCTGCGCTGTCTGGGGCAGCGGCCATGACCCCGCTGGCCCGCCTTCTGGCCCTGCCGATCCGGGCCTATCGGCTAATCCTCTCGCCCTGGCTTGGCTGGCATTGCCGCTATCAGCCCACATGCAGCCAGTATGCGCTTGAGGCGCTTGAGGCGCATGGCGCGTGGCGCGGCGGCTGGCTGGCGGCGCGGCGCATTGCACGCTGCAATCCCTGGGGCGGCTGCGGTTACGACCCGGTGCCGGGGGCGTATAAGCAATGCGACCAAAACGCCCTTTCCCCCACCGGGGATACATGCGATAGGGACGCGCCAAACGAGACATCCATGGAGAAGCGGAATGGAGATTCGCGAGGCGCTCACCTTTGATGACGTTCTGCTGGTGCCGGCGGCATCATCGGTCCTGCCCTCGACCGCCGATACCCGCACCCGCGTCACGCGCTCCATCCATCTCAATATCCCGCTGTTGAGTTCGGCCATGGACACCGTAACCGAAGCGCGCATGGCGATCTGCATGGCGCAGGCGGGCGGCATGGGGGTCATTCACCGGAACCTGAGTGTCGAGGAACAGGCGCAGGAGGTGCGCCGTGTCAAGCGGTTCGAGAGCGGAATCGTCTATAACCCGATCACGCTGCGCCCCGATCAGACCCTGGCCGACGCCAAGGCTTTGCAGGAACGCTATAATGTCACCGGCTTTCCGGTCGTGGATGAATCGGGCCGCGTCGTGGGCATCGTCACCAACCGCGACATGCGCTTTGCCGAGGACGAAAAGACACCGGTGCGCGTGATGATGACCTCGGACAATCTCGCGATTCTTCAGGAGCCTGCGGATCGCGACGAGGCGAAATCGTTGATGAAGGCACGCCGCATCGAGAAACTGCTGGTGACCGACGGGCAGGGCAAGCTGACGGGCCTGCTGACCCTGCGCGACACCGAACAGGCCGTGCTCAATCCCACTGCATGCAAGGATCCACTCGGGCGGTTGCGTGTCGCGGCGGCCTCGACCGTGGGCGATGCAGGCTTCGAGCGCACGGCGGCGCTGGTGGAGGCGGGTGTGGACATGGTGGTGATCGACACCGCGCACGGTCATTCCGAAGGCGTGGCGCGCGCCGTCGAACGGGCCAAGACACTTTCGAACGAGGTGCAGATCGTGGCGGGCAACGTCGCGACCGCTGAAGCCACACGCGCGCTGATCGACGCGGGCGCCGATGCGGTCAAGATCGGGATCGGGCCGGGCAGCATCTGCACCACGCGGATCGTGGCGGGCGTCGGCGTGCCGCAGTTGACCGCGATCATGGACAGTGCCGGGGCGGCCGGCGACGTTCCGGTGATCGCCGATGGCGGCATCAAGTTCTCGGGCGATTTCGCCAAGGCGATTGCGGCCGGCGCCTCCTGCGCCATGGTTGGCTCGATGCTTGCGGGCACCGACGAGAGCCCCGGCGAAGTGATCCTCTACCAAGGGCGCAGCTTCAAGGCCTATCGCGGCATGGGCTCGCTCGGGGCCATGGCGCGCGGCTCGGCGGACCGCTATTTCCAGAAAGATGCGGCCTCTGACAAGCTCGTGCCCGAGGGAATCGAAGGGCAGGTTCCCTATAAAGGCTCGGCCGCGACGGTGCTCCATCAGCTTGTCGGAGGCTTGCGCGCCGCCATGGGCTATACCGGCTGCGCGACCGTTGACGAGATGCGCACCATGTGCCGTTTCGTGCGGATCACCGGGGCGGGACTCAAGGAAAGCCATGTCCATGATGTGCAGATCACCCGAGAAAGTCCCAATTACCGTATTGGCTAGGCTTCAAAAGGTCTTAAACGCTGAAACGAAGGTAGTTTCATGACCCCCGGCGCTCGTGTTGCGGCGGCGATCGTCGTGCTTGACTCGGTCCTTGAAGGTGCCCCGGCCGAGCGCGCCCTGACCAACTGGGCGCGTGCTGCGCGCTATGCCGGTTCGGGCGATCGCGCGGCGGTGCGCGATCATGTCTTTGGCGCGCTGCGCTGTTTGCGTTCTTTCTCCGCGCTTGGCGGAGGCGGGGACGGGCGCGCCCTCATGATTGGCAGCTTGCGCGCTCAAGGCATTGATCCAGATATTGTTTTTACAGGTCAAGGGCATGGACCCGCACCGCTTTCCGATATCGAGAAAGGGGGCGGACATACCCCGAGCGAGGCGGAAGCGCGCGATCTTCCCGACTGGCTCTGGCCATATTTCGAGGCCTCTCTCGGGCCCAAGGCAGCCGCCACCGCCGAGGCCCTGCGCCACCGTGCACCTGTCACGCTGCGCGTCAATGCGCGCCGGATCACGCGCGAGGCAGCGCAGGATCGGTTGAGCCGCGAGGGGATCGGGACGCGCGCCGTTGAGGGGGCGAGCTTCGCACTCCAAGTTCTTGAAGGTGTGCGGAAAATATCTCGGTCCATGCTTTACCGAGAGGGGCTGGTCGAGCTTCAGGATGCCAGCAGTCAGGCCGCGATGGAGGCGATTGCGCTGCCAGAGGGGGCGCGGGTGCTCGACTATTGCGCCGGTGGCGGCGGCAAGACGCTGGCGCTGGCGGCGCGACTGGACTGTGATTGGTTTGCCCATGACGCCGAGCTTCGGCGCATGACAGACCTGCCGGCGCGCGCCGCGCGTGCGGGCGTCCACATACGCCTGTGCGACACGCGCGAACTTGACGCGCTCGCGCCCTTCGACGCGGTGCTGTGCGATGTGCCCTGTTCGGGCTCCGGCACATGGCGGCGTGCGCCGCAGGCAAAATGGGCGTTGACGCCCGATCGTCTGCGGGAACTGACGGGCATCCAGAAGGACATCCTGCGTCGCGCTGCGGCACTGCTCGCACCAACGGGTGTGCTGATCTACGCGACCTGTTCGGTTTTCCGGCTCGAGAACGAGGATGTTGTGGGCAAAGCGTCAGGTGCCGCTCCGGGATGGTCGAGGCGCACCTGCCGTCGCTGGCAGGTTGATGCGGAAGGTGACGGCTTCTTTCTGGCGCACCTTTGGCGCGAATGAAAATTATTATAGTCAATCTTGACGAGAATTTCGGGTGGCCGTTAAGTCGATGTTAAGCCTTCGTGCGCAGGATCGCATGAACAGGCATTGGCATGAAAGGTGCGGCAGGTGGCTTTCCCGGAGAGTCCTGCGCAGGATTGGCAAACGCGCGGATCGCAGTCGGGGCGACGGGGGCTGGCTCTGGTGGTGGCCGCGGTCGTTCTGGCCCTCACGGCACTCCTGCTGGGTGATCGCACGCTTGCGCAACCGGTCGCGCTGTCCGCGGTGGTGATCTTACTTGGCGCGCTCTGGCTGCGCATCGGTCGGGCCGTGGCGCAGCGCCGCGCCCGCAGCGTCCGGGCTGATGTGATACGCCTGTTCGAGGATGATCCCGGTGCCGTGCTGCTGAGTGTCGCAGGCGGATGCCTCATCTTTGCGAATCACTCCGCGCGCAGGTTGTTCGGCAACAATGGCCAGGGCACGCTCGCCACACTCCTGAAAGAGCATCTGGCCAATCCGGGCGCCCTGCTCTTCCGGATGGAAAGCCGGGCCGAGGCCGTGGGCTCTTCGGTCGAGGATATCGTCACTCGCGACGGCCACATGCGCATCGTCCTGCACCGCGCCGGTGAGGGGCAGTTCGTCTGGCGCTTCGAGGTCCCTGCTGCGCGCGCCACGCAGGCATCGGATCAGCATCCGCTGCCCATGCTGACGCTCGGCCGCAACAATACCGTTCTCTACATGAATCCGGCCGCGCGTGAACTTGTCGGTGCCCGTGTCCCCTCGCTGGAGGCACTCGGGCTGACAGCGCCGCAATCCGGCAGCCTGTGCGAGATATCCACAGCCGCAGGACAGGTGCCTTGCATTTTTGTCGAACTGTCGGGGATCGCCGGGCGGCGCGAGATCTACCTTCTACCAGGCGCCCGGAATCCCGTGACCATGCCTGACAGCTGGGCGCTCTTCGATGACCTGCCCGTGCCGCTTCTCAAACTTGCGCGCGATGGCACCGTTCTGCGGGCCAATCCGCCGGCGCGTGCGCTACTGGATCATGCATCTCCCGACCCCGTTCTGCTTTCCGAACTTCTGGAGGGTCTCGGGCGCCCGGTTTCCGACTGGGTCGCCGACGCCGCCGCCGAGCGCGGATCGCTCAAGCCGGAATTCCTGCGCCTGCGCGGCAACGACAGGGACGCATTTGTTCAGGTGGCGCTGGGGCGCGCGCGCGATTCCGGCGAGATCGTTCTCATCGCCGTGCTGAGCGACGCGACCGAACTCAAGTCGCTTCAGGCACAATTCGTGCAGAGCCAGAAGATGCAGGCGATCGGCCAGTTGGCGGGCGGAATCGCGCATGACTTCAACAACCTTCTCACCGCGATCGCGGGACACTGTGACCTGCTGCTGATGCATCGTGATCCCGGAGACCCCGAGTATTCCGACCTCATGCAGATCAACCAGAACGTCAACCGCGCGGCCTCGCTGGTCGGGCAACTGCTCGCATTCTCGCGCAAGCAGACATTGTGCCCCACGCTTCTGGACCTGCGAGACACGCTTGCCGACCTGACCCACCTTCTCAATCGCCTCGTCGGAGAACAGGTGTCGCTGACCCTCGATCACGAGCCGGGGCTTTGGGCCATTCGCGCCGACAAGCGCCAGATCGAGCAGGTCATCATGAATCTCGTGGTCAATGCGCGCGACGCAATGCCGGGCGGCGGCGAAATACGGATCGTGACCCGTAATCGGGTTCTTGACGCACCCTTGCAACGGGACAGGGCAGTCGTGGCGTCGGGCCGATATGTGACGGTCGAGGTCAGCGATACCGGCCATGGCATCGCGCCCGACATGATCGCCAAGGTGTTCGAGCCGTTCTTCACGACCAAACGTGTGGGGGAGGGAACCGGGCTCGGGCTGTCGACCGCTTACGGGATCGTAAAGCAGACAGGCGGATTCATCTTTGCCGACAGCACCGAGAACGAAGGCACCACGTTCCAGCTGCTTTTCCCCGCCCATGACCATGCTTGCGTGGTCGAGCCCGTGCCTGAGCCTCTGACCCTGGCCGCGGCGGTCAGCGTTGGCGTCGTACTCCTGGTGGAGGACGAGTTGCCCGTCCGGGCATTCGCCAGCCGCGCGTTGCAACTGCGCGGCTTTACCGTGCTCGAGGCCGGATCGGCCGAAGAGGCACTCGAGCTCCTGACCGATCAGGCCTGCCATGTCGATGTGTTCGTGACGGATGTCGTGATGCCCGGCATGGACGGGCCGAACTGGGTCCAGAAGGCCCTGGCGCTGAGACCGGAGGTTCGGGTTGTGTTCATGTCGGGCTATGCGGAAGAGACCTTCGGCGACATCCAGGCGCGGATCGACAAGTCAGTATTCCTGCCGAAACCGTTTTCCCTCAACGATCTCGCCGAGACGGTCCAGAGGATGATGACGATGAAGGTGACATGAGGCGCGTCAAGCGCCCGCTTCCCGTCAGCGTGGCGCGCGCGCCACCGGGTGCGGCTCATACGCGCCGTCATCACCGATACCGGCATAGAGCGCGAAGTCGGCCGCATGGCGCCGGCGCAGCAGATCGAGCGTTTCCGGATCCAGAGCGAGCGGGCGCTCCGGGGACTGGTTGACTGCCTCGGGCATCACCGCGACACCGAGACGCGACTCCAGAAACCGGCGCAATCCAGCCTGGTCGTCATAGCGGAAAAGATGCGTCACCCGCGTCCCGTTGCGTTGCGGCTCGAGGAATTTCGCCTGGCTTCCGACCCGGGCGCAGTCAGGCGGATGGGCGCTGCAATAGGCGCGCACGAAGGCGTCGAACTCCAGACCATGGGTGCTGTTGGGATGCCCGCGCAGCGCCGCGCGCCCGCGGTAGCGATACCAGCTGCCCAGCCAGTCCAGCGGCTCTCGCATCACCGCGACGATCGCGATATCGGGGCCGACGAACCGTTCTACGGCCTGCCGGAAAAAGCGGTTGTAGCGAAAGACCGGCGCGTGCTTGAGCTCGGGCGGCGCATTGATCACAAGGGCGGCATGTTCGGAAAGCGCGCGCGCGTAGGCTGTCGTGCCCGTTTTCGGCACCGACAGGAAAACCAGCTTTTGTTGAGCAAAGATCAGCACGGCGGGACGCTCTCGGTTCGCGGGCCGGAAAACTCATCCGGCAGAAAAATCGTAACCTTGTGTTAAGTCTTTGAGACCAGAGTGTCACCAGTCGTTTTCCTGTTGCAAAGTTCTCTTTTTGTGCTCATGGTGCAAACGGAACATAGCAGGAACAAGAGTTGGCATTGCCGCCTCAGGCGGCCTGTGAAATAACGGAGCGAACACATGGCAATGGCGGATCTTCTCTCGATGGACAACAAACGCAGCGCGGACAAGCAAAAGGCCCTCGACAGCGCGTTGGCGCAGATCGAGCGGCAATTCGGCAAGGGTTCGATCATGAGGATGGGCGGCGACAATCCGATCGCCGATATCGAAGCCACCTCGACCGGTTCCATCGGACTCGACATCGCGCTTGGCATCGGCGGCATTCCCAAGGGCCGCATCGTCGAGATCTACGGGCCGGAAAGTTCAGGCAAGACAACGCTGACACTGCATTGCGTGGCCGAGGAGCAGAAGAAGGGCGGGGTTTGCGCCTTTGTCGATGCCGAACATGCGCTTGATCCGATCTATGCGCGCAAACTTGGTGTCGATCTTGACGAGTTGCTGATCTCGCAGCCCGACACCGGCGAACAGGCGCTCGAGATCGTCGATACGCTGGTGCGCTCCGGTGCGGTCAGCCTCATCGTGATCGACTCGGTCGCCGCGCTGACTCCGAAGTCGGAGCTTGAGGGAGAGATGGGCGATTCGAGCGTGGGCGTCCACGCGCGCCTGATGAGCCAGGCCATGCGCAAGCTCACCGGTTCGATCAGCCGGACCAAGTGCACGGTGATCTTCATCAACCAGATCCGCATGAAGATCGGGGTGATGTTCGGCAGCCCGGAGACGACGACAGGTGGCAATGCGCTCAAGTTCTACAGCTCCGTGCGCCTTGACATCCGCCGGATCGGCGCGATCAAGGATCGTGACGAGGTGGTAGGCAACGCCACCCGCGTCAAGGTGGTCAAGAACAAGGTTGCGCCGCCTTTCAAGCAGGTGGAATTCGACATCATGTACGGCGAGGGCATTTCCAAGACAGGTGAACTTCTGGATATGGGCGTGAAGGCCGGCGTGGTGGAGAAGTCCGGCAGTTGGTTCAGCTATGGAGATGAACGCATCGGTCAAGGACGCGAGAACGCCAAGAGCTATCTGAAGGAGAATCCAAAGACCGCCCTTGAGATCGAGGACAGGATCAGGGCGGCGCATGGCCTTGATTTCAGCGTTCCCGGCGGCGTGGACGATGATGTCATGGAAGCCTGAGGGCGCAGGTTCTGCGGTGGACACGGGGCGCGGGCGGGGCTAAATCGGCTCAACCGCGTGCCCATACCAGCCGGAAGTGCCAATCCATGCCAACGCTCAATGAAATCCGCTCTACCTTTCTGAACTTCTTCGAGCGCAACGGTCACCGAGTCGTCGATAGCTCGCCGCTGGTGCCGCGCAATGACCCGACGCTGATGTTTACCAATTCCGGCATGGTGCAGTTCAAGAACTGCTTTACCGGGGTCGAGCACCGCGATTACGTGCGCGCAACCACCAGCCAGAAATGCGTGCGTGCCGGCGGCAAACACAACGATCTTGATAATGTCGGCTATACCGCGCGCCACCATACATTCTTTGAAATGTTGGGAAATTTCAGCTTTGGCGACTATTTCAAGGAACAGGCCATTCCCTATGCCTGGGATCTGCTGACGCGCGATTTCGGCATCGACAAGTCGAAACTTCTGGTCACCGTTTACCATACCGATGACGAGGCCGCGGAAATCTGGAAGAAATACGCAGGGCTCCCCGACGAACGGATCATCCGCATCGCCACGGATGACAATTTCTGGTCGATGGGGCCGACCGGCCCGTGCGGCCCCTGCACCGAGATTTTCTATGACCATGGGCCGGAGATCTGGGGTGGCCCTCCGGGATCACCAGAGGAGGACGGTGACCGCTTCATCGAGATATGGAACCTCGTTTTCATGCAGAACGAGCGGTTCGAGGACGGCACCATGCGCGCGCTCGACATGCAGTCGATCGACACGGGCATGGGGCTCGAGCGGATCGGCGCGCTCTTGCAGGGCAAGCACGACAATTACGATACCGACCTCATGCGCGCGCTTATCGAGGCGAGTGCGCATGTCACCAGCCAGGACCCGGACGGGCCAGGGCGCGTGCATCACCGGGTGATCGCGGATCACCTGCGCTCGACCTCCTTCCTGATCGCCGATGGTGTCATGCCCTCGAACGAGGGACGCGGTTATGTGCTGCGCCGGATCATGCGCCGGGCCATGCGCCACGCGCACATGCTTGGTGCGAAGGATCCGGTCATGCACCGGCTTGTGCCTGCGCTCGTGGCGCAGATGGGGCAGGCGTTTCCGGAACTTGGACGCGCGCAGGCGTTGATCGAAGAGACGCTGCGGCTTGAGGAAACGCGCTTTCGCCAGACGCTCGAACGCGGGCTGCGCCTTCTCGACGAGGAACTGGCCGGGCTGCCCGAGACGGCGGCATTGCCCGGCGAGTCGGCGTTCAGGCTCTATGATACCTACGGCTTTCCGCTCGATCTGACGCAGGACGCGCTGCGCGAGAAGGGGCGCAGCGTCGATACCGACGGCTTCGATGCCGCCATGGCCGCGCAGAAGGCCAAGGCGCGCGCGGCCTGGGCCGGCACGGGTGAGGCGGTCGATCAGGCGATCTGGTTCGACATCGCCGAGGGCAAGGGTGCAACGGAATTTCTGGGTTACGACACCGAGAGTGCCGAAGGTCAGATCATGGCGCTGGTGCAGGAGGGCGCGGCGATCCAGGGGGCGCCCGAGGGCGCGCGCGTTCAGATTGTGGTCAATCAGACGCCGTTCTATGCCGAGGCGGGCGGTCAGGTGGGCGATACCGGCGTGATCGTGACCGCAACGGGGCGCGCGCGCGTGACTGACACGAAGAAGATCGCGGGCGTGTTCGCGCATCTTGCCGTGATCGAGGAGGGCGAGATTTCGACCGGGCAGGCCGCGCGCCTCACCGTCGATCACGCCCGTCGCAGCGCCATCCGCGCCAACCATTCGGCCACGCACCTGCTCCACGAGGCGCTGCGCCGTGCGCTCGGGGATCACGTCGCGCAACGCGGATCGCTCAACGCGCCCGACAGGCTGCGCTTTGATTTCAGCCATGCCAAAGCGCTGAGCGACGAGGAACTCGTCCGGGTGGAGGCCGAGGTAAACGAATTCATCCGCCAGAACAGCCCTGTCACCACGCGGATCATGACCCCCGACGATGCCCGTGCCATCGGCGCGCAGGCGCTTTTTGGCGAGAAATACGGTGACGAGGTGCGGGTCGTGTCGATGGGCACGCTGGAAGGCTCTGGCAAGGGAGCCAATGGCGCGACCTATTCGATCGAGCTTTGCGGCGGCACGCATGTGGGGCAGACCGGCGATATCGGCACCTTCGTGGCGCTTGGCGACAGCGCGTCAAGCGCGGGCGTGCGACGGATCGAGGCGCTTACCGGGGCGGCGGCCGTCGCGTATCTGAGCGGGCAAGCCGCGCGGCTCGGTTCGGTCGCCGCCGATCTCAAGGCGCGGCCCGAGGATGTCCCCGACCGCGTGCGCGCGCTGATGGACGAGCGCCGGGCGCTGGCCAACGAGGTGGCGCAACTGCGCCGTGAACTGGCCATGGCGGGCGGTGCAGGGCGGGCAACGGCCCCCGAGGCGCGCGAAGTGGGCGGCATGAGGTTCCTTGCGCAGGTGCTTTCGGGCGTGGAGGGGCGCGATCTGCCGCCGCTCATCGACGAGATCAAGGCGCGGCTTGGCAGCGGAGCGATCTTGCTTATTGCCGATACCGGCGGCAAGGTGGCGGTGGCGGCGGGCGTGACCGATGATCTGCTGACGCGTGTCTCAGCGGTCGATCTGGTGCGCGCGGCGGTGCCTGCGCTCGGTGGCAAGGGCGGCGGTGGCCGGCCCGACATGGCGCAGGGTGGGGGCAGCGATATTGCTGGCGCCGAGGCGGCGATCACGGCAGCGGAGGCGGTGCTCGCTTCCTGAAAGGAGGGGGAATGAGTGCCTATATCATTGGTCGGATCACGGTGACCGATCCGCAGGATTACCAGTCCTATGCCGCGCAGACCGTGGCGCTCGCCGAAAAATTCGGCGGTCGGTTCCTGGTCAAGGGCGGCGCGCAGATGGTGGTGGAGGGCAATTGCCCCGACCGCCATGTGATCATCGAATTTCCCGACCGAGACGATGCGCTTGCGTTCTACAATTCCGACGCCTATCGCCGCATCCTGCCGCTTGCGCTGTCGTCGAGCAGCCGCGATCTTGTCATCGTCGATGGCGTCTGACCCTGGTAAAGGAGTATCCCATGCCCGCCCTCTGGATTGCCCATGTGACCGTCACCGATACCGAGGCTTATGGCCGCTATGCCGCGCTTGCCGGGCCAGCGATCGCCAGACATGGCGGCGCGTTCATCGCGCGCGGCGGGCGCTATGTGCAGCTTGAGGGGCGTGACCGGGCGCGCAACGTGGTGGCGCGCTTTCCCTCGCTCGAGGCGGCGGAGGCCTGTTATCACAGTCCCGAATATCAGGCGGCGCTCGATCATGCACGCGGCGCATCCGAGCGCGATCTCGTCATCGTCGAAACCACCTGATCTGCCGCGCTTTTCTTTCGCGCGTCCCGGACGTAGGCTGAATACCGGATCCGGCGAGAGGAGAGCGCAGGGTGATGGGCGATGTCAGGCAGGATCTGGGTGATCAGGCATGGGGCGATGTGCTGCGCGCCATGGACCGCACCTATGCGGAACTGGTCGATTATCAGGAGCAGCTCGAGAGCCGCAATGCCGAGTTGACCGATCTGCGGCGGTTCCTGTCGTCGATCATGGTCTCGATAAGCGACTATCTCGTGGTGGTGGATCGCGGGGGTGTGATTGCCGATGCAAGCGCATCTTTCTGCGCCGCTCTCGGGCAGGAGGTTGCGGCACTGGCGGGCCGCCCCCTGCGCGGTTTTCTCGCCGCCCCTGACGCGGCGCGTCTCGATGAAGCGATGACCGAGGCGCTGGCGTTGCGCCGTCCGATCACGCTCGGGGCCGATCTCGTCACGCCCGGCGGGCCGGAGCCGGTGGAATTCTCGCTCTCGCCACAGCTTGACCGCCGGCGCAAATGCACGGGCGCGGTGCTGACGGGGCGGCCCATGGGGGAATTGCGCCGTGCCTATGAGCGGCTTGAGCAGAGCCACGAGGAATTGAAACAGGCGCAGGCGCAGCTTGTGCGCAACGAAAAGATGGCCTCGCTCGGGCGGTTGCTGGCCGGGGTGGCGCATGAACTCAACAATCCGATCAGCTTTGTCTATGCCAACACGCACACGCTCGAGAAATACCTGGCAAAGTTCGAGACCTATTTCGAGCGCGTGCAGGCCGGGGCGAGCCGCGCCGAGTTGATCTCCCTGCGCGAGGAATTGCGCCTTGATCGCAATCTCGCCAATCTCGCGCATGTGGTGCAGGGCGCGCGCGAAGGCGCCGAGCGGGTGCGCGACATTGTCGAGGATCTGCGGCGCCTGTCGGCGGATGGCGCGGGCGAGATGAACGATTTCGATCTGGTCGAGGTGGCGCGCGTCGCCGTCAACTGGATCGAGCGCGGCAGCAAATCTGCGCTTGAAATTGCGTTTTCCGGCGCGGCGCAAGCATGGGTGCGCGGGCGGCCGGGCCATATCCAGCAGGTGCTGATGAACCTCGTGCAGAACGCCGTCGATGCGATGGAGGGGATGGCGCGGCCCGCGCTCACGCTTGATTTCGCGCAGGCAGGCGATACGGTCACGCTCACGCTCACCGATATCGGCCCCGGCATCCCGCCCGAGACGCGCGCGGCCATCTTCGATCCGTTCTTCACCACCAAGGACGTCGGCAAAGGCACCGGTCTTGGCCTTGCCATCTCGCACAAGATCGTTGCCGAACATGGCGGCGCGCTGGAAGTGGTCGAAACGCCGTCGCCGGGCGCGGTCTTCCGCCTGACGCTGCCGGGGGTAGGGGTATGAATATCCTCTGGCTGCAATCGGGTGGCTGCGGCGGCTGCACCATGTCGCTTCTGTGTGCGGAGGATCCCGACGTGCTGACGCTGCTCGAGGGCGCGGGGCTGGAGTTTCTCTGGCACCCGACGCTGAGCGAGGCCAGTGGCGCACCTGTCCGCCACCTGCTTGAGGATCTGCGCATGGGTCACGCGCCGCTCGATATTCTCTGTGTCGAAGGCTCTGTTCTGCGCGGTCCGAACGGAACAGGTCGGTTTCACATGCTGTCAGGCACGGGCCGGTCGATGCTCGACTGGGTGCGGGATCTGGCGCCCAGGGCCGCGCATGTGGTCGCCGTCGGCACCTGTGCCACCTACGGCGGCATCACCTCGGCGGGCGAAAACCCGAGCGATGCGGTCGGGCTGCAATATGACGGTGCGCATCCTGGCGGTGCGTTGGCGGCCGGTTTCCGGTCGCGCGCGGGCCTGCCGGTCATCAACGTGGCGGGCTGCCCCACCCATCCGGACTGGGTGACCGAGACGCTTCTCATGATCGCGGCGGGCGAGATGCACGCCGAGGCGCTCGACCCATATGCCCGCCCGCGCTTTTACGCCGACCATCTCGTGCATCATGCCTGCCCCAAGAACGAGTTCTACGAATACAAGGCCAGCGCGACGCGGCTATCGGAAATGGGCTGCATGATGGAGCATCTGGGCTGCATCGGCACGCAGGCCGTGGGCGATTGCAACATTCGCGGCTGGAATGGCGGCAGTTCCTGCACGCGGGCGGGCTATCCCTGCATCAACTGCACCGCGCCCGAGTTCGAGGAGCCTGGCCATGGTTTCTCCGAGACCCCCAAATTCGCAGGGATCCCGCTGGGCCTGCCCTCGGACATGCCAAAGGCGTGGTTCATGGCGCTGGCAAGCCTGTCCAAGGCAGCGACACCCCCGCGCATTGCCGCCAACGCGCGCGCTGACCGCATCGTCGTGCCGCCAAGTGTCAAGGGGCCAAAATGATGAGCGGGGCGCGGCTTCTGGTCGGACCGTTCAACCGGGTCGAGGGCGATCTGGAGGTCACGCTTGACGTGGCGGAGGGGCGCGTGCGCGCGGCCCGTGTCAATTCGCCTCTTTTTCGTGGCTTCGAGCGGATGCTTCTCGGCAAGGGCGCGATGGACGCGCTCACGATCACGCCGCGCATCTGCGGCATCTGCTCGATCAGCCAATCGGCGGCTGCGGCGCGCACGCTGGCCGCAGCGGGCGGCATCACGCCTGCGCCCGAGGGCGAGAAGGCTGCCGCGCTGTTGCACGCGGTCGAGAACGTGGCCGACCACATGACCCATTTCAACCTTTTCTTCATGCCCGATTTCGCGCGGGCCGACTATGCCGGGCAGGGCTGGCATGCGCGCGCTGTTGCGCGCTTTACCGCGATGACGGGCACGGGGCTTCATGCGGCGATCGAAGCGCGGGCGCGGCTTTTGCATATCGTCGGGCTTCTGGGGGGCAAGTGGCCGCATACCATGGCGATTCAGCCGGGAGGAGTGACGCGCGCGCCGACGATGCGCGACAAGCTGCGGATGCAGGCGGGGCTGCGCGCGTTCCGGGCCTATCTGGAGGCGCAGATGTTCGGCGCGCCGCTGGAGGATTTCGTGGCGCTTGACAGCATCACCGCGCTGGAGCGGTGGACTACGGGCGACGTGGCGCTGTTTCTGGAAATCGCCGCCACGGCGGGGCTGGCGGATATGGGGCGGGGCGCGGGACGCTACCTTAGCTTCGGGGCCTATCCGGGGCCGGAGGGTCACGCCTTTGCCGCCGGTCTCTGGGTCAATGGCGCGCCTGCGCTGCTTGATCCCGCAGCGATCACCGAGGATCTGAGCCACGCCTGGATGCTGGGCAGGACGGCGCATCCCGCGGCGGGCGAGACCGTGCCCGATGCGGCGATGCGCGCGCCCGGCTATAGCTGGTGCAAGGCGCCACGCCTGGGCGGGCTTCCCTTCGAGACCGGCGCACTGGCACGGCAGGTGGTGGACGGGCATCCGCTCGCGCGTGCCTTGGCGACCGAGGGCGGGGTGCGGGCGCGGGTGATCGGGCGGCTGCTGGAGATCGCACGCACACAAGGGATAATGGAGCAGCTGGTGGCCGGGATGATCCCCGAGGCGTGCTTCATGGCCGATTGGACCGCCCCGCAGGAGGGCACGGGTGCGGGGCTGGTGGAGGCGGCGCGCGGCGCGCTTGGCCATTGGTGCCGGATCGAGGGCGGGCGCATCGTGTCGTATCAGATCATCGCGCCGACAACCTGGAATTTCAGTCCGCGCGATGTGCAGGGCGTGCCGGGGCCGCTGGAGGCGGCGCTGGTGGGGGCAGAGGTGCGCGCGGGCGAGGAGACGCCGCTTGCGGTGCAGCATATCGTGCGCAGCTTCGATCCCTGCATGGTCTGCACGGTGCATTGATGAGGGCGCGTGTGGCAGGGCGGTCCGGGGGCGCTGCCCCCGTCGCCGTTCCGGCGACTCCCCCGGGATATTTCGGGCCAGAAGAAGAGAAGGGCCATGATTGAAGGCTGGCGCATCCGCGTGCGCGGACAGGTGCAGGGAGTGGGCTTTCGCCCCTTCATCTGGCAACTGGCGCGCGAGATGGGGTTGCGCGGGCGGGTTCTGAACGATGCCGAGGGGGTGTTGATCGAGGCCGCAGGCGAAGGGCTGTTGGCGTTCGTGGCGGCCATTCCTCAACGCGCGCCGCCGCTGGCGAGGGTGGATGAGATGCGGCACGAGGCGGCGACGCTCGACCTGCCCGAGGGGTTCGAGATCGCGGCGAGCGGGGCGGCGGGGGCCGAGACGCGGGTGACGCCGGATGCCGCGAGTTGCGCCGCCTGCGTGGAGGAGATTTTCAGACCGGGACGGCGGCAGGGCTATGCCTTCACCAACTGCACCCATTGCGGACCGCGCTTTACCATCCTGCGGGGCCTGCCCTATGACCGGGCGCGCACGACGATGGCCGAGTTTCCGCTTTGTGACGCCTGCCACGCCGAATACGAGACCCCCGCCGACCGCCGGTTTCACGCGCAGCCGGTGGCTTGCCCGGATTGTGGCCCGCGCCTCTGGCTGGAGCCGGGAGGCGGCGATGCGATGGCCGGTGCGGTGGCCGTTCTGCGGGCGGGTGGTGTTCTGGCGATCAAGGGCCTGGGCGGATTTCACCTGGCCTGTGATGCGGGGAATGCCGAGGCCGTGACGCTCTTGCGCGCGCGCAAGCACCGCCCTGCAAAGCCCTTTGCGCTCATGGGCGGGCTGCCGATGATCCGGGCGCATTGCACGGTGTCCGAGGAGGAGGCGCGCTTGCTCAATGATCCCGCAGCGCCGATCGTCCTTTTGCGACGGGCGGGCGCGGGGCTGCCCGAGGCGGTCGCGCCGGGACAGGCCACACTTGGCTGGATGCTGCCCTACACGCCGCTGCATCACCTGCTGATCGACGCCTTTGGCGGGCCGCTGGTCATGACCTCCGGCAATCTTTCGGGCGAGCCACAGGTGATCGGCAACGCAGAGGCGCGCGAGAAGCTGGGCGGGTTCGCCGATGCGTTCCTGATGCATGACCGCGAGATCGCGCGGCGGCTGGACGACAGCGTCGAGCGTGCGCATCCGCCGATGATCCTGCGGCGCGCGCGGGGGCGGGTGCCGGGCACGCTGCCCCTGCCCGAGGGATTTGGCGATGCGCCACAGGTGGTGGCTTATGGCGGACAGATGAAGGCGGCGATCTGCCTTGTGAAGAACGCGCAGGCGTTGCTGGGGCATCATCTGGGCGCGTTGGATGAGGCGCTGAGCTGGGAAGCGTTCTTACAGGCGGATGCCGATTACGCGGGGCTTTTCGAGCACCGGCCCGCGTTGGTGGCCTGCGACCTGCACCCCGGCTATCGCGCCACGCAGCATGCCCGGACGCGCGGGCTGCCGGTCGTGGCGGTGCAGCACCATCACGCGCACCTGGCGTCCTGCCTGGCCGAGAACCTCTGGCCGCTAGATGGCGGGCCGGTGGCGGGTATTGTGCTGGACGGTCTGGGGTTGGGAGCGGATGGCGCGATCTGGGGTGGTGAAGTTCTGGTTGGGGATTACCGGGACTTCGTGCGACACGCCTGGCTGTCGCCGACACCCTTGCCGGGGGGGGATGCCGCGAACCGCGACCCTTGGCGTAACGCATTGGCACGGCTGGATCGGGCAGGCATGGGGGCGGTGGCGGATGCCCTTCTCGCGGAGCGCCCGCTCGCGCCCTTGCGCGCGGCGATGCGCGCGGGCGTCAATGCGCCGCTCTCCTCCTCTGCCGGGCGTCTCTTTGATGCCTTCGCCGCCGTGACGGGATTTGCGGGTGCGCAAGGATTCGAGGGCGAAGCGGCGATGTGGCTCGAGGCGCTGGCGCTGCGCGCCCCCGAAGGCGCCGGAACCTATCCGATCACCGGTGTGGCGGGGGCGCTCGACGACACGGCCCTCTGGCAAGCATGGCATGAAGACCATTGCCGGGGCACTGCGCCCGAGGTCATGGCGTGGCGCTTTCACGCCGGGCTGGCAGAGGCGTTTGCCCGCGCCGCGCGCGCCGCGGTCGCGGCGGGGGAGGCGCGTGCCGTGGCGCTATCGGGCGGGTGTTTCCAGAACGCGCTCTTGCAGCAGATGACGCGGGCCGCGCTTGGCGATGTGCCGGTGATGGTTCATCGCGTGACACCCGCCAATGATGGCGGGCTGGCGCTCGGGCAGGCGCTGGTGGCGGCGGCGCGGGTGGCAAGCGCCTGACCGGCGGGGCCGCAGGCTGGTTACGCTCTGGCCGGAACATGATGCCGTGTGACATCGTAATGCTTTGAAAAAACGATATATAAAACCTTTTGCCTGGGTCGGTCTTTTCGGTTTCCCGAAACCGCTCACGCTGCTCTCATGGATTTGGACGGGGTGCATGCTGCGGTATCCCGAGGGAGAGTGAACAAGCCGGGGAGGGCCAGCCTTGAGCCAGATCGAGACCTTTTACGACGTGATGCGCAGGCAGGGAATCACCCGGCGCAGCTTCATCAAATACTGTTCGCTGACCGCCTCGGCGCTAGGCCTTGGCCCGGCCTTCGTGCCAAAGATCGCCCACGCGATGGAGACCAAGCCGCGCACGCCGGTAATCTGGGTGCACGGGCTGGAATGCACCTGCTGTTCGGAGAGTTTCATCCGCTCGGCGCACCCGCTGGCGAAGGATGTGGTGCTGTCGATGATCAGTCTCGATTATGACGACACATTGATGGCAGCCGCCGGTCATGCCGCCGAAGAAGCGATGCGCGACACGATCGAGCGTTACAAGGGCCAGTATATCCTGGCGGTCGAGGGCAATCCGCCGCTCAACGAGGACGGGATGTTCTGCATCTCGGGCGGTAAGCCTTTCGTGGAAAAGCTGCGCTATGCCGCCAGGGACGCCAAGGCGATCATTTCCTGGGGGGCCTGCGCCTCCTATGGCTGCGTGCAGGCCGCCAAGCCGAACCCGACGCGGGCGACGCCGGTGCACAAGGTCATCACCGACAAGCCGATCATCAAGGTGCCGGGTTGCCCGCCGATTGCCGAGGTGATGACCGGGGTCATCACCTACATGCTGACCTTTGACCGCTTGCCGGAACTGGACCGGCAGGGGCGGCCGGCGATGTTCTACGGTCAGCGGATCCATGACAAGTGCTATCGCCGACCGCATTTCGATGCGGGGCAATTCGTCGAGGCCTGGGACGACGAAAACGCGCGCAAGGGCTATTGCCTCTACAAGATGGGGTGCAAGGGGCCGACGACCTATAATGCCTGTTCTACCGTGCGCTGGAACGAGGGCGTGAGTTTTCCCATTCAGTCGGGCCATGGCTGTATCGGCTGTTCCGAGGACGGGTTCTGGGATCAGGGCAGTTTCTATGACCGGGTGACCGACCTCACGCAATTCGGGGTCGAGGCCAATGCCGACCGGGTGGGTATGGCCGCCGCCGGTGTGGTGGGGGGGGCCGTGGCGGTTCATGCCGCCATCTCGGCGCTCAAGGCCGCGCAGAAGAAGACCCAAAGCCAAGCCAGCAAAGAGGAGGCGTAAGCCATGACCATGACCCCGAACGGCTATGACCTCGACACCACCGGCCGCCGCATCGTGGTGGACCCGGTGACGCGGATCGAGGGGCACATGCGCTGCGAGGTGAACGTCGATGACGAGGGCGTCATCCGCAACGCGGTCTCTACAGGCACCATGTGGCGGGGGCTGGAGGTTATCCTCAAGGGGCGCGACCCGCGCGACGCCTGGGCTTTTACCGAGCGGATTTGCGGGGTATGCACCGGGACGCATGCGCTGACATCCGTGCGCGCGGTCGAGGATGCTCTTGGCATCACCATCCCCGACAACGCCAATTCCATCCGCAACATCATGCAGCTCAATCTTCAGGTGCATGATCACATCGTGCATTTCTATCACCTGCACGCGCTCGACTGGGTGAACCCGGTGAACGCGCTGCGCGCCGATCCCAAGGCCACCAGTGAATTGCAGCAGGCGGTGAGCCCGTCGCATCCGCTCTCCAGTCCCGGCTACTTCAGGGATGTGCAGAACCGGCTCAGGAAGTTCGTGGAATCGGGGCAACTGGGCCTGTTCAAGAACGGATACTGGGACAATCCGGCATATAAATTGCCGCCCGAGGCCGATCTGATGGCCACGACCCATTACCTTGAGGCGCTCGACCTGCAAAAAGAGATCGTCAAGGTTCACACCATCTTCGGCGGCAAGAACCCGCATCCCAACTGGCTCGTGGGCGGTGTGCCCTGTCCGATCAACGTGCATTCCACCGGCGCGGTCGGGGCGATCAACATGGAACGGCTGAACATGGTCAGCTCCATCATCGATCTGTGCAACGAGTTCAATCGCAACGTCTATCTGCCCGATGTGATCGCCATCGGCGGATTCTACAAAGGCTGGCTGCATGGCGGTGGGCTGTCCTCGAAATCGGTGCTCGCCTATGGCGACATTCCCGAGCATCCCAACGATTTCTCGCCCGGGCAGCTCTACCTGCCGCGTGGAGCGATCATCAACGGCAACCTG
Organism: Roseovarius autotrophicus; assembly: GCF_018069895.1. Lineage (GTDB taxonomy): Bacteria > Pseudomonadota > Alphaproteobacteria > Rhodobacterales > Rhodobacteraceae > Roseovarius > Roseovarius autotrophicus. The sequence continues at coordinate 229,376 of NZ_JAGQDH010000001.1, read as the reverse complement.
GGCGAGGTCCATGACGTCGATGTGCGCGACCCCGAGCAGGTGCAGGAATTCGTCGATCATTCCTGGTATGAATACGGCACGCCGGGGCAGGGGCTGCATCCCTGGGACGGCGTGACCGAGCCACGCTTTGAACTGGGGCCGAATCTCAAGGGCACCAGGACCAACATCAAGCAGATCGACGAAGCCGCCAAATACAGCTGGATCAAGGCACCGCGCTGGCGCGGGCACGCGATGGAGGTGGGACCGCTGGCGCGCTATGTCGTAGGTTACGCCAAGGGCCACGAGGATATCCGCAATCAGGTGGATGGCCTTTTGCGTGCGCTCGATGTGCCTTTTGACGCTGTGTTCTCGACGCTGGGGCGCACGGCCGCGCGGGCGCTGGAATCGGAATATTGCGGTCGGTTGCAGAAGTATTTCTTCGACAAGCTGGTGCAGAACATCAAGAACGGCGACGAGAGCACCGCCAATATTGCCAAATGGGATCCTTCGACCTGGCCCAGGGAGGCCAAGGGCGTGGGCATGACCGAAGCCCCGCGCGGTGCGCTTGGGCACTGGATCAAGGTCAAGGATGGGCGCATCGAGAACTATCAATGCGTTGTGCCCACGACCTGGAACGGCAGCCCCCGTGACACGGCGGGCAATATCGGGGCGTTCGAGGCATCGTTGATGAACACGCCCATGGAGCGGCCCGACGAGCCGGTGGAGATCCTGCGCACGCTGCACAGTTTCGACCCCTGCCTTGCCTGCTCCACCCATGTCATGTCGCCCGAGGGCGCGGAACTGACCACCGTCAAGGTTCGTTGAGGAGGAGAGACCATGAAACACGCCGTGATCATCTGGCTGGCCAGCGCGGGCGGCGCATTTGCGCATGAAGGCCATGACATGACCCTGCCGCAGGAGGGGGCGGTGCATTGGCTGATGGCCCCTGTCCACGCGCCGGGGCTGGTGTTGCTGGCGGTGGTGCTGGCGGGGCTGGCGCTTTTGCGCGCCCGCCGCCGTTGAGGGCGTGCCATGAGCACCCCGCAAGCCGGACTTCACGACGCTGACGAGGCCGATATGGCCACGGTCAGCCGTCAGACCAGTGTCTATGTCTACGAGGCACCCGTGCGCCTCTGGCACTGGATTAACGCGCTGGCAATCCTGACGCTCGTCCTCACCGGCTACTTCATCGGAGCGCCGCCGCCCTCGATGCAGATTGCCGAGGCCACGCATCAGTTCGTCTTTGGGTATATCCGCTTCGCCCATTTCGCGGCGGGCTGGATCCTGACCGTGGGATTCCTGGGACGCATCTACTGGGCGATTTTCGGCAATCACCATGCGCGGCAACTTTTCTACCTGCCGATCTGGAATGGCCGGTGGTGGCGCGAGGTGTTCTTCGAGGTCCGCTGGTATCTTTTTCTCGAGAGCGAACCCAAGAAATACATGGGCCACAACCCCCTCGCGCAATTGGCGATGTTCTGTTTCATCACGCTGGGGGTATCGTTCATGATCGTCACCGGCCTCGCGCTCTATTCCGAGGGGTTGGGCAAGGACAGTCTGCTTTATGCGATGTTTGGCTGGGTGTTCACGCTGTTCGGCAACAACCCGCATTATGTGCACACCTATCATCATCTCGGGATGTGGTGGATCGTGATCTTCATGATCATTCATATCTATGTGGCGATCCGCGAGGATATCATGAGCCGCCAATCCATCGTCTCGACGATGATCTCGGGACACCGGACGTTCAAGGACGACCGCCCCGATTGACCGGGTCTCCATGCGGACGAACGGGCAGGCCATGCGCCTGCCCGTTGGTATTTCAGGCATCGGGTTGGGAAATGGATACTTATCTTCCATAAATTATGAAAAATGATCGAAAACTATCCATATTGGTCTGCCGACTGTCACCTAATATTCCATTAAACACTTGTTTTAAATTGATTTTATCAACAACGCGCAATTCAGCTTTTTCCGTATGCCTGCGCACAGGGCCCGTCCCATTCTGACCGGGAGGAGACAGGGGAGGAAGCGGGATGCCGCCACGGGTGCTCATTCTCGGCATTGGCAATGTGCTTTGGGCCGATGAGGGCTTTGGCGTGCGCTGCGTCGAGCGGCTGGCGGCGCGCTGGTCATTCCCCGATTGTGTGACGCTTCTCGATGGCGGCACGCAAGGCTTGTATCTTTTGCCGTTTCTCGAAGATGCCGACCGGTTGATCGTGTTCGATGCGGTCGATTACGGCCTCGCGCCCGGCATGCTCAAGATCGTCGAGGATGACGCCGTGCCCGCCTTCATGGGCGCCCGGAAGATGAGCCTGCATCAGACAGGCTTTCAGGACGTGATCGCCACGGCGCAACTGATGGGCTATTGCCCGGAGCGCCTGCTGCTGATCGGCTGTCAACCCGAGGAACTGGAGGATTACGGCGGAGGGTTGCGCGATGTCGTGGCCGCCCGGATCGACCCGGCGATCGCGGTGGCGCTTGAGCGTCTGCGTGGCTGGGGGATCGAGGCACGAGCGGGGCAGGGCGACGAGCGCCTGCTGGCCGATGCCGCCATCCGGCAAGACGCGTATGAGGCGGGCCGCCCGAGCGAAGAGGCGGCGTGCCGGGTGGGCGATGCGCGTTTTCTGCCGGGGCGGGGCTGAACGATGTGCGTGGGCATTCCCATGCGGGTTCTCTCGGTCGAGGGGATCGCCGCGCGCGCCACGGATGGCGAGGCGGAGGCGTTGATCGACTTGAGCCTGACCGGCCCGCTTGCCCCCGGCACATGGGTGCTGACCCATCTTGGCGGGGCGCGCGAGGTACTGGAAGAGGCAGAGGCGCACAAGATCGCCGCCGCCCTGCGCGCGCTCAGATCCATCATGGCCGGGGGCGGGGCTGGCGACGCCTTTGCCGATCTCGAGGCGTGCCCTCCCGCCCTGCCGCCCCATCTGCGCGCCGCCGCCGCGGCCGGCCGCACCACCGGATAGGAGACCCCCATGCATCCGCTCATTACCCGCCTCATCACCGATCTCGGCTGGCCGCTTCTTGACAGTCAGGAGGCGCTCGACGCCTTTACCGCCCAGCCCGGCGCACATGCGCTCTTTGTTCCCGGCGACGCCGTGCGCAACCTCGAGACAGCGGATGTGGCGGTGATCCTGCCAGAGCTGGCGATGGCCTTTCAGGGCCGGTTCGATTGCGCCGTGGTGGGCGATACGGTGGAGGCGGGCCTGCGCACGGCAACCGGTGTGCTGAAAACACCCGGCGTGATCTTTTACCGCGCGGGCCGCTTTGTCGGCGGGATCGCCAAGGTGCGTGACTGGGACGAGTATCTTTCGCGGATCACACAGATCCTGTCGCGCGCCGACGCCGCCTGAGAGGAGCGATATGACCAGCGATTTCATCCTCCCGCCCATGGGGTTCGGCCCCGGATCGCAACCCGAGGAAGGCGGCCCCGCCTTTCTGCCGCTGCCGCAGGACATGCGCGCCTATTCTCCCCGCATCCCCGAAATCGCGTTGGACGACCGCCTGACCCCCGCGCTTGACCTGCTCGGGCGCGTAGCCGGGGCGGCGGCGGAGGTGGGGCAGGGTGCTGCGCCGGTGCGAATCGACCTTTCTCGGCTCGATTCCGCCAACCGCGCACTGGTGGCCGAGACGCTCGGCGCGGGAGAGGTGGCAATCAAGGTGCAGGGCCGCCCCGCGCTTGCCATTCAGGAAAGCGTCTTTGCCGGGGTCTGGGCGGTGAAGGGCGCGGGCGTGGACGTGATCGAGGTGGCCCCCGTGCCCGAGGTCGCGCGCGTCCACGCCTTTGCGACGCGCCGTCCCGGCACGGGCGCGGCGACGCCCAGATCGCCGCAGGTGGTGAACGCGCCCCCGATCCTCGTAGAGCTTGTGGGCAAGTCAGAAGGCTTTGCCCCGACCCTGCCGGTTCATGTGGTGAACCTCACGCTTCTGCCTCATACGGAGGCCGATCTCGACTGGCTCGATCAGGCACTTGGGGCCGGGTCGGTCGATATCCTGTCGCGCGGCTATGGCAACTGCCGGATCACCGCGACGGCGCTGCCGCATGTCTGGCGGGTGCGGTTCTTCAACTCGATGGACGCGCTCATTCTCGACACGCTCGAGGTGACCGCGATGCCCGAGGTGGCGCTTGCCGCGCCCGAGGATCTGAGCGACAGCGCCGCGCGCCTTGTCGAGGTGCTGGAGGCAATCCAATGAGCGGGTTCGAGGGGTCCTATCTCGGCGCAAATGACCGGATCAGCGCGCAGGCGGTGATGGAGTGCAAGATCTGCTGGACGCCCTATGATCCCGCCGAGGGCGATGCGACACGGCAGATCGATCCCGGCACGCCCTTTGCCGCGCTGCCCGATGACTGGTCCTGCCCCGGCTGCGAAGCGCCCAAGGCGCAGTTTCTCGTCAATCACGATCCGGGGTCCGAGGCGGTGCAGGAGGCGGCGCGGGTCGCGGAACGCACCGCCGCGCTGGTGGCCGATTTCACCGAAATCTGGCATGCCAAGATGCGCGATGTACCGATAGTCAACAAGCTCTTGCAGGTCGAGGCGGTGGGGTTTCGGCTGCATGAGGGGCGGCCGCTGGGCGTGCTCGTCTCGCCGTGGTTCATGAACCTCGTGCTGCTGGCGGGCGAGGGCGAGGACTGGTCCGGTCTTGTGCCCGGCGCGAAGGAGGTGATCGGCTTTGCCTCGGGTGAGTATGAGTTCATCCACAACGTGCGCGAGATGGTGGGCGGCTACAAGGCGTGCGCGCTTTTCTCGCCGATGGGCGAGTTCCACAGCCAGGCGCAGGCGGTCGAGGTGGCGCGCGCGGTTATGGCGGCGCTGTTCGACGCGGCCAACCGCGCCGGGACGGACCGCGCCGCCGATATTCGCACCACACGCGAGGCAGAGCTTGCGCCGCCGCCCGATCTGTCCGGGATGCACGTGGCCCCCAGCCGCCGTGCTGTGATCACCGGGGGCATGGGCTAGGCGATGCTGGACCGGGCGGATATCCCCTCCGGGTTTCGCGCGATCCCCGCGCCGCCCATGCCGCTGGCGCGGCTGGTCGAAGGGCGGCCCGTCGAGGAGGTGGCCGAGATACTGCCGCGCCTTTTCAACCTTTGCCGTGTCGCGCAATCGGTGGCGCTGCGGCTGGCGCTTGGCCTGCCGGCGGGGGATATGGCCGGGCTGTCAGAGGAGATTGCCCGAGATCACCGGCTGAAACTCGGGGTGATCTGGCCCGCGCGGCTTGGGCTGGGCCGGTTGGCCTTGCCGCTCTGGTCGGAGGGCCTGCCCGAGACGCCCGAGGCGTTTGACGCCTTCATCAGCGGTGTAGCCCCGCTTGCCACGGTTCTGCGCGCGGTGCGGGACGGTTTCACGCCCGGTCTGGCCTGCTGCGCGCCCTTGCCAGAGGTGGTGGCGGCCACTGCTCTCGCGGCGACGGCACAGGAAAACAGCCCCGCCGCGCGGCATCTGACGCACCCCGTGATGCGCCGGATCGAGGAGACGGACGGGCGCGGGCCGCTCTGGCGTGTTTTTGCCCGCGCGCTGGATCTGGCGGCGGTGACGCGTGGCGCGCTGCCCGCGCCGCAACTCATCGGCCCCGGCGCGGCGCTGGTGCCCGCCGCGCGCGGCCTTTACGCTGTGCGGGCCGAGGTGCGTCGGGGCCGTGTCATTCGCCTGACGCGGGTGACGCCGACCGACCACCTGCTTGCCCCCGAGGGGATCATGGCGCAGTCGCTTGCCAGCCTCCCCGCCACGGCGCATTCTGAGGCACGGCTTGTGGCGGACCTGCTCGATCCCTGCGCGCCGGTCACGATCGAGGGGGGCGCGTGATGCACGAGATGTCGCTGGCCGAGGGGATCCGCCGGGTGATCGAGGATCAGGCCCGCGCCCATGCTTTCGCGCGGGTCACCTGCCTGCGGGTCGAGATCGGGCGCTTTGCCTGTGTCGAGAAACCGGCGCTGGAATTCGCCTTCGAGGTGGTCATGCGAGGCAGTCCCGCCGAGAACGCGCGGCTGGAGATGATCGACCTGCCGGGACGGGCGATCTGCTATGATTGCACGCGCGAGGTGGAGATCATGGCGCGGCTTGATCCCTGCCCGCTCTGCGGCGGTGGCAGGCTGATGCCCGTGGCAGGCGAGGAAATGCGGATCAAGGATATGGAGGTGATCTGATGTGCACTGTCTGCGGCTGCGGAACCGGCGCGGAGCAGGGGCATTCCCGTTCTGACGCGCATGGCCATTCCCACGATCATGCGCATGGCCATGGCCACGATCATTCCCATGGTGGTCTGCATTTCGGCCATGGCCCGGCGGGCACCGAGGTGCCGGGGATGTCACAGGTGCGGCTGATCGAGATCGAGACCGATATTCTGGCGAAAAACGGTGTTCACGCCGAGGCCAACCGGGCACGGCTGGCGGTGCTAGGGGCGTTCGCGGTCAATCTGGTCTCCTCGCCCGGATCGGGCAAGACGACGCTTTTGTGCCGCACCATCGAGGCGCTTGGCACGCATCCGCTGGCGGTGATCGAGGGCGATCAGCAAACCTCCAACGATGCCGAGCGCATCCGTGCCACCGGCGCGCAGGCGGTGCAGGTCAATACCGGCAAGGGCTGTCATCTAGACGGGCATATGGTCGGGCACGCGATGGACCATCTGACGCTTGCGCCGGGCGGTTTTCTGTTCATCGAGAATGTGGGTAATCTGGTATGCCCCGCCGCATTCGATCTGGGCGAGGATTGCAAGGTGGCGATCCTGAGCGTAACCGAGGGCGAAGACAAGCCATTGAAGTATCCCGACATGTTCACCGCGTCGCGGCTTGCGCTTCTCAACAAGGTCGATCTGGCCCCATATTGCCATGCCGATCTCGACGCCTATGAGCGCAACCTGCGCCGCGTCAATCCCGCCATCGAGGTGATCCGCGTCTCGGCCGCCACCGGGGCGGGCATGGATATCTGGCTCGACTGGCTGCGCGGCAGTCTTGCGCGCAAGGCGGCGCGGACGGCGGCGGAATAGGTCATGGCAAGCGCGCTGCCCACCCTGCTGCTGGTCGATGACGAGGCACATGCGCTCAACGCGATGCGCATGGCGCTGGAGGATGAATTCGACTGCCTGACCGCGCCCGATGCCGAGGCCGCGACACGGCTGATGGAGGAGAATTACGTTCAGGTGATATTCTGCGACCAGAGGATGCCGGGGCGCTCTGGGGTGGAGTTTCTGACCGAGGTGCGCGACCGCTGGCCCGATGTTGTGCGCATCATCATCACCGGCTTTACCGAGACCAATGACATGATCGCGGCCATCAACCGGGCGGGGATCTACCAGTTCCTGACCAAGCCCTGGCACCCCGACCACCTGCTCATGACCGCCAAGAACGCGACCCAACTGTTCCGGCTCAACCGCGAACATGCGCAGATGTCGCTGGAAATGCGCCATCTGCCCCGCAGCATGGAGGCGAAACTTGCAGATCAGCGCCGCGCGCTGCGCGAAGGGCTGGGATTCGAGTCGGTGCTACGCGCGCCCAATTCGCCGATGAACGCGGTGATCGAACAGGCGCGGCAATATGCGAGTTTCGACGTGCCGGTGCTCATAACCGGCGCGCCGGGCACGGGCAAGGCGGCGCTTGCGCGGGCGATGCATTACGCCTCCTTGCGCGCGGACCGGCCCTTTCACGAGATCGACGTGACCGGCGTGTCGGACGACATCCTTGAGGTGGAACTGTTCGGTGCGCGGCGCGGGGCGGTGACGGGCAGCCCCATGAGCCGCATCGGCCTTGTGCAGAAAGCCGACCGGGGCACGCTGTTTCTCAACGGTTTGCACGATCTGAGTCCGCGGATGCAGCTTGTGCTCTTGCGGCTGGCGACGGAGGGCGCCTGGCGCCCGCTCGGCGCGCATGAGATGAGCCGCAGCGATATCCGCCTCATCGCCGGGGCGGGAATCGATCTGCGCGCCGAGGTTGCGGCGGGGCGGTTTCGCTCGGATCTCTACTATGCGCTGGCGCGGGCGACGCTTGTCGTGCCGCCGCTGGCGGAGCGCCCGGGTGATCTGGGTATTCTCGCGCAGAGCCTGCTGTTTGACGCGGCGCGCGCCCATGGCAAGCCGGTGCAGGGCCTTTCGGAAGATGCGATCCGCTTTCTCGAGCAGTATGACTGGCCCGGCAACCTGCGCGAACTGGAGAACGAGGTCACGCGGATGCTGATATTCTCGCAGGACGCGCTGCTCGGGCCGGAGTTGATCTCGCGGCATATCCTTCAGGCGGTGCCGGGGCGGGCGGGCAGCGATCCGGCGCTCGACGCGGTGCTGACGGCGCGCGGCCCGCTCAAGACCCGGGTCGAAGAGATCGAGGCGCGCATCCTGCGCGAAACGCTCACGCGGCTGAGATGGAACAAGAGCCGCGCCGCCGAGGAGCTTGGCCTGAGCCGGGTGGGCCTGCGTGCCAAGATCGACCGCTATGATATCCGCGCACCCGGCAGGGCCGCGCAATCGGAGGAGGACTGAGCCATGTGTCTGGGAATTCCGGGGCAGATCATCGCCGTGACCGATCCCGCGCGCCTGATGGGGATGGCAGAGGTGTCGGGCGTGCGCCGCGAGGTGAGCCTTGCCTGTATCGCCACCGGCCCGCTCGAGGATCTGGTGGGGCAATGGGCGCTTATCCATGTCGGCTTTGCCATGGCGCTGATCGACGAGGATGAGGCCGCGAAAACGCTGGAGGCGCTGCGCGGCCTTGGCGAGGCGCAGGAGACGCTGGCGGCGATGGCCGAGGGCGCGGCGGCCCTGGAGGGACGGGCATGAGACATACGCAGGAATTCCGCGACCCGCAGGCCGCGCGCGCGCTGCTGGCGCGGATCGCCGAGAGTGCCGAGGCGCTGGGTGCCACACCGGAGAACCCGGTGCGCATCATGGAGATCTGCGGCGGGCATACCCATGCGATCTTTCGCTACGGACTGGACAAGCTGACCCATCCGGGGATCGAGTTCATCCACGGCCCCGGCTGCCCGGTTTGCGTGCTGCCGATGGCGCGGGTGGATGAATGCGTGCAGATCGCCGAGGATCCGCGCGTCATTTTCACCACCTTCGGCGATGCCATGCGCGTGCCCGGAACGCGCAAGAGCCTCATGCAGGCCAAGGCCGACGGCGCGGATATCCGCATGGTCTATTCGCCGCTCGACGCGCTGGAAATCGCACGACGCAATCCGGGGCGCGAGGTGGTGTTCTTTGGGCTCGGCTTCGAGACGACGACGCCCTCGACGGCGCTTTCGATCCAGCAGGCCGCAGCCGAGGGACTGAGGAATTTCAGCGTGTTCTGCAACCACATCACCGTGCCGCCGCCGATCAAGGTGCTGCTCGATGATCCGCATATGCGCCTTGATGGCTTTGTCGGGCCGGGGCATGTCTCGATGGTAATCGGTATTCACCCTTATGATTTCATCCCGCGCGACCACGGCAAGCCCATCGTCGTGGCCGGTTTCGAGCCGCTCGACCTGTTGCAATCAGTGCTGATGGTGCTGCGCCAGATCTGCGAAGGGCGCGCCGAGGTTGAAAACCAGTATGCCCGCGTCGTGCCCGAACATGGCAATCCGGTAAGCCTTGCGGCCATTGCCGATGTCTACGAGCCGCGCCCCTCTTTTGCGTGGCGGGGTCTGGGTGAGATCGACGAAAGCGGGCTGCAAATCCGCCCCGCCTATGCGGATTATGACGCCGAGGTGAAATTCGGCATCGGTTACGCGGCCGAAAGCCGCCATGTGGAAGAACCCGAGGGCTGTGCCTGCGGGGCGGTGATGACGGGGCGGATGAAGCCGGTGGCCTGCCCGCAGTTCGGGCGCGGCTGCACGCCCGAGATGCCCCTGGGCGCGCTGATGGTCAGCTCCGAGGGGGTGTGCGCGGCCTATTACCAGTATGGCGGCGCGCGGGCGGAGGCGGGGTAGGGGGCGCTGCCCCCGTCGCGCCCATGGCGCGACTCCCCCGGAGTATTTTTGGAAAGATGAAAGCATGAGTTTGAGGGAAACGCGGATCACGCTGGCCCATGGCGGTGGCGGCAAGGCGATGCGGGAGTTGATCGAGGACGTGTTCTGTGCGGCCTTCGCACCCGAGGCGATGGAGGATCAGGCCCGGCTGATGACCGACGCGCTTCAGCAGCCGGGCGCCCGGCTCGCGTTCACCACCGACAGTTTCGTGGTTGATCCTGTGGAGTTTCCCGGTGGCGATATCGGCAAGATCGCGGTCTGTGGCACGGTCAACGATCTGGCTGTGGGTGGCGCGGTGCCGCTCTGGCTGTCGGCGGCGTTCATTCTGGAAGAGGGGGTGGAGGTGGCGCTTTTGCGGCGGATCGTGGCCTCGATGCAGGCGGAGGCGCAGGAGGCCGGTGTGCGGATCGTTACCGGCGACACCAAGGTCGTCGGGCGGGGCATGGCCGACAAGGTCTTTGTCACCACCGCCGGGGTAGGGGTGATTCCGCCGGGCCGCGACCTGGCTGCGGCCCATATTTGTCCGGGCGACATGGTGCTGGTCAACGGCGTGCTGGGCGATCACGGCGCGGCAATCCTGGCGGCGCGCGGCGACATGGCGCTGTCGTCTGATATCGTATCGGACTGCCAGGGGCTGGGGCATCTGATGGCCGCCGTTCTGGTGGCGGCCCCCGGCACACGGGCGGCGCGCGACGCGACGCGGGGCGGAGTAGCCTCGGTGCTCAACGAGATGGCCGAGGCGGGGGGCTGCGGCATCGAGATCGACGAGGCGGCGCTGCCCTTGCGCCCGCAGGTGCGGGGGGTCTGCGAGATCCTCGGGCTCGACCCGCTTTACCTCGCCAATGAGGGTACGCTGGTTCTGGTGGTGCCCGAAGCCGAGGCCGAGGCAGCGCTTGCTGCCATGCGCGCGCGGCCCGAGGGCGCAGACGCGGTGGCCATCGGACGGGTGACCGGGGGACCGGCGGGGCGGGTCACGATGCGCACGCTTTTTGGCGGCGCGCGCATCGTCGATATGCTCGTGGGCGAGCAACTGCCCCGGATCTGCTGAGAGATCAGGTGACAAGCCGCAGATTGGGGCGGTCTCTCGGGTCAACACGCAGCGCGGTGCCTGTGCCCGCGATCACCGAGAAGGGCGCAGGATGCGTTGGCTCTGTAAGCGGCTGCACCTGCGCGCTGTCGATGGTGAAACGGCGCGCGGGCCGGCCGATATGGCCATGGGTCACGAGGCAGCCAAGCGCGCGCGACACGTCACCGAGATCGCTGCGCAGAGGCAAGAGCAGCATTGTCCCCGAGAGTGCGGGACGTCCCAGCCCGGCGCCGCTGTGAAGCCCGAGGCGCAGGGTTGCCGGCCGGTCGAAAAGATCGACGAGATGGAGCGCGAAAGACTTGCGCGCGGCGGGGGCGATGAAGCTGCACAGCGGCATGCCGCGCACCTCCATGCCCATCAGGTCGCTCAGGTGCATTCCCGCGATGCGCAGCCGCACGACACCCGGCGCGATGCGTTCGGCGATGAAGGCGTTGGACAGGAGCGGCTCGATCCGGCGCGGATCGATATCGGTCCGCTTGGGCACGTCCTGCCCTTTGCGGCATGCCTCCCAATGGGCACGGAAGGCGCGCAGATGCGCCTCGGTGCGAGCGCGCGCGCCGCTGTGTTGCGCCGCGTCGCTTTGTCTGTGTTCGTCCCACATCGTTGCACCTCACACCCTTGTCAAAGCCGCGATTCCGGCATCCCAGGAGCCCGGGCCGCGACGACACGCCAGCGATTGCCCCTCTGTTCGATGTCTTGAGAGTGCCACGATTTGCTTCGCATGTATCTAAAATTCGCGGTATCTGGTTAACCGCGAACCGGGAGCGGCAGTGCTTGCCAGCGGGGGTGGCAATGGCTAGGAGAGGGCAGCATCATCATCGGAAATGAGGCCCGCATGCTGCGATCCATGACTGCCTTTGCCACCCGGTCCGGGGCACGGGGGGACTGTGCCTGGACATGGGAGATGCGCGGCGTCAACGGCAAGGGGCTTGATCTGCGGTTGCGTCTGCCCGAGGGAATCGAGGGGTTGGAGGCGGCGCTGCGCGTGGCTGCGGGCAGGCGGCTGGCGCGCGGCAATGTGACGGCAAGCCTGCGGCTTCAATCGGCCGCGGCGGCGGCGGGGCTGGTGCTCAACGAGGCCGCGCTCGACGCCGCGCTGGCCGCTCTGGCAGAGACTGAACGGCGCGCCGACGCGCGGGGGCTGACGTTCGCACCGGCGACGGCGGCGCAGGTTCTGGGGCTGCGTGGCATTCTGGAACCGGGCGAGGCAGTGACGGCGCAGGCCGACCTCGCCGAGGTGCTTGCCGCCGATTTCGATGCGCTGCTGGCAGAGTTCACGGCCATGCGCGAAACCGAGGGCGCGGCTCTGGCCGAGGTTCTTGCAGGGCAGATTGACAGGATCGAGGCGTTGACCGGGGGCGCGGGCACCATGCTTGCCGCCCGCGCCGAGGCGATTGCCGAAAGCCATCGCGCGGCGCTGGCGCGGGTGATCGAGAAACCCGCCGAGATCGCCCCCGAACGGATCGCGCAAGAGCTGGCGCTCGTGGCGGTGCGGCTCGATGTGACAGAAGAACTGGACCGGCTCCGCGCCCATGTGGCGGCGGCGCGCGACCTGCTGGCGCAGGGCTCGCCGGTGGGGCGCAAGCTGGATTTCCTTGCCCAGGAATTCATGCGCGAGGCCAACACGCTCTGTTCCAAGGCGCAGAACGCGGGGCTGACGGCGATCGGACTCGAACTCAAGACGGTGATCGACCAGATGCGCGAACAGGTTCAGAATGTGGAATAGGCGGAGGGGGTGGACTTGAGTATCGTCACCAAGATGAAAGGCCAGGCATGAGCACGCGCCGGGGCCTTCTGATCATCCTGTCCTCGCCCTCGGGGGCGGGGAAATCGACGTTATCGCGGCGGTTGCTGGACTGGGATCCGAGTTTGAGCTTTTCGGTCTCGGCCACCACGCGCGCGCCGCGTCCGGGCGAAGTGGCCGGACGGGATTATCATTTTCTGACCGAGGAGGCGTTCAAGCACGAGGTCGCGGCGGGCGAGATGCTGGAGCACGCACATGTCTTCGGCAATTTCTATGGTTCGCCCAAAGGAGCGGTGCAGGTGGCGATCGAGGCCGGGCGCGATGTGTTGTTCGACATCGACTGGCAGGGGGCGCAGCAGATTCGCAACTCGGCGCTTGGCGCGCATACTTTGTCGATCTTCCTGCTGCCCCCTTCGATCCGCGAGTTGCACCGTCGCCTTCAGGAGCGCGGGCAGGACAGCGCAGAGGTGATCGCGCGGCGGATGCAGAAAAGCTGGGACGAGATAAGCCATTGGGACGGCTATGATTTCGTGCTGGTCAACGAGGATCTGGATACCACCGAGGCGCGCCTGCGCACGATCATCGAGGCGACGCGGTTGCGCCGGACCCAGCAGCCCTGGCTTACCGACCATGTGCGCGCGCTGCATGCCGAATTCGAGGAGACACGATGACCATTTATGCGCTCGACGGACACGCGCCGCAGATCGACCCCGACACATGGATCGCGCCCGATGCCAATGTGATCGGCAAGGTGGTGCTGGAGGCCGGGGTGTCGGTCTGGTTCGGCTCGACCCTGCGGGGTGACAACGAGGTGATCCATATCGGGTCCGGCACGAATGTGCAGGAAGACACGGTGATGCATACCGATATGGGGTATCCGCTGATGATCGGGACGGGCTGCACCATCGGGCACAAGGTGATGCTGCACGGCTGCACCATCGGCGAGAATGCGTTGATCGGCATGGGGGCGACTGTGCTCAATGGCGCGAAGATAGGGCGCGATTGCCTGATTGGCGCAGGGGCGCTCATCACCGAGGGCAAGGAGATCCCCGATGGCAGCCTGGTCATGGGGGCGCCGGGGCGGGTGGTGCGCGCCCTCGACGAGGCCGCGATCGCCCGACAGCGGGCGACGGCGCTGCATTACCAGGAGAACATGCGCCGGTTTCGCGCCGGGCTGAGCCGGGTCTGAGCGCCGATGAAGGGCTTTGCCTCGGTTCTGGCAGGGATGCCGTTCGCGGCGCTGCTCATCGGCCCGGACGAACGCATCCAAGCCGTCAATGATGCTGCCCGCGACATGCTGGGGCAGGGTATCGAAGGGCGACATTTCCTGACGGCGTTGCGGCAACCGGATGTGCTGGAGGCGATCGAGCAGACCACGCAGGACGGGCAGGCGCGGCGCAGGATTTTCCAGACATCGGAGGCGGGACGCGACAGCACCTTCCAGGTGCATGTGGCGCATGTGGATGCCGGCGAGACGGCGCGCGGGGTGTTGGTCAGCTTCGAGGATCTGACCGAGCGCGAGCAGGCGGCGCAGATGCGTCGCGATTTCGTGGCGAATGTGAGCCACGAGTTGCGCACGCCGCTGACCGCGCTCATGGGGTTCATCGAGACGCTGCAAGGGCCAGCGCGCCACGATCAGGCCGCCATCGACCGCTTTCTGGGCATCATGGCGCGCGAGGCGGCGCGGATGGAGCGGCTTGTGCATGACCTTCTGTCGCTGAGTCGGGTGGAGGGTGAGGAACGTGTTCGCCCGCGCGAACCGGTCGATCTCGCGGGGGTGATCGCCACGGTGATGACAATGCTCCGCCCGCTGGCGCGGGATCGCGGATGCGTGCTGCATTTCGAGGGGGCCGAGGGCTTTGTCGTGCCCGGCAACGCCGACCAGTTGCAACAGGTCTTCACCAACCTTGTAGAGAATGCGATCAAGTATGGCGGGCCTTCCAACCGTGTCGAGATCACGCTCGATCATCACGAGCGCGACGCCACACTCAGAAGCCCCGCGATCATCGCCAGCGTGCGTGATCATGGCCCCGGCATTGATCCGCTGCACATTCCCCGCCTGACCGAACGTTTCTATCGCGTGGACACGCATCGCTCGCGCGAGATGGGGGGGACGGGGCTGGGCCTTGCCATCGTCAAGCATATCGTCAACCGCCATCGCGGGCGGTTGCGCATCGCATCAGAGCCGGGGCAGGGCAGCACATTCACCGTGATTCTGCCCCGTTGGAGCGGGTGACCCGGATTTTTCGGGACAATTCGCGGACTGTCATAAAACCGTTACCAAAGTGTAACAAAAGGGTCGCCGTAACCGCTTAGCACGGGGCGAGACAGGCCGCCACGAGCGGACGTCTCTGAACCGAACCGAACCTGGGAGCGTTCCATGACCTTTCTCAAGACTACCGTTTCCGCCGCTGCGCTTGCGGCCCTTGCAGCAGGTGCCGCTCAGGCACGCGACGAGATCCGCATCGTCGGCTCATCCACCGTGTTCCCCTATACGCAGGCTGTTGCCGAACAGTTCTCGAACGTCACCGGCGCGCCCTCGCCCATCGTCGAATCGACCGGCACCGGCGGCGGCATGAAGATTTTCTGCGGCGGCATCGGCGAAGGCCATCCCGACCTCACCGGCGCGTCGCGCGCGATGAAGCCGTCGGAATGGGAGCTTTGCGCCACGAATGGCGTGACCGATGTGACCGAGGCGCTGATCGGCTATGACGGCCTGTCGATCGCGATTTCGCGCGCCGCGCCGAACGACTGGGATCTGACGCTGGAGCAGGTTTTCCTTGCGCTGGCCGCCGAACTCCCGACCGCCGATGGCTGGGTTGCCAATCCCAACAAGAAATGGTCCGACATCGACGCCAGCCTGCCCGACATTGCAATCCTCGCCTATGGCCCGCCGCCGACCTCGGGCACGCGCGACGCATTCGTGGAACTGGCCATGCACCCCGGCTGCGAAGCGCGCCCGGCGATGAAGGCCCTCAAGGAGGCTGACAAGGACGCGCACAAGGCCGCCGTCAAGGAAAAGTGCTCGCTGATCCGGCAGGACGGCCCCTTTGTGGACGCGGGCGAGAATGACAACCTGATCGTTCAGCGCCTCAATGCCGATCCGAACGCCATGGGCATCTTTGGCTATTCGTTCCTCTATGAGAACATGGATGTGCTCAAGGCCGTGAACATCAACGGTGTTGCGCCGTCCTCGGACAGCATCGGCGATTTCTCCTATCCGATCTCGCGCCCGCTCTACTTCTACGTCAAGAACGCGCATCGCGGCGTGATCCCGAACCTTCAGGAATTCATCGAGGAATACATGTCCGATGACGCGATGGAGCCGGGCGGCTATCTGTCCGAGCGCGGCATGGTCGTTCTTCCCGATGATGTGCGCGCAAAGACGCAGGATGCCGTGATCAACGGGGAATCCATGGCGGTTCCCCAGTCGTAAGGCAAAGCTGACCCCCAACCGCCCGGCCCCCGCGCCGGGCGGTTTCCTACCCCTCCCGAAAGACCAAGCCATGACCACCGCTGCCTTTCTCTGTCTCTTCGTGCTGGCCGTTGCGGGCTATGTGTGGAACCGGCAGGCTGCCTCGGCCATTCGTGCCGATGGCACCCGGCTCCATTCACTCGAAGGGTTTCACGGGTTCTACTCGCTTCTGACCGTGCTTGTGCCGGTCATTGTTCTCATTCTTCTGTGGTTGGTGTTTCAGGGGCCGGCAGTCGATTCGATCCTCAAGGCCGGGCTTGCCGACCGGCTGGCAGGGCTTGGCACCGGCGAGGTGCAATTGATCCTGGCCGAGATCAAGTCGATCTCGCGCGGGGCGGTGTTCGGCACACCGGAGCAATGGAAGTTCGACGCGGCGGAGAGGTATCTCGCGCTCAACGCGCGGGCGGATCAGTTGCTTCTGGTGCTGGTCCTGGCGCTGTCGCTCACGCTCGTCGTGCTGAGCCGCCGCAAGGTCGCGGCCGAGTTTCGCGCGCGCCATGGCGTTGAGCGGATTATTTCCGGGCTGATGATTTTCTGTTCCGTTGTGGCGATCTTCGTCACCGTCGGGATCATCGCCTCTCTGCTGTTCGAAACGGCCCGCTTCTTTGCCAAGGTTCCGGTGACCGAGTTCCTCTTCGGCACCAACTGGGAGCCGCAGATCCCGCTGCGCGAGGATCAGGTCGCCGCTGCCGGTGCGTTCGGCTGGCTGCCGGTGATGCTGGGCACGCTGGTGATCACCGTCATCGCGCTTTTTGTCGCGGTGCCGGTGGGGCTGATGTCCGCGATCTATCTCAATGAATTCGCGCCCAAACGTCTGCGCGCCGTGGCCAAGCCGTTCCTTGAAATCCTCGCCGGTGTGCCGACAGTGGTCTACGGCTTTTTCGCCATCCTTGTCGTGGCCCCGGCGATGCGCAGTTTCTTCGCCGCCATCGGTGTCGATGTCTCGCCCAATATCGCGCTTGCGGCGGGCAGCGTGATGGGGATCATGCTCATTCCCTTCATCTCGTCCTTTGCCGATGACGCGCTCTCGGCGGTGCCGCAGTCGTTGCGCGACGGGGCGCTCGGCCTTGGCGCGACGCGGGCAGAGATGATGACGACCGTGCTTTTCCCCGCCGCCATTCCAGGCATCGTCGGCGGCATCCTGTTGGCCGTGAGCCGCGCCATCGGTGAGACGATGATCGTGGTCATGGCTGCGGGCCTCATCGCCAAGATGACGATCAATCCGCTCGACAGCGTGACCACCGTCACCGTGCAGATCGTGACGCTGCTGATTGGTGACACCTCCTTTGACAACCCCAAGACGCTGGCTGCCTTTGCGCTCGGGATGATGCTGTTCATCGTGACGCTGGTGATCAACATTTTCGCTCTGCGCATCGTGCGCAAATACCGCGAAGCCTATGATTGAGGACTTGGCCCAATGACCGATCTTTCCACACAGGATGCTCCGTTCGCCGGGTCTGGCTCCAGCCTAATGAGGCGGCGCAACCGCCGGCAGGTGATGCTTCAGGGCCTTGGCCTTGCCGCGATCAGCTTTGCCGCGCTTATGCTCTTCGTCCTCATCGCCTCGCTGGTCTCGACGGGCTACAAGGCCTTCATCCAGACCCATATCACCGTTGAGGTGTTCGTCGATCCCGAGGAGATTTCCGTCGAGAAACTGCCGCGCGGAGGATTTCGTGACGTGCTACTGGCGAGCCTGCAAAAGGAATTCCCCGATGTCGAGGGACGCGCCGAATTGCGCAGCCTGCAAAACATCTTCTCCAACGGCGCACAATTCCAGTTGCGCGACATGGTGTCAGCGGATCAGTCGCTCATCGGCCAGACCGTGACGCTCCGCGCCCCCGTTTCTGACCCGTTCGACCAGTTGGCCAAGGGTCTTGTGAAGCGCGAAACGCCCGAACAGCTGCGCCGCGTGAGTGATCGGGAAATCGACTGGTTCGACACGCTCGACGCGGCCGGCAAGATCAGCCAGCCGGTCAACTGGGGTCTCATCACAAACGCCGACTCGCGCTTTCCCGAACTTGCGGGTCTCAAGGGCGCGCTCGTGGGTTCGTTCTGGGCGCTGCTTGTGTGTTTCCTCATCTCCTTTCCGCTCGGGATCGGCGCCGCGATCTATCTTGAGGAATTCGCCCCAAAAAACAGGTGGAGCGACCTTATCGAGGTGAACATCAACAACCTCGCCGCCGTGCCCTCGGTCGTGTTTGGCCTGCTTGCGCTTGCGGTGTTCATCGGCTGGTTCGGGATGCCGCGCTCGGCCCCCATCGTCGGCGGCATGACGCTTGCGTTGATGACCATGCCGACGATCATCATCGCCACGCGCGCGGCCTTGAAGGCGGTGCCGCCCTCGATCCGCGAGGCAGCCCTCGGGGTCGGGGCCTCCAGGCATCAGGTGGTGTTCGGCCATGTGCTGCCTCTGGCCATGCCGGGCATCCTCACAGGCACCATCATCGGTCTGGCGCAGGCGCTTGGCGAGACCGCACCGCTGCTGCTCATCGGGATGAATGCCTTCATCACCTCGGCGCCGACCTCGCCCTTTGACAGCGCCACCGCCCTGCCCACCCAGATCTTCATCTGGGCCGACAGCCCCGAACGCGGGTTTGTCAGCCGCACCTCGGCTGCTATCCTGGTGCTGCTGACCTTCCTGATCACGATGAACGCCGTTGCCATCTATCTGCGCAGCAAGTTCGAGCGCAAATGGTAACCCGGACCCGAGAGGACAGCGCAAATGTATGACACGCCCACCCTGGAGAGAACCGTGGACAGCAATACAGTAAAATTCTCGGCCCGCGATGTGCATGTGTTCTACGGCGAGACCGAGGCCATCAAGGGCGTGGATATCGATATCCTCGACAACACCGTGACCGCCTTCATCGGGCCGTCGGGCTGTGGCAAGTCCACCTTTCTGCGCTGTCTCAACCGGATGAACGACACGATCGACATCTGCCGCGTGACCGGAAAGATCCTGCTCGACGGGGCCGATATCTATGACAAGCACATCGACCCGGTGCAACTGCGTGCCAAGGTGGGCATGGTGTTCCAGAAGCCCAACCCGTTTCCCAAGTCGATCTATGACAACGTGGCCTATGGCCCGCGCATCCACGGCCTTGCCCGCACCAAGGCCGATCTTGACGTGATCGTCGAGAAATCGCTGCGGCGCGCCGCGCTCTGGACCGAGGCCAAGGACCGGCTGAACGAGCCGGGCACCGGGCTTTCAGGTGGCCAGCAGCAACGCCTGTGCATCGCTCGCGCCGTCGCCACCGCGCCCGAAGTTCTTCTGATGGACGAGCCGTGCTCGGCGCTTGATCCCATCGCCACCGCGCAGGTGGAGGAACTGATCGACGAGTTGCGTCAGGAATATTCGGTGGTGATCGTCACCCACTCGATGCAGCAGGCCGCGCGCGTCAGCCAGAAGACCGCGTTCTTCCATCTTGGCGATCTCGTGGAATTCGGCGAGACCGGCCAGATATTCACCAATCCCAGGGATCCGCGCACGGAAAGCTACATCACCGGGCGCATCGGCTGAGGCAAGGACCAGACATGACCGATCAACAGCATATCGTTTCTTCCTTCGATCGCGACCTCGAGACCATTCAGGCCCAGATCATGAAGATGGGTGGCATGGTCGAGCGCGCCATCGCCGATGCCGCGCGCTCGCTCGAGAGCCGCGACGAGGAACTGGCCGATGAAGTGCGCGGGCGCGACAAGGCCATCGACGCGCTTGAAGAGCAGATCAACGCCGAGGCCGCCCGTGTGCTGGCGCTTCGCTCGCCCACAGCAAGCGACCTGCGTCTCGTGCTGAGCGTGATCAAGATTTCTGCAAGCCTTGAGCGCATCGGGGACTATGCCAAGAACATCGCCAAGCGCACCTCCGTGCTTTCGACAATGGCACCGGTCAACGGCTCTCCGGCCGCGCTGCGGCGCATGGCGCGCGAGGTCGAGGAGATGCTCAAGGACGTGCTTGACGCCTATATCCAGCGCGACGCGGAGCTGGCGTATGAGGTGATCAACCGCGATCAGGACGTGGACCAGATGTATAACGCCATCTTCCGCGAGTTCCTTACCTTCATGATGGAAGACCCGCGCAACATCACCCCCTGCATGCACCTGCATTTCATCGCCAAGAATACCGAACGGATGGGCGATCTGGTCACGTCGATTGCCGAGCAGGTGGTCTACCTGGTTCTCGGGCACATGCCGGACGAGCCGCGCCCCAAGGGCGACAAGACATCGTCCGATCCCTCTATTGCCCCGGCCTGAAAAGGAGTCTCCACCCATGCCCGCCGACCAACCCACTGTGCTTCTGGTCGAGGACGAACCCGCGCAGCGCGAGGTTCTCGGCTACAATCTCGAGGCTGACGGGTTCCGCGTGCTGACGGCCTGCAACGGCGAAGAGGCGCTGATGATGGTGGCCGAGATGCCGCCCGACATCATCGTGCTCGACTGGATGATGCCTAACGTCTCGGGGATCGAGGTCTGCCGCCAGCTCAAGACCCGCTCCGAGACGCGCGGCATCCCGATCATCATGCTCTCGGCCCGCTCCGAGGAGGTGGACCGCGTGCGCGGGCTGGAAACCGGCGCCGATGACTATGTGATCAAACCCTATTCGCTGGTCGAACTCATGGCGCGCGTGCGCGCGCAACTGCGCCGCACCCGGCCTGCGAGCGTCGGCGAGCGGTTGGAATACATGGACATCGTGCTCGATGCCGAAACTCACCGGGTGACGCGCGCCGACAAGCCTCTGAAGCTTGGCCCGACAGAGTTTCGCCTGCTGTCCACCTTCATGGAAAAACCGGGCCGCGTCTGGTCGCGCGAGCAACTCCTTGATCGCGTCTGGGGCCGCGACATCTATGTCGATACCCGCACCGTCGATGTCCATATCGGGCGGCTGCGCAAGGCGCTCTGTCAATATGGCGGAAACGATCCGCTGCGCACCGTGCGCGGCGCGGGCTATGCCTTGGGATAGCGCAATTTCAGCGCGGCAAGAGATCCTCGTCCTCGGCCTGTCCCGCCAGCCAGTCGCGGAATTTGCAGAGCGCCGGATCGCGGCTGTTCTGCACTGGCCAGACCAGATAATAAGCCCCGGAAATCAGCGTCTTGTCCCCCCATGCTGATCCAAACCGCCCGGTCGCCAGATCCTGCTCGGCCAGGTAGTCGGGCAAGAGCGCCACGCCCAACCCATGCAATGCGGCCTGCGTGATGGTTGAAAATTGGTCATAGATCGTGCCGCTCACCCTGACCCCGGTCACGCCCTGCGCCTCGAACCACGCAGGCCAGGCATCGGGCCGCGTCTCGATCTGCAAGAGCGGCAGGCGCAACAGGTCCGCCGCCTGCGCAATCGGTGCATGTCGCGCCAGAAACTCGGGCGTGGCCACCGCCACGACCCGCTCGGTCCGCAGCCGCAGCGCCTCGGTTCCCAGCCAATCCGCCTTGCCGAAATGTATCGCCGCATCAAAGGGTTCCGCGACAAAGTTAAACGGTTTCAGCCGCGTTGACAGGTTGATCGTCACCTCCGGGTAGAGCCGCGCAAACTCGGCCAGTCGCGGCACCAGCCAGCGCATCCCGAATGTCGGCAGAATCGCAAGGCTCAGACTGCCCCCCGCCGGATTGACCGTCAGCGTGAGCGACGCTTGCGCAATCTGTTGCAGCGCGCCCCGGATTTTATCCGCATATTCCGCCGCCTCCGGGGTCAGGTGAATGCCGCGCCCTTGTCGGACGATCAACCCCACGCCAAGCTGATCCTCCAATGTTTTCAATTGCCTGCTGACCGCACTCTGCGTCTGTGACAATTCCGCCGCCGCCGCCGTGGCGCTGCCCAGACGGTCCAGCGCCTCCAGCGCGCGCAAGGACGAAATCGACGGAAGAAAGCGGCGGGGCAGGGTCATTGTTGCGGTTTGCTCATATGTCTATGTGAATTTATCGTTATTCATCGGCGTTTTGCCAGTGTAACCTGTGCTCAACCCGGAAAATACGACACAGGAGTCCCCCATGAACGCCAAAACCCCGACCCTGCGCGCCAAGGATGCCCCGGATTTGAACGCTTTCGATTGGGCCGATCCCTTCCACCTCAACGATCAACTCTCCGAAGAAGAGCGCATGATCACCGACAGCGCGCGCACCTTCGCGCAGGACGTGCTGCAACCGCGCGTCATCGCCGCCTATCGCGAGGAACGGGTGGACCCCGGCATCTTTCGGGAAATGGGCCAGATGGGCCTCTTGGGCACCACCATCCCCGAGGAATACGGCGGGCTTGGCGCCAACTATGTCTCTTACGGCCTCGTTGCCCGCGAAATCGAGCGGGTCGATTCGGGCTATCGCTCGATGATGAGCGTGCAATCCTCGCTGGTGATGTATCCGATCTATGCCTACGGGTCCGAAGAGCAGCGCCAGAAATATCTGCCTGGTCTGGCCAGTGGCGCTCTCATCGGCTGTTTCGGTCTGACAGAGCCGGACGCCGGCAGCGACCCCGCCGGCATGAAAACCCGCGCCGTGCGCACCGACAGCGGCTATCGCCTGACCGGCACCAAAATGTGGATTTCCAACAGCCCGATTGCCGATGTCTTTGTGGTCTGGGCGAAATCCGAGGCCCATGATGGCAAGATCCGCGGCTTCATCCTCGACAAGGGCATGAAGGGTCTCAGCGCCCCCAAAGTGGGCGGCAAGCTGAGTTTGCGCGCCTCTGTCACCGGCGAGATCGTGATGGATAATGTCGAGGTGCCAGAATCGGCTTTTTTGCCGAATATTCAAGGGCTTAAAGGCCCCTTTGGATGTCTAAACCGCGCCCGCTACGGCATTGCCTGGGGGGTCATGGGGGCCGCCGAATTCTGCTGGCACGCGGCGCGGCAATACGGGCTGGACCGCAGACAGTTCAACCGCCCGCTTGCCCAGACCCAGCTTTTCCAGCTGAAACTCGCGAATATGCAGACCGAAATCACCCTCGGGCTGCAAGCGGCGCTGCGCGTCGGCCGCCTGATGGACGAGGCCAACGCCGCCCCCGAAATGATCAGCCTGATCAAGCGCAACAATTGTGGCAAGGCGCTGGACATCGCCCGCCACGCCCGCGACATGCACGGCGGCAACGGCATTTCCGAGGAATTTCAGGTCATTCGCCATATGGTCAACCTGGAAACGGTCAATACCTACGAGGGCACGCATGATGTGCATGCGCTCATTCTTGGCCGGGCGCAGACCGGGCTTCAGGCCTTTTTCTGACCCAGGCAGCAGGAGCGCCAACCCTGACAAATACTCATGAATTCGACCCGAATAACCTGTGGCGCGCGAGCGCGGCAGAGGCGTTTTCAGCCCCTGCCTTTCAGGGTGATCGCAGTGCCGATCTTGCCATAATCGGTGGCGGGTATACCGGTCTTTCCGCCGCTCTGGTTGCAGCCGGGCAAGGCGCCCAGGTCACGCTGCTCGAAGCCGAGACGGTGGGCCATGGCGGCTCGGGGCGCAATGTCGGGCTGGTGAATGCCGGGCTTTGGCTACCGCCCGAGACGGTGAATGCGCAGCTTGGCCCCGATGCGGGCGAACGGCTCAACAGCATTCTGGGGGCTGCACCCGATCTCGTCTTCGATCTTATCGCGCGTCACGCCATCGCCTGCGAGCCGGTGCGCGCGGGCACGTTGCATCTTGCACACGCGCCCAAGGGTATGAAAGATATCCAAAATCGAGCCTACCAGCTCAAGGAACGCGGCGCACCGGTTCGCCTGCTTGATGCCGCCGAGACCGTGCGGCGCACTGGATCGGACCGTTTTGTGGGCGCGCTACACGATCCGCGCGCGGGCACAATCCAGCCGCTGGCCTATGCGCGGGGCCTGGCGCGCGCCGCCGCCGGGGCAGGGGCACGGTTGCACGAGCATAGCCCTGTCATCGCAGCCCAGCATGTCGGCGGACAGTGGATCCTGCGCACAGGAAGTGGCAAGCTGCGCGCGCGACGGCTGTTGGTGGCGACCAACGCCTATCACCGTCCCATGGCCGAGACCCCTCTGCCAGAGGTGCCGGTTGTGCAGTATTTCCAGATCGCAACCGCGCCTCTTGGGGATAATCTTGCAGGAGATATTCTCATGAATGGCGAGGGATGTTGGGATACCGGCCTGATCATGACATCGCTTCGCCGGGATCAGGCTGGTCGGATCGTGCTTGGCGGTATGGGCGGGGGCGGGCGAATCCACGAGGACTGGGCCCGCCGCAAGCTGGCGCAGCTCTTTCCGCGACTGCGCGAGGCGGCCATCGAACATGCCTGGTCAGGGCGCATCTCGATGACCGGCGATCATCTGCCGCGCATTCACAAGATTGGCCCGCAAGCATTTTCTATATATGGATATTCAGGGCGCGGAATAGGGCCAGGAACAGTCTTTGGCCGCGCCGCAGCTGAGGCGCTTCTGGCCAATGGCGAGACGGATCTGCCCGTGCCGGTGGTCGAGACCCATCGCGAAACCCTGGTGACGCTGAAATCGGTCTTCTACGAGGCAGGCGCCCGCGTGGTCCACCTTGCCGCCGCGAGATCATGACATTTTCGCACAGGTTCTGTGTCGCGGAGCGTCTTGGCGGCCCCCCAGCCGCCGCCTATCTGCCTCTGCATTGATCGGAGAGACACATGGCCCTGACAGAAACGACAGCGCGCTTCACCCAAGGCAATCTCTTCCGGCATGTCACCGTCATGTCGGTCACGTCCAGCCTTGGTATCGCCGCCATTTTCGCGGTCGATCTGATCGACGTGCTTTTCATCTCAATGCTGGGCCAGACAGAGCTTGCGGCGGCGGCCGGCTATGCCGGAGTGGTAATGTTCTTTGCCAGCGCGATGAATATCGGCCTGTCCATTGCGGCGGGAGCACTGGTGGCGCGAGGTCTGGGAAACCGGAACCGGCGTCTGGCGGCCGAACACGCGGCAAGCACGACGGTGGTGGCGTTGGCCTTCGGGGCTCTCGTGCCGCTGGTAACGCTTGCGAATATCGAGTTTCTTCTGGGGCTTGTCGGGGCCGAGGGGCAGGTGGCCGAACTGGCCGCGCGCTATCTGTGGATCATCCTGCCGACCACGGCGCTGTCGGGTCTGTCGATGGTGGCGGTGGCGGTGCTGCGCGCCCATGGCGACGCACGCGACGCCATGGTGCCGGCGCTTTTGGGCGCGGCGGTCAATGGCATCGCCGATCCGATCCTGATCTTCGCGCTCGGGCTGGGGCTGGACGGGGCAGCGATCGCGACCGTGCTGGCACGTCTGGCCACGGCGGTGCTGGCGCTCTGGTTGGCGCAAAGCCGACATCGCGCGTTCTGCTGGCCGGACGCGAAATGCCTGCGCCGCGACCTGCGCGACGCGCTTGTCATCGCACTGCCGGCGATGCTGGGCGCGGTGGCGACACCCGTGGGTGCGGCGATCATCACCCGCGAGATGGCGCGCCACGGCTCGGACGCGGTGGCGGGCATGGCTGTGATCAACCGGCTGGTGCCGTTTGTCTCGGCGGTGATCCTGGCGCTGTCGGGAGCGCTTGGGCCGATCTTTGCCCAGAATTTCGGGGCAGGGCGCATGGACCGGGTTCTGGGTACGTTCCATGAGGGGCTGCGCTTTTTGACGATCTATGTGCTGGGTGTGTCGGCACTGCTGTTCGTGCTGCGAGAACCCGTGGCCGATCTCTTCGATGCAAGTGGCAAGATGCGGGATTTGCTCTATCTTTTCATGGGGCCGCTGGCGCTTGCGATGATCTTCAACGGCGCTATCTTCGTGGCGAACGCGGCGTTCAACAATCTCGGGCATCCGGGTTATTCGACGTTGGTCAACTGGGGGCGTCACACGCTTGGCACCTGGCCGTTTGCGGTTGGCTTCGGGATGATCTGGGGGGCAGAGGGTGTGCTTGTCGGACAGGCGGTCGGCGGGGCCATTTTCTCGGTGTTAGGGCTCTGGCTCGGGCTGCGGGTGATCAAGGCACCATGCCGCGATCCGATAAGCGCGCATTATACGTGTCCGGATCAACGGATGCAGGTGGTGACAAACCGGAGCTATCGCTAGGGCGTATGGTTTGAGGAATCGCATAATATGTATTATGTAAAAAGAATTTGACGGAACGGCTGGAAAAGATACAAATTAAAAACATGAAATCAAGCAATTGAACGGTTGAGTTCAATATCGGCAGTTCCAGCGCAATAATCGTTCCTTCCTCTCGACATAGGTGGACCAAGAGGTTTATCCCGGATGCACAGGGAGAGTTCCGCATGCCATCCATTCTGATCCTGAACGGCCCCAATCTGAACCTGCTTGGCACACGCCAGCCCGAAGTCTATGGCCGAACCACGCTGGCCGATATCGAGGCAATGTGCCGTGCCCATGCGAGCACCCACGGCCTGAGCCTTGAATTTGAGCAGAGCAACCATGAGGGCGCGCTGATCGAGGCAATCCATGCGGCGCGCGGGCTGCATGGCGGGATCATTCTCAATGCGGGAGCGTATACGCACAGCTCGGTTGCCCTGATGGACGCGATCAGTTCGGCCGAGGTGCCGACGATCGAACTGCACCTCTCGAATGTCCACGCGCGCGAGAGCTTTCGCCACAGATCCTTTATCGCAAAAGTCGCGCTCGGGGTGATCTGCGGGTTCGGCGCGCAGGGTTATATCCTGGCCATAGATGCGATGCGCGGCCATCTGGAGCGCACGGAATGATCGACACGGCGGCTGTCATCCGGCTTCTGGATGCCACGACGATGGAAGAGCTGTGGGACATCCACACCCGCTGCATGGCCGACTACGGGTTTGACCGGCTGATCTATGGCTGCACGCAGTTCCGCACCGCGACATCGCTTGGCAATCCTGACGACTTCATCGTTCTGACCAATCACTCCCCCGCCTATATCGAAGGGTTTGTTAATGGTGGCCTGTATTTCCACGCCCCGATGGTGCGCTGGTCGCTGGAGAATGACGGTGCCTGCTCATGGTCGCTTCTGGAGACGCGCCTCGCCGCGAATGATTTCACCCCGCAAGAGCGCGCCGTGGTCGAGTTCAACCGCAAGCACAATGTCATGGCTGGCTATTCCATCAGTTTCAAATCGCTGCATCCGCGCATGAAGGCGGCAATCGCGCTGACCGCTCGCCCGGGGATGAGCCAGGCCGAGGTCGATTTTCTCTGGCAAGAGCACGGGAACGACATCCTTGCGCTCAATTGCATCGCGCATCGCTGCATCCTCTCCCTGCCCTACGATTCGTCAACACGCGCCTTGACCGATCGACAGCGTGAGGTTCTGGGTTGGGTCGGCGATGGCAAGACGGTGCAGGACATCGCGATTCTCATGGGGCTCACACCCGCCACGGTGGAGAAGCACCTGCGCCTTGCCCGTCATGCGCTTTCAGTCGAAACCACAGCGCAGGCGGTGCTCAAGGCCGCGTTCCAGAACCAGATTTTTGTCGTTGATCGCTGAAAGCCGGCTACCGCCGACGCCGGGGCAACAGGGCGCGGCCCGGTAAGGGAATCCTGACTTTCCTTACGCTGCGTAAAATCGCATTGTTGTGATGTTCCGTGAGTGGTGGCTTTTAAGCTTGGAACATCAGGGATGCCCCCAACTCGATTGTTTCCGAGGGGTGTATCCTCCCGGTTCGCCGGGTGCCGGTTGTCATTCTCTATTCGTCGAGAAGGGCAGCCGGCGTTAGACTGACCGTCGTCGTTTCATCCCCATTTGCGACCGGTTCAGGCGGTGCGCTCGTAGTGGGCGCACCGCGCCTTTCTCGGGCGCGCACAAAAAAGCCCCCGTCGCCGGGGGCTTTTCCGTGTGACGTTCCGAAAAGATCAGCCCTGGGCGACCTTGGCCACCTCGGCAGCGAAATCTTCCTGCTTCTTCTCGATACCCTCGCCCACTTCAAGACGCACGAAGGCGGTGATGGCAGTGCCTGCGTCCCTGGCGGCGGCCTCAACGGTCAGGTCTGGGTTCATCACGAAAGCCTGCCCAAGCAGGGTCGAATCGGCCATGAACTTCTTCATGCGGCCCACGATCATCTTTTCGATCACCGCCTCGGGCTTGCCCGATTCGCGGGCGATGTCGATCTGAACCTGGCGTTCCTTCTCGACCAGCGCCGGATCGAGCGCGGCCTCGTCGAGGGCGGCGGGGTTCGATGCGGCGATGTGCATGGCGACCTGACGGGCAAAGCCCTCATCGCCGTCAAACGCCACCAGAACACCGATCTTGCCCATGCCCCCGGCGGCGGCATTGTGCACATAGGACACGACACCCTTGCCCTCGACCCGCGCCATGCGGCGCAAGGACATGTTCTCGCCGATCTTGGCGATCTTGTCGGTGATCAGGTCCGCGACCGGTTTGCCGTCGACCTCGGCCGCCTTGAGCGCCTCAAGGTCGGTCACGCCGGTCGCGACCTTGGCGACATCGGCCACCATCGTCTGGAATTCGACATTCTTGGCGACGAAATCGGTCTCGGAGTTGATCTCGACCGCCACGCCCACGCCACCTTCGACGCGCACGGCGACAAGGCCCTCGGCGGCGGTCCGACCGGATTTCTTGGCGGCCTTGGCCAGGCCCTTGGTGCGCAGCCAGTCCACGGCTGCTTCCATGTCGCCGTCCGTCTCGGTCAGCGCCTTTTTCGCGTCCATCATGCCTGCGCCCGTGGTCTCGCGCAGTTCCTTCACCATTGCAGCAGTGATCGCCATCTGGGATCTCCTCAAAGTCTTGCGGGTCTCAGGGGGCGGGATAGCCCTGCCCCCGTGACGGTTTCGTGACGGATCAGCCTTCGGCCGGCTCGGTCACTTCGGCGAGCACCTCCTCGACCGGCGCATCTTCCAGCGCGCCAAGATCGACGCCGGCGGCACCAAGCTGCGCCGACATGCCGTCGAGGGCGGCGCGGCTCACGAGATCGCAGTAAAGCGCGATGGCGCGCGCGGCGTCATCGTTGCCGGGGATGATGTAATCCACACCCGCGGGCGAGCAGTTGGTATCGACCACGGCCACGACCGGGATGCCAAGCTTGTTGGCTTCGGCTATGGCCAGCGCCTCTTTCTTGACGTCGATCACGAACAACAGGTCGGGCACGCCACCCATCTCGCGGATACCGCCGAGGCTGGCCTGAAGTTTCGACTGATCGCGTTCGATGCCAAGACGCTCTTTCTTGGTCAGCCCCTCTGCGCCGCTTGCCAGCGCCTCGTCGATCTCGCGCAGGCGCTGGATCGATTGTGACACGGTTTTCCAGTTGGTGAGCGTGCCGCCCAGCCACCGATGGTTCATGTAATACTGCGCGCATTTCTCGGCGGCTTCGGCGACTGGTTGCGCCGCCTGACGCTTGGTGCCGACAAACAGCACACGCCCGCCCTTGGCGACGGTCTCACGGATCACGTTCAGTGCCACATCGAGCATCGGCACGGTCTGCGTCAGGTCGATGATGTGGATGCCGTTGCGCGCGCCATAGATGAACTCGCCCATGCGGGGGTTCCAGCGCTGCGTCTGGTGGCCAA
The DNA here is from genome assembly GCF_018069895.1 of Roseovarius autotrophicus. Taxonomy (GTDB): domain Bacteria; phylum Pseudomonadota; class Alphaproteobacteria; order Rhodobacterales; family Rhodobacteraceae; genus Roseovarius; species Roseovarius autotrophicus. Next base: position 199,727 of record NZ_JAGQDH010000001.1, on the reverse strand, counting down.
AGTGAACGCCAGCTTCCAGAAGCTGACGCAGATTGAACTCGGGAAGAGCCATTGTCGTTTCCTTTTCCGGTTTGCGCCTTGGCACGGGAAGAGAAGCGATCGCTTCAACCGGTGGACAGTCGGGGATGTCTCCCCCGGCGGCCCGCCCATGCCTGCGGATTTACAGTGTCGCGCGTATATCCGTGGCAGTGCGCAGGTGCAACCCCAATGTCACTGCCCAGAGTCGCTGCCTGAAAATCGGCCATTGTGGCGCCCACGCGCGATGCCTAGATAGCAGCGTGGCCGAGCGATGGATTTCCGATGAACACGCCTTTCGACGAATTGCCCCACGAGCCGAAGAAACACAAGCGCCTGGCGGGCCTGCGCTCCAGCTTTCTGACCGGCATCGTGGTGATCGCCCCCGTCGCCCTCACGCTCTGGCTGATCTGGACGGTAGCAGGCTGGGTTGACGGGATGGTCTTGCCTCTCATTCCGGCGAATTACCAGCCCGGGCAATATATCGGCATCAACCTGCGCGGTATCGGTGTCATCATCTTCCTGATCTTCACGATCGTGGTGGGCTGGATCGCCAAGGGGTTGATCGGGCGCTCGCTGATCGGCTTCGCCGAGTCGCTGGTGAATCGAATGCCCGTGGTGCGCTCGGTCTATTCGGGCGTGAAACAGATCGCCGAAACGGTCTTTGCCCAGTCCGAGCGCAGTTTCGAAAAGGCGTGTCTGGTGCAGTATCCGCGCAAGGACGTCTGGGCCATCGGCTTCATCTCGACCGAAGCGCGCGGCGAGATCAACGCCAAGGCGCAGACCGCCAGCGAACTTCTGAGTGTGTTCGTGCCGACTACGCCCAATCCCACCTCCGGCTTTCTGCTGTTCTTTCCCCGAGAGGACGTGATCGAACTCGACATGTCGATCGAGGATGCGGCCAAGCTGGTGATCTCGGCCGGCCTCGTCTATCCGCCCGAAAGCAAGCCCGGGGACGGCAGCTCGCGCCGCCGCCGCGCCTAGGCCCCCTTCCCCGGGAATATCAGGCGAACTTCGCCTGCCGCGCCGCCCGCAGCCGCGCGAAATCCTCGCCTGCGTGATAGGACGACCGCGTGAGCGGCGTGGCCGATACCATCAGGAACCCCTTGCCATAGGCCGCTTTCTCATAGGCGGCGAATTCGTCCGGATGCACGAAGCGCGCCACCGCGTGATGCTTGGGGGTGGGTTGCAGATACTGACCGATGGTCAGAAAATCCACATCCGCCGCGCGCATGTCGTCCATCACCTGATGCACGCCCTGCCGGTCCTCTCCCAGCCCGACCATGATGCCCGATTTGGTGAACAGCGTCGGGTCAAGTTCCTTGACCCGTTGCAACAGGCGCAGACTGTGGAAATAGCGCGCACCGGGGCGCACCGTGGGGTAAAGCCCCGGCACTGTCTCGAGGTTGTGGTTGAACACGTCCGGCTTGGCCGCCACCACCACTTCCAGCGCCTCGGGGCCGCAATGCAGGAAATCGGGGGTCAGGATCTCGATGGTCGTTCCCGGCGCGCGGTGGCGGATGGCGCGGATGGTCTGGGCGAAATGCTCGGCCCCGCCATCATCGAGGTCGTCACGATCCACGCTGGTCACCACCACATGCTTCAGCCCCAGCTTGGCCACCGCATCGGCCACTCGCCCCGGCTCGAACGCATCAAGGTTCTGCGGCTTGCCGGTGGCCACGTTGCAGAAGGTGCAGCCGCGCGTGCAGATCTCGCCCATGATCATCATGGTGGCGTGCCCCTGCCCCCAGCATTCGCCGGCATTGGGACAGCCCGCCTCCTCGCAGACCGTCACCAGCTTGTGCTCGCGCATGATGCGATGGGTCTCGAAATACCCCTTCGAGGTCGGGGCCTTGACGCGGATCCAGTCGGGCTTTTTGGGCTGGGCATTATCGGGACGGTGCGCCTTTTCGGGATGACGCCCGCCGGGCAGTTTGAGATCACGCACGTTTCATTTCCCCGCGAATGGATTTGTAATCTTTTCAAAGTATATGGGACCGCGGTGAAGAGTGCCAGTAAGGCGTTACCACATGCCCGGTATGCGTCTGTGTAAACGGTGCCACCGATGTCACGAGTGTCCCGGTGTTCGGCGGCTCGCGGCGTTGACGTCGCGGGCCGTTTTTGTTGCGGCTTCGCCCGCCGCGCGCAGGATCTCGGCCAGATCGTCGAACCATTGCGCAGGCCCCGCTCCCGCGCGACGCACCAGCGCGATGCGGCGTGCGGGCTCAGGCGCGGCAAAGCGGCGCAACTCCAGCCCCGGTGCCGCCCGTGCCTCGGTCGCCGCCGCCATTTCGGGAATGAGGGTAAGGCCAAAGCCCGCGGCGACAAGCCGCGAGAGCGTGCCGAGCGATGACGCCCCGGTGTCGATCTGCGCATGTCCCCTGGCGCGCCCGCAAACCTCCAGCGCCTGATCGGTCAGGCAATGCCCATCTTCAAGCAGCAGGATCGGGCTTTGGCCAAGGGCCTTGGGATCGAGCGCATCCAGCGAATCGCCAAGCGCTGCAAGCCGCGCGGCGCTACCCGCCAGAAGGAACCGGTCCTCGAACAGCGCCACCGCCTCCAGCCCCTCGCAGGGCAAGGGCAGCGCCATGAGCGCCACGTCGATGCGGCCCGCGCGCAGATCGCTCGCCAGATCTTCGGTGCGCGCCTCGCGCACCCGCACATCAAGCGAGATGTCGCGCGAGCGCAGGCGCGCCAGCGCGCCGGGCAGGATATAGGGCGCGATGGTCGGGATGATCCCGAGCGAGAGTTCCCCCGCCAGCCCGCCGCGCCAACGCGCGGTTTCCTCAAGCGCCTGCATTTCCGCCAGCACCCGGTTGGCATGGGCAAGAACCCGGCGGCCAAAGGGCGTGAGCGCGATGTCGCGCGCACGCCGCTCTACCACCGAAGCGCCAAGCGTTGCCTCAAACTCGCGTATCTGGACCGAAAGCGCAGGCTGCGAGATATGCAGCGCCTCCGCCGCCCGCCCGAAATTTCGATGGCGGGCGAGCGATCGGAAATAGATCAACTGTCGCAGGGTGATGTTCATCGCGCCATGATCGGGCGCGCGCGGCCCGCGCGCAAGGGCGATCAGCCGATGAGGTCTGCGCGCCCGCCCAGCCGTTCGTAATGGCGTTTGAGCCGGTGCAACGCGATGCGCAGCACGATCTTGGCAGAACGAGCCGACCAGCCCATCTTGCGCTCGGCCGTCTCGAGCCCCTGAAGGTAGCAGCAGCAACGCAAAGCCACATCGCTCAGCCCTGGCCCCAGTTCGCGCAGCGCGCCGATGAGACGGGCGCGCGCCGCCTCGGCGCCATAGCCTGGCGCGGCGGGCGTACCGCTGCCCTCGTCCACATGGGCAAGGAAATGATCCCAGTTCTGCGCCGTGCGCGGGGCCATCTGCGCCAGTTCGAAATCCTCGCGCAGCCGTTCGCCGGCGCGGACAAGATCGGCGCTGAGAAACGGCGTGCCATCCTTTTCGCGCCGCCGCGCCAGCGCCGCAAGCGGCGTGTCGCTCGGGGCAAGGCGCGGCGGGGGCGTCCCGAACCCGTCATCGGTCAGCACCACCGCTGGTTCCCGCAAGCCGGTTGCGGCGTTCTCGTCCTCGGCCAGCAACTCGCCAAGCGCGGCACGCCCCTTCGTCGTGATGTGGTAGCGCGAGACGCGCCCCGGATTGTCGCAGCCGATCCACGCCTTGAGGGCCAGCGCCTCGGCCACCTCACGCTCGACCACCGCGGTGCGGGTTGCGCCGACCCCGGTCTCGCGCACCACAACGGCCCTGTCCATGTCAGAGGCCACCGCAAGCACGGCGCCCCGCTCGCACAGCCGTCGCAGCACACGGCGTGCCTCGGCGCGCAGCCGCGCCTCGCTGAGCGTGATCTTGTTCTTGGGTCGGATATCGTGACCTGTCATTCGGTGCTCCGTGGCTGAAAAACCGGTGATCCGTGACTTGCTCACCACACCGCCCAGACGTCGCAGCGCCTCATCCACAAGCAGATCGTCGCGGCGCGTCTCGAAGGCACGGATCTGGCGCAGCACGGTCGAGGCATGCCGCCCGGAATGCCGCGCGAGATCGCGGATCGTGGCCCCGCTTTCGGTATGCGCAAGGTAATGACGCGCCGCCTCGGGCACCCAGGACGGCACCTTGGAGAGGGTCGGTTTGGTTAGTAGCTGCTGTCGCATTGCAAGTCCCCAGAGTTCTGCCAGTCGCGGCACACGGGGTGCCGTCCATTTGTCCACAGGTTATCCACATGGTTTCTGCAACTTAAGCGTGTAAATCTTACCGGTTCGTTAACTGTTTCCGTAAAATCAACCTTCGTTTACAGAGCATGAACAATTTGCACCCTCACCGTGCGCTGTGTCCCGGCTCTGCGCAACGCCCTCCCGTCCCGTGCAAGGCTCGTCCCCGCATCCGCATGTGAGGAGATGAGACCATGCACGATATCCGCATGAAGCTTGGCCGCCTGTGTCGCCCGCCGCTGCTTGTGCGGGCCGCGAGGATCGGCGCGCAAGCCTATGTCCGCGAGCGCGCCCTACCCCGGCTGTTCGGTCCGGGGCACCTGCCACCGACCCCGAGCGCCCTCTCGCGGTTGATCGCGCTCGAGGCCGCCGAGGAGCAGGCAAGAAGAACGCGCGCCACGGGATACCGTGCCGCGCGTCATGTGGAGGTATTGATTGCCCTGATCGGTGAGGCGCAGATTCTGGCCGACGTGCCGCCCGCGCCTCAGCCGAAGGCGTCCGGCATCCCGGCCTTGCGCTGCGTCACATAGGCGTCAAGCGCCTCCGCGATGGCCGGGTCGAGCGAGGGCTGTTGGTAATCGGCCAGCATCTTCTTCATCCGTGCATTGGCAAGGGCCATCGTGTCGCGCCCGCCTTCCTCTGACCAGGTCTCGTAGGGCTTGTAATCGAGCAGGTCCGAGCGCCAGAAGGCGGTCTTGAAATTGGCCTGCGTGTGTGCGCAGCCCAGGAAGTGCCCGCCCGGCCCCACCTCGCGGATCGCGTCCATCGCCTGCCCGTTCTCGTCCATGAGAACGCCAAGCGCCAGATGGTGCAGCGCGCCAAGCTGATCGGCATCCATGACGAATTTCTCGTAGGACGAGACCAGCCCCCCCTCCAGCCAGCCGCAGGAATGCAGCATGAAATTCACCCCGGCCAGCAGCCCCATGTTGAGGCTGTTGGCGGTCTCATAGGCGGCCTGCGCATCGGGCAGCTTGGAGCCGGTGAACGCACCGGCCGAGCGATAGGGCAGCCCCAGCCGCCGCGCCAGTTGCCCCGCGCCATAGGTGATATGCGCGGCCTCGGGCGTGCCGAAGGTGGGCGCGCCGCTGTTCATGTCGATCGAGGTCACGAAGGCCCCCGCAATCACCGGCGCGCCAGGGCGCACAAGCTGGGAATAGGCGATCCCCGCCAGCACCTCGGCCAAAACCTGCGTGAGCGTCCCCGCCACCGTGGTAGGCGCCATCGCGCCCCCGACGATGAACGGAGATATGATGCTGGCCTGATTGTTGGCGGCATAGACCTCCAATGATCCCATCATCACATCGTCGAAGGTCATCGGCGAGTTGACGTTGATGAGGCTTGTCATCACCGTGTTCTGTTGCACGAACTCCGCGCCAAAGAGGATAGACGCCATCTCCACGCTGTCCTGCGCGCGCGACGGCTCTGTCACCGATCCCATGAACGGCTTGTCCGACAGCGTCATATGCGCCAGCAGCATGTCGAGATGGCGCTTGTTGACCGGAATATCCGTGGGCTCGCAGACCGTGCCGCCGGAATGGTGCAGCCATTTCGACATGTAGCCGAGACGCACGAAATTGCGGAAATCCTCGATGGTGGCATAGCGGCGGCCATGCTCCATGTCATGGACGAAGGGCGGGCCATAGACCGGGGCCAGAACGAGGTTGCGCCCGCCGATCTCGACATTGCGCGCGGGGTTGCGGGCGTGTTGCGTGAAGGTCGAAGGCGCGGTGGCGCAAAGCTGGCGGGCAAGTCCGCGCGGGATGCGCACCCGCTCGCCCCGCACATCGGCCCCCGCCTGCCGCCAGCGGTCAAGCGCGGCGGGGTTCTGCACGAAATTGACGCCGATCTCTTCCAGCACCGTATCGGCGTTCCACTCGATGATCTCAAGCGCCTCCTCGGTCAGCACCTCGAAATTGGGGATATTGCGTTCGATATAGCGCGCGGTCTCGACACTCACGGCGGTGCGCTCGGCCCGGCGCGCGGCCCCGCCGCCGCCCCGTGCCCGTCTGCCTTGCGTTACTGCCTCTGCCATGAAAGCCCCCTTCGTCTGAGCCGGACCACGCGTCGTCGAATGCCCGCGCTCGGGCGGACCATGCACCGCTTCTAGCGCGTCATGAAACCGGCCCTGTGACGGATTGCGGCGCATGGGGTGTGAAAACGACATGTTGCCGAAAGGCCATGATGGCGGTGCCGTTCCCTTTTCAGGGCAAAAAAGAGAATGGAGCCGCCCGCGCCCCTGTCTTAAAGACACGCATCCGTGAATATCGCCGCGCAATGACGCGGCCCGATCCTGGAACAGCCGATGACACGTTTCTCCACCCTTCTGCAAGCAGCCGCAGCGCTCGCCCTTGGCACGCTTGCCGGCCCCGCCGCCGCTACCAACGGTTATTTCGCCAATGGCTATGGCGGGCAGTCCAAGGGCATGGCGGGCGCGGGTGTTGCGGTATCGACCGGTGTTCTGGGCATGGCGCAAAACCCCGCCACCGGCGTCAAGCTTGGCAACAGCGCCGCGCTCTGCCTAAGCTTTTTCTCGCCCGATCGTGACGTGACCATCGCGCCGGGCGGGCCTCTTACACCGGGCAAGTTCTCGTCCGATAACGATATTTTCGTGATCCCCTGCGGCGGGGTCAATTTCGAGCTTGGCGGGCGCGCAACCCTCGGGGCCTTTGTCTTTGCCAATGGCGGCATGAATACCGAGTTCGACACCAACTTCTTTGCAGGCTTCGGCGCGGGGTCCTCGCCCTTGGGTGTCAATCTCGAACAGGCGTTCATCTCGGTGAACCTCGCCTATCAGGTCACGGACCGCCTGAGCGCAGGCGTCTCGCCCATTCTTGCGGTGCAGCGGTTCAAGGCCGAGGGGCTGGAGGCCTTCGACAATCCCGGATTTTCGGTTGCGCCCGGTCAGGTGACGAATCGCGGCCATGACTGGTCCACCGGCGGCGGCGTCAATCTCGGGCTGCTCTATGAGGCAAGCGCCGCCTGGACCCTTGGCGCGGCCTATCGCAGCCGTATCCAGATGTCGCGCTTTGACAAATACAGCGGCCTTTTCGCCGATGGCGGCGATTTTGACATTCCCGCCATGCTCACGCTTGGCGCGGCCTACACCCCCGCCGCCCTGCCCGACTGGACCTTTACCGGCGAATATCAGCGGATTTTCTATGGCGAGATCGACGCCATCGCCAACCCGAGCGCACCACCCAATGGCCCGCTTGGCGCGCCCGGTGGCCTTGGCTTCGGATGGGAGGATGTCGATGTCTGGCGGCTGGCCGCGATCTGGCGCAAATCCGACCGGCTGACGCTGCGCGGCGGCGTGAGTTATTCGAGCGATTTCATCTCCAACAGCGGCGAGGTGGTCATCAACACCATCGCCCCCGGCACGCCGCAATGGCATTTCTCGGTTGGCGGCAGCTATGCGCTCAATGACCGCTGGGAGGCGACATTCGCCTATACCCACGCGGTTTCCAACAGTTTCAGAGGCGCGAACCCGGCGCTGACCGGCGTGCCCCAGAACGTCAAGATCCGGATGCACCAGAACGAGGTGGTTACAGGCCTCAGCTATCGCTGGTAGCCACAGGCTTGCACAGGGCCGAGGGGCGCATTATTGGGCGATCATGAGCCAGAACATCCACGACCGCCTTTTGATCATCGACTTCGGCAGCCAGGTGACGCAGCTGATCGCGCGCCGCCTGCGCGAGTTGAACGTCTATTGCGAAATCCACCCCTATCAGAACGTGACCGGGGCGCTGCTGCACGAGATGAGGCCGCGCGCGGTGATCTTCTCGGGCGGGCCAGACAGCGTCACGCGAGAGGGTAGCCCCCGCCCGCCGCGCGCCGTCTACGATCTCGGCGTGCCGATCCTCGGCATCTGCTACGGCCAGCAGGTGATGATGCACGACCTTGGTGGGCGCGTCGAGGCGGGCGAACATGCCACCGCCGAGTTCGGTCGCGCGTTTGTTACGCCCGCAGGGATCGAGAGCGATCTGCTCGACGGCTGGTTCACCGACGGCGCACGCGAACAGGTCTGGATGAGCCATGGCGATCATGTCTCTGACATCGCGCCCGGATTCGAGGTTCTGGGCACCTCGCCCGGCGCCCCCTTTGCCATCACCGCCGACCGCGCGCGCCGCTTCTACGCCGTGCAGTTCCACCCAGAGGTGCACCATACCCCCAACGGCGCGCGGCTTTACGAGAATTTCATCCGCCTTGCCGGGTTCAAGGGCGACTGGACCATGGGTGCCTATCGTGAAGAGGCGATTGCCAAGATCCGCGCTCAGGTGGGCGACAAACGGGTGATCTGCGGCCTCTCGGGCGGGGTTGACAGCTCGGTTGCCGCCGTTCTCATCCACGAGGCGATCGGCGATCAACTGACTTGCGTGTTCGTCGATCACGGCCTTCTGCGGCAGAACGAGGCCGAAGAGGTCGTGGCCATGTTCCGCGACAGTTACAACATTCCGCTCATCCATGCCGATGAGGCAGAGCTTTTCCTGGGTGAACTTGACGGCGTAAGTGATCCGGAAACCAAGAGAAAGATCATCGGGCGGCTGTTCATCGACGTGTTCCAGAAATACGCGGGGCAGATCGAGGGCGCGGAATTTCTGGCGCAGGGCACGCTTTATCCCGACGTGATCGAAAGCGTCAGCTTTTCCGGAGGCCCCTCTGTCACGATCAAGAGCCACCACAACGTCGGCGGCCTGCCCGAGAAAATGGGCCTGAAACTGGTCGAACCGCTGCGCGAGTTGTTCAAGGACGAGGTACGCGCCTTGGGCCGCGAATTGGGCCTGCCCGCATCTTTCATCGGCCGCCACCCCTTTCCCGGCCCCGGCCTTGCCATCCGCTGCCCCGGCGAGATCACCCGCGAAAAGCTCGAGATTCTGCGCAAGGCCGATGCAGTCTATATCGACCAGATCCGCCGCCACGGGCTTTACGATGAGATCTGGCAGGCCTTCGTTGCCATCCTGCCGGTGCGCACCGTGGGCGTGATGGGCGACGGGCGCACCTATGATTTCGCCTGCGCGCTGCGTGCGGTCACCTCGGTGGACGGCATGACCGCCGATTACTACCCCTTCACCCACGATTTCCTGGGCGAGACCGCGACGCGGATCATAAATGAGGTCAAGGGCATCAACCGCGTGACCTATGACATCACCTCCAAACCGCCGGGGACGATCGAGTGGGAGTGATCCGCCTGACCGGGCGGATGACCTGCGCAGACCATGAGATCGACATCGCCCGCGCCGCCCTGCCCGAGCATATCCGTCTGAGCCGCGCCGAGCCGGGCTGCCTCTCGTTTGATGTGACCGAGACCGCGCCGGGCGTGTTCACCGTGACAGAGAGCTTTGCCGGCCGTGCCGCATTCGACGCCCACCAGAACCGCACCCGCGCCAGCGACTGGTGGCGCGTGACCGGCCACATGCCCCGCACATTCACCATGAGCGAAGAATGACACCGGCCATTCCCGCGCCGCAGACGTTGCGCGCAGCACTCTGGATGCTGGGCGCGGTGGCGTCGTTTTCCTCGATGGCGGTGGCGGGGCGGGCGGTCAGCCTCGATCATGACACGTTCGAGATCATGCTCTACCGCTCCATCGTGGGCTTTGTCGTCGTGGTGATCGTGGCGCGCGCGACTGGCCATCTGGGCGAGGTGCGCCGGGACCGTCTCGGCCTCCATGCCATCCGCAACCTGTTTCACTTCACCGGCCAGAACCTTTGGTTCCTGGCGATCACGCTCATTCCGCTGGCGCAGGTCTTCGCGCTCGAATTCACCTCGCCGCTCTGGGTTCTGATGCTCTCGCCGCTGGTTCTGGGCGAGCGGCTGACGCGCGTCCGGGTGCTGGCCGCGCTTCTGGGCTTCATCGGCATCCTGATGGTCACGCGCCCCAGCCCCGACACGCTGAGCCTCGGCCAGCTTGCCGCCGCCTGCGCCGCCCTCGGTTTCGCCGGCTCCATCCTCGCCACCAAGCGCCTCACACGTCACGAAAGCCTTACCTCGATCCTGTTCTGGATGACGCTCATGCAGATCGGACTTGGCCTCATCTGCGCGGGCTATGACGGCGATATCGCCTGGCCCTCTGCCGCCGCCCTGCCCTGGCTCGTTCTCATTGGCCTCGCGGGACTTGTGGCGCATCTGTGCCTGACCACGGCGCTTGCGCTCGCTCCCGCCACGGTTGTGGTGCCGGTGGATTTCCTGCGCCTGCCTCTGATCGCGGTGATCGCGCTCCTGCTCTATGGCGAGGCGATCGAGCTTTGGGTGATCCTGGGCGCGGCGGTGATTTTCGGGGCAAATTACCTCAATCTTTGGTCGGAAACACGCTCCAGGCGTTAATGATGACTTTAAAAAACCCGTTTAGCCTGTGTTTCTCTCGCAACCCTGATGGCGCCTGAAGATTGTGACGCGGCGTCAGAGATTGACCGATTCCCGTGTGGGTATAGTGTGCGCCGATAACACTCAGGAGGGGGACAGATGAAAGACTACATGATGGCTGCCACAGCGCTCGCCATGACGGCCACGATGGCGGATGCGGGCGGGATCGAACGGCGCGGCGATCCGTCGATGATCCTGTTCGAGAAAAGCAAGAACTATGCGGAATTCTCGGTGGTGAACGTCAACCCGTCCGTGTCGGGCACGCCGCTTCCCGGTGTTCCGACAGGACCGACCGGCAACATCCTGAAAAGCTATCGCAACTTTGCGGGCGGTATCAAGACCGACATCAACGACCGGTTCACCCTGGGTCTTGTGATCGACGAACCTATGGGGGCCGATGTCGATTACAAAACGCCCGGTTCGTTCTTTGCCGGTTCGGATGCCGATGTCGGTTCCATCTCCGTGAACCTTCTCGCCCGTTACAAGGTCTCCGACCGCTTCAGCGTCTATGGCGGGCTGCGTTACATGGGACTTGATGGCGACATCACCGTGATCTCGCCGGTGACCGCGCCTCTGGGCTCCGGTCCGGGAACGCCCTACACGCTGAGCGTGGACAAGGATTATCAGTTCGGATACCTGCTCGGCGCGGCCTATGAGATCCCCGATATCGCGCTGCGTTTGGCCCTGACCTACGAATCCAAGACCGAGCACGACTTCAAGGACAACACCGGGGCAAGCTTCGACGTGGAAATTCCGCGCGCGATCACGCTCCACTTCCAGTCGGGCATTGCCGCCAACACGCTGGTCTTCGGATCGATCAAATGGCGTGAATGGACCGAGTTCACCGTTCAGCCGTTTGACTTCATCTCCTTCGCGAGCGGCGCACCGGTGAACGTGCCGATCGCCTTCAACAAGGATGACGTCTGGACCTACGAGCTTGGCGTCGGCCGCCGCGTCAACGCGAACTGGAGCGGGGCCGCCACCATCGGCTACGAGAAACAGGAAGGCTCGCAAGTCGGTAACCTCGCGGGCACGGACGGCTTCATTCGCTACGGCCTTGCGGCGATCTACGAGAATGACGCGATCAAGATCACGACCGGGATCAGCTATATTGACCTCGGCAACGCAAACTCGAATGTGACCGCGTTCAGAAACAACGATGCCATCGCCGTGGGCACCAAGATCGGCTTCAAGTTCTGAAGCCACACCGGGACACGAACACGAACCCCGCCCCTCACAGGGCGGGGTTTTCCTTTGGCCTCTTGCCAAACCCGCGTGAAAACAGCAGGTAAGACGCGCAAGACAAGGAGCCGCCGATGATCTATCAGACCGCCCGCGACTGGCGCGCCGCCCCGCAGAAGCGGGTGCTTTTCTATGGCATGTCGGGGCTGGGCAAGACCCATGTCTCGCAGATGCTGCGCGATTCAGGTGGCTGGTTCCACTACTCGATCGATTACCGGATCGGCACACGCTACATGGGCGAACTGATCGTCGACAACGCCAAGGCGCACGCCATGCAGGTGCCCTTCCTGCGCGACCTGCTCCTGACGGATTCGATCTATATCGGCTCCAACATCACCTTCAACAATCTCACCCCGGTCTCGACCTATCTGGGCAAGCCCGGCGCGGCCGCGAAGGGCGGAATGCCGATGGAAGAATATCGTCGCCGGCAGGAGCAGTTCCGTCAGGCCGAGATCCACGCGCTGATGGACACGGCCTATTTCATCGAGCGCAGCCAGCGGCTCTATGGCTATCCGCATTTCGTCTGCGATACGGGTGGCTCGATCTGCGAATGGGTCGATGGCGACGACCCCGCCGACCCGATCCTGACCGAGCTTTCGCAGCATTGCCTGCTGGTCTATATCGAAGGCAGCCAGGCACATACCGCCGAGCTCATCCGCCGCTTTGACCGCGCGCCCAAGCCGATGGCCTATCAGCCTGATTTCCTGACCCGCGTCTGGGATGAATATCTGCGCAAAAACAATCTGTCAGAGGCCGAAGTTGACCCGGATGACTTCATCCGCTGGACCTATGCGCAGGCGCTTTCACATCGCCAGCCGCGCTATGAGGCGATGGCGAAATGGGGCGTGCGGGTGAGCGCGGATGAGGTGGCCGCGGCCACCGATGCCGCGCGTTTCGAGACCCTCATAGCCACCGCCATCGACCGCCGCACCGTCTGAGACGAGAGGACCGCCCATGCCCATCAAGATCCCCGCCACCCTGCCTGCCTACGATGTTCTGCGGCGCGAGGGCGTGATGGTGATGGACCCGGATCAAGCCGCCCGGCAGGATATCCGCCCGCTCCGCATCGGCCTGCTCAACCTCATGCCCAAGAAAATCCAGACCGAGAACCAGTTCGCGCGGCTGATCGGTGCCACGCCGTTGCAGATCGACTTTGACCTCATCCGCATGAGCGAGCACCAGGCCAGGAACACCGCCGCCGAACATATGGAGAGCTTTTACCGCCCGTTCTCGGATGTTGCGGCCTCGGGCGACAAATACGATGGCCTCATTATCACCGGCGCGCCGATCGAACATCTCGATTTCGACGCCGTGACCTATTGGGACGAGCTGGCCCGCGTGTTCGACTGGACCCAAAGCCATGTGCATTCCACCTTCGGCGTCTGCTGGGGCGGGATGGCGATGATCAACCACTTCCACGGCGTCAGGAAACACATGCTGCCCGCCAAGGCATTCGGCTGTTTCCGGCACCGAAACATGGCCCCTGCCTCGCCCTATCTGCGTGGATTCTCCGACGATTGCGTGATCCCCGTCAGCCGCTGGACCGAGATGAAGCGCGCCGAGATCGAGGCCGTGCCGGGCCTGCGCATTCTTCTGGACAGCGACGAGGTCGGCCCCTGTCTTGTCGAGGACACGGACCACCGCGCGCTCTATATCTTCAACCATTTCGAGTATGACAGCGACACGCTCAAGCAGGAATATGACCGCGATATCGCGGCGGGAACGCCGATCAACGTGCCCTGCAACTACTACCCGGGCGACGATCCCGCGCGTGGGCCGCTCAACCGCTGGCGCAGCCACGCGCATCTGCTCTATGGCAACTGGGTGTCGGAGATTTACCAGACAACCCCCTATGACAGCGCGAAAATCGGGATGGAGACGACCGATCTGCGGCTGTGAGACAGATTGCCTGACAGCGGCAAAGCGCCCATACTGCGCATGAAAACTGCGAGGCCACCCATGGACCTGCCCTTTGACGGCGCGATCAGCACCTTTTACGAGACCGAAGCGCCCGAGGCGATCCGCAAGGCCATCGCGCGCGCCGAGAAAAGCGATGTGCTCGACACCTGCTTTCCGTATTCCGAGCGGATGGACCGCAAACCCTACGAAAAAGCCTTTGACAAGCTCCAGATCGAACTTGTGAAGCTGCAACATTGGGTGCGCGAGAGCGGCGCGCGCGTGGCGGTGGTGTTCGAAGGGCGCGATGCCGCTGGCAAGGGCGGCACGATCACCCGTCTCACCCAGAACCTCAACCCGCGTGGCGCGCGCGTCGTGGCCCTGCCCAAGCCCTCGGATCAGGAGGCGACACAATGGTATTTCCAGCGATATATCGCCCATCTGCCCGCCGCCGGAGAGATCGTTCTCTTTGACCGAAGCTGGTATAATCGCGGTGTGGTCGAACCCGTCTTTGGCTTCTGCACCCCCGCTCAGCGTGCGCATTTCTTCGCGCAAGTGCCCGATTTCGAGCGAATGCTGGTTCAGGAAGGCATCCATCTCGTGAAATTCTGGCTCAACGTGGGTCGTGCCGAGCAGTTGCGCCGTTTTCTCGACCGCGAGCGCGACCCGCTCAAGCAATGGAAGCTGAGCTGGATCGACGTAGAGGGTCTGAAACACTGGGACGCCTACAGCGCCGCCATCGCCGAAACCCTCACCATGACCCACAATGTGCACGCGCCCTGGACCGTCGTGCGCTCGGACGACAAGCGGCGCGCGCATCTCGCGGTAATGCGCCACCTGCTTGCCGGGCTCGATTACGCACGCAAGGACGTGAGGGCCGTTGATGCCGCCGATCCCGCGATCACCGGCGGCCCGGAGATTTGGAGTTCCTGACGGCGCTCAGTCGGCCTCGCGGATCAGTCGGTAAAGGTGCCATGTCGCATGGCCCAGAAGCGGCAGCACGATGAACAGCCCCAGAAAAGCCGGCAGAAGCGCCACGAAGGTCAGTCCTGCGATCAGTGCAGCCCAAGTCAGCATCGGCACCGGATTTTCCGTCACCACATTGAAGCTTGTCAGCATCGCAGTCACGAAATCCACCTCGCGATCCAGCAGAAGCGGCAGCGCAATCACCGTGATCGCGTAGATCAGCAGTGCGAAACAGGCCCCCACGCCCGTGCCGACCACCAGCATGCTCAGCCCCTCGCGTGTGAGGTAGATGTCAAACGACGATGACACGTTCGTCATCGTGGACAGCCCTAGGAACAGCGCAAAGATCATATGCGCAAGAAAGAACCAGAACAGAAACACCATCACGATGATGGCGCAGATCGAGGGCAGTTGCCGCCGCCTCTGTTGCGCGATCACGCCAAGGATTTCGCCCATCACCAGCGGCTCGCCCGCGCTCAGCCGACGGCTCACCTCATATAGCCCCACGGCAGCGAAAGGTCCCACCAAGGGAAAGCCCACAGCGGCGAAGACCAGCCAGTAACTCTTGCCCGTGGCCCATGTCACTGCGGCCATGACCAGCCCCACCGCCACATAGACCCCGGCAAAGAGCACCGCATATCCCGGCGCGCGGCACATGTCCGCCCACCCCCGGCGCAGCGCCTCGCCCAGCATGGCAAGGCTTACCGCGCCCATCTCAGGCACGCCCTCGGGCCGCGTTTCGGTCATCCTGTTCCTCCCGGTTTTTCGGGCAGGTTAGCCAAGGCTGACGCCCCCGCAAAGATCGAACTTGGACTCAGCTTTTGTCGCTCATTTCGGCGGGATCGAATAGGTGAGACTTGCCCGCGCCACCGGCTCTGCCATACCCTCCGAAAAGATCAGCACGTCGCCGACCGCCAGCACCCGCCCCAGCTTCAACAGCCGACACTCTGCGATCAGGTCCGCGCCCGCCGCGGGCTTGCGCATGAAATCAATCGAACAATTCGTCGTGACAGAAAGCGCCTCTGGCCCGATCATCGCCAGCAGCGCAAGGTAGACCGCCACATCGGCCAGTGCAAAGATCGACGGCCCCGAGACCGTGCCACCGGGACGCAAATGCCGCTCGCCCACGCAAAGCCGCACGCGGATGCGCCGCTCGCCCACCTCCTCGATGGCAAAATCCGCGGCCACCTGCGGAAACTCGCGCCCGAGAAACACGGTCAGCTCCTGCGCCGTCATCGTCACGTCCATTCCTTCCCTCCGTCCGCTTGTGGCGCTAGAGTGACCCCAACTGAAGGAGAGAGACAAGATGCCAATTCTTGACCGCACCGATGAGGGCGCCATCGCGCGCCTCACGCTCAACTCGCCCGGCAACCTCAATGCGCTCTCGGACGCGATGCTCGCCGCCCTTCATGCCGAATTCGACCGCCTGGCCAGGGATCGCACCATCCGCGTCGTGACGCTGCGCGGCACCGGCAAGGCGTTCTGCGCGGGCCATGACCTCAAGGAGATGCAGGCCGCACGCCAATCGCCGGATGCGGGCCGCGCCTATTTTGCCGATCTCTTCGCCCGCTGCACGGCCGTGATGACCGCCATCCGCAACCTGCCGCAACCTGTCATCGCCGCCCCCCACGGCATCGCCACCGCCGCAGGCTGTCAGCTTGTGGCGTCCTGCGACATGGCCGTGGCGGCGCAGGGCACGCGCTTTGGCGTCAATGGCGTCAATATCGGGCTTTTCTGCTCCACCCCCATGGTGGCGCTCTCGCGCAACGTGCCGCGCAAGCAGGCGTTCGAGATGCTCACCACCGGCGCCTTCATCGACACCGACCGCGCGCAGGCACTCGGCCTCATCAACCGCGCCGTGCCCGAAGAGCGGCTCGACGAAGAGGCGATGGCGCTCGCCGGGATCGTCGCGGCCAAGCTGGGCAGCGCCGTGCGCATCGGCAAACGCGCCTTTTACGAACAGTTGGAAATGGGGCTCGATGCAGCTTATGCCCATACCGGCGCGGTCATGGTCGAGAACATGCTCAACCGCGACACCGACGAGGGCATCACCGCCTTTATCGCAAAGCGCGCGCCCGACTGGCAGCAATGACGCCCCTTTCCAAACCCCGCCCTTTCCCCTAGATCGCGCCCCATGACACAGGTTCTCAACATCGTCGGCGGCGGCATGGCCGGATCAGAGGCCGCATGGCAGGCTGCCAGTATGGGCGTGGACGTGGTGATCCACGAGATGCGCCCCAAGGTGGCCACGTTCGCGCATCGCACCGGCGATCTGGCGGAAATGGTCTGCTCCAACTCCTTCCGTTCGGACGATGACGAGCAGAACGCCGTTGGCCTGCTGCATTGGGAGATGCGCGCAGCGGGCGGGATCATCATGGAGATGGCCGACCGCCACCGCCTGCCCGCGGGCGGCGCGCTTGCCGTGGATCGCGACGCCTTTTCGAGATCGGTGACCGAGCGGCTGCGCGCCCATCCGAAGATCACCGTGAAAGCCTCTGAATTCACGTCACTTCCCGAGTCCGGCCAGTGGATCATCGCCACCGGCCCGCTGACCTCCGACGCGCTCGGCGCCGCCATCGCGCACGAGACCGGACGCGACGCGCTCGCCTTTTTCGACGCCATCGCCCCCATCGTGCATTTCGACAGTATCGATATGTCAAAGGCATGGATGCAGTCGCGCTACGACAAGGGTGACACCGAAGAAGAGCGCACCGCATACATCAACTGCCCGATGGACCGCGACTGCTACGAAGCCTTCATCGACGCGCTGCTGGCCGCGGAAAAGACCGAGTTTCACGAAGGTGAAACGGCGGGCTATTTTGACGGCTGCCTTCCCATCGAGGTCATGGCCGAACGTGGTCGCGAGACGCTGCGCCACGGCCCGATGAAGCCCGTGGGCCTCACCAACCCGCACCAGCCCGAGATCAAGGCCCATGCCGTGGTGCAACTGCGCCGCGACAACGCACTTGGCACGCTCTACAATATCGTGGGCTTTCAGACCAAGATGAAGTATGGCGCGCAATCGTCTGTTTTCAGAATGATTCCGGGACTTGAGAATGCAAGTTTTGCGCGCCTTGGCGGCATTCACCGCAACACGTTCCTGAATTCGCCCACACTTCTCGATCGGCAGATGCGCCTGCGCACACGGCCCCATATCCGCTTTGCCGGACAGATCACCGGGGTCGAGGGCTATGTGGAATCCGCCGCCATGGGCCTTGTCGCCGGACGCCTTGCCGCCGCCGACATCCTTGGGAACACCCTACCCGAGGTGCCGCAGGACAGCGCCATGGGCGCGCTGCTGCATCATATCACCGGCGGCGCCGAGGCCAAAAGCTTTCAGCCGATGAACGTGAATTTCGGCCTTTTCCGCCCCGTTGAAGGTCTGAAAGGCGGGCGGCGCGGGCGCGTGCATCGCTACAAGGCCTATACTGACCGCGCCAAGGCGGCGTGGCGGGATTGGCTCGCCGTGCAAAACATGAGCTTCGTCTCGTAATACATTGCAAATATGTTTATAACTCGCTTTGCACCTTCGCCAACCGGGCTTCTGCATCTGGGCCATGCGTTCTCGGCCATGCTCGCGCATGACATGGCGCGCGCGGCGGGCGGCACATTCCTTTTGCGCATCGACGATCTCGACCAGGGCCGTTGCCGCCCCGAATGGGAGGCGCGGATCTTCTACGATCTCGCCTGGCTCGGCCTTGACTGGCCCGAACCTGTGCTGCGTCAATCCACCCGCCTGCCGCGCTACCGCGCCGCGCTGCAATCGCTCTGGGAACGGGGCCTGCTCTATCCCTGCACCTGCACGCGCGCCGATATTCGCGCCGCCGCCTCCGCCCCGCAGGAGGGCGCGCCGCTGCACGGCCCAGATGGCCTGATCTATCCGGGCACCTGCCGCCCCGCAGCCCCGCCAACAGGGACGATGCCCATGGGCAGCGCGCTGCGCCTTGACATGGGGCGCACATTGGAAACACTCGACAACCCCCTGTCTTTCAAGGAACAAGATGCATTGATTACCCTTGGAGACTTGACCGGGACGATAGGGGATATTGTCCTCGCCCGCCGCGACATGGGGGCCTCATACCATCTCTCGGTCGTGCTCGACGATGCCGATCAGAAGATCACCCATGTGATCCGCGGCGAAGACCTGCTGGCGGCCACGTCGATCCACGTCCTGCTTCAGCACCTTCTTGGCCTGCCCACGCCTGCCTATCACCACCACCGCCTGATCCGCGATGAGCGAGGCAGGCGCCTCGCCAAGCGCGACGACGCCCGCGCCATCGCCACCTATCGCGCAGAGGGCGCAACCCCGCAGAGCATCCGCGCCATGTTGGGGCTGTAACGCTTCAGGGTTGCGAAAAACCTCACTCCGACCCTGGCAACGGCGCCATGATCTCCACCTCCGCGCCCTCGCGCACAGCCAGGTAGAAGCACGACCGCCGGTCGGTATGGCAGGCAGGCCCGGTCTGGCGCACCAGCACCAGAAGGCAGTCGCGATCACAATCGACGCGCATCTCCACAAGTTCCTGCACATGACCCGAGCTTTCGCCCTTGATCCAGAACTCCGCGCGCGATCGGCTCCAATAGGTCACCCGCCCTGTCTCAAGAGTACGCGCCACCGCTTCGGCGTTCATCCAGGCCATCATCAGCACCTCGCCGGTCTCGGCTTCCTGCGCAATGGCGGGGACAAGGCCACGGGCATCATACTTTAGTGTCGCGGGGTCGAATCCCATGGCAAAATCCTTTTGCATCCGTGCCAGTCGCGTCTATTTATGGGGCAACGGACGAAAGGGAAAGCCATGAGCGGCGAAACCGACCTGATCAAGCTCTATTCCGCGCGCATCCTGGAACTGGCGTCGGACATCCCGCATCACGGACGGCTTGAGGCGCCACAGGCAACCGTCAAGCGGCGCGCGCCGCTTTGCGGCTCGACAGTAACCATCGATCTGTCGTTATCGGATGACCGCATCTCGGACTATGCCGCCGAAGTGCGTGCCTGCGCGCTCGGGCAGGCGGCGGCAAGCGTGGTGGGGGCCAATATCATCGGTTGCGATCTGGCGCAGGTGCGCACGGCCCGCGACGCGCTGCGCGAAATGCTGAAATCCGACGGCCCGACCCCGCCTGCCCCCTTCGCCGGGCTCGAAGTGCTGCGCCCCGCGCGCGATTACAAGAACCGCCATGCCTCGATCCTGCTCACGCTCGAAGCGGTGACCGAGGCGCTGGAGGAGATCGCCGCGCAGACCTCCTGCGCCTGATTGTGTCAGACCGCTCGCACATTTGCGTCGCGCGGTGAGGGGCCGTTTCACTTTCCCTTTCGCTTTTCGTGCCTAGTTGCTCTTGTAACAGCGAGGGATTCGACATGGCCCAAGGCCCGCTCGACGAGAAGAGCCCGCTGATCGGGCGGTTCGACCAATCCTTTCTCATCCACATGATCCGCGATTTCTTCGTGCTTCTGGTGCTGGTCACGGTGCTCGAATTCGCGCTCAAGGCGGGAACGGTCTATTACGGCTTTCGTGTGCAGGGACCAGAAGTGGTGCAAGAGGCCGTCGGGAGCATCGCCGACGATGTGCGCTCGATCATGCGCAACGAGGGCGGGCCGGTGGCGGCGCGCACGCTCTATCCGATCCTCGAGCGCAACTGGGGCGATCTGGGCTATCGCATCGCCATCACCCCCTCGCCGGTCACCGTCACCTCCATCGAGGCGGGTTTCGGCTTTACCCCCGAAGGCATCCCGCAGGGCGACTGGCCCGCGCGCCTGCACAATATCGCCAAACAGCCCATCACGGCCGAGCCCTTCTGTCTTGCCTGTCACACCGAGGCCAATGTCGGCGATGTGCTTGGGGCGGTGGTGGTGCGGCGCGATCTGGCCACGGATTTCGCCGAATGGGTGACCGACATGCGCCTCACCGCCACGCTGTCGGTGGGCAAGATCGTGCTGCATTCGGTGCTGCTGTTTCTCATCCTGCGCGCGCGGCTCGAGCCGCTTCTGGGCCTGCGCGCGGTGGTCAGCAACCTTGCACGCGCCTATGGCGGGCTGACGCACCGGGCCGAGATTCGCACGGCGGACGAGTTCGGCGTGCTGGCGCGCGATTTGAACCTGTTTCTCGACCGGGTCTGCAAACTGATGGAGGAGCTTGACGCCGTGCTCGCCCGTGTCGTCGCCGTCAATGCCGATATCGTCAGCATCCAGAGCGACTTGCGAGACCGGATCGATTGTCTCACCAGCCGGATCCGGCGGCTTGAACGCTCGGCCATGCTCAGCGCCAAGGCCGAGCCGCGCCTGTCGCAGGCCTGGTTCGACGCGGCGCGCACGGCTGTCCGCACGCTCGAAGAAAAGAGCGGTGCGCGCGAGGTGGAAGGTCTGGTCGAGGATCTGCATGCGGTCGTGAGCAATGCCGAGGCGCAAATTGCCACGACCGAGCGCGTCTTTGCCGATCTGGGAGAGTTGGGCGACGAAAGCGACCAACTCAAGCGTGCCATGTCCGAGATGATCCGGCTGGAGGAGCGGATGCGCGGCATCGTCGAGACCGGCTCGGTTCTGGTTCAGCGGATCAACCCGCCAACGACCGAGGCGTAAAAAAACCGCCGCACGTTCCGGGGAACGGCGGCGGATCAGTGGCCGGATACGCGGCCCATCGGGACTATCGGGCGGAATGAGGCAAACCCGAAACCCTTGGGACAGGCAGAGAGCACGATCCCCGTGTTGGGACAGGGGGGACCGAGATGAGCCGCGCACCGGCAGGCAGAAACCCTTCAGAACATAGCGGGCAGATAGAGCGCGCCGATGAGCGTCACCATCAGGGCGAAGGCCCCGATCACATCGCCAAGGATGGTGTCCCCGGCGCGGCTGGCGGCGGTCCTGATCTGGTGCAACATGGCGGTATCCTCCGTTATGTTGCTTGATTGTTCTCATATCCCGCGCGCCAAGTAAAGAACTTTATAAGAACAAACGAGAACAAAACCTAACCCACTGAAATCAGGCGGATCGCCTGATCGCGTTCCATCAGCCACAGCAATACCCGCGCCGCCCGTCCGCGCGGTGAGGCCAGATCGGGGTCATCGGCCAGCAACTTCCGCGCATCGGATTGGGCCACCGCCATCAGCGCCGATTGCGCCTCAAGATCCGCCACACGAAAGCGCGGCAGCCCTGATTGCGCCGTCCCGATCAGATCGCCTGCGCCGCGCATCTCCAGATCGACTTCGGCTATGCGAAACCCGTCCTCGGTGTCGCGCATCGTTTCCAGCCGCTTGCGCCCACCCTCCGACAAGGGCGCCTGATACATCAGCAGGCAGGTCGAGGCCGCCGTGCCGCGCCCCACCCGCCCGCGCAACTGGTGCAGCTGGGCAAGGCCAAAGCTCTCGGCGCGCTCGATCACCATGATCGAGGCATTGGGCACGTCTACCCCGACTTCGATCACGGTCGTGGCCACAAGGACGCTTGTTTCACCACGCTGAAACCGCGTCATGGCGGCGTCCTTGTCCTCGGGCGGCATCTGGCCATGAACCAGCCCCACCCGCCCCTCGCCGAGCGCGGCACGCAGGCGACGATACCGTTCCTCGGCGCTCGACAGGTCCACCGCTTCGCTTTCCTCGACCAGCGGGCAGACCCAATAGGCTTGCCGCCCCTCGGCGATGGCGTGGCGCAGGTGGTCCACGACCTCATCCATCCGCCCCGTGTTGACGAGCGCAGTCTTGATCGGCAGGCGGCCGGGCGGCTTTTCATCGAGCACGCTCACATCCATGTCGCCATATTGCGCGAGCGCGAGGCTGCGCGGAATGGGCGTTGCCGTCATCACGAGAACATCGGCCTGCGCGCCCTTCTGGCCCAGTTCCAGCCGCTGGCGCACGCCGAAACGGTGCTGCTCATCGACAATGGCCAGTCGCAAATCGGCGAATTCCACGTCCTTCTGGAACACCGCATGCGTGCCCACGAGAATGTCGGTCTCCCCCGCCGCCAGCGCCCGCAACTTGGCGCCGCGCGCAGCGCCCTTGTCGCGTCCCGTGAGGATGTCGAGCCGCACCCCCGCCGCCTCGGCCAGCGGTGTCAGCCCCTGAAAATGCTGGCGGGCAAGGATCTCGGTCGGGGCCATCAGCACCCCCTGCCCGCCCGCCTCGACCGCAATGAGAAGCGCCTTGAACGCCACCAGCGTCTTGCCGGCGCCCACATCGCCCTGAAGCAGCCGGTTCATGCGCATCGGCGCGCCCATGTCGGCGGCGATATCGGCAATCGCGCGGGTCTGTGCATTGGTCAGCGCAAAGGGCAGCGCGGCCACGACCCGCGCCTGCAACTCTCCGGTTCCCACCGTCGCGCGGCCCTTGGCGCGGCGCAGATGGCTGCGTGCGAGGGCCAGCGTCATCTGATGCGCCATCAACTCGTCATAGGCCAGTCGCTCGCGGGCAGGGCTGGCGGGCGCAAGATCGCGTGCCGATCCGGGTGAATGCGCCACGCGCAGCGCGTCGTGCCAGTCGGGCCAGCCGGCCTGAGCCTTTTGTGCCGGGTCGATCCATTCCCCGAGACGCGGCGCACGCAGCAGCGCCGATTGCGCGGCCTTCGCCATCACCCGCTGCGTCACCCCGGCGGTCAGCGGATAGACCGGTTCGAAATCGGGGATCTCGCCCGCCTCCTCGACCGGCACGACGTGATCGGGATGCACCATTTGCGCGATGCCGTCGAAAAGTTCTACCTTGCCCGAAACAAGCCGCCGCGCGCCCGTGGGCAGAAGGCGGCGCAAGTGGTCGGCGCGCGCGCGAAAGTAGATCAGGTGAAAGCTGGTCGCTGCGTCCTCGACCACCACGCGATAGGGCGCGGACGGGCGCGCGGGCGCGTCATGGCGTCCCACCACCACCTCGACCGTAACCACGCCGGGGATCTCGGCCCCCTGCACAGTGGCGCGGCGGCGGCGATCCACCCCGGACCAGGGCAGCGTGAACAAGAGGTCGCGCGGCCGGGTGATGTCTAGCGCAGCAAGCGACTGCGCGGTTTTCGGCCCCACGCCCTCGAGCGTCTCGATCCCCGCAAAAAGCGGAAAGAGGATCTCGGGCCGGGTGCTCATTGGGCCCCGACGAGGGCAAGCCACGCGTCCTCGTCAATCACCTCGATGCCAAGCTCTACCGCCTTCTTCGCCTTCGATCCGGCCCCCGGCCCGGCAATCAGCAGATCCGTGCGCGCGGAAACGCTGCCTGCCACCTTGGCGCCGAGCGCCTCGGCACGCGCCTTGGCCTCGGCACGGGTCATCTTTTCCAGCGTGCCGGTAAAGACCAGCGTCTTGCCCGCCACCGGGCTACCCGAAGTGTCGGGGCGCGCGGCGGCTTCCACCTCGAGATGGGCGGTGAGCCGATCGATGCTCGCGCGTTCATGCGGCTCGGTCATCGCCTGCACAAGGCTGGTTGCCATCACTTCGCCCACCCCGTCGATGCCAAGAAGCCGCTCCCACTCGGGCCCCTGCAGAGCGCGGGCACTGTCCATGGCCGCCGTGAACTCTGCCCATGTCCCGTAATGGCGCGCGATAAGGCTGCTTGCCTGTTCGCCCACATGACGGATGCCAAGCGAGAAGAGAATCCGCGAAAAGGAAATTTTCCGCTTCTCGTCAATCGCCTCAAAGAGGTTCTTCGCGCTTTTCTCCCCCCAACCCTCGCGGTTTTTCAACTGCTGAAGTCCCTGTCCGTAGCGCGCCTCCAGCGTGAAGATATCCGCCGGTTCACGGATCCAGCCGTCGCGATAGAAGGCCTCTACCTGTTTCGCACCCAGCCCCTCGATGTCAAAGGCAGCGCGCGAGACGAAATGCTTGAGCCGCTCCACCGCCTGTGCCGGGCAGATCAGGCCACCCATGCAGCGGCGCACCGAATCGCCCGGCTCGCGGCGCGCCTCCGAGCCGCATTCGGGGCAGGTCTCGGGAAAGCGATAGGGTGTTGCATCGGCTGGGCGCTTCGAGAGATCGACATCGGCGATCTTGGGGATCACGTCGCCCGCGCGATAGACCTGCACCCAGTCGCCCACGCGGATATCCCTACCCTCGCGGATCAGCCCGCCCTTGCTGTCGCGCCCGGCGATGTAATCCTCGTTGTGCAGGGTCGCGTTGCGCACCACCACACCACCGACCGTGACCGGGCCGAGCCGCGCCACCGGGCTGAGCGCGCCCGTGCGCCCTACCTGAATGTCGATCGCCACAAGCCGCGTCCAGGCCAGTTCGGCGGGGAACTTATGCGCGATGGCCCAGCGGGGCGTGGTGGCGCGAAAGCCGAGCCGCGCTTGCAGCGAGAGATCGTTGACCTTGTAGACCACCCCGTCGATGTCATAGCCGAGCGTGGCGCGGTCCTGTTCGATCTTTCGGTAGTGATCGATGAGCGCCGTCGGACCGTTGCAGAGGGTGGTAAGCGGGTTGGTCTGAAAGCCGAGGTCACCAAGCCGCGCCATCGCGCCCATCTGGGTGGCAGCAAGCGGCGCGGAGGTCTCGCCCCAGCCATAGGCGAAGAACCTCAGCGGGCGCGCGGCGGTGATTGTGGCGTCAAGCTGGCGCAGCGATCCTGCGGCGGCATTGCGCGGATTGGCGAATGGCTTGTCTCCCCTTTCGGCCTGCCGCGCGTTGAGCGCCTCGAAATCGGCATGGCTCATGTAGACCTCGCCACGCACTTCAAGGATGTCGGGCGCGCCCTCGATCCATGCAGGAATGTCGGCGATGGTGTGGGCATTGGCGGTCACGTTCTCGCCCGTCTCGCCATCGCCACGCGTGGCGGCCGTCACGAGGTGCCCCGCCTCGTAGCGCAGGCTGAGGCTCAGCCCGTCGATTTTCGGCTCGGAGGTATAGGCGAGCGGGGCACTGTCGCTCAGACCAAGGTAACGACGGATGCGGGCATCGAATTCAACGATGTCTTCGGCCTCGAAGGCATTGGCAAGGCTCAGCATCCGGACCGAATGGCGGGTCTTGGCAAAGCCCTCGGCAGGGGCCGCACCCACCTGATCGGAGGGGCTGTCGGCGCGTTTCAGCGCGGGAAAGCGCGCCTCGATCGCGGCGTTGCGCGCCTTGAGCGCGTCAAATGCCGCGTCGGACATCACCGGCGCGTCCTCAACATGGTAGGCGGCATTGGCACGCGCCAGCACATCTGCCAGCCGCGCCAGCTCGGCGCGCGCCTGCGCCTCGGTCAGCCGCTCGACGGCAATCTCCTCAGACATCGGCCCCTCTCTTGTCCGCCCTCCCGAGTGATAGGGCGGCGGCGGGGCAAGGTCCAGATGTGCCGCTCAGGCCCCGATGGCGAGCGGCGCACCCGAGTGCGCCGCCGGCTCGGGATCGCGCAGCACATAGCCGCGCCCCCAGACCGTCTCGATATAGTTCTCGCCGCCCGTGGCCTCGACCAGCTTCTTGCGCAGCTTGCAGATGAACACGTCGATGATCTTGAGTTCGGGTTCGTCCATGCCGCCGTAGAGATGATTGAGGAACATCTCCTTGGTCAGCGTCGTGCCCTTGCGCAAGGAAAGAAGCTCCAGCATCTGGTACTCCTTGCCCGTCAGGTGCACCGCCTGACCGGCGACATCGACTGTCTTGGCATCGAGATTGACATTGATCCTGCCGGTCCGGATGACCGATTGAGAATGCCCCTTGGAGCGGCGGATGATCGCGTGAATGCGCGCCACAAGCTCGTCTCGGTGGAATGGCTTGGTAAGGTAATCATCCGCCCCGAAGCCGAAGCCCTTGAGCTTGCTTTCGGTATCATCCGCACCCGAAAGGATCAGGATCGGGGTCGAGACCCGCGCCAGCCGCAACTGGCGCAGAACTTCATATCCGTTCATGTCCGGCAGGCCCAGATCGAGCAGGATCAGATCGTAATCGTAGAGTTTGGCAAGGTCGATCCCTTCCTCCCCCAGATCGGTCGTGTAGACATTGAGATTGGCATGAGTCAGCATCATCTCGATGCTTTTGGTTGTGGTGGGGTCATCCTCGACGAGCAATACACGCATAAGGTTTCTCCGTTCAATGGTGCCGCTTTGTTCCCGACACTGATCAGAAATGGTTAACCCACCGTTACCGATGGAAAATATTTCTGTTACACACCCATAGATTGTCAATATTGTTTGCGTGATGTGACCCTTAAACCTTTTTTCCCGTGTTTTCTGGCGGCAAGCACCCAGCTGTCGAACTCCTCATCGCTCAATCTATAGATGTTCATTGCTTCCCGCCGGGAGATCAACCCAAGCGCGACCCCCATCACGACCGCAAGCTTGCGGGAGGCGACCCAACGCTCGGTATCGGCGGGTGGCAGATCGGCGCGGCTGAATACGGTGCCATCGGGCAGAGTGACCGCCCTTGGCCCACCGACTTTCTTGAGATACATCCCTTTCACCCCTTCACTGATGCGGCTATCAGGATGCGCAAGCGCGCTTAACAGGGGGTGAAACAAAGCCTTGATAATGCTTACGATTTTCTTATATCTCTACCGATCTTGACGGAGCGCGCCATGTCCCTGGACACCCCCACCCCCTTGAATTCATTGGGCTTTCCAAAGCCGCCTGCCGAAACGCGGGTGGTGGTGGCGATGTCGGGCGGTGTCGATTCCTCGGTGGTGGCGGCGCAACTGGCGGCCGAGGGTTATGACGTGGTGGGCGTCACGCTCCAGCTTTACGATCACGGCGCGGCGCTGGCGAAAAAGGGCGCGTGCTGTGCGGGCATCGACATTCACGATGCCCGCCGCGTGGCCGAAGGCATGGGTTTTCCCCATTATGTGCTCGATTACGAGAACATCTTTCAGAATGCCGTGATCGACGAATTTGCCGAGAGCTATCTTGCGGGGGCAACGCCGGTGCCCTGCATCCGCTGCAACGAGCGCGTGAAGTTCAAGGACCTGTTGCAGACTGCCCGAGACCTTGATGCCGATTGCATGGCGACGGGCCATTATATCCGGCGCGAAATGGGGGAGAATGGCCCCGAGCTGCATTGCGCGGCCGATTCGGCGCGCGATCAGTCCTATTTCCTGTTCTCCACCACGCCCGAACAACTGGAATTCCTGCGCTTTCCGCTGGGGGGGCTTGCCTCCAAGGCCGAGACGCGGGCGCTCGCCGCGCGTCATGGCCTGATCGTGGCCGACAAACCAGACAGCCAGGACATCTGTTTTGTGCCGGGGGGCGACTATGCCGCCGTGATCGAGAAGCTGCGCCCCGGCGCCGCCGATCCGGGCGAGATCGTCCATGCGGACGGGCGCGTGTTGGGGCGGCATGACGGGGTGATCCATTACACCATCGGCCAGCGGCGCGGGCTTGGCATCGGCGGGCTGGAGGAGCCGCTCTATGTGGTGCGCCTCGACGTGGAAGACCGCCGGGTGATCGTCGGCCCCAAGGCGATGCTGGCCACCCGCACCGTGCCGGTGCGCGAGATCAACTGGCTGGGCGATGCACCCCTCACCTCGCGGTCCGAATGGCCGATCTCGGTCAAGGTCCGCTCTACCCGACCGCCGCGCGAGGCGATCCTGCGGCCCCTCTCGGACACCGAGGCCGAGGTGGAATTGCTGACCCCCGAGGAAGGCGTCTCGCCCGGTCAGGCCTGCGTGTTCTATCAATCAAAGGGCAGCCGGGTTCTGGGCGGCGGTTGGATCTGGCGCGGCAACTGAGGCGCCACGACCGCCGGTTTTCCCTTGCGGTGCGACCATCACGCCAATAGAAGGCGCCTGATCTTGACCGCCGCGGACGCCTCCGCGGCCCGATGCATATGGAAGGACGAACATGCAGGTCACCGAAACCCTCAACGAAGGCCTCAAGCGCGGCTACAGGATGATCCTGTCGGCGGCCGATCTTGATGCCAAGGTCACCGACAAGCTCAAGGAAGCGCAGCCCGAGATCGAGCTGAAAGGCTTTCGCAAGGGCAAGGTACCGTTGCCGCTCCTGAAAAAGCAGTTCGGCACCCGGATGCTTGGCGAGGCGATGCAGGAAAGCGTCGATGACGCGATGCGCACCCATTTCGAGGAAAAGGGCGAGCGTCCGGCCTTCGAGCCTGACGTGAAGATGGCCAATCAGGACTGGAAAGAGGGCGACGATGTCGAGATCGAGCTGAGCTATGAGGCTCTGCCCGATGTTCCGTCGGTTGACCTTTCAGGCGTCAAGCTGGAGCGCATGGTCGTAAAGGCCGACGATGCCGCCGTTGACGAGGCGCTAGGCAATCTTGCCGAGAGTGCCCAGGACTTCAAGGACCGCAAGAAAGGGTCCAAGGCCAAGGACGGCGACCAGGTGGTGATCGACTTCGTCGGCAAGCTCGATGGCGAGCCCTTCGAAGGTGGCAGCGCCGAGGATTACCCGCTCACGCTCGGTTCCGGCAGCTTCATCCCTGGCTTCGAAGAGCAGCTTGTCGGCGTCAAGGCGGGCGAGGAAAAGGCCGTCACGGTCAATTTCCCCGAGGACTATCAGGCGCCGCATCTGGCGGGCAAGGAAGCGGTGTTCGACTGCACCGTGAAGGCCGTCAAGGAACCCGTCGCGGCAGAGCTGAATGACGAGTTGGCGCAGAAATACGGCGCCGAGAGCCTCGACGCGCTGAAAGAGCAGATCCGCGAGCGGCTCGAACACGAATATGCCGGGGCGGCCCGTGCCATCCTCAAGCGCAACGTGCTCGACGCGCTTGATGAGTTGGTGAGCTTTGATCTGCCCCCCACCATGGTCGAGACCGAGGCCAAGCAGATCGCACATCAGCTCTGGCACGAGGATCACCCCGAAGAGCAGGGCCACGACCACGGCGAGATCGCGCCGACCGAGGAGCAGGTGAAACTGGCCGAGCGCCGTGTGCGCCTCGGGCTCTTGCTGGCCGATCTGGGCCAGAAGGCCGAAGTGCAGGTCACGGATGCCGAGATGACACAGGCGGTGATGACCCAGGCGCGGCAATATCCGGGTCACGAGCGCGAATTCTTCGAATTCGTGCAGAAGAATCCGCAGATGCGCCAGCAACTGCGCGCGCCGATCTTCGAGGACAAGGTGATCGACTATGTGGTCGAACTGGCCGAGGTGACCGACAAGGAAATCGCGCGCGAGGAGCTTGAAAAGGCCATCGAGGCGATGAACGAAATGTGAGCCACGCGCCACATCCGACACAATGAAAAAGGGCCGCCCCGGGGAGATGTGGGGCGGCCCTTGTCGTTCTGACACCCGGAGCGGGCAAAGCCCGACTGGGGGATGCGCAAGATTGGGGGATCAGGCGCTGATATCCGAGTGCGAACGAACCCGATCGGCCAGCGCCGCCTTGAGGCGCATCGCGTCGATCCGCTCCCTGGCGTTACAAGCCGTTGCGATCTGCTCGTCGCAATAGTCTTCGAGTGGGGTTTTCCGCGTCCCTGCCCCGGCGATTGCCGGCAGCAAAAGAGCGGCTTCATCTGGGATAAAAACGTCCGTTTCGATGCCCGAGAAGGCGCGGATACGCTCGATCCGCTCATCGGTGCAATCGAGCAGCGCCGCAAGCGCGGGCACCTTGCCCATATCGGCCTGACGCCCGACATAATCATATGGGGCATTGCCCGACCGCTTTAGAACGCGGTCCATGACCGGGTCGATTACGGTAACGATATCCGAAACCCCCGCGCGCTTGGCCGCCTCGAGCGAGGCGATCATCAGTTCGCAGGTGGCATAGGAAACCGAGTTGCGACCCCGTCCACGCCCGAGACGCTGCGTATCGACACAGAATCGCGTCGATTCCCAGAGCGAGGCGCTGCGCAGTGGCGGCTCTCCGTCGAGAATGTCGAAGAACACGTCCGACAGCATGTGCGGACCGGTGGTTTGCAGGGCGCGCACACAGGAAACGACGTGCCCTTCCTCATCGAGGCCGACGGCATAGGCCGGATCGAGATCGTCGAAGACGTCGCGTTCGCGCCCATCGACAACTTCCACCTGCCAGCCCAGCCTGTCGCCGAAGACGCGCGCACGCAGTCTGAACATCTCGTCGAGGACGTGCGCGAATTTCGGTTTGTTAACCGCATCTATTACCAGAATCATGTTTTTCCCCTTGCAGATACGTCCGTGAGTGTGGATTTCGGAGCTGAGCGTATTTTGCACGGGTGAGTGTAGTGAAAATTGGCGGGCGGGATATTCGGGAAATCCCGTAAAACAGCACGTTCCAATCACGGGAAGGTGAGTGTCATTGCAATTCAATGCAAATCCTGAGCGGATTTTCGCGCTCTGTCCCGATTTTTAGCGGCTTTTGGCCTAGCGCGGGTATATCAGCCCAAGGTTGATGGCCCGCCCGATCGCCTGCGGCGTGGTCAGCGCCTGAAGCTTTTGACGCGCCGAGCGCAGGTGCACCTCGACGGTGCGATGCGAGATCGACAGGATATCGCCGATATCCTGTTGCGATTTCCCCGCCGCCGTCCATTGCAGGATCTCGATCTCGCGGGTGGACAGGCTCGGGGCATTCAGAACGCGGCTGAGCGGTTCAGAGCGGATGATCGTATCATGCATGTGCACGGCGGCGGCTTGTAATTCGCCAATGATCCCGCCGAGCAACATCTCCCATTCCCGGCGCGGGCAGTCCCGCAGGACACTGAACCCCCCGACATCCCCAAAGGGGCCACGTACCGGGATCGTCAGGCCGCGATCGGTGATGCCAAAGGCGCGGGCATCACGGAACACGGTCTGGAACTCGGCACCTCTTTCCAGACGGGCCCAATCCACCGGGGCGATGGATTGCCGCGCCTTGTGAAGCACCGGATCGATTTCGTAAAACTTGTTCTCGAGATAATGACTTGACCAGTCGATATCGTAGGTCATGAAGCCGTGAGACGTGCCCGTGACCGGATTGATCCCCGCATAGGCAACATGATCCAACTCGAAACGCTCACGCACCGTATCAAGAAAGCGGCGAAAGCGCCTACCGGTTTTATCGGCATCATCCGGCTCGATCGGGTCCATCACCTGCCTCTTGTTGCCTCCGGGATCTTGCCTGATCGACGTCGGTTCGGGCCAGCCACACCGTTCCGGGGACGTCACCCGATACGACCGTGCCGAAAGCGTGACCCCGAACACCTGAGCAAACATCGCATCAAAACGATGCGAACCGTAACATCACACGCGCTTGCTTGTCGATAGCCGAATCAAAAGGGCCGTGCGCATGTCGCGCACGGCCCTTCTTGCCTGGGTTGTGCGGAATCAGTCGTCCCGGCGGTCGCTGTCCTGGCCAAAATCGTCGTCCGACGCGGCGCCACCGATATCGTCGAAAAGCTCTGCAATCTCGAAATCGGCTGCGGCTTCGGCCTCGGCTGCGGCGTCCCGGATGCTCTTGCCCGTGGCCTGGATCTCGGCCTCTTCGGGCGAACGCGCAACGTTCAGCTCGATTGTCACGGTCACCTCGGGGTGCAGCATCACGCTGACGTCATGCAGGCCCAGTTCCTTGATCGGGCGGATCAGCGCGACCTGCTTGCGTTCGATCTTGAAGCCGTTCTCGGTCGCCGCATCGGCCGCGTCGCGGGTGCTGACGGACCCATAAAGCGCGCCGCTGTCCGAAGCCTGCCGAATCACGATGAATTGCTGTCCGCCAAGGCGCGCGGCCATGGCTTCGGCTTCCTTGCGGGTTTCAAGGTTCTGCGCCTCGAACTGCGCCTTGCGCGCGGCAAAATCGGCGATATTGCGCTCGGAGGCGGTCAATGCCTTGCCCTGCGGCAGCAGATAATTGCGCGCGAAACCGGCTTTGACATCGACCACGTCGCCCATCTGGCCAAGCTTGGCCACACGTTCCAGAAGGATCACTTGCATCGGGTCACTCCTTATTTCACGGCGTAAGGCAGCAGCGCAAGGAAGCGCGCGCGCTTGATCGCGCGCGACAGTTCGCGCTGCTTCTTGGCCGAAACGGCGGTGATGCGCGACGGCACGATCTTGCCGCGCTCCGAGATGTAGCGTTGCAGCAGGCGCGTGTCCTTGTAGTCGATCTTGGGCGCGTCATCGCCCGAGAAGGGGCAAACCTTGCGGCGGCGGAAAAATGGTTTGGTAGCCATGGGTTATCGTCCTTTTCTCACACGACGGTTCAGCGGCGTTCACGGCGTTCGGGCCGGTCGCCACGCTCGCCACGCTCGCCACGTTCCTCACGCTTCTGCATCTGCACCGAGGGCCCCTCTTCATGGGCATCCACCTTGATGGTCAGCACGCGCATGACGTCGTCATGCAGCCGCATCAGGCGTTCCATCTCCTGCACGGCGGCAGAGGGGGCGTCGGTCTTGAGAAAGGCGTAATGGCCTTTGCGGTTCTTGTTGATCTTGTAGGCCATCGTCTTGACACCCCAGTACTCGCTTTCGAGGATCTTGCCCCCGTTATCGGCGAGAACCGTGCCAAAATGTTCGATCAGCCCTTCGGCCTGCGCGTTGGAAAGATCCTGACGCGCAATCATCACATGCTCGTAAAGCGGCATGCCGTCTCCATTTCTGTCAAGGCGCATTTCATAGGGCGGGCAATGCCCTTTCGCGGCCCGTCCACGAGAGTCTGCGCGGATGATAACGATTGCGAAAGGTTGCAGGCATATAGCTTGGCCCGGCGCGCGCCGCAAGACCGGATGTCTTCGCCCAGTCATGGCCACGGCCACGCCCAAATTCGGGCTGGTTTGGCGGCGAACCATGGTTTGCACGACACATGACATCACTGGGTGAAGGAGCATGCCAATGGTTTCTTTCGCGGATTACGAGCGCGCGTTCACGACACCGCCACAGCCCGGCGATGCCGATCCTGTCGCTCCGGCCGAGGCCGGGTCTGGTCTTCTGCGGACTGCCCTCTTGCTTGTCGGGGCAGGGCTCGTGTTGGCGGCATTCGGCGTTTGGGTTCTGCCCTCGGGGGCGGCCGATCCTGCGATGATGCTGATCAGGCTGGTGTTTTCCCTGGGCCTGTTTGGGGGGGGGATGCTCTGCATTCACGCAGGTCGGATGCCCGACACGCGCCCCGAGGTGCAGATCGACGGACGACGCGGTGAAATCCGCGTCATCCACGGCAAGACCGCAAGCGCACCCGCGCATTCGGTGGTGCACCGGATCGACGACCTAAAGGAGCTGTCCCTGCGCGATGGCCTGTTCAGCGCCCGCGACGGCGCCGGGCGCCTGATCGTGTCGCTCGAACTCGTCGATGCCCGGACCGAGGCTGACTTGCGCAAGGCGCTTTCGCTTGCCGTGTGACCGGCCCCGCAGGCCAATGTTCGCCAATACACAAGGTTTGTTTGAAACTGCGGTATTGTTCAATTCGAGCAGGAAACCGATCTTGGCAAGGTCAGCTTGACAGACCCGTATTGGAGATTTCCGCATGAACCGTATCCTGCTCGCCGCCGCTTTCACGTTCGGAACCACCGCCGCCCTCGCCGCGCCCGAGACCTATGAACTCGATCCAAGCCACAGCCAGGTGGTGTTCGCATATGATCACCTCGGATTCTCGACCACGACCGGCATGTTCTCGGGCTTCGAGGGTGTGATCGAATTCGACGCCGAGAACCCGACCAATTCCTCGGTCCGCGTGTCGATGCCGCTCATGTCCATGTTCACCGGCTGGGAAAAGCGCGACGAACATTTCATGTCCAACGATTTCTTCGGCACGCAGGAGGGCGATCTCATCACCTTCACCTCCACCGGCATCGAGGTGACCGGCGAGAATACCGCCCTCATCACCGGCGATCTGACGATCAGGGACACCACCCGCTCGGTCGTGCTCGACACGGTGATGAACAAGAAGGTGGATGCCCACCCGATGAACAACCTTCCGTGGATCGGATTCGACGCCACCACCACGCTTCTGCGGTCGGATTTCGGGGTCGATATGGCCGTGCCGTTCATCAGCGACGAGGTCGAGCTGCGCATCTCCATCGAGGCCGGCAAGCCCGAATAATTCCGCCGCGCGCGGCGCTTCTCGGGCCGTCCGCACCGCGCGGGCGGCTCTTTTCCGTCTCAGGTGCCGTATGCGCGGCGCGCGCCCGTCACCGTATCGGCCGCCGCCAACAGCGCACCCGCGATCACGTCGCACTCGGCCCTTGTCAGCCGCGCAGGCAGCCGCACATCGCAGGCCCGCATCAGCATCGCGCGCGTGCGCGGCAACTCCGGCACCCCGCCGGGCAGAAACTGCCAGTTCCAGAAGGCACGCGCATTGTCCGCGCTCTGGCCAAAGATCTGCACCTTGACGCCGCGTGCTGCGGCCGCCCCGGCAAAGGCGCGCGTCTCGGGCCCGTCCATGCCCACCAGGTTGAACTGGATCGAATCCGGCGCGCGCTCCTCTCCCGCCAGCGCCTCGGGCACAGAGAACCAGGGAGAAGCGTTGAGCCGTGCCGCCATGTGGTCATGATTGGCCCGCCCTGCCCGCACCCGGCCTGCAATCTCGGGGATCTGTGCGCGGATGATCGCCGCCGACAGATTGTTGAGCCGCAGATTATAGAGCGGAAGCCGGTTCTGCCAGCGGGCGAATGCCAGTTCCAGCGTCGAATCGGGCGCGCCTATGTGCTTGGCCCAGTTGTGCTCATAAGCCCCCGACATGATCACCGCCCGCGCCACCAGATCGGCATCGTCGGTGATGAGGATACCCCCCTCGCCCGCGTTCACCAGCTTGTAGGACTGAAAGCTGAAACAACCCACCCGCCCGATGGTGCCGATCCGTCGCCCCCGCCAGAGCGTGCCAAGCGAATGCGCCGCATCCTCGATCACCGGCAGGCCACGCGCATCCGCCAACGCCATGATCGCATCCATGTCCGAGGTATGGCCGCGCATATGGCTCACCAGAACGGCATCGACGCCATCAAGCTTCGCCGCGAAATCCGAAAGGTCGATCCGGTAATCCTCGCCCACCTCGCACAGCACCGGCACGAGGTCGGCATGGATGACCGAAGACGGCACTGCCGCAAAGGTGAAGCCTGGGATCAGAACCCGCGCCCCGCGCGGCAAATCGAGCGCCTTGAGCGACAGAAACAGCGCCGCCGAGCACGACGAGACCGCCAGCGCATAGCGCACCCCCATGGCCTCGGCAAACTCCCGCTCCAGCAACGCCACCGGCGCATCCTGCGGGGCGGTATAACGAAACAGATCGCCACTCGCGAGCATCCGCTCGATCTCGGCGCGGGCGGCCTCGGGAATGGGATCGGCGTCGTGAACGTTTGGAACCTGCGTCATGTTTTCGGCTTTCCTGAAAGTGGCTTTCGGCTTTTCGGAACATATAGGCCCGAAATGTGACAAATTGTCAAAGCAACTCAGAAGCCAAGCCGGTCGCGCAGCGCAAACCAGCTCATCGCCAGCACCAGAAGCGGGCTACGCAGCGCCGCACCGCCCGGGAAGGCCGGGCATGGCACCCGCGCCATTGCGTCAAACCCCGCCGCCTGCCCCTGAACCGCCCCGGCCATGAGCCGCCCCGCCAGCGTGGCGGTGCCCACCCCATGCCCCGAATAGCCAGACGCCGACAGGATGTTCGGCGCAAGCCGCACCAGATAGGGCATCCGCCGCATGGTGATGGCAAGCGTTCCGCCCCAGGCATAGTCGAGCGGCACGCCCGCCAGATGCGGAAAGATCTCCAGCATGGGCTTCGCGACCGTCGCCCGGATATCGCGCGGAAACCGGTAGCCATAGCTCTCTCCGCCGCCAAACAGCAGCCTCCCGTCATGGCTCAGACGAAAATAATTCACCACGAATTTCGTATCCGCCACCGCCACGTCGCGGGTCAGAACGCGCCGTGCGTCTTCACCCAGGGGTGCCGTCGCCACGATGAAATTGTTTATCGGCATGACCCGTGCGGCAACCCGGCGATCCAGCCCGCCCAGATAGCCGTTGCAGGCGAGGATCAGGTGCTCGGCCTCCACATGGCCCGCATCGGTGGCCACCCGCACATGCGGCCCGCGGCGGATGTCATGCACCTCGGACCCTTCGAAGATGCGCACGCCCGCGCGCTCCGCCGCCTCTGCCAGCCCAAGCGCATAGGCCAGGGGGTGCAGATGCGCCGCCCCCATGTCGAGCGTGCCGCCCTTGTAGGCGGGCGAGGGGCAGAGCGCGGCAAAACCCGCCGCGTCCAGGGTCTCGATCTGCTCATAACCATATCGCGCCGCCAGGTGCTCGGCATAGGCATGCTCCGCCGCCGCCTCGCGCGCGGTGAAACAGGCATGGGCCACGCCCGGCTTCAGGTGGCACTCGATTCCGTGCCGCGCCACGAGCGATTTCACAAGATCCTTGGCTTCCTCGGCCAGTTGCCACAGATGCGCGGCGTCCCCCTCGCCCAACAGCCGCTCAAGCGCGGTCTGCGCCATGCGCTGCCCGCTGCCCAACTGCCCGCCATTGCGCCCCGACGCCCCGAACCCCACGCGCTGCGCCTCAAGAAGCACCACGTCAAGCCCCGCCTCCGCCAGGTGCAACGCCGCCGAAAGCCCGGTATAGCCGCCCCCCACCACGCAGACATCGGCCCGAACCGCGCCCCGCAAAGGCGCATGACGCGGCAGCGGCTTGACCGTCGCGGCATACCAGCTTGGCGGATAGTCTCCCCGCCGGTCATTGGCATGGAGCAGGTTCATCGCTTCACCGTTCCGAAAATACTCAAATCCCCGCGCTGCATTCCGCTCAGACGTTCAACAAAAGATGCTCCCGCTCCCACGGGCTGATAACCTGCAGGAATTCCTCGTATTCGGCCCGCTTCACGATGCCATAGACGCGGGCGAATTCCGGGCCGAGAATCCCGTGCAGGTCTTTCGCCTCCTCGAACAGGTCAAGCGCATCACCCATCACATTGGGGATATCCGGCTCGCCGGTATAGGCGTCGCCCTTGAACTGCTTGTCGGGCCATTCCTCTTTCATGATCCCCAGAAGACCGCAGGCAAGGCTTGCCGCGATCCCGAGATAGGGATTGCAGTCCATCCCCGCCATCCGGTTCTCGACCCGGCGCGAGTCCGGCCCCGAGAGCGGCACGCGGATACCCGTGGTGCGGTTGTCGCGCCCCCAGGCAAGGTTGATGGGGGCAGCGTGATCCCTGACATAACGGCGGTAGGAATTGACGTAAGGTGCCAGCACCGCGATGGCCGAGGGCAGGTGTTTCTGCAAGCCGCCGATGAAGTGAAAGAACAGGTCCGTCTCTCCCCCCTGCGGCCCGGCAAAGAGGTTGCGACCGCTCTCCATATCCAAGATCGAGTGATGGATATGCATGGCGCTGCCCGGTTCGTCCGCGATCGGCTTGGCCATGAAGGTGGCAAAACAGTCGTGGCGCAGCGCGGCCTCGCGGATCAGCCGCTTGAAATAGAACACCTCGTCGGCAAGCTTGATCGGGCTGCCATGGCGCAGGTTGATCTCCAACTGCCCCGCGCCACCCTCCTGCGTGATGCCGTCGATCTCGAAGCCCTGCGCCTCGGCGAAATCGTAGATATCGTCGATGACGGGGCCGAATTCATCCACTGCCGTCATCGAATAGGCCTGCCGCGCGGCCGCCGGACGGCCCGAGCGGCCCATCATGGGCTTGATGCTCTGCGCCGGGTCAAGGTTGCGCGCGACCAGAAAGAATTCCATTTCGGGGGCGACAACCGGCTTCATCCCGCGCGCATGATACATCTCGACCACCCGCCGCAACACGTTGCGCGGGCTGTAGGGAATCGGCGCGCCCTCGCGGTCAAAGGCGTCATGGATCACCTGAAGCGTCCAGTCCGCCGTCCAGGGTGCGGCGGTGGCGGTGCTCATGTCGGGGCGCAGGATCATGTCGCGCTCGATGAAGCCCTCCTCGCCTGCCGCCTCGCCCCAGTCACCGGTGATGGTCTGGTAGAAGATCGAATCGGGCAGGTGAAAATATTGCTGGCGCGCGAACTTGCTCGCCGGCACCGCCTTGCCGCGCGCGATGCCGGGCAGGTCGGCGATGATGCACTCAACCTCGTCGAGGCGGCGGTCATGCAGATAGGCTTGCGCCGCGGGCGGCAGGGCAGCGATGAGTTGGCTCATGTCAGCCATGGCGTGCGCCTTTCCTGAGGACATCCGCGATGGTTCCGGCCATGGCGGCGCTGTCGGTGGGGGTGTCGAGCAGGGCGCGGGCGTGATCGCGTAGCGGATCGGGCACGACGCCGATGGCGCGATACTCGATCAGGCGGTCCATCATGGTCGCGTCGAACTCGGGATGGGGCTGAACGGTGAGTATCCGGTCGCCAAGACGCAGCGCGGCGATCTCGCAACCTTCGGCGCGCCCCACCACCTCGGCCCCCGGCGGGGCGAGGACGACCTGATCCTGGTGCCAGGCGTTAAGGGTGAGCGGCGTGCCGTCGATCTCGTATTCGGTGGGCCCGACGCGCCAGCCGCCGGGATGTTTGATCACCTCGCCGCCAAGCGCCTGCGCGATGATCTGATGACCAAAACAGACCCCCACGAGGGGCCGCCCGGCATCACGGATCGCGCGGATCAGCGCCTCCAGCGGTGCGATCCACGGATGATCCTCGTAGACCCCATGTTTCGAACCGGTCACGAGCCAGCCATCGGCGGCATGCGCTCCGTCGGGAAATATTCCGTCCACCACGTCATAGGCGTCGAATTCGAACCCGTGCCCATCCAACAGGCGCGCGAACATCGCGTCGTAATCACCAAGCTCGCCCAGGACGATGTCCGGGGCGTGGCCGGTCTTGAGGATGCCGATTCTCATGGAGCCTCTTTTTGATCAAATTTTTGGCGCAACATCACGATGACATTACACCGTTTCGAGATAGGTCTTCCAGTGGTCTCGCGCCGGTATCTCGGACATGTGTGCCAGTTCCTGCCGCTTGGTCATCACAAGGTTGCCGACCAGATCGGGGTGGAAGATGCGCGCGATCATGGGGTCGCGCTCGAAGCGGCGGATCGCCGAGGCCCAGTCCGGGGCAAGCTGCGGCAGGTCCGCCTCATAGGCGTTGCCGCTGATCGGTTCGGGCGGCGTCATGCCGTCCTCGATCCCGGTAATCGCGGCGCCAAGGATGGCGGCGAAGGTCAGGTAGGGGTTGATGTCGCCCCCCGCCACGCGATGTTCGATGCGTCGCGCGGTATTGGGACCGCCGGGAATGCGCACCGCGGCGGTGCGGTTCTCATAGCCCCAGCCAGCCCCGGTCGGCGCATGTGCGCCCGGCACAAGACGGGTGTAACTGTTTGCGTGTGGCGCGAAAATCAGTGTCGAGGCCGGCATGGCCGCAAGACAGCCCGCGACGGCGGCCCGCAGCGTATCGGTGCCCCGGTCGGTGCCGTCGTCAAACACGTTGCGACCTTCCCGGTCCAGCACCGAGAAATGCATGTGCATGCCGTTGCCGCTGTCATCGCCAAAGGGCTTGGCCATGAAGGTCGCGACAAAGCCATGCCGCCGCGCCAGCCCCTTGATCAGCGTCTTGAACAGCCAGGTATCATCGGCGGCGCGCATGGCGGATTGGTGATTCAGGGTCAATTCGAACTGCCCGATCCCGGCCTCGCTGATGGCGGATTCCACCGGAATATCCATCTCTGCCCCCGCAGCATAAAGCGCGCTGAGGAAGGTATCAAAGGCATCCATCTGCCCCAGGCTGAGAATGCCGGGCGCCTTCATGCGCCGCCCGGATCGCGGATCGCGCACTGTTTTCAGATACTTGCCACTGGGATCGACCAGCGTGAACTCAAGCTCGGTGGCGGCGAACACCTCCCAGCCGCGTGCAGCATAACGCGCCAGAACGGTGACGAGCGCATGGCGTGGATCGCCCGCGAAGGGCGTCCCGTCCTCGTGATGCATGACCATCGGCACAAGGCCCTGCGGCTCTTCAAGCCAGGGCAGCGGCACCGCGCCGCGCGCCGTTGGAAACAGCCGCCCGTCCATGTCGCCGCTCTCGAATACCAGCGGCGAGCCTTCGATATCGGCCCCGAAGATGTCGAGGTTCAGCGACGACAGCGGCATGCGCACCGAGCCGTCGGCAAGTTTGTCGGCAAAGCTCGCGGGCAGACGCTTTCCGCGCATCCGGCCATTGAGATCGCAGGCGGCCACGCGGAATGTCTGGAACTGGGTAAGGTCCATCGGAAAGGTCCTGAAAGAGGTTTTGGCAAGCCTAGCCCGGCGCGGGGGGCTTTGCCAAGAATAATTTGATCAAAAATTTGCAGAGCATGTGCGGGTTCTGCTTTCTCGCCGTCATCGTCCGGCTTGACCGGACGATCTCCCGCTCAGGGGGATCCTCGGGTCAAGCCCGAGGATGACGGAGAAAGCGGCTCAACTGAGGCGCTGCTGCCAGCGCGCCTCCAGCCGCTCGATCTCGGCGATGCGCTCTTCGGTCCTGGGGTGGCTCAGCAACCAGGCAGGCATCACTGCACCGGCTCCATGGGTCAGCGCCTCCAGCTTCTGGAACAGCGACTTTTGCGGCGCGGTGCCGATCCCGGCCTTGGTCAGAAGTGCTGCGGCATAGGCGTCGGCCTCATACTCGTCGCCGCGCGACAGCCGCGCTGCCAGAAGCGTCGTCAGCGCGTTGGCGATGAGCACCCCCAGCCCCGGCACGAACCGCGACAGCAGCATGGCCAGCGCGGTGCGCAGCGCGTTCTGCCCGGAAAAGTCGATCATCCGCCGCCGCGAATGGCCGAGCGCCACATGGCCAAGCTCATGGGCGATGACCGAGCCCATTTCCTCGGCCGTGACCTCGCCCGACTGGAACTTGCGATAGAACCCGCGGGTTATGAAGATGCGCCCGTCCGGCGCGGCCAGCCCGTTGACCGGGTCGATCTCGTAGAGATGAACCCGCACGCGCGGCAGATCGAGTGCGCGCGCAAGCCGGTCGGTCACGGATTTCAGACGCGGATCGGCCAGTTCGGTCGAGCGCGCGTCAAGCTCGCGCGTGGTGCGCCAGACCGAGAGGCGATACAGCGCCAGCGCATAGAGCAGCGCGAGCAGGATGGGCATGACCTTCAACATGGGTTAAATATGGGACCGCGCCCCGGCGCTGGCAAGCGCCGGAGCGGACTGGACCGTCCCGGCCTGCGCGCGTATCGATGGGCAGGCAACAGGGAGTGCGGGTGATGAACATGCAGGTCTATCTTTTCCTTGCGCTGGCGATCGTCGCCGAGACGGCCGGGACAACCGCGCTACAGGCCAGCCAGCAGTTCACCCGGCTCTGGCCGTCGGTTCTGGTGGTGGTGGCTTATGCGATCAGCTTCTACCTTCTGGCGCTCACGTTGAAATACATGCCCGTGGGTGTGGTCTATGCAATCTGG
The DNA here is from genome assembly GCF_018069895.1 of Roseovarius autotrophicus. Taxonomy (GTDB): domain Bacteria; phylum Pseudomonadota; class Alphaproteobacteria; order Rhodobacterales; family Rhodobacteraceae; genus Roseovarius; species Roseovarius autotrophicus. The sequence continues at coordinate 157,940 of NZ_JAGQDH010000001.1, read as the reverse complement.
TCGGGGCTGGGGATCGTGCTCATCGCCACCATCGGCTATGTGATCTTCGGCCAGAAGCTCGACCTGCCCGCCGTGATCGGCACGGCGATGATCCTTGCGGGGATCGTGGTGATCCAGCTTTTCTCGAAGGTCTCGCCGCATTGACGGCATGAAAACGGCTGGAAAACTGCGGCCCTTCCCGCTATCCCCACGGCAGGACCGACCCGGAGATCCCTGATGCCCGAGACCATCACCGAACGTTGCGAGGCCAAGGGGCTGCGGATGACCGGCCAGCGGCGGACCATCGCAGAGGTGCTGGAATCCGCCGACGATCATCCCGATGTAGAGCAACTGCACGCCCGCGCCGCCGCACGCGACGCGCGCATCTCCATCGCCACGGTGTATCGCACGGTCAAGCTGTTCGAGGAGGCGGGCATTCTCGACAAGGTCGAATTCGGCGACGGGCGCGCGCGTTACGAAGATGCCGAGCGCGAGCATCACGACCACCTGATCGACATGCAATCGGGCGAGGTGATCGAATTCGTCGATCCCGAGATCGAGGCGTTGCAGGAAAAGATCGCCGAAAAGCTGGGCTATCGGCTGGTGGGGCACCGGTTGGAACTTTACGGCGTGCCCCGGCGGAAGGGCTAGACCATGGACCGGGTGATGCGGCTGGCCATCGGCTCGGTGCTGGTGGGTTTGTTCGTCATGGCGCTCAAGGTGGTGGCCTGGCAGGTCACCGGCTCGCTCGCGCTCATGTCCGATGCGCTGGAAAGCCTTGTCAATCTGGCGACGGCGGCGGCGGTGATCGTGGCGTTGCGCGTGGCCAAGCGTCCGGCGGACGACAACCACCCTTACGGGCACCACAAGGCCGAATTCTTCTCGGCGGTGCTTGAAGGGGTGCTGATCGTGCTGGCCGCGCTCTTTATCCTGCGCGAGGCCTGGTCCGGATTCTTCGCACCACGCGCGATGGACGAGCCGATCCTCGGCATGGCGATCAGTGCGGGCGCGGGCGCGATCAACGGGATCTGGGCCTGGCTGCTGATCCGCGAGGGACGCGCGCACCGCTCGCCCGCGCTGGTGGCCGATGGCAGGCACCTGATGACCGATGTGGTCTCTTCCGTCGGGGTTCTGATCGGCGTGGCGCTTGCGGTGATCACCGGCTGGTGGGTGCTCGACCCGGTGATGGCGGTGCTGGTGGCGCTCAACATCCTGTGGTCGGGCTGGATGGTGATCAAGGGATCGCTGAGCGGGCTGATGGACGAGGCGGTGTCGGAAAACGAACAGGCCACGATCCGCGCGGTGATCGCGCGCGCGGCGCGCGACGGCGTGGCGCTCGAGGCGCATGACCTGCGCACCCGCCACGCAGGCCCCGTCACCTTCATCGACTTTCATCTGGTCGTGCCGGGCGAGACCTCGGTCGAGACGGCGCACGTGCTTTGCGACCGGATCGAGGCGGCGCTGATGACGGCCCTGCCCGATGCGCGCGTCACGATCCATGTGGAACCAGAGCACAAGGCCAAGGAAGGCGCCCATGTCAGCCTGAACTAGCGGCATCTCTGGCCATTGATTTCCGCCGCCATTTGCGCCAAACCCGCCTGAAACCATCACCAAAGGCCCGCCATGACCCGTATCGACGCCAAATTCGCCGAGCTGAACGCCGCTGGCCGCAAGGCCTTCGTCTCCTACATCATGGCCGGGGATCCGGACATGGAAACATCGCTTGCGGTGATGAAGGGGCTGCCCGAGGCGGGGGTTGATGTGATCGAACTGGGCGTGCCCTTTACCGATCCCATGGCGGATGGTCCGACCATTCAGCTTGCCGGACAGCGCGCGCTCGCGGGGGGCATGACGCTTTCGAAGGCGCTCGACATGGTAACCGAGTTTCGCAAGGGCGACGACACGACGCCCATTGTGCTCATGGGCTATTACAACCCGATCTACAATCGCGGCGTGGCTCGGTTTCTGGCGGATGCAAAGACGGCGGGCGTTGACGGGTTGATCGTGGTCGATCTGCCGCCCGAAGAGGATGAGGAACTGTGCCTGCCCGCCAATGCGGCGGGGCTGAACTTCATCCGCCTCGCCACCCCCACCACCGACGATGCGCGCCTGCCCAAGGTACTCCAGAATACCTCCGGCTTCGTCTATTACGTCTCGATCACTGGCATCACCGGTGCGGCGGCGGCCGAAGCGGCGGATGTGGCCCCCGAGGTGGCGCGGATCAAGGCGCAGACCGACCTGCCGGTGATCGTGGGATTCGGCATCCGCACGCCCGAGACCGCGCAAACCATCGCCAGTGTCGCCGATGGCTGCGTCATCGGCTCGGCCATCGTGGGCGAGATCGCCAAGGGGCGGCCGGTCGCGGAGGTGCTCGAATTCGTGCGCGGGCTGGCGGCCGGCGCTCATCGCGCCTGAACGCATCATCAGGCCCGACAGACCGGGTTGTGAGAGATCCTCCGGTCAAGCCGGAGGATGACGCGCGCAACACGTCCCCGTCACCCCCGGACTTGATCCGGGGGTCTCCGCCCCACGGCGCGCCTCAGCGCGCCATCACATAGGTATGGATCGAGAACACGCAGGCGCGCGTCTCGGGCAGGCGCAGCACGCATTGCCGCTCGGACCGCAGATAGGGCAGGCGCGCGCGGGCCGCGTCATCGACGTTTTCGCGCAGCGGATGATAAAGCGCCGGATCGCCATAGCCATGGGCGTTGAACCGCCACAGCGGGCGCCCCGGCTGCACCCCGTCGAACAGGCGCTGCACGCGCGGCGCGATCCCGGGATAGTCGGGAACGGGGATGTGAATCGCCAGAAGCGGGCGGTCGATCTTCTCCGCCAGCCGCCAGCTTGCCGGAAAACACAGCACGGCGGCGGTGAGCACATGTTCTTCGCCGCGTTTCTCCATAATGCAGAGATCCTCCTGCACCAGATGGCCGAGGGTCAGCATCGGGTCGGCCCGGTCAATGGGCACGGTCACGCCATCGGGGCGATGCACCCCACTTGTGGAAATCTCGTATCCCGTTCCGTATTCCGCCAGCCAATCCAGCACGAACTGCAAAAGCTCGTCCATCGCCGGCCCCGCCCCCCCGGTCACGGCCAGCACATCGGCACGGCGCTCGGACAAGAGCCGTGCGCGTTCGGCCATTTGCGCGGCAAAGGACTCATCGACCAGCAGCCACTCGGCCATGCCCAAAGGCGCGACCCCCGGCAGCGGGCGCGGCGCGGTCACATCATAGGGGATCGCCGTTTGCAGGATCGCGATCATGGCACCTCTCGCCTATACTCTGTCACCATGTGGTAATCCTTGCGCGGCCCGCGCACATGCCATTCCACGCGGAAGGCGGGCCAGCGGCTGAAATCATACTGCCCGTCATACTGGTCCGGGTCGCACCAATGCGCCACCGCGCCGCCCTCGGGGGGCACCTCGTGAAAGGGCCGCCCGTCCTCGAAAGCCACGCATAGCCCCGGCCCCCAGAGCATGCGGCGTGTGACCTGCATCGGCGCATGGCCCGGCACACGCATCTCGCCCGCCTCCTCGCAGATCAACCCCGCCCCCTCGCGCCGCCAGACCGCGCGCCCTGTCACATGCGTCACCCGCCCGCCTGCCTCGGTCACGCGGCGCTCAAACCGCCACGCGCCTTCGAAATCCGCCAAGTGTCGCACGTCCCGCACCCTGCCTTGCCGCGCCCCGCCTCTGCCACTAGAAGCGCACCAAACCCCATCCGCCAAAGGACGACAAGATGATCCCGCGCTATTCCCGCCCCGAAATGGTCCATATCTGGGAGCCTTCCACGAAATTCCGCATCTGGTTCGAGATCGAGGCCCATGCCTGCGACGCCATGGCCGATCTGGGCGTGATCCCGCGCGAAAATGCGCAAGCGGTCTGGAAAGCGAAGAACGTTGAGTTCGACGTTGCCCGCATCGACGAGATCGAGGCCGAGACCAAACACGACGTGATCGCCTTCCTCACCCATCTGGCCGAGCATGTGGGCAGCGACGAGGCGCGATTCGTCCATCAGGGCATGACCTCATCGGACGTGCTCGACACCTGTTTCAACGTGCAGCTCACCCGCGCCGCCGATCTCCTCATCGCCGATACCGAGGCGCTTCTGGCAGCCCTCAAGCGCCGCGCGTATGAGCACAAGGACACGATCCGCATCGGGCGCAGCCACGGCATCCATGCGGAACCCACCACGATGGGGCTGACCTTCGCGCGGTTCTACGCCGAGATGAACCGCAACCTCACCCGCCTGCGCACCGCGCGCGAAGAGATCGCCACCGGGGCCATTTCCGGCGCGGTCGGCACCTTCGCCAATATCGACCCCCGCGTCGAGGAACATGTCTGCGCGCAGCTTGGCCTGAACCCTGAACCCATCAGCACGCAAGTCATCCCGCGCGACCGCCACGCGGCCTTTTTCGCCACGCTCGGCGTTGTCGCCTCCTCGATCGAGAACATCGCCATCGAGATCCGCCACATGCAGCGCACCGAGGTGCTGGAGGCAGCGGAATTCTTCTCCATGGGGCAAAAGGGCTCTTCGGCCATGCCGCACAAGAAAAACCCGGTGCTGACCGAGAACCTGACAGGGCTCGCGCGCATGGTGCGCTCGATGGTCATTCCGGCGATGGAGAATGTGGCGCTCTGGCACGAGCGCGATATCTCGCACAGTTCCGTCGAGCGCATGATCGGCCCCGACGCGACGATCACGCTGGATTTCGCGCTGGCGCGCCTCACCGGTGTCATCGACAAGCTGCTGGTCTACCCCGAAAACATGCTGAAGAACCTCAACAAGTTCCCCGGCCTTGTCATGTCGCAGCGCGTGCTTCTGGCACTGACGCAGGCCGGCGTCAGCCGCGAGGACGCCTATAGGCTGGTGCAGCGCAACGCGCTCAGGGTCTGGGAGACGGGCGTTGACTTCAAGACCGAGCTTTTGAACGACGCAGAGGTGACAGCGGCGCTCAGCCCGACGGAAATCGAGGAAAAATTCGACCTCGGCTATCACACGAAGCATGTGGACACGATCTTTGCCCGTGTTTTTGGCAAGGTATGATCGGTCAACAGGCAGACACGAATGCCCGGCGGCCATGACGGCGCCGCACCCGGCCTTGTGCCGCTCACATGCTGAAACGACCGGGGCGGGATGATACCCCGCCCCTTTTCACTGTTCCTGAAATACTCAAAACAGCAACGCCGCCGCGCTCAGGCCGGCATCCGCTCCTCGACGATCCCCGCCCAGAAGCTGCACCCCGCCGGGATCGCCTCGTCGTTGAAATTGTATTGCGGGTGGTGGACCATCGCCGTGTCGCCATTGCCCACAAGGATATAGGCGCCGGGCCGTTCCTCGAGCATGAAGGCGAAATCCTCGCCGCCCATGACCAGCGGCGCATCATCGCAGCCGCCGCTGACCTTGGCCGCAACGCTGGCCGCGAACGCGGTCTGTTCCTCGTGGTTGACCATCACCGGATAGCCGCGATGATAGGCCACCTCGGCGCTGCCGCCAAAGCCTGCCGTCACATGCTCGGCCAGTGCGCAGATACGCGCCTCGGCCAGATCGCGCATCGCCGCGCTCATGGTGCGCACCGTGCCCTTGAGATGCACGCCCTGCGGGATCACGTTGAACGCGTTGGAGGATGTCTGGAAGGACGTGACCGACACCACCACCTGATCCACCGGATCGGCATTGCGGCTGGCGATGGTCTGGAGGGCAGTCACCAGATGCGCGGCCATCACGGTCGTGTCCACGGTCTCGTGCGGTTTGGCGGCGTGCCCGCCCTTGCCCGTCAGCGCGATGTCGAACTGATCGGTCGCGGCGAAGAATGCGCCGGGACGGATGGCAAAGCTGCCCACGGGGCGGCCCGGCCAGTTATGCATCCCGTAAACCTCCTGAATGCCGAAGCGGTCCATCATGCCATCCTCGCACATCGCGCGGCCCCCGGCACCGCCTTCCTCGGCGGGCTGAAAGATCACCACCGCCGTGCCGTCGAAATTGCGCGTCTCGGCCAGATATTGCGCGGCCCCAAGCAGCATGGCGGTATGCCCGTCATGACCACAGGCATGCATCGCGCCGGGCGTCTTGCTGGCGTAATCCACCCCCGTCGCCTCATGGATGGGCAGCGCGTCCATATCGGCGCGCAGCCCGATCACCCGACCAGAGCCGTTGGATTTGCCCCGGATCACGCCCACCACACCGGTGCGTCCGATGCCCGTCACCACCTCGTCGCAGCCGAACGCCTTCAGCTTCTCGGCCACAAGCGCGCTGGTGCGGTGCGTCTCGTAGAGGATTTCGGGGTGGGCGTGGATATCGCGGCGCCATTCGGTGATTTCCGGGTGCAATTCGGCGAAACGGTTCTTGACGGGCATGACGGCCTCCCTGTGCGCGTGTGTATCGCCGCGCAAGGTGGCGCAAAGGGCGGGCGGCGGCAAGGGGCCGCCCACCCGTAAAGGATCACAAGTCGCGGATGGCAAAGCGCCCCGCACCGAACAGGGCCGAGAGCTGTGCCACCTCGATCCGCTTGCCCGCGTCGGGGCCGTCGGCGGTGCGCACGCTTGCGGGATAGGTCCAGTCCGGCGCCGTGATATCGACCTCGCGCAGCACCTGCGCGCCGCGCCGCACGCGCAGAAGATAGCGCTCGGCTTCCTCGCCAAGCGGCACATCGGGCGTGTCCCAGCGGTCGCCGCCGATCCGCGTGCGCCGCACCCATGTCACGCGCAGATCGCCGCCCGCCTCGACCGCGCGCAGATGCACCGGCGCAAGGGGGCGCAGCCCGATTCCGTCAAAGGCCAGCACCGCATGGCCAAAGCTCGGATCGTCCACCGGGCGGCCCCCCGGCCCGATGCGGTAATGGCGGGCCTGCCCGCGCTGCGCCTCGGTCAGGCCTGTCTGCTGCGGCACCCCGTCAAGACGCACCAGGATCGAGCCGGGCGGCCACACCCCTGCGCCCTCGGTCCCCAACTGCCCGCGCAGCCGGTGGCGCAGGATATACGTCTCGGGCGCGACAAGCTCAGCGTCGCGGAACTGGAACAACTCCCAGCCATTCGGCGTGCCGTCGCCGATCGCGCAGAGATTGGCCCCGCCCAGCAAGGCCGTGTCACTCACACTCTCAAGCCGCCCGTGGCGCAACCGCACGAAAAGGCCCTCGCCCCGGTCGATCCGCCCCGGATGGGCGGGGAAAAGCGGGGTCTCGGTCAGCCCCACCGTGGCCTGCGCCGCAATCACCGCATCAAGCGCGTAATTCGCGTCCTCCTCCGAGGCATAAAGCGCCACCGTCCCCGGCCAGGGATCGGCGATCACCGCCAGATGCGGCGCATGGGGCACCTCCTCGCCGCTCATCAGTGGCAGATCGAGGAACAGCGGCGTCACCGGCCCCGCTGCCACGAAGGGGCGCAGCCGCGCGGGCGCGCCCTCGATCAGCACGGGGCGAAAACTCTCGGGGTCGGTGCGCGTGGCCTCCACGCGCTGCACCCCCGCCATCTGCTCCACCCGGTCGATGCGATAGCGCCCGCCGCCTGCCCCCTCGGGCAGTTCCAGCACATCGCCTGCCCCGATCAGCAGCCGCGAGGGCGGCAATGTCAGCCGCAGCGTATCGACCGAAAGCCGCGCCTCCGACAGCCACCGTTCCACCACCTGCCGCCCTTCCGCGCGCGTCAGCACAAGCGGCATCTCCGAGGTGGCCACCGCGTGCGTGGCCTCATCGGGCAGGATCGCCTCCTCGGCCACCGCCTCGTAATCGGCCTCCGCCTCGATGAACCGCAGCCGCACGCGCCCCGCCAGTTCCAGATCGCTGCCGCGCGTCTCCTCCAGCGCGCCGCCAAGTTCGGGATCGCGCACCACCCGGTTCAGATCGACCAGATGATCGGCGCGCCCGTCGCGGCGGCGGAACCCCAGAACGCCGCCGCGCTCCACCGCGTCCACGCCGTAGGCCATCAGCAGCGGTTGCAGCGCCGCGCGCGCCGAACCCACCTGATCCACCAGATAGCCGCGCAGAAACGCCTCCGCGCGCGCCACATCACGCGCCGCAACGCCTGCGCGTCCGGCAATCTCTGACACCACCTCGCCCAGCCTGCGCCCGCTCGCGCGCCCCGTGATCCAGTGCCCGCGCGCATAGTTCTCGCCATCCGACCACAGGCCGGTATTGCCCGGAAACCACGGGAAAGGCCGCGCATCCCAGGCCCAGACACAGGCATGATCCATGTCGATCATAGGCCCGCCATAGATCTCCGAGAGCGGGTTGCGCGCGGGGCCGGACCAATACCCCGTCACCGCGCGCAGATACTGCATCTGGATCAACTCATCGCGCTGCCCGGTGGAAAACCGCGGCAGGCTCGATTCCGAGGATTTGGGATCGAGAAACTTGTTCGGCTCGTTGGTGCCCTTGTCCACCGCCGCACAGCCATATTCGGTAAAGCGGATGGGTTTCGACTGCGGCTCCCAAGCGGTCGGCTCTTCGCTGCGCACGCCGCCCACCCGCTCGTGATGGGCCTTGCCCCACCAGTTGCGCAGATCCTTGAACCGCCAGATCCACGCCTCGTCATGATCGCCATCGGTGATCGGCACACGTCGCTGCGCCGCCCGCGCCTCCTCGGAGGGGTAGAACCAGTCATACCCCTCGCCACCCTCGATATTGGCCTGCAAGTAATCGAGATCATGAATCGACGGCCAGTCACGCGCATCAAGATGCTCATGCCCCTCGCGCCAGTCCGAGAGCGGCATGTAATTGTCGATGCCGACAAAGTCGATATTGTCATCCGCCCAAAGCGGATCGAGGTGAAAGAACCGGTCGCCATCCCCCGGCTGATAGCCGAAATACTCGGTCCAGTCGGCGGCGTATGTGATCCTGACCTCCGGCCCCAGGATCGCGCGCACCTCGGCGGCCAGCGCCCGAAGCTGCGCCACCGCCGGAAAGCTGTCGCCCACGCCCCGGATCTGCGTGAGCGCGCGCATCTCCGACCCGATGGCAAAGCTCTCCACGCCCCCCGCCGCCGCGCAAAGCGCCGCCTGATGCAGGATGAAGCGCCGGTAGGACCATTCGTCAGGGCCGCTATAAACCACCGGGCTGCGCTTGACCCGGCCACCGAAGGTGAGAAGATCAAGCGCGCCGGTCCCCGGCTCCTCCACCGGCACCGCCGCCACCGGCGTCACGGTGAAATCCGCCGCCCGCGCCGCCCCGAAGAACCCCGCCACCTGCGCCTCGGCCTCTGCCGTGCGATCGGGGCTGCCGGGCTGGCCCGGTGCCTTCGACGTGGTGATCCGCCCGCGCCAGGGCAAAACCGGTTGATCGCCCGCATCGCGCCACGGATCGGGCAGGCCGTTGCCCGCCATCTGCTCCATCAGGATGAACGGATAGTAAAGCACGTCCTGACCCGCCGATTTCAACGACAGGATCGCCTCCACCACCGCCTGATCGGCGGGCGTGCCGCCATAGACCTCGCGGCCCTGCGCATCCTTGGGCACCTCGCCCGCCTGCGCCCGCGTCAGGCTCGACACCGTCCAGGGCATATTGCGGGATTCAAACGCCTTTTTCTCCACCCGAGGCCGTATTCGACAGTCCCCGCAGCGCAGATCGTCGCCGAACCAGCTCACGATCAGCGAGGTCGCGCGCACCTGCGGCAACTCCTCTCGCAAGGCTTCGAGTGCCACCACGAAATCGGGCCGTTCCTGGGCTGTGTTGATATTGGCCGGGCCGGACGCGCCAAAGCCGAAATCCATCATCACCGGCGTGGTGGCCAGCGCATATTCCCCCGTTCCGGGCAGCATCGCCACACCGCGCACCGCGCGCACCGGGTCAAGCGCCGCCCCCTCGCCCCCCGCCTGCGACGGGCGGCAAACCTCAAAGCTGAATTGCGGCATCCGCGTGCCAAAGGCCGAAAGGTCCAGATCCTCGATCACCACATAGGCCGTGCCGCGATAGGCAGGCACGTTGCCCGCACCCTCCACCGCCTCGATCACCGAATCGGGCATCTGATCGCGCGTGCCGGGATAGACCCGCATGTTGAGGCTTGCGGGTGCAATCTCGGTCCCGTCGGCCCAGACCCGCGCCACGCGACCGATCTCACCCTCGCAAAGCGCAAGCGCAAGGCTCACCGAATAGCTGATCGTGCGTGTGTCCGGCGTGGCGGGCTTGGGGCTGCCCTTGCCGCCACCCTGTCCGCGCGTCACAGAGACATTCTCGCGGAACTCGGTGGCCCAGATCACCTGACCGCCGACGCGCATCCGCCCATAGACCTGCGGGATCGCGTCGCCCTCGCCCGCGCCCGTCAGGCGCAAGCGGCTCACGCGGCCCGTTTCCACCACGCCAGACCCCTGGCCCAGCAACCGCTGGTCGATGGACCGCCCCACCAGCGCGCCCGCAAACCGCCCGATGGCGACCGACGACAGCCCCAGAACCGACCCGCCGACCGCGCCGCCAATCGCTGCGCCTGCGGCTGACAGAAGAATCGTTGCCATGATCTATCCCTCCAAAGGAAAGGCAAAACGCGCGACGATGCGCCGCCGCCAGGGCAGGCTCAGCGCGTTTTCCACCACCCCATGCCCCGAATAGGCGTGAATGAACGTGGCCCGCGCCCCCATCCCGGCGGCAAACCCCAGATGCTTGGCCACCGCCCCCTCGCGCATCCGGAAAAGCAGCACGTCGCCCGGTGCCTCGTCGTCGAGCGGCTTCGCGTACAAATGCCGCAGCGCCGCCGCCCACAGCGCCTCCTCGCGCGCGGGCTCTGCCCAGTCCATCGAATAGGCGGGCGGGCGCTCGGGCTCCTCGCCCATCACCTCGCGCCAGACGCCGCGCACAAGCCCAAGGCAATCGCACCCCGCGCCCCGGCACGCCGCCTGATGCCGGTAGGGCGTGCCAAGCCAGCCGCGCGCCGCGACCACGATCCGCGCGCCGCTCATCGCCGCCTGCTCCCGCCGTCAAGACGCGGCGATTTCGCCGGATCCGTGATCACCCAGTCATCGCCGGGAATATCCGGGAAGCCCTGAAAATTCAGCAGGTTGCCGAACTTGAACTGACAGGTTGGCATGGCCTTGTCACAGCCTGCCTCGATGCGCAGCCCGTCGCCGGGCGCGACCCGCGCCCCCAGCGGATGCCACAGCTCGATGATGCGCCCTGCCCCCGCAATCGTATCGCGCTTGATCAGGCCCATGAGGCCCGCCGCTGCCCCGCTCGTCACCCGCAGCACACCATGGCGGAACCAGTCCTCGGCAAAGCCCCCCATCTGCGCAAAGCGAAACACGCGCCCGCCCGCCACCCCTTCGGCGGGCCGCTCTGCAACATACCCAGGCGTATCGAGATCGAAGGTGCACTCGTGATCCCCCAGAATGGCGCTGCACCGCTTCTGGAAAACCCGTCCCAGCGGCACATTCAGCGCCTCCGTCAATCCGCGCAACTCGGCCTCGAACGCGCCCCCCGCGCGCCTGATATCGCCCAATGACCCGGCGAAAACCTCCAGCCGCTCCGCCACGTCCTGCCAGTTCACTACCCAGGCCCGCAGCCGCGCGCCGTCATACCGCCCGGCCTCGATCTCGGCCTCCGTGATCCCCTCGTCCGAGAGCGCACCAAACGCCTCCGTATTGTTGACGGCCAGCCCGGTGCTTTCTTCCACCGCGCGCGCGCTCATCCCCGTGCCGGGGCGAAAGGCGATGCCATCGAACAAGAGCGTGCGATCGTGATCGGTGAACCCCATCACCAGCCCGTCGCGGCGCACAAGCGCCCAGCACCGGCACACGGTGGTGATCCCCCGCCCCAGATGCACGGCCAGGGCACAGGCTCCTGCCCCGCTCACAGCCGGACCTCCACCACCGGCACATTCGGCACCTCGCCTGCCTGAAAGCTCGCAAGGCTCACCTGAATGCGGTCGGTATCGAACCGCACCGGCACGTCGAACTCATAGCCCGCCGTCACCGGCACGCCCATGTTGGGCGGCTCGGAAAAGGTGACGATACCGGTCGTCTCATCGACCTCGTAATGCACCCCCTCGCGCATCTCCACATCGCCAAGCCCCATGCGCACGCTGCCGCGCACCGGCTTGACGATGGGCCGCACCGCCTCGAACGCCCCCGAGCGATAGGTCTTGACCAGTTGGAACGCCACCGTCGCATCATCCCCCACCCCGATCCGCTGATCGTCAAAGGCGGGCGCGGCCCCGGCACGGCTCGACTTGAAATCGGCCCAGTCCTTCCAGCGAAACCCGTAAAGCTGCCCCTGCCGCGCCTCGAAAAACGCGATCAGCGCCTCGATATCCTCAAGGCTGCGCAACGCCACGCCCGCATCATACCGCCTGCGCGCCTGCGCCCAGGGGCTGTTGCGCTCCTCATGTCCACTTGCCAGCGTGACGATCTCGGTCAGCCGCTCCGGCCCGCCGACCGAGCCAAAGCTCAGATTGGCCGGAAACCGTATCTCGTGAAATCCCATCTCTGCCTCCCGCTTACCGGTTGCGCGCGCCGCGCCCGATCACGCGGCCAAGCTGTGCGGCGATCTGCCCCTGAGAACGGCGAAAGCCGTCCACATCGGGCGTGGTCACGTTCATCACCACGCTGACCGCGCCGCCCCCCTGCGCGCGCACGCCAAGCCGCCCGTCCGACCCGCGCGAAAGCGGCAGGATCGCCTCCGGACCCGCCTCGCCCATCAACCCGGTGCGCCCGCCGCGCATCGGGAAAGCGACCGGCCCGCTCACCACGCCCCCCGTGGCAAAGGGCATGACCCGCCCTTGCGTGAACCCAGCCCCCTTCGCAAAAGGCAACAGCCCACCCAAAAGCGCGCCGACACCTTGCGACAAAAGCCCCCCCACCTGATCCGTGACGGGCCGCACCGCGTCGTTGAACGCGGTGTTGACGAGGGTCGTGGCCAGCCGCCGCAGGCTCTCGCTCAGGCTGTCGCCCTCCACCACCGCGCCGCGCAACGCGCCCCTCAGACCCCGGCTCAATCCCCTCTCAAGGCTCTGCGCGTCCTGCCCGGCGGCGGAAAGACCACCCCGCACCCGGCCCAGTTCCCCGGCAAAGGCCGCGGCCATCGCCCCGGCCTGCCCCATCGCCGCATCGAGGGCCGCGATCTGCGCCTCCAGATCGTCCGCACGTTCCAGATCATCCATCGCCCAAATCTCCTGTCCCGTCGGGGAAGGCCGCCAACAGCGCCTCCAGTCCCGCCCGCGCCATCGGGCGCGGCCCGTGGCCCTCGCCCAGCATCAGCCGCAATTCCACCGGCGTCAGCGTCCAGAATTCCGCCGGGCGCAGCCCCAGCCCCTGCACGCCCGCACGCAACAGCGCGGGCCAGTCGAACCGCGCGCTCATCCCCCGCCCTCCGGCAAGGCAAAGGCCCGCGTCAGCAACTGCGCCGCCGCCCGCGCCGCCATCAGCGGCCCGCCCTCGATTTCCGCGCTCAGCAGGTCCGCCGCGCTCCCGCGCCAGCCACCGCCGCGCAGCCCCGCCACGATCACCGCCAGCACATCGCGCGAGGAAAACGCCCCCGTCTCGAACCGCGCCACCAGATCGACCAGCGATCCCGTCTCCAGCGCCGCCTCCATCTCCGCCAGCGCCCCGAGCGTGAGCCGCATCACGCAACCCTCGCCATCCAGCACCAGCGCCACCTCGCCTGCCCAGGGGTTCACCATCGCCTCAGAGCGCCGTAAAGGTCAGCCGCCCCGCCGAGGCCAGCGCCACCTCATAGGTCGCCTCGCCGTCATGCGTGCCGCCATAGTCTATGGAACTCACCTGAAACGGCCCCTCGATGGTGCCGAAATCGGGGATGATCACCTGAAAATCCGGCATTTCCCCGTCAAAGAAGATCTGCCGCATCCGTGCATCGCTCGCCGCGTCGCGAAAGATCCCCGACCCGCTCAGGTTGGCCGATTTGACGCCCGCGCCCGCCAGCAATTCCCGCCAGCCCCCCGCCGACTCGAGGCTCGTCACATCCACGCTCTCGGCGTTGAAGCTGACGCGCGTCGCGCGCAGGCCTGCCACGGTCTGAAAATTGCCGCCGCCCGTAAGATCGACCTTGATGAGAAGGTCCTTGCCGTTCTGAACTGCCATCTTGGTTCTCCGTTGCTCAAGTCTCAAACGCTGTCATCGATGCGCGCCCGGAATGTCAGATCAACCCGCCGCCGCTGGCCCGCGCCGCTGCGGACCGCCCGCGCGCGCAGGAAACTCAGCGCCACCAGACGCCCCCGCGACAGGCCGAGCGCCGCCCCGTCAAGCGCATCGCTCACCGCCCCCGCCGCCTGCTTGGCGGCCAGAAACCCCGCCGCCTCGGAGATGACAGAGACGGTCACGCGGTGCTCTGCCCCCGCGCCGCTCCCGTCGCCGCGTTCGCGTACCTCCTCGGGGCCAAAGGTGACATAGAGATCGGGCGCACGCCCCTTGGGGACCGCATCATGGATCGCGCCGCCCACCAGCGCGCCCAGCGTCGCATTCCCCGCCAGACGCTCATAGATCGCCACCTGAAGCGCGGCCGCCACGCCATAGCTCATGCCACCACCTCCTCTTCGGCCCAAAGCGTCAGGTATCCCGGCCCCGCCGCGCTCTCGGTCACCGCCTCGATTGCGAACACCCGCGCACCATCGCGCAGCCGCTGTCCTGGCACGGGGCGCGACGGTGCGCCCTGCGGTGCGGCCCGCACCGTGATCCGGTAGGCCGCGCGCGCCACGCTCGCGCCCTCGCCCGGCCCCTCACGGCCCGTGCGCGCTTCCACCTTGGCCCAGAGTGTGCCGCGCACCTCCCAGGCGTGCGCGAACCCGCCCGCGCCATCGGCCACCCGCGCCCGTGCCTCCAGCACCAGAGGGCGGGAAAGCCTCACCCCCGCCCTCATCGCACGCCCCCCCCGAGCAGGCGCACCTTGCGATAGCGCTCGATCAGGCTTGCCACGCCGAAGGGCATACAGCCCTCGCGCAATGCGGTCTCGGCGCGGTGTTCATAGAAATGCGCCGCCAGCATCAGCACCGCTTGCCCCAGATCGGGCGGCAGATCGCCCCAGCCCGCACCATAGCCCGCGCGAAACACGATCTCGGCGACCCCCCCCGAGGGCACCATCGGCAAAAGCGTGCCCACAGGCCGCAGCACCGGGCGATGCGCGTCGCGCTCCAGCCGATAAAGGCTCGGCTCGATCACCTCGGCCTCGTCGCGGCGGTCGCGCAACACGAGGCGCAGGACCGCGCTGACCGGCGCCACAGGCAAAGCCTGCCCCGTGACATCCTGCCAGCCGTGCATGACCCATGAAAAATCCCGTTCGAGCAGCACCTTGCCGGTGCGTCCCTCGATCGCGGCCATGGCTGCATGCAGAAATCCCTCCAGAACCGGATCCTGAATATCGTCATCCGCAAAGCCGGTGCCCAGCCGCAGATGCGCCTTGAACGCCGCCAGCGGCAATGCGGCAGCCGTCACCGCGCTTTCTTCCATCAGCAACATGGACCATCTCCATCATTCCGGACCCTCCCGCTTGTGCGGCGCGTGCCGCCCGGCCTTGCCCGGACGGAGGGGAAGCTGAGCAAAGCCGCTTTTGCGACACGCGCCTCGGGACGGGGGCAAACACGCCCCCGCCCGCCGTCACCGCACGCCTCAGGCGGCGGCGAACCGCAACAGCTTGATCGCCTTGAAATCGCTCACATCCCCGCCCACGCGCTTGGTGGCATAGAACAGAACATGCGGCTTGGCGCTGAACGGATCGCGCAGGATGCGCAGGTCGGGCCGCTCTGCCACCGTGTAACCGGCGCGGAAATCGCCAAAGGCTATGGCATCCGCGCCCGCCGCGATATCGGGCATGTCCTCGGCGACCAGCACCGGATAGCCCATCAGCCGCGCCGGCTCCCCGGCGGCAAGGCCATCCGACCACAGGAACCGCCCGTCGGCATCCTTGAGCTTGCGCACCACGCCGGCGGTGCGCGAGTTCATGACAAACGTGGCATTGGCGCGGTATTCCGCCCCCAGCGCGTAGACCAGATCGACAATCGGATCCGGGCCGCCCAGGTCGCCCGCGACGCCCGTAGGCACATAGCCCAGATTGCCCCAGACCCAGACGGCATTATCCACCGCCGGACGACTCAGGAAACCGCGCGGCTTGTCCAACCCGTCGCCACTGATAAACGCCGCCGCCTCGGCGCGCGCGAAGCGGTCGGCGATGCGCGCCGCCAGCCAGCCCTCCACGTCAAAGGCGCTGTCGTCCAGCAGCCGCTGGCTCGCCTTCGGCAACGCGCTCAGCTCATGCAGCGCGATCGAGATGCGGTCGATCACCGGCGTATCGCTCTCGGCCACAGCCCCCGTTTCGGTCGCCCAGCCGTGGCCCACGTCCGTATGATCCACCAGCACGTCAAAGCTCGTGGCTTCCACCGTCACCACATTCGCGATGGCGCGGATCGAGGCGGTGGAATTCATCACCGACCGGATCGTCTCCGAGGTCTGCGGATCGACCAGATAGCCGCCCTCGGCCGCAACCGAGGTGTTGAGCGCCTTGCCCTCCATCTCCAGCCCGCGCAGCCCGTCATCATCGCCCGAGCGCAGATAGGCGTCAAACGCCTTGCGATGCGGCGCACCGCTGTCCCGCTCACCCGCGAGATGCGGGCGGCCCTGCACCAGGCTCTTGCGTTCGATCATCGTCATCTTGTCATCCTGTTGTTGAAACCGCTTGCTGATCTCGGCCCGAAAGCCCTTGAACTCGTTGAGAAACCCGCCCATGGCCTCGCGCATCTCGGCGACCGGGGGCATATCCTCCCCGGTCCGAGCCTTCGTCTCGGTCGTCATCGTCAACTCCTCTCGGTTACGGGTCGGGCGGCTCAGGGCCGCGCCATTTCCCGGCGCGCCGCCCGCAGCACGGCCGCCAGATCGCGCCAGGTGTCGCCGGGGTCTTCCCCCTTGGCGGCCACCCGCGCACTGGGCAGCATCGGAAAGGTCACCAGCGACACCTCCCAAAGCTCCAGTTCCCGCAAGAGCCTGTGGCCCTTCTCGTTCCGGCTCGCGCGCAGCGTGCGATAGCCGATACTCAGCCCGTCAAGCGCCCCCGCGGCAATCAGCGCCGCCGCCTCGCGCGCCCGCGCCACCCCGTCAAGCAGCCGCCCCTTGACATGAAGGCCGCGCACATCCTCGCGCACCTCGTCCCAGATCCCGATGGGCTCGCGCGGGTCATGCTGCCAGAGCATCCGAACCTTGCGCCCCTCGGCCGCCAGCCGCTTCAGGCTCGCCGCATAGGCACCTCTGGCCACCACGTCGCCGCCTTGATCGGGCGCATCGAACAGGCTTGCATAGCCCTCGATCGCGCCCGCCTCCGTGACCCGCAAGGCATCCGTGGCACCACCCATGACTTTCCGTTCCAGTCCCGTCTCCATCACCTCGCCCTTTCGCCTCATCCCGGCAGCGCCGCCAGTATCGGCTGAAACGCCTGCACCAGCACCGCCGCCGCCACCCCATAGACCGCCAGCCACAACCGCCGCTCCAACCGTTCCAGCGCCGCCTCCATCCGCTCCAGCCGCTCCACCATCGCGCGATGCTGCAAGTCAGAGACCCGCTCATGCGCCTCAAGCCGCAGCGCGGGCGCGCAATCGAACGTCTCGAACCCGTAGCGCGGCGGCGGGGCCTGCTCAGCCATCCGCGCCCGCCTCCGGCAGCGGCGGCAATCCCAGCAGCGCCCGCTTTTCCCTCTGCGTCAGGAAATTGGCCCCGGTCACGCGCGCCCATTGCGCATCGCGCTCGGCGGCCAGCGCCGGCACCCGGTCAAGATCGGGCGACAGATCAAGCGCTTCGCCGCTGAATCTCGTCAGCCACGCCGCCACCGCCGCCGTCACCCGCGCCGCCAGCGGCAGCACCGTCAGGCGGTAAAACGCCCGGTTCGCCTCCTGGTAATTGGCGAATGTCGCGTCGCCCGGAATGCCCAGCAGCATCGGTGGCACGCCAAAGGCCAGCGCGATCTCGCGCGCCGCCGCCTCCTTGGTCTTCTGGAATTCCATGTCCGAGGGCGAGAATCCCATCGGCTTCCAGTCAAGCCCGCCCTCCAGCAGCATCGGCCGCCCCGCATTGCGCGCGCCCTGATGATGCGCCTCCATCTCGCCCACCAGCCGGGCATATTGATCCTCGGTCAGGTTCCCCTGCCCCTCGGCGCCTTTATAGACAATCGCCCCCGAGGGCCGCGCCGCATTGTCCAGAAGCGCCTTGGACCAACGGCTTGCCGCGTTGTGCACGTCAATGGCCTGCGCCGCCGGTTGCAGGGGCGACAGACCGTAATGGTCGTCCTGCGGGTGAAAGCTCCTGATATGGCAGATAGAGGGCGCGCCCTCGCCCAGCGAAAACCGGTGCTTGCGCCCGCCCACCTGATAGTCATAGCCCACCGGCCAGCCATCCGGTCCCGGCACCACGCTCATCCGGTCCGAGCGCAGCACATGCAGCTCCAGCGGCACGCCCGTCCCGGTCCCCACCGCCTCGACATAGGCGTTCCCGCTCAGCAGAAGCTGGCCATAAAGCGCCTCGAACAGCTCTGCCTGTCCCTGCGCCGGATTGGGGGCCTTCACCAGATCAAGCACCGGATGCGCGGCAAAACGGCGTTCGCAATCCTGCAACACCA
Source organism: Roseovarius autotrophicus (assembly GCF_018069895.1). Classification (GTDB taxonomy): domain Bacteria; phylum Pseudomonadota; class Alphaproteobacteria; order Rhodobacterales; family Rhodobacteraceae; genus Roseovarius; species Roseovarius autotrophicus. The sequence goes on along the minus strand of NZ_JAGQDH010000001.1, from coordinate 139,439 downwards.
GCGGCAATGCCGCCGCCGCCTCGGCGATCATCTTGACGCAGCGAAACCCCACCGGATTGCCCGAGAACCCCGCACGCATCAGGCTCACCGCATCGCGCGGCCCCCAGGCCGTGCACCCCTGCATCCCCCAGGCGATGACCCTGCCCGCGGCGCTTGCCTTCGTCTCGGGCGGCTCCGTTGCCGCCGCCCCTCCCTGCCGGAAGAAATCCAGTATCATCGCGTGCTCCTTCACATCGGCGCGTGAAGGGCATCAGACGGTGAAAGGTTTAAGACATTCTCACCCCACCGCGCGCGTGTACCCAATTCGCGTCATCTGTGTGCGCAATGAACGCGCCAGAAGATGTCGATATCGCCACGATAAATAGCCGGTCATTGCGCCGAAACCTTGCATTCTCCGGTTTCCCTTGCGCCTGCAAAACTTTTCTGTAAACAAATCTCATGAAAAGGAGACAAGAATGACAGACCTTTCGAAACTTTCGTCGCAACAACTTGAAAACCTCGCAAAAGAGGCGCACGAAATGGCCGCCGCCAAAAAGGAAGAAGAAAAGAAACAGCTTCGAGCGGCGCTTGTAAATCGCATCCGAGAGGCCGGTTTTACCATCGGCGATATATTTCCCGGCGCAGATACGGCAATCCGGAAAACCGTTAAATCGGGCGTGAAATACCGCGACCCCGCCGATCCCTCCAGAACCTGGACAGGGCGCGGCCGCAAGCCCGGTTGGCTGGTCGCGGCCGAGTCTGCTGGCCGCTCGCTTCAGGATTTCGCGGTCTGAAACGAAAAGGGCGCGGAAATGCCGCGCCCTTTTCTTCATGGGATCATGCCATTCAAACGGCTTCTGCCTGCCGTGTGCCCGCCCGGAACGATGCGAGTTCCTCAGCCACAAGAAACGCCAGTTCCAGAGATTGCGACGCATTAAGCCGCGGATCGCAGGCTGTATGGTAACGATCCGACAGGTTTTCCTCGGACAATGCCCGCATTCCCCCGGTGCATTCGGTCACATCCTGCCCGGTCATCTCGAAATGCACGCCACCCGGAATGGTGCCTTCGGCCCGGTGAATGGCAAAGAACTCCTGCACTTCCCGCAGCACCAGTTCAAAAGGCCGGGTCTTATAGCCGGTGGCCGACTTGATCGTGTTGCCATGCATCGGATCACAAACCCAAAGCACCTTCGCGCCCTCCTCCTGCACCGTGCGAATGAGGCGGGGCAGGTTCTCGCCCACCTTGCCCGCCCCGAACCGTGCAATCAGGGTAAGGCGGCCCGCCTCGTTCTCGGGGTTGAGCGTGGCCAGAAGCCGCTTGAGATCCTCGACGCTCGTGGTCGGCCCGCATTTGAGGCCGATGGGGTTGAGCACCCCGCGCAGGAACTCTACATGCGCCCCGTCCGGCTGGCGCGTGCGATCCCCGATCCAGAGCATGTGCCCCGATCCCGCCAGCCACTTTCCGCTGGTGGAATCGAGCCGGCACAGCGCCTCTTCGTATTCCAGCAAAAGACCCTCATGCGACGTGTAGAAATCCACCGTTCTGAGCGTGTGCGCACGGTCGCTGTCGATCCCCGCCGCCTTCATGAAATCGAGCGCATCCGAGATGTGATTGGCCATCTCGCGATATTTCGCGGCCTTCTCGCCCTCGGTAAAACCGAGCGTCCATTGATGCACCTGATGCACGTCCGCATAGCCGCCGGTCGAGAAGGCGCGCAACAGGTTCAGCGTCGCCGCCGCCTGCGTATAGGCCTGCAACATCTTTTCGGGATTGGGACTGCGCGCCTCGGGGGTGAAGGCCAGCTCGTTGATAATGTCGCCGCGATAGCTGGGCAGTTCCATGTCCCCGATCACCTCGGTGGGTGCCGAGCGCGGCTTGGCGAATTGCCCCGCCATGCGACCGACCTTGACCACCGGAACCTTGGCGCCATAGGTCAGCACCATCGCCATTTGCAGCATCACCTTGAAGGTGTCGCGGATCGCATCCGCCGAGAACTGGTCGAACGCCTCGGCGCAATCGCCGCCCTGCAACAGGAATGCCTCGCCGCGCGAGGCCGCCCCCAGCGCGCGCTTGAGCCGTCGCGCCTCACCAGCAAAGACGAGGGGCGGATACTGGCGCAGGCGTTCCTCGACCAGGGCAAGCGCCCCTGCATCGGGATAATCCGGCATCTGCACCCGCTCTTTCGCGCGCCAGCCGGTTTTTTGCCATTCGATCATCGTCAGTCTCCGCTATGTCTGTCGGTCGGGCCTTTTCTATACCCGACCCCGAAACCATAGACCATATCCCGGCCTGGTCAAAATGCGACACGATTGCGCCGGTTTCCCTTGTGAATCGCAACCGTTTCGTGAAAGTGGCGAAGTATCACGCGCCGCGACGGGGAAATTGGCCATGATACCTGAGCTGGAGACCATAGAGGTGGACGCGCCCAAGGCACCGACGCGCTTTGTGTTCGTGCTTCTGGACAAGTTCACCCTGCTCAGTTTCGCGGCAGCCGTGGAATGCCTGCGGATCGCCAACCGGCTTTCGGGGCAGACGCTCTATACCTGGCACATCACCAGCGACAGCGATGGAGAGGTGACATCCTCTGCCGGTGTGCGCTTTACCATCGATGCCCCCCTTGGCGAATTGAACCGCGAGGATATCGTGCTCGTCTGCGGCGGCATGGACGTGCACAAGGCCGCGACCAAGCGCATGCTCAACTGGCTCCGGCGCGAGGCGCGGCGGGGCTTGCGCATGGGGGGGCTCTGCACCGCCTCCTATGTGCTCGCAAAGGCGGGGCTGCTTGATGGCAAGCGCGCCACGATCCACTGGGAGAACCACGACGCCTTTCTCGAAGAGTTCGACGAGGTGGACCTGACGAAATCGGTCTTTGTCGTCGATGGCAACCGGATGAGCACGGCGGGTGGCACTTCGTCCATCGACCTGATGCTGAGCCTCATTGCCGACACCCATGGCGAAAAGTTGGCCAACGCGGTGGCCGATCAGCAGATATATTCCTCGATCCGCACCGATCAGGACACGCAGCGTCTCTCGGTGCCGACCCGCATCGGCGTCCGCCACCCCAAGCTGAGCCAGGTCATTCAGGCCATGGAGGCCAATATCGAAGAACCGATCAGCCCCTCGATCCTCGCGCGCGAGGTGGGCATGTCCACGCGCCAGCTCGAACGGCTCTTTCGCCGCTATCTCAACCGCAGCCCGAAACGCTATTACATGGAATTACGACTGCAAAAGGCGCGCAATCTTTTGATGCAAACCGACATGACGGTTATCAACGTGGCGCTTGCCTGCGGTTTTGCCAGCCCGTCGCATTTCTCGAAATGCTACCGGGCGCATTACCACACCACGCCCTATCGCGAGCGCGGCGCGCATGGGGCGCGGCTGTCTGTTTGAAAACGCGGTAAAGCGGGGGCCAGCCCCCGCACCCCCGGGATATTTATGGCCAGAAGAATGGATCAGCCAGGTGTTATCCGATAGGCCGCACCATTGCCCACGCTCAGAAACCAGATACTGCCATCAGGCGCCTCGCGGATATCGCGCACGCGCGCGGTCTCGGCGGATTTGAGTCGCTCGGCCTCAGTCAGGGGATTGCCCGAAAGACGCGAGATCATCCCGAACTTGAGCGCGCCCACGAGGACATGTCCGCGCCACTCGGGCCAGAGCGTGCCGGAATAGATCACCATCCCCGAAGGCGCGATGGAAGGATCCCAGTAATGCACGGGCTGCTCCATCCCGTCCTTGTGCGTTCCCTCACCAATCCGCGCCCCCGAATAATGCCTGCCATAGGCGATCACCGGCCAGCCGTAATTCGCGCCGCGCACCACAAGGTTGACCTCGTCGCCGCCGCGCGCCCCGTGCTCGACCACCCAGAGCCGCCCCTCGTCGTCAAGCGCCGCCCCTTGCGCGTTGCGATGACCATAAGACCAGATTTCAGGCCGCGCGCCCGGCCTGTTCACGAAGGGATTGTCGGATGGCACAGAGCCGTCCCGGTTGATGCGGATGACCGTGCCGTTCTGATTGGAGATGTCCTGCGCCGTGGGACCATCGCCCCGGTCGCCAATGGTGACAAAAAGCGTGCCGTCGCGCGCCTCGACCAGCCGCGAGCCGAAATGCCGCCCGCCGGAAGAACCGGGTACAAGTTCGAAGATCACCTGCATATCCTCCAGCCGCACCCCGTCCTGAGACAGCCGCGCGCGCGCCACCGCCGTGCCCGCGCCACCCGGTTGCGGCCTCGAAAAGCTCAGGAATATCTCGCGCGTCGCCGCAAAATCACGTGGCACCAGCACATCAAGAAGCCCCCCCTGCCCCCGTGCCGCCACCTCTGGCACGCCCGCCACCGCGCGCGTCTCGCCACCTGCCACATGCAGGAACCGCCCGCCACGTTCGGTAATCAAGAGCCCGCCATCAGGCAAAAACCCGAGCGCCCAGGGTTCGGTCAGCCCCGCCACCATCCGCGTAACCGTCAGCTTGCCCGCGCTCGTATCGAGCGCATGGGCCGGAAGGGTGATCAGAAGCGCAAGACAAAGGGTGATGAAGCGGGGCATGGGCGTCTCCTTTTCCCACCCCATATGGGGTGGTCAGGCGCGTTTGCCAGTGATCAGCGAAATCCCCATCAACTCGAGCACCTTCGCCTCGATATGCGGCGCGTTCATCGCCGCCACGTCATACATCTGCTCGGCGCTCGCCTGATCTATGAAGATATCGGGCAGCACCATTGACCGGAACTTCAGGCCCCGGTCGAACACTCCTTCCTCGGCGAGCAACTGGCCGACATGACTGCCAAACCCGCCGATGGCCCCCTCCTCCACGGTGATCAGCGCTTCGTGCCGCCCGGCCAGATCGAGGATCATCTCGCGATCAAGTGGTTTGGCAAAGCGCGCATCGGCCACCGTCGGCGTGATCCCGCGCGACTCCAGCGCCTCGCAGGCTGCGCGCACTTCGGACAGCCGCGTGCCGAAGGAGAGGATCGCCACCCCCGCCCCCTCGCGGATCATCCGTCCCTTGCCGATCTCAAGCGGTACACCACGTGCGGGCATCTCGACCCCCACCCCCTCGCCGCGTGGATAGCGGAACGCAATCGGCCCCGCGTCATGCGCCGCTGCCGTGGCGACCATATGGACAAGTTCCGCCTCGTCTGCGGCGGCCATGACCACAAACCCAGGCAGGTTCGCCAGAAATGCCACGTCGAAAGCCCCGGCATGGGTTGCCCCGTCAGCCCCGACAAGGCCCGCGCGATCAATGGCAAACCGGACGGGCAGGCGCTGGATTGCCACGTCATGTACAACCTGATCATAACCGCGCTGCAAGAACGTCGAGTAGAGCGCACAAAAGGGCCGCATCCCCCCAGCCGCTAGACCGGCGGAAAACGTCACCGCATGCTGCTCTGCGATGCCCACATCAAAGAGCCGCGACGGATAGCGCCCGGCAAAGAGGTTCAGCCCGGTGCCATCCGGCATCGCCGCCGTCACTGCGCAGATGCGCGGATCCTCTGCCGCCTCGGCCAGAAGCGCGTCGGCAAAGACGCGCGTGTAACTCGGCGCGTTCGACGGTGCTTTCACCTGCTTGCCGGTCAGCACGTCGAACCGTGCCGTCGCGTGGCCACCGTCTCGCGCCTCCTCCGCCGGGGCATAGCCCTTGCCCTTCTTCGTCAGCACATGGATGAGCATCGGCCCCGTGGCCCGCGCCCTGACCGTGCGCAGCACGGGCAGAAGCTGATCGAGATCATGACCGTCGATGGGCCCGACATAGGAAAACCCCAGTTCCTCGAAAAGCGTGCCGCCCACGGCCAGCCCCTTGAGCATGTCCTTGGCCCGCCGTGCGCCCTCCTGAAAAGGGGGCGGCAAAAGCGAGATCGCGCCCTTGGCGGCGGCCTTGAATTCCTGGAAGGGCTCGCCCGCGTAAAGCCGCGAGAGATAGGTCGAAAGCGCACCCACTGGTGGCGCGATGGACATCTCGTTGTCGTTGAGAATGACGAACAGCCGCTTCTTCAGGTGGCCCGCGTTGTTCATCGCCTCGAACGCCATGCCTGCGCTCATCGCCCCGTCACCGATCACCGCGATGGCATCGCCATGGCCGGTCTCGCAGGGCCCTCCCAGATCGCGCGCCACGGCAAAGCCAAGCGCCGCGCTGATCGAGGTGGAGCTATGCGCCGCGCCGAAAGGGTCATAAGGCGACTCGCTGCGCTTGGTGAAACCCGACAGACCGTCCTTCTGCCGCAAGCTGCGGATGCGATCCCGCCGCCCGGTCAGGATCTTGTGCGGATAGCACTGGTGCGACACGTCCCAGATGATCTTGTCACGCGGCGCGTCGAACACATGGTGCAGCGCCACGGTCAGTTCCACCACCCCCAGCCCCGCGCCCAGGTGCCCGCCGGTCTCCGAGACCGCCGAAATCGTCTCGGCGCGCAGTTCATGGGCAAGCTGCACAAGTTGCGCGTCGCTCAACCGCTTGAGATCGGCGGGAACGTTGACCTGATCGAGAAGCGGTGTTTTCGGACGGTCGGACATGGCACCCCTCCCCGGGGGAAACTCAGCTTTCGCGCGAGATAACGAAGCGGGCCAGATCACGCAACCCGTCGCCCCGCGCGCCATAACAGGATAGCGCGTCGCAGGCGCTGTCAACCAGTGTGTGTGCGCGCGCGCGCGCGCCCTCCAGCCCCAGCAGCGACACGAAGGTGGCCTTGCCCGCGGCGGCATCCTTGCCCACGGCCTTGCCGGCCGCCGCCGCATCGCCGGTCACGTCGATCACGTCATCCTGAATCTGGAATGCAAGGCCAAGCGCGCGCGCATAGGCGGTCAGCGGCGCGGGATCGGCCCGCGCCATGATCGCGCCTGCGGTGGCCGCCCATTCGATCAGCGCGCCGGTCTTGCCCGCCTGCAACGCGGTGATCTCGTCAAGGGTCAGCGGCGCGGGCGCGCTCTCGGCCGCAATGTCGCGCGCCTGCCCCAGCACCATTCCCCGCCCGCCCGCCGCACGCGCAAGGCCAAGTGCCAGGTCGGCCCGCACATCGCCCGCCCCGCTGCGGGGATCGGCCGCCATCTCGAAGGCCAACGCCTGAAGCGCATCACCCGTCAGGATCGCGATGGCCTCGTTCCATGCGACATGCACCGTGGGTTGCCCCCGGCGCAGCGCGTCATCATCCATAGCGGGCAGATCGTCATGCACAAGGCTGTAGGCGTGCATCGCCTCTATCGCCCCCGCAGGCCAGAGCGCCGCCGCCTCCGCCACCCCCAGCATCCGCGCGCCTTCCAGCACCAGATGCGCACGGATGCGCTTGCCGCCGCGCGTGGCATAGCGCATGGCATCGGTGATCGGCCCTGAGGGATAGGCCCCGAGCACAGCCGTCAGGTGATCCGTGACGAGCGCCGCGTCGCGGATCAGAGCCGCCCGCATCACCCCTCCGACAACGGGCGGCTGCCCGTGGGGTTGCCCTCGGCGTCGAGGGTGATGGCGTGAACCTTCTCCTCGGCCTCTTTCAGCTTTTCCTCGCAGCGCTTCTTGAGAAGCGCGCCGCGCTCATAAAGCGTGATCGACTCGTCAAGCGCCACATCGCCGCGCTCCAGACGGCTCACCACCTGTTCCAGTTCCTGCATTGCCTGTTCAAAGCTCAGTTCCGTGACGGGGGTCGCGCTCATGCTGTCATCCTGCTGCCTGAATTCCGGGCTTGACCTTAGCCGCGCGGGCGAGCGGGCGCAATTCGGTTGACGCCGCGCGGGGCCTCGGGAAAAACTCCGGCCATGTCCGATGCCCCCCCCCTGCCCGAAATCGACCTGCCCGACGGGGCGGTGATCACCGAGGTTCTGCGCCATGTGCCGGGCAAGCGCGCGATCTTCGCCGGACACTGGCGCGGCCGCGCGGCAATCTTCCGGCAGGCAGAGCGCGCCACCGCCGAGATGCAGGCCCGCGAATGGCAGGAGGCGCGGCGCATCTGGCCCTATATGCAGGGCGCTCGATTCCGCGTGACCGAACCGCTGGCCTATCTGCCTGAACTGCGCCTGATGGTGATGGAACGCGCCCCGGGCACGCCGCTTCTGCAATGGCTCTGGCAGACCGAACCAGAGGCGCGCGGCGCGGCGCTTGCCCCCGCCGCCCAATGGTTACGCCGCTACACGGATGCCTCTGAAAGCTGGACCGGCGCCGCGCCCGAGGGCTGGCTGGCGCGCGCGGGACGCTGTGCCGAAGCACAACCCTTCGACCATCTGCGCAAGATCGAATCCGAGATTCTCGCCGCTCTTCGGTCCCTCGCGCAGCGCCTTGACGGGGCCGAATGGCGGGTAGCGGTCTGCCATGGCGATTTTCACCCCAACAATCTGCTCAGGGACGGCGATCGCTTCACCGGCATCGACACGGGCGGTTCGGCGCACATGCCGGTCTGCAAGGATATCGCGCGCTTTCTGATGCATCTCGCGCGGCGCGGCATGGCCCCGTCGGGCGCGGCGTGGTGCGGGGTCGATGCCGCCCTCGCGCGCCAGTTCACCGAGACCTTCGCCTTGACCGAGACGGAACGACGCACGGTGCTGCCGTTCTTTCTCGGGGTCGAGGCGCTCTTGCGGGTCGAGACGCCGGCGATCAAGCCGCGACGCCTGCGTCTCGCGGAAACGGTATATGCGGCATTGCGCGATGATCTGGAAACCTTGCTTCAGACGTGACCCGCTGAGCTTCCGCCACACGAGCCTCCGGTCGCGCCGCCGGGCGACACAGCCTTTACCGCCCCCGAAACAGCCCCCCCAGAATACCGCGCACCAGCCGCCGCCCGGTCGTGCCCTGCAACTCCTTGACCACCGCAGAGGTGATTGCACCGCCAAGGCTCTCGGTGGCACGGCCGCGCGTCGTCCGCCCCGGTTGCGCCCCGCCCGAATAGCGTCGCGCCGCCTTGAACTCGCGCTCCGCCTGCTTTTCAGCCAAGGCGCGCGCCTCGGCCTCTTCGGCCTCCTTCGCCGCCGCCTCGACCCGAGCGGCAAGAATTTCGAACGCAGAATGACGGTCAATCGCCGTCTCATACTTGCCCGCCACCGGCGAGGCGGCAATGACCGCGCGTCGCGTGGCCGCGTCACAGGGGCCAAGCTGCGTCGCGGGCGGGCGAATGAGCGTGCGCTCGACCACCCCCGGCACCCCCTTGCCCTCCATGAGCGATGTCACTGCCTCGCCCGTGCCGATATCGCGAATCGCCTCGAACGTGTCGAAAAGGGGATTGGGGCGATAGGTCTCGGCGGCGCGCTTGAGCGCGCGTTGATCACGCGCGGTAAAGGCGCGCAGCGCGTGCTGAAACCGGTTACCCAACTGTCCGAGGATCGCATCGGGCACGTCATCAGGGTTCTGGGTGATGAAATAGACCCCCACACCCTTGGACCGGATAAGCCGCGCCACCTGCTCGACCTTGTCCACCAGCGCCTTGGGCGCGTCGTCAAAAAGAAGATGCGCCTCGTCGAAGAAAAACACCAGGCGCGGCTTGTCGGGATTGCCCACCTCGGGCAGTTTCTCGAATAACTCCGACAGTAGCCACAAAAGAAACGTCGCATAAAGGCGTGGCGAATTGATCAGCCTGTCGGCGGCAAGGATATTGACATGGCCCCGCCCCTCGGGCGTCACGCGCATGAGATCGGCCAGATCCAGGGCAGGTTCGCCGAAGAAATGCCCGCCCCCCTGATTTTCCAGCACCAGCAGCGCCCGCTGGATCGCCCCGACCGAGGCCGCGGTCACATTGCCATAGCGCAGCGAAAATTCCGAGGCCGACTGCCCCACAAAGATCAACAGCGCCTGCAAATCCTTGAGATCAAGCAGCGGTAGCCCCTCTTCGTCGGCCACGCGAAATGCGATGTTGAGCACCCCCTCCTGCGCATCGGAGAGCGACATGAGCCGCGCCAGCAACAGCGGCCCCATCTCGGCCACCGTGGTGCGCACCGGGTGGCCCTGATCGCCGAACACGTCCCAGAAGATCACAGGGAACGCGTCGTAGTGAAACCCGTCAAAGCCAATGCGCGTAGCGCGTTCGGTGAACGCACCATGCAGCTTGCCCTCGGCACTGCCTGCGACCGCCATCCCCGAAACATCGCCTTTGATATCCGACAGGATCACCGGCACGCCCGCATCCGAGAAACCTTCGGCGAGGATTTGCAGCGTCACCGTCTTGCCAGTGCCCGTCGCCCCGGCAACAAGCCCGTGCCGGTTGCCGAATTTCAACAGCAACTCCTGCGCCTCTGCATAGTCTGACCCGCCGCCACCCACAAAAATCGCCTCGGACACGCCAATCCTCCCGGTCCAGAAATAGTCACGGTCCGACCATACAAAGTTAACCTTTCGGTGCCACACTGTTTTCACGCCCGGTCTCATTTGTCCTCCGGGATTGGGTGACTTCCTCCCTGTCAGACTGGCCGCATCCACGGGTGCGGCCTTTTTTCACGGTCCCGCGACATAGGCAGTTGACGCAACATGGCTTCTGTCATAGCGTATTTCTCAAATACTAAGTCGGCCAGTCCGACGGGGAGAGATGACGAAAGAGGCCCATGGGCCTCTTTCTTTTTGGCACGACCGCCCACCCCACCCTTCGCGCGAATTCCTGCCGGACCGGCCCCGGGCAGACGTGTTTTTCGCCCTGACAGTTGCGGGCCGACGTGGTAGATCGCCTGTCAGACCATTTCTGCAATCCATGGGGAAAAGATGTCCAAGACCGTGTTCCGCCTCTCTCTCGCTGCCCTGCTTGCCGTCTCGACCGGGGTCGGCGCGCAACAGGCCGAGGCTCCGGCAGCCGAAGCCCAGACCGAGGTTCCCCTCAATCCGGTGACCGGACTCGATATCGGGCGCGAGGTTCCCGACGAGAACACGCCCTTTATCCGCGAAACACATGGCGACTGGGCCATTCGCTGCTTTCCCGCGCCCGAAGACCAGGACGATCTGTGCCAGATGTATCAGCTTCTGACCGAGCAGGCAGGCAATCCGGTGGCCGAGTTCAGCCTTTACCGGCTGGAGGGCGCAGGTCAGGTCGTGGCCGGCGCCACGCTCGCGGTGCCGCTCGGCACGCTGCTCACCGAAGAGGTCAAGCTCTCGGTCGATAACGCCAAGGCCAAGAGCTATGCCTATTCCTTCTGCACCATGGCGGGATGCTTCTCGCGCATCGGGTTGGCGCAGGCCGATGTCGATGCGATGAAGCGCGGCGCAAAAGCCACGATCGAGATCGTTCCCGCCCAGGCCCCCGACCAGAAGGTGCGCATCGACGTCTCGCTCACGGGCTTCACCGCTGCCTATGAAGCCGCATCGACGATCACGAACTGAGAAACGGGTTGTCCTCGGGTTCGACCCGAGGACAACCCGTCAGGCAAATCGTCTGAGCGCCAGCACCGCGTTCAGCCCACCAAAGGCGAAGGCGTTGGACAGGGCCACCTCCACCCTTGCCTCGCGCGCCTGGTTGGGGACCACATCAAGCGCGCATTCCGGGTCCGGCTCTTCATAGCCGATGGTGGGCGCAATGATTCCGTCGCGCAGCGCCATGATGCAGGCCAGCAACTCGACCGCCCCGGTTGCGCCGATAAGATGGGCATGCATGGATTTTGTCGAGGAAATCATCAGTTGGTCCGCGTGCGGCCCGAACACATCGGCCACCGCGGCGCATTCGGTCTTGTCATTGGCGGCCGTCCCGGTGCCATGGGCATTGATATACCCCACCTCGTCGCGGTTCACGCGCGCGTCGCGCAAGGCCCCCTCGATCGCCCGCGCGGCACCCTGTTTCGAGGGCATGACAATGTCGGACGCATCCGACGTCATCGCGAAGCCCACCACTTCTGCGAGAATGTCGGCGCCCCGCGCCTTGGCGCGTTCCAACTCCTCGAAGACAAAGATCGCCGCCCCCTCGCCCTGCACCATGCCGTTGCGATTGGCCGAGAACGGCCGACAGGCGTCGCGGCTCATCACGCGCAGCCCCTCCCAGGCCTTGACCCCGCCGAAACAGAGCATCGATTCCGATCCGCCGGTGACCATCACAGGCGTGATCCCGCCATGCACCATCTGGAACGCCTGCGCCATCGCGTGATTGGACGAGGCACAGGCGGTCGAGACCGTAAATGTCGGCCCCTTGAGGTTGAACTCCATCGACAGGTGGCTGGCCGCGGCATTGTTCATCAGCTTGGGCACGACGAAGGGATGGACGCGGTTCTTGCCCTCCTCATAGACAGAGCGGTAATTCTCGTCGAGCGTGGTCATGCCGCCGCCCGAATTGCCAAGAATCACGCCCGCCCGCGCCGCCAGTTCGCCCTTGAACTCAAGCCCCGCCTGCCCGATCGCTTCGCGCGCGGCGATCAGCGTGAACTGGGTAAAACGGTCATAGAGTGCCAGTTGCTGCCGGTTGAACCGCACCTCGGGGTCATAGCCCTTGACCTGCGCGCCGATGCGGATCGACAGCCGCTCGACATCGCGAAATTCCAGCTCGCCTATGCCGCAACGCCCCTCGCGCATCGACTCCAGCGTCGCAGGCACGTCGTGTCCAAGTGCGTTGATCGTGCCCGCCCCGGTAATGACGACCCGTTTCACGACTGCTCTGCCAGCAGTCGCTCGATGCCCGCGATGATGGACCGCACCGAGGAGATGTCGAACTCGCTCTTTTCCGGCTCGTTGGCGTTGAACGGCACCGCAATGTCAAAGGCTTCCTCGATGGCGAAGATGCTCTCGACAAGGCCGAGGCTGTCGATGCCCAGATCCTCCGGCGTGCTGTCGAGGGAAACGTCAGAGGGCTCGAGCCCCGACTGTTCGGCGATGATCCCGATCACCCGATCCTGAATACTGCTCATGATGTGGTCTTTCCTTTCACCGCCCCGGCGCGGACGACTCTCGGGGGACTTGTGCGTCAGTTCCGTAACGAAATTTTAACGGCTGCGGGCCATTCGCACAATCTTTTGCGACGAGGAACGGCGACGGGAACACGACATCCGACGCGATATACAATCACGTCCGGCAGGCAGTGCGAGACAGGCGCAAGCGGCGCACGGTGTGTTCAACCGTTCAGGCCACCCAGCCTGACACCCGCGCGTTCGAGCGCCTCCCAGATACGCGCGTCACGCCCATAGATATCGTCGCGATACTGCACCGCGCCTCCTGCCTGCGTCACCGCCGTGCGATAGATCAGGTGAATCGGCACATGTTTCTTGAGATTCACATAGGTCTCTCGCCCGGTATCAAGCACGGAATGAAAGAAACTCTGCGGATCGGCCTCCTGCCGCGACAGCAACTCATAGGCAAACTCGAAAGGTTGCTGGAGCCGGATGCACCCGGAACTGAAATCGCGTTTTTCCGGTTGGAACAGGTGCTTTTGAGGCGTGTCGTGAAGATAGATGTTCCACTTGTTCGGAAACATGAACTTCACCAGACCGAGCGCGTTGTTATCCGAAGGCGGCTGCTTGACCGCGAAGGGGAAGTTGCGCCCCGTATAGGCGTTGAAATTCACCGCCCCGCGCGGCACCTCTCGGCCGCTGCTGTCGTAGAGCTTGAGGTAAGAGGCCGCGTTGCGGTTGCCCTGAAGCTTTGGCAGATAATCGCGTGCCACGATCGAGCGCGGCACATGCCAGGTCGGATTGATCACCATGTATTTCATCTGATCAGAGAATTCGGGGCTGCGCCGATCGCCGGCATTCTTGCCGATCACCGCCCGGGTCTCGAAGGTGACGCGATCATCGTCGATGATCCTGGCGCTGAAATCGGCCAGGTTGACCAGGATGTGCCGCGTGCCGCGCTCGGCGGGCAGCCAACGCTCGCGCTCCATCGCGACGATGACGGATTTCAGTCGCTGCTCTGGGCCGGTGTTGATCGCCGCCATCGTCGCCGGACCGGCGACACCATCCGTTTCCAGCCCGTGATTCCCCTGGAATGCCTGAACCGCCGCCTGGATCGTGCCGTCATAGCTTGCCGTCGCGCTGCGTGACAGATACCCCATGGCCACCAGACGGTCACGCAACGCCAGCACAGCCGGACCGGTCGCGCCGGGTCTCAGGCTGTCGGCCGGGACCACCGCCCCCCAACCACCCGCCGCGACGCGCCGTTCGAGGATCAGCTTGTGCTTCTGCAACCGCCTGTATTCATTCGATTGCGGCGCCAGCGCACGGATCACGGCGCGCGGCTCGCCGACCCGCATCTTCTCAAGCAGGTCCGGGGCCGAACGGCGCACCACGTCGCGCTTGATGTCGAAATCTACGCGCGACGGGACCACGACACCGCTTTGCAGATCGCGCGCGTAGGCAAGATAGGCCCGGCTCAGCGCCACCTCCGCCTCGGCCAGCGCCTGTGCCGAACGGATATCACCCAGCCGCGCCAACAGTCCCGGCAGATCGTACCGTGCCACAGGCAGGCCGTGCATATCCGCATCACCAAGCGCGCGCAGCAACGCGGCGCGCCGCGCAGGATCCTGCGCCGATTCACCCGTCCAGAGCGGCGCGTGACCGACACCGCGATAATACTCCGCCAGTTCACGATCCGTCGCGGTCGCGTCCTCCAGCGCCTGCGTGAACGCCGTATTCATCGCGTGCGCCTGCGCCTGTGCCATCGCCTCGGACAGCGCGGTCGAGAACGCGGGCGAGATCACCGCACGATTGCCTTCGGCCCGAAGCCCGGTCGCGGCCACTGCTCCGACAACGCTCAGGGCCGCCCCCCAACCCCGCAACCCGGACAACTTGCGCATGGTCATTCCCCTTCATTCTCATCACTCCGAGAGTGTCAATATTTCAGCAAAACATCAATTTATTCCTAACCAAATCGTGTCACGATCCCCCAAATCCGCGTGACACGGATAGACCGATGACTGCATCCCAATTGCACCACCACAGGCCAATGATGCGCAAAATCCCGCCGAAACCGCCTGACGTTCACGCAGTATGACAAAAGGGGGCTTGGTAGATGATTTCCGTTATGCGATACAAAACGCGCATCTGGGGGATGACCAAGGCCGCGGCACAGCGGCGCATACAGACGACGGGACAGGCGCAATCGATCATGACTGACTTCAGTTCCACTGGATTCTCACGCCGTGGCGTGCTGGCAGCCTTTGCCGCAACCATTGTGACCGCGGCACCAACGTTCACCAATGCAGCCGGGTTGCTGCGCGGCGCGGGGGACATCCGCCGTCTGCGCATGGTCTCGCCCCGCACAGGCGAGAGGATCGACACGATCTACTGGATCGAGGGAAAATACATCCCCGAGGCCATGAACGAGATCTCGCTCTTCATGCGGGACTGGCGCACCAATCAGACCCATCAGATCGACGCGCGCGCCGTGGATATACTCGCGGCAAGCCACAACCTGCTCGACGCACGCGAACCATACACGCTTCTGAGCGGCTATCGCAGCCCGCAGACCAATGCCATGCTGCGCTCACGTTCGGGCGGGGTGGCCAAGAATTCGCGCCACATGATCGGCGAGGCCGCCGACCTGCGCCTCGGCAGCCGCTCGGTCGATCAGATCTATCGCGCGGGCGTGGCCTGTGGCGGGGGCGGCGTCGGCAAGTATTCGGGTTCGAATTTCGTCCACATGGATTGCGGACCTGTGCGCAGCTGGGGCCGCTGAACCAATCGATCTGTGGCTGATCGCGATTGAGAGGCGGTGCGTATGCGCCGCCTTTTTCAGTGTACGTTTTCTGGTGCGGGTGGTCGGACTCGAACCGACACTCCTTGCGGAAAGGGTGTTTGAGACCCTCGCGTCTACCATTCCGCCACACCCGCGCCTGATGTGTCTCTAGCCGAGCGCAACGGCCCCGTCCAGAGGCTCCCCGTACGAAATCGCCGCACGGGGCTTGACCGCGCCGACTGTGCGTGGTGTCTCGCCGCAGAGCCGAAGGAGACCCCATGCTGCGCGCGCTTTATGACTGGACGATCCGCATGGCGGAGCACCCGCGCGCGCTCTGGGTGCTGGCGGCGATTTCCTTTGCCGAAAGTTCGGTTTTTCCGATCCCGCCGGACGCTCTGATGATTCCGATGATCCTCGCCCGACCATCACGGGCGTGGCTCATTGCCGCCGTCGCCTTGATATCTTCGGTGGTGGGGGGAATGCTGGGCTATGCCATCGGCGCATTCGCCTTTCAGGAAATCGGCCAGCCGGTCCTTGCCACGCTCGGCAAGTCCGAGGCCATCGCCGCCTTCAACACCCGGTTCAACGATTTCGGTTTCTGGGCGGTGCTGACGGCTGGGGTGACGCCCTTTCCCTACAAGGTCATCACCATCATGTCGGGCTGGACGGGGATGCCAGTGGCCACTTTCCTCGCCACCTCGATCCTCGCGCGCGGGATCCGGTTCTTCCTTGTCGCCGCGCTGTTGTGGAAGTTCGGCGCGCCGATCCGCGATTTCATCGAGCGCCGACTTGGCCTCTTGACTATCCTCTTCGTTCTGCTGCTCTTTGGTGGTTTCTACATCACGCGCTATCTGTAAAGCCATGACCAGACAGAAAACCCTGATCCTTCTTGCCGCCGCCGGCTCTGCTGCACTTCTTCTGGGTGCCCTCGCCTTTCAGCATATCGGCGGGATGGCCCCTTGCAAACTCTGCATCTGGCAGCGTTGGCCGCATGGCATTGCCGTCGGTATCGGGGCCGTGGGGCTTGTGGCCCTGCCTGCGCTCATGGCTGCTCTTGGCGCGCTTGCGGCGCTCGCCACCGCTGCCATCGGCGGCTATCACACCGGGGTCGAGCGCGGCTGGTGGCAAGGCCCCAGCGATTGCTCGGGTGGCCCCATCTCATCGCTCAGCACCGAAGATCTCTTTGCCCAAATCATGGCCGCGCCACTGGTGCGTTGCGATGAGGTGCCGTGGGAGATGTGGAGCCTTTCGATGGCAAGCTGGAACATGCTCGCCTCGCTCGGGCTGATGCTTATCTGGCTGATGGCACTGCGCGCGCGCCCGTAGGGGCGGGCAGGCCCCTACCCGCCCGATTTCCATGTATTGAGCAACAGGCTTGTCTCCGAACTGGCGATTCCGTCGAACCGCCGGATCTGCGCCAGCACCTGATCGAGCGCCTCAAGCGTCTCGGTTCCAATCTCGACGATGAGATCCCAGCGTCCGTTGGTCGCATGGATCGCGCGCACCGCACTCAGCCCGTTCAATTGCCTGATGATCCGGTCCGTGCCGCGCCCCTCGATCCCGAGCATCATCAGCCCGCGCACCGGATCGCGCAGCGTGTCGCCACGCAGCACCACCGAAAAACCCACGATTTCGCCCTTCGCTTGAAGCCGCTCGATGCGCGCGCGCACGGTGGTGCGCGACACACCCAGATCAAGCGCCAGATCGGAGAGAGAAGCGCGCGCATCGTGGCGCAGCGCCGAGAGCAGGCGGCGGTCAGTCTCGTCCATATCGAAGCCTTTTGCGTTCGTTTCGCAGGAATTGCCCCCGATATGCGCAAATTACCTGCTTCTAATCAACCGGATTCGAAGCCACCTTCTGAGCAACACGCCACAGGAGGCCAGACATGCCCGCCAAGGATATCATTCTCATCGGTGCGCCCGTCGATAGCGGCAAGGACCGGCGCGGCTGTCTCATGGGGCCGGATGCCTATCGCACCGCCGGGATTGCCGAGGCGCTGGCCGATCTTGGCCATC
The DNA here is from genome assembly GCF_018069895.1 of Roseovarius autotrophicus. GTDB lineage: Bacteria > Pseudomonadota > Alphaproteobacteria > Rhodobacterales > Rhodobacteraceae > Roseovarius > Roseovarius autotrophicus. The sequence continues at coordinate 121,910 of NZ_JAGQDH010000001.1, read as the reverse complement.
GCGTGAGCGACCGGGGCAACCTGAGCCCCCCGCCGACCGTTCCCGCGCCCGGAATGCCACCCCATGTCCACGCGCCTGCAGAGACCGCAGCCTGGACCGCCGCGCTCATGACCGCGGCGCAGGCGACCATGCAGGACGGCCTGCCCATCTTCCTCGGGGGCGATCACAGCCTCTCGCTCGGCTCGGTCGCAGGCGTGGCGGCCCATGCGGCCCTCACCAAGCGCCCGCAATTCGTGCTCTGGCTCGACGCCCATAGCGACTATCACACGCCGCAGAGCACCGCCTCGGGCAATCTGCACGGCACCCCCATCGGCTATGTCACCGGGCGTGCAGGCTTTCACGGCTTTCCGCCGATGGCCGATCCGATCCCCGAGCAGAACATCTGTCTGCTGGGTCTGCGTTCGGTGGATGCGGCAGAGCGCGCGGCGCTTGAGCAGACGAACATCCGCCGCCACGACATGCGCGAGATCGACGAGCGCGGCATTTCCAGCCCGCTTTCGGAATTCCTCGATCATGTCGCGGCTCAAAACGGCGCGCTCCATGTCTCGCTCGATGTGGATTTTCTGGATCCCTCCGTTGCCCCCGCAGTTGGCACCACCGTTCCCGGCGGGGCCACTATCCGCGAGGCGCATCTGGTCATGGAGATGATCTGCGATTCGGGGCTGATGACGTCGTTAGACCTGGTAGAACTGAACCCCTTTCTCGACGAGCGCGGCCGCACAGCCCAGGTGATGGTCGATCTCGCCGCTTCGGCCCTTGGCCGGCGCGTCTTCGACCGCCCGACCCACGCCCATATCTGAGGAGCCGCCCATGCCGCTTACCCCTTCCGACAAGGCCCTCGTGCCTTTCGTCTCGGTCGATCACATGATGAAACTCGTGCACCATATCGGCATCGAGCCGATGCTGATCGGCCTCGCCGAGTATATCGAGGCTGATTTCCGCCGCTGGGAACTGTTCGACAAGACCCCGCGCATCGCCTCGCATTCCGCCGAAGGGGTGATCGAGTTGATGCCCACCTCGGATGGCGAGGTCTATGGCTTCAAATATGTGAACGGCCACCCCAGGAACACAAAGGCCGGACTTCAGACCGTGACCGCCTTCGGGCTTCTGGCCAATGTCGGCAACGGCTATCCGGTGCTGCTGAGCGAAATGACCGTGCTCACCGCGCTGCGCACCGCCGCCACCTCGGCCATGGTGGCGCTCCACCTTGCCCCCAAAGGGGCCGACACCATGGCGATGATCGGCGCGGGTGCGCAATCGGAGTTCCAGAGCCTCGCCATGAAGGCGCTGGTGGGTCTGAAATCCGTGCGGCTCTACGACATCGATCCCATGGCCACCGAGAAAGCCGCGCGCAACCTCACCGGCATGGGGCTTGAGGTGGTCGCCTGCCGCTCCGCCGAAGAGAGCATGGAGGGCGCGCAGATCATCACCACCTGCACCGCCGACAAGCAATATGCCACGATCCTTACGGATAACATGGTGGGCGCGGGCGTGCATATCAACGCCATCGGCGGCGACTGCCCCGGCAAGACGGAACTGGCCCCGGCGATCCTGCACCGCGCCTCGATCTTCGTGGAATATCCCGAACAGACCCGCATCGAGGGCGAGATCCAGCAGCTTGCGCCCGATCACCCGGTCACTGAATTCTGGCAGGTGCTGGCGGGCACCGCACCGGGGCGCCGCGACGCCGCCGAGATCACGCTGTTCGACAGCGTGGGCTTTGCCATCGAGGATTTCTCGGCGCTGCGCTATGTGCGCGACCGGATCGCGGGCACCGATCTCTTTACCCCGCTTGACCTGCTTGCCGACCCGGACGATCCGCGCGACCTTTTCGGGATGGTGATGCGGGCGGGCCCCGGCGCGGGCTGATGCGTGCCCTTGCCAAGCCTGTCTCGACACGGCAGGCTTGCGCCATGCTCGACGCTGGAAACTCACATCTTCTGTTGATCGACTATCAGACCCGCCTCATGCCCGCGATCCATGAGGGCGCGCGGGTCATCGCCAATGGCAGCCGGCTATTGCAGGCCGCGCGTCTGCTTGACGTGCCGCGCAGCTTTACCGAGCAGAACCCCGACAGGCTCGGGCGCACGGTGCCGGACCTTGCGCCAGAACCGGGCGAGACCGTGTTGGCGAAAATGAACTTTGACGCCTGCGCCGACACCGCGCTGACCAAGGAAGTCCCCGCCGGTCAACGCCTTGTCGTTTGCGGCTGCGAGGCCCATGTCTGCGTGTTGCAAACGGTTCTGGGGCTGCTGAACGCCGGGCGCGACGTGGTGCTTGTGGCCGATGCCACAGCCTCGCGCGTGACCGGCAATCGTGACACCGCACTGGCGCGCATGGCGCGGCACGGAGCCGAGATCGTCACCACCGAAATGGTTCTTTTCGAGTGGTTGAAAAGCGCCAGCCACCCACGTTTCCGCGAGGTGCTGGCGCTCATCAAATAGGCTCAGGCGGCTTGACGCGTGCGGCGGCGACTGCGTGCCGCTGCTCCCGGCTTTGCCTGTCCCGGTTTTGCAGAGCCATAATTGCCCCCGCCATAACCGCCGGCCCCCATCTTGGCCCCACCCGGCTTTCCGCCGCCACCGCTCCGGCGCGGTCCGCCCCGGCCTGCGGGCTTGGCTTTCTGGCCCGGCATCACTTCCCACGCGGTGCCCGAGGCGACCGGGATGGTCATGCCCAGCACCTTCTGGATATCCTTCAACTCGCCCATCTCATCGGGTGCGCAAAAAGCAATCGCCGCCCCGTCGCGCCCGGCGCGCGCCGTGCGCCCGATCCGGTGCACGTAGTTATCAGGCACGTTCGGCAGTTCGTAATTATAGACGTGTTTCACATCGGGAATATCAAGGCCGCGCGCGGCCACATCGGTCGCCACCAGCACCTTGGCCTGCCCGTCACGAAAGGCACGCAGCGCGCGATCCCGCTGACCCTGGCTTTTGTTGCCATGGATCGTGGCCACGGCATAACCCGCCTGCTCCAGCCGTTGCGCCAGCTTGTCGGCACCATGTTTGGTGCGGCCAAAGACCAGCGCAAGCTCGTCGCGATGTTTGTCCAACAATTCGATCAGCAGGTCGGCTTTCGCGGCCTTGGCGATGAAATGCACTTCCTGCGTGACCTTGTCGGCGGCCTTGCCCGGAGGGCTGACCTGCACGCGGCGGGGGTTCTTCAGATAGCTCGCGGCGATCTCTTCCATCTGTTTCGGCATGGTGGCCGAGAACAGCATGGTCTGGCGCGCGGCGGGAAGAAGGCCAGCGATGCGGCGCAGCGCATGGATAAAGCCCAGATCAAGCATCTGATCGGCCTCGTCAAGCACCAGAAATGCCGCCGTATCGAGACGCAGCGCGCGCCGGTCGATGAGATCGAGAAGCCGCCCCGGCGTGGCGACCAGAATATCGCAGCCGCGATCCATCCGGTTGACCTGTGCGCTGATCGACGTGCCGCCGACAACAAGGTTGATGCGGATGGGGCTGTCCTTGACCAGCGGCATGAGCGCGTCGCGGATCTGCCCCGCCAGTTCGCGCGTCGGCGCAAGGATGAGGCTGCGCACCGATTTGGGCGCCGGCCGTTCGGGATTCGCCATCAGCCCTGCCACCAGCGGCAGGCCAAAGGCGAGCGTCTTGCCGGTGCCGGTCTGCGCCAGCCCCATCACGTCGTCGCCACCAAGCGCGTGCGGAATCGCACGGGTCTGAATCGGCGTCGGCTCGGTGATACCAAGAGCGACAAGTTTGCGGGTCAGCGCCTCGGGCAGGCCCATCGTGTCGAAAAGAGTCAAATCAAGTCCTTTCAGGCGCCGGGCCCTTGCCCGCGCACCCGTGATCGTGGTTGCACCATGGGCAGGGCGGGGCCACATGCCCACACCCTCCGGCCGGTGTCTGGCCCCACGCGTGATCTTGGGAACAGGTCAGCGACATTTCATTTTGAACGGCGCAAGGCACCGGGCTGCTCACGCGGCAGGAAATGTCGGTTGAGCGGGATATGGCAATGCGCGAGCGTGAAGTCAAGCACCCTTGCGGACCCGCGCCCTTGTGCCCGAAGGATCATCCGTGTCGGGCATTGACGCCGAAGGTCCGGTCCGTCGTCATGCTTCAGAGGGTTGCGTTGACCGCACCTCCGTCCAGCAAGAGGTTCTGCCCGATGATGAAGCCGGCATGCTGACTGCACAGGAACGCACAGGCCGCACCGAATTCCTCTGGCGTGCCGTAGCGGCCTGCGGGAATCGTCGCTGCGCGCTGCGCGCGCGCCTCCTCGGGGGTGATCCCCTCGCGCTCGGCCACGCCTTGGTCAAGCGACACGGCGCGGTCGGTCGCATGGATGCCCGGCAGCAGGTTGTTCATCACCACGCCCTTGCCCGCAACCTGCCGCGCCGTCCCCGCCACATAGCCGGTCAGCCCGGCGCGCGCCGCGTTAGACAGGCCCAGAACGGGAATCGGCGCCTTCACCGATTGCGAGGTTATGTTCACGACCCGCCCCCAGCCACGCGCCATCATTCCTGGCACCAGTGCCGTGATCAGCGCGATCGGGGTCAGCATGTTGGCATCGAGCGCGCGCACGAAATCGTCGCGCCCCCAGTCCGTCCACATCCCCGGTGGCGGGCCGCCGGCATTGTTGACAAGGATATCCACCTCGCCCGCCTGATCAAGCACCGCCGCGCGCCCCTCCTCGGTGGTGATGTCCGCCGCGACCGCGACCACCGCGACCCCGTGCACGGACCGAATCTCTTCTGCCGCCGCCTCAAGCGCCTCAGCCCCGCGCGCGTTCATCACCAGATCAACACCCGCCTCGGCAAGCGCCCTTGCGCATCCAAGTCCAAGCCCCCGCGAAGACGCGCAGACCAGCGCGCGCCGCCCCCTGATACCCAGATCCATCGCGTGTTCCTCCTGCTGTTCACGCGGAGTTAACACCGCTCGGCAAGAAATGGCCAGAGAAGCGATTGTCGGGATTTCTTGCCGGAATTGACCAGAAGGTGCCACATTCCTACCCTACCCTCTCCACACAATCCTCCACGACTCGAGAAAACCGGAAATGACAGCACCGAAGACCCGCCCGGCCCAGTCCATCCTTGTCCATGAAGCAGACGATCTGCGTGTGGTGAACGGGGCGAATCTGGGCGATGCGCTGTCCTTTGCCGATGAGCTCGACCTTGACGACATTTACGAACTCGGACTGCGATCGCGTACGCGGCGACTGGCACTGGTGATGGACGGTGAAGGCCCGTTCACGATCGGCGAGGGGTCCGAGCTTGGCATCCCCGGTGCCCCGGTTCATCTGGATGCCCGTCTCACGCTCATGCCCGCCTCGGGCAACGTGGTCGAGTTGCTGATCTTCGTGGAAACCGATGGCGAAGGCTGCGTTTCGGCCACCTATGCCATGCCGCTTGCGGATCTGAGCCCGCGCCTCGGCTATGCGCTGGTCGGGATCGACCGTGCGGGAGCACGGCAACGCTTCGCGCAGGCGGCCTGTGTCTCGTTCACACGCGGCACACGAATCACAATGGCGACCGGTGCCCAGGTCCCGGTCGAGGACTTGCACCCCGGTGACATGGTGCTGACCCGCGATGACGGCCCGCAGCCTCTGCGCTGGATAGGGCAGAACACGATGCGCGCGGTCGGCGAGTTCGCGCCGGTGCGGATCAGCGCAGGCACCCTCAACAACAGTGACGACCTGCTGGTCAGCCCCGATCACCGGCTTTTCATCTACCAGCGTGACGATACGATCGGCGCCGGCCATCGCGAGGTGCTGGTGCGCGCGCGGCACCTCGTCAACGACGACAGCGTGCGCGTCGAGACGGGTGGCCATGTTGATTATGTGCAACTGCTGTTTGACAGGCACCAGATCATCTATGCCGAGGGAATCGCGGCAGAGACCCTGCTGCTTGATCCGCGCACGCGCCCGGCCTTGCCCGAAGAAGGCCACAGCGGCATTGCAAGCAGGGTCGAGCACGACACGCGAACCCATCTGCAATTCGAGATCAGCCGCGCGCTGCTCGACCACCCCAATGCCGCCGAACTGCTCAAGCGCGCCTCGACCCGTTAGGCCGACAATCCTCAGCGCCCCTCGAAATGCGGCGACCGCTTTTCCAGAAAGGCGACGATTCCCTCCTTGAAATCGCGGGTCTGGCCACAACCGCCTTGCAGCCGCGCCTCGAGATCAAGTTGCGCGTCGAGCGTGTTGGACCAGCTTTCGCGGATTGCCTGCCGCACGCGGGCAAAGGTCTGTGTCGGCCCCTTGGCCAGTTGGCCCGCGCGCGCGCGCCACTGCGCGGCAAAACCGTCATCGCTCACACATTCCCAGATCATGCCCCAGTCACTGGCCTGTCGGGCGCTGATCGGCTCGGCGAAAAGCGCCGCGCCCATGGCCTTGGCCATCCCTATCTGACGCGGCAGAAACCATGTGCCGCCCGCATCCGGGACAAGGCCGATGCGCGTGAATGCTTGCAGGAAATAGGCGCTCTCGGTGGCGATCACCACATCGGCCAGCAGCGCCAGATTGGCCCCTGCGCCCGCCGCCGGCCCGTTCACCGCCGAAATAACCGGCACCGGGCAATCGGTAATGGCGCGCAGCATCGGCACATATTCCTCGCGCAAAACCCGCTCCAGATCGAGGTTGGCCACGTTGCCGCCATCGGTCAGGTCCTGCCCCGAACAGAACGCGCGGCCATTGCCGGTCAGCACCACGGTGCGCGCATTGCGCCCCGCATGGGTCATGGCATCCGTGATCTCGGCGCGCATCTGCGCGTTGAGCGCGTTCATCTTTTCGGGCCGGTTGAGGCACAGGACAGCAATGCCCCCGGAGATGTCGAGCGTGATGGTCTGATAATCCTTCATGCGGGCGGGCCTTTCACTGATCCTGCGCTCTTTAGACCGCAGCGCGCGGCCAAGGCCAAGCGAAACGGCGCGTCAGTCCCGCAGAATGTCGCGCAGCCGCGACTCTTCTTCCTTGCTCAGCCGCGCGGTCTCTGGCTCGGGCGCGATGGCGCGGCGGCGCAGGTAAACCCCACCCATGATCAGCCCCGCCCCGAACATGATCGGCCCCGCAAGCCACAAGAGCAGGTTCGCGCCGGTGGTCTTGGGCTTCAGCAGCACATATTCGCCGTAACGGTCAACGATATAGGACACCGCTTCTTCGTTGCTGTCGCCCGCGACCAGACGCTCGCGCACCAGAAGTCGCAGGTCGCGCGCCAGTTCGGCGTTGGAATCGTCGATGCTCTCGTTGCGGCAGACAAGGCAGCGCAAGCCCGATGATATGTCACGCGCCCGTTCCTCCAGCACCGGATCGTCAAGGATCTCGTCGGGCTGCACCCCAAGCGCGGGCGCAGCCAGAAGGCAAAGCACAAGAAGGAGGCGTTTCATTCCGCGGGCACCCCTTGCGGCAGTTTGCGCGCGCCTGCAGCCACGCGGAACCGCCGATCACTGAGCGACAAGAAGCCACCAAGCGCCATCAGGATCGAGCCACCCCAGATCCAGTTGGCCAGCGGCTTGTAATAGCTGCGCACTGCCCAGCCACCGCCGTCCTGCGGATCGCCCACGGCAATATAGATGTCGCGCAGGAAGCCATTGTTCAGCGCGGCCTCCGTGGTGGGCATCTGCGCCACTGGATAGACGCGCTTCTCGGGATGCATGGTGCCCAGAACCCGACCCTCACGCATCAGCGTGAAATTGGCCATGGTAGAGAGGTAATTCGGCCCCTCCAAATCCTCCACCGTGTCGAGCCGCAGCGTATAGCCCGCGATATCCACGGTGTCGCCCTCATGCATAACGCGGATATCCTCCAACTCCCAGGCCATCATCGCGGCGACGCCCGCGATGGTCACGCCAAAACCGGCGTGGGCCACCGCCTTGCCCCAGTCGGCGCCCGGCAGGCGCGCGAGACGGGCAAGCCGCCCCTGCCCCCGCCCGGTGCGCGACCACAGGTCAATGCCCGCGCCCATCACCAGCCAGGCGGCAAGGAACAGGCCCATCGGCCCAAGCGCCGAGCGCCCGGACTGCACCGCCCAGGCCAGCGCGCCAATGGCCACGGCAAGGATGAAGGCAGGCACAAGCGGGCGCACGATCCGCCCCAGTTTTGCCCGTTTCCACGGCAGCATCGCCCCCACCGGCAAGATCAGGCCAAGCCCGATCATGAAGGGCGTGAAGGCCGCGTTGAAGAACGGCTCTCCCACCGACAGCTTGCGGTCAAAGGCCATTTCCGCCACCAGCGGCCAGATCGTGCCGACAAAGACAACGAAGGCCGACACCGCCAGAAGGATATTGTTGAGCACCAGCACCGATTCGCGGCTGACCATGGAAAACACGCCCTTGGCCTGCATCGCGCCTGCGCGCACCGCGAACAGCGTAAGCGCCCCGATCATGAAGATCGCGAGAATGCCCAGCAGGAACACGCCTCGCTCGGGATCGGTGGCGAAGGCGTGAACGCTTGTCAGAACGCCCGATCGGGTGATGAACGCCCCCACCATCGAGAATCCGAAGGCGATGATTGCCAGCAGGATGGTCCAACTTTTCAGCGCCTCGCGCTTTTCCACCACGATCGCGGAGTGCAACAGCGCCGCCGCTATGAGCCAGGGCATGAACGAGGCGTTTTCCACCGGATCCCAGAACCAGAACCCGCCCCAGCCCAACTCGTAATAGGCCCACCAGGAGCCAAGCGCGATGCCGATGGTCAGAAAAATCCACGCCGTCAGCGTCCAGGGCCGCACCCAGCGACCCCAGGCGGCATCGACGCGCCCCTCGATAAGGGCGGCCACCGCAAAGGAGAACGTCATCGAAAGACCCACATAGCCCAGGTATAGAAACGGTGGATGAAAGGCGAGGCCGGGATCCTGCAACAGCGGATTGAGATCCTGCCCGTTGAAGGGCGGCACCGCCATACGCAAGAACGGGTTGGAGGTCAGCAGGATGAAAAGAAAGAATGCCACGCCGACCATCGCCTGAACCGCCAGCACCCGCGCCTTGAGCGTGGGTGGCAGGTTTGCGCCGAACCACGCCACCGCCGCGCCGAACAGCGCAACGATCAGCACCCATAGCAGCATCGACCCTTCGTGATTGCCCCAGACGCCCGTGACCTTGTAGAGCATCGGCTTGTCGGTATGGCTGTTGAGGACCACCAACCGCACCGAGAAATCCGAGATCACGAAGGCATAGGTCAGCGCGGCAAACGCAGCCGCCGTAAGCAGGAACTGCGCCGTCGCCGCAGGTTCGGCCACCGCCATCCAGCCGGGCCATCGCTTGTGCGCGCCGATCAGCGGAATGGTGGCCTGAAGCACTGCCACAAGACAGGCGAGGATGAGGGCGAAGTGACCGAGTTCTGTAATCATGACCGGGATGATAGCGCAGCGGCGCGGGCGGTCCAATCGCAATCGGCCCGTCGCGCGGATCACATTGTCGCGGTTTGCGCTCGCCATTCGGCCAGCGCCCGGTTCGCCTCCGGCTCTGTCACCGCGAGCACCACCCGCGCATTCGCGCCCGGATCGGCGGCCCCGGGGCTGTCGGCACGCAGCGCGCGCATGGTCGCCACCGTCTCGACCACCTGCGGCGCGCGCGCCAGCGTCGTTGCGAGCGAGCGTTGGAACTCCTGCCCCTTGGCCTGATGGCGAGCGCCGAAATAGAAACTGACGATCGCCCCCAGAAGCCACCACAGCGGCTCTGGCACCAGCGCCAGGCCCGCCATGCGCTCGCCAAACCACAACGGATCGACCATCGCCGCCACCATCAGCCCCAGCGTGCCAAGCGCCATCGCCGGGCGGGGCAGACGGTTCAGCCCGTCGATGATCCGGTCGAACAGCCCGCGCTCCGTGACGTGGAACTCCGCCGCCATCTGGTCGAGTGCTGCGCGTTGCATCTCGGCGCCGCGCGCATCGGCGGCTTCCGCGTTGACGCGGAACACCTCCGCCGTCTCGCGCACGATATTGCTGCCGCCAAACAGTATCCGCAGGACATCGCTTACCATGCCGCCACCCTTGCGTTGAATTCCGCTTCGCTGAGATGAAAGCGTGGCGCGATGAACTCTTCCGCGCGCCGGATCCAGCCACCCTTGGCCCCGCTGCGCGTGCGCGCGAACTTGCGGCTGGCGATACGGGCATCGGCAAGGCGGAGGTAATAATTGCGCCGCGCGATCCCGTAGGCGTCGGCGATGTGATCGGGCGCGGCGTTTGCTGCGGCCTCTGTGGCGGCCACGGTCTGCGGCCCGATCACCCCGTCCACATCGACCGCATGGCCCATCTCGCGCAACAGTCGTTGCAGGATGCGCACCGCATTCGCGCCCGCGTTCACCTGCATGTCGAAGACGCTCGGGCGCAGCGCCTCGGGCAGGCGCGCGATCCCGGTGCGATGGTAATACTGCTCAATGAAGATATCGACGGCGCGCGCGCGGGTGAGCACGCGAACATCAGCAGTGTCGATGATTCCGTTGCCGTCAAGGTCAAGCCCCAGACGGCGCATGGTGTGGATCGTGATCCCGAAATTCGTGGCCCCGCCCGGATCGTCGGGATCGTCCACGAAACCGCCCTCGCGGGCGACGATGTCCTCGGCCAGCTGCCGGACGCTGCGCATCTGCTCCACCTCTTGCCTTGTGCCGTGGCAAGTGTGGCGATGCGATTATTAACGTCGCCTGTGCGGGGCGCGCGGTGCAGGGCGGGGGCGCTGCCCCCGTCGCGCATCCGCGCGACTCCCCCGGGATATTTCAGGCCAGAAGAAACCGCTCAGCTGTCCTTGGGGTCCTGATAGACGCCCTGTTCCTTGAGCGCGTCGATGACCTCGCGGGGCATGTAGGTCTCGTCATGCTTGGCAAGGATTTCGGTGGCGACGAACACCCCGTCGCGGTAGCTGCCGGTGCCGACCATCCCCTCGTTCTCGGAGAAGAGATCAGGCAGGATGCCGCGATACACGACCGGCACCGAAGCCCCGCCATCGGTCACCATGAAGCGCACCTCCTCGCCCTGCCCGCGCACAATGCTGCCCGTCTCGACCAGCCCGCCGATACGGAACACCTCGGTGGGTGCGGGCGGCTCTGCCATGATCTGCGAGGGCGAGCGGAAGAAGTTGATCCCGTCGCGCATTCCGTAGCCGATCAGCGCGGTCGCCGAGATGAGCGCAATGGCGGCGATGGCGATGATCTGAACGCGGCGTTTTTTCTTGAGAGTTTTCATTGGTCTGCCTCGCAAAGCTCAGGGAAAGACGGGTGCGAGCATCAGCCCCGTCACCTCTGGTTCAGATAACATCAGATTGGCGTTTTGCAACGCCTGCCCGCTGCTGCCTTTTGTCAGGTTGTCGAGGGCTGCGATAACGATGGCGCGGCCCTCGCGCCGGTCGGCCACCACGCCGATATGACAAAAATTGCTGCCGCGAATGTGGCGCGTGCTCGGGGTCTCGCCCATGGGCAAGGTGATCAGGAACGGCTCATCGGCATAGGCCGCAACAAGCGTGTCGTGGATCCGGCCCGCGTCCCCCCGCACATAGGCGGTGGCAAGGATGCCGCGATTGGCCGGAAGCAGATGGGGGGTGAACTGGATTTCCACCTTGCGACCCGCCACACGCGACAGTTCCTGATCGAACTCGCCCAGATGGCGATGCGTGCCGCCCACCGAATAGGCGTGATAGCCCTCGGACAATTCCGCATGGAGCAGGTTTTCCTTCAGGCTGCGCCCGGCGCCCGACACGCCGCATTTCAGGTCAAGGATGATCTCGTCAAGTTCGATCACCCCCGCCGCAATCAGCGGCCGCAGGATATATTGGCCGGTCGCCGCGTTGCAGCCCGTCCCCGCCACCAGTCGCGCCCCCGCGATCTCGGCGCGGTAGAACTCGGTCAACCCATAGACCGCCTCTTTCTGCAACTCGGGCGCGGCATGGGGGTTGCCATACCATTTCTGGTAATCGCCCGGATCGCGCAGGCGGAAATCGGCGGACAGGTCCACGATGCGCAGATCGCGCGGCAGGCGCGCGATCACCTCCTGGCTGGTCTTGTGCGGCAGGGCGCAGAAACACAGATCAATGCCCGAGAAATCAATATCTTCGATCGTCACCAGATCGGGCAGGTCGAGATGGCGCAGATGCGGGAACACCTGCCCCATGGATTGACCTGCCTTGGAATTGGCGGCCAGCGCCACGATGTCCAGCGATGGATGGGTGGCAATGAGGCGGGCAAGCTCGGCTCCGGTATAGCCGGAGGCCCCGAGAATGGCGATTTTATGGGTCATGCTATCCTCATGGCGGAGGGTCAGTCGGGATCAGGCAGAGCGGAACGTGATCTCTCGTCGGAGAAACTGCGTCGCGCGGGAGGAGACGCGCTTGGGATCGCCGGTAGTGAGAAACATCGCCTCGCCGCCCGTCCCCACCTTCTCAGGGCGGCGCCTGAGGTAATCGGCAAGGCTCGCCGCCACCAGCGACGGTTGCGAATAGACCGTCACATCGGGCCCGAGCGCGTCACGGAACACCTCTTCCACCAGCGGATAATGCGTGCAGCCCAGCACCGCCGCCTGCGGATGCGGCATCTTGCGCTTGAGCGCATCGACATGAGAGCGCACCAGCGCCTCGGCCAGGATCATGTCGCCCTCCTCGATGGCATCGACCACGCCGCCGCAGGCCTGCGCCTCGACATCCACGCCGATGGCGCGGAACGCCAGTTCGCGCTGGAACGCGCGGCTTGCCACGGTGGCAGGGGTGGCAAAGAGTGCCACGTTCTTGACCTCAACCTCGCGCGGGGGGGAATTGTCGCCCCATTGCCGCTCGGTCAGCGCCTCGATCAACGGCACGAACACGCCCAGAACACGCTTGTCGGCGGGCACCCACCGTTCCTGCATCCGGCGCAGCGCGGCGGCGCTCGCGGTGTTGCAGGCAAGAATCACCAGATCGCAGCCCGCCTCGAACAGCCGCGCCACCGAGGCCGTGGTCAGGGCGTAGATGTCATCGGCATCGCGCACGCCATAAGGCGTATGCGCATTGTCGCCCAGATAGACGAACGGCACCTCGGGCAGGCGCTTGTGCACCGCGTCCCAGACCGTCAGGCCGCCCAGCCCGCTATCGAAAATCCCTACCGCCATGAGGCCACCCGCGAGAAATCAGTCGAACTCGAACCCGATCTCGGAGGCCGCGACCGGATTTGGCGACAATTCATAGGTCTTTTGGCGCAGGAACGCCATGAGCGATTTGGTATCGCCCGCATAGGGCGCAAGGACGGCGCGCGGGATCGGCGCACCGATGACGACGCCAACGGGCGTATCCACCCGCTTGCGGAATTCCTTGATCAAAAGCCCCATGCGCAGCGTCATATGCAAGTGGCTGGCAAGCTGAAACAGGCGGCTCGTGTGCCCGTCGAAATAGACAGGCACCACCGTGGCATCGGACTTGGCGATCATGCGCGCGGTAAAGCCGCGCCAGCCGGGATCGAGCGGGCGCGAGAACGGTCGCGCCGCCGTGCTGACCGTGCCGCCGGGAAAGATGCCGATGGCCCCGCCCTGCCCGAGATACGACAGCGCCACCTTGCGCGTTTCCAGATTGAGCGCGACGGCCTCCTTGGTCTCGTCGAAACTGATCGGCAGGACGATGCGTTCGAGATCGGGCGCCTTGCGGAATATCTGATGGGCGAGAATGCGGAAATCACCCCGCGCGCGGCTCAGGATCAATCCCATCATCAGCCCGTCCAGAATGCCGTAGGGGTGATTGGCAATCAGCACCAGAGGCCCCTCGCGCGGGATGAGGTCAAGACTGCCGCCCAGCACCTCCAGGCCGATGCCGTAACGCTCCGAGATCACCTCCCAGAAATCACGGCCCCGCGCCACCTCGTGCTCATAGCCCGCCGCGCGCTTGATCAGGCCGATCCGTCCAGTGAGGTTCTCCATGGTGCGAATCAAGGCCCGCCCGCCCCTGGTCTGGGCAGACCAGGAATAGCTGATGTCGCGAGCGATCTGGCGTTCGGGGCGCATAGGCCGTCCCTGGATTGAGTCTCTGACCCCTCAGATCTATGCGACAGGCGCGACCAGATCACATGACATTTTGATGACGGTCATTCTGCCGCACGCGCAATCTCCGGTCCGCCTGCGCGGATCACGGCCAGCAACTCCTCGCGCCGTTTCGCGGCCTTTTGCTCATTGGCCTGTTTCACCGGACCGAAACCCTTGATCTGCATGGGCAGTTCCGCCAGCGCAATCACCGCGTCGCGGGTGCGCGCATCGAGTTTGGGCAGCACTTCGGCCATGTCGGCCTCGTATTGCTTGATCAATGCGCGCTCCATCCGGCGCTCGGGATTGCGAGCGAACGGATCGAGCGGCGTGTCGCGCAAGGCTTTCAGCCGCGCCAGAAGGCGGAAACCGCGCACCATGCCGGGGCCGTATTCGCGCTTTTGCGGGCGACCATCGGGGCCGGTTTTCGACAGAACCGGCGGGGCGAGGTGGAATTTCATCTTGAAATCGCCCCCGAACTCGGCGCGCGCCTTCGCTTCCGTCGCCAGATGCAGACGCGCCACCTCGTATTCGTCCTTGTAGGCAAGCAGCTTGTGATAGCCCTTGGCTACCGCCTCCTTCACGTCCCCATCGGCCACGCTGTCCACCAGCTTGCGATAGCGCCGCGCCAGCCGCTTGCCCTGATAGGCGACAAGGTGATCGGCACGGAAGGCGATCCGTTCCTCCAGCGTCCTCGGTTTCTCCACCAGTCTGGGCGTCGCCAGGCGCGCCGCCGCCTCCGGGTCATGCGCCGCCCATCGGCCCACCTCGAAGGCGCGCAGATTGGCCTCCACCGCCGCGCCGTTGAGGCGGATCGCCTCTACGATTGCCTCTTGGCTGAGCGGCACAAGTCCCCGCTGCCAGGCCGCGCCGAACACCATCATGTTGGAATAGATCGAATCACCCATGGCGACGCGCGCCAGTTCCGAGGCATCGAGAAGCTGCACATCCTCGCGCAGCCGCGCCTGAAGCGCCAGCGCCAGCCGCTCGGCAGGCAGGCGGAACTCGGTGTCGCGGGTAAATTCGCCGGTGATGATCTCGTGGCTGTTGACCACCGCGCCCGTGCGCCCCGCCCGCGTGAGGCCAAGCGTCTTGGCCCCCGCGCTCACCACCAGATCGCCGCCGATCAGCGCGTCCGCCTCTCCGGTGGCCACGCGGATGGCGCTGATATCCTCGGGGCGATTGGCCAGGCGGCAATGAATATGCACCGCGCCGCCCTTCTGCGCGAGGCCCGCCATTTCCATCATGCCTGCGCCCTTGCCGTCGATCTGCGCCGCCTGTGCAAGGATCGCGCCGATGGTGACAACGCCGGTGCCGCCCACCCCGGTGATGACCACGTTATGCGTGCCCCGGATCTCGGGCAGGTTTGGCAGGGGCAGGTCCGGCAGCGCCAGATCGGCGCTTGCTTCCTTGCGGATCTTCGCCCCTTCCAGCGTCACGAAAGAGGGGCAGAACCCCTTGAGGCACGAAAAGTCCTTGTTGCAGCTCGATTGGTCGATCGCGCGCTTGCGACCAAGCTCCGTCTCAACCGGCACGATCGAGACGCAATTCGACTGCACCCCGCAATCGCCGCAGCCCTCGCACACGTCCGTGTTGATGAATACGCGGCGGTCGGGGTCAGGGAACTTGCCCCGCTTACGGCGGCGGCGCTTCTCGGCGGCGCAGGTCTGGACATAGAGGATGACGCTCACGCCCTCGATTTCGGTGCAGCGGTCCTGTACACGCGGCAGATCGGCGCGCAGGTGAAATTCGAGGCCCGAGGGAAAGCCCTCGCGCGCCACCTGCTCCTTTTCATCCTGTACCACGAAAATGGTCTTCACCCCCATGGCGCGCAATTCCTGCGCGATGCGCTGCGGGCTCAGGCCACCCTCGTTGGGCTGCCCGCCGGTCATGGCGACGGCATCGTTATAGAGGATCTTGTAGGTGATCGTCGTGTTCGCCGCGAGGGCGGCACGAATCGCAAGGATACCCGAGTGGTTGTAGGTTCCGTCGCCGAGGTTCTGGAACACATGCTTGCGTTTGGAAAACGGTGCCTCGCCGATCCAGTTGGCGCCCTCGCCACCCATGTGGGTGTAACCGCTGGTACCTCGATCCATCCACAGCGCCATGATATGACAGCCGATGCCCGCGTAGGCGCGGCTGCCCTCGGGCAGTTTGGTGGAGGTGTTGTGCGGACAGCCCGAGCAGAAATAGGGCAGACGGCTGGCGATTTCCTCGGCATTGTCGCCCTTCTTGGCCTCCGCGATCTCGGCCATCCCGGCCTTGATCCGGTCGGTGCCGCGCCCCTCCTCGATCAGGATTTCCCCCAGCTTTTCCGCGATCCACACCGGATCGAGCGCAAAGCGCGTCGGAAAAAGCTCCTCGCGGTGCATCCCGCCGGCCCCGCCTTTATACCAGCCATAGACGCGCCTGCCCCGCCGGTCGTCGAAAATCGCCTCCTTGATCTGCACCTCGATGAGCTTGCGCTTTTCTTCCACCACCACAATCAGGTCGAGTCCCTCGGCCCAGTCGTGAAACCCCTTCATGTCCATGGGGAAGGTCTGGCCCACCTTGTAGGTGGTGATCCCCAGCCGCGCACATTCCGCCTCGTCGATGCCCAGAAGCGACATCGCATGGACGAGGTCCAGCCAGTTCTTGCCCGCCGCCACGAACCCTATCTTCGCCCCCGCCTTGCCGTGCATCCGCCGGTCCATCCGGTTGGCGTGGGAAAACGCCTCTGCGGCAAAACGCTTGTGGTCGATCATCCGCGCCTCTTGCGCGATCCAGTGATCGTTGAGCCGGATATTGAGGCCCCCCTCGGGCATGTCGATCTGTGGCATGACAAACTGCATCCGGTCCGGGCGGCCATCGACAACGCTTGTCACCTCCACCGTGTCCTTCATCGTCTTGAGACCGGCCCAGACCCCCGCGAACCGGCTGAGCGCAAAACCATAGAGCCCGAAATCAAGGATCTCCTGCACACCCGCAGGCGACAGCACCGGCATATAGGCATCGACCAACGCCCAGTCGGATTGGTGGCACACGGTCGAGGATTCGCCAGTGTGGTCATCCCCCATGGCCATCAGAACCCCGCCATGGGGCGAGGTGCCCGCCATGTTGGCATGGCGCATCACATCGCCCGAGCGGTCCACCCCCGGCCCCTTGCCATACCAAAGACCAAAGACGCCGTCATGCGTGCCCTCGCCGCGCAACTCCGCCTGCTGCGTGCCCCAGAGCGCTGTGGCGGCCAGATCCTCGTTCAGCCCCTCCTGAAACCGGATGTCGGACGCTGTGAGCACCTTTTCGGCGCGGCGCATCTGCAAATCCACCGCCCCCAGAGGCGAGCCGCGATAGCCGGTGACATAGCCTGCGGTATTGAGCCCCGCGGCACAGTCGCGCGCCTTCTGCATCAGCATCAGCCGCACCAGCGCCTGCGTGCCGTTAAGCAGCACCGGCGATTTCTCCAGATCAAACCGATCGTTCAGCGAAACCTTCTGCGTTCCCATGTCGTGCCTCCCTGTTCTGAGACCCACGCCTCAATATAGGACGATAATAGGTCATAATTTGTGACCTACAAAGCGCATTTTCATAAAAACATCGTGCTCTTGCTATCGCTTTGGGTGTCTTTCCTGCTATTGCGTCCCCGGTGGCGACGCTTTTCAGGTATTAGGCTCATGGACTGGGACAAGCTCAGAATCTTTCACGCGGTCGCGGATGCAGGTAGTCTTACCCATGCCGGTGATGCGCTGCACCTCTCGCAATCGGCGGTCTCGCGCCAGATTCGCGCGCTCGAGGAATCGCTCAACACCACGCTGTTTCATCGCCATGCGCGGGGGCTGATTCTCACCGAACAGGGCGAATTGCTGTTTGACGCCACCCGCGCCATGGTCAAACGCCTCGACGCCGCCACCGCGCGTATCCGAGACAGCGAAGAAGAAGTGTTCGGCGAATTGCGCGTGACCACCACCACCGGATTCGGCACGCTGTGGCTGGTGCCGCGCCTGCCAAAACTCTACGCGAAATATCCCGATCTCAAGATAGACCTGATGCTTGAGGAACGCGTGCTTGATCTGCCCATGCGCGAGGCGGATGTGGCCATCCGCATGAAGGAGCCGTCGCAGGCCGACCTCATCCGCAAACGGTTGATGAGCGTGCACATGTGCCTCTTCGCGAGCCAGACCTATATCGAGAAATACGGCGCGCCAGAAACTGCCGAGGCGCTCTCGGCGCATCGCCTGATCTGCCAGAACCCACGCTCGGCCCAGGTCGGCGCGGGGGCCATGCTTGTAAGCGAGTTGATGACCAACGACATTTCCTCGCTGCTGACCGTCAACAACTATTTTGGTGTGCTTCAGGGCGCTCTGCACGATCTCGGCATCGGTGTGCTGCCCAATTATCTCAGCAACGATTTCCCGCAGCTTGTGCGCGTGCTGCCCGATGTCGCCTCGACCGAGGTGCCGGTATTTCTCGCCTATCCCGAGGAATTGCGCCAATCCAAGCGCGTTTCGGTTTTCCGCGACTTCGTGCAGGAAGAAATCGTGGCCTATCGCCGGACCTCGCGGCACTGACCCACCACCACAGGGTGGTTCATGCCCGCCATGCCTCGGCGCGTGCTGCGCACGGTCAGGCCTGGGACAGGTATCTCCAGTTCAACGCGACACGCGCTAGCCTTGCCCGCCCTCGCCGCGCGTGAAAAGCCCGGTGAGAGCACGCCGCACCACCCCTGTGACCGAAGGTGTCCGGGTGGCAATGCGTGGCATGGGGCGGCACAACTCGATCGCCGCAAGCCCCACCCGGGCCGTCAGGGCGCCGTTCACCACCCCCTCGCCAAAGCGGCGCGACAGCTTGGACACAAGCCCGCCCCCCGCCACGCTGCCAATGAGGTCATCCCCCACGGCCACAGCACCCGTGGCCACCAGATGAGCCATCACCGCCCGCGCCAGCCGCCAGTTGCCAAGCGTGCCGGTGCGCCCGCCATAGATCGTGGCCACCGCCCGGATCATCCGCAGATTGACCACAAGTGCGCCCACTACATCGGCAAGCGCAAGCGGCACCAATGCCGTGATCGCGGCCACCTGCCGCGCCGCGCCCTCCACCTCGCGCAGCGCGACGGCATCAAGCGGGGCAAGCAATTCGGCCTCTGCCAGCGCCAGAGCCGCATCGGCGTCAAAGACATCGCCCGTCCGCTCGTCCAGCCGCGCCAGCCCCCAGGCCGCTTCCGCACGCCCCTTGTAGAGCGCGCGCAGCCGCGCCAGCACCGCGCGCGCCGCCCCCAGATCGCCCGCCTCGCGCGCCGCCTCGGCCTGCGTGCGCAGCGCGTCAAGCCGCCCAAGGCGCGCAAACCCCGCCACCTCGCGCAAGCCGATGAGCAGCGCCACCACCAACAGCGCCGCGCCGATCAGCGCAACCGCCCAGCCCAGCACAGGCGCACGCGCCAGAAGGTCCGCCACAAAATCCCAGGCCGCCACCGAGACCGCCGCACCCAGAAGCGCCAGCGCCAGGCCCCAGAAGGCACGCCCCAGCATCGACGGTCGCCGCGCCATGCCCGCCATCGCCGCACGCATGGCCTGGCCCTCGGGCGCGGCCTCGGGCACCGGCGGCGCGCGGTCAGGCGCCGCCGCGGGCGCCTCGTCAAGATCGATCAGCACCGGGCCCCGGGTCATGCCGCCTTCCTTTCACGCCAGATCATCAGGATATCCGGCAGCCCCTCGTCATTACCGCCACCTTTTGCATAGGTGGCTTCGACGAAACCCTGCGCGATGTAGAACCCGCGCGCGGGTGCATTCGCCACCAGCACCCAGAGATCGAGCGCCTCCGCCGCCTTGGCCTCGGCCAGAAGGGCGCGGCCTACCCCCTGCCCGCGCGTGCGCGGCGCGACATAGAGCGCGTGAATGCGACTGCCGTCGCGCACCAGAAACCCCGCCACCCGGCCCCGTACATGCGCCACCCGCACCCAGCCACGCCGCACCACGGTCGCAAGCACCCAAAGGTCCGCGCCCCGGCTTCGCGCGCGCGGCAGCCACGGCGTCTCGCGCGTGAACGCCCAGAGGATCGCCGCCAACCGAGGCACCTGCCAGATATGCGCGCGCGCAAGCCTCACAGCCGGTCACCGATCAGAAACTCCGCCGCGCGATCAAGCCGGATATGCGGCGGCCCTTCGCCGGGGCGCAGGCTGAGTCGCGCGGGCGCAAACCGCATCGCGCCAAAGCCCTCGCCCAGCCACGCCTCGGCCCCAGACCGCGCGGGCGACAGTAGCACGGCAGGATCCTCGGGCAACTCGCCGGGGTGAAACGCCGCCTGTCGCCCGGTTTCCAGAAGCTGCCCGCGCACCATGTTGAACACCTTGCCGCCATGGGCGCGTTCCTCCTCTACCGTGGCGCGCAGCGCGGCGATGGCCATGGCACGGGTCTCTGCCCCGGCAAAGGCCGCCCGGTCGCGCGCCTCGCGCAAGAGCGCCTCCATGATCGCGGCAAGCCGCGCGTGCTGCACATGGTGCAGGTGATCGGCCTTGGTGGCGGCAAACAGCAGGCGCTCCACCCTCCGGCCGCGCAACAACTGCGTCAGCAACGCGTTGCGCCCCGGTCGGAACGCCCCAAGGATCGCGGCCATGGCACGGCGCGTCTCGTCCAGCGCCTGCGGTCCCTTGTGGATCGCTTCAAGCGCATCCACCAGCACGACCTGCCGGTCAATCTGCGCAAAATGGGCGCGAAAGAACGGGCGCACCACCTCGCGCTTGTAGCCATCGAACCGGCGCGTCATTTCGGCGGCAAGGCTCTTGCGCCCCGCCCCCGGCGCCTCGGGCAGCGGCGCGAATGTCACCACCGGCGCACCCGCCAGATCCCCCGGCAAAAGAAATCGCCCCGGCGTGCAATCGGCCAGCCCCGCCGTTCGTGCGGCCCCCAGCCAGGCGGTATAGGCCCGCGCCAGCCGTTGTGCCTCGGCCTCGTCATGGGGGGCAGCGGGATCAGTGGCGGCCAGCGCCGCGCGCCATTCGGCGGCCTCCGCCCGCCCTCTGGCGCGGGCAAGTGCCGCGCGTGACCACTGCGCATAGCTTAGGTCCAGCAGCGCCAGATCAAGCAGCCATTCGCCCGGATAATCGACGATATCGAGATGCACCGTGCGCGGCCCCGCCAGCCCTGAAAGCATCCCCGAGGGCCGCACCCGAAGCGAAATCCGCAATTCCGACACCGCCCGCGTGCTTTCGGGCCAATGCGGTTCGGGTCCGGTCAGCGCCGCCAGATGCGTCTCGAACTCGAAGCGCGGCAAGGTCACGTCGGGCTGCGGTTGCAGATAGGCGGCAAGGATGCGCCCCTCACCCGCCGCGCGCAGCCCCCCCATCCGCGCGCGGTCGAGCAGGTTGGCCACCAGCGCGGTGATGAACACGGTCTTGCCCGCCCGCGCAAGACCGGTGACGCCCAGCCGGATCACCGGCTCGAACAAGGCACCCGAAACCCGGTCGCCCAGATCCTCGATGCCCCGTGTCAGCCCCTCGGCCAATCCCGCAATCGCCACGTCCCGCCCCTTTTTCGGTTGCTCCCAAGATAGAGAGCGGTACCGCACCTTGCCAGAGGCCATTTCCCGCGATGAGTGGTCAAGCCCCATTTTCCCCGCTAAGAGAACGGCGACATTCCAAGGAGTTCGCGCCATGGCCGAGACGGAACAGCCGCAGATCTACCTCATCACCCCGCCCGCTTTCGAGGCAGAGGTCTTTGCAGAGCGCCTTGCCGCCGTGCTCGACGCGCATGAGGTGGCTTGCGTGCGCCTCGCGCTGGCCGGCACGGACGAGGACGCCGTGGCGCGCGCGGCGGATGCCTGCCGTGAGGTGACGCACGCACGCGACGTGGCGCTGGTGATCGAGCGTCACGTCGGGATGGTGGAACGGCTCGGTCTGGACGGGGTCCACCTGAGCGACGGCGCGCGCTCGGTGCGCGCCGCGCGCAAGGCGCTTGGCCCCGATGCCATTGTCGGCGCGTTCTGTGGCACGTCACGCCATGACGGGATGAGCGCCGGAGAGGCAGGGGCGGATTACATCGCCTTCGGACCGGCAGGCGCCACGGGGCTTGGCAGCGGCGAGCGCGCGGAGCGCGAACTGTTCGAATGGTGGTCCGAGATGATCGAGCTTCCGGTCGTCGCCGAGGGGACGCTCGATGCCGCCACCGTGGCCAGCCTCTCCCCCGTCACGGATTTCCTTGCCTTCGGCGAGGAAATCTGGCGCGAGCCTGATGCCGGCGCGGCGCTCGGGCGGCTTCTAGCGGCAATCGCATAACTCAGAAGATCCCGAGCCATTGCGCCGCAAGATCAGCGCGGGGGAGGGCGTTGCCGCCAGGATCACACCACCCCTGACGCAGGCTGCGCGCCCATCCCTGCCCGCACCGCGCGCTCGCAGGCCAGGGCCAGGGCCTTGCGGTCGGGGAAATCGGATACGGCAAGAGGTGCGTGGCAGACGACCCTTACCCGTCCCTGCCGCCGGGCACCCAGCACCTGGCTCAGATGCGCGCCAAGCTCCATGTCGCCCCACCAGCCGTAGAACCGTGCGTCCTGGCCCTCGGGTGCCTCATAGAGCAGTGTTACCGGCTGCACACGCACCCCCCCCTCACCCAGCCCGTGCAGCGCCTGAAACAGCGTTGTCTTGAATGGCAGAACGCGCAGGCCGTCGGTGCTGCTGCCCTCGGGAAAGAACAGCAGCCGATGCCCCACCCCGAGCCGCCCCGCCAGCATCGCGGTCTGCGCGCGTGCCTCGCGCGGGTCGCGCCGGATAAAGACCGTGCCGACGAGACGCGCCAGCAACCCGATCCCAGGCCAGCCCGCCACCTCTGCCTTGGCCACGAAATACACCCGTTTGCGCGCATTGAGCGCGAAGATGTCAAGCCAGGAGACATGATTGGCGACCACCGCGCCGGGACCATCGAGGGGCGTGCCCTCCAGATCATACGCGATGCCGAGTATCGCGAATACGCGACCGCAGGCCCAGACGGTTATGGGCTGGGTCCAGGGCCGCGCCAACCCGTGCAGGCGCCGCTCGACCGGTCGCACGAAAAGCGTCGCGAACACACCCGCACCGATCACCGCCACGATGCGCCCGCCGCGCCAGAGCACGCGCACCCAATGGCCTGGCGCCCGCGTCACGACCGGCGGCGGCGCGTCCGAGTGCCAGGTCATGCTCACCGCGTGCCCTCGCCCGAATAAATCGCCTTGTGCCGGTCGCTGAGGCGCTCTGTATCCATGATCAGGCACACGTCGATGGTGTTGAAGGCGTGATCGACAAAGGCCCCCTCGCCCACATATCCGCCAAGACGCAGATACGCCTTGATGAGCGCGGGCACGGCACGCATGGCCGCCACGCGGTCGATTTCCGCCTCGGGAATCAGGTCCATCGGCTGAAAATGCGCCTCGCGCGCGCGCACCCGCAGCTCTGGCGGCGCAAGGTGGCGGTGATGCAGAAGCGACAGCGGTTGCGCCAGCGCCTGCGCGTCCGTGCCGTGAAAGCTGGCCACGCCGAAAAGCACCTCGATGCCATGCGCCTCGACATAACGCGCAAGCCCTTGCCAGAGATGGTAAAGCCCCGGACCGCCGCGATAGTCCCGCGCCACACAAGAGCGCCCCAGTTCCAGCAACGGTCGCCCGCTCGCCTTGAGCGGCGCAAGGTCGTATTCATCCTCGGAATAGAACTGCCCTGCACGCGCCGCCGCCTCTTGCCGCAAGAGGCGATAGACCCCCACCACCCTGCCGCCCCGCGTCTCGTCGCGCAGAAGCAGGTGTTCGAAGAACGGATCGAAGCGGTCGCGTTCCAGCCGGGCCTCATGATCGACCAGCGGACCGTCGCCGCCGAGTTCCTCGACGAACACCTCGTAACGCAGGTGCTGCGCGGCGCGGATATCCGCCTCGGTGCGGGCAAGGTCTACATGGAATCTGGGCGCTGCGGTCATCGGCCTCGTCTTTCTGCGATCCTGCGGCTTTTACGCAGGACCGGGGGGGCATGCAACGCGGCGTTGGCGCATGGCACCGGCGCGTGTTAACCTCTCGCTAACCAGTTTCAGCCATCAAGGACAGGCACAAGGTCCACATGGCTGCCGTGAATGACCACCTTGCCCTCCTCGCGAAAGTTTACCGTGATGCGTCCGGCCACGTTCGATTGCACCTGCCCCACGCCCCAATCGGGGCGTGCGGGGTTGGTAACCAGCATCCCCGGCTCCAGCAGCGCGTTCATCTCGCTCACATCTTTTCCCCGCACCCGGTCCCGTCATGCCCGAAGATAGTCACGCTCTCGCGCCCCTCCTAGGCTCGCGCATCTGTCATGATCTCGCAAGCCCTCTTGGTGCGCTCATGGCCGGGCTTGACCTGATGGACCTGGCCGGCAAGCCGACACCGGAAATGACGCTCATGCGCGAGAGTGTCGAGGGGGCATGCGCCATGCTCGAGTTCATGCGGCTTGCCTTCGGGCACGCGGGCGCGGGAGAGACGTGCGACGGCGCGCGCCTGCACGCCCTGCTTGGCGCCCATATCGCCACGCGCCCGCGTCTCGCGCTCGACTGGGCGGTTGAGGGCGCTCTGACCCGCGTTGCGGCGCAACAGCTTGCGCTCGCGCTGCTCTGCGCGCTCCACGCCCTGCCGCGCGGCGGCACGCTGCGGGTGGCGCGAGAGGGACCGCTGCTCAGGCTTGCCGCGACGGGCCAGATCGCCACCGATCCCGCGCTCTGGGACGGGCTCGCGGGCCGCGCGCCACCGCCGGCGCCAGACCCGCGCCGGATCGAGTTTGCGCTGCTGTCCCGCGCGCTTGCCGGGCACGACTGCCCGATCTCTGTCACACTCGGACCAGACATGCTCTTGCTCACTTTGCCACAGGGCAAGGACGATTGATCTTTGACGAGATTCCCCGATAGTTAGGACATGACCCGTCCCGAACGCCCCCCGCACGCTCCCGTGCCCACGCCGGACCCCGCGCCCGATTTCCGGCGCATCCGCACCGCCGCGCAGGTGATCATCGCCTTCGCCGTGGTGCTTTTCCTGCTGGTTCAGGCGCGATTCATGCTGATTTCGCTGGCTACGGCGATCATCCTGTTCAGCCTGACGGCGGATGCGATCAATTCCATCGCGCGCGTGCGGATCGGCCCGGCGGGAATTCCCAACTGGCTGGCCAGCATCGTTGCGCTCGCGCTGATCTCGACGGTGCTGCTCAGCCTGTCGGCGGTGATTCTGTCACAGGCCAACACGGTGCTTTCGACCACGCTCGCCTATACCGACCGCGCGCCCGAGGCGATCGCCGCCACCGTCGCCTGGCTCGGCCCCGATGCCGAGACGGCGGTGCGCAACGCGGTCGCCACTTTCGATGTGGCGGGGTGGCTGCGCACGCTGGCGGGACAGGCGGGCAGCCTGATGCAGGGCGCCGTTCTGGTGATTCTCTTCGTGGGCTTTCTCTTTGCCGAGCGGGTCTGGTTCGACACCAAACTCGAAAGCCTTCTTGGCGACGCCACGCAAGCCGCCAAGGCGGGACGCATCATCTCCTCGATCATCCACCGGGTGAACTATTACCTGCTGGTCAAGACAGCGGTCAGCGCGATCACCGGCCTCATGGTCTATGGCGTGGCGCGCGCCTTCGGGCTCGATCTGGCGGGGCCTCTGGGGATTCTCACCTTTGTGCTCAACTACATTCCCGCCATAGGCTCGATCATCGCGACGGTGCTGGTGGCGCTGGTGGCCTTCGTGCAACTGGCCGACGGGCCGCTGACACTGGCCATATTCGCCATCACCGGCGCGATCCAGTTTCTCAACGGCAACATCATCGACCCGATGCTGATGGGGCGCGCACTGCGCGTGTCCTCCTTCGGCATCATGATCAGCCTTGCCTTCTGGGGCGCGGTCTGGGGCATACCGGGAATGTTTCTTGCGGTGCCGATCATGGTGGGGATCATGATCGTATGCAGCCATGTGCCGGGACTCCGCTCGGTCGCGGTGCTGCTCTCGCGCGAGGGCCTGCCGGAGAGCGAATCGGATCTTGACCGTCGACGCTGACGGTCAGTCGTCCAGATGCAGATAGACCCGCCGATTCTGACGACCCTTCTTCTCGACCTTGCCAAGCCGAAGCGCACCGATCTCGCCGGTGCGTGCCACATGGGTGCCGCCACATGGTTGCAGATCGACCTGATCTTCACCCTCTCCGATACGGATCAGACGCACCCGCCCCGACCCACGCGGCGGCGCGACGGACATGGTCTTGACCAACCCCGGATTGGCCGCAAGCGCGTCATCGGTGATCCACTCCTCACGCACGGGCAGGTCGCGCTCCACCAACATGTCGAGATGTGTCTGGAGCGTCGCGAGATCGTCGGGGGCCTCGGGCATGTCGAAATCAAGCCGCGAGCGCGTCTCGCCCACCTGTCCGCCGGTCACGGGCAGAGGGATCACCACGGACAGAAGATGCAGCGCCGTATGCATCCGCATGTGACGGTGACGGCGTGTCCAGTCGATATGCTGCGTGACCGGTGTGCCCACGGGTGGCAGCGGATGCGGCGCGGCCGGCACAAGCGCGACGCCCGTCTCTGTCTTGATCGCCGTCGCGACCTCCATCGCGCCGCCCGGCCACACAAGCCGCCCGCAATCGCCTGGTTGCCCGCCCCCTGTCGCATAGAACAGGCATTGGTCAAGAACCACACCGCCTTCGGGCGTATGCGCGATCACCCTCGAGAACGCCTCGGCCAGATAGGGATCCCTCAGGTAAAGCAGCGCGCTCACCGACCGTCCCCGTCGCCATCCGGCCCGTCGAAATCGGACTCGACCAGTTCCGTTGGCTCCTGTGACGTGCTTGCCTCGGGCGGCTCCGCGCCATCGTTACCGGCCTCTGCCACGGCCATGGCACGGGCCCCGGTCAGGGTTTCGGGATTGCGCAGCCAGATATCCTGCTGCGGGAACGGAATTTCGATCCCCTCCTCGACAAAGCGCCGCGCGATTTCGTGGTTCATGTCGGACTTGACCGACATCACCCAGTTCACATCACGCAGGATGGCACGGATCTCGAAATCAAGCGAGCTTGCCCCGAACCCGTGGAAGACAACGTTCGGCTTGGGGTTCATCAACACCATCGGATGCGCCTCGGCCACCTCGCGCAGGATCGCCTCGACGCGGCGCGTGTCGGTGCCATAGGCCACACCCACCGGCACGATCACCCGGCCTACGGTGTTGCCGCGCGTATAGTTCGTCACGGTGCCGCTGACGAAATCGGCATTGGGCACGATCACATCTGTCCGGTCGAAGGTTTCGATCCGGGTCGAGCGCACCGAGATCGCGCGCACATAGCCGTGCTGCCCGCCGACTTCGATCCAGTCGCCTTCGGAAATCGGCCGCTCGATCAGCAGGATGATGCCTGCGACAAAGTTTGAGACGATGTTCTGAAGGCCAAAACCGATGCCAACGGAAAGTGCGCCCGCGACGATGGCAAGCGAACTGAGGTCGATACCCGCACTCGTGATCGCGATAAGCGCGGCGAGGAAGATCCCGACATAGCCCACGCCCGAAACGACGGCATTGCGCCCGCCGGCATCCATCCTGGTCTTGGGCAGGATCGTGTTCTTGAGAGCGCCCTGCAACAACCGCGTCGCCACATAGCCCGCGCCGAACACCACCACGAAGGTGAAGAACACCATAGGCGACAGCTTTATGCCGCCAAGGCTGACGCCCTCGGTCAGTCGAATCCAGAATTCCTCGAGTTGTGCCGGGCGCGCGCCCCAGATCAGTGCGAAAAACGGCAGCGACACGATGATCAGGGAAAACCCCGCCATCACCGGCACCAGAGATTCATTGGCTCCGGCCCGGTTGCCGGTGATCATCACGTAAAGCTCGGTGATGAAGCGTTGCAAGATCAGCAACGCCGCAAGCAGCAACAGCGACATCGCCATGGGCAGCATGAGCGCCTGCGCCGCCTTGACATACCCGACCGCCGCCAGAAGCGGCCCGATGAAGGCCACCGCCACGATGATCTGCGACACCGCCCGTGTGATCCGGTCAGCAAAGCCCGTCTCGCTCTCGGGGTCTTCCTCGCAGGCGCGATGATGCAAGCGCAACAGCGCCGCCAGACGCCACAGAAGCAACCCGGTCAGCACCTGAATCGGGAAGATCATGACATTGTTGGCGGCTTCGCTCCAATTCGCCTCTTGCGCCACCGCCTGCACGAAATAGAAGGCCGCCACCACAAGGCCCAGAAGCGCGCCGTAAAGCCGCCCCAGATAGCGGCAGCGCTCGTCAAGCCGCAGCACCGGACCACGCGGCTCGTGTCGTGGAAAGACACGCTGCGACAACCAGCGCGCGAGAAGGAAGATGAAGGCCGCAGGCAGAACCTCATCGAGAACGATCTGTCCCGTCGGCCCGATCATCCCCGAGGCCGAGATCGCCTGCACCAGCGCGTAAACGCCTGCATAGGGCAGGAACCATTCCCCGAGCGACACACCAAAACTCGAGATCCAGCGTCCCGCGCTCGGCTCGTCCTGGGACAGCTGCCGCATGAGCCGCACCGACCACAACCGCCCCCGCGCGATCAGCACCAGCCCGAACATGGTCCAGACGAAGATCACCGGCAGGTTGTCGTTGAGGATGACGCGCCCCAGCGGGCTGCGCCAGGCTTGCACCAACTCGCCCCGTATCCCGTCGAGCAGGCCAAACACGCTCTTGGCCGCCTCGGGCCAGTGCAACGGATTGACCGGCATCGGCCCCAAGCGAAGGAGTTCAGCGGTCTGGCGGTCGCGGATCGTCTCGTCGATGCCGGAGATCAGCCCGTCGGCGCGGCTGCGCGCAAGATCTGCGGTGCGCACCGGCCCTTCCAGCCGCGTCAGCCGCCGGTTCAACTCCTCGCGCTGCGCGGCGATGTCGTCGGGTTCCAGCCCATCCTCGGGCTTCGGGCCGATCGCTTCGATCTGCTCGCGCACGGTGCGGATGGTGGTGGCGTTGGTGCTTTGCGCCTCGACAAATTGCTGGCGGAACTCAACAAGCTTGCGGCGCAACCGCTCAAGTTCGAAGGTTTCGGCCTCGTCCGTTTCCAGCGCCGTCTCGACCTCGGTAGCCAGGGTCTCCCATTCGGCATAGTCCGGCCCGTTCAACACCTGCTGTGCCTGCGCGACCGAGATCAGAGGCACCTGCCCCGCGACGCCGATCAGAGCCGTAGCCAAAGCAAGCCAGAGTGCGGCCAACAGATATCTCAAGATTCAAACACTCCGGGGATCGAGCGTGGGGCCGCGTCAAGCCACGAAGGCGTCGGCAGGCCCTTTTCGCGCAGGAAGTCGGGATTGTAGAGCTTGGACTGATAGCGGTTGCCGAAATCGCACAGGATCGTGACGATGGTGTGCCCCGGCCCCATCTCGCGCGCCATGCGGATCGCGCCCGCGATGTTGATGCCGGTCGAGCCGCCCATGCACAGCCCTTCCTCGGTCAGAAGGTCGAATACGATCGGCAGTGCCTCGGCGTCGGGGATGTTGTAGCTGAAATCCGGGGTGAAGCCTTCGAGATTGGCGGTGACACGCCCCTGCCCGATGCCTTCGGTGAT
Source organism: Roseovarius autotrophicus (assembly GCF_018069895.1). Lineage (GTDB taxonomy): Bacteria > Pseudomonadota > Alphaproteobacteria > Rhodobacterales > Rhodobacteraceae > Roseovarius > Roseovarius autotrophicus. The sequence goes on along the minus strand of NZ_JAGQDH010000001.1, from coordinate 92,481 downwards.
GGATGAGCCCTCGGCCTTCAACTCCCCGGTGGTGTAATAGCTGTGCAGTGCCGCGCCATCAGGGTCGGCCAGCCCGATCTTGACCCCCTTGTCCTGAAGCGCCATCGCCACGCCCGCCAGCGTGCCGCCCGACCCGACCGCGCAGATGAAACCATCGACCTTGCCGCCAGTCTGCTCCCATATCTCGGGGCCGGTCGATTCCACATGCGCCTGACGGTTGGCGACGTTGTCGAACTGATTGGCCCAGACTGCGCCGTTGGGCTCGGTGCGTGCCAGTTCCTCGGCCAGACGCCCCGAATAGCGCACATAGTTGTTGGGGTTCTTGTAGGGCGCGGCGGGCACCTGCACGAGATCGGCCCCCGCCAGCCGCAGCATGTCCTTCTTTTCCTGACTCTGCGTCTCGGGAATGACGATCACCGTCTTGAACCCCATCGACGCACCCACAAGCGCAAGACCGATGCCGGTATTACCCGCTGTGCCCTCGACGATCGTGCCACCCGGGGCAAGCAGCCCCTTTTCCACCGCGTCACGGATGATGTAGAGCGCGGCACGGTCCTTGACCGATTGACCGGGGTTGAGAAACTCGGCCTTGCCGAGGATCTCGCAGCCGGTCTCTTCGCTCGCGCGCCGCAGCCGGATAAGGGGCGTGTTGCCCACGGCCTCGGCCAGATCCCGTGCAATGCGCATGTTCGTCGCTCCTGTCCTGTCTCGGGTCTCAGGTTTATGGCTTGCGCGCGCGGAACTCAACCCGCCGCCCGGAGCCGCGCGCGCTCGCGCTCAAGCCACAGAAGGCTGAGGACCAGCGGCCCGTTATTGGCCTCGCCCGAGCGCAAAAGCTCCATGGCGCGCGCGAAACCGACTACATGGGTGCGGATGTCCTCGTGCTCGGTTTTCAGCCCGCCGCGCCCCTGCGTCATCTCGGGCAGATCGCAAATTCCCACGAAAAGATGAAAAAACTCCGTCGAATAACCGGGCGTGCAATAATGGCTGGAAATCTTCTCCAGCCAGCGCAAGTCAAGCCCCGCCTCTTCGCGGCATTCGCGCCGCGCGGTCTCCTCCGGCGTCTCGTCACCATCGACGCGCCCTGCCACCGGCTCGAGCATGAAGGGGCGCGGATCGCCGCGCCCATAGGGGCCCATGCGAAACTGTTCCACCAGCAGCAGGCGGTCGCGCACCGGATCGTAAGGCAAAACCAGCGCGGCATCAGTGGCCACGAAGACCTCGCGCGCCAGCACCTCACTGCGCCCGCCATCGAAAAGAGGCGCGCGCAGGTGATACCGACGGGTGAGAAAAAACCCGTCATGGGTGATTTCGACGGCGGCTTCCGTCACCGATTCACGCGGGGCGCTGCTGCGCATTTTCGCCGGCACGGGATGCGCCCGCGCAGCCAGCCTTGACGCGGCGCGCGACAGGATCATCTGCCGCCGAGCGGCCATCTCTGCGACGTTCACACCCTGTTCATATCCGCGCAGCACTTCTGCCAAGGCCTCGTCGCGCAGCGCCTCGCTCACCCCCTCACCCAGAACCGCCTCGAGATAGGCCGCCTCGCCCGCGTTCAGGACCACCGCCGCGCCACCCATTCGCTGATCACACCCACCAGAAAGCCACCGGCGAGAAGCACGCCAATCAGCGTGCCGTCGAGCATGGTCACTACATAATCGGCACCCAGTTCGAACATCTTGGTCAGGCCGGTCATAAGCCCTGTGATCCGCCGGTCAAGCGCAAGGCGCAGCATCTCGTTCAGGCTCTGAAAGAACAGCGCCCAGAACACCAGCGCCGCCACCCCCGTCAGTCCCGCGCTGATCCCCGTCGCATAACCATGGCCCAGCCGCCGCCCGGTCACCCGCCAGCCACAGAGGGCCCCGAGACCGAGATTCACATAATTGAACCAGCCGAAATTCGTGTCAGGGGGCATGAGCGGGCGAAACAGTTCCGATCCGATCCAGCCCACGATCCCGAGACCGATTGCCGCGGCAATCTTGCCGGCGGTTGGCATCTCATCGGTAAGTGGCATCTATCCGGGCCTTGCGATGGTGATCTGCGTCACATCGCAACTACCCCCTTTGAACGCCGCCGCGCAAGAGGTGAGGTAGAAATTCCACATCCGCCGGAACCGCGCGTCAAAGCCCATGGCCGCGATTTCGGGCCATGTCTCGTTGAACGTGGCGTGCCAGCGGCGGAGCGTTTCCGAATAGCTCTGGCCGAACTCGACCGAACCAACCTCCTGCAAACCCGCCCGCGCCACCTGTTGCCGCAGCACCGAAGGCCCCGGCAGCATCCCGCCCGGAAATATGTATTTCTGAATGAAGTCAATATCCTTGCGATAGCTCTTGAAGCGGCGGTCCTCGACCGTGATGATCTGTAGCGTGGCGCGCGCCCCCGGTTTGAGCCGCGCGCGCAAGGTGTCAAAAAACACCGGCCAATATTGCTCGCCCACCGCCTCGAACATCTCGATACTGGCCACGCCGTCGTATTGGCCGGTCTCGTCACGGTAATCCTGCAACTTCAGGGTGACTTGATCCGTCAGGCCCGCAACCGACATGCGTTTTTGAGCATACTCCAACTGCGACGGGCTGATCGTCAGACCCGTGACACGCAGCCCCCGCTCCCTGGCGGCATATTCGGCAAAGCCCCCCCAGCCACAGCCGATCTCAAGCACATGATCGCCGGGGCGCACGCCCATCGCATCGACCATGCGGCGGTATTTCTCGCGCTGCGCGTCCTCGAAGCGTTCGGTTCCGGTCTCGAAGATCGCGCTCGAATAGGTCATCGTGTCATCGAGCCAGAGCGCGTAGAACTCGTTACCAAGGTCGTAATGGTGTTCGATGTTGCGCCGCGCCTGCTCTTTGGAATTGCGCTTGAACCAGAAGCGCAGCCGCTCATAGAGCTGCGCGATCTTCTGCCCCGGATAACCGCAATAGATGGCGTCATTGTCGTCGCTCAGCAGATCGAGAAAGGCTTGCAGGTCCGGCGTGGACCACCCGCCGTCAAGATAGGCCTCGCAGAATCCCAGGTAGCCCTCGCGCACCAGCCGCGCGAAGACCTCCGTGTCATGGATATGCAATTCGGCCTCGATGCCCGCCTCGCGCCCTTCGGCGCGGAACACCCGGCCATCGGGCAGCCGGATATCAAGCCGCCCCGCCCGCATTTCCCCCGCCACCGCAAAGCAGCGTGCAAAATAACGCGGCAGACGTGGCGCGCCCTGCGTTGACGTCAGCACCGCACCTCTGGCGGCCATATCCACTGCCGTGTCTTTCATGCCCGGACCTCCCTTTGTTCATAGGCCGCAAGGGCCCGCTTGCGCCCTTCGGTCAGCCCGATCAGCGGCGCAGGGTATGGATCTTCGGGGCGTAGCCCCCAACTCTCTGGAATGGCGTCAAAATAGCTCAGTGCCGTTTTGGATGGCCACGCCTGCCCCTCTGCGATCCACGCCCGCGCATAGGCCCCTTCGGGGTCGAATTTCGCAAGCTGCGTCTCGGGGTTGAAGATGCGGAAATAGGGCGCAGCATCCGGGCCCGATCCGGCGGCCCATTGCCAGCCCATCGCGTTCGACGCCGGATCCCAGTCGGTCAGGCAGTCGGCAAACCAGTCAAGCCCCACCTTCCAATGCACCATCATGTGCTTGGTCAGATAAGACGCCACGTTCATCCGCGCCCGGTTGTGCATCTTTCCCGTCACATACATCTCGCGCATGGCCGCATCGACAAACACAATCCCCGTGCGCCCCTGCTTCCAGCGCAAAACCTCCGCCTCGTGCCCCTGCGTCCATGCAAACGCGTCCCACTCCCGCCGCCAGTTCCGCGTCAGGATCTCGGGTGTGTGATACATCAGGTGATAGGCGAACTCGCGCCAGACCAGCTCTTTCAACCAATGCTCGGCCCCTTGCGCCCCCTCGTGCAGCGCGCGGCGGCCCGCGTGCCAGCACTGGCGCGGCGAAATCTCGCCATAGGTCAGATTTTCCGACAGGCCCGAGGTGCCGTTGATGCCGGGATTGTTGCGCGCGTCCTTGTAGGGGCCGATGGCTCCGCCGACGAATTCGTCAAGCCGGTCCTGCGCCGCCGCCTCGCCCACGCATTGATGCACCAGACAGACCGCAGCACCCCGCCGCATTGCAGCCCCCATCTGCCAGTCATCCAGACGCGCGCTCTCGGGCCAGACCTCCGGCGCGGGGATGCGCGAGGGCGCGGCCATCGGCGCGGGCACGTCGCGGTCCTTCACCGCGCGCCACATCGGGCTGTAGACGCGGTAGAACCCGCCCGTGCCGGTCTTGACCGTCCATGGCTCGAACAGCAGATGCGAATTGTGGCTTTCGGCCCCGATGGCGTGCGCCTTCAGCGCCGCCTTGACCTCGGTATCGCGCGCAATGGATTCCGGGTCATAGAGCCGCGACCAATGCACCGCCCCCGCGCCCACCTCCCCGGCCAGCGCCGGAATTACCTCGCGCGCCGCGCCGCGCCGCAGGATCAGACGGCTGCCCCGAGCCTCAAGATCGCGCGCAAGTGATGCCAGCGAGAGGCCGAGCCGCCATTTCGCCGCCGCGCCAAGCGCGCTGACGCTTTCATCATGGATAAACACCGGGATCAGCGGGCCGCCGCCCGCACAGGCCGCCAGCAGCGCCGGGTGATCGCTCAGCCGCAGATCGCGCCGCAACCAAAGTATCGCCGGTTTGCCCTGTGCCATGCCCGCCCCTTATCTACCTTTTGTTACGCAAGGCGCGCCGGGACGGATCAAAGAATGTCGTCAAGCGCAGCCATCAGTTGCTCGATTTCGGCGGGGCTGGTGTAATGCACGAAACTCAGGCGCAGCACGCCGCGGCCCGGGTCCACCCCCATCGCCTCAAGCGGGCGCACCGCGTAGAAATCGCCACCCCCCGCCATGATGCCATGCGCCGCCAGCGCCGCCGCCGCCTCGGCCCCCGGTCGGCTCAGCGCCACGGCGACCGTTGGCGCCTTCTGTGCGGCCTCGGCCGGCCCGATCAGGCGCACGGAATTGCGAGCCTTCAGGTAATCCAGCAGCGGTTGCAAAAGCGCGGTTTCGTGCGCGCGCTTCAGGTCATGCACACCCGCATTTCGCGTGGCGGCATCACCCTTGATGCCGTGATGCGCGGCCAGCGCGTCGATATAATCCGCCATGCCCGCGCAGGCCGCCACCTGCGCATGATCCGGGCCCGCAGGGGTAAAGCGTTTATAGAGCGTATCGGCGTTGAAATAATGCGCCTGATTGGGCAGGAGATGGCCCAGTTCGCGCCGGATCACCATGATGCCCTGATGCGGGCCATAGGTCTTGTAGGCCGAGAAAAGGTAGATATCCGGCCCCATCCCGCCCACATCGGGCAGGCCATGGGGCGCATAGCTGACCCCATCGACACAGACAAAGGCCCCGGCGGCATGGGCCAGCGCCGTAATCTCGACCACCGGGTTGATCGCGCCCACCACGTTCGAGCAATGCGGGAAACACACCAGCCGCACCCGCTCGTCCAGAAGGTTTTCCAGATCCGCCGGATCGAGCAAGCCGCTCTCGGGGTTTATCTTCCACTCGCGCACATCAAAGCCTTCGTCGGCCAGCCGCCGCCATGGCCCGGAATTGGCCTCGTGATCCTGATTGGTGACGACGATGGCATCGCCCGGGTCCATCCACCGCCGGAAGGCCTGTGCCAGAACATAGGTGTTCTGCGTCGTCGAGGGACCGAAACTCAGCTCATCGGCAGCCACGCCCATCAGCGCGGCCAGACGCGCGCGCGCCTCGTCCATCTCCTCGCCCGCAAGGCGGCTTGCCTCGTAAGGCCCGTAGGGCTGCACCTTGCGTTGCCGGTAATAGCGCTCCAGCCGCGTGATCACCGGCGCACAGGTATACGACCCCCCGGCATTCTCGAAGAACGCCTGTCCCGCCAGCGACGGCTCGGCGAAAGCCGGAAACTGCGCACGCACGAAGTCCAGATCAAGCCCCATCCCCATTCCCCCTTTGTTTTTCGTCAAAAGACACCAAAGCCCCCCGGCGCGCAAGCACCGGAGGACCAGGTCAAGACTCCGACCGGACGCAGGCCCACTTTTCCGACATCAGCCCTTGGCGATGCGGCGGCAGACGATGAGCGTGATCGCCGCGAACGCCAGGCCCCGGCATGGCGAAAGGCGACATGGGCGCGATCAGGTCGAATCGTTCGCGCCTGCCCGCGCGCGGTAATATGCAAGCACATGGAGCCGGATGGCGGAGGCAAGCCCGGTTTCGGGATCGCGCGCGGCGTCGATCTCGGCAGCGAGCGCGTTGAGCGCACGTCCCTCTTCGCGGGCGATCTCGCGGAACGCCAGCCAGAACGCGTCCTCAAGCGACACGCTGGTGCGGTGCCCTTGCAGCGTCAGCGAGCGTTTGACGGGCCGTGCGCTCATGGCTGGCCGTTCAGGGGGGCGCTGCCCCCATCGCCGCAAGCGGCGATTCCCCCGGGATATTTGAAGCCAGAAGAAGCCCGCATCACTCTTCCTCGCGGCGATGTGCGTCCAGATAGGCGCGAGCGCGGGCGCGGGCGGCCTCCTCTTCGACCTTCTGCGCCTTCGTGCGCCCGAACCGCGCCGCGTTCTCATCGGCGCGGGATTTCCTGGCATCCCGCGCCTTTTGCTTGCGCACCCGGTTCAGGTTGACCGGGACATCGTTCATTTCGGGCCGATCATGTCTTCGGGGCGCACGACGCGGTCAAAGGTCTCGCCATCGACAAGGCCAAGCGCGATCGCCTCTTCCCGCAGGGTGGTGCCGTTCTTGTGCGCGGTCTTGGCGACCTTGGTGGCATTGTCATAACCGATGGTGGGCGCAAGCGCCGTCACCAGCATCAGGCTTTCCTTCATCAGCTTGTCGATGCGCGGGCCGTTGGCCTCGATGCCCAACAGCATCCGCTCGGTGAAGCTGTCGGCGGCGTCTCCCAAAAGCTGCACGGATTGCAAGAGGTTATAGGCCATCATCGGGTTGTAAACATTCAATTCGAAATGCCCTTGAGAGCCTGCGAATTTGATGGCCGCATCATTACCCATCACATGCGCCGCGACCTGCGTCAGCGCCTCGGCCTGGGTCGGGTTGACCTTGCCGGGCATGATCGACGATCCCGGCTCGTTCTCGGGCAGGATCAACTCGCCAAGGCCAGAGCGCGGGCCGGAGCCGAGGAAACGGATGTCATTGGCAATCTTGTAGCAAGAGCCCGCCACGGTCGCGAGCGCGCCCGACATGAACACCATCGCATCATGCGCCGCCAGCGCCTCGAACTTGTTCGGCGCGGTGACAAAGGGCAGGCCGGTGATCGCCGCCATATGCGCCGCCACGGTCGTATCCCAGCCCTTGGCGGTGTTGAGGCCGGTGCCCACGGCGGTGCCGCCCTGCGCCAGCTCGTAAATGCCGGGCAGGCAGAGATTTACCCGCGCAATGCCCTGCCGGATCTGATGGGCATAGCCGGAAAACTCCTGTCCCAACGTGAGCGGTGTTGCGTCCTGCGTATGGGTGCGGCCGATCTTGATGATGTCCTTGAACGCGTCCGCCTTGGCCTCGAGCCCCGCCAAGAGCTTGTGCAGCCCCGGCAAGAGCACGTCGCGCGCTGTCATGGCCGCGGCGATATGCATGGCCGTGGGGAAGGTGTCGTTCGAGGATTGCCCCATGTTCACATGGTCATTGGGATGCACCGGATCCTTGGACCCGATCACGCCACCCAGAATTTCAATCGCCCGATTGGCGATGACCTCATTGGCGTTCATGTTGGATTGCGTGCCCGATCCGGTCTGCCAGACCACGAGCGGGAAATTGTCATCGAACTTGCCCGCGATCACCTCACCGGCCGCCTGGATGATCGCATCCGCGCGGCGCGCATCGAGCGCGCCACTGGCCTTGTTGGCCTGCGCGCAGGCCTGCTTGATCACACCAAGCGCGCGCACGATGGCCACGGGCTGTTTCTCCCAGCCGATGGGGAAATTCAGGATCGAGCGTTGCGTCTGCGCCCCCCAATATTTATGGCTGGGCACCTCAAGGGGGCCAAAACTGTCGGTTTCGGTGCGGGTGGCGGTCATTGCGGGATCTCCTTGACGGTTTGCCCGTTCATACCGCAGCCGCGGAAAAGATCAATGCTGTATACGATGGCATACCAAACCCTATTTGCGGAACTTGTCGAGGCTCACCACCTCGCCGCCGTCATGCGGGTCGGGATCGGGCAGGTCGCCGTCTTCGTCTTCGTCCCCGTCACCGTCCTCGTCGTCGCTTTCCTGCGTCTCGAAGCGCAGACCGAATTCCACCGAGGGGTCCACAAAGGTGCGGATCGCGTCATAGGGGATATAGAGCCGCTCTGGCGCGTCGCCGAAATTGAGCGTGATACCAAAACCGTCGCTTCCCACCTCAAGCCCCTCATACCAGTGCTGCATGACCACCGTCATCTCCGCAGGATACCGGTCGCGCAACCAGCCCGCCAGTTCCGCGCCAGGATGGGTAGTTTCGAAGGTGATGAAGAAATGATGCGCCCCCGGAAGCCCGTTCTCGGCCACATCGGCCAGCACCTCCTGAATGAGGCCGCGCATTGCGCGATGCATCAGGTTTCCGTAATCGATGGAGCGCGTCATTCCTTACCTCAAGGCAATTGCAGGATCAGCATAGGGGATTCGGATCAAAACAAAAGTCCAACACGCATCCCTCACAGCACAAGATGCCACCCCCCCGCAAGCCCTGCCATGACCGTCAGAACCCACCCCATCGACAGCCGTGCCCCGACCAGCAACGCCACCGCCAGCGCGGTAAAGCCGGCACCCGGCCATGAAAACGACGCCCAGACAGGCACCGGCAAGAGCGCGTCGTCACGGATCTCGATGAAGACCACATGAAGCGCAAACCAGACCGAAAGGTTGAGGATCACCCCCACCACCGCCGCCGACACGCCCGCCAGCGCCCCCTTGAGGCGGGGTCGCGCAAGAATGTGCTCGACATAGGGCGCACCGGTGAAGATCCACAGGAAACAGGGCACGAAGGTCACCCAGAGCGTCAGCAGCGCCGCCGTGATACCAAGCACCACACCACCCTGAACATAGCCCGCCAGAAGTCCCACGAACTGCGTGACAAGGATGAGCGGACCCGGCGTCGTCTCGGCCAGCCCGAGCGCGTCGATCATCTGCGCGGTCGTGAGCCAGCCCTTCGTGCCCACCACCGTGTCGGTCATGTAGGCCAGCACGGCATAGGCGCCGCCAAAGGTCACGACCGCCAGCTTCGAGAAAAAGAGCGCCAGATCGATAAGGAAGCTGGCCCCCATGGCCCAGGCAACGACGACGGGCGCGGCCCAGAGCGCGGCCCAGATCAGCGCGGTGCGCAGCGTCTCGGCAGGCCGCACGGTGAGCGCGTCTGGCATCGGCCCTGCCTCTGCCCACCGGCTTTGCCACCAGCCCCAAAGCGCGGCGGTGGCAATGATCGCCGGGAATGGCACGGAAAACACGAACATCGCCACGAAAGCCAGACCTGCCAGAACCCAATGTGCCGGACTTGACAGCGCCTTTTTCGCCAGCTTCAGGAGCGCCTGGATAACGATGGCCACCACCGCGGCCTTGATGCCCAGAAACACCGCCTGCACCAGCGGCACCCCGCCCCAGACAGCATAGCCAAGCCCCAGTCCGAGAATCACCGAGGCCCCCGGCACCACAAAGAGAAGCCCCGCCACAATCCCCCCCGCGACTCCCCGCAGCCTCCAGCCCGCATAGGTGGCAAGCTGCATCGCCTCGGGCCCCGGCAGAAGCATGCAGAACGACAGCGCGCCCAGGAATTTCGGCTCGCTCAGCCAGCCGCGCCGCGTCACCAACTCGTCGTGCATGACCGATATCTGGGCCGCCGGCCCGCCAAAACTCAGCAGGCCGATTCGCGCGAAGCTGCGGAAAAAATCGGAAAAGGCGGGCGCGTCCATATCTCCTTGTGGCGCGCGAATACGCGCGGGACAAGCGGCTTGATGCACTGCGTTACCGGCCCCGGACCCGGCGAAAGCACAGGATGCGCCCGCGCGACGGCCCCGGATCATAGGTCAGGCCGGAGTCGGACATGCAATCGACGATGCGCTTGATCACCGCGTCGGGATAGCGGCCCGGATGCAGTTCCATCATGACGTGCAACACATGTTCGGGCCATGGGGCGTTGAAAAGATGTGCCTCGGCGCCCTCGATATCCATGATCACCACATGCGGGCGCATGCGTGCCATGAGAGCGCCAAGGCCCAGATGCGGCACCTCGACAAGCGTCTCCGGGCTGGCCCCCTCCTCGACGATGCGCGCGGCCCAGAAGCTTCGCGCGGCATCAAAGGCAAGCGGCGCGTCACCCCCCGCCATGCCGCCAACCGCGCCATGCACAAGCGTCACTGCGCCAAATCCGTTGTGCGCCAGATTGGCGCGAATGACGGGCAGCAGTGCGGGGTTTGCCTCGACCGTGGTGACGTTCTCGGGGCCCACGATGCGCGCGCAGACCGAGGCGACATAGCCGATCCCCGCGCCCAGTTCGAGCACCCTGTGGCCCGGCTTCAGCCGCATGGCGGCGGCCTGCGCCTCATGCGCCTCATATTCGCCCGAACAAAGCTTGGCGCGGATGCGGTCGTTGAGCAGCGCCTCGGGCACCTCAAGGCGCAGCCCGTCGATCTGGTATTCCGCCATGCCCTGCCCCTTGCCGTTGATTCCGCGCGGCCAAACCCCTAGACCATCCACATCAAAGAACGGGGACGCGGGCAATGCAACTCTTTGTCGGGCTTGGCAATCCGGGCGCGAAATATGCGGGCAACCGCCACAATATCGGCTTCATGGCGGTGGACCGGATCGCCGGGGCGCATGGCTTTGGCCCGTGGCGGGCAAAGTTTCAGGGGCGTGTTTGCGAGGGCACATTGGGCGGGGAAAAGGTGATCCTGCTCAAACCCGAGACCTTCATGAACCTTTCCGGACAATCGGTGGGCGAGGCTGTGCGTTTTTACAAGATCGCGCCCGAGGCGGTGACCGTCTTTCACGACGAGATTGACCTCGGCCCCGGCAAGCTGCGCGTCAAGCGCGGCGGCGGGCACGCGGGCCATAACGGGCTGCGCTCGATCACCGCCCATATCGGGGCCGAGTTCCAGCGCGTGCGCCTTGGCATCGGCCATCCGGGCCACAAGGACCGGGTGGCGAGCTATGTGTTGCAGGACTTCGCCAAGGCGGATACGGACTGGCTCGACGACCTGATGCGCGGCATCGCCGACGGCGCGCCATGGCTGGCCGAGGGCAAGCCCGACCGTTTTCAGACCGCCGTGGCACAGCGCATGGCCCCCGCACGGCCCGCGCCCGACAAGACGGCTGCGAAACCGGCGGCCCCGCCGGAAGATCCAGCCGCGCCGGACACCCGCAACCCACTGCAGAAACTGGTGGACCGGTTTCGCTAGGCGGCTTGGCGATCCGAAAGCGTTTGGCTGGCCCATCGACGCATCGGAGCGCGCATCGCTGGGCCCATCCCGACGCCCGCCCGAACCCAGCCGCGCCCCTCTCTCGGGCTTGATCTCCGGGGCAGTATCGGCTGCGCTTGCGGCGCGCGCCATGGCGAAATCCGGATCGCTGCAGCGCCCCGGGACCGCGCTTGCCCCGGCCACGCGCCGCCTTATAGTGTTTTCGGACATCAGGGAGGCCAGAGCCATGAGCGTGAGGATGGAGCCATCGGAAAACGTGCTGGGTGGCACGCTTGCAGCCTGCTCAGCCGACCCGCTCACCGGGTTCTTCCGCGACGGGCAGTGCAACACCTGCACCGAAGATCACGGAAGCCACACCATCTGCGCGGTGATGACCGCCGAATTCCTCGCCTATTCCAAATATGTCGGCAATGACCTGAGCACGCCGCGCCCTGACTTCCACTTTCCCGGGCTGAAACCGGGGGATCGCTGGTGCCTCTGTGCGGGTCGCTTTCTTCAGGCGCATGACGAGGGATGCGCGCCGCGCGTCGATCTTGCGGCCACCCATGTGCGCGCTCTCGACATCGTGCCTCTGGCGGTCTTGCGCGCGCACGCGGCGGAGGGCTGAGAAATGGCCACGCTGCCGCTTCTGTCGGACGAGGAAATGAACCCTGAGGCGCGCGCCGTGCTAGACGATATCCGCGCCACGCGCGGCTCGGATTTCATCAACAATTTCTGGCGTGCGCTGGCCCATGATCCGGCGCTTCTGCGCGCCACATGGGAGCGGCTGAAGGTCGTGATGGCCCCCGGCACGCTCGACCCGCTGACCAAGGAGATGCTTTATATCGCCGTCTCTGTGGCCAATGGCTGCGAATACTGCGTCCATTCCCACACGGCAGCGGCGCGCGCCAAGGGCATGACTCCCGCTCAGCATGGCGAGCTTTTGGCCGTGATCGGCATGGCCGCGCAGACCAACGCGCTTGCCAGCGCCCTTCAGGTGCCGGTGGACGAGGTGTTCACGGCCTGATCCCGGCTCAGCTTCCGGTATTGATCTCGACGCCAAGATGTTTTGCGACGGTGAAGATGTCCTTGTCGCCGCGCCCGCACATGTTCATGACAAGCAGGTGATCGCGCGGCAGGTCGGGCGCGATCTTGGCGACATGGGCAAGCGCGTGGGATGGCTCAAGCGCGGGAATGATGCCTTCCGTCTCGCAGCACAACTGGAACGCCGCCAGCGCCTCCTTGTCGGTGATCGAGACATATTTCGCGCGGCCCGTCTCGTGCAGCCAGCTATGCTCGGGGCCAATGCCGGGATAGTCGAGACCGGCGGAAATCGAATGACCTTCGAGGATCTGCCCGTCATCGTCCTGAAGCAGGTAGGTGCGATTGCCATGGAGCACGCCAGGCCGCCCGCCGGTCAGCGAGGCGCAATGCTCCATCCGCTCGTCAACTCCGTGGCCGCCCGCCTCGACGCCGATGATCCCCACCTCCTTGTCATCAAGGAAGGGATAGAAAAGACCCATCGCATTCGACCCGCCGCCGATGGCCGCCACCAGCGTATCTGGCAGGCGGCCCTCCGCCTCCATCATCTGTTCGCGCGTCTCGCGGCCGATGATCGACTGAAAATCGCGCACCATCGCCGGATAGGGGTGCGGCCCCGCCACCGTGCCGATGCAATAGAACGTGTCGCGCACATTGGTCACCCAGTCGCGCAGCGCGTCGTTCATCGCATCCTTGAGCGTGCCCCGCCCCGATGTGACCGGCACCACCTCCGCCCCCAGAAGGCGCATCCGGAACACGTTGGGCGCCTGCCGCTCGACATCATGCGCGCCCATATAGACCACGCATTGCAGCCCGAACTTGGCACAGACCGTGGCCGTGGCTACGCCATGCTGGCCCGCGCCGGTCTCGGCGATGATGCGCTTCTTGCCCATGCGGCGGGCCAGGATGATCTGACCCAGCACGTTGTTGATCTTGTGCGCGCCGGTATGATTCAGTTCGTCGCGCTTCATGTAGACCCTGGCACCGCCCAGCCGCTCGGTCAGCCGCTCGGCGAAATAGAGCGGCGAGGGACGGCCCACATAATGCTTCCAAAGATAATCCATCTCGGCCCAGAACGCAGGATCGGTCTTGGCGTGCTCGTATCGCTCTTCCAGTTCAAGGATAAGTGGCATCAGCGTTTCCGATACGAAGCGCCCGCCGAAATCACCGAAACGCCCCTTTTCGTCGGGGCCGGTCATGAAGGAGTTGAAAAGATCGTTGGCCATGGAACGCGCCCCCTGCTTGGTTCTCTCCGTCCTAGTGCGCGATCCGCCCGAGGGCAAGGCGGCCCGGATGGCGAAAGCGGTGGAAGCGGCGCGAAAATCGGCTAGGGTCGCGCCATGGCCACGCCGCTTCTGATTGTCGAGGACGACCCCGAGATCACCTCTGCCCTCGTGCGGGGGCTGCGGCTGCACGGTTATGAGGCCGAGGCCGAGAACCGCGCGGCGCGCGCGCTCGACCGGCTCTGTTCGGGCAGGTTCGCCTGCGCCATCGTCGATGTGATGCTGGGGGCCGACAGCGGGCTTGATCTGGTGCGCGCCGCGCGTGCGCGTGGCGTCGCCCTGCCGATTCTCATGCTTTCGGCGCTTGCCGATGTGGAGCATCGCGCGGCAGGGCTGGAGGCGGGGGCGGATGATTATGTGGTCAAGCCCTTCTCGCTTGACGAACTGGTGGCGCGGCTTCGTGTGCAGGAGAAGCGCGCCGATCGGCAGCGCCCCGCGCATCTCTCGCCTCACCGAACGCTCATGCGCGGCGGCGCGGCGGTGGTGCTGACCGAGCGCGAATACGCGCTCTTGCGGCTGCTCCTGGCGCACCGTGAGGCCCCCCTGCCCCGCCATGCGATCTTTGACGCGCTCTGGGCGACAGAAGGTTCGGCCAGCGAGAACGTCGTCGATGTCTATATCGGCTATCTACGCAAGAAACTGGCCGAGGGTGATTTCGGCTTTGAAATACGCACCATCCGCAATCAGGGCTTTGTCATCGAGGGGTTGGCCCCACAGCCCGCCGCATCCTGATCCCGACCAAAGTCTGTGTCCGTCTTATAAATTAAGAGTCGCCCAATCGAATTTGATGTGGCAGTTTTGACTTGTCCGACAAGCACATCTTGAGGAGGGATATTGTCATGGCATGGACCAAACCGACCATCCGCGAACTGGAATGCGGCATGGAAATCAACATGTATGGGCCCGGCGCGGAAGACGACGGCGTCCTGTTCTGAGACCTTGAGCGCGCGGGGTGACAAATGACAGTCCGCGCGCGCATACTCGGGGCGGCCGCCGGGGGCGGTTTGCCGCAATGGAACTGCGGTTGCAACAATTGCAATCTCGCGCGTTCCGGTGTTATTCCTAGATTGACACAGTCGTCGCTCGCCATTTCGGGCGCGGATGGGTCATGGGCAATTCTCAATGCCTCTCCCGACATAAGGGAGCAACTCACGCAGGCCCGGTCTCTCCATCCTTCGGGGCTGCGTGAGTTGCCTTTGTCGGCAGTGGTGGTGACCAATGGCGATATCGACCATGTGGCTGGGTTGCTCACGCTGCGGGAATCGCAGCCCTTCACTCTTTTTGCCACGCCCGGCATTCACGCGGTGCTCGATGCCAACCCGATCTTTGACGCGGTCAACCGCGATCTGGTGCCACGCCGCGCGATCGCGCTGGAAGAGGCGTTCGATCTGGTGCCCGGCATCGCGGCGAGGCTTTTTGCCGTGCCGGGCAAGGTGCCGCTCTACATGGAGGCGGGCGAGGTGGTGACGGACCTCATGGGCGAACAGACCGTGGGGGTAGAGATCGAGGCCGCAGGCAAGCGCATCTATTACATCCCCGGCTGCGCGCGCCTCAGCGACGATCTGGCCGCGCGTATCCGCGGCGCGAACCTTCTGTTTTTCGACGGCACGCTCTGGCGCGATGACGAGATGATCCGCGAAGGCCTGGGACACAAGACCGGCGCGCGCATGGGCCATATGTCGATGAGCGGCCCCGACGGCTCCATCGCCGCCATGGCGGGTTTGGGCATCGCGCAAAAGGTTTTCGTGCACATGAACAATACCAACCCGGTGCACCGCCCCGACGCGCCCGAGCGCGCCCTGGCAGAGGCCGCGGGCTGGACCATCGGACAGGACGGAATGGAGATCACACCATGACCGCATCACGCGAGGCCTTCGAGGCACGACTGCGCCAGATCGGGGCGGATCGCTATCACGATCGCCACCCGTTCCACAAGCTTTTGCACGGTGGCGGCTGCACCCCTGATCAGGTACGCGCCTGGGTGATCAACCGCTATTACTATCAGCACACGATCCCCATGAAGGACGCGGCCTTCATGAGCCGGGTGGAAGACCCAGAGTTGCGCCGCATCTGGCGCTCGCGGATCGAGGATCACGACGGCACCGCCGAGAACGAGGGCGGCATCCGCCGCTGGCTGCGGCTGGCAGAGGCAGTGGGGCTGGACCCGGATTATGTCGCCTCGCGCCGGGGCGTGCTGCCCGCCACGCGCTTTGCCTGTGACGCCTATCTGCGCTTCGTGCGCGAGCGCCCCCTGCTCGAGGCCGTCGCCGCCTCGCTCACTGAGCTTTTCGCGCCGAAAATCCATGCCGAGCGGATCGAGGGTCTGCTGGCCAATTACGCCTTCGCCGATGACGCGGCGCTGTCCTATTTCCGCAAGCGGCTGACCGAGGCCCCCAAGGACGTGGCCTTTGGCCTTGCCTGGGTTCTCGACCATGCCGACAGTGCCGAGAAACAGGACGCCGCCGCCGCCGCGCTTGAATTCAAGACCGATGTGCTCTGGGCGCAGCTTGACGCGCTGCATCACGCCTATGTCACCCCCGCCGAAATCCCGCCCGGTGCCTGGCAGCCGGATGAGGGGCTATTGGCCGGGAGGGCCGCGTGATGACCCCCGAGGATATCCCCACCCTGCCGCGCGGCGTGCGGCTGCATTTCGACCGTGTGCGCGAGGCCTGGGTGCTGCTCGCGCCCGAACGCGCGATCACGCTTGACGCCACCGGCCACGCGATCCTGAGCGAGGTGGACGGCGCGCGCAGTTTCGGCGAGATCACGCAAACGCTGGCCGAACGCTACAACACGCCGCCCGAACAGATCGCCACCGACAGCGCGGGCTTTCTTGACGCGCTGCGCGCGCGCCGCTTTCTCGACGTGCGCCCATGAGCACGGTGCGCCCCCCCATCGCCATGCTCGCCGAGGTCACGCATCGTTGCCCGCTGGCCTGTCCCTATTGCTCGAACCCGCTGGAACTGACCCGTCAGGAGCGCGAGCTTGACACCGCCACCTGGGCCGACATCTTCCGGCAGGCCGCCGATCTGGGAGTGTTGCAACTGCATCTTTCCGGGGGCGAGCCTGCCTCGCGCCGCGATCTGGTCGAACTGGTGGCGGCGGCGCGGGAGGCGGGGCTTTATGTCAACCTGATCACCTCCGGGATCGGCCTGACCGAGCGGCGCCTGCGCGAGTTGGACGCGGCCGGTCTCGATCATGTGCAACTGTCGCTTCAGGGCACCGATCCGGCCACCGCCGACGAAATCGGCGGCTATCGCGGCGGCTTTGCGCGCAAGATGCAGGTGGCGGGCTGGGTGGCCGAGGTGGGCTTTCCGCTGACGCTCAACGCCGTGCTGCACCGGCGCAACCTGCACCAGTTGCCCCGTGCCATCGACATGGCGCTGGAGATGGGCGCGCGGCGAATGGAGGTGGCCACGGTGCAATTCCACGGCTGGGCGATCGAGAACCGTGCCGCGCTCATGCCGACGCTCGATCAGGCGCGCGAAGCGACGCGGATCGTCGCCGAGGCCCGCGCGCGCCTCAAGGGGCGGCTGGTGATCGACTATGTGCCTGCGGACTATCACGAAGACCTGCCCAAGCGTTGCATGGGCGGATGGGGCACGACCGGGCTGAACATCACGCCCGAAGGTTTGGTGCTGCCCTGCCACGCGGCGCAGACCATCCCGCATCTCACGTTCGACCGCGTGACCGAGCGGCCCCTGCGCGAGATCTGGTATGACGGCGCGGCCTTCAACGCCTATCGCGGCACGGAATGGATGCAGGAGCCGTGCCAGAGTTGCGACCGCCGCGAGGTGGATTTCGGCGGCTGCCGCTGTCAGGCGATGGCGCTTGTGGGCGATGCGGCGGCGACCGATCCGGTCTGTGGCAAATCTCCCCATCATGCGCGCATCCGCGCGCAGGCGGTGGACTATGCCGCCGATGTGGAGGCGCCTCTGGTCTATCGCCGGATGCCCGAGCGCGAAGGTGTAGAGTAGCGTCACCCCTCCGGCCAAAGTACCGTAATGCACAGCCCCGGCGCATCCCCGAGCGCGTCATCCTTCGGCACGGGGCTTGTCAGCCGCATCTCGCCGCCCTCCGCCTCGACCACCCAACGCGCCAGCGCCAGCCCGATGCCAAATCCCTCGGCGCGCCCACGTTCCCCCCGCGCGAACCGCTCAAGAACGCGCGCCTGATCCTGCGCCGCGATGCCGGGGCCATTGTCGATCACGGACAGCCCCGCCCTGCCCTCCGAGACGACCGCGCGCAGCGCCAGACGCCCGCCGCTGCGCGCATGGGTAATGGCGTTGCGCATCAGCCCCGCAACCACCTGTCGCGCCCAGTTCGGATCACAGATCACCGCGCCCTCGGGCACCGCGCCTGTCTCCAGCACCAGCCCCGCCGTGTCGATTTCGGCGCGCATTTCGGCCACCGCCTCCTTGGCGATCCGCGCAAGCGGCATCCTGACCGGATCAAGCGCCAACTGCCCGCTGTCAGAGCGCGCAACGCGCAGCAGATCGTCGATCCGCCGGTTGAGCCGTGCCGCGCGCCCCTCGATGGTGGCAAAGGCGGTGCGCGTGTCCCCCGTGCTTGCCTGCTGGCCGATCTGCGCCTCGGTCAGGATCACGGTGAGCGGCGTGCGCAATTCATGGCTGATATCGGCAAAGAAACGACGGCGGTTGTCGTCCACCTCTTCGAGCCGCGTGTTGGCGGCGCGCAGATCCTCGGTGCGCGCGGCGATGGTCTCGTTGAGGCGCGCCCATTCGGCGCGCACCTCCTCGCGCCTTTGGGCCAGCGCGCGCGCCATGCGGCCCGTTTCGGTATAGAGCCGCCCGATCTCGTCATCCTCGCCTTCGGGCAGGACCACGGCGAAATTCTCCTGCCCGATCTCGCGCGCGGCCTCGTGCAGACGGTCGAGGCGGCGGAATTGCGGGTGGATGACCAGGAGATAAAAGCCCGCGACCAGCGGCAGGCTCAACCCGCCGATGATCACCGCCGTCAGGCTCAGCCCGCGCCGAAGCGCGTCGATGCCCGCCAGCGCCTCGTTGCGGAAAAGCACCTCGGTCTGCACCGCCTGATTGAGCAGCGGATCGAAGCGGCCCGCGAAAGTGTCGAGATGGGCGCGCAGGACCGCAGGGTCGTCCTCGTCCGAGCGCAGCGCGCCAAGCGTGCTATGCAAAAGCGCCTCCATCCGCGCAAGGCCCAGCGATTGCGTCGCCTGTCGCGATTGCGCGTCCAGCCCGTCGGCGGCGGCCACTCCCCGCTCCAGATCGCCGCGCAGGCGGGTAAAGGTCTGCGCGAGCGCGCCCGCCACCGGCTCTAGCCGCTCGGCGCGCACTGGTGGCGGCTGCCCCGATTGCACCGTCTCGGTCGCGATCACGAGCAAGGTCGAGACCTCGCGCGAGAGGGTCGAGTAACGCGCCAGCCGCGCCTCGGTGCCGAGCGCCGCGTCGAGCCGATCAGCCACGCGCATGAGGCCGATATAGAAGATCGCGGCGGCCAGAAGCGTCAGCCCCCCGAGGATCGCCGCCCCGATCCCGAGCCGCGCCTTGAGCGAGGTGGCGCGCCCCCTCATGACCGCCTGCGACATTGGCGCGCAGGGGGTGACAAGGACCGCGAACGCGATAAACTCAACGCAGTTTTTAACGGATTTACACCAATGGTCGAATTACTCTTTCTCACCTGCCTTATCGCCACACCCACCGACTGCCAGGAACGCCGTCTGGTCCTCGGCCACATGACCCCCGCGCGCTGCATAGCCGCGGCGCAGCCCGAATTGGCGCGGTGGAGCGAGTTGCACCCGCAGTTACGCATCACCCACTGGCACTGCCGGATAATGTCCTGAGCCACCGCCCCTACCCCTTGCGCCGCATGAGCGCACGGCCCGGATCATAGGCCCAGATCGCCAGCACGCCGAGTGCTGCGGCCCAGACTAGGACCCAGAAAAACGCGCCCCAATTGAGTTGCAGATGGGCCGCGAAGCGGATGAGTTCTACCGCGTGGGTGAACGGGTTGGCGGCGCTTATGTCGTGCAGAAGCCTGGAACTTTCTGCCATGCGCCAGAGCGGATAGAGCGCCGAGGAGAGAAAGAACATCGGGAAGATGACGAAATTCATGACGCCCGCGAAATTCTCCAACTGCTTGATGAAACTTGACAGAACCAGCCCAAGCGCCCCCAGCATCAGCCCTGCGGGAATGAGCGCGGGCAAGACCGCGACATAGCCCCATCCCGGCAGCACCACGCCGAAAAGCGCTGCTGCGCCCAGAAACGCATAGACCTGCAAGACCGAAATCAGTGTCGCCCCGAGCAGGCGGCAAAACAGCAGCCAGCCGCGCGGGAAGGGACTCGTGAGCAGCAGGCGCATGGACCCCATCTCGCGGTCATAGACCAGGCTGAGCGAGCTTTGCATTCCGTTGAACAAAAGCACCATCGCGCAAAGCCCCGGCACGATATAGGTCTCGTAGGTGATATAGGTCTGGTAGGGCGGGATGATCGACAGGCCGAGCGCCGCGCGAAACCCGGCGGCAAAGACCACAAGCCAGACCAGCGGGCGCACGAGCGCCGCCAGAAACCGCTCACGCTGATGCACGAAGCGCAGGAATTCGCGCGCCATGATGGCGCGCATGACGCCCAGATATGCGCTCATGCGACCGCCTCCGTATGGGCAAGGAACCACTCGGCCAGCGGCTGCGCGCCGCGCACCTCCCGCGTGATTCCATCGGCCAGGATGCGCCCCTGATGCAGCACCAAAAGGCGGTCGCTGTCGCGCACCTCGTCGGTCAGATGCGTGGTCCAGAGCACCGACAGCCCCTCATCGGCCAGATCGTGCACCTGCGCCACGATCGAGGCGCGCGCGGCGGCGTCAAGCCCCACGGTCGGTTCATCCAGAAGCAACACGCGCGGCTCGTGCAGAAGCGCACGCGCCAGTTCCATCCGCCGCCGGTGCCCGCCATTGAGCGCGCCCACCTTCTCGCCCGCGCGTTCGGCCATCGACAGCCGCGCAAGCGCCGCGTCGATGCGCGCAGCCAGCCCCTTGCGCGGCAGGCCGTGAAGGGCGGCGAAATAGGCCATGTTCTGCCGCACGGTCAGGCTCAGATCGAGGGTCGGCTGCTGAAACACCACGCCGAGCGCGCCAAGCGCGCGGCGCGGCGCGGATCGCAGATCGTGCCCGGCAAGGACAATCCGCCCCTCGGGTGCCACCAGAAGCCGCGTGAGCAGCGAAACCAGCGTCGATTTGCCCGCGCCATTAGGGCCGAGAAGCGCGCAGAACGTCCCGCGCGGAATGGCAAAGGACACCTCCTCCAGCGCGCGTTTCGCGCCGTAGCGATAGCTCAGCCCGCTGACCTCAAGCTCGGCCATGCCCCTCTCCCTTATCATCCGCCCCACCCTGCCCCGGCGCGGCGTCCTCGGCAAGGGTCGCAGGCCGCCCCGTGAGGCGCAAGATGCGCGTGGCCAGCCGCGCGGCCTCGGCCTCTGCATGGGTGACGAGAAGCGTGGCAGGCCGCGCCTCGGCAATCAGGCTCTCGGTGAGCATCAACATGGTCTCGGCGGTTTCGGGATCGAGCGAGACGAACGGCTCGTCGAGGATCAGCAACTCGGGCCGCCCCGCAAAGGCGCGCGCCAGAGCCAGCCGCCGTTGCTGCCCAAGCGAGAGCTGCCCCGGAAAGGCCGCACCCTTATCCCCGAGGCCCACGCGGTCAAGTGCGGCGCGCGCAGCACTCTGGCTCAATCCGGGATGCACCAGACGCAGGTTGTCGAGCGCCGAGCGCCAGGGCAACAGCACCGGCTCCTGAAACACCATGGCAAGGCGGTCGGGGCGGGTCACGCGCCCCTCAAAGTCCCGGTCGATCCCGGCCACAATCCGCAAAAGTGTGGATTTGCCGATACCGGAGGGGCCGAGAATGGCCAGCACATCCCCCGCCGCGATGGAAAACGCCACCGGCCCCAGCACAGGGGTGCCGCCAAACGCCTTGGCGCGGATCGCCACCTCGGTCATGCCGCCCGCCAGCGCCGCACGCGCCGCTCCCAGGGTTGCAGGATGCGCCATTCCACCACCAGCATCACCGCGATGAACGACAGCGCATAGACCAGCACCATCGCCACATCGAACAACTGGAAATACATGTGGATCTGAAAGCCGATGCCGTTGGAGCGGCCCAGAAACTCCACCACCAGAACGATCTTCCAGATCAGCGCCACGCCCGAGCGCGCAGCACCTGCGATATAGGGCGCAAGCTGCGGCAGGATGACATGGCGCAGCCGGGTGCGCGCGGGCATCGCGTAAACCCGCGCCATGGCGTCAAGATCGGGGCTGAGCGCGCGCGCGCCCTCACGCAGGACCGTGGCGACATTGGGGATCTTGTTGAGGCTGACGGCGAGGATGGCCGCCACCTCGGTCAGGCCGATCCAGAGATAACACAGCACAATCACCACCAGCGCAGGCAGATTGAGAAACACCACCAGCCACGGATCGAGCCAGCGATCGGCCCGCGCCGAGCGGCCCATGACAAGGCCAAGCGCCACCCCGATGCTCATGGCCAGCAGGAAAGCCGCGATGACCCGCCCCAGCGTCGCGCCAAGATGGCGGGGCAATTCGCCGCTGCGCACCTCTTGCAGGAGGGGCGCAACCAATTCCCAGGGCGCGGGCAGGATCATCGCATCGCCGGTCAGAAGCGCCGCGACGGCCCACAGACCCAGAAGCGCCGCGAGCGAGAGCGCCCCCGTGCCGCGCGCCTCAGGTGACATCGGCGAAAAGCCCCTCGGGCAGGTCGCGCACCGGCCCCATCAGCGCCTCACCACCCAAATCCGCCATGAGCGCCAGCATCGCGCGCGCGCCTGCGGGATCGACCGGGCCGCGCCGCGGGACACCATCGAGCCAGCCTTCGCGCAGGGCGGCAAATTCGGCGTCATCCGTGGCGCCCATCAGCGGGCGCAGCGCCTCCCAGGCAGCCTCCGAGCGGGCCATGATCTCCTTGGCCTCGCGGCTCGCATTATAGAACGCCTGCGCCAGACCGGGATGGGCGGCAAGGAACCTTTTCTTGAGGTAATAACCGATCAGCGGCGTCTCCGGGTCAAGACCAAGCACGCCCGCCGCCTGCGCCACGGAAACCAGATCGCGCATTCCGCCCGCGCGCATCCGCGCAAGGAAATGCCAGAAATTCACCACCCCCCCATAGCCGCCGCGCAGGGCGGATTTGTAGATCAGCGGCGGCGCGCCATAGACTTGGCTTGTCTCGGCGGCCAGATCCATGCCGTGTTGCGCCCGCGCATAGGCCCGCAGGATCAGCCAGGATTTGTCAAGCGGCCCGCCCGCAATCCCGATCTTGCCGCCGCGCAGGTCCGCCAGCGTCCGCGCCGTGCTCTCGCCCGGCACGACCACGCCCCCCACCGCGCGCGAATAGGGGATCATCACATAATCGCGCCCCGCCATCCGCTGCCGCGCGAGCCAGATCATGTCGCTCACCGCCAGATCCGCCGTGCCCCCTTCGACCGCCAGATGCGCGGCGGTGCCATCGGCATAGCCCTGCACCGTCAGGCGAAAGCCGTGCTTTTCGTCCAGCCCCTCGCGCAGGATGGTCTGCAATTCCCAGTTCACCGTGCCGATGCGCAAGACGGCGGCGCGGATCACCGGAACGCCCTGCGCCAGCGCGGGCCAGCCCAGGATCAGCGGCAGGCCCAGAAACAGGCGGCGGGAGGGCAGCGCCCCCCCGGCCCGCACAGCTATGGCGTCATTCCTCACGCTGTTCGATCACCTCGAAATTGACGTTGAGTTTGATGTCATACTGCTTGCCGCCCTTGCAGATCACATCGTCAAGATCATAGACGCCGTCCTCAAACTCGATATCGTCGGGGTCCATCTGACAGTCCATATCGGCCAGCAGCGCCTCGACCCTGGCGATGGTTTCGGCGTCTGGGTGGTCGTCATCATGGGCCGCGAACGCGGGCATGGCCAGAAGCCCGGCAAGGGCAAGCGACATCAGGTGCTTCATGGGAACTCCTTATGGTTACTGAATGGTAAAGGTGACTTGCTGGCTCTCGCCGGTGGAGCCGGGAATGCGCAGCACATGACGGCCCGGCTTGATGGCGATGAAGGACAGTTCCACCGTGCCCGCCCGGTCGAACTCGATCGAATCGATCGCCATCGGGCGGATTTCGATATCGTTGATGACGATCTCGTTCATCCAGATCGCACGAAAGAAATCGGGCCCGGAAATGGCCAGCTCCGCCGAGCCGTCGGCGGTGATCTCCAGCTTGTAATAGGCCCCCGATTCAAGCGTGTGATCCTCGCCCAGAGGCTGCCCAGAGGCCAGCGTCAGATGGATCGTCTCGCCCCGGTTGCACTTGGCCAAAAGCCCGGCAAAGCCCAGGTTGTCGCAAAGCGGCGCGGCATGGGCGGGCGCGGGGACCAGGGTGGTCACGGGTGCGGCCAGCAGGGCCAGCGCGCAGGCGGTCAGAACTTTCTTCATCTTTCGTCTCCCTGTCTTCGGTTGGCGGTCAGTCGATGGTCACGACGCCCCAGGGCGCCTGACCCACGGCGATCGAACGGACGGCCTTTTCAGCGGCCACGTCGATCACGGTGATGTCGTTGGAATTGCCGTTGGTGCTGAGCAGGTATTTCTGGTCGGGGGTGAAATCGAGCTGCCAGACGCGCTGCCCCACGAGGATGTAATCAAGCACCTCAAGGCTTTGGCCATCGACCACCGCGACGCGGTTGGCGGGCCCGAGCGCGACAAAGACGCGGCTGCCGTCCTCTGTCACCTTCACCCCCACCGGCTGCAGCCATTCTGGCTGCACGCCGGGCACCTCGAATGTGATCTTGTGCACGACCGTGGGCGCGCCGTCCTCGGCGATGTCCATCACCGTCACCGTGCCGCCGATCTCGGACGAGACATAGAGCCGCGTGCCATCGGCAGTGTATTGCGCATAGCGCGGGCGCTGATCCACCAGCACGTTGTATTTGATCTCGTAATCCTCGGTCGAGATGAAATGCGCCATGTTCGTCGTCTCAGAGGTGTTGACGACGAATTTGCCATCGGGGCTGATGCCCATGCCCTCGGGTTCTACCCCCACGGGAATTTCGGCAAGTATGGTGCGCGTTTCGGTATCTGTTACGGTCACGAGGTTGTCGTCCTCATTGGCGATGAAAAGCCGCTTGCCGCTTTGCTCGAGCACGAAAAGCTCCGGATCGGGCCCCGAGGGCAGGCTCGGCAATTCCTCATAGGTTTCGGTATCGAATACCCGCACGAGATCGTCATCAGAGGCGCAGACATAAAGTTTCTTGCCATCGGGACTCACGGTGATGCCGCGCGGACGGTTACCACCCGCAAACTCGGTGATGACCTCCCATGTGTCGGTGTCGATCACGGTAATGGTGTTGCCGCGCTCGTTCGACACAAACGCCTTGCCGGCCAGCGCCGGGGAAAGGCCAAGCGCCACGAGGGCGGTGCTGAGAAGCAGGGTTTTCATGCGCATCTCCGTCAGTTGAAAGCGGTGCAGGCGGATTCGGGACGATCAAGCCCCAGCGTGTCGAGCGGCGAGATCTGGTGCAGAAAGCCCTCCTGCGGGCTGACGCTGACCGTGGTCCAGCCGTCATAGAGAAGGACCGGCTGGCGCAACTGGCCGTTCCAGTCGCGGAACGTGACCTTCTGCCCCTTGAAGGCGGCCAGATCGAAGCTGTCCGACAGCGCATAGGCGCGGATCGCGTCCGGCTCTGCCGACCCGGTGCGCGTCACCGTCTCGCCGATCACCCGCAGCGCCAGCCAGACGTTGTAATCCTCGGGTGCCACGCGGCGTTGCGTCAGCTTCTCGAAGCGGGTCTGGAACTGCGTCGCGCCCCAGGCTTCGTGCGTGGCGTTCATGGTCACGGGACGCAGCCCGCCCGAGCCCATCACCGGGCGCGGCGTCCACAGGTGATAAGGCAGGTAGCCGGCGAAATAATCGGTGGCATCGGCGGCGATCACCACATCATGTGCGCGCGCACCCTGCATGAACACGGGCAATTGCCGCTGAATGAGTACATGGCCGGAATCAGTGCGCCGACTGCCGCCGGTATCCTCGAAGATGCGCGTCTCCACCAGCTTCGCGCCGAACTTGGCCGCTGCGCGGCGAAATGCCTGGCCGAGGGCCTGGTCAGCGGGATTGGAGCCTTCGACAAGGAACCAGTTGCGCCATTGCTTCCACACCGCGAACTGCGCCACGGCATCGGCCAGCATCTGGTTGGACGGCGCGACATGCAGCAGGTTGGCGCGGCACTCGGCATCGCGCAATTCGATGTCGGGCGCGGATGCGTTGAAGACAAGCGCACCCGCTGCCCCCGCCCGATCGGTGAGGCGCAAGAGATCCTCGGCCTCGGCCTGCACCACGATCAGGCGCACGCCATCGGCAAGGATCGCGTCTAGCGCAGCATCGGCCTCTTCGGGCGTGGCGGCGTGTGTCGTGGTCTGATAGGTGTGACCCAGAAACCGGCCCGTTGTGCCGTTGTCCTCATCCGCCAGCGCCGCGCCCGCGAATCCGATATCCCCGGCGCGCAGATCGTGGCGCGAGACCGGCAGCAGGCGCGGGTAATCCACCCGCAGCACCGCCGCGCGCACCTCCACCGCCTGGGCCACTTGCCCCGAGAAAAAGATCATCGTCAGCGCGCAAAGCGCCTGTCGCCAGCCTGACATTCTTCCCTCCCTTGCCCGAGTCACGAGCCTCCCCGGACCATAGGCCGCGCGCCCTTCACAAGGCACCCGCTACCTTTGGCCGGGTTGTCAGACTCACCTTATCAAGCCGACACTGAAGCTCGATTCTTATTTTATAAGAGTGCGTCAAGAGACTGATAAAAATGGTCTTTTCGGCGCCCCTTTGAGTTGTTCGCACCTTTGTGAGCAAGGCATATTCGGAGGATCAAATCGGCGGCATCGCCGGGAAAGGGAGGACAGATGAAAAGACGCACACTCATGCTTGCCGGGGCATTGATGCTCTTACCGGGGCTGGCGCTCGCCCATGGACCGACACGGCAGAAGGTGACGGTGACAACCGAGCTGGCCGCCGAACCGGCCGAGGTCTGGGCCGCGATCGGCAATTTTCAGGACATGGGCTGGCACCCGGCGGTGCATTCCTCGACCGGAGAACGTGGCAACGAGATAGACGCCACGCGGCGGCTGGTTCTGGGCGGTGAGGACGGCCCGACCATCGACGAAGAGCTGTACAAATACGACGCCGATCAGATGACCTATTCCTACCGCATCACCGATGTGGATGTGGCGGTGCTGCCGGTGACGAATTATTCCTCGCATCTCACGGTGAAGCCGCGCGAGGGCGGTGGCTCTGTCGTGGAGTGGCGCGGCGCGTTCTATCGCGGCTATCCCAACAACGACCCACCGGCCGAGTTGAACGACGAGGCCGCCATCGCCGCCGTCACCGGTGTCTATGAGGCCGGGATGCAGGCGTTGGTGGCGCGGTTCGGTGCGCCGGGGATCTGAGGCGCTCGCGCTTGCGCTGCTCGCCGCCCCGGCGGTGGCAGACTTGGCCTATGTCACCTGCCAGAGTGGCGAGGAGGTCTCGGTGATCGACCTCGCCACGCTCAGCGAGGTGGCCCGTTGGCCGCTGCCGGGCAAGCCTGCGGGCGTGGCGGTGGTGGCGGGCGCAGTCTATACCGTCGCCGCAGAGACCAAGACCGTGCGCCGTCACGCGCCCTCGGGCGCGCTGATGGCCGAGGCCGTGCTTGACGGTGGCCCCATCGGCATTGCGGTGGACGCGGTGCGCGGGCGGGTCTTTGTCTCGGACTGGTATGAGGCGCGGGTGCGGGTGCTCGATGCCGCGACACTCATGCCGCTTGCCGATCTCGCCACCGCCGCCGCCCCGGCGGGCCTCGATCTGTCGCCCGACGGTCGGTTTCTGGCCGCTGCCGAACGCGATGCCGACCGGGTCTCGGTGTTTGACGCAGCCACGCTTGCGCCGCTCTGGCAGGCCCCGGTCGGCATCCGGCCTTTCGGGCTGCGCTTTGCCCCCGACGGACGGCTTTTCGTGGCAAATGTGGGCAGCGACGACGTAACCGTTCTGGACACCGGGACCGGCGCGGCCCTCGCAACCATCAAGGTCGGCGCGCGGCCCTATGGGGTGGGCTTCGCGGGGGGGCGGGCCTTTGTCACCAACCAGTATGCCGAGACGATCAGCGTCATCGCGCTCAACACGCTGGCGGTGGTGGCTACGCTCGACGTGGGCGAGTATCCCGAGGGGGTGGACAGCACCAGAGATGGCCTTATCGCCGTTGCCAACTGGTTCTCCAACACACTGAGTGTGATCGACGCCGAAACCCTTGAGACCATAGCCGAGATCGAGACCTGCGACGGGCCGCGCGCCTTTGGTGCCTTTGTCGCGCCCGCTCAGTAGCCCGGTTCGGCGGCCACCATCCCGAGCGGATAGCCCGCCCTGGCCCAACCGTCGGTGCCCTCGGGCAGCCAATGCACAGCCGTATACCCATATTCCAAAGCGCGTTTGGCGGCGTTCCAGGACATCCAGCACTCGGCAAGGCAGAAGATCACGAGCGGTTTTGCCATGTTGCCACCGGTCGCCTGTTCCAGCCCGGCCTTGAAATACGCCTCCGTCACCTCGGCAATCGCGCCATAACCCACATTCGGCAGCCAGCGCGCGCCAGGGATCGAGGCCCGCGGCTGTTCGCGCCAGATCGTGCCGGCGGGCAGGTTGGCGGGCCTGGGCGGGCGTGGCAGCACGTCGACAAAGGCCGCACCCGCGCCCCAAAGCGCATGCGCCTCTTCGACCGACAGAACCCGTGCGCCCGGTAGAGTGTCGGGCACCGGCGCGCGGTAATTGTCCATCCGGTAGCCCTCGGGCCCTCGCACACCCTGCGCCACAGCCGTCACCGAGAGCGCGAGAAGCGCGGCGAGAAAGGCCGCGTGTCTCATGGACCCGGCACGACAAGCGCCGTGCCCATGTCATTGGCCAAGGGTACGCCCGCCTCGTGCAACAGCGCGTCGATCTCGCCCTGGTGGCGGCGGATGAGGGAATTGAGCTTGCGCTGCCAGACCTTCTCACCCTGCCGCACGCCCATCGTGATGCGGTAGAATAGGCGCGGCGCGCCCTCTTCGCGCACCATCGGAATGACCTTGAGGCCGGGATGCGCGCGCTTGACCAACGGCCCGCCCAAAGGCCCCCACAGGATCGCCGCGTCGATCTCGCCCGCCTCCAGATCGGCCAGCATGTCCTGCGCCGGGCTTTGATGGCGGCGGTCCACGATGAGCGGGTAGCCTCTGGAGCGCGCGATCAGCCCGTGCCGCGCCAGATGGGCACCGGGCGGCGTGCCCGCGACAATGCCGATGCGCCGCCCCTTGAGGCGCGGATCGGCGAGTGTTTCCACCTCCGCCAGATCGCCACCCGCAGGCACGATCAGCGTATAGACCGAGGTCATGTAATGATTGGTGTTGAGCACCAGTTCGTGCCCCTGCGCGTAACCGATCACGACATCGCATTTCTTGTCGCGCAGCGTGTTGCGGATAAAGCCGGTGGACATCGGATACCACTCGTAAGTGACCGACACGCCCAGCTTTTCGGCGATCAGTTCGGCAAGCACGTTCTCATATCCGCTGCCATCCTCCGACGACATGGGCGCATTCGCGGGGTCGGCGCAGACGCGCAGCGCATCCACCGCCACCAGATCCGAGGTCTGCGCCAGAGCGCCCGCCGCAAGCCCCGCGCCAAGCGCGAGACCTGCCGCCGCACGGCGCAATCCCTCAGCCCATGCAGGCAAGTTCGGCCTCCGCGATCTCATCGGATTTGGCATCCTTCTTCGCGGGGCGGCCCCGCGCCACGCCTTCGACACCGCGCGCCTTGAGATAGACGTAGATATCGTCAAGGTAGCACATGACGTTCAGGTTATCGCCGAAATGCGGCATGACCGAAGTGCCGTTCACACGGCCGTTCACGACGACATCGACGAAATCGTAGTAATCCATGTTCAGCGCCGATTTCTTCAGCGCCGGCGCATAGGTCGAGCCTTCGCCGTCGGGGCCGTGGCAGACATGGCATTCCGAATGGTAGCGGCGGAAACCCGAGAAGGTCAGCCAGTCGACCGTGCCATCCTCGGCCACATTGAAGGTCGGGATGTCGTCCTCAGTGTAGTAGCGCCCGCCCTCGTCATAGGCGGCGGTGATGTTGTCTTGCGCGGCGGCGGCGGTGGCGAGACCGGCGGCCAGCCCGGTGGCGAGAAGCCGTGGAATGAAGGTCATGCTGTCCTCTGTCTGGTCTTGGGGGACCGGCACGGGGGCATCCTGGCCCGCGCGCCGGTCCGGTGTCAGGCCCGATCAGTCAGGCAAGGCAAAAACGGTGAGTTGGCCGCCCAGTGCGGTATAGTCGCTGAGCGCGGCATAGCCGCCCACAGCACCCAGACCGTCATTGGGATTGGTCAGACCCGCCGCAAGGCCGATCCCGGCCCAGCCGCCCACACCCGACAGGATGCCGACATACTGCTTGCCGTCTTGCTCGTAGGTCATCACGTTGCCGATGATGCCCGAGGGGGTCTTGAAGCGGTAAAGCTCGTCTCCCGTCTCGGCGTGCACAGCCTTGAGATGGCCTTCGAGCGTGCCGTAGAACACCACGTCGCCCGCGGTGGCCAGAGCACCCGACCAGACCGAGAACTTCTCGGAGATCGACCACTTGATCTTGCCCTCGATATTGTCCCAGGCGATGAAGTTGCCCATGCCGCCATGGCTGTCGGGCGCAGGATACATCGCCAGCGTCGCGCCCACATAGGGCTGACCGGCGGTATAGCTCACGCGGAACGGCTCGTAATCCATGCAGACATGATTGGTCGGGACATAGAAGATCCCCGTCTTGGGCGAATAGGCTGCTGGCTGCTGATCCTTGGTGCCAAGCGCCGCCGGGCAGATGCCGGTTGTGTTGACGTCCTCGCCGTTCTGCGCGGTCGAATACTGCGCCACCACCGCCGGACGCCCGTAGCTGGACGAGTTGGGATCCATATCGACGCCCGTGGTCCAGTTCACCGCCGGGTCGAATTTTTCGGCCACGAGCAGCTCGCCGGTCACCCGGTCCATGGTATAGGCCAGACCGTTGCGGTCGAAATGGGTGAGCAGCTTGCGCGTCTCGCCGTTCACCTCCTGCTCGGTCAGAATCATCTCGTTGACGCCGTCGTAATCCCATTCGTCATGGGGCGTCATCTGATAGACCCACTTGGCCACGCCGGTATCGATGTCACGCGCAAAGATGGTCATCGACCACTTGTTGTCGCCCGGACGCTGCGCCGGGTTCCAGGTCGAGGGATTGCCCGAGCCATAATAGAACAGGTTCTCCTCGAGATCGGCCGAATACCAGCCCCAGGTTGTGCCGCCGCCGATTTTCCACTGATCGCCTTCCCAACTGTTGAGCGAGCTGTCAGGCCCGACCGGCTTGCCAAGCGCGGTGGTCTTTTCGGGATCGAACAGGAGTTGATCGTCGGGGCCGACCGAGTAGGCACGCCACAGGCGCTCGCCGGTGACAAGGTCATAGGCGGTCACATGGCCCTGAACACCGAACTCGCCGCCCGAGATACCCACGATCACCTTGTCCTTGACCGGCAGCACAGTGGCGGTGTTGGTCTCGCCGATGGCGGGATCGCCATTGACGGCCTCCCACTCGACCTGGCCGGTATCGGCGTTGAGCGCGACGATCTTGGTATCGGCCTGGTGCAGGATGATCTTGCCATCGGCATAGGCGACGCCGCGGTTGACAGTGTCACAGCACATCACCGGGATCACATCGGGGTCCTGGCGCGGCTCGTATTTCCAGATGATCTTGCCTTCGTCGGCCAGATCGAGTGCGTAGACGATATTCGGGAATGGCGTATGCACATACATCGTGTTGCCGATCACCAGCGGCGAACCCTCGTGCCCACGCAGCACGCCGGTCGAGAAGGTCCAGGCAACCTGAAGCTTGCCCACGTTGTCGGCGTTGATCTGGTCCAGTTCCGAATAACGCTGGTTCTTGTAATCGCCGGTCTGAATAACCCATTGCTTGGGGTCATTCATCTTGGCGACGAGATCATCGTTTGCCATGGCCATGCTGGCCGTGCAAAGCGCGATCCCGGAGGTCAAAAGCGTCAGCTTTCTCATTCCTGCTCCTCCCTGAGCTGCGGCACGGGGGCCGCGGTTTGTGACGACCGTTTCCAGTGGAAACGGTCGTCCTTCGCTTGCCGCTTCGGGCCGGTCTCTCCAACGGCCCGTAACAGCAATTCCGGTGCGACCTACTCCGAGAAGGTCGCGAGATAGGCGATCACGTCGGCGCGCTCTTCCTCCTTGCGCAGCCCCGGAAACGCCATCTTGGTGCCTTTCGCAAAGTCGCGTGGCTTCTCGAGGAAGGCGGCAAGCACGTCCTCGGACCAGACCGCGCCAGACGCGCCCATCTCCTTGAGTGTGTCGGAATAGGCGAACCCTTCGACCGCGCCGACCGCGCGGCCCACGATCCCGTTGAGTTCCGGCCCGACCCGGTTCTTGGCATCGTCGCCGACCATGTGGCAGGCCTTGCACTTGTTGAACACCTTTTCACCGTTGGCGGCATCGCCTTCCGCCGCGGCCATGACTGGCAGGGCAGCAAGGCAGATACTGGCGAACGTCAATCGTTTCATTCGGTTACTCCCTTAGGTTGTCTTGCTTTCAGGCGCTCAGCATGCCACGTGACATGGTCGCCGGCAAATGAACTTACGAAGAAGTAAGAGTGATCATATCCCGGCTGAAGCCGGAACTGACCGGGGATGCGTTTGCGCGCCATTGCCGCAGCCAGCGACTCGGGCATGAGAAGATCAATGAAATTGTCATCAACTCCCTGATCTACAAGAATATCCCCGATCCAGCCCCGCTCTTCCAGAAGCAACACCGAATCGTATCCGACCCAGGCGCTCTCGTCCTCGCCAAGATAGGCGCCAAGCTGCTTGCGTCCCCAGTCCGAACGGGTGGGATGCGCGATCGGCGCGAAGGCCGAGAGGGATAAAAACATCTCTGGGTTGTTCATCGCCAGTGTCAGCGCACCATGCCCACCCATGGAATGACCGGTGATGCCATGCCGATCAGCCAGCGGAAACGCACCCATGACCAGCCCGCGCAACTCTGTCAGCACATAGTCATACATGCGGAAATGCGGGGCCCAGGGCGCGCGGGTGGCGTTCACGTAGAACCCCGCCCCCTGGCCCAGGTCATAGGCGCCGTCATCGGCCACGCCCTCGCCCCGGGGCGAGGTGTCGGGAAAGATCACCGCCAGACCATGCCGCGCGGCGTGTTCCTGAAACCCGCCCTTGACCATGGCATTCTCATGGGTGCAGGTCAGCCCCGAGAGATACCACAGCACCGGGACCGGTCCGGCCCCTGCCTGTGGGGGCAGGTAGAGGCCAAAGGTCATATCGCAGGCGCAGGCGGTCGAGCGGTGCCGATAGACACCCTGTACGCCGCCGAAGCTGCGGTTTTCCGAAACGGTCTCCACCATCAATACTCCACAACCGCGCGGATCGACTCGCCCCGGTGCATCAGGTCAAAGCCGTGATTGATCTCGTCGAGCGTCAGCTTGTGGGTGATCATCGGATCGATCTCGATCATCCCGTTCATGTACATATCGACGATCTTCGGCACATCGGTGCGGCCCCGCGCGCCGCCAAAGGCCGTGCCGCGCCAGACCCGGCCAGTGACAAGCTGGAAGGGGCGCGTGCTGATCTCGGCCCCCGCAGGCGCCACACCGATGATGACGCTCTCGCCCCAACCCTTGTGCGCGGCCTCAAGTGCCGTGCGCATGACATTGACGTTGCCCGTGGCGTCGAAGGTGTAATCCGCCCCGCCGCCGGTCAGTTCGACCAGATGCGCCACCAGATCGCCCGAGACATCCTTGGGATTGACGAAATCGGTCATGCCGAAATGCGTCGCCATCTCGACCTTGCCGGGGTTGAGATCGACCCCGACGATCTGCGCCGCGCCCGCCAGCCGCAGACCCTGAATGACGTTCAATCCGATGCCGCCGAGGCCAAAGACGATCGCGCGGCTGCCCAGTTCCACCTTGGCGGTGTTGATCACCGCGCCGATACCCGTGGTCACACCGCAACCGATATAGCAGATCTTGTCGAATGGCGCGTCCTTGCGCACCTTGGCCAGCGCGATTTCAGGGACCACGGTGTGATTGGCGAAGGTCGAGCAGCCCATGTAGTGATGAATGGGTGTGCCATCGAGCATGGAAAACCGCGTGGTGCCATCGGGCAGAAGGCCCTGACCCTGCGTCGAGCGGATCGACTGGCACAGATTGGTCTTTGGGTTGAGACAGTATTCGCATTCGCGGCATTCCGGCGTGTAGAGCGGGATGACGTGATCGCCCACTTCAAGGCTCGTCACCCCCTCGCCGACCTCGATCACCACACCCGCACCTTCATGGCCCAGAATGGCCGGAAAAATCCCCTCGGGGTCATCACCCGAACGGGTGAATTCATCGGTATGGCACAGACCAGTGGCCTTGATCTCGACCAGAACCTCGCCTGCCTTGGGGCCGTCGAGATTCACTTCCATGATCTCCAGAGGCTTGCCCGCCTCTACTGCAACTGCCGCTCTCGTACGCATGAAATCCTCTTTGATTTGGTGTCTGACAACGTCGAGATGATGACGCGACAGACCATCACTGTCCACGCCAGTATGCGAGCGCGTCCGCACGCCGAACAATTGCGACATTGGTGGGTATTGGGTCCGGTGGACAGGACGGGCATGCTTCACCATAGTCGAAACGAAGGAGGTGCCGCGATGATCCATGGCCCAAGGCCCGCCCCGCTTGGCCACCTTGCCGCGCTCGTTCTGGCGGGTTTCGTGTTGTCTGCCGGACCGGGACTGGCCGCTGATTACGCCGATCCCACATGGCCCTGCATCCAGCGCAAGGTGGCGGTGCTGTCAATCGGGCTGATGTGGCCCCACCCGATCCCGGAAGGCGCCCCTGAAGACGCCGCGCTGGCCGCAGAGATCAGGGATCTCGCCGCGCGCCTTGCGCTGCGCCGTCTTGCCCCGGAGGAATTACGCCCTGAGATCAGTGCCTTTGCCGCCCGCCACGATGGTGCCCCCGACATTCTCGGGCGTGTTGTCGCGCAAACCTTCGAGGTGCTGTCCGCGCGGCGCACACAGGTCATTGGCGGGATCGAGACCTTCTCTCTCAGCCAGATCGCGCTTGCCGAGCGGATCAAGGCGGCACGCACCGAGATGACCCGGCTCATGCAGACCGATACCCCCGATTTCGACAAGGTCGATGGGCTTGAGGAACAGATCGACTGGGATCAGACGATCCATGCCGACCGCCAGACCACGATCACCTATCTGT
Organism: Roseovarius autotrophicus; assembly: GCF_018069895.1. Lineage (GTDB taxonomy): Bacteria > Pseudomonadota > Alphaproteobacteria > Rhodobacterales > Rhodobacteraceae > Roseovarius > Roseovarius autotrophicus. The sequence goes on along the minus strand of NZ_JAGQDH010000001.1, from coordinate 57,467 downwards.
GCGAGACGCCGGTGCTGATCGAACAGCGCCTTTTTGCGCTGGCGCGGATGTTGCAGGAGGGCATCCGCTTGCCGCAATGACGGGTGCCTAGTCCCATTCTAGTTCGGTAAAGGCCACCGTGGCGTTGCGCGCATTATAGGCCTCGAAAAGTGTCCACGCCCCCGCCTCTCCGACCGCGATCCGCGTCACCGCCTCGCCAAGCCGCACGCCTTCGGCAATCGCCGCGCGCGTGTCGCGCTCCAGCACCGAAAGATAGCGCGCCGTGGCCGCGCCGCCCTCTGGCCAGTCGAGCGACGGCCCGCCATGTCCCGGCACGACGCGGGAAAACGCGCGCCCCTGCAACCCGGCCAGAACCGCACGCCAGCCGCGCAGGCTGCCATCCAGGGCGGGCACATGGGTGTCAAAGACCAGATCGCCCGCGAAAAGCGTATCACTTGACAGGTCGTGCACCGTCAGATCGGTGCCGGTATGCGCCATCGGCCAGGCTTCCAGCACCAGCACCCGACCCCCAAGGTCGATTTCGGCGCGATGCACCACCGGATCCGAGACCACGGGCACCTGCGCATCGACCATCGCACGCGGCCCGATCTCTCGGTTGAGACTCTCAAGGTAGTTCCCGGCCCGGTCCGCCAGCGCCCGGTTGAACCTCTCATGCCCCCAGACCCGCGCGCCCGCCGTTACGAAGGGCGCAGTTCCCAGAATGTGATCGGGGTGGATATGGGTCACGATCACATGGGACACCGGCAGATCAGTGCGCGCCCGCACAGCGCGCCAGAGCGCCTCGCCCATCCACGGGGCCGTGCCGGTATCGATCACCGCCACGCCCGCGTGACCCACGACAAAGGCCAGATTGGCGGCGTCGCCCCGGTTCGCCGCATCGGGCTCGGCGATCTTCCCGAGATGGACGAACACCCCCGGCGCGATCTCCTCCACGGCAAGGGCCTCGCCCAGCGGGACGCAGCGCGCCTCTGCCGCCGTCGCGGGCGGGCGCGCCACAAGCGCCGCCTCACAACCCGCGCGCGTCGCCGCCTCGTAACCCGGCAACAGCACGTCGCGGCAGGGGTCGTCGGCCCCGGCAAGGCAAAGGGTCAGGATCACCTCGAACATGGCGCGCTCCGCTGTCGCACGGGCCTATCCTTGGCCTGCACGCAGAGTTGATCCATGCCAACTTTGGTCGGGCTTCTTGGAAAGGGCAATCCGTGCTATGAAGCACCCGCCATCACGAGGAGGCATCACCCATGTCCCGCAGCCTGATCTGCGCCACCGCCATTGCGCTCGCGCTCGGGCTTGCCGTTCAGGCCCAGGAGGCGCCCAATCCCCTGACCGAAAGCACCCAGTGGGAGATGCTGCGCGAGGATATCATCGGCACGGCGCCAATCGGTGACGGTGCGGACCTGCTCAGCCTTGATGCGCCCTATCGCGCCCATGACGCGGCTACGGTTCCGATCGTGCTGCGCCAGACCGATCCGAGCGCAGCGATCCGCAAGGCCACCGTGGTGATCGACGAGAACCCCGCCCCCGTCGCCGCCGAACTGGGCTTTGGCGCGGCGATGGCGCCGCTCGATTTCGAATTGCGTGTGCGGGTGAACCAGTATTCCAACGTCCGCGTGATCGCCGAGACCGATGCGGGCCTTTTCATGACCGGCCGTTTCGTCAAGGCGTCGGGTGGCTGTTCGGCCCCTGCCTCGCGCGCGCCTGAAGAGGCGCTGGCCAACATGGGGCAGATGAAGCTGCGCAGCTTCCTTGCCGGCGCAGCTGCGCCGCAGATCTCGCCCGCCCGCCGCGAAGCGCAGATCATGGTGCGCCACCCAAACTACTCGGGCCTGCAACGCGACCAGATCACCCATCTCTTCATCCCGGCCCATTTCATCGACCATCTGGAGGTATGGCAAGGCGAGGCGTTGCTCTTTACCATGGATGGCGGCATTTCGATCTCGGAAAACCCGGTGTTCCGGTTCTCGTATTCCGACAATGGCGCGCCCGCGCTGCGGGTTCTGGCGACCGATACCGAGGGCAACCGCTTCGAGCAGGTTCTGCCGAAGGGCGTGGGCAGTTAGGCGCTACTCCGCCGCCTTGGCCCCTGCCGCCTCGATCTCGGCGGCCCGGCGCTCGATCTGTTCGACGATGTGCTCGATCATGCGGTCGTTGTCCATCCGGTGGCTCTGCTTGCCGGCAAGGTAAACCATCCCGTTGCCCGCCCCGCCGCCGGTAAAGCCTACATCGGTCATCAGCGCCTCGCCGGGGCCGTTCACCACGCAACCGATGATCGAGAGACTCATCGGCGTCTTGATATGCGCAAGCCGTTCTTCGAGGCGCTCCACCGTCCGGATCACGTCGAACCCCTGCCGAGCGCAGCTTGGGCAGGAAATGATGTTCACCCCGCGATGCCTCAGCCCGAGCGCCTTGAGGATCTCATAGCCGACCTTCACCTCCTCGACCGGATCGGCCGAAAGGCTTACCCGGATCGTGTCGCCAATCCCGGACCAGAGCAGGTTGCCCAGCCCGATCGCGCTCTTGATCGTGCCAGTCCTCAGCCCACCCGCTTCGGTGATCCCGAGATGGATGGGGGCATCGGTCGCCTCGGCCAGTTGGCTGTAGGCGGCGGCGGCCATGAACACATCCGACGCCTTCACGCTGATCTTGAACGCGTGGAAATCGTTGTCCTGAAGAATGCGGATATGATCGAGGCCGGATTCCACCATCGCCTCGGGGCATGGCTCGCCGTATTTGTCCAGAAGATGCTTTTCGAGACTGCCAGCATTGACACCGATGCGCATGGAACAGCCGTGATCCCGCGCCGCCTGAATCACCTCGCGGACGCGCTCGGGGCTACCGATATTGCCGGGGTTGATGCGCAGGCAGGCCGCACCCGCCTCGGCGGCCTCGATTCCGCGCCGGTAATGGAAATGGATGTCCGCCACGATCGGCACCGGGCTTTCGCGCACGATCTCGCGCAGCGCCTTCGCGCTTGCCTCGTCGGGCACCGAGACGCGCACGATATCGGCCCCCGCCTCGGCGGCGGCCTGCACCTGCGCCACGGTCGCAGCCACGTCGGTGGTCAGCGTGTTGGTCATGGTCTGCACGGTGATCGGCGCGCCGCCCCCAACCGGGACCGGCCCCACCATGATCTGACGCGACTTGCGGCGCTCGATATTGCGCCAGGGACGGATGGTATTATGCGACATGGCGTTGCCCCGCTTGATTGGGATGCGATCGCCTACAGATAGACCGCAGCGGTGTGCGAGACAATCACGCTCAGTCGCGCGCGCCCTGCGAAAGTTCCGCGACATGGCGCTGAAGATCGCGGTCGGCTTCGGGATTGGCCAAGGCAAAACGCGCCGTGAGATCGTCCGCAGACAGCGCTACATTCGAGGTCACCGCCCCGCGTTGCCCCACAGGGCCGTAAAGCGCGCCGTTCAGCGCGAAATAGACCGCGCCAGATTCGCCCACACGCAGCACCGGCGGCTCTTCGGTGGCGGGCACGTCATAAGTCTGGCCCGCGTTCATGATGCCTTCGAAAATGACCGACCCATCGGCAGAGTTCACCCGAACCCAGGACGGACGCACCGCGACGACCTGCACATCGGCGCGGTCATTGGCGACGACCTGCGGTGAAAAAGGCGCCTCTGGCGTCATGTCAGGCGCGCCCTCCTGCGCCTCGCGCAGGGCAAGCGCGATGGCACTTTCGCGGTCGGCTTGCGGCGCGGCGGGGCTGAGCGTGCCCACCTCGCGCGGATCAAGCGTCGAGATCGGCGCATCGCGCGCCACCATCACCGGCACGTCAAGCGCCTTGGGACGGTAGAGACGGCTCAGCCGGTCCTCGCGCGGTGCCTGAAACACGCCCGCTCCTTCGATGCTGTCGCCCTTTCTCACCTGCGTCAGCGGGTCGAGATCCGCGAGCACCACCGGCGTGTTTTCGACCGGGGCCAGTTGCACCTGCTGCACCTGCCGCAACACGCTCCAGCCGCCATAGCCGATCGCCCCGATCAGCGCGACCAGAACAAGCGCGGATCCGACCGCTGCCGGTTCGATCCGCGCCAAATAGCTTTCGGTTGCCGGGACAAAGGGGGTGCCGTTGCCAAGAAGCGGGTCCTGGACGCGCGGGCGCGCGATCACGGTGCGATCCGCCGCGCGCCGGGACGAGGCCTCGTCTGACATGCCATGAGCGATGGAAAAGCCCGATTCGGCGCAAAAGGCGGCAAACGCATCGTCCGGGTCCATGCCGAGATAGCGGGCGTAGGACCGCACATATCCGGGGATGAAGCCGGGCGTGTCGAACACGGACGGATCGGCGTTTTCTATGGCGGCGACATAATTGGCGCGGATGCGCAATTCGCGCTCCACATCAAGAAGAGACTTGCCGAGCGTCGCCCGCTCGCCACGCATGATGTCACCCAGCCGAAGTTCGTAGGCGTCAAAGCCACGTCTATCAGCTTCCTCGGCTTCCGCCTTGCGCGTGCTACGCCGCCCGATCATGCGCCCTGTGCCTCTTCCGTGTCCCGTGGCTTGGGGCCGAGATGCTCGATTCGGCCCCTGCCCTGTTGTTCACACGAGATTAACACAACGCAATCACGATTGCATCAGCTCCGGCGTCACCCCGCCAATTCTGCGCGGTTGAGCGCGCAATGTGACCAAAGTTCATCCATCGCTCTGACCAGCCGGTCCATCTCCTCGGGTCCGTGCACCGGCGAGGGGGTAAAGCGCAGGCGCTCGGTGCCGCGCGGCACGGTCGGGAAATTGATCGGCTGCACATAGATGCCGTAGCCCTCCAGCAGCATGTCCGACAGCTTCTTGGTGTGCACCGGATCGCCCACGATCACCGGCACGATATGAGAGCCGTGATCGATGAGCGGCAGGCCCAGCCCCTTGAGCCGGGTCTTGAGGATCTTCGCCTGCGTCTGATGCCGCTCGCGCAGCTTTTGCCCTTCAGAGGTCTTGAGAAACGCGACCGAGGCCGTGGCCCCCGCCGCCAGCGTCGGCGCGAGAGAGGTCGAAAAGATGAAACCCGGCGCGTAACTGCGAACTGCATCGCACATTTTTGCGCTCGCCGCGATATAGCCACCCATCACGCCATAGGCCTTGGCCAGCGTGCCGTTGATGATGTCGATGCGGTGCATGAGCCGGTCGCGTTCGCAGATTCCCGCGCCGCGCGGGCCATACATGCCGACCGCGTGCACCTCGTCGATATAGGTCAGTGCGCCGAACTCGTCCGCCAGATCGCAGATCGCCTCGATCGGTCCGAAATCGCCATCCATAGAATAGATCGATTCAAAGGCGATAAGCTTGGGCGCGCCCGGCTCGTCGGCCGCGAGCAATTCGCGCAGATGCGCCACGTCATTGTGGCGGAAAATCCGCTTGGCCCCGCCATTGCGCCGCACGCCTTCGATCATCGAGGCATGGTTCAATTCGTCCGAATAGATGATCAGGCCGGGAAACAGCTTGGGCAGGGTCGAGAGCGTGGCGTCATTGGCGATATAGGCGGAGGTGAACAAAAGCGCCGCCTCCTTGCCATGCAGATCGGCCAGCTCCGCCTCCAGCCGTTTATGATAGACCGTGGTACCCGAGATGTTCCGCGTCCCACCCGAACCTGCGCCGGTGGCATCAATCGCCTCGTGCATCGCGCGCAGCACCTCTGTGTGCTGCCCCATGCCCAGATAATCGTTGCCGCACCAGACGGTTATGGGTTTTTCCGTCCCGTCAGGCCGCCGCCAGACCGCATGAGGGAAATTGCCATTCTTGCGCTCGATGTCGATAAAGGTGCGATAGCGCCCCTCTTCGTGCAGACGATTGATCGCTTGGTCGAGCCTGGCCGCGTAGTTCACTGGCGTCTTCCTTCCCTTTGAACCGGCTCCTGTCACCGGTCTCCTGCGTATTCGGCGTCACATATTCAACTTGTTGAACATATGTATACCGTTTCTCATTGATGACGCCAGATTACAAATTGCCGCTCCCGCCGCCTTGACCTCGGTCAAGCTCTGGACAGTGGCGCCGCGCCTGATACCCTTTCCCGAACCATACCCCAAGCGCAAAGGCCAGTCATGTCCCTTACCGCCACCCTTTCCCGCATCGACGACACCTTGCCCGAGGCGCTTGAGCGGCTCATGGGCCTCTTGCGAATCCCGTCGATTTCCACCGACCCGGCTTATGCCGCCGATTGCGACGCGGCCGCCGACTGGCTTGTGGCCGACCTGCAAAGCCTTGGCGCCAGGGCGGAAAAGCGGGCAACACCGGGCCGCCCGATGGTGGTGGGACATGTCGAGGGGAATGGGCCGCATCTTCTGTTCTATGGCCACTACGACGTGCAGCCCGTGGATCCGCTCGACCTGTGGCACACCGATCCCTTCGTGCCAGAACTTCAGGACACGCCTCACGCCAAGGTGATCCGCGCACGCGGCGCCTCAGATGACAAGGGCCAACTCATGACCTTCATCGAGGCTTGCCGCGCCTGGAAAGCGGTTCACGGCACCCTGCCCTGCGCCATCACGTTCTTCTTCGAGGGCGAAGAGGAATCCGGCTCGCCCTCGCTCATCCCCTTCATGCGCGCCAATGCCGCCGAGCTTTCCGCCGATCTTGCCCTCATCTGCGATACCTCCATGGTCGCCCCCGGCGTGCCCTCCATCGCCTCGCAACTGCGCGGCATGCTCAAGGACGAGTTTACCATCACCGGCCCGCGCATCGACCTGCATTCCGGCCATTACGGCGGCCCCGCGCTCAACCCCTTGCGCGAAATCTCCCGCCTCATCGCCTCTTTCCACGACGAGACGGGGCGCGTCGCGGTCGAGGGCTTCTATGAGGGCGTCCACGAGGTGCCCGCCGATCTTCTGCGCCAATGGGAAAACTGCGGCTTTGACGAGCACGACTACCTCTCCTCCGTGGGCATGACGCGGGCGCATGGCGAGGCGGGATATTCCACCCTTGTCCAGCAATGGGCGCGCCCCACGCTGGAAATCAACGGCCTGTGGGGCGGCTATCAGGGGGCCGGCACAAAAACGGTGATCCCGTCAGAGGCCCATTGCAAATTGACCTGCCGCCTTGTCGGCGACATGGACCCGGACGCATTGCGCCGGAGAATCCGCAACCATGTCGAGGATCGCCTCTCGCCCGATGCCAGGATCAGCTGGGACCAGAACCTTGACGGTTCCCCTGCTGCGGTGATGAACATCAACCGCCCTGAATTCGAGGCCGCGCGCCGTGCGCTCTCCGACGAATGGGGGCGCGAGGCGGTCTTTACCGGCATGGGCGGCTCCATCCCCATCGCGGGGTTCTTCAAGGAAATCCTCGGGCTGGATGCGATGCTCATCGGCTTTGCCCAAGAGGATGACGCCATCCACTCCCCCAATGAGAAATACAATGTCGAGAGCTTCCACAAGGGGATCCGAAGCTGGGCGCGCGTGCTTGACGCCCTGACAGAAGGGCATCCGGCGAAATGATCCCCGGCTTCACCAATCACCACACCGGCCCCCTCGCCTATAGCAGCGGCGGCGATGGCCCACCGCTGCTGCTGCTGCACGGCTTTCCGCAGAGCCGCGCCATGTGGGCGCATATCGCCCCCGCCTTGGCGCAGACACATACCGTGATCTGCCCCGACCTGCCCGGCTATGGCGCCTCGGCCAAGCCACGGGATCTCGCCGCCTACAGCTTTCGCGCCATGGCGCGCGCCATGACCACCCTCATGGACCAGCTCGGTCACACGACTTTTGCCCTCGTCGGCCACGACCGGGGTGCGCGGGTGGCGCATCGCCTGACGCTGGATGCGCCCGACCGGGTGCAGCACCTCGCGCTCATGGACATCATCCCCACCCACACGCTGCTCAGCGATCTGCCCTGGCCCGTGGCGCAGGCCTATTACCACTGGTTCTTCCTCGCCCAGCCTGAACCATTCCCCGACCGCATGATCGCCGCCGATCCAGACAGCTATTACGAGTCCTGCCTGCTCGGATGGGGCGGCGCGCAGCTGACGGATTTCGACAGCGCCCAACTGGCGCAGTATCGCGCCGCCTGGCACGACCCCGACACCATCCGCGGCATGTGCAACGATTACCGCGCCACGCTCGCCCTCGACATGGATCATGACAGCGCCGACGCGAACGCGCGCCTCGCATGCCCTACGCTTATCCTATACGGGGCGACGGGAGCCATGGCCAAACATTACGACGTGCCCGCCACATGGGCCCCGAAATGCGCGGACATCCGGGCCCGCGCCATTCCCGGCGGACATTTCTTCCCCGACACCGCACCCGACGAAACCGCCGCCGCGTTGCTCGATTTTTTCACCCCCTGAGCTTCACTGTTCCCCAAATACTCAAATCCCACCGCGCCACAGGTGCGCAGACACAGGATTGAAGATAAAGGAAAATGGCGCGGTTGACGGGGCTCGAACCCGCGACCCCCGGCGTGACAGGCCGGTACTCTAACCAACTGAGCTACAACCGCGCAATCGCGTCTCGGGATCATCTGGGCAGTGGTGGCGCGGTTGACGGGGCTCGAACCCGCGACCCCCGGCGTGACAGGCCGGTACTCTAACCAACTGAGCTACAACCGCTCACTGCCCGCCCGATCCCTCGGGCGTGTGGCGCTTCTAAGCGCAGCCCGCGCCCTCGTCAAGCGCCGCGCGCGCGTTTTGCGTATTTTCCATCAGGCCCCCGCCGCCGGACTCAGAGCGCACGAAAGCGCGCCTCCTGGCGCGCATTCCAGCGCACGGTCAGATCAAACCCGGCCTCGCCCTGGCGCTCTTCCTCGACCAGATCGCGCTCGAACAGCCAGGCACGCTTGCGCCCCTCGTCAAAGCGCAGATGCAGCACGCTCCGATGCGTGACCTCCGCCAGCGCCGCGCCCATTGCCACGACGAGCGCGCCGATCCCCTCGCCTGTCACCGCCGAGACCGGCAACACCCCGTCACTGCGCGCCGCCTGCGTCAGCACCATGGCGCGCGCCGCCTCGTCAAGCCGGTCGATCTTGTTCCAGACCTCAAGCCGGGGCGTTTCGTCCGCGACCCCGAGGCTTTCGAGAATCGCCGCCACGTCGCCTGCCTGCGCCTGCGTCTCGGGATGCGAGATGTCACGCACATGCACGATCAGATCGGCCGCAAGCACCTCCTCCAACGTGGCGCGAAAGGCCGCCACCAGTTCGGTCGGCAGATCGCTGATGAACCCCACCGTGTCGCTCAGGATCACCTCGGGGCCGCCATCGGGCAGCGCCACGCGCCGCATGGTCGGATCGAGCGTGGCAAAGAGCATGTCCTTGGCCATCACCTCGGCCCCGGTCAGCAGGTTGAACAGCGTCGATTTGCCTGCGTTCGTATAGCCTACCAGCGCCACGATCGGGAACGGCACCTTGGCGCGCGCGGCACGGTGAAGGGTGCGGGTCCTGACCACCTTTTCCAGTTGCCGCCGCAAGCGCACAAGCTGCTCGTCGATGGCGCGCCGGTCGGCCTCGATCTGCGTCTCGCCGGGGCCGCCGACGAATCCCAGCCCGCCGCGCTGCCGCTCAAGGTGGGTCCAGGCCCGCACCAGCCGCGTGCGCTGATACGACAGCGCCGCCATCTCCACCTGCAAGACGCCCTCGCGCGTGGCCGCCCGATCGCTGAATATCTCCAGGATAAGGCCCGTCCGGTCGAGGATCTTCACGTCCCAGAGCTTTTCAAGGTTTCGCTGCTGCACCGGGCTGAGGGGGCCATCGACCAGTACCAGTTCGACCTCCGCCGCCTCGATCGCGGCGTGCAACTCCTCGCGCTTGCCCTTGCCGAACAGCCTGCCAGCGTCGGGCTTGCGCAACCGGACGGCCATGGCGCCCACGACCTCCAGATCGGGCAGCGCGCGCGCCAGCGATACCGCCTCCTCCAGCGCAAGATCAGGGTCGCGAAGCCGCTCGGCCCCGACAATCTCTGGATGGATGACAAAGGCCCGTGTGATCGGGCGCGCGTGTTCCCTCAATTCTCGCCGTCGCCTTCATAGAGCGAAACAGGCTGCGACGGCATGATGGTCGAGACCGCGTGCTTGTAGACAAGCTGCGATTGTCCGTCGCGGCGCAGCAATATGCAGAAATTGTCGAACCAGGTAATGACGCCCTGCAATTTCACGCCGTTGATGAGAAAGATCGTGACCGGAATCTTGGTCTTGCGCACATGGTTGAGAAAAGCATCCTGCAAATTCTGTCGATCCGAAGCCATTACTTACCCCTGCCCTTTTTCTTGCGCGCGCCGCCTGCCGACGCGGAAATCCACCGCTGGTGATGCGAGTATGTCTTGCAACGGGCCGGGTTTCCAGCCCGAATTGCAATGCCCTGTCACTCGCGCCAGGCGGCTGGATTGAGAAGCGCGATGAGGGCCAGCGTCTCGACCCGCCCCAGCACCATCGCGCCGGCATAGATGATCTTGGCCCCCGGCCCTAGTTCCACAAGGCGGATGGGCACCTCGGCGGCGCTGTGAATCAACGGTCCGGTCGAGGACAGGCCCGACAGCGCGAGAATGAGCGCGGTCTCGAAATTCAGCCCCGCAAGCGACAGCGCCACCGTCATCCCGGTAAGCGACAACGCGAACAGCATGAAGAAGATCCACGCCACATAGGCCCCTCGTCGGCGGATCCGCCGCCCGGTATCCGAAGCGCGCCCGACCGAGGAGGGGTGCACCAGTCGCTCCATCTCGCGTTGCGCGTGCAGGTAAAGCGCATAGACGCGCAACAGCTTGACGCCGCCCGCTGTGGTGGCCACACCGCCCCCCACCATCGCCAGACCGATCAGGATCAGCCCCGGCGTGCCCAGCCCCGACCAGGCGCGCGCGGCCTGCCAGTCTGCACTTTCGAACCCTGCGGTCGAGAGGAAGGACAGCACCGTGAACACCGATCCCCAGAGCGCGCGCAGAGCCTCGGTGACGGTCGCGCGCTCGTCGATGTCGATCGCGCCGATCCAGTGGCGCAGGAACAGGATCAACGGCACCACCGCCACGATCAGCACGCCAAGCCGAAACTCGGGATCGTTCAACAGGCCCGGTCGCGCCGTCGGCACAGTATCCGACGAGAAGGTCAACCGAGACAGCGCGAAGACAAGAAAGAAAAACACGACAAGCTCGCCCCCAAACCCCGCCGCGCCATTCTGAAAGCCGCCGATGGGGGAAATCCCGCTTGTCGCCAGCGTGGACATGGCATGGATCAACGCCACAAAGGAGCGCTCTCCCGCCGCCATCAGCGCAATCCACAGAACCAGCGTCAGCCCGGCATAGATGGGCGCCAGGCTGCGGGCCGCCAGAGCCAGCCGCCGCGCCGGGCGTGCACGCTGAAACCGGCCCAGCACCGCGTCATCCTGCCCCGGCTCGGCGCGCACCGTCACCTCGAAGCCGCCAAGGCTCATGGGCGCGAGCACCGCGAAGGCGGAAATCCAGATCAGCAGCCCCCCGGCCCAGCCCACCAGCCCGCGCCACAGGTGCAGGCTCTCCTTGATCCGGCCCGGCGCGTCAAACATGCTTGCGCCCGTGGTGGTCAGGCTCGACACCATCTCCAGCCAGGCATTCAGAAAGGTGGTGTTGCGCACCCCCAGATAGAAGGGCAGAGCCAGATAGAGCGGCAGCAGCAAATAGGCCAGCAGCAGCGATGCGAGGTTCTGCACATCGGTGGGCTCGCGCGCGGCCACCCGGTTCGAGATCGCCAGCCCCAGACAGGTCACCGCCGCCAGCCCAAGTCCGCCGGAATAGAGAAACGCGCGGCCGACCTGCGAATTGCCCCGCATCGTCGCGTCGATGGCCGGCAGGAACATCAACAGCGCCGCCAGCCCCGCAAGGATCAGGATCAGGGGGAATCGGAGGATCCGCGCGGTCATGGCGTCAGAAATAATCGACCGAGACCTGCAACAGCCGCTCGACCGCCGCCACGTCCGCTGCCAGCGCGAAGATCACGACCACATCGCCCGCGTCGATCCTGAGCCCGCCCGAAGGCTTGTGGATCACCGCGCCCTTGCGCACGCCGCCCACCAGAACACCCTCTGGAAAGTCGATGTCGCGCAGCGCCGCGCCGGCGATCGACGAGGTCGAGAGCACTTCGGCCTCGAGCACCTCACCCTCGGCATCGCCGATGGAATAGACCCCGCGCACCCGCCCGTGCCGGATATGGCGCAGGATCGAACTGACGGTGGTGGCGCGCGGGTTGATATAGGCGTCGATCCCCAAGGGCTCCAGCAGCGGCACCAGCGTCGGGTCATTGATCAGCGAGATGGCAAAGGGGCAGCCCTCGGCCTTGGCGCGCACAGCGGCAAGCATGTTGGTCTTGTCGTCGTCGGTGACGGCGAGAACCGCGTCGGCGCGCGCGATCCCCGCCTCGGCAAGGATCGCGGCGTTCAGCCCGTCGCCGTTGAGAACGATGGTCTTCTCCAGTGCATCCGCCGCCCGCTCGGCGTGGGCGCGGTTCAGTTCGATCAGCTTGGCGCGGATGCGCCCGCCTTGCCGCTTCTCCAGCGATTGCGCCACCGACAGGCCAATATTTCCGCCGCCGATGATCACCACGCGCTCCTGTTTCTTCTGTGACTTGCCGAACACCTCGAGCGTGCGCGGCACATCCTCGATCGGCGCAAAAAGATAGACCTCGTCGCCCTCAAAGAGCTGATCCCCCGCCTCGGGTGCAAACAGCCGCCCTTCGCGGCGCACCGCCAGCACCACCACCCGCAAGGTCGAGAACAGATCGTTGAGCTGCTTCAGCGGCGTGTGGAGAACCGGGCAATCCTCCTCGAGCCGAAGCCCCATGAGCTGCGCCGCGCTGTCCATGAACAGTTCGGTGTCGAAGGCCGCCGGCACCGAAAGCCGCCGCAACGCCGCCTGCGCCACCTCACGCTCGGGGCTGATCATCACGTCGATGGGCATGTGATCGCGGCGGTAAAGATCGGAATAGGCCGGGTCGAGATAGGTCTGGCTTCGCAGCCGTGCGATCTTGCGCCTGATGCCGAAGACCGAATGCGCCACCTGACAGGTCACCATGTTGACTTCGTCGGAATAGGTGGCGGCGATGATCATTTCCGCGTCGCGCGCGCCCGCCTGATCCAACACGTCGGGATACGAGGCAAAGCCAATAATCCCGGCCACATCCAGCGTGTCGGTCGCGCGGCGCACCAGATCGGGGTTGCTGTCCACAACCGTCACATCGTTGTTTTCGCCCGAGAGGTGGCGCGCGATCTGCCAGCCCACTTGACCGGCCCCGCAGATGATGACCTTCATGCCATTTGCCCCATCCTGACTGAGGCCGTTCCATGACAGAAGGCACCAAACCGGTCAATCGCTTTGTCCCCGCCCACGCGGCCTGATAGGATGACTTCATGAAACGCGCCGCCCCCGTTCTGCTTCTGGCGGGCCTTGTCGCCTGTGCGCCACCGCCGCTCTATCACAAGGCGGGGGCCGATCCGGCGCAGCTTGAGGCCCTGCGCACGCGCTGCGAGGTGGCGGCGCTGCGGGACGTGCCGCGCGACATCCGCACCACCTATGTGCCGCCGCGCTATGTGCCGCGGGCCTATTACGGGCTGCACGGGCGCCATCACGGCGGGGTTGTCCTGATCGAACCGGGCCGCACCGAGTCATACGACGCCAATGCTGATCTGCGCGCCCGCGTGGTCGATCAATGCGTGGCCGAGGCGGGATTCCGACCCGTGCGACTGCCGGCCTGCGCCGATGGCACCCCCGCGCCCGAGGTGGGCAGCCCGATCCCGCCGCTGGAACGGACCAGCTGCGCGCGGCGCATGCCGGGGGGCGGCTGGCAAATTGTGACACCGGGCTGACCCCCTATCCGAAGGGGCAGGTGGTCCACGGAAGAAGACGAACGTAAACCTGAGTCTGAGAAGCGGGATAGTCCCTGCCGTATCTTTCCGGTATCATCTCCGAGGCCCTGCCGAGAGCGACGCTAGCTTGCCATCAACCCCCTTGATTTCGGCGCGCGCCCCCTCATCTGCGTGTGAATTTGCCTAACTGCCGCGCCCTGCGGCAAGGCACAACAAGAACCGAGAAGGAAGATCTTCGCCTTGTCCACCTCTCGCCCGAAAGTTTCTTACGCCCGTCTCTTCGACGATCTGCGGGTGACGCTCGCGGTGCATCGCTGCGGCTCGATGACCCGCGCGGCGGTCGAACTGGATACGACCACATCGACCGTGTCGCGTCAGATTTCCCGGTTGCGCGGGACGCTTGGCCTTTCGCCCTTCATCAAGTCCGAAGGCGACTGGCTGCTCAACCCGCGTATGGCAGCCCTGCTTAACGCGGTAGAACACGCCAATGGCATGATCGAGTCGGAACTTGGCCGTCTGATCGAGGCCGCCCCCGAAGAACCGCGCGAAATCCGCATCGGGGCGCTGCCCTCGGTCATTTCGCACATTCTCATTCCTGCGCTCGGCGAGTTGCGGACCGGTGCGCGCAATCTGCGCCCCATCTTCGAGAACCGCGTCCACGAGGTCGGCCTCGGCATGAGCGACGTGGCACTGGTCTTTTCGCTGCCAGAAGGCGGGCGGATCAAGGCGCGACGCTGTGGCGACCTTGCCTTCGCGCTTTATGCACCGCCCTGCTGGACACGGGGGCACGGCTGGGTCAGCCTGACCGATCGCTATGCCGCGCGCTATGCCGAGGCCCGGCGCGCGTGGTTCGGTTGCAATCCCACCCTCAAGGTCGACAGCTTTGCCCAGGCGGTCGCGGCGATGCGCGCACTTGGGCTGGCAGGAATCCTGCCCGTGGTTGTCGGCGGCCCCGAGCCCGACTTTGTCCACATTCCCGGCAGCGGGCTTGACCTGACGCGCGATCTGCATCTCATCTATCACGAGAGCCGCAGCGAGGATGCTGACCTGCGCTGCGTGATCGACTGGATCTGCCAGCAGATTTCCCGCACCCCCTCGGAATCACCGTTATCGTTGCGGAAATCGAAAAACCAGACTTGCGCAAGCAGCGGTTGACTGATCTCACGGATTACACCACTATGTCGACAGGCAAGGCCCAACTTGCGCTGGCACATGAGGCATTAGATGCAACAGGCTCTGATCCAGACCACCGGGCTCATCTGCCGGCTCTGGCTGGCAGCATTCTTCATGTTCCACGTCGCGGCATACATAGCCCCCGGTACGACGGCCGGCCTGTTCGGGCTGTCCAACCAAAAGATGACAAGCGGCACGGTTCTGCTTGACGCAGGGGTTATCGGCATTCTGGCGCTGATAGCGATCTGGCTCCTGTTCGGGATCTACAGTCGTGTCGTGGCGCTGGTCGGTATCGTGATCTGCACGGCCTCTGCGGCGCTTTATGCCGGATCGGTTTTCACACCCGAGCGTGGCGCGGCACTGGTGGCGGTTGCAATCCTCGCCTTTACCGGTGGTGGGCGGCTGCGCCTTCATCCCGGCGGCTGGCGGGTGCGCGACACGCTCTGAGTATCCGGGGGCGACGGATCATTCCGCCGCCTCGTTTTCCCGGGCGCTGCCCACCACTCCCAACGACTTGAGCTTGCGGTGCAGCGCGCTGCGCTCCATGCCGACGAATTCCGCAGTGCGGCTGATATTGCCGCCAAAACGGTTGATCTGCGTCATCAGGTATTCGCGCTCGAACGCCTCGCGTGCTTCGCGCAGCGGCAGCGCCGCGATCGTGCCCGAGATCACCACGCGACCCTGCTCGACCGGTGCGGAACTCTCGCCGGGAAGTTCCGATGCGGCAATCGGCCCGCCTCCCTCGCCAAGGATCAGCACCCGCTCGATCACGTTGCGCAACTGCCGCACGTTGCCAGGCCACGTCATCGTCTGCAAGAGCGCCGCCGCCTCGTCCGAAAGCGCGCGCTGCGGCAAGCCCTGCGTGGCGTGCAGCAGGGCGATGAAATACTCGGCCAGACGCGGAATGTCCTCGCGCCGCTCGTCCAGCCCCGGCACGCGCACCGGCACGACGTTGAGCCGATGATACAACTCGCGCCGGAAGCGGCCGACGGCAATCTCGGCCTCAAGATCGCGGCTTGTCGAAGAAATTACCCGCAGATCGACCTTGACCTTGGCGCTGCCCCCCAACCGCAGAAAGGTCTGATCGACCAGAACGCGCAAGAGTTTGGATTGCGTGCCCTCGGGCAGGTCGGCCACCTCGTCGAGATAGATCACCCCGCCATTGGCCTCTTCCATCAGACCGGGGGTTGGGCCCGCCTCAGGGCTTTCGCGCCCAAACAGAACCTCCTCCATTCGCTCCGGTGCCACCGAGGCGCAGGCGACGGTGACAAACGGGTTCTTGCCACGCGCCGAATTGGCGTGGATATAGCGTGCCGCAAGTTCCTTGCCCGATCCGGCCGGCCCGGTCAGCATCACCCGGCCATTCGATTTCGTGACCTTCTCCAACTGCCCCAGCAGCGCGCGAAAGGCGGGCGCCTCGCCCAGCATCTCCGAAGGGGTGGTCTCGCGCCGCCTGAGCGCCTGATTCTCGCGGCGCAGGCGGCTTGTCTCCATGCCGCGCCGAATCACCACCATCAACTGGTCGATGTTGAAGGGCTTTTCGATGAAGTCATAGGCGCCTTGCTTGATCGCCGCCACGGCGATCTCGACATTGCCATGGCCCGAGATGATCACCACCGGCACATCGGGGTAATCGCGCTTGACCGCCTTGAGGATGTCGATGCCGTCCATCTGGCTGTCCTTGAGCCAGATATCGAGAATGAGAAGGCCAGGCTGCTCGGCCCGAATGGCCGCCATCGCCTCGTCGGAATTGCCCGCCCGACGGGTGGCATAGCCCTCATCCTCCAGAATATCCGAAATCAGTTCGCGGATATCGCGCTCGTCATCGACAATCAGAATATCACTCATGCTTTCCCCTCACTCGGCCGCGCGGGCCTCATCAGTCGTTTCGTTTTCCGGAAGCAGCGGCAGCCGCACCACCGCGCGCGCGCCAGGATGCGCGCCCGCCGCGAAGGGCTCGGCATCCTCCAGTGTGAGCGTGCCGCCATGCTCCTCGATGATCTTCTTGACGATAGGCAGGCCAAGCCCGGTGCCCTTGTCTCGCGTCGTCACATACGGCTCGAAAAGCCGCGCGCGATCCTCGGGCAGGCCGATGCCATTGTCGGAAATGGCAATGACCGCATGGCCGTCCTCCTCGCCGCTTTCGACGCGGATCACGGGCGCGTGCCCCTCTGGTACGCCCTTTTCCTGAAGACTTTCAATGGCCTCACCCGCGTTCTTGATGAGGTTGGTCAACGCCTGTCCGATCATCGCCGCATCAATCCGCGCCGCAAGAACGCCTGCGTCAAGCGCCAGATCGAAACGCACCTCGGGCTGCCCTGCCTCCTGCAACAGAACCGCCTCGCGCAAAACCTTGCTCAGGCTCTCGGTGCGGGTCTGCGGCTCCGGCATCCGGGCAAACTTGGAGAATTCGTCGACGATCCGGCGCAGATCGTTGGTCTGGCGCACCACCACATCGGTCAACTCCTCGAGCTTTGCCGCCTCTTCCTCGGGCAGTTGGCGGGCGAACTTGCGCTTGATGCGCTCGGCGCTCAGCGAAATGGGGGTGAGCGGGTTCTTGATCTCATGCGCGATGCGGCGCGCCACGTCGCCCCAGGCGGCCATGCGCTGCGCGCTCACCAGATCGGTCACATCGTCAAAGGCCACAACATAGCCCTCTCGTTGTCCGCCCTCGGTGCGCCGCGTGGACATGCGCACCAGCAGGTTCTCCTGCCGCCGCCCTCGGGTGACGCGGATCTCCTCCTGAACAAAGCCGCCGGGGCTTTGCATCAGCCGGTCGAACAGCGCGCCGAACTCGGGCACCGCCATCGAGAGCGCCAGCGATTGCTGATCCTCCTGCCAGTCGAGCAGGCGCTCGGCCGCGCGGTTGACGAAGGTCACGCGCCCCTCGGCGTCAAGACCCACCACTCCCGATGAGACCGATCCCAGCACCGAATCGAACAGCCGCCGCCGCCGCTCTATCTGGCGCGTATTGGCCAGAAGCCGGTCGCGCTGCCCCTTCAACTGACGGGTCATCTGGTTGAAATAGCGGCTCAGTTGGGCGATCTCGTCGTCGCCCTCCTCCTCGCGCACCTGCGTGTCCAGATCACCCTCGCCCACCCGTTGCGCCGCAGAGGTCAGCCGCCCCACGGGCCGCGACAGCCGCTCTGCGAACCACATCCCCAGCCAGATAGCGGCGAGGATGAGAATCACGGCAAAGCCAAGGTAGACCACCCCGAACTCGAACAGGACGCGGCCCCGTTCGCTCTCGCGTTGCTTGTAGAAGGTCGCGGTTTCCTGCGTTTCATCCAGCAGGTTGAGGATCGCGCCATCCACCGTGCGGCTCACATAAAGCAACCGGTCGGGAAAGGCGTCGAGGGGCAGGAGTGCGCGAAACTCGTCATTGTCCCAGTCGCGGATCACGATGACACCCTCTTCGCGCGCCTGTGCGATCTGTTCGGGCGTCGGGCGCTCGTAATCGAAGAGATAGGAGCGTTCACCGCGCGCTCGGATTTCCCCCGTCCCGTCGATCACGAAGGCCTCCTTGAGGCCGCGCTGGATTTCGCGCTGCCCGGACGAAAGCACCTGCCGGATATCGCCATCGCCCATGAAGACCGTCACCCGCCGCGTGGCGTCGATCACGCGCGCCAGAACCTGAGCATCGGCCACCAGATCGCGGCGATGTTCTTCCTCATAGGCCTGCGCGGCGGCGACGGAACTATCGACCACGCGCCCTACCCGCTCGGAAAACCACGCCTCCAGCCCCATGTTGATCGACAGCATCGCGAAAACCGCGACCGAAACCGTCGGCAAAAGCGCCATGACCGCGAAGACACCCGTGAGCCGCAGATGCAGCCGCGAGCCCGCCGAGCGCGAACGTCGCGCCGCCACCATCCGCGCCACCCGTTGCAGAACAAGCCCCGCAACGACAAGAACATAGACCATGTCCGCCAGCAGGACGAGGCGCAGCACATCCGATCCGCTGCCCCGATCGAGCGGTCCCATCACCAGATAGGTGAGCACCGCCAGCACCGGGCCAAGCAGCACGAGGCCAAGTGCACCCCAGCCCCGGAGCCTGCGCAGCCGCACCGCTCCGAACCTGGCGCGGGCCGATCCGCCCAAATTTCGCGTCTGAGTTGCCACGCCCACCCCCCGTCAGGTTGTAGGCGACCGACGCCGCCCCGCAAGATGCAGACTCAAATGGCGCTTTTCGCTGATCACGCCACAGTGCTGTTGCAGTTTTACATCAACTTGCGGCGACGTGTCACGCGAATATCCAGATCGCTCATCTTCTTGCGCAGGGTATTGCGGTTGATCCCCAACAGATCGGCGCAGCGGATCTGGTTGCCACCCGTCGCCTCGAGCGCGATCTCGATCAGCGGGGTCTCCACCTCGCGCAGGATGCGGCCATGCAGACCAGGCGGCGGCAACTCTCCGCCATGCAGGTCGAAATAGCGCCGCAGATGGGCGGCCACCGACGTGCTCAGCGTCTCGCCCCGACCGGGCCGCATCACCGGCTCGGCCTTGGGCTGCGTGCCAAGGATGGCGGCGATCTCGGCCCGCCCGATCACCTCGCTCTGCGCGGTCAGCGCCAGCTGCCGCATGGCATTCTCAAGCTGGCGCACATTGCCCGGCCAGCTATAGGCGCGCACAAGCTCTACTGCCTCATCCGAAAGCCGCCGCT
This sequence comes from Roseovarius autotrophicus, assembly GCF_018069895.1. Taxonomy (GTDB): domain Bacteria; phylum Pseudomonadota; class Alphaproteobacteria; order Rhodobacterales; family Rhodobacteraceae; genus Roseovarius; species Roseovarius autotrophicus. Next base: position 37,885 of record NZ_JAGQDH010000001.1, on the reverse strand, counting down.
CGGGTGCGCCGGGCCGGTCCTCGCGCGCGAGGAAATGGGTGGCCAGCAGCGCGATATCCTCGATCCGCTCGCGCAGGGCGGGCACGTCAATCACCACGCCGCTGAGCCGGTAATAGAGGTCCTCACGCAAGGTCCCCTCCTCAAGCGCCACCGCCGGCGGCACCCGGCTTGTGGCCATGAAGCGTGGCGCGTTCTCGCCCGGTGCCTCCATCATCCGCACCACACGGCCTTGTATCTCGGGCGGCAGGTCGCTCACCTCGTCGAGCACCAGCGTGCCGCCGCGCACCCGCGCCATGACCTGCGCCGGTCCTTCCAGATCGTTCAGATCCGCCGCCGTCACGGTGACGAAAGGCAGGCTGCGCCGATCCGAATAATCGTGCACCGCGCGCGCCACCAGCGATTTGCCCGTACCCGATTCACCGCAGATCATCACCGGCAGATCGGCATGCATCACCTGCGCCACCACCTTGTAGAGCGCCTGCATCGCCGGGCTGCGCCCGATGAGCGGCAATTCCTCGGGCCGCTCGTCGGGCACTTCGCGCGTGCCCTTGCGCTCGCGCGCGGCCAGCGCGCGGGCGGTGCGCTTCATCAGGTCGGGCAGATCGAAAGGCTTGGGCAGATAGTCGAACGCCTCTGCCTCCGCCGCCTTGATCGCGGTCATGATCGTGTTCTGCGCCGAAATCACGATCACCGGCAGGCCCGGCCGGTCGAGCGCGATCTTGGGCAGCATCTCGAGCCCGTTGCCATCGGGCATCATAACATCCGAGATCACCACATCGCCGCGCCCCTCGGCCACCCATCGCATCAGCGTGGTCAGCGATGAGGTGGCATGAACCTTGCACCCCGCTCGCGTCAGCGCCTGCGTCAGAACCGTGCGAATCGTGCGGTCGTCATCGGCCACCAGAACCGTGCCATCCATGCGTCAGCCCTCCTTGCCTTGCGCATCCGCGCGTTGCAGTGAAATCCGGAACACCGTGCGCCCCGGCACCGACTCGACCGAGATCCAGCCGCCATGGTCCGAGATGATCTTGGCCGCCAGCGCCAGCCCCAGCCCGGTGCCATTCTCGCGCCCGGAAACGAACGGCTCGAACACGTCGGACGCGATGTCGGTCGGCAGGCCGGGCCCGTCGTCGATCACCTCAAGATGCAGCGGCAGCGACCGCGCGCCGCCCTCGCGCCGCACCCGCAATGCAGCATCGTAGAATGTGCGCAACCGGATCGTGCCCTGCCCGATCGACGCGGCTTCGGCGGCGTTTTTCAGAAGGTTGAGCACCACCTGCAAGAGCTGGTCCCCGTCGCCGAGCGCGGGCGGCAACGAGGGATCGTAATCCTCGACAAACCGCATTTCCCCGGCAAAACCCAGCATCGCCGAGCGCCGCGCCCGGTCGAGCACATCATGCAGGTTGACCGCGCGCAGCGCGGGCGCGCTCATGTTGCCGAACTGCTCGACCCGCTCGAGAAGCGCGACGATCCGGCGGCTCTCGCTCACGATGAGGTCGGTCAGTTCCCGATCCTCCGCCCCGAGCGTCATCGACAGAAGCTGCGCCGCCCCGGTGATCCCCGCGAGCGGGTTCTTGATCTCGTGCGCCAGCATCTCGGCCATGCCGATGGCCGAGCGCGCAGCGGCCTTGACGGTGCTGTTCTGTCCGACCCGCCCCGCCAGTTCGCGCGGCGCGATGAGCAGGAGCATGTGCCCCGGCGCACCCGCGAGCGGCGCCACCTGAAGGTTGCATATCACCGGTGGCCGCGTGCCCGTGCCCACGTCAACATCGTTGATGAACAGCGGAGCGCCGCTTGCTCTCGCACGGCCAAATGCCGCCTCAAGCGGCGCATCAATGGCGAGCCGGTCCCAGACCGGCTCTCCCACCAGCGTGCGTGCCGAGCCGAGCAGGAAGCCCTCTGCCGCAGGATTGAGCCGCGCGATGCGTTCCTCGGCGTCGATGACCAGCGCCGGAACCGGCAGCGAGGCCCAGAGCGGCTCGTCCGCGCTCATGCCGCGCACCTCAGCCCGAACGCCTCGGGCAAAAGCCGCGCCACCTGCGCCGGCGTGGCGGTCAGCACCAGACGGCGCAACTGCACCGGCGTCGCGGCCTCATCCATATACCAGCCCAGGTGCTTGCGCGCGACGCGCCCCCCCAGACCTGTTCCGTAAAAGGAAAGCATCGCCTCATGGTGCCCGGCCACCAGATCGGCCAGCGCCGCCCCTTGCGGCACCCGCGGCGCAGGCGTGCCCCAAATCGCCGCCGCCACCTGGGCCAACAACCAGGGCCGCCCCCGCGCGCCGCGCCCGATCATCACCCCGTCCGCGCCCGAAAGCGCAAGCGCACGCCGCGCCGAGGCCGCGTCCACGATGTCGCCATTGGCGATGACCGGCACGCGCACCGCTTCCTTCACCGCCCGAATCGCGGCCCAGTCGGCTCGCCCCTGGTAGAACTGGCAACGGGTGCGCCCGTGCACCGTGATCATCGCCACGCCCGCGCCCTCGGCGCGCGCGGCGATCTCGGGCGCATTCAGGCTTGTGTCATCCCATCCCAGCCGCATCTTGAGCGTGACGGGCACCGATACCGCCCCCGCCACCGCCTCGATCAGCCGCAATGCATGATCGGGCGCCCGCATCAGCGCCGAGCCCGACGCCCCCGCGCCGCGCGCCCGCGTCACCTTCTTCGCCGGGCAGCCCATGTTGATGTCGATGATCCGCGCCCCCTCGGCCTCGAGCCTGCGCGCCACCTCCGCCATCGGCCCCGCCTCGCAGCCCGCAATCTGCACCGAGGTATTCGCCCCCCCGAGGCCCAGTTCCGCCTTCTCGCGCACGCCGGGGCGCGCGCTCAGCATCTCGCGGCTGGCAATCATCTCGCTCACCACCAACCCCGCGCCGAAACCGCTCACCAGATCCCGGAACGGCAGATCGGTGATTCCGGCCATGGGGGCGAGCAGGACCGGCGGGATCAGGGGCCTTTGGGCCAATGTCAGCATGGTTTGCCTATTCCTTGTGCAACACCGCCGTTTTATCTGGCCCGCCTTGCGCGAACAACGCAATACGCACCATATTCACGCCCTCATCGATGAGGTTGCCTATTATTTGGGCATGTGCCCCGGCATTGCGCTCTTCCGCGTCGCGCCGTAATCAGGGGCCATGACAATCGCCGCCCTCATCGTCGCCGCAGGCCGGGGCACCCGCGCGGGCGGGGAGCAGCCGAAACAATGGCAGCCCCTCGCGGGCCGCCGCGTGATCGACTGGACGCTGGCCGCGCTTTCCCCCTTCGTCAGCCGCACCGTGCTCGTGCTCCACCCCGATGACATGGCCCTCGCCCCTGCGGGCATAGAGGTCACGACGGGTGGCGCGACACGGCGCGCCTCGGTGCTGAACGGGCTGGAACATCTCGCGCATACAGGCACGCCGCCGCGCTATGTGCTCATCCACGACGCCGCCCGCGCCACCCTGCCGCCCGCTGTGGTCAGGGACGTGCTCGACGCGCTGCACGCCGGTGCGCCCGCCGCCGCGCCCGCGCTGCCCGTCACCGACGCGCTCTGGACCGGCCATGAGGACTACGTCACCGGCACACAGGACCGCACCGGTCTTTTTGCCGCGCAGACCCCGCAGGGCTTTGATTTTGCATCAATCCTGACCGCGCACCGCGCCCATGAGGGCGACGCCGACGACGATGTCGCCATCGCCCGCGCCGCGCACCAGCCGGTCACGATCACCCAAGGGCACGCCGACAATCTCAAGATCACCCATCCCGGCGATATCGACCGGGCCAGCCGCATATTGGGGGGGCAGATGGATATTCGCACCGGCACCGGCTTTGACGTGCACCGCTTCGGGCCGGGCGATCACTGTATGCTTTGCGGTATAGCCGTGCCGCATGAGCGGGGCCTCCAAGGCCATTCCGATGCCGATGTGGGGCTGCACGCGCTCGCGGATGCGATCTATGGCGCGCTGGCAGAGGGCGATATCGGGCGGCATTTCCCGCCCTCCGACCTGCAATGGAAAGGCGCCGAAAGCCATGTCTTTCTGCGCCACGCGGTCAGGTTGGCGACAGAAAAAGGCTTTTCCATCAGCAATATGGATATCACTTTTCTCTGCGAACGCCCCAAGATCGGCCCGCAGGCGCAGGCCATGCGCGCGGCGCTCAGCGCCATCACCGGCGTGGCCCTGGACCGCATCTCGGTCAAGGCCACCACGACCGAGCGCCTCGGATTTACCGGCCGCGAAGAGGGCATCGCCGCGCAAGCCGTCGTGACGCTGGTGAAGCCATGCGCCTGACCCATCTCATCGCCACGTTCTTTCATGTCGGTCACCTGCGGCCCGCCCCCGGCACATGGGGCTCGCTTGCGGCCTTTCCCGTGGCCTGGGTGCTTCACGCGCTTGGCGGGCCGGGCCTTCTGGCGCTTGGCGTGGCCGTGGCGTTTGCCTCAGGATGGTGGGCCACCTATCTGGAAACGAAAGGAAAAGAGGATCATGATCCGTCCGAGATCGTGATTGACGAGGTGGCGGGGCAATGGCTCGCCTTCCTGCCGGTCTCGATCGGCGCGGCCCATGCAGGCGTGTCGCTCACCGCGCTCTGGCCGGGCTGGATCACCGCCTTTCTCGCCTTTCGCCTGTTCGACATCTGGAAGCCGGGGCCGATCGGTTGGGCCGACCGGCGCGGCGACGCGCTTGGCGTGATGCTCGACGACATCCTCGCCGGGATAGCAGCGGCGCTCTGCGTGATGCTGGGCGCGTTTCTCGCGCATGTGGTTTTCACATGAATATTGCATCGCAAATTCTTGATATTGCAATATCAAAAGAAATCATGATCGCCACCGCGGAAAGTTGCACCGGCGGCATGGTCGCGGTCGCGCTCACCGATGTGGCGGGTTCCTCTGCGGTGGTAGAGCGTGGCTTTGTCACCTATTCCAACGCCGCCAAGATCGAGATGCTGGGCGTCTCGCCCGCCACCCTCGCCACCCATGGCGCGGTGTCGGAGGCGGTCGCGCGCGAGATGGCCCAAGGCGCGCTCGCCCATAGCGCCGCGGCACTTGCGGTCTCGATCACGGGCATCGCCGGGCCGGGCGGGTCCGAGCACAAGCCCGAGGGGCGCGTCTGCTTCGGCCTCGCCATGGCGGGCCGCCCGACACACGCGGAAACGCAGGAGTTCGGCGCAGCAGGCCGCGCCGAGGTCCGCCGCCTCAGCCGCGATCATGCCTTGCGGCTTTTGCGTGACGCGCTCACCTCCTGACCCCCGTCATCCCCGCGAAGGCGGGGATCTCCCGGCGACCAGGGATCCTCGGGTCACGCCCGAGGATGACGGCGCGCGACAGGCCGGCCTCAACCATAAAGCGTCTGCGCCCGCGCCTCGAAGGCGCGCACGATCCGCTTCATCGCCTCGTGAAAGAACATCTCGGCCGCCGATTGCAACAGCCTGTTGCGAAACGCGAAATCCACGTCGAAGGCCACTTCGCAACCGCCCTCGACATCGCGGAACGCCCAGTTCGAGCGCATGTATTTGAACGGCCCGTCAAGATATTCCGTCTCGATCCGTTGCGCCTTTGGCCAGAGCACGACACGGCTGCCGAATCGCTCGCGAAACACCTTGAAGCTGATCACCAGATCGGCCTCTATCACCTCGGAACCGTCCTCATGCGGGGTGACGCTGCGCACCCGCGCCGCCGCCGTCCAGGGCAGGAACTCCGGATAGTGTGCCACATCGGCGACCAGCCCATACATCTGATCCGCCGTATAGGGCAGGATCCGCGTTTCGGCATGTGACGGCATGGTGCACCCGGATTTCTCGTGACAGTGACGCGGTTTTTCCTAGACTAACCCCGGATATGCAAGAGGAAGACATGACGCAGCGCAACTATGTCATCGACAAGCTCATTTCCGCCAAGAGCATCGCGGCGCGGGTCGAGGCGCTCTCGCACGAGATCGAGGCGGAATTCGCGGGCACGCATAAGCTCATCGTTGTGGGCCTCCTGCGCGGCTCCTTCATCTTCATCGCCGATCTCGTGCGCGAACTGGACCTGCCGGTGGAGGTCGATTTCGTTGAAACCTCCTCGTATGGCAATGCCATGGAAAGCAGTCGAGAAGTGCGGATTCTCAAGGACTTGCGCGGGGATATTGAAGGGCGTGACGTGCTTGTGGTCGAGGATATCGTCGATACCGGCCACACGCTTTTCCATGTCCTCCACCTTCTGGAAAGCCGCCGCCCCGCGCGGCTGCGGACCATCGCACTGCTCGACAAGCCCTCACGCCGCGAGGCCCCTATCCGCGCCGACTGGATCGGGTTCGAGATCCCCGATGAATTCGTCGTAGGCTATGGCATCGACTACGCGCAGCGCAACCGAAACCTGCCCTATATCGGCAAGGTTCGCTTTGTAGGCTCATGAATATAATACATCTTTTAAAGCTGTCCCGTTGGGCGCGGCGGCCTCCGGGGCCACGCACCGTGCGGCTCTGGCTGATCGTGATCGGCATTGCGCTGACGATTGCCGGAATCGAAGTCTTGCTCGGTTGGCCAGAGGCCCTCACGCTGGAGCCGCGTCGATCAATTCTTCGCCCTTGAAATCATAGGCTTGCCGCGCGTTTCCCATGTGGCGCAACGGCCTGCCAGACCGCCCCCACCTCGGCGCGGATGATCCGCGCGATCTGCGCGCAATCCTCAAGGCTGAAGGTCAGCGGCAGGCGCATGTCGAGGATGGCGCACAGAATCCGGTCGCTCTCGGGCATGGCCGGATGGGGCGCATAACGCCAGCTGTCATAGCGGCTGGTAAAGCCCTTCGGCTTGGCCCCGCCGAACCACTTGAGTTCCACCCCCCGCGCGGCACAGCGCGCCAGAACCTCCTCGATCCGGTCGCCAGCCCAGTCGAGCAGAAGAAACTGAATGGACGAACCGACAAAGCGCCCCGCCTCGGGACGCTCCACGATCCGCAGCCCCGGCGTGCCACGCAATCCGCGCTCGACCACCCGGTAGCGCGCATTCCAGTTCTCGCATTGCTGATCGAGCGCGCGCAGTTGCGGCCGCAAAATCGCCGCGCGCAGATGGTCCATCCGCCCCGAGACATTGGGCGTGTCGTATTTCACCCGCTCGAACACCTCGGCGGGCGGCACCGTGCCGTGTCGCGCATAGAGCATGTAGGAGCCGGACAGGATCACCGCACGCGCCATCACCTCGTCATCGTCGGTGACAAGAAACCCGCCCTCGCCCGAATTCATGTGCTTGTAGGTCTGCGTCGAATAGCAGCCCAGCTTGCCCCACCGCCCCGAAGGCACGCCACGCCAGGCCGCCCCCATCGTATGCGCGCAATCCTCGATCACGGTGACGCCCGCCGCATCACAGATTGCCATCAACTGCTCCATATCCGCCAGATGCCCGCGCATGTGGCTGAGCATCAGCACGCGCGCCTGCCCTTGCCCCGCCTTGGCCGCCAGATCATCAAGGTCGATGGTCAACCCCTCGGTCACGCCCACATAGACCGGCACCGCACCGACACTGGCAATCGCCCCCGGCACAGGGGCAAGCGTAAAGGCATTGGTCAGCACCGCCTCGCCCGGCGCCACCCCGAGCGCGCGCAGCGCCGTGGCCATGGCATAGCCGCCCGAGGTGACGGCAAGCGCGTGGCGCGCGCCGGTATAGGCGGCGAATTCGCGTTCAAGCAACGCCACCTCGCCCACCTCGTCCCCGACAAGATTGTAGCGATGCAGCCTGCCCGAGCGCAGCACGTCCAGCGCCGCCGCTATCCCCTCCTCGGGGATCGGTTCCTGCTGCGTGAATGAGCCCTTGAACACCTCGGTCATAGGTCAGTTTTGGCGCGGGCACGGCGGCGCGTCAATGGGCAGCGCCCCGCTTTCACGCCCGGCACTCTGGGCCAGCCGTGCGTGCCGTGCTAAGGGGACGGCACGTCGTTGAAAGTCCCCCATGTCCGGCTCTCCCGCCCTGCCCCTCAGACCCGCCGAATTCATCGCCCTCATGGCGATGATGGCCGCGACCGTGGCTTTTTCCATCGACGCCATGCTGCCCGGCCTGCCGCATATCGCCGATGCGCTCAGCCCCGAGGCCCCGAACCGCGCACAGCTTATCATCACCGCCTTTCTGGCGGGGCTGGGCGTGGGCACCTTCCTTGCCGGGCCCCTTTCGGACAGTTTCGGGCGGCGCAGGGTGATCCTCTGGGGGGCGGCGATCTACATGGGCGGCGCGGCACTGGCCATGGCGGCACACTCGCTCGAGGCGCTTCTGGTCGCGCGCGCGGTGCAGGGGTTGGGCGCGGCGGCATTCCGCATCGTCTCCATCGCCATCATCCGCGACATGACCTCGGGGCGCGAGATGGCGCGGCTCATGTCCTTCGTGATGATGGTCTTTGCGCTCACGCCTGCCTTCGCGCCGCTTATCGGCGCGGGGCTGATCGCGCTGGCGGGCTGGCGCGCGGTCTTTGCCGCTTTCGTGCTCTTCGCGCTTGTCCTCTCCACATGGATGATGCTGCGCCTGCCCGAGCCGCTGCCGTCCGAGCGCCGCCGCCCCTTCCGCCTGCGGCCCCTCGCGCGCGCCGCGCGCGAGGTGGTGGCCCATCCCGTCACCCGCCGCGCGATCATCGTACAAATGCTGGCGATGACCACGCTTTTCACATCACTATCCATGGTGCAGCCGGTGTTTGACGAAACGTTCGGGCGCGGCGTGGAGTTTCCGTTCTGGTTCTTCGGCATGGCGCTCATCGCAGGCTGTGGCAGCTTTGTGAACAGTCGCCTCGTGATGCGGCTGGGCATGGTGCGGATGGTGCACGCGGCGCTTCTGGCGCAGGTGGTGCTTTCGGTGCTGGCCATCCTCGCCTGGCGGGTCGGTCTGCCGCCCGGCGCGCAATTCGCCGTCTTTCTGATCTGGCAAACGGGCGTGTTCATGCAGGCGGGCTTTACGCTTGGAAATCTCAACGCACTGGCCATGGCGCCCATGGGGGCGATCGCGGGCATGGCCGCAAGCGTCACCGGCGCGGTGGCCACCGTGGGCAGCGTGGCGCTGGCCATTCCCATCGGGCAGGCCTTCGCCGGCACGCCGATGCCCGCTCATCTGGGCGTACTGGGCGCGGTTCTGGCGGGGCTTGTGGTCCTGCACCCGCTGCGCGCCGCTCTGGCCGAGACCGCATGAGTGGAATAATTATGTATACCGTCGCATACTATCTTTTCCCGGCGTTGGTTTTGGTCTATGAGGCGGGCGAATGAACGAGTCTCGCACCCGCGACCGGATCGACAAAAGGAGCCCCCAATGGCCAATACCCCCGACATCATCTATACCAAGGTCGATGAAGCGCCCGAACTTGCCTCGGCCTCTCTCCTGCCGATCATCCGCCGCTTTGCCGCCGCGGCCGGTGTGTCGGTCGAGACGCGCGACATCTCGCTTGCCGGGCGCATCCTCGCCGCCTTCCCCGAATATCTGAGCGCGGATCAGCGCGTCAGTGACGACCTCGCCGCACTTGGCGAACTGGTCAAGACACCAGAGGCCAATGTCATCAAGCTGCCCAACATCTCGGCCTCGGTGCCGCAGCTTGTCGCCGCGATCAAGGAGTTGCAGGCAAAAGGCTTCACCATCCCCGACTACCCCGAGACGCCCACCACCGAGGCTGAAAAGGACGCCCGCGCGCGCTATGACGCGATCAAGGGCTCAGCCGTGAACCCGGTCCTGCGCGAGGGCAATTCCGACCGCCGCGCCGCGAGCGCCGTCAAGAACTACGCACAAGCCAACCCCCATTCCATGGGCGAGTGGACCGCAGCGAGCCAGACCCGTGTCGCCGCCATGGCGGGGGGCGATTTCTTCTCGAACGAGCGTTCCGCCACCCTCGCCAAGGCCGCGACCGCGAAGATCGTGTTGGAAACGGCGGATGGCGAGACCGTGCTCAAGGACGCGGTGAGCTATCCCGCAGGCACCGTGGTCGATGCCACCTACATGAGCGCCGAAGCACTTGACGCCTTTTTCATGCAGGAGATCGAGCGCACCAGATCCGAAGGCACGCTGTTTTCGCTCCACCTCAAGGCCACGATGATGAAGGTCTCCGACCCCATCATCTTCGGCCATGCGGTCCGCACCTTCCTGGCGCCCGTATTCGAGCAATTCGGGGGTGACATGGCCGCGCTCGGCGTCAATCCCAATTTCGGGCTGGGCGACCTGCTGGCGCGCGTCAAGGACCGCGCCGACATCAGATCGGCCATCGACTCCTGCCTGGCCGAGCGTCCGCCACTCTATATGGTCGATTCGGACAAGGGCATCACCAACCTGCATGTGCCCTCGGATGTGATCGTCGATGCCTCCATGCCCGCCCTCATCCGCGCGGGCGGCAAGGGCTGGGGCCCGGACGGCAAGGAGCATGATTGCGTTTGCGTCATCCCCGACAATTCCTATGCCCCGGTCTATGACGAGACGATCCGCTTCTTCAAGGCCAATGGCAAGCTCAACCCGGCCACCGCCGGCACGGTGCAGAATATCGGCCTGATGGCGCAAAAGGCCGAGGAATACGGCAGCCACCCCACCACCTTCGAGATCCCGGAAGACGGCACCGTGCGCATGATTCTCGACGACGGCACCGTGCTGCATTCGCATGAGGTGAAAAAGGGCGACATCTGGCGCTCGGCCTCGGCGCGCAAGGCACCCGTAGAGGATTGGGTGAACCTTGCCATCGAACGGCAGAAGGCCACGGGCTTTCGCGCGATCTTCTGGCTCGACGCCGCCCGCGCCCATGACGCCGAACTGATCGCCTATGTTAAGCCGATCCTCGAAGCCGGGGGGGTTGCCGACAGGTTCGAGATCATGGCCCCGCGCGAGGCCACCCGCGCCAGCCTTGAGACCATCACCAAGGGCGAGAACACGATTGCCATCACCGGCAACGTGCTGCGCGACTACCTCACCGATCTGTTCCCGATCCTGGAGCTTGCCACCTCGGCCAAGATGCTGTCGATCGTCAAGCTGATGAATGGCGGCGGCATGTTCGAGACCGGCGCAGGCGGCTCGGCGCCCAAGCATGTGCAGCAACTCGTGGCCGAAAACCACCTGCGCTGGGACAGCCTGGGCGAGTTCTGCGCATTGGGCGAAAGCCTGAAGTTCCTCGCCGACACCAGGGACAACAGCCGCGCGCGTATCCTCGGCGAAGCGGTCGAGGCGGCGACGCAAGGCATCCTCGATCACAACCACTCGCCCTCGCGCAAGGTGGGCCAGCCCGACAACCGCGACAGCCATTACTGGTTCGCCCGCTACTGGGCCGAGGCGCTCGCGGCACAGACCGAGGACGCTGCGCTGGCCGCCGAATTCGCGCCGCTCGCCAAGGCACTGGCCGATAACGAGGCGGCCATCGTGGCAGAACTGGCCGCGGCACAGGGCGCGCCTGCCGATATCGGCGGCTACTACCACGCCGATGCGGAAAAACTCGCCGCCGTGATGCGGCCCTCGGCGACGTTGAACGGGATCATCGGCTGATCCCGGCAGAGGCAAGAACGCGAAAGGCCGGGCGATCAGCCCGGCCTTTTGGTTCCGACATCGGGTATCGCCCCGGACAAGGCCGCCCGCAGGTGTGGCAAGCGAAACCTCCGTTCAGCCCAGTTCGATCGTGTAGCTTTCGATCACCGTGTTGGCGAGCAGCTTCTCGCACATTTCGGTCACACTGGCGCGGGCCTTGTCGGCATCGGTCTCGGTCAGATCAAGGTCGATCACCTTGCCCTGACGCACCCCCGACACCCCGTCAAATCCGAGCGATCCAAGCGCGTGACGCACCGCCTCTCCCTGCGGGTCGAGCACGCCATTCTTGAGCATCACATGCACGCGGGCCTTCATCGGCGGTCTCCTTCAGTTGATCAGCGTCGGGCGCGCCATGGGCGTAGCACCCTTGGGCATCACGCCAAGGCGCGTGGCCACTTCGGTATAGGCGTCGGTGAGGCTGCCCAGATCGCGGCGGAACACGTCCTTGTCAAGCTTCTGCCCGGTCTTGATGTCCCACAGGCGGCAACTGTCGGGGCTGATTTCGTCGGCCACGATCAGGCGCTGGAAATCGCCCTCGTAGACGCGGCCCACCTCGATCTTGAAATCGACGAGCTTGATGCCCACGCCATACATGACCCCGGCCATGAAATCATTCACCCGCAGCGCGAGGCTGAGGATATCGTCCATGTCCTGCTGGCTGGCCCAGCCGAAAGCAGCGATATGTTCCTCGGTCACCAGCGGATCGCCCAGCTTGTCGTCCTTGAGGCAATATTCCACGATCGGGCGCGGCAGTTGCGTGCCCTCGTCCATCCCCAGACGCTTGGCCATGCTCCCCGCGGCATAGTTGCGCACGATCACCTCAAGCGGGATGATCTCGCAGGCGCGCACAAGCTGTTCACGCATGTTCACCCGGCGTAAGAAATGCGTGGGCACGCCGATATTGTTGAGCCCGGTCATGAAATATTCCGAGAGCATGTTATTGAGCACGCCCTTGCCTTCGATCACGGCCTTCTTCTCGGCATTGAAGGCGGTGGCGTCATCCTTGAAATACTGGATGATCGTGCCCGGCTCGGGGCCTTCATAGAGAACCTTGGCCTTGCCTTCGTAGATTTTCTTGCGCCGTGCCATGGAAACTCCGTCGCTGGGGGTGGGGGGCGTCTCGCTGCGCGCCGATGCGTTCTCATAGTGCAAGGCCCGGTCCGTCGCAAGGTGTCGCAACCGCGCCCGCCCCCTTGCCCTCGGAGCGCGCAGACGGCATATCGGAGGCAACACCAACAAGTGCAAGGGAACCGGCCCGATGACCACCTTTGACGAGCGCGAAAGCGCGTTTGAGAACAAGTTCGCCCATGACGAGGAAATGAAGTTCCGCGCCGTGGCGCGCCGCAACAAGCTGCTGGGGCTCTGGGCCGCAGAATTGCTGGGCAAGTCCGGCGAGGACGCCAACACCTACGCACTCGAGGTGGTCAAGGCCGATTTCGAGGAACCCGGCCATGAGGACGTGGTGCGCAAGGTGGCGGCGGATCTGGGCGATATTGCCGATGCCGACACGATCCGCGCCAAGATGGACGAACTGCTGCTTGTCGCCAAGGCGCAACTGGTCAAGGAAGTCTGAGGCGGTCGCGGCGCAATTCGTTCAAACGCGCCTCACCATTTACATGAAGATTTCGCATTTGCCTTTGCCCGCGCGCGCGGGCAAGGGTGCAGGTCTGTTAAAGACAGGGAACCCCCGTTATGACCGACGCGCTCACCAAGATGCTCGCCACCCGCGACTGGATTCTCGCCGATGGCGCGACGGGCACCAACCTGTTCAACATGGGGCTGCAATCGGGCGACGCGCCCGAGATGTGGAACGACGAGCACCCCGACCGCATCCGCGCGCTTTACAAGAGCGCGGTCGATGCAGGCAGCGATCTGTTCCTGACCAATTCCTTTGGCGGCAACGCCGCGCGGCTGAAGCTGCACGGCGCACAGAAGCGCGCGCGCGAGTTGTCGCGCATCTCAGCCGAGATCGGGCGTGAGGTGGCCGATACCTGTGAGCGTGCGGTGATCGTGGCCGGTTCCGTCGGCCCGACCGGAGAGATCATGGCCCCGATGGGCGCGCTCACGCATGAACTGGCGGTGGAGATTTTCCACGAGCAGGCCGAGGGGCTGAAAGAGGGCGGCGCCGATGTGCTCTGGCTCGAGACGATCAGTGCGCCCGAGGAATACCGCGCCGCCGCCGAGGCGTTCGCGCTGGCCGAAATGCCGTGGTGCGGCACGATGAGTTTCGACACGGCGGGGCGCACGATGATGGGCGTAACCTCCGAGGACTTGGCGAAACTGGTGGAAAAACTGGCCAACCCGCCGCTGGCCTTCGGGGCCAATTGCGGCGTGGGCGCGTCGGACCTGTTGCGCACGGTGCTGGGTTTTGCCGCGCAGGGCACCGAGCGGCCCGTAATCGCCAAGGGCAATGCGGGCATCCCGAAATACCATGACGGGCATATCCACTATGACGGCACGCCGGAGCTGATGGCCGAATATGCCGTGCTGGCGCGCGACGCGGGCGCGACGATCATCGGCGGCTGCTGCGGGACCATGCCCGAGCACCTCTCGAAAATGCGCGCGGCGCTGGAAGAGCGGCGTCACGGCCCGCGCCCGACGCTCGAACAGATCACGGATGTGCTCGGCCCCTTCTCCTCGGCCACCGATGGCACCGGAGACGATACCGCGCCGACGCGACGGGCACGGCGACGGCGGGCCTAGAGCGCGCGTGTCGCAAAGCCACGTCATCCCGGACTTGATCCGGGATCTCCTGCCCGACCGCGCAATCCAGCGGCACGCGATCACAACGCGCGCAGCACCTTTGGCAGTTCCTCTGGCAGGTCCTCGGCAATCAGGCCCGGCCCGAAGGCGCGCGCGCATTCCACATGGCAATACGCGGCGGTCTCGGCGGCCTGCATCGGCGGCAGCCCCCGCGCCAGAAGCCCGGTGATGAACCCCGCCAGCACATCGCCCGCGCCAGCTGTGGCGAGCCAGGGGGCAGCGCGCTCATATTGCGCCGAATGGATGGTGCACCGGCCATCGGGCGCAGCGATCACCGTGTCAGGGCCCTTGAGCAGCACAACGCAGCCCGCCCGTCTCGCCGCTTCGCGCGTGGCATCCACCCTGGAAAAGGCCGGGCCGTTCGTGGCGGCCGTGGTCAGTTTTTCGGCGATATCGGGGAACAGGCGCGCAAACTCTCCGCCATGGGGCGTCAGGACGCATCGCTCGTGCAGCATCCCGAACAACGCCTTATCATGCGCAATCACCGTCAGCGCGTCCGCGTCCAACACCAGCGAGCGGCCCTCGTAGGGTGGGTGAAACCCACCGACATCCAACGCCGCCGCGATCAACGCCTTTGCTCTCTCCCCGGTGCCCATCCCCGGACCCAGACAGAGCACATTGATCCGCCTGTCCTTGAGGGCTTGGGTCAGGGCGTCACCGTCCTCGATCCGGGTCAGCATCAACGCGGTGATATGCCCCGCCACCTCCTGCTGCGCCGATCCAGGCACGCCAAGCGAGACCACCCCCGCCCCGATCCGCAAGCTGCCCCGCGCCGCCAGCCGCGCCGCGCCGGTCTTGCCAGCGCCGCCCGTCAGGATAAGGGCGTGGCCGTGGTCGTATTTGTGCCCGGCGCATTTGGCGAGGCATGCGGCCTTGGGTGGCGCGATGAGACGCACGGCATCCGGGCCGGGAACAAGGCCGATATCGGCCAGCGCAAGATGACCGCAATGCGCGGGCCCATCGGACAGGTGATGTCCCAGCTTGGCGGCATGGAACGTCACGGTGAGATCCGCGCGCATGGCGCCCTCACCCAAGATCCGCCCGCTATCGCTGCACAGGCCCGAGGGCAGATCGACCGCCACCACCTTGCCTGCCCGCGAGGCCAGCGCGACGCGCGCCGCCCCGCCGAGCGGGCGCGCAAGACCGGTGCCGAAAAGCGCATCGACCAGAAGCGCGGCACCCTCGTCTTTCACCGCTCCGGCAAGGCGCGCCACCGTCCCCATTTCGCACCACCTGTCATGATTGATCTTGGCATCCGGCGGCAAACTGGCAGCCTCGCCATAGAGAAAAACCTCCACCTCCCAGCCCCACCCCTTCAGCAACCGCGCCACAACGAACCCGTCGCCGCCATTGTTGCCCGGCCCACAGAGCACGACCACCTTGTGAGGCGCTTGGGAAAGCGCGGGCCATTCCTCGAACACAGCCTCCACCACGCCGCGCCCGGCGCGTTCCATCAATTCCAACCCGGTCACGGCACCCGACTCAATCGCGGCCCGTTCGATGGCGCGCATTTGGGCGGCGGTCAGCAATTCGGTCATGTCCCCATCCCTGCGATTCATTTTTGACTAATCTACAGGCATATTGCTCAATTTTTGAACAACAGCTCCCAACCCGGCCGAAACCATGCCCGAAAATCAGCCTAGCCGATTGTCGCCCCGCGCGGGAAGTGGTCTCAAACGGTCAAGACATGGCGCAGGAGGCCCGGACGATGAAAAAGATCGAGGCGATCATCAAGCCCTTCAAGCTCGACGAGGTCAAGGAAGCCCTTCAGGAGGCCGGAATTCAGGGCCTCTCGGTTATCGAGGTCAAGGGCTTTGGCCGCCAGAAGGGCCATACCGAGCTTTATCGCGGGGCCGAATACGTCGTGGACTTCCTGCCCAAGGTCAAGATCGACGTGGTGGTTGACGACGATCAGGTGGAAGGCGCGATCGAGGCGATCATCGACGCGGCGCGCACCGACAAGATCGGGGACGGCAAGATTTTTGTCAGCCCGGTCGAACAGGCCATTCGCATCCGCACCGGCGAGTCCGGTCCGGACGCGCTCTGACACACCCAAAGGAAGAAAGGGATTTTTCCATGAGCACAGACGCGCTCCTCAAGCAGATCAAGGACGAGGAGATCGACTATGTCGACATCCGCTTCACCGACCCGCGTGGCAAACTGCAACACGTGACGGTGGTGGCCGACCTGGTGGACGAGGATTTCCTTGAAGAAGGGTTCATGTTCGACGGCTCCTCCATCGCCGGATGGAAAAGCATTGAAGCCAGCGACATGAAGCTCATGCCCGACACCGAAAGCGCCTATGTCGATCCGTTCTATGCCGAGAAAACCTTGTGCATTCACTGCTCGGTGGTGGAACCGGACACGGGCGAGCCCTATGAGCGCGACCCGCGCGGTACCGCCGAAAAGGCCGAGGCCTATCTCAAGGCGTCGGGTGTGGGCGATGTGTCCTATTTCGGCCCCGAGGCGGAATTCTTCCTCTTCGACGACGTGCGGTTCTCCAACACCATCAACAAGGTGTCCTACGAGGTCGATGCCGTTGACGGATCGTGGAATACCGACGCCGAGTTCGAGACCGGCAATACCGGTCACCGGCCCGGCCTCAAGGGCGGCTATTTCCCGGTGAACCCGGTCGATGACGCGCAGGACCTGCGCGCCGAGATGCTCTCGACCATGAAGCGCATGGGCATGAAGGTGGACAAGCACCATCACGAGGTGGCGTCCTGCCAGCACGAGCTTGGACTCATCTTCGGAACGCTCGTGAAACAGGCCGACGAGATCCAGAAATACAAATACGTCATCCACAACGTGGCCCATGCCTATGGCAAGTCGGCCACCTTCATGCCCAAGCCGATCTATGGCGACAATGGCAGCGGCATGCATGTCAACATGTCGATCTGGAAGGACGGCAAGCCGCTTTTCGCGGGCGACAAATATGCCGATCTGAGCCAGGAGGCGCTGTGGTTCATCGGCGGCATCCTCAAGCACGCCAAGACGCTCAACGCCTTCACCAACCCCACCACCAACAGCTACAAGCGGCTGGTGCCGGGCTTCGAGGCACCGGTGCTGCGGGCCTATTCGGCGCGCAACCGCTCGGGCTGTATCCGTATCCCGTGGACCGAAAGCCCCAAGGCCAAGCGCGTCGAGGCCCGATTCCCCGATCCGGCGGCCAACCCCTATCTGGCCTTCGCCGCATTGCTGATGGCGGGGCTTGACGGGATAAAGTCGCGGATCGATCCGGGCGAGGCGATGGACAAGAACCTCTACGACCTGCCGGCCGAGGAGTTGAAGGACATCCCGACCGTCTGCGGCAGCCTGCGAGAGGCGCTTGACGCGCTGGCGCGCGATCACGACTTCCTGCTTGCAGGCGACGTGTTCACCAAGGCCCAGATCGAGGGCTATATCGCCCTCAAGATGGACGAGGTGCACAAGTTCGAGCACACCCCGCACCCGGTCGAGTTCGGGATGTATTACAGCTGCTGAGGCAGCCATCCTGCCACAATCAGGCCACATCACACAATCATAAGGCGTCCCGTGCCGGGGCGCCTTTTCCTTTCTGGGCGATACCGTTGCCACTTCGGAACCAAAATCAGGGAAATGCGCTGATTGCCCAAATGTAATCAAATTTGAAACAAACTGACTCCCTGATTGCAGATCAAGGTTAACTCCGAAGACGATCGAGCAACGAGAAACGGAAACCACCATGACCACCACATCTCACAAGGTTACGGCTGGGCTGATCTTCCTGGGTAACAGGCCGTTCGACATGGCGGCGATGGTCTGCCGTGTGGGCGATACACTGGAGCGTCTGGACGCGCGCGTACGTGAACGGCGCTGCCTCTCTGAAGAACTTGCGGTCATCCGCACCGGCGATCTCGATTGCCGCCTGCGGATCGCCGGGGCGTGCCATGTAGCGCGCGTCGACAAGACGGCGGCGCAGCGCCTCATGGTAACGCTGATGTGCGAGGGGCCGCAACCGTCGGATCAGAGGCGAATGCAGGCGATGATCGCGCATCTTCTGGCCGATCTTCAGGGCGTGCTTGCGCCCGATTTCGTGCAATGGACCGATCCCGACGCGGTGCTGACCCGCGCCGAGTTCTGCGCCGCGGTGACCGGCACGGCCGCCCTGCCCACCCCGCCCCGGATGGCCTCGAACATCAAACGGAAACGCAAGCAACTGCCCGATGTCGAGAGCGCCTATGCCGCGCTGTGCGAGCACATGCCGGAAAATACAATCCCAGGCGATGACCAGTCGCGTCTCGATGCCTTGCGCGCCGCGTTTCGCGAGCCCGATCCGGCACCGGAACCGCACGAGGAAACCGCGTCGGTGCGCGAACCGACTGCGCCGCTGCGCCTTGCCGTCTGGATGATGACGATCACACTGGGGCTCTTTGCCCTTCCCGCCGCCGCGGCGCTTGTGGTGTTCAACCTGCTGCGTGGCGAGAATCTGCGCCTGACGTCACAGGTTTCGGCGCTCACGGGATTCTTCATGGTGCTGAGCACCACCGGTCAGATCGCGCAGGCGGCAGAGCTGGTGCAAAGCCTCGTGCCATGATCGCCCGCCCCGCATCTGCCTACCGCTTATGGCGGGCAACGGGCCTTGCCCGACAGTCGTGGGGCGTTAGACTGAGCGCATTGCCTTACATGTCAGCAGGAGAGCGATGATGTCTGGGGTGTGCGGCGGCCGGATCGCCGGTTTTGGGGTCGCGATCCTGCTGATGGCGGGAACAGCCCAAGCCGCCCCATGCGGCGACACCGCCCAGGGATTCGAGGCGTGGAAGGCCGGTTTCGCCCGCGAAGCGGCAGCCTCGGGCGTCGGGCAGCGCGGGCTTGCGGCCCTCGGGGCGGCGCAATACACACATCGTACCATCGCGGCGGACCGTAACCAGAAAAGCTTTCGCTACAGCCTGGAAAGGTTCATGGAATTGCGCGGGTCTTCCACCATCGTCGCGCAGGGACGCAAGCGGCGCGCCCGCGACGCGGCCTTTTATGACGCGCTGGAGCGGCATTATGGCGTGCCTGCCGGGGTGCTTATTGCCATTCACGGGATGGAAACGGGCTTTGGCGGGTTCATGGGCGATACCTCGGTGGTCTCGGCCATCGTGACGCTGACCTATGATTGCCGCCGCTCGGATTTCTTCCGCCCCCACGCCATCGGCGCGCTCAAGCTGGTGGATCAGGGCGCGATCACCGGCGCGACCCTTGGCGCGCGCCACGGCGAGTTGGGTCATACCCAGTTCCTGCCCGGCAATGCGTTGCGCTACGGGGTCGATGCCGATGGCGACGGGCGGGTGGATTTCTACAACCTCGCCGATGCCATGGCCTCGACCGCGAATTTCCTGCGCCAGAAGGGCTGGCAACCTGGCCAGGGCTATCAGGAAGGCGAACCGAATTTCGCGGTGATCCAGCAATGGAATGCCGCCGGTGTCTATCAGAAGGCAATCGCCATTATGGCGGCACAAATCGACCGGCGCTAGCGGCACCGGACGTGACGGGTTGGAAGCATCAGTTTGGCAAGCGGTTAAACGAATTCCCATAATGACGATCATGCATGAGCCAAGGGGCCGCAGATGAACAGGCAGAATTTCGGCGAGATCGCTGCTCTGGAATACCATGCACCCCCGCAGATGGGCTTTCCCGACATTGTCGAGGAATTCGACATCGCGTCGCTGGCATTGGCGACCCAGGTGCGTCGGCTGACATGGGATGGCGATGACATCGCGCTCATCGACCGCGAGCGCGTGCGCTTCGCGCTTGGCTGGCTGCCGCCCGCCCACGAGGATAACCCGCATTACCTTGTCATCGCGGTCGGGGCGCCCGCACGCAAGCGCCGCGCGGCCTTTGACCCCTCAGCCTATTCCGAGCTGCTGAACCGCGCCATCGAGCGGGTGCAGGGCTATCTGCCGTTTGACGCGATCCTGCGTGGCCCGGCGGCAGAACCTGTGGGCAGCGCGCTGATCGACCGCAGCTTTGACCTGCTGTCCGCGACCGCACCCAGGCTCTCGGCCGAGATCCTGGCCGAGGCGCGCAACAGGCGCACCATGGCGGTCACGGATAGCTGGGCCAGCGGCGCGCTCGAACCGGGCAACCTGCCCGCCATCCCCTCGGTGCCGTTGCGGCTGACCATCGTGACGCTGGGGCTGACCCTGTTTCTGCATGTGCCCCCGATCGGCGCCGCGCTTCTGACCTATACCGTTCTGCGCGAAGCGCAGCCGCTGTTCGCTTCCTGAGGGCGTGAGGCAGGTCCGCCGAGCGAGAGCCAGAGAAGCGGCGGCAACCGCAGCGATTGCGCGCGCGGCACCATGCTGGTAAGGCGATCTTACCAATTTCCGGAGTGCCGCCCATGCCCGTCATCACCTGCATCGACGATCTCAAGCAGATCTACCGTCGCCGCGTCCCCAAGATGTTTTACGATTACGCGGAATCGGGCAGTTGGACCGAACAGACATTCCGCGAGAACACCACCGATTTCGAAAAGCTGCACCTCAGGCAGCGCGTTGCCATCGACATGACGGGCCGCAATCTGGCGACGACGATGATCGGCCAGAAGGTGGCGATGCCGGTGGGCCTGGCCCCTGTCGGGCTGACGGGGATGCAATGCGCCGATGGCGAGATCAAGGCGGCCCGCGCCGCAGAGAAGTTCGGTGTGCCGTTCACCCTCTCGACCATGTCGATCTGCTCCATCGAGGACGTGGCCGAGCACACCGAAAAACCGTTCTGGTTTCAGGTCTACACCCTCAAGGACGATGATTTCATGCAACGCCTGTTCGACCGCGCGAAGGCGGCGAACTGCTCGGCGGCGATGATCACGGTGGACCTGCAAATGCTTGGGCAGCGCCACAAGGATCTGAAAAACGGGCTTTCCGCCCCGCCCAAGCTCACCATGAAATCCGTCGCCAACATGATGACCAAGGTGCACTGGGGCCTTGGGATGCTGGGCACCAAGCGGCGGTTTTTCGGCAATATCGTCGGCCATGCCAAGGGGGTGACGGACCCCTCCTCGTTGAGCGCATGGACGGCTGAAGCGTTCGATCAGGCACTCGACTGGGACCGTATCCGGGTGTTTCGCAAAATGTGGGACGGCCCGCTCATCATCAAGGGGATCATGGATGTGCGCGATGCGCGCGAGGCGCTCAATGTGGGCGCCGACGCCATCATCGTGTCGAACCATGGCGGGCGGCAGCTTGACGGCGCGCTTTCGTCCATCCGCGCCCTGCCCGAGATTGTCGAGGCGGTCGGCGACAGAATCGAGGTGCATCTCGACAGCGGCATCCGCTCGGGTCAGGACGTGCTCAAGGCGCTCGCCCTTGGCGCCAGAGCCACCTATGTCGGACGCAGCTTCGTCTACGGGCTGGGCGCCTTGGGCGAGGCGGGAGTGACACGCGCACTCGAGCTGATCCGCGACGAACTCGACAAATCGATGGGGCTGTGCGGCCGGCGCGACGTGCACGATCTGGATCGGGACATGCTGCTGATCCCGAAGGGCTTTACCGGCGAGTGGGCATGACATCGGCCCGCGTCGCGACGTGACCATTCAGGAAGGGTGACACCGGGGCGCGCCCGCCGCCTTGATCGCATGGGCGCAAACCCCCATAACCGCGCCACGCGACAAGGGAATGTGACCAATGAATGCGAGCGACACCCTTCTTGACCTGACCTTCTGGATCACCGTGGCCTCGATCTTCGGGCTGCTGGTGCTGTCCGGGTTCTTCTCGGGAAGCGAGACGGCGTTGACGGCGGCCTCTCGCGCCAAGCTGCGCGCGCAGGCCGAGAAAGGCTCGGCCGGGGCCGACACGGCGCTGCGCATCACCGAGGACAACGAGCGGCTCATCGGCTCGGTGCTTCTGGGCAACAACCTTGTCAACATCCTCGCCGCCTCTCTGGCAACCGCGCTTTTCACCCGGCTTTTCGGGGAAAGCGGCGTCGTCGTGGCGACGCTCGTGATGACGCTGCTGGTGCTGATCTTTGCCGAGGTTCTGCCCAAGACCTATGCCATCACCAATGCCGAGACCGCCGCGGCGCGCACCGCGCCGCTGATCGTCTGGGTGATCCGCGTCTTTGATCCGGTCGTGGGGGCCGTGCGCTGGCTGGTGCGGCTGATCCTGAGCGGTTTCGGTGTGCAGGCCGATCCCGACAGCCATATCCTTGCCGTGCGCGAGGAAATCGCCGGCGCGCTCTATCTGGGCCATTCCGAGGGCGTGGTCGAGAAGGAGGACCGCGACCGCATTCTTGGGGCGCTCGATCTCGACGAGCGTGCGGTTGAAGAGATCATGCTCCACCGCTCGCGCATCGAGATGATCGACGCCGAGGCCGATCCGCAGGCAATCCTCGATCAATGCCTGAAAAGCAACCACACCCGCTTGCCGCTCTATCTGGGCGATCCCGACAACATCATCGGCGTGGTTCATGCGCGCGACGTGCTGCGCGCCATCCACGGCCTTGTGACAAGCAGCGACAAGGGCGCCGCCGCGCTCGATGATTTCGACGTGCGCGCGATCGCGCGCAAACCCTATTTCGTGCCCGAAACCACCACGCTGGACGACCAGATGCGCCAGTTCCTGCGGATGCGCAGCCATTTTGCGCTGGTGGTGGACGAATACGGCTCGCTTCAGGGGTTGATCACGCTCGAAGATATCCTCGAAGAGATCGTCGGCGAGATCGCCGACGAATTCGACATCGAGGCCGACCATATCCTGCGGCGCACCCCCGAGGGGGATTATCTGGTGGAAGGGGCGATGACGATTCGCGACCTCAACCGCGCGAATGACTGGTCGCTGCCCGACGACGCGGCCAATACCGTCGCCGGACTGGTCATCCACGAGGCACAGATGATCCCGGCAGTCGATCAGGTGTTCATCTTCCACGGCTTCCGGTTTCAGGTGCTGGCGCGCAAGGACAACCGCATCACCCGGCTGAAGATCCGCAAGCTCTGAGCGCGGCGCCGCGGCTCAGTTGGTGCGGATCTCGTCTGCGATGGCCTGCATCTGCGCCTGCGGCAGGTAACCGCGCAGCATGTGCTCGCCCATGACGAAAGAGGGGGTGCCGCTGATGCGCAGGCGCTGTGCGAGGGCGTGGTTCGCGGCGATCACCGCAGTCACAGCATCGTTGTCCATCTCTGCCACAATCGCGCTGGCATCAAGCCCGAGCGCATCGGCCAGCCGGGTAAAGCCCGCCGTGTTCATCGAGCCGGTATAGCTCATGAGCGCGTCATGCACGGATTTGTAGGCGTCATCGCCGGCGACGATCTTCGTGGCGATGGCAAAGCGCGACGCGGCGACGGACTCCTCGCCGAGGATCGGGAATTCCTTTAGGATGAGGCGGATATTGCCATCCGTGGCAAGCAGCCCCTCGACTTCGGGCACGGCGCGGCGGCAGAAGCTGCACCGGTAATCCATGAACTCAACGAGCGTGATGTCGCCGTCGGGGTTGCCTCCCACCCAGTCGCCAGGCGAATTGAACAGCGCGTCCGCATTGGCGCGCACCAGATCCACATCGGCTGCGGCCTGACCGGCGGCCTCTCGCTCTTCGAGCACGGCAACCGCCTCCATGATCACCTCAGGGTTTTCAAGCAGGTAGGCACGGATTTCGGCGCGCAGCGCGGCGCGCCCGCTTTCGTCGAGATTCTCGATCTCAAGCGCCTGCGCGGGCAGCGCGACGATCATGGCAAGAAGGGCGGCGGTGAGGCTGAGGCGGTAGGGCACTATCTCTTGCTCCGTTTTTCTGCTGTCTGAGCAGCATGTAGCACATCCTGCGCGCGACGCCACCCGGGAGACCCCTGTGGCAGCATCCCCGAAGCACGTTCGGCGTGGATGCGCGCATCCTTGAGACGGCCCGCCATGGCATACCGCTCGGCGGTCAGAACCGAGGCCATGCCCTGATTGCCAAGCTGCGCCTCGGCCTGCGCCAGATCGCGCAGCACGCGGAAATCGCGTCCGTCGCGCGCGCGCGCGCTTTCCAGGAATTTCGCTGCCTCGCGCACCTGCCCGTCAGCCAGCAGCGCGCGCCCGTATGACCCGAGGATCAGTGCGTTGCGGGGGGCCAGATTGGCCGCGCGCGCGTAAGCGGCGACAGCGGCCTTGATCTGGCGGCTTTCCATCAGGATCTGGCCGCGCAACTCGTGAAGATAGGCGTCGTCCGGGCGGCGCGCGATGGCCGCATCGATCGCCGGAAGCGCACGGCCCAGATCGGCCTGGCGGTGAAACGCAACCGCCTGTCGCATCAGTTTCACATCCTCGAATCCCGACTCGCCGGCACGGGTGAGCGTCCATTTCGGATCACGCTGAAACGCCGAGAGTTTGCCCTTGGCGCGTGCGAACCAGTAATCAGCTTGCGGGTCGGGGGCGGCCTGCGCACCTTGTGCCTCGGCCAGGGCCCGGATGCGGCGCATGCGGTCACGCGACAGCGGATGCGTGCGTGCATAGGCGTCCTGCCGGGTCAGCGCGAGGGATTCCTGCCCGGTAAACAGGTCCATCACCTGCACGGCGCCACTGAGGTCGATGCCCGCACGATGCAGAAAGCGCATCCCGCTTTCGTCGGCGGCATTCTCCTCGGCGCGGGTATGGGCAAAGAAACTGCGGATCGCTGCCCCCTGAAGACCAACCGCCGCCCCCGCGCCAAGCTCGGCGCTGCCGGTCGCCGCCCCGGCAATCCCGGCCAGGATCATGCCAAGAGCGGCAGCATTGCGCGCATCGCGCAGGTGGATCGGGCGGCGCATCAGGTGACCGTTGGCGATATGGGCGGCCTCGTGCGCGATCACCGATTGCAGCATGGCTGGGGTCTCCATCCGCTGGATCAGGCCCGAATGCAGGAAGATGTTATCGGCATCGACCACGAAAGCGTTGAGGCTGGGCGCATCGAGGATGAGAATGTTCACCCGCTCGGGGCTCAGACCGGCGGCACGCAGAACGGGCGCGGCCAGAGTGCGCAGAGCATGCTCTATATCGGGATCGCGCAGAAGCGTGATGGCGCGGGCGGGTGCCGCGAATGTCAGGCTCAAGAGCATCAAGGCCGCGAATATGCGCAGGCTGTGCATTGACCTTGGCCGCCTTTCCCGTTGAAACGGGGCCGAAACCCCTGCATCGAGGAGGAATGTAATGCGCCCTGCCCGCCGATCCAAGGTCGACCCGTTCATTGTCATGGACGTGATGGAGGCGGCGCGCCGCGCCGAAGAGGCCGGCCAGCACATCATCCATATGGAGGTGGGCCAGCCAGGCACGCCCGCGCCCGAAGGCGCGCGCGCGGCGCTGGCGCAGGCGATGGAAGACGACGCACTCGGTTATACGGTGGCGCTCGGCCTGCCCGCGCTGCGCGCGCGCATCGCGCGCCATTACAAGGATTGGTATGGCGTCGATCTCGATCCCGCGCGCGTGGTGATCACGCCGGGATCATCGGGGGCCTTCATCCTTGCCTTCACCGCGCTTTTCGACGCCGGCGACCGGGTCGGCATCGGCGCACCGGGATATCCCAGCTATCGCCAGATCCTGCGCGCTCTCGATCTGGTGGCGGTGGACATCGAAACCTCGGCGGAAAACCGCCTGCAGCCGGCGCCCGAAGATCTGAGAGGCCGCGATCTGGCCGGGCTGCTGGTGGCGAGCCCCGCGAATCCGAGCGGCACGATGCTGAACGCAACGGCCCTGGCGGCGCTTGTCGGTGCGGCGCAGGAGGCGGGCGCGTCTTTTGTCAGCGACGAGATCTATCACGGCATCACCTATGAGGGGCGCGCCACAAGCGCGCTCGAGATCACCGACGACTGTTACGTGATCAATTCCTTCTCCAAGTACTTCTCGATGACCGGCTGGCGCATCGGCTGGATGGTGGTGCCCGAGGACCATGTCCGCACCATCGAGCGACTGGCGCAGAACCTGTTCATCTGCCCGTCCCATGCCAGCCAGATCGCTGCCCTGGCGGCGATGGACTGCACCGCGGAGCTGGAGGCCAACATGGCGGTTTACGCCCGCAACCGGGCGCTGATGCTGGAGGGGTTGCCAAAGGCCGGGTTCGACCGGATCGCGCCGCCTGATGGCGCCTTCTATGTCTATGCCGATGTGCGCCACCTGACCGATGACAGCCGCGCTCTGGCCGCCGAGATCCTCGAACATGCCGGTGTGGCCGTGACGCCGGGGCTTGATTTCGATCCTGCGCGCGGGGCGGGCACGCTGCGGTTTTCCTATGCGCAGGCCACGGGCGATATCGAGGAAGGGCTGGCGCGGCTGGGGGCGTTCATGGTGTCGCGGGGCCGAGGAAACGCCCCATTATTGCCATAGTCCCTACCAAAATCCGCCACGAGGCAAAGGCAGTGTCCTTTCCGTATGACCCGGAAGCGGAAATCCGGGCCCGAAAGGAGTGAACCATGCGACAGATCAAGGACGGCTATCGCGGGGCGTCAGTGCTCTTGGGGCTCAATGCCGATCTTCTGCTTTTTCTCGCCGCACTGGCGGTGGCGCTGATAGCGGCAAGCTATCTGAGCGGGTTCTGAGACGACGGATTCGCGTTTTGACAAGCCTTGGCAGACGGGGTAGTGACTTCGGTCAATGGGATGTCTGACTGGGTTTGATCGATGAGCGGATTTTTTGCGGCGCGCCTCAGGGCCGCTGGTTTCAAGCGCCTGATTGCTGCCGTTGTCCTTGCGCTGTCGATGGCCCTGCCGGGTGTCTGGAGTGCCGCAAACGCGCAAGACTACCGCTTCTCGGATGTGGCGATCGAGGGCAATCAACGGATCGAAGGGGCGACGATCCTGTCCTTTGCCGGCATTACGCGCGGCGAGTCGCTCAGCCAGGGGCAACTCAACGACGCCTATCAACGCATTCTTGCATCGGGACTTTTCGAGACGGTCGAGCTTGAGCCGCGCGGCAACACGCTGCTCATCCGCGTGACAGAGTTCCCGACGATCAACCGGATCGCCTTCGAGGGCAACAACCGCATCAAGGACGACGCGCTTGGCGGGTTCATCCAGAGCCGGGCGCGTCAGGTATTCAGCCCCACGCAGGCCGAGCGCGACGCGGCCACGATTGCCGAAGCCTATGCCCAGAACGGCCGCGTGGCGGCGCGCGTGACCCCCAAGGTGATCCGCCGCAGCGATAACCGCGTCGATCTCGTGTTCGAGATATTCGAGGGGCGTGGCATCGAGGTGCAGCGGATCGGCTTTTCGGGCAACCGCGCCTTCTCGGACCGCCGCCTGCGCCGCGTGATCCAGAGCAAGCAGACGGGCCTCCTGCGCGCCCTGATCCAGCGCGACAGCTTTGTCGAGGACCGGGTGAATTTCGACCGGCAAGTGCTGACCGATTTCTACAACTCGCGCGGCTATGTCGATTTTCGCGTGACCGGCGTCAATGCCGAGTTGGCACGCGAACGGGACGCCTATTTCATCACCTTCACCGTGCAGGAAGGCCAGCAGTTCCGCTTTGGCGAGATCACCACGGTCAGCGAGTTTCCCGGCGTCGATGCCGCCGAATATCACGACACGCTCAAGATCCGCCCCGGCGTAATCTATTCGCCGACGCTGGTGGAAAACTCCATAGCGCGGATGGAACGGCTTGCGGTCAGTAACGGCGTCGATTTCCTGCGCATCGAGCCGCGCGTCACCCGCAATGAGCGCGACCTGACGCTCGATCTGGAATTCGTGTTGCTCCGCGGCCCCCGCGTCTTTGTCGAGCGCATCGACATAGAAGGCAACACCACCACGCTTGACCGCGTGATCCGGCGCCAGTTCGACACCGCAGAAGGCGATCCGTTCAACCCGCGCGCCATCCGGCAGGCGGCCGAACGCATCCGCGCGCTGCGATTCTTCGCAAATGTCGATGTAAACGCCCGCGAGGGCTCGCGCCCCGATCAGGTGATCATCAAGGCCGATGTCGAGGAAACCACGACCGGGTCGGTCTCGGTGGGTGCCAGCTTCTCGACAGATAGCGGCCTTGGCCTTCAGTTCGGCTTTTCCGAGCGCAATTTCCTTGGCCGCGGCCAGCAGTTGACCTTCAATATTCTCGGCACGGCAGACAACATCAACTACAATATCGGTTTTGTCGAACCGGCCTTTCTGGGCCGCGATGTCGCCCTTGGTCTGGATTTCGCATTCCGCGAAACCGAACGCGACAACAGCCTGTTCGACACGGCGATCGGCGTGTTCCGCCCCAGCCTGACCTTCCCGACCGGCGAAAACACACGCTTTGGCGTGTTCTACAACGTCGGCTACAGCGAAATGTCCAACTACAAGGGAACGTCGGGTATCCTTCAGAACGATATCGCCCGAGGCGGCCTCTGGACAAGTTCCGCAGGCTACGAGTTCATCTATGACACCCGCCGCAAGGGCCTCAATCCCAAGGCGGGCGTTCTGTTGTCCTTCGGGCAGGAATTCGCCGGGATCGGCGGCGACAACGAGTTCATCAAGACCACCGCGCGCGCTGTCGCGGAAACCGACGTGTTCCGCGAAGAGGTGACGCTGCGCGCCATATTCGAGGCCGGGGCGATCCAGTTCAACAGCGGGCAGAACAGTCGCTTTCTGGACCGCTTTGCCACATCGGTCATGCGGGGCTTTGACAGCAACGGCATGGGGCCGGTCGAGGGCGACGAGCATCTTGGCGGCGACTATTTCGCCGCGCTCAAGTTCGAGGCAGAATTCCCGATCGGCTTGCCGGAAGAATTCGGCATCACGGGCGGGGCATTCTACGATATCGGCTCGATCTGGGGAATCGGCGACAAGGGGTCGGCAGTTCTGCCACTTGATTCCACCAGCTTTGAACCGCGCCACGTGATCGGGTTGTCGCTGTTCTGGAATTCGCCGTTCGGGCCGATCCGAATGGATTTTTCCAATGTCCTCAAATCCGAACCGGGGGACCGCGAGCAAAGTTTCAACCTGACGGCACGCACCAATTTCTGACATGCGCACCTGGTTGATCCTGTTGCTGCTGACCGGGATCATCACCGGAACACATGCGCGCGCCCAGGCTCTGGGAGTCGTGCAGAGCGATATTCTGGTGATCGACATCGACCGGCTTCTGAACGAGACCGTTTATGGCAAGCGCCTGCAGTCCGAACTCGATGCCGCGCGCGAGCGACTCATCGCGCGCAACGACCGTATCGCCGCCGAACTTGAGGCCGAGGAAGGCGCGCTCACCGCACAGCGCGCCCTCACCACGCCCGAGGCGTTCCGCGATCTCGCCGACAACTTCGACGCCAAGGTGACCGAATTGCGCCGCGAGAGCGAGCGGCTCTCGCGCGAGCTTGAGCGGCGGCGCGATCTCGGGCCGATCCAGTTCATGCGCGTTGCGCAGCCGGTTCTGGCCGAGCTTGTGCAAGAGGCGGACGCGGTGGTGCTCATGGACGTGCGCAGCGTCATCCTGCGGGCCGACGTGGCCGATGTGACCGATCTTGCCATCGCGCGGATCGACGCGCGGATCGGGGCCGGCCCGACCGGTCTTCCGCCGCTGACCGAAAGCGAGGACAATCTTGCCCCTGCCCCCGCCGAGTAGCACGCTTGCCGTGAGGCGGCGCGCTTGATAGCAAAGCTCATCTAACGCCGAAAGGATCTGCCATGAGCGCGCCGTTGAAGACCGCGGATATCCATCTCATCCAACGGATCATCCCGCACCGCTATCCGTTCCTTCTGGTGGATCGCGTGGTGGATATCGACGGCTATCAAAGCGCGCGCGGCATCAAGAACGTCACCATGAACGAACCGCATTTCCAGGGTCATTTTCCAGGCAAGCCGATCATGCCAGGCGTGACCATAATCGAGGCCATGGCCCAGACCGCGGCAATCCTGGTGGGCGTGGGGCTTGATCTCGCGGATCGCAACATGCTGGTCTATTTCATGGCCATCGAGGCGGCCAAGTTCCGCCGCATGGTGGTGCCGGGCGATGTGCTCGAGATGGAGCTTGAGACACGGCGTGGCAAGCCCGGCGGGAAGGTCTGGAAATTCTCTGGGCGGGCGCTCGTCGCGGGCGAACTGGCCGCCGAGGCCGAATTCACCGCGATGATGGACATGCCCGCCACCTGACCGCTGCGCAGCTTGCAACCCATCGGGCGGCTTGATATCGGAACGAAAACCCGACGAAATCGCTCGGATCATGGAAGAGGCCCCGGTGCAGACCCCGCTCCCCCGGCTAGAAATCAGGAACCTTGTGCGCCGCTATGACGGGCGCGCGGTGGTCAATGATGTCTCGCTCAAGGTGATGCCCGGTCAGGTGACCTGCCTGCTTGGCCCCTCGGGCTGCGGAAAATCGACGACGTTGCGGATCATCGCGGGCGTCGAGATGCAGGATTCTGGCGAGATCCATGTCGATGGCAAGCTGATCTGCGATACGGTGTTCCGCGTGCCGCCTGAACGGCGGCAGATCGGCCTCATGTTTCAGGATTTCGCGCTGTTCCCGCATCTGAGCGTGGCCGAGAACGTGGCTTTCGGCCTGCGCACGTCGCGCCCCGAGAAACGCGCGCGGGTGCGCGAGCTGCTCGAACGGGTGCACCTTCTGCACCATATCGACGCCTTCCCGCACGAACTGTCAGGCGGCGAGCAACAGCGCGTGGCGCTGGCGCGCGCGCTGGCGCCGCGTCCGCGCATCATGCTCATGGACGAGCCGTTTTCCGGGCTCGACAACCGCTTGCGCGACGGCATCCGCGACGAGACCCTCGACATCCTGCGCGAAGAGGACACCGCCGTTCTTCTGGTCACGCATGAACCCGAAGAGGCGATGCGCATGGCCGATCAGATCGCGCTGATGCGCGACGGGCGGATCGTTCAGCAAGGTGCGCCCTACAATGTCTACAACGCGCCTGTGGATCGCAGCGCGATGGCGTTCTTCTCCGAGATCAACGTCATTCGCGGCACGGTGCGCAACGCGCTTACTGACACTCCCTTTGGCCAGTTCCTCGTGCCGGGCGCGCCCGACGGGCTGGAGGTAGAGATCGTCATCCGCCCGCAACACATCAAGATCGACTTCGACCGTGGCGGGCGTGGCCCCAACCCCACCCCGCAAGACGGCACGCCCGCGCGCGGCGTGGTCGAGCGGGCGCGCTTCATGGGTGCCGAAAGCCTGCTGGAATTCCGCATGGATCACGACGGCTCGCGGCTCAAGGCCAGCGTGCCGAATGTGTTTCTGCCCAAGGCGGGCACCGTGCTCTGGCTGATGATCCGGCGCGACCGCTGCTTCGTTTTCCCGGTCAAGGGATGAAGAGGCAAGCCCGTCTGGCAGGCTGTCTGGCCGTGCTCATGGCCACGGCCCCGCCACTCGGGGCGGGGCCGATACAATCGCGCTCGCCGCTTGGCGAGGCGATTCGCGAAACGCTCATCGCCATGCCGGCGCTTCTCGCGCCTCTGACCACACCCGCGCCGCTTGATCTCTACGCCGACGAGGTCGCCCGCGATCTCGCGCTCCTGTCGCGCGCGGCGCCCGATCTTTTTTCCCCCGACCTGCCCGGCTTTGGTCCCAAGGATGCCGACACGCGCCTCGCCTTCTTCACCGCGCCCGATTGCCCCGATTGCGCGCAGGCCGAGGCCGAGTTGCGTGTGCTGGCCCGCCACCTGAACCTTCGCGTTAGCGTGCTCGACATGGCGGAGCATAGCGATCTCGCGGCCCGTCTCGGCCTCGATCTGGCCCCGTCCTACGTCCTGCCCGACCGCTTGCTGCGCGGGGCCATACCCGCCTTTGTGCTCGAACGCTATCTCGCGCCCTGAGCGCCCCCCTTCCCCCTGCCGCGGCCTTGCTTTAAAGACGCGCGCATCAAGCCCCCTTCAGGAGCGCACCCATGCAAGAGCCCGCCATTACCCCCGATCTCATTGCCGCCCATGGCCTCAAGCCCGAGGAATACGCGCGCATCCTCGAGATCATCGGGCGGGAGCCGTCCTTCACCGAACTCGGCATCTTCTCGGCCATGTGGAACGAGCATTGTTCCTACAAATCGTCGAAGAAATGGCTGCGCACCCTGCCCACCTCAGGCCCGCAGGTCATCTGCGGGCCGGGCGAGAACGCGGGCGTCGTCGATATCGGCGACGAACAGGCGGTGGTCTTCAAGATGGAAAGCCACAACCACCCCTCCTATATCGAGCCTTATCAGGGGGCCGCCACCGGCGTCGGCGGCATCCTGCGCGATGTCTTTACCATGGGCGCGCGCCCCATAGCGGCGATGAACGCGCTCAGCTTCGGCGAAGTGGCGCACCCCAAGACGCGCCAGCTTGTGCATGGCGTGGTCGAGGGCGTGGGCGGCTACGGAAACTGCTTCGGCGTTCCATGTGTGGGCGGCGAGGTGCGGTTTGACCCGGCCTATAACGGCAACTGCCTTGTCAACGCCTTCGCCGCCGGTCTCGCGGATGCCGATGCGATTTTCTACTCGGCGGCAAGCGGTGTGGGCATGCCCGTGGTCTATCTCGGGGCCAGGACGGGCCGCGACGGCGTTGGCGGCGCCACCATGGCCAGCGCCGAATTCGACGACAGCATCGAGGAAAAGCGCCCCACCGTGCAGGTGGGCGACCCCTTCACCGAAAAACGCCTGATGGAGGCCTGTCTTGAACTGATGCAGACCGGCGCGGTGATCTCGATTCAGGACATGGGGGCGGCAGGCCTGACCTGTTCGGCGGTCGAGATGGGCGACAAGGGCGGGCTTGGCATCAAGCTCACGCTCGACGCGGTGCCGCAGCGCGAAGAGGGCATGAGTGCCTATGAGATGATGCTGTCCGAAAGCCAGGAGCGGATGCTCATGGTGCTGCGCCCCGAGAAAGAGGCCGAGGCGCGGGCGGTGTTCGAGAAATGGGATCTCGATTTCGCCATCGTGGGCGAGACCATCCCCGAGGACCGTTTCCTGATCCTGCACGGCAATGCGGTGAAGGCCGACCTGCCGCTGTCGAAACTGTCTTCCTCCGCCCCCGAATACGACCGGCCCTTCGTCGAGACCACACCGCCCCCGCCGCTTGACGCGACCACCGTGCCCGCCATCGCCCCCATTGACGGGCTCAAGGCGTTGATCGGCTCGGTCAATTACTGCTCGCGCGAATGGGTCTATCAGCAATACGACACGATGGTGATGGCCGACACGGTGCGCACCCCCGGCCTTGGCGCGGGCGTGATCCGGGTGCACGACACCGGCAAGATGCTGGCCTTCACCTCCGATGTCACCCCGCGCTATGTGCGCGCAAACCCGGTCGAGGGCGGCAAGCAGGCGGTAGCCGAGGCGTATCGCAACCTGACCGCCACCGGCGCCCTGCCGCTTGCCACCACCGACAACCTCAATTTCGGGAACCCGGAAAAGCCCGAGATCATGGGCCAGTTCGTCGGGGCCATTCAGGGCATCGGTGCCGCCTGCACAGCACTCGACATGCCGATCGTGTCAGGCAATGTCTCGCTCTATAACGAAACCGACGGCACCGCGATCCTGCCCACCCCGACCATCGGCGCGGTCGGGATCATCCGCGACCCCGAGACCGCCATTCTCGGTCAGGCGCGCGAGGGGCATGTGGCGCTGCTTCTGGGCGAGACGCGTGGTCATCTGGGTCAATCGGCGTTGCTGGCGGAGGTATTCAACCGCACGGAAGGCGACGCGCCCCCAGTTGATCTCGACACAGAGCGCCGCCACGGCGAATTCATCCGCGCCAATCACGCGCTCATCCGCGCCTGCACCGATCTTTCCGACGGCGGGCTGGCGCTGGCCGCCTTCGAGATGGCCGAAGCCGCGGGTGTGGGCGTGACGCTTGAAAGCGACGACATGGCCACGCTCTTCGGCGAGGATCAGGGGCGTTATCTGATCGCCTGCAACTTTGATCAGGCCGAGGCTCTGATGATCGCTGCGGGCAGGGCTGGCGTGCCGCTTGCGACCGTGGGCCGCTTCAACGGAGACACGGTGCGGTTTGGCCGTAGCGAGGCCCCTCTCTCGGAGCTTTCGGCGCTTTATCGCGGCACGTTCGGAGCGGTCTTCGGGTAAGACGCGCGCCCTTCCCCCGGCGCAGCAGAGTGCTAGCTTTCGCTGCATGAACACCCTGCCCGCCCCCATCGCACACTGGCTTGCTGCCCGTGGTTGGCAACTGCACCCACATCAGGCGCAGATGCTGACGCGGGCGCAGTCGCCTGCGACACTGCTCATCGCGCCCACGGGGGGCGGCAAGACGCTGGCGGGGTTTCTCCCGACGCTTGCGGATCTATGCAAGCGGCCCCGCACCGGCCTTCACACGCTTTATATCTCGCCGCTGAAGGCGCTCGCCGCCGACATCAGGCGCAACCTGACCGGGCCGATTGCCGAGATGGGCCTTGATATCCGCGTCGAGGACCGCACCGGCGACACCTCTTCGCATGTCAAACGCCGACAGCGCGCCGACCCGCCCCATATCCTTCTGACCACGCCCGAGAGCCTTGCGCTGCTTCTCTCCCGCGAGGACGCGCGGCGCATCTTTGGCGGCCTCACCCGTGTGATCGTCGATGAAATCCACGCACTCGCCGAATCGAAGCGCGGCGATCAGTTGATGCTGGCGTTGTCGCGGCTTCAGGCGCTCTGCCCCGGTCTGCGCCGGGTGGGGCTTTCGGCGACGGTCGAGGACCCGCCCGCGCTCGCCCGGTTCCTTGCCCATGGGCACACGCCCTGCGACATCCTCCGCGCCGATCCCGGCCCCGAGCCGGATATCACCATGCTCGATGTGGGCGCGCCACCGCCCTGGGCCGGGGGGGGTGCTGCCCATGCGATCCCGGCCGTGCTGGACGCCATTCGCGCGCACCGCACCACGCTGGTCTTTCACAACACCCGCGCGCAGGCCGAGATCTTCTTTCACAAGCTGTGGCTGGCCAATGACGACGCGCTTCCCATCGCGATCCATCACGGCAGCCTTGACCGTGATCAGCGGGCAAAGGTAGAGGCCGCAATGGCGGCAGGCGCCCTGCGCGCCGTGGTCTGCACCGGCAGCCTCGATCTGGGACTCGACTGGGGTGATGTGGACCTTGTGATCCAGATCGGCGCGCCCAAGAACGTCAAGCGGCTGGTGCAGCGCATCGGGCGCGCCAATCACCGCTACAACGCGCCGTCCAAGGCGCGGCTGGTGCCCGCCAACCGCTTCGAGGTGCTGGAATGCCTGACCGCGCTCGAGGCGGTCCGTGCGCATGATCTCGATGGCGCGCCGCGCGGCCCCGGACCGCTTGATGTGCTCTGCCAGCATATCCTCATCCGCGCCTGTGCGGGGGCATTTGACGCGGGCGCGCTTTTCGAGGAGGTGCGCGCCGCCGGGCCCTATGCCACGCTCACACAGGACGATTTCGACACCTGCCTCGAGTTCTGCGCCACGGGGGGCTATGCGCTCAGGGCCTATGACCGCTGGCAGCGCCTGCAAAGGCGGCCCGACGGACGCTGGCAGTTGCGCGACCCCCGCACCGCGCGGCTGATCCGCATGAATATCGGCACGATCCAGGATACCGACACGCTCAAGGTGCGGATGAAGCGCGCGCGCGGCGGCGCGCCTCTGGGCGAGATAGAGGAGGGATTCGCTGCCACGCTCAGCCCCGGCGACACGTTTCTCATCGGCGGACAGGTCGTGCGGTTCGAGGGCCTGCGCGAGATGGTGGTGGAGGTGAGCCGCGATCCGGGGCGCACCCCGAGGATCGCCACCTATACGGGCACGAAATTCGCCACCTCGACGCAGCTTTCCGACCGTATCCTCGCACTTCTGGCGCGGCCCGACTGGCCCGACCTGCCCGCGCCGGTGCGCGACTGGCTGCACCTTCAGCGCGCGCTGTCGCAGATGCCTGCCCGTGACCGGCTGCTGATCGAAAGCTTCCCCCATGAGGGGCGCGAACATGCCTGCATCTACGGCTTTGCAGGCCGCAACGCGCAGCAGACGCTGGGGCTTTTGCTGACCAAGGAGATGGAGGCCGAGGGGCTGGCGCCCATGGGCTTTGTCGCCACCGATTACGCCACGCTGATCTGGGGCCTGGAGCCGCTGATCGAGGCCGCGCCGCTTTTTGCACCCGATCGCTTGCGCGCAGGGCTGGAAAACTGGCTCATGGGCAACGCGGTGATGAAACGCACCTTTCGCGCATCAGCCACCATCGCGGGCCTCATCCAGCGCAACAGTCCGGGCGCGCGCAAGAGCGGGCGGCAGGCGACGGTATCCTCGGATATCCTCTATGACACGCTGGTGAAATACGACCCCGATCACCTGCTTTTGCGGATCAC
The DNA here is from genome assembly GCF_018069895.1 of Roseovarius autotrophicus. Taxonomy (GTDB): domain Bacteria; phylum Pseudomonadota; class Alphaproteobacteria; order Rhodobacterales; family Rhodobacteraceae; genus Roseovarius; species Roseovarius autotrophicus. The sequence continues at coordinate 1,514 of NZ_JAGQDH010000001.1, read as the reverse complement.
GCGGGCCGAGGCAATGCGCGGGCTTGTCGATTTCGGCCGCATCGAGGAGATGCTGGCGCGCATCGGCACGCACATCTCGCTGCGCCGCCTGCCACGCGTGTCCCCCCTCGCCGCCCCCGTCTTCCTCGAGGCAGGGCGCGTACCCGTCGCTGGTGCCGCACAGGAGCGCCTTCTGGCCGAAGAAGCCGCCCGCCTTCTGGCGCCGGTGGACATCAGCCAGACCCAAGCCTGACAGTCGGACAAAAACTGCGGTGGGTGATGGAGCGGGTGAAGGGAATCGAACCCTCGTCGTCAGCTTGGGAAGCTGCTGCTCTACCATTGAGCTACACCCGCGACAGGCATCTGATTACTGTTTCGACACCCCCGCCGCAAGCCGGAATTCGCACGGCACGGACGGAAAACGCCTCGACCCGCCACAGGCTCCGACGCGCCGCGACAACCATATGTGACACCGTGTTGTCGGTAAATGGCGGACCTGACGAGAGAGGAATCGAACCTCCTTTTCAGGGTTCTTGAAGATTGGGGACACCATCTCGCGCAACTAGACCTTGATGGTCGGGAGCGTGAAGATGAAGAATTTTCATATTTATTTCAATAACTTGCAAACAAGAAAGTCGAAAGTAAGCCGATACCGTTCTCGCTGCGGCTCAGCTTGGATGAGCGGGGCATCCTGGAGCACGATGCTGCGGGACAGGCGTTAGGGGCATACATCCGCGAACGCCTGTTCGGCAATGATGTGACCCCGCGCACGACACGAAGCAAGTTTCCCGTGAAGGATCACGCCGCCCTTGGGCGTGTGCTTGGCACGCTCGGCACATCGCGCCTGTCGGCCAACCCGAACCAACTCGCCAAGGCAGTGAACACGGGCTCGCTACCCGTCACACCCGAAACCGAAGAGGATTTGCGGCAAGCTTGCAAGGATGTGCAGGCGATGCGCCGCGATCTCCTGATCGCGCTCGGGCTGCATCAAGCAGGATCAGGCTCCAAAACCGGACCGGATTTGAAGCCGTGATTATCAAGGCCAAAGAACGTGGCGGCGGGGCGCAATTGGCGCGATACCTGCTGACCATGCGGGACAACGATCATGTCGAGCTGCATGAGCTGCGCGGCTTTGTCAGTGATGATCTGCGCAGCGCACTCCTTGAGGCGGACGCGGTTGCGGCTGGCACGCGCTGCACGAACCATCTGTTTTCTATCAGTCTGAACCCGCCGCAAGATGCGAGCGTCAGCGCCGAAGAATTCGAGGCGGCGGCGAACGCGGTCGAGCGCAGGCTCGGCCTTGAAGGTCAGGCGCTCGCGCGGGCGCGACAAAGGCCGCGACTTCGGGTTTGAACGATAGCAAAGAAAGGAGAAACGAGCATGAAGGAAGCGGATTGGATCACCTATGTAGTTCATCCTGAACAACGGCCTCAGGTGGCGATTTGCAGTGCTTGAGGGCTGCCAGCACCCCGCGTGAACCCTCGGAGCAGTGCGATCCGCCAGATGAACTGGCGCAAAAAGACCCTCAGATGGCG
>NZ_JAGQDH010000019.1 GCF_018069895.1 Roseovarius autotrophicus | reverse complement strand
TCGCCTATCTCAACGCAACACTGACAGCGATCGCCAATGGCCATCCGCAAAGCGGCATCGACGACCTGCTGCCGTGGAACTTCAAGACGTCAAGCTAAGCTGCACGTGATGTCCAGCTAACGCTTACAGTCGGAATAGTCGGTGGTGATCACATTGGCCTGCGTGTCGGGGTGGTGGAAGGTGGTATAGACCACGCCGGGGCTGACGCGATCGGTCAGCCTGGCGCGCAGCGTGGTCTCGCCCGCGCGGCTGGCCAGCCGCACCCAATCGCCCTCTTTCACCCCGCGCACCTCGGCGTCATGCGGATGGATTTCCAGCACATCCTCCTCGTGCCAAACCACATTGGCGGTGCGCCGGGTCTGCGCGCCCACGTTATACTGGCTCAGAATCCGCCCGGTGGTCAGCAGCAGCGGGAAACGCGGGCCGGTTTTCTCATCGGTCGCCACATATTCGGTGACGATGAACCGCCCCTTGCCGCGCATGAACCCGTCCACATGCATGAGCGGCGTGCCCTCAGGGTTCGTCTCGTTGCAGGGCCATTGCACGCTGCCTTTCTCCTCCAGCAGGGCATAATCCACCCCGGCAAAGCTGGGCGTTGTGGCAGCGATCTCCTCCATGATCCGGGCCGGATGGGCATAGCTCCAGCCCGCGCCCATGGCATTGGCCAGCATCTGGGTAATCTCCCAATCGGCATAGCCGTTGAGCGGCGGGATCACCTTGCGCACGCGGTTGATGCGCCGCTCGGCATTGGTGAACGTCCCGTCCTTTTCCAGAAAGGTCGATCCGGGCAGGAAGACATGCGCGTAATTGGCAGTTTCGTTGAGAAAGAGATCATGCACGATGACGCAGTCCATCGCCGCCAGACCCGCCGCCACATGTTTGGTATCAGGGTCCGATTACAGGATGTCCTCACCCTGACAATAGAGTCCCTTGAAGGTGCCATCGACGGCGGCGTCAAGCATGTTGGGGATGCGCAAGCCCGGCTCCGCGTCGATCTGGACGCCCCACGCCTCTTCGAAGATCGCCCGCACCTCCGGCCCTTTGATGTGGCGATAGCCGGGCAGTTCATGCGGGAACGAGCCCATGTCGCAGGCCCCCTGCACGTTGTTCTGACCGCGCAACGGGTTCACCCCCACACCGGGTCGCCCGATATTGCCGGTCAGCATGGCAAGGTTGGCGATGCCCATGACGGTGGTCGAGCCTTGGGAATGTTCGGTCACGCCAAGCCCGTAATAGATCGCGCCATTGCCGCTCGTGGCAAAGAGGCGGGCCGCCGCGCGCAACTCGACCGGATCGACCCCGGTCAGCAGCGCCGTCGCCTCTGGCGAATGGCGCGGGTTGCTGATGAACTCGGCGTAATGCTGGAACTCGTCCCAATCACAGCGGGCTCGGATGAACGCCTCATCCATCAACCCCTCGGTCACGATCACATGCGCCAGCGCGCTGACCACGGCGACATTCGTGCCGGGACGCAGCGGCAGGTGATGCGCCGCCGCAATATGCGGCGATTTCACCAGATCGATCCGGCGCGGATCGACCACGATCAGCTTCGCGCCCGCGCGCAACCGCTTTTTCAGCCGCGAGGCAAAGACCGGGTGGCCATCGGTGGGATTGGCGCCAATGACGATGACCACATCGGTCTGCTCCACGCTGTCGAAATCCTGCGTGCCCGCCGAAGTGCCAAAGGTCTGGCCCAGCCCGTAGCCCGTGGGCGAATGACAGACGCGTGCGCAGGTATCGGTGTTGTTGTTGCCAAAGACCGCGCGCGCCAGTTTCTGCACCAGATAGGTCTCTTCGTTGGTGCAGCGCGAGGACGTGATCACGCCGATGGATTTCCTGCCATATTGCGCCTGAAGGCTGCGCATCCGGGTGGCGGCAAAACTCAAGGCCTCATCCCAAGAGACCTCGCGCCACGGATCGCTGATCCGCTCGCGGGTCATCGGCTTCAGGATGCGGTCCTTGTGATGGGCATAGCCATAGGCGAACCGGCCCTTGACGCAGCTATGCCCGCGATTGGCCTTGCCGTGTTTGTAGGGCACCATGCGCACCAATGTGTCGCCGTTCATCTCTGCCCTGAACGAACAGCCCACGCCGCAATAGGCGCAGGTGGTGATCACCGCGCGGTCGGGCGTGCCTATCTCGATGATGGATTTCTCCTGCAAGGCCGCTGTCGGGCAGGCCTGCACGCAGGCACCGCAGCTGACGCAATCCGAGGCAAGGAAATCGTCACCCGCGCCGCCCGCCTTGACCCGGCTGTCAAAGCCACGCCCCGCAATCGTCAGCGCGAATGTGCCCTGCACCTCTTCGCAGGCGCGCACACAGCGGTTGCAGACGATGCATTTGCTGGGGTCATAGCTGAAATAGGGATTGCTGTCGTCTTTCGGCAACCATTCCGGGTTGGCCTCGCCGCTGGTGGTGCGGGGCGCGAAATGGTTGACCATGCCGCCATTGTTTGGCGCCTCGTAGCGCACATCGCGCAGGCCGACGGCGCCCGCCATATCCTGCAACTCGCAATCGCCATTGGCTGAACAGGTCAGGCAATCAAGCGGGTGGTCAGAAATGTAAAGCTCCATCACGCCGCGGCGGATCTTGCGCACCTTGGCCGATCCGGTATGCACCACCATGCCGGGGGTGACAGGCGTGGTGCAGGACGCGGGCGTGCCGCGCCGCCCCTCGATTTCCACCACGCAAAGGCGGCAAGAGCCGAACGCCTCCAGATTGTCCGACGCGCAAAGCTTGGGAATGGGAATCCCCGCCTCGGCCGCCGCACGCAGCACCGATGTGCCCTCGGGCACGGTCACGGCCACGCCGTCGATCTCCAGCGTCACCGGCGCGCCTACTTTGGCGGGCGTGCCCATGTCGCGCTCAGTGGGAATGATGAAATCCTTCATGTCCGTCTCCTCAGCCCTTCATCGTTCCGGAAATACTCCGGGGGGTGCGGGGGGCGGCCCCCCCGCTCCGGTCGCGGCATTTTTCATGCCGCGATCCCGATCACTCAGCGGCCTCGCGCCGGGTGGCGAAATCGTCGGGAAAATGCGTTAGCGCGGACATGACCGGCAACGGCGTCAACCCGCCAAGCGCGCAGAGCGAGCCGTCCTTCATGGTCTCGCACAGATCGGTCAGAAGCGGGATCGCCGCCCCGTCGCCTGCCGCGATCCGGTCGATGGTCTCGACGCCCCGAACGGCCCCGATCCGGCAGGGCGTGCATTTGCCACAGCTTTCCACGGCGCAGAATTCCATCGCGAAGCGCGCCATCCCCAGCATGTCGGCGCCGTCGTCAAACACCACCAGACCGGCATGGCCCAACAGCCCACCCTTGGCGTCAAGCTCCTCATAGCCAAGGGCCGCGTCGAAATTACCGACCGGAATATAGGCCCCGAGCGGCCCACCCACCTGCACCGCCTTGACCGGGCGGCCTGTGAGGGTTCCGCCGCCAAGGTCATTGACCACCTCGCCCAAGGTGATGCCAAAGGCGGTCTCGAACAGGCCGCCGCGCGCCACATTGCCCGCGATCTGCAAGGTCACGGTGCCGCGCGACCGGCCAAGGCCGAAATCGGCATAATATGCCGCGCCCTTCTCGAAGATCACCGGCACCGTCGCCAGCGAAATCACATTGTTGACCACCGTGGGCCGCCCGAGGAACCCCTCCAAGGCGGGCAGCGGCGGCTTGGCGCGCACCACGCCGCGCTTGCCTTCAAGGCTGTTGAGAAGCGAGGTTTCCTCGCCACAGACATAGGCCCCGGCCCCCACGCGGATTTCCATGTCGAACGCACGCCCCGAGCCCAGCACATCCGCACCCAGAACCCCCGCCCCGCGCGCGATTTCAACCGCGCGGCGCATCACTGCGATAGCATCGGGATATTCCGAGCGCAGATAGACATAGCCGCGCGTCGCCCCCACCCCGAGACCGGCAATCGCCATGCCTTCGATCAGGGTAAAGGGGTCGCCCTCCATGATCATCCGGTCGGCGAATGTGCCACTGTCGCCCTCATCGGCATTGCAGACGATGTATTTCTGCGGCGCTTGCGCCTCCTGTACCGTCTTCCACTTGATGCCGGTCGGGAAGCCCGCGCCGCCGCGCCCGCGCAGCCCCGATCGGGTGACCTCGGCGACGATCCCGGCTCCGTCCATGCCAAGCGCGCGGCGCAGACCGGCCAGCCCGCCATGCGCCTCGTAATCGGCAAGGCTGAGCGGGTCGATCACGCCGACGCGGGCGAATGTCAGCCGCGTCTGCCGCCTCATCCAGTCCAGATCCGCGACCGGGCCAAGCGCCTTGACGCTGCTGCCGTCGAGAATGCCCGCCACATCGCCCACCGTCGCCGGGCCATAACCATGGCGCTCCCCGTCGATCTCGACCTCCACCAGCGGTTCCAGCCAGATCATGCCACGCGTGCCGGTGCGGATGATCTCAGCCTCGGGCGCGGCGGTGCGGATCGCGGTGGCCACCTCTTCGACGCCAAGTGCCTTGGCGGCGCTGTCCATGGGAATGTAAATCTTCATGCCCCCGCCTCCGCCAGAAGGGCATCCATCCGGGCGCTGTCCACCCGGCCCACCACCCGCCCGTCCAGCATCGCCGCAGGCGCACAGGCGCACAGGCCCAGGCAATAGACCGGCTCCACCGTCACCGCGCCATTCGCGGTGGTGCCGCGCCATTCAAGGCCCAGTTTCGCCAGCGTCGCCTCGGCCAACGCCGCACCACCCACCGCCTGACAGGCCTCGGCCCGGCAAATCCTGAGCACATGCCGCCCGGCGGGCTTGGCGCGGAAATCGTGGTAAAAGCTGATCACGCCATGCAGTTCCGCACGGCTGATATTGAGCGCCTCGGCGATCGGGCGATGCGCCGCCTCGGGGATATGGCCGCAGGCCTCCTGCATCGCGTGCAGGATCGGCAAAAGCGGCCCCTCAAGGTGAAGATGCGCGCGCAGGATGGCGTCTATCTCGTCAGCGGCGGGTTCGGTCATGGCTGGCCTCTTGCAGTTGCTGAGACCAGTCAATCACAGGCATTAATCCGTGATCAATATCGCTATTCGGTTATTTGATAGACGCAGCCTATCAATCCGTGCCTGCCAGCTTGCGCGCCTCGCGCAGAAGACTTTGCAGCACGGGCGTATGCGGCTCGCGCCATGGCGCGACAAGCCCGACCAGATGGGCCGGTTCCGACCCAGACAGCGGCACCAGCCGCACCGCCTTGCCGACAGCGTGGAACCGCGCCGCATCCTCGGGCAGGACCGTCACCCAGTCACCGCTTTCCACCGTGGACATCAGCACCACGGTAGAATTCGACTCGATGCGCGGCTCTGGGGTCACATCGACCGCGGCGAAGTTGCGGTTGATGATCCGGCGGTTCTGCATGTCGGGTGTCAGCAAGCACAGCCGCTCTTGCGCCAGTTCCTCCCACCCCACCGAGGACCGCCCGGCAAGGCGCGAACCTTCACCGCAAACCAGCATGTAGCGTTCGGCATAAAGCGGCTCGGTGCTCACGCGGCCCATCGGTTCGTTGTCGAGATACGAGATACCTGCGTCGATATCGAGATTGTCGAGCATGGACAGGATCTCGACCGAAGTGCGCGACAGGATGGTGAAACGCACATTGGGGTGTCTGGCGGTGAAGCGGTGACACAGCCGCGCCGCCCATGTCAGCGCCGTCGGGATCGCCGCAATGCGGACCTGCCCCGACAGGCCATGCCGCTTGGCGCGCATCTCCTCGCGCAACTGCCGCGCATCCCCCACGATCTTGCGCGCCCAGACCAGCGCCGCTTGCCCCTCTGGCGTCAGCCCGCCATAGCGCGAGCCACGAAAGATGAGCTGGACGCCCAACTGTTCCTCAAGCTGCTTGATCCCGGCCGAAAGCGACGGTTGCGTAATTCCGATGCTGAGCGCTGCGCGCCCGAAATGCCCTTCCTTCGCCACCGCGATGAACATCTCCAGCTTGTCGAGCATGACAGGCCACTTCTATTGGATGACTGATTCACAATAGAAAAACAGCAATAAAGCCGCCGATCAAGCGCCGATGCGCAAAATCACGGATCAAGCGTGACCCGGCGGGTGCTCTTTCCCCACCCGTCCACCGAGCAATGCGCGCGGACAAAGATCTCGCGCGTGCCATCAGGCAGGTCGAGATTGTTCAGGGCGCGCGTGAACGGTTGCTCGGTCACATGCGGATGGAGCAGCACACGATAGCCAAGCCGGTTGCCTTTCGCATCAAGCACCTCCCAGCCGTCCGCGTAATGATCCCAGCCGGTATCGGGATGGGCAAGCGTCACATCCACCCGGTGCGACATGCCCGACTTTCTGACCGCAGCGTCCAGGATATCGGGCTCTGCCGCCGCAACGGGTGAGGCGACAAGACAAGCAGTCAGGGCGGGCACGATCCATCTCATGCGCAAGACATAGCGCCGTGCGCGGCGATTCAAACTCACATATCCGTGCGCACATCGTCGGCGCGCATCAGCACGGCACGCGATTCAGAGGCGAACTCGCGCCGCAACAGCACCCCGAGCGTAAGCGCCACGGCCAGCAGAAGCGCCCATGCGCCCAGCAACCAAGCCGCCCCCGCCAACGCGAAATAAAGCGCCCGCAAGCCGCGATTGAAGCCGCGCGCTGCGGTGATGTTGATCTCGCCCGCTTTCTGCGCGCGCGGCAGCGCCGCCGGGTCAGCCGGGTCATTCGGCACCGCCGCCATGACCACGGCGCAATAGCCGAAAAGCCGGTTCGACCAGACGAATTTCAGGAACGCATTGGTCAGGAAGATGATCACGGTGAGGATCTTCACCTCCCAGACGATCACGGGATCGTTGCCCGTGGTCAGATCATCGGCAATCCCGATCAGCCGCTCCACATCCCCCAGAAGCGCCAGCGCGCCACCTATGGCAATAAGCGTGGCCGAGGCAAAGAACGATGTGCCCTGCCGCAACTGCCCGATGACCTGCGAATCAAAGATGCGCGGGTCGCGGGCGACGAACTGCACCATCCATTCGCGACGATACTGCGCCATCAGGTTCGAGGTAGAGGGAAAGCGCGCGGGCGCGTGCTCGATCAGGAGCGTGACGCCCGCCCATCCCGCGATGAGCGCCGCCACAGCCCAGAGGTCCAGCGCGGTGAAATGCCCGAGCGCCCGTGTCAGTTGCTCCATCACTCAGAACGGGCGCACGACAACGACCCAGAGCACGGCAATCGCCCCCAGGACGCTGATTTCATTGAAGACGCGCAAGTATCGGTCGCTCTCGGTAAAGACGCCGCGCCGCGCCCGCAGAACCAGCCGTCCGGTCCAACCGTAATGCACGGCGAGCGCCAGAACGAGCGCCAGCTTGAGATGCGTCCAGACCGGCCAGCCGAGCGCATGGGCAAGATAAAGCCCGGAGGCGATGGCGATGACACCCAGCCCCAGCGAAAAGCGGTAAAGTCGGATCGTGAGATCACCAAGGGGGCCGAATTCGCCCAGCCTGTCCCATTCGCGATGCCAGTAGATGAGCGCGCGTGGCACGGCGAAAATCGACGTCATCCAGCCCATGACACAAAGAATGTGAATGATCTTGACCCAGTCCATGTGCGATGACTGCCCGAGCGCACGCCAACGCGCAAGCCTTCGCACGCGGCACGGGAAAAAAGACTCGCGCAGCGCCAGAATTGGTTATATAGATTTACCAATTCAGGGAGGTATGATCATGCAGATGCCCGAGCCGAACCCCGCGATCCTCTCGCGCAAGGCCGATCTGGTTGCGCGCCTGCGCACGGTCCTGCCCACCGACGCGGTGATTTCGGACCCGGCGGAAACCCGCGCCTATGAATGCGACGCGCTCACCGCCTACAAATGCCCGCCCATGGCCGCGATCCTGCCCGCCTCGACACGGGAAGTGTCGGATGCGCTGCGTATCTGTCACGACATGGGTGTGCCGGTGGTGCCGCGCGGCTCGGGTACCTCGCTTGCAGGCGGCGCGCTGCCCACGGCTGATAGCGTGATCCTCGGCGTGGCGCGCATGAACGCGGTGCTCGAAACCGACTATGAAAACCGCTTCATTCGCGTGCAGACCGGGCGCACCAATCTTTCCGTCACCGGTGCGGTGGAGGAGCACGGTTTCTTCTACGCCCCCGACCCCTCATCGCAGCTTGCCTGCGCCATCGCCGGCAATATCGCGATGAATTCGGGCGGTGCGCATTGCCTGAAATACGGCGTGACCACCAACAACCTGATGGGCGTGACCATGGTGCTGATGGATGGCACCGTGATCGAGTTGGGCGGCGCATATCTCGATGCGGCGGGCTATGATCTTCTGGGCCTTGTCTGCGGCTCCGAGGGGCAATTGGGGGTTGTGACCGAGGCCACCCTGCGCATCCTGCGCAAACCCGAGGGCGCGCGGCCCGTGCTGATCGGGTTCGACAGCAACGAGGTCGCCGGGGCCTGCGTCTCAGACATCATCAAGGCGGGCGTGCTGCCCGTAGCGATCGAGTTCATGGACCGCCCCTGCATTCGCGCCACCGAGGATTTCGCCCATGCGGGCTATCCCGATTGCGAGGCGCTGCTGATTGTCGAGGTGGAAGGGTCCGAGGCCGAGATCGACGCGCAACTGGCGCTGATCGAGGACATCGCCCGCTGCCATGACCCGGTGGAACTGCGCCAGAGCAAATCGGCCGAGGAGAGCGCCAAGATCTGGCTGGGCCGCAAATCCGCCTTCGGGGCCATGGGACAGATCAACGATTACATGTGCCTAGACGGCACCATCCCGGTCAGCGCGCTGCCGCTCGTGCTGCGTCGCATCGACGAGATGTCGAAGGAATTCGGCCTCGACGTGGCCAATGTGTTCCATGCGGGCGATGGCAACATGCACCCGCTCATTCTGTTTGACGCCAACAAGCCCGGCGATCTGGAACTGTGCGAGGCGTTCGGCGCGGAAATCCTCAAGCTCTGCGTCGAAGTGGGCGGCTGTCTGACCGGCGAGCATGGCGTGGGCATCGAAAAGCGCGACCTGATGGCCCATCAATACGCCCCCGACGATCTGGCCGCGCAGATGGATGTCAAGGACGTGTTCGATCCGGCCTGGCTTTTGAACCCTGCCAAGGTCTTCCCGCTTGAGGCGTCCGAGGCGCGGCGCGCGGCCTGACACTGTCGCACCGGGGGCGCTGCCCCCGGACCCCCGGGATATTTTCAGCCAGAAGAAGCAGCATGACACCCCAGACAGAGCCGGAACTCGCCGAGATCATCAAAGCGGCCGACGCGCCATTGCGCATAGAAGGCGGTGGGACGCGGCCTATCGGCGGGCAGACCAACGGCGCGCGGGTCTCGATCGCGGCCATGCGCGGGATCGAGCTTTACGAGCCGGGCGCCCTGACGCTGGTGGCGCGCGCGGGCACACCGCTGGAAGAGGTGGAGGCGGCCCTGGCGAACGAGGGGCAGCGCCTCGCATTCGAGCCGATGGATCATCGCGGGTTGCTGGAAACGACCGGCACGCCCACCATCGGCGGGGTGGTCGCCGCCAATGTGAGCGGGCCGCGCCGCGTGCAGGCCGGGGCCTGTCGCGATTTCCTTCTGGGTGTGCGCTTTGTCGATGGCACCGGGCGAATCGTCAAGAATGGCGGGCGCGTGATGAAGAACGTCACCGGCTATGATCTGGTCAAGCTGATGGCGGGCAGCCATGGCACCTTGGGCGTGCTGACCGAGGTGGCGCTCAAGGTGCTGCCCGCGCCGCAAGCGGCGGCGACGCTTGCCTTGAACGGGCTGGATGACACACAGGCGATCACGGCGCTTTCCCGCGCGCTCGCCTCGCCCTTCGAGGTCTCGGGCGCGGCGCATCTTCCGGGCAAGGCGACGCTTCTGCGGATCGAGGGCTTTGCCGGCTCGGTCGCCTATCGGGCAGAGCGCCTTGCCACGCTGCTGGCCCCGTTCGGCGCGGTCGCGGTCGAGACCGACGCCGAAGCGGTCGCCGCCATGTGGCGCGGCATTCGCGACGTGGCCACCTTCCACGGGCGCGCAGGCGATGTGTGGCGGCTCTCGGTCAAGCCATCGGATGCGCCGGGGATCGTGGCCGGGCTGCGCGGGGTCGAGGCGCTTTACGATTGGGGCGGGGGTCTTGTCTGGCTGCTTGCGCCCGAAGGACGCGCGAACACGATCCGCGCCGGCGTGGACGCGAAAGGCGGCCATGCCACGCGGGTGCGCGGCGAAGGGACCGATGCCTTTCACCCGCTGCCCAAACCGGTGGCCGCCCTTCAGGCCGGTCTGCGGCAGCGGTTCGATCCGCGTGGCCTGCTCAATCCCGGCCTGATGGCCCGCGTGTGAGGAAGAGCACATGAAAACCGAGTTCACGGCAGAGCAACTGGCCGATCCGAAAATCGCCCGCGCCAACGAGATCCTGCGCGCCTGCGTGCATTGCGGTTTCTGCACCGCGACCTGCCCGACCTATCAGGTTCTGGGCGACGAGTTGGACAGCCCGCGAGGCCGCATCTATCTTATCAAGGACATGCTGGAAAACGACCGCGTGCCGGATGAAAAGACCGTCAAGCATATCGACCGCTGCCTGTCGTGCCTGGCCTGCATGACCACCTGCCCCTCGGGCGTGCACTACATGCACCTGGTCGATCAGGCACGCGAATATATCGAGGAGCGGTATCAGCGCCCCTTGGGCGACCGTATGATTCGCTGGATCCTCGCGCGGATCCTGCCCTATCCGATGCGGTTCCGCGTGGCGCTTCTGGGGGCCAGGATCGGGCGGCCCTTCGCCCGGCTCGTTCCCGATGCCCGCCTGCGCGCGATGCTGGAGATGGCCCCGAAACACATCCCCCCCGTCAGCCGCAACGACGACCCGCAGACCTTCGCCCCCAAGGGGGCGCGCAGGATGCGGGTGGCGCTTATGACCGGCTGTGCGCAGCGCGCGCTCAACACCGACATCAACGATGCCACCATCCGGCTGCTGACGCGGCTCGGCTGCGAGGTGGTGGTAGCCCGTGGCGCGGGCTGTTGCGGGGCACTGACGCATCACATGGGCAAAACCGCCGAAAGCCACGCGACGGCGGCCGGAAACATCCGCGCCTGGGCGCGCGAGATGGATGGGGACGGTCTTGACGCCATCGTGATCAACACCTCCGGCTGCGGCACCACGGTCAAGGATTACGGCCACATGTTCCGCCTCGAGCCGCTGGCGGATGACGCCGCGCGCGTCAGCGCCATCGCCATGGATGTGAGCGAAGTGCTGATGAAGCTCGACCTGCCGGAGGGGGGCGACAAGGGCCTCACCGTCGCCTATCACGCCGCCTGCTCGCTGCAACACGGGCAGAAGATCAAGAGCTTTCCCAAGGATCTGCTGCGCCGCGCCGGTTTTACCGTGGCCGAGCCCGCCGACAGCCATCTGTGCTGCGGCTCGGCGGGCACCTACAACCTGATGCAGCCCGCGATCTCGAAACAGTTGAAGGACCGCAAGCTGCGCACGCTGGAGGCGGTCAAGCCCGATGTGATCGCCGCCGGCAATATCGGCTGCATGATGCAGATCGGCTCTGGCACGCCCGTTCCGGTGGTCCACACCGTCGAGTTGCTGGACTGGGCCACCGGCGGGCCGCAGCCGCCCGCGATGCTGCGCGCCGCCGAAGGGCACGGCGGGGTTCCCATCCTGCGTTGAACATGGTCATATTCTGGCCCGAAACCCTTGCTAACCGGTGAGTGTGTTCAGGGACCCGGAGAGACCATGCTGCGCGCGCTTGCCCTTCTTGCCTGCCTTGCCACGCCGCTTGCCGCACAGGACAGCCGCCTTGAACGGCTGGACATGGGCGACTCCGCCCGCGCATGGGAGGCGGTGGGGCGGCTGGAACTGGGCGGGCGCGGGTTCTGCACCGGGGCGCTTGTCGCGCCCGATCTGGTGCTGACGGCGGCGCATTGCCTCTATGACAAGGTGACGGGCGCGCGGCTCGATCCCGCGCGGATCGAGTTCATGGCCGGCTGGCGCAACGGTCGGGCCGCCGCCTATCGCTCGGTGCGCCGCGCCGTCACCCATCCCGACTATGATTTCGCGGCCGCTGTCACACCCGAACGGGTTCGCAACGATGTCGCGTTGCTGGAGCTTTACCACCCGATCCGCAACACCCACGTCACCCCGTTCGAGACCGATCAGCGCCCGCGTGAGGGCCAGAAGATCGGCGTGGTCAGCTATGCGCGCGACCGCTCCGAAGCCCCGTCCCTGCAAGAGGTCTGCGAGGTGCTGGCGCGGCAGGGCGGGGTTCTGGTCATGTCCTGCGACGTGAATTTCGGCTCATCCGGCGCGCCGGTGTTTTCGTTCGAGGGCGGGCAGGCGCGCATCGTCTCGGTGGTCTCGGCCATGGCCGAGGTGGACGGGCGCAAGGTCGCGCTTGGCACGCAATTGCTGGAACCGCTCGACACGCTGCGCGCGGCGCTTGACGCAGGCCAGGGCGTGTTTCAGGAGGCCGCGCCGAAAATGCTGTCCTCGGGGACGCGCCGCGACACCGGGGCCAAGTTCTCCCGGCCATGAGGGCGCTGATTGCTTTCGCCTTGACGGTGATGGTTGGTGGCTCCGCGCTCGCGCAAAGCGGGCTTGACCGACTGACCCAACGCGACCAGCTTTTCGGCTGGGAGGCGGTGGGTCGCCTTGACATCGGGCGCGCGGGCTATTGCACCGGCGTGCTTATCGCCCCCGACCAGGTGCTGACGGCGGCGCATTGCCTTTTTGATGCCGCCCGCGCGCCCGTGCCTGCCGACGACCTGCGCTTTCGCGCAGGGCTGCGCGACGGGCTGGCGATCGCCGAAAGCGGGGTGAGCGGCTATGCCGTGGCCGCGGGCTATGATCCGGCGCGCGGGATGACCGCGCAGAACGTGCGACGCGACGCAGCACTTTTGCGCCTCGTCACCCCGATCCCGAGCGCCACAGCCGCACCTTTCGCACTTCATGGCGCGCCCGCGCCGGGACAGCGGGTCAGCCTCGTGTCCTATGGCAGCGACCGCGACGAGGCCCCGTCCTGGCAGCGCGATTGCGGGCTGCTCTGGCGGCAGGAGGGGTTGATGGCGTTTGACTGCGACGTGATATTCGGCTCATCGGGCGCGCCGGTCTTTGCCCGCTCTGGCAGTCGCGCACGCATCCTCTCGCTGGTGAGCGGCGGCACCACCGAGGGCCGTCAGGTGGCCTTCGGCATGGACCTGCCCGCACTTGTCGAAGACCTGAAACGCGACCTGCGCACCATCGGCGCCACCCCCGCCACCCCTGGTTTCAAGCGCGCCACGGTCGGAGAGGGCCGCGCTTCGGGCGCGCGCTTCGCCCGACCCTGAGACCCCTTTCCGGGGTCTTGACAGCCCTGCTGCCCCTTCCCACATCATAGCCGTTCCGGTGCCTTCAAGGGCCGGACACATGCGCCTGTCCCCGCAGGGGAAGGCAAATTTGTTATCGCTTCAAGGAGGATGACCATGCGTAACTTCGATCTTGCACCGCTCTACAGGGCCACTGTCGGTTTCGACCAGATCGCCGATCTGCTCGACCGGGTGATGGCCAGCGACGTGACCCAACCCACTTATCCGCCCTACAACATCGAAAAGACCGCCGACGATGCCTATCGCATCTCGATCGCCGTGGCGGGCTTTGCCGCCGAGGATCTCTCGGTCGAGGTGAAGGAGGGCGCGCTTGTGGTCTCCGCGCGCAAGCGCGACGAGGACGAGGGCCGCACCTACCTGCATCGCGGCATCGCCACCCGCGCCTTCGAGCGGCGCTTTCAGCTTGCCGATCATGTCCGCGTGACCGGGGCGAGCCATGCCGACGGGATGCTCCATATCGAGCTTGCCCGCGAGGTGCCCGAGGCCCTCAAACCCCGCCGCATCGCCATCGCCAGCACCGGAACGGCATCCGACAAGGACGTGATCGACGCCGAAAAGGTGAACTGATCGCGCAAAAACAAGGCCCGGTCGGACCGACCGGGCCTTATGTCCTTATGCGGCTTTGGCTACCCCTGTCACGGGCGGCGCTTCCTCGATCAAGGCGCGGTGCAAAGCGGCGATTCCGGCGTCCAATGCCTCTGCCGCGATGACGAATTGCACGTCCACGCCGCGCGGCGTCTGATGGGCGGCGACCACCTCGATATCCGCCTCTTCCAGCGCGCTCAGGCCCCGGCTCAGCACCCTCAGGCCCTTGAGGTCGCGCCCGATAGGCGACACCAGCGCCAGGGTCCGCGCCGAAACCTGCGACGCTGGATAGAGCGCCTCCAGATCCCGCGCCACCCGCCGCACCGTCTTGAGCGAGGCCTGCACGTAATGGGTGATCGTATTGGCGTTCGAGGTCTTGGAGACGATCCAGACATTGTGCCGCTTGAGGGCGTCCAGAATGGCCGCGTCATAACCCTTGACGCCCACCATGTCCTGCTCGAACAGCTCCAGCGCCACCACCTTGAGGCCGGTCACGATCTCCACCGCCGGTGTCTCTGTCGGCTGGTCGTCGATCAGCGTGCCGGGATCGCCGGGATCGAACGCATTCGTCACCCGCAACGGCACCTCGGCCTGACGCAGCGTCTTGGCCGCCTTGGGGTGGATCGCCTCCATCCCCAGATTCGAGAGCTGATCGGCCACATCGTAATTCGTGTGCCCCAGCTTGCGCACGGCACCCTCACCCACCAGTTTCGGATCGGCCGAGGACAGGTGAAATTCCTTGTGGATGATCGCCTCGCGCGCGCCGGTATGGGCGGCGATGCGGGCGAATGTCACCTCGGAATAGCCCCGGTCGAACTCTCGCATCAACCCTTCGGAGCATTGCGCATAGCCGGTGACGATCGGCATCTCGGTGCTCAGGTCCACATCCCGCAGCCCCGCCGCGATCCGTTCGGAAAGCGAGTGCTCGCTCTCGTCGCGCCAGCCGCTGAGGTCGATGAACCGCGCATTCACGCCGGCCCGCTGCAACAGCAGGGTGGTGGCAAAGGCCGAATGCGCCTCGCCCAGACCCGAGAGCAATTCGCGGATGACCATCATGTGATCGCCAAGCCGGAAATGCCCGTAAGAGCACAGCCGTTGAAGATCAAAGAGGCAGGACCGCGCCCCCTCGATCCGCTCGCGCACGAATTCGTCCGCCATGCTGCGGTCTCCGGGGTTGTCGAGGATGTCGCCATGCGCCGCGCGCATGGCGCGCCCCACCTCGGTCAGCGCATCAAGCCAGCCGTGATCGTCGTCATTGTTGGCAAAGCGCGCATAGACCCCCGGCTGCCCGGATTTCTTGTGCTCCAAGAGCAGGTTGGTGATCCCGCCAAAGGCCGAGACCACGAACACGCGCCCATAAAGCGCCGCGCCCGTGCGATCCCCGATAAAGAGCGTGTCGAGCAATTCGGCGACACGGCTCATCGACGTGCCGCCGATCTTCTCGACGGTATGGGTTGGTAAGGTCATATTCCTCTTGCCGGGGTCATTGCCCCGACCCTCTCAGCTTGTTTCAAGCGCGTAAGAGCCATCGGCCTGATGCACTTCCTTGCCGGTCACGGGCGGATTGAAGCAGCAGGCCATCACAAGCTCTTCCGTGGCGCGCAGCGTGTGGCGATCATGCTTGTCCAGCGCATACATGACACCGGGCTTGATCTCATGCGTCTCGCCGGTGGCCAGATCGGTGATCGAGCCGGTGCCCTGCATGCAATAGACGCTCTCGAAATGGTTCTTGTATTCGAACGTGTGCTCCGATCCCGGCTCAAGGAAGGTGATGTGGAACGAAAACCCCATCCCGTCATCGGCCAGAAGCATCCGCACGCTTGACCATTGCGCGTCCGAGACGACGCGCTCGCGCTCGCTTGCCACGATCTTGTTAAAATCCCTCACGATCATCCGCGTTACTCCGCTGCCATTCTGGTTGTGTTGACTGCCTCGCGCGCGGCCGCCTGCAAGATTTCCAGCCCCTTGCGCAACAGCGCATCGGGCGTGGTCAGCGGCGCGAGCACCTTGACCACCTCATCATGCGCGCCAGAGGTCTCGATCACCAGACCCTTTTCAAACGCCCGCGCGCAGATATCACCCGCCAGATCGCCGCTGCCCACATCCACGCCCTGCATCATGCCGCGCCCCTTGAGGCGCGCGCCGGGCACCCTATCGGCAATCGCTTGCAGCCCCTCGCGCACGATCCCGGCCTTGGCCGCGATGTCGCGCTGAAAGGCATCGTCGCGCCAGAACTTCTCCAGCGCCACCCGCGCGGTGACAAAGGCATGGGTGTTGCCCCGGAAGGTGCCGTTATGCTCGGCCGGGCCCCAGATATCATGCTCGGGCTTGATCAGCAGCGCGGCAAAGGGCAGGCCCATGCCGGAAAAGCTCTTGGCCAGCGGGATGAGATCCGGCTCGATGCCCATTCCCTCGAAGCTGAAGAACGTGCCGGTGCGCCCGCATCCCGCCTGAATGTCATCGACAATGAGCAGCGCGCCATGCGCCTTGGCCAGCCGGGCAATCCCCTGCATGAAGGCGGTGGAGGCCGCATTGAGGCCGCCCTCGCCCTGCACCGGCTCGATGATGAAGGCGGCGGGGGCATCGACGCCGCTCGACGGGTTGGCGAGCATTTCCTCGATGATATGCAGGCTGTCCACGCCCTCACCGAAGGCGCCTTCAAACGGCATGTGGGTGGTCCCGCAGAGCGGCCCGCCGCCCGCGCCCGCGCGCTTGCCCGCGTTGCCGGTGCATGACAGTGCGCCCATGGTCATGCCGTGGAACCCGTTGGTAAAGGCGATGATGTTGCGCCGCCCGGTGAGTTTGCGCGCCAGCTTCATCGCTGCCTCGACCGCGTTGGTGCCGGTCGGGCCGGTCATCATCACCTTGTGATCCATGCCGCGCGGTTGCAGGATGATTTCCTCGAAGGCGCGCAGGAAATCGGCCTTGGCGTCTGTATGCATGTCAAGGCCATGGGTGATCCCGTCGGCGGTGATATGCGCGATCAGCGCGGCCTTCATGTCGGGGTCATTGTGGCCGTAGTTGAGCGATGAGCACCCGGCGAGAAAGTCGATATAGGTGCGCCCTGACGCATCGGTCAGCTCCGATCCCTGCGCCTTGACGAAGGACTTGGGAAAGCTGCGGCAATAGCTGCGCGCCTGGCTCTCGCGGCGGGCAAAAATTTCAAGATCGGCTGATTGCTCAGTCGGCATGGCATGTTCCTTCATGTGATTGGGGGATGGCGGAGAGGGGCCCGAGGCTCAGGCCGCCTTCTTCATCCGCTCTTTCATGGTGATCGTGACCATGTATTCGGTGTCGTGCAGATCGTCGAAATGCTGGGATTTCGTGAAATAGGGCGCGCTCGACAGGGCGGCGTCCTTGATGTTGGTAAACTTGCGGAACAGCGCCCAGCTTGCGGCATTGTCGCGGGTGATCGTGGTTTGCACCCGCGTCACATCCTCGCACACATCGCGCGACAGAAGCCCGCGCAGCATCAACGTGCCAAGGCCGGTGCCGCGCGCCTTTTCCGACACGGCCACCTGCCAGACAAAGAGCGTCTCGGGGTCGTCCGGCAGGATATGGCCCGAAACCCAGCCCACAATCTCGCCGTCGATCTCGGCGACGATGCAGGTGTCGCGGAAATGATCGCACTGAATCAGGTTGCAATACATGGAATTCTCATCGAGCGGCTTGCACTCCCGGATCAGCCGCCAGATCGCAGCCCCATCCTCCGCCCCCGGCTTGCGCAGGGCGGGCAAGGTCTTTCGAAACAGTTCCATCGCATGTCGCATGAATGCACGGCCTCTATTGTTGCTTTGAATGCCTAAATATAATACTTAGCCTACAAAATCAACACTCGATCCAATAATCTCAATTAAGCGTCATAAATCACTCAAAATGTGGAAAATAGTCCATTTTATATATAATATTTATTTTATATTATGAATGAATGACCACAGGAGGCCGAGATTGCAATTGAGTGAAAGCTTTGCGACCATTGCTTCGATCACCAAAGGAGGCCGAATGGATCGCACCGACCAGAGCCTGATCGCGCTGCGCCGCATCCTGCGCGCAACCGAGATCTACGGGCAAAAGCTCGCCAATGCGGCGGGGCTGACGGCCGTGCAGTTCCGGGTTCTGCAAATCGTGGCCGAACGCGGCCAGACCACCGCCACCGACATCGCCCGCCGCATGCGGGTAAGCCAGGCGACGGTGACATCGCTTGTGGACAAGCTTGTGAAACACGGCATGGTTACGCGAGAAAAGTCCGCCGCCGACCGCCGTCAGACGAACATAGTCATCACGCAGCGCGGGCGCGACACGATCCGCCGCGCGCCCGACGCGCTGCAACAACGCTATGTGCGGAAATTCGAGGCGCTCGCCGATTGGGAGCAGGCGCAGCTTGTCGCCTCGCTCGAACGTATCGCGGCGATGCTCGACGCGGACGCGCTTGACGCCTCACCCGTGCTCGACACGGGCGATCTGCGCGACGCGTCCTGACGCGCCTCAGCCGTAAACCGCTTCCTTGCCGAAATGCTTGGTCAGCATGTAATAAACAACCGCACGATACTTGTTGCGCTCCGACCGGCCATAGGTCTCAAGCACCTGATTGATCGCGTCGGTCAACGCGGGACTGTCGGCAAGGCCCAGCTTCTTGATCAGGAAATTGTTCTTGACCGTCTCAATCTCGGCCGGCTGCCCCGCCGCCACGGTCGAGGCATCGGCGTTGTAAATCGCCGGGCCGCAGCCGATCGTCACCTTGCCGAGCAGGTCCATATCCGGCTCCATCCCGCATTTGTTGCGAAGGTCATCCGCATAGCGCGCAATCAGATCGTCACGTTTTCCCATGTAATCACTCCCTTGACTCGACCGCATGGCCCGATTCCGGTTTCGAAAAGACCCCAAACGGGCTGCCCCGACGATAGCGGCTGACTTGGGATGCACAAAGCGGAAATCGCCGCAGCCTGCGCGCATGCAAAACGCCCGCCGACCAGCGGTCAGCAGGCGCATGTCACGCGTGAAGGCCGCTCAATAGCGGTATTGATCGGGCTTGAACGGGCCCTCGGGTGGCACCCCGATATAGGCTGCCTGGTCCGGGCTGAGCTGGGTCAATTTCACGCCGATCCGCTCAAGATGCAGCCGCGCAACCTTTTCATCAAGATGCTTGGGCAACACATAGACCTCGTTGCCATACTCGCCGCCCCTGGTCCAGAGTTCGATCTGTGCCAGCACCTGATTGGTAAACGACGCCGACATCACGAAACTCGGATGGCCGGTGGCATTGCCAAGGTTCAGCAGACGCCCCTCGGAAAGCAGGATGATGCGATTGCCCGAGGGCATCTCGATCATGTCCACCTGTTCCTTGATGTTGGTCCATTTGTGGTTCTTGAGCGCGGCCACCTGAATTTCATTGTCGAAATGGCCGATATTGCCGACAATCGCCATGTCCTTCATCTCGCGCATGTGCTCGATGCGAATGACATCCTTGTTGCCTGTGGTGGTGATGAAGATATCCGCTGTCGCGACCACATCCTCAAGCAGCACCACCTCGAACCCGTCCATCGCCGCCTGAAGCGCGCAGATCGGATCGACCTCGGTGACCTTGACGCGCGCGCCCGCCCCCCGCAGCGACGCGGCAGAGCCCTTGCCCACATCACCATAGCCACAGACCACCGCGACCTTGCCCGCCATCATCGTGTCGGTAGCACGGCGGATACCGTCCACAAGGCTTTCCTTGCAGCCATACTTGTTGTCGAATTTCGACTTGGTCACGCTGTCATTCACGTTGATCGCCGGAAAGGGAAGATGGCCCTTTTCCATCATCTTGTAGAGACGGTGCACGCCGGTCGTGGTCTCTTCGGAAACCCCCTTGATCATGTGGCGTTGTTTCACGAACCAGCCCGGACTCGCCGTCATGCGCTTGCGAATCTGCGCAAAGAGCGCCTCCTCCTCCTCCGATTGGGGCACGGCGATCAGCTCTTCCTCGCCTTCCTCGACCCGCGCACCCATGAGGATGTAGAGCGTGGCATCGCCGCCATCATCCAGGATCAGGTTCGCTCCGCCTTCGGGGAACTGAAATATCCGGTCGGCGTAATCCCAGTATTCCTCCAGCGTCTCGCCCTTGATCGCGAAAACCGGCGTCCCGCCCGCTGCGATCGCCGCCGCCGCGTGATCCTGCGTGGAGAAGATGTTGCAGCTTGCCCAACGGACCTCGGCGCCGAGCGCCACCAGCGTCTCGATCAGAACGGCGGTCTGGATCGTCATGTGCAGGCTGCCGGCAATCCGCGCCCCCTTGAGCGGCTGTGCCTCTAAGTATTCCGCGCGCAGCGCCATAAGGCCCGGCATTTCGGTTTCGGCTATATCCAGTTCCTTGCGCCCATAGGCGGCTAGGTCAATATCCTTGACGATGTAATCCTGTGCCATCGAGGGGCGGCTCCTTGCATTTTCAACTTGCAAGGCAGATAGCACCCACCCCCCCGATGGGCAATGCGCCTTATCCCGCCACCCCGGCCGGGCGGCTTGTGGTGACGCTGTTCCAGTGCTGCCCGGTCGCCACGACACAGCTGATCCCGTCGGGACGGGTGACGAAGACGGTGAAGCTGCCGGTCTCGTCCGAGGCCCATACCTCAAGCAATTGTTGCGGGTTCTGCAGCCCGCCCCCAGCGAGATGCTCCTTGTAGCGCCCCTCGAGCCGCTCGACGAGCGCCGTTCGCGGCAGACAGGTCGTCGCCTGCGCCTGCACCATTGTGGGCGGGGCAAGCGCGGCGGCGCCAAAGATGATTGCGGTGGAACAAAGACGTTTGAACATGGGGTTCTCCTTTCGTGCTGGCGCGGGATGCGCCGGTTTCATGCTTCAAGTCTGGGAATGCGGGGGCAGTTTTTCACTAAAACTCGGCGCACAAGCGCGTGTGGCCCATGTGTGCCGCTAGCGCCGGGAGGGGCGACGCGTTACCTCTGGTCTCATGGCACGGCTCACCTTCTCCTCACCCTCGGCGCGGCTTCAGTTTCACTTGCTGATGGGGCTGTTCCGGCTTGCCGTGACACGCGCCCTTTATGGTCGTTTCGCCCGCGGCCTTGCGCGGCTCTTTCCCGCGGGCAACGCGGTGTTTCTGCACGAGGACGGCGCGCCGCCCTTCCGCATCACCCTGAATGACGGCTACTGGACCCGATTCGCGCTCTACCGCCCACCCTACGAGCCCGAGGTCGCCGCCATCCTGCGCGCCGCCGCCGGCGCCACGCCCATCTTCTGCGATCTCGGCGCGAACAAGGGTTACTGGACCACCCGCGCCGCGCCGTTGTTCGAACGCGTGATCGCGGTCGAAGCGTCGGCGGCCACCTTCGAGGAGTTGCAGGAGAACGCGCGCGATCTGCCCAACGTCAACCTGCATCATGCCGCCATCCACGCGCACTCGGGCGAGACGCTGCGCTTCGTCAACACCCATCTCAGCCACGCCTCCGCCCGTCTCATGGGCGACGCGCCGGCGGGTGCGCAGGACCACACCGAAACCGTGACGACGCTAGCGATAGACGATCTGGTGCCCGAGGGTGTCGCCGCGCTGATCAAGCTTGATGTGGAAGGCGCCGAGATCGCCGCTATCGCGGGGGCTGCACGCACGCTGGCGCAGGGGGGGGCGCTGATCTACGAGGATCACGGCAATGATCCCGCCTGCACGGTAAGCGCGCACCTGCTGTCCGACCCCGAGATACGACTTTATTCCATTGATAGCGGGCTTGTCCCCATGCCCGATCTGGCCAGTATCCGCAGCCGCAAGACCGACCCTTTCAAAGGCTACAATTTTCTCGCCATACGCACCGCATCGCCACTTCTGGCCACGTTCGAGGCCCGCTGGCCGCAGCCGGCAGGACGAAGCGGACTCGTCGCGACGGGGTGAGCGGGACAAAGCAGAACGGCCCCGCACAAGGCGGGGCCGCTCATCGATCCTGACAGGATCTTCTCGTTTACTTGTCGCCCTTGAGCGCCGCACCAAGAATGTCGCCCAACGATGCGCCCGAATCCGACGAGCCATATTGCGCCACGGCTTCCTGTTCCTCGGCGATCTCGCGGGCCTTGATCGACAGGCCCAGACGGCGGGTCTTGCTGTCCACGTTGGTCACGCGCACATCAACCTTATCGCCAACCGAGAAGCGTTCGGGCCGCTGTTCGGCACGGTCGCGCGACAGGTCGGAGCGGCGGATGAAGGACTTCATGCCCTCATACTCCACCTCGATGCCGCCATCTTCGATCGCCGTCACGGTGACGGTGATGATCGAACCGCGTTTCACGCCGCCCACGGCTTCGGCGAACTTGTCACCGCCCAGCGACTTGATCGAGAGCGAAATTCGCTCCTTCTCGACGTCGACCTCGGAAACAACCGCCTGAACAACATCGCCTTTCTTGTAGTGCTGGATCGCATCCTCGCCACGCTCGTCCCAGCTGAGGTCGCTGAGGTGAACCATGCCGTCGATGTCGCCATCCATGCCGATGAAAAGGCCGAACTCGGTAATGTTCTTGACCTCGCCCTCGACCTCGGTGCCCGGCGGGTGCTGTTCAGCGAACACTTCCCAGGGATTGCGCATGCACTGCTTGAGGCCCAGCGAAACGCGGCGTTTCGCACCGTCGATCTCCAGCACCATGACCTCGACCTCCTGAGAGGTGGAGACGATCTTGCCGGGATGCACGTTCTTCTTGGTCCAGGACATTTCCGAGACGTGCACAAGCCCCTCGACCCCCGGTTCCAGTTCCACGAAGGCGCCGTAATCGGTGATGTTGGTGACGCGGCCGGTATGGACCGAGCTGAGCGGATACTTCGCGCCCACCACATCCCACGGATCTTCCTGAAGCTGCTTCATGCCCAGGCTGATACGGTGGGTTTCCTTGTTGATCTTGATGACCTGAACCTTGACGGTCTCTCCGATCGAGAGGATTTCCGACGGGTGGTTGACACGCCGCCACGCCATGTCGGTGACGTGCAAGAGGCCATCGACACCGCCGAGGTCCACGAAGGCCCCGTATTCGGTGATGTTCTTGACCACGCCATCGACATTCTGCCCCTCGGTGAGGTTGGCGATGACTTCGGCGCGCTGTTCGGCGCGGCTTTCTTCCAGGATGGCGCGGCGCGACACGACGATATTGCCGCGGCGACGATCCATCTTGAGGATCTGGAAGGGCTGCTTGAGGCCCATCAGGGGCCCCGCGTCGCGCACGGGGCGCACATCGACCTGAGAGCCGGGCAGGAATGCCACGGCCCCGCCGAGATCGACGGTGAACCCGCCCTTGACGCGGCCAAAGATCGCGCCTTCGACGCGCTCCTCGTCGGCATAGGCTTTCTCGAGACGGTCCCATGCCTCTTCGCGGCGGGCCATCTCGCGGCTGATTACGGCTTCGCCGCGCGAGTTCTCTGCCGAGCGCAGGAACACCTCGACCTCATCGCCCACGGCAATGTCGGGCTGCTCGCCGGGATTTGCGAATTCCTTGAGATCGACGCGGCCTTCCATCTTGTAGCCGACATCGATGATGGCCTGGCCCGCCTCGATGGCGATGACCCGGCCCTTGACGACAGAGCCCTCGTCGGGCGTGTCCATTTCGAGGCTTTCATTAAGGAGGGCCTCGAATTCCTCCATGGATGCGTTCTGAGCCATGTGGCGTCTGTTTCCTTTACATCTGTTTTCCGGCCGCGCGGTTGTCTCCGCCGGTCTTGAGGGGTTCATTGGTCAGACGGGGCACAAAACAAAGAGGGCCGGTGTTGCCGACCCTGCTCGATCTCTTGGCTTCGTGGCGGTTCCGCCTTGTTGACAGGGGGCATATAGCCGGAGGCGCAGCGCAAATCAAGCGGGAAGGCGTGTTCTTGCCTTGCCCTCCTTCACCTCTGCGGCTTGAGCACGATCTTGGGCGCGGCAATGCGGCCTGCGCGCATATCGCCAAAGGCGCGTGCGCCCTCGGAGAGCGGGCGCGTCTCGGCCCAGTCGAGCGGCCCTAGGCGGCCCGCAAACATCGCCTTCGCGGTATCGCGGAAATCCTGCGCCGTATAGGTATAGGTGCCGATGAAGGTAATTTCCTGAAGCGTCATCCGCCTTATATCCAGCCCGCCCGCATCCTCGCCAAGCCCGATATGGACGATCACGCCACCGGGGGCTGTCAGAGCCGAGGCGGTGGCGCGGGTGGCGGCAAGGCCCACGGCGTCCACCACCAGCGGCCAGTCGCCCTCGGGCGCGGCCACTGCCGCCACCTCGCAACGCAGCGCAAGATAGCTGCGCCGCGCCGGGTTCGGTTCGACCACCACGACCTCGGGGCATCCCATTGCCCGGAGGGCCAGCGCCGCGGCCAACCCGATCGCGCCACCGCCGATCACCAGCGCGCGGCGCGCATCCGCCCCGTGCAGCGCCGCCAGCCCCAGCCTTGCTGCGTGCCAGCTCACCGCCAGCGGCTCGGCCAGCGCGGCGATGTCGAGCGGCACAGCATCGGGCACGGTGACAAGATTGCGCTCGGGCATCCGCACGAATTCGGCGAATGCCCCCTCACGCGGCGGCATGGAGATGATCTGCCGCATGGGGCAGAGGTTCTCGCGCCCCGAGCGGCAGGCCGGACAGGCGCCGCATGTCACCAGCGGGTTCACGGTCACCCGTTCGCCCGCGCGGGGCCCTGCGGCGATCACGCCCGCGGCCTCGTGCCCAAGGATCAGCGGTGCGGGACGGCGCGCGTCGTGGCCAAGATAGGCGTGCATGTCCGAGCCGCAGATGCCCACACTCTCGACCCGGATCAGTACCTCGCCCGCGGCGGGCTGCGGATCGGGGGCCTCGCGGAAATCGAGCGATTCGATGCCAGTATAGACAAGTGCCTTCATCGTGCCGTGAACCCCCCATCCACCATAAGGATCTGCCCCGTGACATAGGCCGAAGCATCCGAGCACAAAAACAGCAGCGGCCCGTCGATATCCTGCATCCGCCCGTTGCGCCCGATGCAGGTCTGCGCCGCGTTGCGCGCCGCGCGGGCGGGGTCACCGAACACCGCCGCCGTCAGTTCGGTCGGGAAAAACCCCGGTCCAAGCGCATTGGTGGTGATGCCATAGGCTGACCATGCCTCGGCCATGGCGCGGGTCATCTGGGCCACGCCGCCCTTGGACGCACCATAGGCGATGCCGCCGGGAAAGGCGCGAAAGGATTGCAGCGAGGCGAAATTGACGATCCGTCCCCAGCCCCGCGCCTGCATCGCGGGCACCAGTGCCTGTGACAGGAAGAACGGCGCGGTGAGATTGACATTGAGCGTCGCCTCCCACCCCTCCGGCGTCACTTCATCCGCCGGCTCGCGCGTGTTTAGACCGGCGGCATGGACGACGATATCGGGCGGGCCGAAGCGCGAGGCGATCTGGCGCGCCAGATCGGGCAGGCTTTCGCGCAGGGCCACGTCGCCCACGACTGCGACGGCATCAGGCCCGGCCTCTTCCTGCCACGCCTCCAGCGCCGCGCGCCGCCGTGCCACGCCCACCACCCGCGCCCCCGCGCGCGCCAGCACCAGCGCCGCGTGACGACCGAGGCCCGAGCTTGCGCCGGTCACGCAGGCCACGCGCCCCGCGACGGAAAACAGATCGCCCGCCACGTCAGCCCTCTGCCGAGAGATCGAAATTCTCGCCGGGGAAATACTTGCGCAGGCGGATATCGGCGGTGCGCGCGTGCCCCTCCATCCCCTCCAGCCGCGAGATCCGCGCGGTCGCCTCGGCCACCGGTTTCGCCCCCTCGCGGGTGGCGCGCTGCCAGGTGACGATCTTCATGTATTTGTGGACACTCAGCCCCCCGGTATAATGCGCCGCCCCTGAGGTGGGCAGCACGTGATTGGTGCCCGACGCCTTGTCGCCAAAGGCCACGGTGGTCTCTTCGCCCAGAAACAGCGAGCCGTAACAGGTCAGCCGCCCCAGCCACCAGTCAAGATCGGCGGCCTGCACCGTCAGGTGTTCGGGCGCATAGGCGTCAGAGGTGGCGGCCATTTCCTCGCGGTCCGCGCAGACGATCACCTCGGCATAGTCGCGCCAGGCGGCGGCAGCGTTGTCGCGGTTCACCTCGGGCAGATCGTCAATGAGCAGCGGCACGAGGCGCATCACCTCCTCGGCCAGCGCCCGGTCATCCGTGACCAGCCAGACGGGCGAGTTGTAGCCATGCTCGGCCTGCCCCACGAGATCGGTCGCCACGATCATCGGATCGGCACCCGCATCGGCAAGGATCAGGCTGTCGGTCGGCCCCGCGATCATGTCGATCCCCACGCGCCCGAACAGCATCCGCTTGGCTTCGGCCACGAACTGATTGCCGGGACCGACAAGAATGTTGGCCTTTGGCAGGCCGAACAGGCCGAAGGTCATCGCCGCTACCCCCTGCACGCCACCCATGGCAAGGATATGGTCGGCGCCGCAGATATGGGCGGCATAGATGATCGCGGGAGCCACGCCCACGCCTGGGCGCGGCGGCGAACAGGCGGTGATGCTCTGGCAACCCGCCACCTTGGCGGTGGTAACGGTCATGATGGCGCTGGCGATATGGCTGTAGCGCCCGCCGGGCACGTAACAACCCGCCGCATGCACGGGGATCGACTTTTGCCCGGCAATCAGCCCCGGCACCACCTCCACCTCGAAATCGGCCACGGTAGATTTCTGCGCCTCGGCGAATTTCCTGACATTGGCATGGGCGAACGCGATATCGCGACGCAACTTTTCGGGCACCTGCGCGGTCGCAGCCGCTATGGCCTCGGGCGTCAGCAGGATTTCGCCCTCGTATTTGTCGAACTTGGCGGCATAGTCGAGCGCCGCCTTGTCACCCCCCGCCTCGATATCGTCGAGGATGGCGCGAACGATCTTGCGCGTCTCGGAGGAATCGCTGCGCGAATGAAGGGTCGCTTTCTTGAGATAATCTCGCGGCATGGTCCAGTCCTATTTGTAGATATCGGGAAGAAGCGTGGTGGACACCGCCGGCACATAGGCGATGAACAGCGTCACCACGAGCATGAAGAGAACGAAGGGTATCGCGCGATAGGCGATCTTGAGGATCGATTCGCCCGTCAGCCCCGCGACAACGAAAAGGTTGAGACCCAGGGGCGGCGTGATGAAGCCCACGCCAAGCGCGGTGATCATCATGATGCAGAACTGGATCTCGTTCATGCCGATATTGTCGGCGAGCGGCTTGAGGATCGGGGCGAGGATCACGATATTCGGCGTCGTCTCCATCACCAGCCCCGCCGCGATGAGGATCAGCACCATCATCAGGATGAGCACCCATGGCTCCTCGCTCACCGAGGTGGCGGCAGCAACAAAGCCCTGCGGCACGCCGAGGATCGCCAGCGCCTGCGCCAGCGGCAATGAGAAGGCGATGATCGGCAGGATCACCCCGTTGACCTTGGCCGAAGAGATCAGCATCGACGGGAAATCGCTAAGCTTCAGCGTGCCGAGGATGAAACCGAGGATGATCGTCACCACCACCGCCGTCGCCCCCGCCTCGGTCGGCGTCAACTGCCCCGAGAAGATACCGTAGAAGATGATCCCCGGCACGATGAACGCATACCAGCCCGACCTGAGCGCCGCCCAGAGCCGCGTGGCCCATTCAGCAAACGACATGTTGCCGCCGCCCTCCCAGCCATGAAGCCGGTTCATGATGATATTGGTCGCAAGAATCGAGAGCAGGATGGCGAGGCCGGGAATGACCGCCGCCAGAAACAGCGTCGAGGCCGAGATGCCCAGCACGAGGCCGATGACGATATAGGCGATGGAGGGCGGAATGAGGATGCCGGTGCAGGCCCCCGCCGCCACCAGCGCACAGGCATAGGGGCGCGGATAGCCCGATTCCACAAGGCGGTTGATGGTCATGCGCCCCACCGCCGCCGCCCCCGCCGCGTCCGAGCCGGAGATGGCGGCAAACATCCCGCAGACCAGCACCGTGGCCGAGCCGAAGCCCCCCTTGGCGAACTGCGTCAGCGCCTCGGCCACATCAAGGAACTTGCGGCTCAGTCCCGTGCGCACCAGCACGTCACCGGTCAGGATGAAGAGCGGCACGGCGGTCAGCGCGAAATGGTCGATGCCGTGAAACAGGCTCTCGCCCACCAGGCTGAGCGGCAGCGCCCCCGAGACCAGAAGCATCACGATAGCCGCCGCCCCGATCGCCGCCCAGACCGGCACGGCGAGCGCCACCAGCAGAACGAACAGGATCACCGGGCCGTAGAAATCCCAGCCAAGCTCGATGGTCTGTTCCTGCATCTGGTTCCAGAACATGGCGCGCCCCTCAGTCGAACATCTTGCCGCCTTCGTAGACGGGATTCCCGTGACGAAGGTCGTGCAGGTCGCGCAGGAAGGATTGCACGAGACGAAGCATCACAAGGCCGAACCCGATGGGCACCGCCGAGAGAAACCAGACCTGGCTGATCCGCAGCCCATGCGTGACCGAGCCGAACTTGGCCGAGACGAGCACCGTCTCCAGCGACCAGTAGAACGCCACGCAGGCGACCGCGAACATCACCAGATCGCCAAGGATGTAGAGCGCCGCCTTCACCCGCCGCCCGACATATTCGAGGATCACGTCGATGCGGATATGGGCGCGCTCTCGCACGGCCGCCGCCGCGCCGATCCAGGCGAGATAGATGAAGGCATAGCGAACGATCTCCTCGCCCCAGATCGAGGAATATGACAGAAGCTCGCGCCGCAGCACCTCGATGAACATCGTGACGACCAGCAAGGTATAGAACACCAGAAGCGCCCAGCGTTCGGCGTTGCGGTCCAAGGCCTTGAGCAGTTTCACGGCACGCTCCTCCTGTAGCCGCGCTTGGGGCCATGCCCCGGCGGTCGGTTGCAGTCGATCACGGTCGGAAGACGGGGCCGGTCCGCACCGGTCCCGCCCCGGCCTCAGGCGTCGTGAACGATGTGCCTGCCCTGCGTGCCCGCCGCTGCCTCAAGCCGCGCGAACGTCTCCATCGACCCGGCCAGATCAACCTTGAAGGCGTCCCACTCACTGCGCTGATAGCCACCCGCCGTCTGCCATTCGGCAAGCTGATCATCACTGAGACTGTGGAACTCCACCCCTGCCTTGTCGAGTTCCGCCATGGCATAGGCGCGCGCCGAGGGCACCTTGGCAAGGTTCTGATGCGCAGTCATCTCACCCGCCCATTCGATCCCCTCCTGCACGTCGCCGGGCAGGCCGTTGAACCATTCGAGGTTCATCGAATAAACCTGACTGTCAGGCACCGCCTGGGTAAAGGTCACATGGCTCAGGATATCCTTGAAGCCAAAGACAAAGAGGGCACCCACCGACGGATCGAGCGCATCGGCCACGCCCTGCTTGATCGCCGAGGGCGTTTCGCCCCAGGCCACCGGCGTCGGGTTCGCCCCGACCATACGGTAATACTGCTGGAGCATCTGCGAGCCGGGCACGCGGAACTTGACGCCCCGCAGATCGCCCGGCGTCAGCACCGCGCCCGCGCCACCCTTGCGCACGGCCACCACGCGCGGGTCGATCACCACATAGAACAGAGCCTTGAAGCCTGCGGCCTCGATCTTGGGATGCACCTCCCGCTTCCATGCCTCTGAACTCACCAGATTGGTGAATCGCTGGTTCGAACCACAGAAATAGGGCAGGTTGATCAGATCGACCGCGCTGGCAAAGGGCGCGAAGTTGGACAGCGAGTGCTGCGCGCACTGGATCGTGCCACCCTGCACCGCCTGCACCAGCGCGCCGCCCGTGCCAAGCTGACCGCCCGGAGCAAGCTTGACATAGACCTTGCCGTTGGTGGCGTTCTGGATGTTCTCCTTGAGGTCGAGCTGCATGATCGGATAGCTGCGCGATGCCCCCAGGACATAGGCCGTGGCCAGCGTCATCACATGATCGGCGGCCTGTTCGCGGGCGCGCTCCTCCTGCTGGGTCTGCGCCGCCACCTCGGACGACCACAGAACCCCCGCCGCCCCGGCCACCATCGCGGCGGTAAAGCCGCCGCTTGTGGCCAACTTCAGGAAATTCCGACGTTCCTCGGACGCCAGCCCGTTTTCGATCGGTGTCATGGTGCTCCTCCCTGTTGAGCGAATTCATTGTTTTCTTGATTGGGCCTCACGTTGCAGGATGGCCGCGACGAAGGCGACGGAAGCCGCGAGCAACAGCAGCATGGCCTGCACGTCGCTCAGGAACGCCGCGCCCGCCAGCGCGCCAAGCGCCACATCGAGCACGAAGCCCGCAAAGAGCAGCGCGGCAATCACAAGGGCCATGTCTTCTCCTCCCAGTGCAGACATGAGTCCCGATGAATGTAATGGCTTACATTGCATACTGCAAGCTTTTACATTACAGTCGACACAATGGCTTGAAAGTGGATGACAGAAGGTGCCACGTCTGCGAGATGTCCCGACCACCGCCGCGCCGACACTTGAAGATGTCGCCGCGCGCGCGCGCGTGTCCACCGCCACCGTTTCGCGCACACTCAACACCCCCAGCATGGTGAGCGCCGCCACGCGCGAACGGGTGATGGCAGCGGTCGAGGCGCTTGGCTATGCGCCGAATTTCGGCGCCCGCGCCATGGCCGCCAAACGCACCAACACCTTTGGCGCGATCATCCCGACGATGGAGAACGCGATCTTTGCTCGCGGGCTTCAGGCGTTTCAGGAAGAGCTTGGCCACAATGGCATCACCCTTCTGGTGGCCAGTTCATCCTATGATCCCGCCCTGGAAGAGGAGCAGATCCGCGCCCTCGTCGCGCGCGGGGCCGATGCGCTCCTGCTCATCGGGCATGACCGGACCGAGGCAGCCTATGAGCTTCTGGACCGGCGGCGCATCCCTTACCTTGCGGCATGGGTGCACGATCCCGCCTCGGTGCGCCTTTCCATCGGCTTTGACAACCGCGCCGCCATGCAGGCGCTTGCCGACAAGGTTCTGGGGCTGGGCCACCGGCACCTCGGCGCGATCACCGCGCCGCGCGCGCACAATGATCGCGCCCGCGCACGTTTTGAAGGGATAGAGGCGGCGATGCGCGCGAGGGGGCTGGATACCGCGCGCTTGCAGGTCGAGGAAATGGCCTATTCCATCGAGAACGGCGCAGAGGCGTTCCGGCGACTGATGGCGCGCGCGCCTCGCCCCACCGCTGTGCTCTGCGGCAACGATGTCTTTGCAGCGGGCGCGCTCATGGCGGCCCGCGAGATGGGTCTTTCCGTGCCCGGCGATGTGTCTGTCACCGGCTTTGACGATATCGAACTGGCCGGAATCGTCACCCCCGCGCTCACTACGGTGCATGTGCCGCATCGAGAGATGGGCCGCCGCGCGGCGCAGATGCTTGTGGCGCTCTGCGCGGGCGCCGATCCGGGGCCGAGTGTGAAACTGGAGACCACCATCACCTGCCGCACCTCGCTCAGGCCACCACCGGGAACGGCCTGTCACCAAACCTTCACTTGAGGCGGCCATATATTTCCATTATTCTGGAAATATGGAAATCGTTTGTGCCGCTCATGCCTTCTCAACCCTCGGTCATCCGGACCGCCTCGCCGTCTTCCGGCTTCTGATGCGCTTTGCGCCGCATGGCCAGCGCCCGACCGAAATCGCGGCGACGCTTGGCCTGAAACAGAACACTCTTTCCCATCACCTTTCCGACCTCGCCGCTTGCGGGTTGATCCGCGCCAAGCGGCAGGGGCGCGCGCTGCTTTATTCCGTCGATCTCGACGCCGCAGAGGCACTGATCGGCTACCTCGCGCTCGATGTGGGGCGCGCGCGCCCCGATCTTGTTGCCACCCTCCTCGCCACAAGGGACAGGACCATGGCTGATACAGGTTTCAACGTGCTTTTCATCTGCTCGGGCAATTCCGCCCGCTCGATCCTTGCCGAGGCGTTGCTGCGCGATCTGGGCAAGGGTAAGTTCAACGCCTTCTCCGCTGGCACGCGGCCCAATTCCGCGCTGAATCCATTCGCGCTCGACCTGCTGCGCCGAAACGGGCACGAAGTCGAAATGCTGCATTCCAAACACACGTCGGAGTTTCAGGACGAGGACGCGCCGGTGATGGATTTCGTCTTTACCGTCTGCGACACGGCCGCCGGAGAGGACTGCCCGCCCTGGCCCGGCCAGCCGATCACCGGCCATTGGGGCCTGCCTGACCCGGTCAAGGCCACCGGCACCGAGGCGGAAAAAGCACTGGTCTTTGCCCAGACCTATGCCGCCCTGCGCCGCCGCATCGCCGCCTTCGTCGAGTTGCCCTTCGAGAGCCTCGGCCGCATCGCGCTTCAGGCGCGGGTGGACGAGATCGGCACCGACACCGCCGCGGAAAAGAAAGCCTGACCTACCATGACCCGGATTGCCCTCAACGGCCTTGGCCGAATCGGAAAACTCGTGCTGCGCGACCTCATCGACAGCGGCAGCGACGGCGAAATCGTGCTGCTCAATGATCCCGTCGGCGATGCCGAACAGCACGCGCTTCTGATGGAGTTCGACTCGGTCCATGGCCGATGGCCAACGCCCGTGGACCATGCGCCCGACGCGCTGGTGCTGAATGGCCAGGCTATCCGTCTCACCCATGAGAAAACCATCGACGCGCTGCCCCTTGCCGAACTCGGTGTCGATCTGGTGATCGACTGCACAGGCGTGTTCAAGACCGCAGACAAGATCGCGCCTTATCTCAAGGCCGGGGTCCGCAAGGTCGTGGTCAGTGCCCCGGTCAAGGATGGCGGCGCGCTCAACCTTGTCTATGGCGTCAACCATCACCTCTACGACGGCTCGCAAACCATCATCACCGCCGCCTCGTGCACCACCAACTGCCTCGCGCCGGTGGTCAAGGTGCTGCATGAGGCCATCGGTATCCGCCACGGCGCGATCACCACGATCCACGACGTGACCAATACCCAGACAATCGTGGACCGGCCCGCGCGTGACATGCGCCGCGCGCGCTCGGCGTTGACGAACCTCATCCCCACCACGACCGGCAGCGCCACGGCGATCACGCTGATCTATCCCGAACTCACCGGGCGGCTGAACGGTCACGCGGTGCGCGTGCCGCTGCTCAACGCCTCGCTCACCGATTGCGTCTTCGAGATGGACCGCACCACCAGTGTCGAAGAGGTCAACGCGCTCTTCCAGGGCGCCTCCGAGGGCCCACTTGCGGGCATCCTCGGGTTCGAGACGCGCCCGCTCGTCTCGTCCGATTATACCAACGATCCGCGCTCCTCGATCGTGGACGGGCTCTCGACCATGGTCGTGAATGGCACACAGGTAAAGGTCTACGCCTGGTACGACAACGAATGGGGCTATGCCTGTCGGCTTGGCGACATCGCCCGCATGGTTGCGACCTCGCTGTGACGGAAGCCGTCAATCCGCTGCGCGCTTACGGTGCCGTCACGGCGGCCTATTGGGCCTTCATGCTGTCGGATGGCGCGCTGCGGATGCTGGTTTTGCTGCATTTCAACACGCTCGGCTTTTCGCCGGTGCAACTCGCGTGGCTCTTCCTGCTCTATGAGGTGGCGGGGATTGTCACCAACCTCGCCGCCGGCTGGCTTGCCGCGCGCTTCGGGCTTGCCGCGACGCTCTATGGCGGGCTCGCGCTTCAGATCGGGGCGCTTGTGGCGCTGGCGCAGCTTGACCCAGAGTGGGGCATTCCCGCCTCGGTCGCCTTCGTGATGGCGGTGCAGGGCGCGTCGGGCGTGGCCAAGGATCTGGCCAAGATGTCCTCGAAATCCGCCGTCAAGCTGCTCGCTCCCGCCGGGGTTGGCGGACTTTTCCGCTGGGTCGCCACCCTCACCGGCTCCAAGAACGCGGTCAAGGGCGCGGGCTTCTTCCTCGGCGCGGCGCTTTTGGGCCTTGCGGGGTTTCACGCGGCGGTCTGGAGCATGGCGGGGGTGCTGGCGGTTATTCTCGCGGCGGTGGTGCTGTTCCTGCCCGCAGGACTGCCGGGACGCATGAAGCCCGCCGAGGCCTGGGGCGGCTGGCGCTCGCGCGATGCCCGCGTCAACCGGCTCAGCCTTTCACGGATGTTCCTGTTCGGTGCCCGTGACGTGTGGTTTGTAGTGGGCATCCCGGTCTATTTCCAGATGGTTCTGTCGGACGGCACCGATGCGGGGCGGCGAGAGGCGTTCTTTCTGGTGGGCGGCTTCATGGCGCTCTGGATCATCGCCTATGGCGCGGTGCAGGCGCTCGCGCCACGGCTTCTGGGGGCACAAACACGGCCCGAATCCGCGATCACCGCGCGCGCGATCCTTTGGGCGGGGCTCTACGTTTTCAGCTCGCCCAAACCGCGAAGGGTGATAATCTCCGACATGACCGTCCTCCTTTGTGGATCATCGCAGACCCACCCTGGCACATTGATGCCGTCGGGGGGCGGTCACATCATCAATGCCATCAGAAGATCATAACGACTGGGTGGGTCAGATCTCGATGAAAATGCCGGGTCAGTTCTCAGTGACAATCAACAAAACAACGCAGCACTACGCCGGGCCCGGGAGCGACTCGCCCATTACGGCATCTCAGTAATTGCACCGGACCCCGAAGTTCCTTCTTGAAAGTCAGATCAGAGAAACAACAATACCGCTATCGGAACAGTGATGAAGGCGGCCGTGCAGACATGCAAAAATGTACGGCGACTGACCATTTCCAACCCGGTAATCGCGGCATAGAGCCAAGCGATCAGACCTACTCCTACCAAGGTGTCAAACGCGGCTTCAGGTCCTACTGAGGTGCTTCTCATAAGTATCGCCGACATGAATGCCAGCGTTCCGCCCAAGGCGATTACAAGCGCAAATATCACGGTGTCGGATTTTGTGGCGTTCATCACGAATGATCTGTGCAAGGTGTGCGGCGGTAACCGGCTGATCGTTTCCTATCATGGGGCTTCGTCGGAGAACAGGGCGCATTGCGTTTTTTTCACGAATAATTCCGTCGCATTTGCGCAGACGCACATATGACTTTTCACATGGCCTGCACAAAACCGTGACCCAAGACACCTTAAGGGAGGAAACAAACATGGCCGAAAAGGCAACAGACACGCCGCAAAATCCGGGCCCGGTCCCAAAAGACTGGGTGCCGGGCCTGATTGAGAATTTGCGATTCGATCTGCCGGCGGGATTCATTCTTTTCCTGATCGCCTTGCCGCTGAGCCTTGGCATTGCCATTGCATCGGGTGCGCCACCGATTGCCGGGGTGATCACCGCCGTGATCGGCGGGGTGATCGGCGCGCTGATCAGCGGATCGCATGTGACGATCAACGGGGCGGCGGCGGGCCTGATTGCCATCGTTTACGGTGCGGTCAACGGGCTGGGTTTCGATCCGGCCACTGGCGATGTGGATCTGATCCGGGGCTTTCGTGCGGCGCTTGCCGTCGGGGTCGTGTGCGGGATCATCCAGATCGGCATGGGACTGCTGAAGCTTGGCAAGATGACCAATATATTCCCGCTCAATGTGGTGCATGGGATGCTCGCGGGGATCGGCATCATCATCATGGCCAAGCAGGTTCATCTTGCGGTGGGCGTGGATTTCTCGGGGGGAATGATTGCGACGATCGCGGCAATTCCGGCAAGTTTCGCCAATATGGTGCCTTCGGTAGCCTTGATCGGTGGCATCAGCCTCGGACTGATGATCCTGTGGCCCCGGCTGGGCAGGATCGCGCAATTTGTGCCGGCCCCGCTGGCGGTTGTCATCGTGGCGATCGGGCTTAGCAAGGCGCTGTCCGTGCCCGACGCATTTCTGGTCAGCGTGCCGACCAACATTGCCGACGCCTATCTTTCACCGGACTGGAGCCAGGTGGCGACGCCGCTGTTCTGGAAATTCGTGGTCACCTATGTGTTCGTGGCCAGTCTCGAATCGCTTCTGACCGCCGCGGCAATGGACAAGATGGACCCGTGGAAACGTCGGTCCGACATGAACCGCGAACTGATCGGCAAGGGGGCCGCGAATACGCTGTCGTCCTTTGTCGGCGGTTTGCCGATGATCGCCGAGGTGGTGCGCTCTTCCGCCAATATCATGAACGGCGCGCGCACCCGTTGGGCCAACTTCTTTCATGGGGTGTTTCTTGCCGTGGCTGTGGTTGCCATTCCGCAGCTGCTCAACATGATCCCGCTTGCGGCCCTTGCCGGGATGCTAGTGTTCATCGGCTTTCGTCTGGCCCACCCCAAAGAGTTTATCCACGCCGCCAAGACCGGAAACGAAGAGGTTTTCTACATGGCGGTGACGGCGGTGCTGGTGGTGGTCGAGGACCTGCTGATCGGCGTGATCGCGGGCTTTGTACTGGCACTGGTCATCAATGCCGTGCGCGGGGTTCGCGGGGTTAAGGCCCCGACCGAGATCACTGACGCCGGAGAGCAAGTGACGTTGAAGCTGCGCGGCGCGCATGGGTTCCTCAACTTCCTGTCGCTGCGCGGCGTTCTGGATGACCTGCCGCCTGGAAAGGCGCTGACGCTCGATCTGTCCGAGGTGCGCTACATCGATCACACGGTGCATGAGCAATTGCATGACTTCGAAGGCGAATACGCCCGCACCGGGGGCAGCGTGCGGGTGATTGGCAAGGACCGGCTTAAATCCCTTGCCGAAAGCCATGTCGCCGCGCTGCGCGCGACATCCTGATCACGGCGCGTGCCGCGGGCCCTCGGCCTGCGGCACGACCTTGGCTTGATCCGACCATCGAAAAGGAATGCCGACATGGGCGCTTCGACACTTTTGCTCGTTCTTCCGGTGCTTGGTGCTTTGGCCGCAGCGCTTGTTCCGGCGGGGGCTGACGGGCGTGGGCCGCTCAAGGTTGCCATCGGGGCGGCTGGTGCGACGCTGATCCTGACGCTTGCGCTGGCCTTGCGGTTCGACACGGCGGGGGGCGAACAGTTCACCACGCGACTGCCCTGGGTGCCGGAAATCGGCGTGGTGTTTCACCTTGGCCTTGATGGCGTGGCGCTGGCACTGGCGGTTCTGACTGGGCTGTTGACGCTGATCGCGCTGATGGTGGTTCCCGCAACGATGACCAGGGCCGAGCGCCCGTTCCTGATCTGGTTTCTGCTGCTTGAGGCTGCGGTGATGGGAGTGTTCGCGGCGCGCGACTGGTTCCTGTTCTATGTCTTCTGGGAGCTCGCGCTCATTCCGATGTTTTTCCTGATCGGCATCTGGGGCGGCACTCGCCGGGCGCAGGCCGCGTATTCGTTTTTCATGTATACGCTGGCGGGATCGGTGGTGATGCTGATCGGCCTGATGGCGGCCTATGTTGAGGCGGTCGCGCAGGGCGCGGTTCATGGTTTCGAGATGACGGTGATCGCCGAGGTAATGCGCAACGCGCCCATTGAACTGCAAAGCTTCGTTTTCGTCTGCGTGGCGTTGGGCATGGCGGTGAAGGTGCCGATTGTGCCGCTGCATGGCTGGTTGCCGACCGCCCATGTCGAGGCGCCGGTGCCCGCCTCCATCATGCTGTCTGGGATTTTGTTGAAGATGGGCGGCTATGGCCTGTTGCGGCTGGCCGATATGGTGCCCGGCGCGTTCGAGATCTTCGGGGCGATCATTCTGGCGCTTGGTGTGCTGACCATCGTCTACGGCGCGGTGCTGGCGTTCCGCCAGGACGACCTCAAGGCGATGATCGCCTATTCCTCGGTCAGCCATATGGGGTTCGTGGTGCTGGGCATCGGTTCGCTGACCGAGATCGGATTGCGCGGCGCGGCGGTGCAGATGTTCAGCCACGGGTTGGTGACGGCGGCGCTTTTTCTGCTGGTGGGGATTGTTTATGCCCAGACCCACAGCCGCAGCCTGATCCGGTCTACGGGGCAGGCGCGCAATGCCCCGCGCTTCAGCGTGCTGCTGACCATGACGCTGTTGGCGTCGATGGGTCTGCCGGGCCTCTCGGGTTTTGTCGGCGAGTTTCAGGTGTTCATGGGCGGGATTGAACGGTGGGGTCTGACGGCGGCGCTTGCCGGGATCGGTCTGATTTTGACGGCCGCGTTTTCGCTGCGAGTGTTTCGCAGGATGGTTCTCATGCCAGTACCGCGTGATAGCGCAGTGCTGCGCGATCTTGGCACGCTCGAATTGGCCGCGGTGCTGCCGCTTGCTGCACTCATGCTCATACTCGGGCTTTTTCCGGGCCTGATTTCCACCCTTGTGGCTGCGGACATCGCTGCCGCCCTGCATCCCTGAACGATCGGAGGACACGATGGCGACTACAACAAAGGCCAAAGCGCGCAAAACCGATACGCAAGAGCAAATCACACAGGCGGATCGCGTGACTCATCTCCGTCACGCAATCCACCACACCGCCCATATGCTGAGCGAGCAGGGGCCGATGAACATCACCTTCGTGCACAACAATACGTTGCTGGGGTTGCAAAAGCAGCATTTCCACGACGCGATAGAGACATCGCGTCATGCGCTTGGCCTTGATGGCTACCTGCCTGATCACCAGTATCTGGCCGCCTTTGCCGCTGGGCGGATCACCGAGGCCGACCTTGATGACAGTCTGGCCATGCAACCCGATCTTGGCATCGGGGCCGGGATTGCCACGGTGGGCATGCGCGAGATCAGCCGGGGTGACGTACTCAAGGCGATATTGCGCAGCGATGCCGCGCCACGGCGCCCGCTGGCCGTTCTTGACAACGCCTTCGATCCCGAGGTGGGCAATCTTGATTTGGGGCCGGAAACCGAGCGTTTGCGCACCGAACTGGCCGCGATGGGGCAGGGTGTGATCGAGGGTATGCGCGCAAGCGTCGGACGCGATCAGACGTTGGGGGAATGGCTCGGCGCGCATTTTGGCTTGCCCGTAGTGCGCGTGATCTCGGATACCTGTGCCAGTCAGACCTTGCCCGCCGGTGCGATCAAGGGACAACAGGCACTGGCCGCCATGGGCATTCCGGCGGAAAGGTGGAGCAATTATCGAGAGCGCGCCGCGCAGCTTTGGGGCGACAAGGCCGACGAGGCGCTTGGCATAGAGGTGCGGATCGTCTCCCGGATCGCCGAACACCTGATTTTCCGACGCGGTGATCTGGGTTCAATATCGGTTAGCCTCGCGGCTCAACCCGCAGGTACGGGGCTGCGCGCCCTGCGAGCGGAAATCGGGCGCGATCTGCGGCTCGACGAACCGCTCGGGCCGTTCGATCCGGTCACGATGTCCGCGCGCCCCGCACCCGGCGAGGAGGTGGCGGATGCCATCCCGGTCGGGCTGGTCGAACGCGTTACGATTGGCCGGGTTCTGGACACGCTCGGCGCGAAGGTGCCGCCCGAGCTTCTGACCGGGTTGCGTGAGACCCGGTCGCGCGGGGCGCTTCCGGAGGCCATCGTACCCACGCTGCGCGGGCTTGCCGACGGCATCAAGGATACCGACCTCAGGCGCGCGCTGCGCACATTGCTTGCGCGGGATGCGCAAACCGCGTTCGACGCGGCCTGTGCGGATGCGACAACCGGATTGGGTGACGCCTTGCGCGGCGGGCGCAACCTTGCGGATGTGGTGCAGGATCTGACGGGAATCAACGTCGTGACCAAGGTTAATGCCGCGATGATCCGCCACCTGTCGGCTTTTACCGATGAAGGGCTTGCTTCGCTACGAATGCCGCGTCGGCACAAGGGGTTGTTTGCCGCGTGGCGGCTGGCTGTGCTGAGTGATCCGCTGTTGCGCCTTGAAGGTGGCGGCAATTGGCAGGGCATGCTGGCCGCGCTGCCGGAAGATCCGGCCGAGGCGCTGGTATCCATCCTTGACCGGATGGGCATTCCCGATGAGGATTGGCAAGTGTATCTGGGGCGGTGCCTTGCACAGCTCAAGGGCTGGGCCGGGATGATGTTCTGGATGGAAATTCATCCCGCGCATTACAAGCAAAAACAACAGCCGGCGGATACTATCCAGTATCTTGCCATCAGGCTTTTCACCGAAATGGCGGTTCTCGACCGTATTCTTGAAGAGATCTGCGGCATAGGCGCGAACCTGCCCGCGTTGGCGGATTGGTCGGGGCGCAATGCCCCAGAGGTGTTCTTGCGTCTGGCGCTGCATCGCGGGACGCTGGCTCCCGATCTGGCCGAGGCGGCATCGCTAGTCTTGTCGATGCGCCCGCCGACACGGGCAGAGCGCGAGCGTATCGCAGCACTTGCGCGGCGGCACTGGCTGGTTGCAAGTGCCGAGGCGGCGCGCGAGGCTGCGGCGCAGGACATAGACCGCGTCACGCGGGTGGCGGTGCATCTGGGCCTTAGCCCTGCGGATTTTGCGGAGAACCCCGGCCTTGCACAGGTGCTGCTGACAGAGATCGACGCCCTGACGCCGCGCACCATCAGCCGCATCTGGCTGGAGGCTTACGAGGCGCATTATCGTGATGAGGTGCTCAATGCGCTGGCGCAAAACAGCGGGCGCGGGCGCTGGATCGCCGGACGTACCCGCCGCCCCCGCGCACAGCTGGTGCTGTGCATCGACGAGCGCGAAGAAAACGTCCACCGCTATTTCGGAGAGCTCGACCCCGAATACGAGACCCTTGGCGCTGCCGGCTTCTTTGGCGTGGCGATTGCTCATAGCGGGCTGGGGGATCACGACATAACACCGCTGTGTCCCGCTGTGGCGACACCGGGCCATCGCACCGCCGAGGTGCCGCGTGACGCCGCGCTGGACACGGTGTGGCCGATCGCGCGACGGCGCAACGGCCTGATCGACGCCTTTGGTCAGGTCATGTGGGAGACCAAGCGCAATCCGGTCGTGGCGTTCCTGACTACGCAGGTTACCGGGCTTTTCCACGCGGTGCCGCTGGTGGGGCGTATCTTCGCACCGCTCGGGTATCACCGGATGGCGGAAACGGCGGTGGGGCGCGTTGTTCCCGATGTGCCCACGCGCCTGACCCATGCGCGGATCGAGGCGCAGGAGCTGGACCGTTACGGCCTCCACGAGGCCGGTCTTCCCTACGGGTTCGACGTGTTGGAAGGGGCCGACCGGATCGAGGCCCAGCTGCGGAACTGGGGGCTGACCCATAATTTCGCGCGCATCGTCGTCACCTGTTCGCACCGGTCCTTCAGCGTCAACAATCCCCATGAGAACGCGCATGATTGCGGCGCCTGTTCGGGCAAACCCGGTGGTGTCAATGCGCGGCTTTTCGCGGCGCTGGCCAATGATCCGGCGGTGCGCGGCGAATTGCGCGCCCGAGGCATCGATATTCCCGAAGACACCTGGTTCGTGGGGGCCGAGCACAATACCTGCAACGACGATTTCCTGTGTTTCGACATCGAGGACATCCCCGCCGCCCTGCATCAGGACTGGGCGATGGTGCGCCGCGACCTGGACGAAACTTCGCGCCGCGCCGCGCGCGAGCGCTGCCGCCGCTTCCGGTCCGCGCCCAAGGATGCAAGCCCTGAGCGGTCGTGGGCACATGTCAAGGCCCGGTCACAGGATCTCAGC
Source organism: Roseovarius autotrophicus (assembly GCF_018069895.1). Lineage (GTDB taxonomy): Bacteria > Pseudomonadota > Alphaproteobacteria > Rhodobacterales > Rhodobacteraceae > Roseovarius > Roseovarius autotrophicus. The sequence goes on along the minus strand of NZ_JAGQDH010000019.1, from coordinate 13,871 downwards.
CAAGTGCGGCCCGAATGGGGGCACGCAACCAACGCCTTCGCTCTTGTGGGTCGTCGAGCGGTGACGCAGGGGCTGTTTTTCGACCGGCGCGGGTTCATCATCTCCTACGATCCCACGCAGGATGATGATGGCACCATCCTTGAACGGATCCTGCTGGCGGTGGGGCCGGTCGGGGCGGGGATCAATCTTGAATACTATTTCTCGACGGTGAATCCCGACGGCTACGGATCGGGCACCAAGGTTCCGCACAATGTGGTCAGCATGATTGGGGTGATGCCCGGCGCGCAGGGCGATCTGGCCACCGGACTGCCACGACAAATGACCGAGGTGCACGAAGCGATGCGTCTGCAACTGATCGTTGACGCACCGCTTGCCGTGCTGGGCGAGATCTATGGCCGTCAGCCGGGAATTCAGGAACTGCTCAACGGGCAATGGGTGCATCTGATTGCCCATGATCCCGACACCTGCACGTTTCATCGCTTTGTCCCCGGCGTAGGCTTTGTGCAATGGGACAAGCCCCTGACGCCTCTGCCCGAGGTCGATGACAGTTATGAGTGGATCCGTGGCAAGCATGACTGCTTTTTGCCGCCCGCCCGCATTCGTGAACCAAAAGCCCGCTGGGATGCGGGGCGGAGCTGATGGAGAGTTTGATGGATAACGTATTGATTGCATTGATGCTGCTGCCGCCGCTTCTGGCCGCCGGGTTGCTTGCCGCCAGTCTTTATGCCGGTGACAAATGGCTGTCCTGGCGTCAGGTGCAGGCGATTTCCTTCGCCGCCACCGGGGTTGCAGCCTTTGCCGGTCTTTGGCTGCTGGTCGCAACCATATCCACGCCCGCCGTGCGTACGGTCACGGTCATGCCCTGGTTCGAGATGGGCGGGCAAGCGGTTGATCTGGCATTCCGACTTGATCCCTTGTCGGCGGTGATGGCGGCAATGGTGACGGTGTTCGGCTTTGTGATTTGCCGGTTCTCAATCAACTACATGCACAACGAGATCGGCTTTACCCGGTATTTCGCCGCCTATGTGCTGTTTGTCGCGGCGATGCTGGTGCTGGTGCTGGCGGACAATCTTGTGTTGATGTTCCTTGGCTGGGAAGGGGTAGGCCTGTGTTCCTATCTTCTGATCGGGCATTACACGCAGCGCGCGGCGGCGGGGCGCGCGGCGACCGAGGCGTTCGTGGCAAACCGGGTCGGTGATGCCGGCCTGATCCTGGGCATCCTTGTCCTTTATGCCGGTGCGGGCACCGTGCGGTTCAGCGAACTGCCCGAGGCGATGGCGGCGGCGGACGCTTGGGTTGCCCCGGCTGCGGCGGCCTGTCTTCTGGTGGGGGCGCTTGGCAAATCGGCTCAGGTTCCATTGGGCGGCTGGCTTGCCAAGGCGATGGAGGGGCCAACCCCTTCATCGGCGCTGATCCATGCGGCAACGATGGTGACGGCGGGCGTTTATCTGGTGGTGCGCGCGCACCCGGTTTTCGAGGCGGCGCCGGCCGTGCTTGTCCTTGCCGGTCTGATCGGTGCGGTGACGGCTCTTTATGGCGCGCTTGGCGGTCAGGCGGCCACGGATATCAAGGGGGTTCTGGCAAATTCAACAAGTATGCATCTTGGCCTGATGTTCGTCATCTGCGGCCTCGGGGCGTATGGGGTGGCGGTGTTCTACATCGTCGCCCACGCATTCTACAAAGCCTATCAGTTCCTGACCGCGCCCTCGATCCTGCACCACCTGCACGGCAAGCTTGATTTCGAGACCCGCACCGATCCCGCGCCCTTGCCAAGCGGTGTCGGCGTGGCATTGCTGGTGGCGGTCGCGTTGGTCTTGACGCCACCGGTGCTGGCGTTGGCGGGGGCTGAATTGACGATGGGCGCAGCGCTTGCGGTGTTTGCCGGGGCGGCGTTGCTAGCGGTCACGTTGCTGGGGTGGATGGCGATCTCGTCGGTGAACGATGCGCTCGCGGATCACGCAGGCGGGCACGATCACGCGCAGGAGGCGCAGGCCTCAACCGGCCTCGGTTCGGCGGGGGGCGCGGTGATCACGGTGCTGATCGCGGCAGCGGGCGCGGCGTTGTTGCAACTGTTGCCGGGGGGCGCGGATGGCAGTTGGTTTCATGCCTTCCTGGGCCTGCCGCAGGGCGCGGCCCTGGGCGGCGCGCCTGGCCTGACGGTGTTGCTGGCGCTGATGCTGGCGGTTCTGGCAGCGCATTCGGTGCTTTCGACGCTGCTGTTGTCGCGCGCGGCACCCGAGGCGGCGCTTGGCTCTCATCCGCTGTTGCGCACGCTTTATGCAGCGGCCTCGAACCGGCTGTGGATCGACGCGGTGATACAGGCCCGCATTCTGCCGTTTGTGTTTGATCTGTCAGAGCGTCTGGCGCGGCTTGATTTGCGGCTCTCGCGCGGCACGCTGGGCGGCGCGGCGAATGGCGCGGCGCGCGCGGGCGATGCGGTGGCCTGGCTTGATACCGTGCCGCGGCGCGCGGCGGAAGCGCTGCCCGGTGCCATGGGGCTGCATCTGGCTGAGGCCACGCGCCATGTGGAGACGCAAGCGACCACCGGATTTGAAGCGACGGTGGACCGTGCCGCCACCCGTCTGGGTCACGCGGCCATTCTCGTGGAACGCGCGCTTGGCCGTCCGGTCGTCAGCATCGGGTTGATCATTCTGGTGGCGCTCGCCGCCCTGGCAGGAGCGTGAGATGGACATGACCAACCTTTTCGCAATGGAACAGATCGGGTTTCCGGTGCTTTCGCTTGCACTTTGGGCCCCGGCACTGGCCGCGCTAGCGCTCTGGACCGGGCGGGCGGGCGTCGTCGTGCGCCAGTTCGCCCTTGCCGCAGCGGCGGTGCAGGTGCTTGCAACCTTCGCCATCGCGCTGTCGTTCGAAAGCGCGCATGACGGTTTGCAAATGGTCGAAAGCCTGGGCCTCTACCGCCTTGGCATTGACGGGGTCAGTGTGCTCTTCCTGCCGCTTACGGCGATTCTGACCCTGCTTTGCCTGCTTGCCTCTGGCCCGCGCGACTGGCGCGGCGCGCAGGAGGGCGTGCCGCAAGACAGCGACGAGCGCCATTACTATGCGGCGCTGCTAGCGCTGTCAGCGGGGTTGACGGGCGCATTCATCGCCGCTGATATCCGGCTGTTTTGGGTGTTTCTGTCGCTGGAGGGGGTTCCGGCCTGGTATCTGCTGCACCGCTTTGGTCACTGCGGGCGGTCGCGCAACGGGGTGGCGCGTGACTTTGCCGTGATCATGGCCATGGCGGCAGGCCTGTCGCTGATCGGGCTGGAATTGCTGATCGGGCATCTGGGCGGCGCGGGGCTGGAACTGCTGGCGCAGGCGTCTATGCCCGCCTCGGCGCAAACCGTGATCTTCGTACTGCTGGCACTGGCCTTTGCCATTCGCGCGCCGCTGTTTCCGCTGCATGGCTGGTTGCCGAGGGTATTGGACAACGGGCCGATCATGGGCTTGGGGGTGTTTTTGGTCGGGCTCAAGATCGGCACCTACGGGTTTTTGCGCTTTGTCATCGCGCCCCTGCCCGAGGCGGCCGCAGCGCATGGCTGGGTGCTGGTGGCACTTGGCGGGATCGGGGCAATCTATGGCGGCGTGATGGCGCTTGTTCAGACCGATCTGCGCCGCCTGCTGGCCTTTGCCAGCATTGCCCATATGGGGGTGATCGTGATCGGGCTGTTCTCGCTCAATGCGCATGGAATCGAGGGCGGATTGTTGCAGATGCTGTCGATCGGCATGGCGATGGCCGGGCTTTACATCCTGGGGGCGTTCATCGCCACGCGGGTGCCGCGCCCAGACATCAGCCATATGGGCGCGCTGGTGTCGCGGGCGCCGTGGCTGGCGGGGACGTTCCTTCTGATCGCGCTTGCGGCAGTGGGTATGCCAGGCACCTCCGGGTTCAATGGCGAGCATCTGGTGGTGATCGGCGCCTATGAGGCACATTGGAGCTTCGCGTTTCTTGTGGGGGCCTCGACGGTTCTGACGGCAGCCTATCTGCTGCGGTTCTTCCAACGCGCCTTCATGAACCCCGCACAGGCTGAGGCGAAGGACCACGCTTTTGACGATCTGACCGGAATCGAGCGCGCCATTGCCGGATCTCTGACCGCGATGGTGCTGATCGTCGGGCTTTACACCGGCCCGTTCATCGGCCTGACCCGCGCCAGCGTAACCGTCATCGTCGAACGTGTGCCGCAGGTGCCGCACGCCCCTGCCATGGCGGGGCGTGCGTTCGATCATGCGTCCATCGCCACAACCGAAACCGACAACTGAAGGAACCGGACCCATGCAGGACATGACCTTTTCAAGCGCGCCCGGCTTTCCGATCCTGAGCCTGATCATCCTCGCGCCGCTTCTTGCCGCCGTGGCCGCAGCCCTGATGCGCGATCCGCGTCAGGCGCGCAAGACGACACAGGCCGGAGCGGCGACAAGCCTTGTGTTGTCGATTGTAGCGCTGGTGGCCTTTCGGGCGGATTTTGCGGGCATGCAGATGACCGAGCGGCTGGCATGGTTGCCCTCGCTCGGGATCGACTATGCGCTGGGGATCGACGGCATCAGCGTGTTGTTCCTGCCGATGACGGCGCTGGTGTTTCTGGCGATTCAGTGGGTCGCGCCCGAGGCGACACAGAAACGTAATCGCTGGGTGGACATAAACCTGTTGATCCTGCTCTCGGCCACCCTTGGGGCATTTGCCGCAACCGATGCGATTCTGTTCTTTGTGTTTTTCGAGATGGCGCTGGTGCCGGGGTATTTCCTGATCAAGCTGTCGGGCACCGCACCCGATCCGGCACGCGCCGCCCGTAATTACATGGTGGTCATGCTCCTAGGGTCGCTGCCGGTACTCGCCGGGCTGGTGATGGCCGGGCTGGGCGCGGCTGAGGTGACAGGGCAGCTAAGCTTCGACATGGCCGCCTTGTCGCGGTTTGCCCTACCCGAGGGCGCCGAACTGGCGGTCTTTGCCTTTCTGGCTTTCGGCTTTGCCATCAAGGCCCCGGCGCTGCCGCTGCATCTGTGGGTTGGCGCAAGCGTCGCGGCGTCGCCGGTGTCGATGATGGCCTGGCTTCTGGGGGTCAAGCTTGGCACTTACGGGTTCTTGCGGTTCGTCATCCCGTTGGCACCCGGCGCGGCGGCGGAGTATGCGCCTTGGGTCATCGGCGTTGAGGTTGTTGCCATTCTCTATGCGGGCCTCATCGCGCTTGGTCGTCGCGACCTGCGCAGCCTTTTAGTGTTTTCCTCGATCGGCCATGTCGGGCTGATGACGGCGGCGGCGTTTTCAGGTACGGCGGATGGCTGGCGCGGGGCGATCATGATGATGCTGAATGCGGGCATTGCCACGGCCGGGCTTGCGCTTTGTATCGGGATGATAGAGCGACGGCTGGGTCATGCCGATGTGCGCGCCATGGGCGGGCTGATCGCCTCGGCGCCACGGTTGACAGCGGTGGTGTTCGTTGCAGGTCTTGCGCTTATCGGGGTTCCGGGGACCAGCGGTTTTGTCGGCGAGATCCTGTCGCTCAAGGGCGTGTTCGATGCCGGCTGGGGCTTTGGTCTGCTGGCGGTCAGCGGCGTTGTGCTGGGGGCGGGGTATTTTCTGACGGCCTATCAGCGCGGCTTTCTTGGGGTCGCGGCACGGCCAGCGGTTGCCGCCGCCCCCGATCTGCAAGGACGAGAGCGCATCTTTGGCGCGGGCATCATAGTATTGATCGTCGGGACCGGGCTGTTTCCGGGCGTGCCCGAAAGTCTGACCCGCGCCACGGTCGCCGCACAGATCGACCGGCAGACAACCCTTCTGGCAGACCGGCAGGCAGCATCCATCATGCTTGCCGCGATGCCAGAGACCGCGGCGGGAAGGGAGGACATGTGACGATGTTTCAAGTTCCTGGTTTCTATCCCTTTCCGCCCGGTTTTCCAATGCAACGGAGTGCGCCCCAATGATCGCTGCATCCTTTTCGCCGTTTCTGGCCTTGATCGTCTCGCTTGGGGGGGTTGCGGCCATGGGTTTTGCCCGCAATGGCGCGCGCCTACGCAACGGGCTGATCATCGGTTCGGCCATTGTGCAAATGCTGGTTCTGGCCAGTATGATCCCCGCCGTGGCGGCGGGGCAGGTCATGATCTACGAGGTCTCCACCTTCTTTCCCGAGGCCAGCCTTGCCTTTCGGGTCGATGGGCTGGGGCTGACATTCGCGCTGATTGCATCGGTGCTGTGGCTCGCCACGTCGATCTATTCGTTCGGGTATCTCGATGTTCTGGCCTCGCCCAATCAGACACGGTTCCAGGCCCTGTTCGCGCTGACCATCACCTTTACGGTCGGGGTGGCCTTTGCCGCCAACCTGCTGTCTCTTTATCTGTTCTACGAGGCAATGACGGTGGCGACCTATTTCCTTGTTACCCATGACGACACCGATGAGGCCCATGCCGGCGGGCGGCGCTATCTGGCCTATCATCTTGGCACCTCGATTGCCTTCCTGCTGCCCGCGATCGGGCTGACATGGCATCTGGCGGGAACGCTGGAATTTGTGCCCGGCGGGGTTTTTGGCGGGCTGGACATGAAAGCTCATCGCGCGCTTTTGATCGTGACTTTCCTGTTGTTTCTGGGGGGCAGTGCCAAGGTTGCGCTGATGCCGTTGCATGGCTGGCTTCCGGCCGCGATGGTGGCGCCGGTTCCGGTATCGGCGCTGTTGCACGCGGTGGCGGTAGTCAATGCCGGGGCTTACGGGATCCTGCGGGTCATGACCGATGTGTTCGGCCCGGGCCTGATGACCGGGCTTGGACTGGATCAGATCGGGATCTGGCTGGCATCGTTCACCGTGGTGGCGGCGTCGCTTTATGCGCTGCGGCTTGATAATCTCAAGGCGTTGCTGGCGTTTTCGACGATTGGTCAACTGGCCTATATCGTGCTGGGCGGTGCGCTTGCCAATGCCGAGGGCACGATGGGCGGGATGTTGCATATCCTCAATCACGGGGTATCCAAGATCACGCTGTTTCTGTGTGCGGGCGCGATCTATGTGGTCACCCACAAGAAATACGTCTCGGAAATGCACGGGCTGGTGCGTGAAATGCCGCTGACGGTTCTGGCCTTCGCGGTGGGCGCCTTCAGCATGATCGGATTACCGCTGACGGCGGGGTTCATCTCCAAATGGTATCTCTTCGCGGGCGCGCAGGGTGCGGGCAGTCTGGTCGCGGTGATCGCGCTTATCCTGTCGAGTTTGCTGGCGGCGACCTATTACCTGCGCACCCTTGCGGTGTTCATGGGGTGGCGGTGCGGGGCGACGTCCGGAGGGTTCGTGCCACCCCCGGCGCTTGGGCGCGAAGTGGACGGGCGGATCCTGTGGCCCATGCTTGCCTGTGCGGCGGCGACCGTGGGCCTTGGCATTCTGCCCGAACAGGCGGCGTTGCCGCTGTTGTCTCAGGTGACAGAGGCGGTGTTTGCGCGCTAGGCTGGGGCATCCGACCTGACCCGCGTATGCAGACAGGTCACGAGTATGGAAAGCGCGCCAAATGAGGATCCTGATCGTCGAAGACAGCGAAGGCATCGCCACGAACCTTTTTGACTTTCTGGAAGCGAAGGACAATGAGGTTGACTGGGTGCAAGACGGCTATGCCGCACTTGGCATCTGCGAGGCCGAGGAGTTCGACGTCATCGTGCTTGACCTGCTGTTACCTCGTCTGTCCGGGCTTGAGGTCTGTCGGATTCTGCGGCGGGAACGTCAGGTCGACGTGCCGATCCTGATGTTGACCGCTCTTGATAGCGTGACGGACAAGGTAACCGGTTTTGGCGCGGGTGCCGATGATTACCTGGTCAAGCCGTTCTCGTTGGAGGAACTGTGGGCGCGGCTTCAAGCGCTTGTCAACCGACGCATCGGAGCGGTCACCCAACGCGCTTTGTGCGCCGGGCCGATCCGCTATGACCCGCAATCGCAAACCGTTCAGGTCTTGCAACAGGAGGTGATCTTGCAACCCAAGTGCCTTCAGATCCTGATTGCAATGCTGCGAAGCCCGCAAAAAACGTTCAGCCGATCCGAGATAGAGCGCATCGTTTGGGGCAATGACGAGATGCGATCGGAGGCGGTGCGCGCGCATATGTCAACCTTGCGCCGCGCCCTGACCATGGACGGCCGGCCACCCGCGATCCAGACATTGCACGGTCTGGGTTACCGGCTTTCGCCAGACCTCATGGCCGGGCCAGAGGGCTGAGCCGGTGTATCGCAAGGCACTGACCATCCCACGCTCGCGGCTGGCCACGCAGTTGACACTGTTCGTCGTCTTTGCGGTGCTGGTATCGGTGACAACGGCCTATCTGGTGGTTCTGCGTTCGGAACAGGCGTTTGAATACCGCAAGGCCGAACGGCGGGCCGACACGTTGATGGACGCGCTGATTGGTGGGCTTGACCGGATCGACGGCGTCGCCTGGGTGGTGCCCCCGCGCGATGGAACCACCCCGCCCGCGCCCGCGCAACTTGTCCTGTTGCAGCCCGGTCATCACCTTTTGACGCGCGAGGATGGTCCGGTTCATGCCGTTGTGCGCCCCCTTGACGGCGACCGGCGCGCCATCGTGCTTTACGGCAGCGCCCCGCATGTTGAACAACGCGGCACGCTCTTGCGGCTTTTGGGCGGGGCCGCGCTTGTGCTGGTGGCGGCAACGGTCGCGCTGTCACCGTGGTGGGCAGGCCTGTTGTTGCGGCATGATCCGGTTGTGCGCCGTCGTTTCGGCCAGCAAATGACCGATGCGACGCGCGAAGCCTTTCGCACCGAAGATGCCACCATTTCGACACTGGCGCGCACTTATACCGAATATGTGCGCCTGCTCTATGATCCCGCGGAACGCTCGCGCGAATTCATCGCCAATATCGCGCATGAACTGCGCACCCCGCTGACGCTGGTGCGATCGGGATGCGAGGTCATCGCCGCCGCGCCCGAAATGCAGAGTCGTCACGCCCGCAGGCTGACGCAGATGATCACAGCACTCGACCATATGAACGAGACGATTGGCAGCTTTCTGCTTTTGGCGCGCGAGGGCGATTATGGCGCGATGACGCAGGTCCGGATCGCGGAGGTTTTTGCCGAGATGATCGCCCTTCACAGCCATGAAGCAATGGAAGGTGGGGTCGAGATCATTGTGGGCTCATGCGATAAACTTCCGGTCGAGGCACAACGCGAAGCTTTAGGAATTGTGGTGTCGAACCTCTTGCGCAACGCCATACGCCACGGCGGGCATCCGGGCGTAATCGAACTTTCCTACACTTCAGGCCGGATTACCGTCACCGACAGTGGTCCCGGCATCTCGATGGAAGATAAGCAACGCATATTCCGGCCGTTCTTTCGTGCGGGGCGTGCCGCCGAAGAGGGCACATTTGGCCTTGGGCTGGGGCTTGCCATCGTCAAACGGGTCTGCGAGGCCTGCGGATGGGAGATCGACGTCACTAGCCGCGAAGGTGGCGGCACGCAGTTTTGTGTGATTGTTGGAAAGTAGGTGTAGCGACCTGCAAAACCGGTTGTACCTCGCTCTGGGTGAAATCGGTCGGATCGAACGCACGCTCTGCATGCTCGACTGGTGTCGCGCAGCCCTTAATTCATTCACCACACTACACGACTCTCTTTCGTTTTGGGATTGATGGCCATGGATCGAATGCGGCCAGTGGGTCGCTTCTCAGGAGCCTTCGAACCTCGTCGAAACCGGTCCGGAACCAGGACTTGGCGTAATGACCATGGGTCTTGCGTTTCAGCGTTGCCCTGCCGATGAGCGCGGATGCGGTCTTGTTGGTCCAGGTGATGGCGAGGGCTGCGATGGCCAGCAGCAGGCTGAGCTTGCGGCGATCTGCAGCCGGGTGTCCTCTAGGTTCAACCCGCGCGTCTTGCCACCGCCGGGATCATGGCGCTGGCAAGCTGGCTTGCCGCGCGGCGGCTGAGCACGGTCTGAGGCCACGAAAAAGCCCCGTCACGACCGGCGCGACGGGGTGAGGTGACGATGCCCGGGAAGTCAGGCCCCGGACATCGGCAGTGTTTCCGGATCAGTTGGGCCGCTCGCCCATTTCCGAACGGATCTGCTGGCGCAGCACGTCGATGGGCACGCTCTTGCCGTCGCGCCTGAAGCACCAGTAGGTCCAGCCATTGCACGAGGGCGCGCCTTCGAGATGCGCGCCGACCTGATGGATAGAGCCGTTGACGCCATCGGCCACCAGCGTGCCATCGGCGCGCACCTTGGCCGCCGCCTTGCCGTTGATCGAGGTCAGCACCTCGCCGGGCCGCAGCATCCCGCGCTCGACCAGCGTACCGAACGGCACACGCGGCTCCGCGCGTTTCGAGGCCGACACCATCAGCGCCTCACGGTCATAGCGCCGCACGCTTGCCAACCGCTTCTCGGCCACGACGCGATAGGACGCCTCGCGCTCGATCCCGATATAGTCGCGCCCCAGCATCTTGGCCACGGCCCCGGTCGTGCCGGTGCCGAAGAACGGATCAAGCACCACGTCGCCCGGATTGGTCGTCCCCACGATCACCCTGTGCAACAGGCTCTCGGGCTTTTGCGTCGGATGCGCCTTGTCGCCTTTCGCATCCTTGAGCCGCTCATGCCCGGTGCAGATCGGCAGCACCCAGTCAGAGCGCATCTGCACGCCCTCGTTAAGCGATTTCAGCGCCTCGTAATTGAAGGTATATTTCGCCCCTTCCTCGCGGCTGGCCCAGATCAGCGTCTCATGGGCATTAGTCAGCCGCTTGCCGCGAAAGTTCGGCATCGGATTGGCCTTGCGCCAGACCACATCGTTGAGGATCCAGAACCCGGCATCCTGCAACGCCGCACCGACCCGAAAGATGTTGTGATAAGAGCCGATGACCCAGAGCGCGCCATTGGGTTTGAGCACCCGCCGCGCCGCTGCCAACCAGTCGCGCGTGAACCGGTCATAGGTGGCGAAACTGTCGAACCGGTCCCAGGCGTCATCCACCGCGTCAACGGCGCTGTTGTCAGGCCGGTGCAGATCGCCCCTGAGCTGAAGATTATAGGGTGGATCGGCAAAGATCAGGTCAATGCTCGCCTCGGGAAGGCCATTCATCACCTCGATGCAATCGCCAGCCATGATCGTGTTGAGAGGGAGCGCGGCTGCGCCCTTGGTCTTGGTCATTGTCGTCATTCTCTGCCTCTGTCCCGGCGCTTTGGCGCTCTGGTCGTTGGCCCCGAGAATGAGTCAAACACGATTCGCGGTCAATTTCTTTTTTGAATCATTAGGTTAGTTATTTATCTTGATACAAGATATTGTGGATGGGGCGGAACGAACGCCTATGATGGGGGCTTATCCCCAAATCTAGAAGGGCCTGTTTATGCGCCTTTGACGGGTAACCGGCGTTGTGTTCCCAGCCATAGCCGGGAAACTGTTGCGCCAAATCCCGCATCAGCGCGTCGCGCACCTCCTTGGCCACGATAGAGGCCGCCGCGATCGAGAGACAAAGCGCGTCGCCGCGCACCACCGCGCGGCCGGGCATGGCCAGCCCCTCGGGCAAGCGATTGCCGTCGATAAGCGCGAAACCGGCAGGGCGCGAAAGACCATGAAGCGCGCGCACCATCGCCAGATGCGATGCGCGCAGGATGTTGAGCAGGTCGATCTCCTCGACCGAGGCATGAGCGACCGAAACCTCCGCCACCTCGCGGATCCGCGCGGCAAGCACCGTGCGCCGCGCCGCGCTCAACGCCTTGGAATCGTTCAGCCCCTCGGGGATATGCGCGGGATCTAGGACCACCGCCGCCGCCGTTACCGGCCCCGCCAGCGGCCCGCGCCCGACCTCATCCACGCCTGCGATGCGGGTATGGCCAAGCGCCAGCGCCGCCGCCTCATGGGTAAAGTCCGGGGCGCGCGGCACCTCAGGCAACCATCTGTTCCGCCTTGCGCAGATCGACCGAGACAAGCTGGCTCACCCCCTGCTCGGCCATGGTCACACCAAACAGCCGGTCCATCCGGCTCATGGTCACGGCGTGGTGGGTGATGATCAGGAACCGCGTCGCGGTGCGGCGGCACATTTCGTCGAGCAGATCGCAGAACCGCGTGACATTGGCGTCGTCAAGCGGCGCGTCCACCTCGTCGAGCACGCAAATCGGCGCGGGGTTGGCCAGAAACACCGCGAAAATCAGCGCCAGCGCCGTCAGCGTCTGCTCGCCCCCCGACAGAAGCGAGAGCGTCGAAAGTTTCTTGCCCGGCGGCTGGCACATGATCTCCAGCCCCGCCTCCAGCGGATCGTCGCTTTCGACCAGCACCAGATTGGCCTCGCCCCCGCCGAAAAGGTGCCGGAACAGCAGCGTGAAATTGGAATTAACCTGCTCGAACGCGGTCAGAAGCCGCTCGCGCCCCTCGCGGTTGAGGCTGGCGATGCCGCTGCGCAGGGTGCGGATCGCCTCTTCCAGATCGGTCTTTTCCTTGACGAGCGTGGCATGTTCGGCCTCGACCTCTTTCGCGTCCTCCTCGGCGCGCAGGTTGACCGCGCCCAGCGCCTCGCGCTGCCGCTTCAGCCGCGCCACATCGGCCTCGATCGTGTCGGAGGCGGGCAGCGTGTCAGGGTCTGCCCCAAGGCTGTCAAGCAGCGCCTCGGGGGTAATCCCGACCGCCTCGGCGATGCGCTCGGCCGCCAGATCGCGGGTCTCTCGGGCGGCCTCGGCGCGGGCCTCGGCGCGCGCGCGGGCCTCGCGTGCCTCCGATGCCAGCCGCTCGGCCTCGCGCTCACCGCTCGCCGCCTGCCGCGCTGCGCCCTCAGCCGCCGAAAGCGCATCGGCCGCCGCCGCGCGGCGCGCATCGGCGCGGGCAATCTCGTCGGACAGTTCCGCGCGCTTGGCGGCCAGCAACTCGGGCGCCCCGCGCGCCTCGCTCAACTCCGCTTCCGAGTCCGCCTTGCGCCCAGCCAATTCGGCGGCCCGCTTCTCCGCCGTCTCCAGCCGGTGCCGCCAGCCGCTTACCTCCTTCGCGATCTCCTGACGGCGCGCGGTGCGCCGCTCGCCCTCGCGGCGCAATTCCTCCGCCGCCGAGCGTCGCGTCATCATCGTCATGCGCGCCGCCTCGACGGTGATGCGGATATCGTCAAGACCAGCGCGCGCTGCCGCCAGATCGCCCAGACCCGCCAGCACCGCCTCGGCCTCCGCCAATGCCTTGCGCGCGGCGATCGCCTCGTCCTCGTGGCGGGTCACGGCAAGGCCCGAGGAGTCAAGCTTGGACGCCGCAAGGTTGCGGTCGGCCTCGGCGCGGCTCAGTGCGCGGCTCGCGGCGTTGACCGCGCCATCGGCCTCGCGACGTGCCTCGCGGGCGGCGCGGTCAGCCTCGGTGCACGCCGCCAGATCGGCACGCAGCGCCTCATGCGCGCGCGCCGCGCCATCGGCCCGTGCCGTGGCGTGCTCGAGCTGCTGCTTGAGATCCTCCAGCCGGTTGAGTTGCTCAAGCCGCAGCGCGGCGGCCGACGGCGCATCCTCGGCCCAGGCGCGGAATCCATCCCAGCGCCACAGATCGCCTGCCCGGCTGACCAGACGCTGACCGGGCCTCAGAAGATGTTGCAGGCGGGGGGCATCTTCCGGCTCCACAAGGCCGATCTGCGTCATTCGCCGCGCCAGCACCTCGGGCACCGAGACGTGGTTGGACAATGCCGTGACCCCCTCAGGCAGCGGTTGCGGCGTGGCATAGCCGGGCAAAAGCGCCCAGCCCGAAGGCCCGTCCGCCGCCACCTCGGGCGCACGCAGATCGTCGGCCAGCGCCGCGCCAAGCGCCTTCTCGAAACCTTGCTGCACCTGAAGGCGATCCATGATCTGCCCGCCCTCGGCGGTGTCGCGGTCCACCAAGCGCGCAAGCGCGTTAGCCTCGGCGCGCAGCGCACCCGTCTCGCCCTCGGCCTCGGACCGCGCGGCGCGCGCCTCGGCCTCG
>NZ_JAGQDH010000018.1 GCF_018069895.1 Roseovarius autotrophicus | reverse complement strand
CAGGAATGCCATAGCGAACGGCCATGACAAGCCAGAAATTGTCCATGCTACCCGAGAACATATACCAGGGACGAACCCAATCATTCAGGCCAATACCAAAGACAGGATTGGCCCAGACATTCACCATTCCCCATTCGAAGATGATCGACCGCCAGTAAGCATTATGTGCGGAAAAAGACGCATAGCTCAAGAGTACTATAATTGCTGACCGATTAGAGAGTACTTCCACAATGATGTAGGCGATTGCAAAAAGACCGACCAGAAGCCACCATCGCCAGCGAAGCCCCTTGAATAAAACGGCCCAAATTATCAAGCAGAGTTGAAGAACGATCGCAAGAAGAGCCCCGCTAGAAAGAGCGAGAAAGCCAGAAATCAGGATAATGCCGGAAAACATATACCGCCAGAAATCAGAAATCTGATCTCTGAGGGCAACAAAACACAAAGACATGGCGACAGAACAAAACAACCCGTAATGGATGGGGTGAGCAAACACGACCTGTGCCCGTTCCAACCCCATACGAGGTGGATTCTGGACATCTGAAACAGAAAACAAGCCGGGTATTCTGTTAATTGTCTCAATGATAATTGGCCGTCCGTTTATGCTTTCTATTACTGCAAAGGGAGCTGTGAAGACAACGATCATTACAATCCACCGGCACAGAGCCGAAAATGATTCCGGTGTCCTGATATAGGCCCGAGCAAGCAGATATCCGCCAAGAAACTCGACACCGACCGATCCAAACTGTGTAACGACCATGTCCGGATTGTTCATCGATAGCGCGATGGTCATCCAGATGATGTGCAGGATGAAAAGAACATCTATCGCAAAAATGCCGCCCATACGACCTGAAAGCAGGCGAAATACCAGCGGAATGATGAGCAGAATAAGATAGAGCCTGAGTCCTGTCATGAGCAATGGTCCAAGATTGAACCTGACCGGTGTTATGACAATGAGCAGATAGAGTGCGATAGGCAGCGGCAACAGGCTTTTCAGCGGGGCCGCGCCGGACACGGCAGACAGGCGCCCGGCTATGGTTCCGGGACGCTTGTTTCCATGATTGTGTCCACTGACCGTATCCATCGAAAACCCATTGACCAGAACTGTGCGGATGACATTCCTCTACAGCGTCATAGTGCCAAAATCTGGACAAGATAAGTGGAATCGGATGGCATTGCCGGTCACCGTCCTGATGGCGCCCCCGTTGCCAGCCATGCTATATCCATCGGCAAGCCGATCACGTTCCCAGCGAGTCCGAAGAACATGCCAACCCCGAATTCCATGATGCCTGCCAAGGCCCGCCGCCGTGGTCTCAACAAGCTGAGCGGCCTGCGCAACATGCTCATGGCATCGCGGCGCTTCTGGCTGACGCGCGTCTGGGGGATGGATATCCACCCGACGGTGCAGATGTCCTTGTCATCGAAATTCGACCGGACTTTCCCAATTGGCGTCCATGTCGACGCCCACAGCTTCATCGCCTTTGAGGCGCGTATCCTGACGCATGACCGGACACGCGGCATGTATCTGCACACCCGGATTGGCAAGAACTGTTTCATCGGTGGGCGCAGCCTGATCCTGCCCGGTGTCGAGATCGGAGACAATTGTGTGGTCGGGGCGGGTTCTGTCGTTACCAAATCCGTGCCTCCGCGATGCATTGTTGCGGGGAATCCTGCCCGTATCATCCGGGAGAACATCGAAGTCGGTCCCTATGGCCGGTTCCTGACGGCTGATGCCACCGAAAGCGCCCTCGCCGAAGCCGGTCTGACGTGACGCTTCTCTGGTTGGTGGGGCTGGCCGGGCTTGCGGCAATCTACGCTGCCTTGGTGACGGTTTGCATTCTGGGCCTCGGTCGCCTGCTGCGCCAGATGGAAATCTGGCGCGCAGCCCCTTTGCTTTGGGTGACCTTTTTCTTTGTGTTCCTTACACAACATCCTTTTCCGGATTTGCAGACCCTGGACTGCCCGGTGCCTTCAGCTACACCACAACTGAAACTTTTCAGGTTCTGGGATACGGTAGCCGTGCTTCGAGAGCAAGATCGCACCCTGATCGGCTGGCTGGGCAACCGGACAATTGCGGCGACCCTGATGAATTTCCTGATCTGCCTTTTCATCGGGTTGGCCTTGTCCCGGCATGTCAGGAGATTCCTGATTGCCATGCTGTTCGGAGCAACCCTGAGCCTGACAGTGGAGCTGACACAGCTCACAGGTATCTGGGGGCTTTATCCCTGTGCCTACCGGCAATTCAATGTGGATGACCTGTTTATGAATGTCCTGGGGATCATCGCAGGCTTTGTGATCGGTCGTGGGATATTGACCCGAAAGCTTTTGCCATATCCGGAAGGATAAGCTTTTCCGGATATGGCATCAGGGCCACGCAGCCAGGTGCGCGGGGATCAGACGAGAAGCGTTCCCTCTACCGTGCTGGTCTCGATGAAATCGAAATCGTCGCTCACCTGGAAATCATAGACCTGACCATCAAACCAGCGGTTCCAGGCGGTGCCCAGAGACCAGCCCGACTCCTGCCCACCCGCCCCGACAAAATCGAAGTCCGTGTTCTGCTCATCCAGGACCAGCACATCGTCCACCACGATCTGAAGCCTGTCCGCCTCGGCATCAACCATGACGATCACGTTGTGCCGGTCGCCATCGTCAAGACCGAGACCCGCAACCCGGAAGCCGTTGTTGAAGTTGCCGTCATTATTGGCGATCTGCACATGAAGCCCGTCACCTTCCAGGGTGAGCCCGATCTTTTGATGGTTCCAGACCAATCGCTCCGAACTTTTGCTGTTTTCATTCACGAAATCAATCGAGAAGGCGATCTTCTGAGAGGATTCGAAGTCTGTCAGACGTCCAAGAGAGACGTAATCTTTCTTGCCGTCGAAAGTGATGGCCGATCCGACCGGCGTTGTGACAACATGAGCGTTGTCGTGAAACGTGACCGTGTTCTGAATGTTCGCGAAGTCGAGCTTGAACCCGCCTTTCAGCAGGATCGGTTCGAGCGAACCGGAATCCTCCTCTGATGGGGTCTGTTCCCCCGAGTCCGGTTCTACCGGTTCGGACAGAGGCGGTTCTGGTGGCGTGACGGTCTCGCCCGGATCGTTTTCCTGCATGATTTCCTCTGATAGTGTCTCCACCGTCTCTTCCGGTGTCCTGTCTTCAACAGGGATGGCGGGTGCGGGCTGGGACGTATCTTCCTCTACCGGGATCGCGCGATCCAATCCTGCCACGGACCCGTCATAGAGCGGGAAATCAAACGCACTGGCCTTGAGAGAGAAGGCCGACAGTTCTCCGTCAAAGTTAGTCCCTCCCCAGGGGTTGCCGAAATCAAGCGCCCTCAGACCTCCGGCCAGAGAGCCGGTTACACTCTGTGACGCGACAACCTTGCCGTCGATGAGTATCTCGACAAACCCTGCCTCCCCATCGAACCGGACAATGATGTCATGACTCTGCCCATCGGTCACATCGACTCCGCTGCTTTTGAGTCGCAAACGAGATCCGTCCTCTGGAAACAGATCGAGTGAGAAATTCCCGTTCTGATCCACGCCGGTGATGAAACTTCCATGGATACGTGCGACCTCACCCCAGCTGTCGGCATGGCCTGCCTTCAGGGTCATGGAGAGCTCGAAGTTGTCATTACCGAAAAAGCGTGACAGTTCGTTGGGATCGATACTGGCCTGCTTGCCGGCCCCGCCCAGCTTGAGAGCCAGGCCATCCGCTGTCGAGCTCAATGGCAAGGCCCCGGCATCAAGTGCCCGCTCTTCACCAAAGGCAAGCGCCTCGAACCAACCAGATTCCGCGTCAAAAGCCAGGATATCGGCGCCTGCGATGCTTGCCTTGACCTGTGACAAGGATGTGGTTCCATCTTGTGCAATCACCTTGAGCGTGACGTCGTAATGCCCGGCCCTGGCGAACTCATGCGCCACGACCTGGCCTGTCGCCGTCGTGCCGTCCCCGAATGTCCAGATGAACTCCGCGTCTTCTTCCGAGACGAGACCGAACGGCCCCACCGTCAGCGAGGCGTCGAACACCAGTGTCTGGGCCGAGGAAGCGTCGGAACGCACAAGGAACTGGGAAAACATTCCATTCGACACATCGGAAAACTGGGCAGCAGTCGAGCCGGCATTCAGGGATTCGATATATCCATTTGGCAAGATAATATAACTGTGTGCCCCATTCACTGCATCCAGAGACGATGTGATGAAATGTTCAAAATACTCTGAGGGCTGCAGTAACGCATTGGATGCAACGCTCCAGTCGGATTGTCCATTGAATCCATTGATAGCAGCAGTGATGTTTTCTTCTATCACAACTGATTTCGAATCTGGACTTACGTTGATCTTTGGTATTGTTACCGATCCCACCGCACCGTGCATTTCTCCTTCGACGTGCAGGATAGTGTTATTGCGAACAACCAGCCCATCGGTTTCACCAACGGTAATGCCATGTGTTTGAGCATTGTAGATCGTATTATTCTCAATAAGAATATTCTGATAATACATCTCCTCCCCGGCCAGTCCTCGATCAACCATATCGTTTCGCATAAAAATTGACTGTGTGAGAGATCCTTCGCCTATATCTAGGATATTTCCCCTTATAACTATATCAATGCTTGGAGTAGTGCCCCCGTTCGTCCAGAACTGGATCATATCCATGTGATCCGGGGAATCCGGAGATGCCTTGAAATCATGAAAATAGTTGTTCTCTATTATCACTGATGTGACAGAAGTGAAATTAATTCCATCGGAGCGTAATGCGTAAAGCTCGTTACCAGAGAAATCGATAGTATCTGTTTCTCCAAAAGTCGCGCCCCGGTGCCAATCATAAAACTCGCTATCAATAACAGATATGTTGGAGGATCCTCGTACGACCAGGCCTTTTCCATACCCATATCCATCATCAATCTCGGAGACTCCACTTGCGAGATCGCCATCAAAGATCGAATTCTTGATGGTAATGTTGTCACTGCCCGCCGTAATCATGAAGGGACTTGCCCAAAGTGGATCACCCAGCGAGAACTGGTAATCGAAGACGATACCGTCGAAGGTCAAGTTGGACACCCCGCGCAAGTCCATCCCCGAAAAACTCGCCGGTTGCTCGGCATCTGCGGAACGGATTGTCACTTCTCCGTCGAACGTGACATTGAACGGCGTCCTACCATCGATAAGCGTCAGGTTGCCATAATCCCCCCCCGCCAGCTCGATCGTGTCGCCGCCCTTGGCCGAGGCCAGGGCTTTCAGGAGTTCTTCCGAATTCGAAACCGAGAAAATCGTCATGGCTGACTCCGCCTGTGTCCTGCGTTGAATCTGACTTCAATCGCGGAGAAGAAAGCAGGAAAGATTGATCTATCTGAGACCACACTATGGCGGAAGGATGGTGTGGATCGGGGGCACCATCCGGGCGGCAAATCGCCTATCCTGGCTCCCCCGCCCCGTGCCCCGACCCCAGATTCACGTTCAGCGCAACAAAGCTGCGGCCGGCGCGGCGGAGGGTGGCGGCGAGGGTGGTGTTGGCGCTGGAGACGTTCTGTTCGGCATCGATCAGGTCGCGGATGGTGGCGCCGTCGCGGGTGACGATCTGGCGGGTCAGCGTGACCACCTCCTTGTAGAGCCGCACCGTTTCCTCCGCCGAACGCTGTGCTGACAGGGCGGCGGCATAGTCGGCGAGCGAGGTCTCCACGTCGCGGATTGCCTCGAGCACGGTCAGTTTCCATTGCGTATGGGTCTGGCGGACAAGCGACTCGCGCTGCTCCACATTGGCGCGGCGCGCGGTGTTGGGCAGGATCGGAAAGGTGAGTGCGGGGCCGAAGAAATACTCGGTGCCCGCCGCGCCCGAGAGCGAGCTGCGCGTGATCGTGCCGCTCAGCGACAGTTGCGGATAAAGATCGGCGCGCGCCGCAGCCACATCGCGGAAGGCGGCGTAATAGCGGCGCTCGGCCACGCGGATATCGGGCCGGTTGCGCAACAGATCGGCCGGAATTCCCACCTCAGGCGACAGCGACACGCGCGGCTGGCGCACGCCCTTGTCGAGGTCGATCCCGAGCGTGCCGGGCACCTTGCCGGAAAGCACGGCGATCTCGTTGCGGGCGGCGTCGATGGCGGCGCGGATCGCGGGGATTTCCGAGCGGGTCTCGGAGACGAGCGCGCGCGCCTTGACCACATCGACCTGGGTCGCGGCATTGCCCTGTTGCAGCCGCTCGATCAGCTCCAGCGTCTGGCGGCGCGAGGCCAGTTCCGACTGACGCAGGGCGAGGCTGGCCTGCTGGTAACGCAGATCGACATAGGCATTGGCGATATTAAGCAGCAACAGAAGCCGCGCGGCATCGACCTCGGCATCGGCCACCTCGATGCGCGCGCCTGCCGCGTCGATCTGTGCGCGCCGTCCACCATAGATATCGACGATCCAGTCGAACCCGAGCGAGGCACTGGCGCGGGTGTCGGTCCGGCCGTTCTCGTCGCGCTCGCCGCGCACACCGGCCCGGGGCGAGAGAAAGGCCGATTGCGGCACACTGCGCTGGATCGCCTCGGCCTCGGTCACGCGCTCGCGGGCGATATCGAGACTGAGATTCCCCGCCAGCCCCGTCTCGATCAGGGCGTCAAGAGTGGGATCGTTGAAGGATTTCCACCAATTGGCATTGCTGAGCAGCACCGGTGCCCCGGCCTGCGCGGATTTGTAGGAAGACAGGAAGGAAAAGGCGGGCGCGTCATAAGGCACATCCGAACAGCCCGCCAGAAGCGCCAGCCCGGTCAGAACGGAAAATGCGCGGGACGCCCTGCGCCGACCCTGGCCCGTCATGAAAATATCCTGCCTCACTGCCCATGCGCCCCGGTTTCTGGCACCGGTTTGTCACATGCGGCCACTCCCGCCCAAGATGGCGCAAAACCCGTTTGAAAACAAGGTATCCTGCATGAAGCTGCGCCATTGTGCCCCTGCCGCATCACCGCAGGGCAGGTTCAGTCATCGCGGAAGGCGCGGCGCAGCTGGTCGCTGAGCGGACGGGTGAGATAGCTCAGCACCGTGCGTTCACCGGTTTGCAGGAAGGCCTCGATCGGCATGCCCGGCAGAATCTCGTGGCCCTCGAGCCGCGCCAGTTCCTGTGGGGCGATGGCCAGCGTCACCCGGTAAAAGCTTTGCCCGGTCACCGGATCGAGCACACTGCTGGGCGAAATGCCCGAGACCGTGCCGAAGATTTCGGGCGCACTGCGCGTGCTGAAGGCGCTAAAGACCACCTTGGCGCGCTGTCCCTGCGCCACCTGGTCGATCGCATTGGGATCAACCCTGATCTCAAAATCCACCCCGTCAGAGACCGGCACGATCTGCATGATGGTCTCGCCCGGCGGGACCACGCTGCCCGTGTTGAAGATCTGCATCTCGTGTACAATCCCGTCCACCGGCGACAGGATCTCGATCCGGTCAAGCTGTTTGCGGGCGGTGACGATCTGCAACAGCAGTTCCTCGCCCTCCATCACCTTCCTGCGCAGGTCGGTGACCACCTGTTCCTTGAACTGCCGCTCGGATTGCAGGATCTCGAGCTCGGTATCACGGATCGAGTTGCGGATCCGGGCCAACTCGGACTGATGTTCCGCGATCTCGCCCAGAAGCCGCGAGCGCGCGCGTTGCAATTCCAGCACCTGCCCCTCGCGCGCCAGCCCGTCGGCATGGAGCGCGCTGACATCGGCCAGTTCCTTCTCCAGGAATGCCAGTTGTTCGCGCTTGGCGGTGATCAGGCCGTCAACACCGGAAATCTGGTTGTGGAACTGCGCGATCTTCTCGGCCAGCTGATCCTTGCGGCCCTTCATCACCTCGCGGCGGGCCTCGAATATCTCCCGCTGTCCGGCATTGATCTGCGCCAGCGGCACCCCGTCGAGATAGGCCATGTCATAGTCGAAGACGAGCGGCGCGCCGGTCACCTGTTCGGCGCGCAGGCGGCTGATCTCGGCGCGGGTCTCGGCAAGGCGGTTATGATACATCTCGAGATTGATCCGCAACAGCGTGGGATCGAGCCGCAAGAGCACATGGCCCGCCTGCACCAGATCGCCATCGGAGACACGGATTTCCTCAACGATGCCGCCATCAAGGCTCTGGACCATCTTGGGTTTGCCACGCACCACCGCCGAGCCAGAGGCGATGACCGCGCCGCTGATCTGCGTGACATAGGCCCAGCCAAAGACCAGTGTCAAAAGCATCAGCCCGGCCAGGATGCCGAAACGGCCCGCGCTCGTGAGGTCGGTTTTCAGGGGTGGGGCGGAAAAGGCGTCGGCGGTCATCGGTCCGGTCCTCACTGTGCCACGATCGAGACCGGGCGGGGTGCAGGGCGCAGCACCTCGTCCTTGTCACCGAATTTCGCCATCCGCCCCTGATGCAGCAGCAGCACCTTGTTGACGGCGGCAATGGCGCTTGGCCGATGCGCCATGACCACCACCACGCAGCCACGGGCGCGCATGGTGCGGATCGCCTCGGCCAGGGCATCATCGCCATCGGCGTCGAGATTGGAATTCGGCTCGTCCAGCACGATGAGGCGCGGCGCGCCATAGATCGCGCGGGCCAGCCCCAGCCGCTGGATCTGCCCACCCGAGAGGGGCCGCGTCATCCGGTCCATATGGGTGGCATAGCCGTCGGGCAGGCCAAGGATCATCTCGTGCACGCCGGCGATGCGCGCGGCCTCGATGATATCGGCATCTTTCGCCTGCGTGTCGAAACGGGCGATGTTCTCGCCGACACTGCCAGGCAGCATATGCAGGCTCTGCGGCAGATAGCCGATATGGCGGCCAAGCGCCTCGGGCGCCCATTGATCGAGCGTCGCCCCATCAAGCCGCACCTCGCCCGCATCCGCCACCCATACCCCGACCAGCAGCCGCGCCAGCGTGGACTTGCCCGCCGCGCTGTTGCCGACCACGCCCAACCCGTCACCGGGGGAAAGCGCGAAACTCACCCGATCGAGGATGCGCGGCCGGTCGGCCCCGGCCTCGGGTCCGGCGGGGGGGGCAAGTTTGGTGAGCGCCGTCACCCGCAAATCACCCGTGGGCGCGGGCAGATTGACCCGGGGCTTGTCGGCGGGCAGGTGTCCGAAGATCTCGCGCAGGCGCTGATGCGCCTCGCGCGCACGACCGATGCCGCGCCATTGCCCGATCACCTGATCGACCGGGGCCAGCGCCCGGCCCGCGATGATCGAGGTGGCGATAATCATGCCCGGCGTGATCTCCTGACGCAGGGCCAGATAGGCCCCCAGCGTCAGAAGCGCCGATTGCAGCAGCAGCCGGAAGGATTTCGAGAAGGCGGCAAATCCCTCGGAGCGATCGCTGCCCACCTGCCCCGCCGCCAGCGCCGCATCATGCAGACCCCGCCAGCGCGCCACCAGCCGTTCGCGCATGCCAAGCGCATGCAAGGTTTCGGCATCGTTGCGCGCCTGTTCGATCAGGCTGCGCTCGGCCCCTTCCAGCCCCATGGCGCGATGGATCGATTTCTGCGCCAGCACCTGATTGAACAGCGCCGCCGCCGTCACCACCCCTGCCCCGGCCAGCGTCAGCCAGCCCAGCCAGGGATGGATGAAGAACACCAGCCCCAGAAACAGCGGCATCCAGGGCAGATCGAAAAGCCCGGTGATCGCCGGGCTGGCCATGAAGCCACGCACCAGTTCGAGATCGCGGACAGGCTGCGCGCCGGGATCGACCCGGACCCGCCCCCCCGCCGAGCCTGCCCGCAGGGCAAAGCGCAGCGCCTCCTCGCCCACCTGGGCATCGAGCCGCAGCGCCGCCCGCGACAAAAGCCGCGCGCGCAGGAAATCGTAGAGGCCCAGAAATCCGTAGAGCAGGATGACGATGGCAAAGAGCCCGATGAGCGTTGGCACCGAACCCGACGAGAGCACCCGGTCATAGACCTGCAGCATGTAGACCGGCCCGGTCAGCATCAGAAGGTTGATGATCGCGCTGAACACCCCCACCAGGACAAGGGTGCCACGCAACCGCCGCCAGGCGCCAAGATAGGCGTTTTCCACCTGTTTGCTATGCCGCATACTGCTCTGCCATTTCTTGCCCCGCCAGTGTTTCGCCCCGGACAGGTGACAATCCGATCTTTTACCGTGTGATTGTTTACAACATTTCCGCAGCGGCGTGGCGAATTTGTGGCGCAAAGCCGGTGATCAGCCGGCTTTCGCACAGAACGCACGGCAAGGGCAGACAGGGCCACCCCCCAAACGCAAACAGCCCCCGTGACGGGGGCTGTTCAGAACATGTGCGCGTGAGTAGGGCCGTATCAGGCGGCCTTGCGGCGGCGACGGGCCGCGAAACCAAGACCCCCAAGTGCTGTGAGCAGCAGGATACCGGCGGCGGGCACCGGGATCGGCGCGACGCCAAACTCGGTGTAGTGGCTCAGACCCGCGCCCTGTCCAGGAAGAGACTCCCATCTCAGCTCAAGAAGGCCACCCGAGAGGTTCTTGACCAGGGTGGTCTCGGGGTCTCTCCCGATCTTGAGAAGAATGAACAGTGCGTCGGTGGAGAAGGTGAAATCGTCACCATTCTGAGTTCCGCTCAACTCGGTCTTGAAACCCTCATCCTTGGAGAAGTCAGACCCGGTATTGGCATTCACCCAATCCGCCTCGGCTTGTGCAGAGTTGCCGACACTGAAAAGGCGCCCTTCGACATTGCTGAACACGCTGTTGATGACAGGATCCCCATCGACAAACTCCGTGTAAAGAACTTCGCAGAGCAGATCACAGGTCAGATCAGCCCGCTGTACGCCATCAGTGGAGTTCGTAATTGGGATGGTTGCGGCAATGGCACTACCAGCGGACAGCGCTCCTGCGGCGACCACGGCACTTGCCAGGATATTCCGAATACTTTTGATCATTGTCTTCACCTCGCTACAAAAGCGGATCCAGTTGATTATGCATTGTGGCTAACCAGACCACCTGGATCGCCGAATAGTTCCACATCACATTTTCGCCTTATTTTCGCCTCAAGTCAAAGAAACTTGGGGGTCAAAACGGAATTGCAACCTATACGGGATTAATCGCGTGTTCCGGCGGTCGGGATGCACGTCTGCGGCGAGCGTGTCGGCAAAATGGAAACAGTTGTTCCCGGTATGGCAGCGATGCGGGTGTCAAGGCCCCGGCGAGCGATTCGATTGCCTGCGGGGAATGCGCGCTCAGCCGCGCTGCGGACCGGCCAGGGGATAGGCCTCGGCGGGCTCGGCGCGGTCCTTGGGATCGGTGCGCAGGGCCATGATGGTTGCAAGAACCAGCACAGCGAGCACGCCCGTGCCGGAATAGATCAGCAGCGCGATCCAGATCGACTGCCCCAGAAGCACCGCCCCCAGGGCCGCAGCGGCGCCAAGCACTGTGGCGACAAGGATCAATCCGACGATCATGCAACACCTTCCCGGAAATACAACTCAGGATTGAGATTAGGTTCTCAGGCTCTACCTGTAAAGATAAGAATTCATTGAGGCGAAAGCCAAGCACGATTGCGGCAGGATTTTGTCAGCAAATCGTGACCTTGCCCGAGGGCCACGCCCTCCCTGCCCGGGTCGCCCCCATCCCCCTCAGGCCCGCTTGCGCACCCAGCCCAGAAAGGCCGCGTCGGGGCTGCGCAGGCGCGGGCGCCCGGTCGTCACCCACCATGCGCGCCAGTCGGCCTCGAGCGCATGGGCATCTGCGCCGGGGATCAGGCGGCGCGCCTCGGCCAGCGCCTCGGGGCTTGGATGCGGCCCCTCGCCGGGGGCGAGCACCACCTGGCGCGGGCGCACATGGATGATGTCACCCGGCTCTTCGGCGAGATCGTAATCGGGCAAATGATTGGTGGCGATCATGTCGCGGATCATCCGGCGGAACACCCGCAACGGCGAGGCCGAGCCGGATTTGTGCGCCAGCACGGGCAGCGAGATGCGCCAGCCCGGCTGATGGCCACAATGCTTGCGCGCGAGTTCATAGACGCGCCGCTCCAGCGGCTTGCGCAGGCGGAAATAGTCGCGGCTGAGCGTGAGAACGGATTTCGCCAGCACCGCCCGATAGAGCCACTCGGCCAGCGTCACCCGTACCGAAACCATCCGTCCGCCCCTTGTGCGCCGCTGGATCTGCCAGGTCTCGATGAGGCCGAAGCCGGTGGTCGTCTCCACCTCTGTGGTGGCAATATTGGTGGTGATGCGCGTGCCCGCCAGCCTCTCGAACGCCTCCACGAGGCGGCGATAGCCGTCGCCAGAGGTCTCGCGATTGGTGGCCACCAGCAGATCATGGGCGCGCAGATGCACCGTCCGGCTGACCGGGCGCCCGGCATTGAGCGCAGCCATGATCTGGCTGATGCAATAGATCAGGATGTCCTTGTCAAAAAGCGTCGCCCGCCCCTTGACCGAGGGTGTCACGGTAATGGACACATCGTTGTGGCGATAGGACAGCACCCGCAGATCGGCGCGCGTCGAGAGCGAGAAAAGCGGATGCTCCATCGACGCAAGATCGTCCTTGGGCAGCGCATCGAAGATATCGCAGACAAAGAAATCGGCCGTCGGATGACGCTCCGGCAGCAGCTCCTGCCGCTCTGATCCCGCGTAACTGCCCATGCCCCCAGCCTGCTCTTGTCTTTCGGGGTTTCATTATCACCACCTTATGCGGGCACCCGCGAACACGTCCAGCGTTTCGGGCGCGGCGATCGTGGCTTCGGAATCGCACGATCGTGGCTTCAGAGTCGCCCTATCGTGGGATCGGATTCACCCAGGGACCAAAATGGACCAGATTTCTGATTAAGAACAACTAGATAGCAAAAAGACAAATAAGCGTAACTAATAAATAACATATCATTAACACCGGAATTTTTTGGCACCTCGCCCTGAAAGAGATCCGGCACCCGGTCAAACCCCCTGAATTTGCCGGGAAAATACAAGGAAGAGGCCGAATCGCCTTGCTCCAGCATATGAGAATATTCCCATGTTCGCATTTTCGCGGTATATATCGCAAAACAGCGCATATGAGGCACATCGTGGCACGCGACGGAACGACACCCCTGCCCCCCTATTTCAACATCTCGCCCGATGCCGCGATGGCCGATCTCGATCCACCGCAACTGACCGGCGATTTCGAACGGATCGCGGCAGCCTGTCGGCGCGGGCGTGAGGATCTCGCCTCGCGCGGGCTCGACGAGAGCGGTGCGCGCAAGCTGCGCCTGTTCTCGACCTGGGAGATCACCCGCTATCTCATCCCGATCGCCACCGCCCATTTCCGGCGTGTGCTCAAGGCCAATCCCGATCTGCCGCAGGGGCGGTCGGAAACGGAAGGCGGTGCCAAGTGGTTCACCCTCGACGAGGTGCTTCGGCTGCGGGCGCATTTCGCGGCGGAAGGATCGAAGACCAAGGAATACAAACCCTGGCGCCCCGAGGGGCTGCCCGCCAAGATCGTCGCGGTCGCCAATTTCAAGGGTGGTGTGGGCAAAACCTCGACTGCGGCGCATCTGGCCATGTCGGCGGCGCTCGATGGCTATCGCGTGCTGGTTGTGGATCTCGACAGCCAGGGCTCGATGACCTCGATCTTCGGAGGAGCGGTCGAGGATGAATGGGGCACGGTCTTTCCCCTGCTCGCGCGCCATTACGGGCGCCACCTCCAGGAAGAGAACCGCTTGCGCATGCAGCGCAACGAAGCGCCCCAGGCGATCGACGATACGCTCGCCGAGGCGATGAAGCTGCGCGCCCAGGACCTGATCCAGAAGACCCACTGGCCCAATATCGACCTGATCGGCGCACAGCTCAATCTCTACTGGTCCGAGTTCCAGATCCCGGTCTGGCGCATGGCCGCGCGCAGCTGGAAACTCTGGGAGGCGCTGACCGAAAGTCTCGAGGCCGATGGCATCCTGCAGGAGTATGACCTGGTGTTCCTCGACACGCCCCCCGCGCTTGGCTATCTCACGATCAACGGGTTGGCGGCGGCCGATATCCTGCTGGTGCCGCTTGGGGCATCTTTCCTCGAATTCGACTCCACGGGCCGGTTCTTCGAGATGCTCCATGCCACCTTTCAATCCATCGAGGAGGGCGAGAACATGGCCGCCCGGGCTCTGGGCCGCGAGGGGGTGCGGTTCGAGTGGGATGCGGTCCGCGCGCTCATCACCCGTTACGATGCCGGGCAGCAGGCCGAACTGGCGGGTCTCATGCAGGCCTATCTCGGCCATGCGCTTGCGCCGCAGCGACAGGATTTCACCGCCCTGATCGGGCAGGCGGGCGAGCAGGTCAGCGGTATCTACGAGGCCGATTACCGCGACTTCAACCGTGAGACCTATATTCGCGGGCGCGAAACCTTCGACACCACCTATGCCGCCTTCAAGAAGCTGCTCTTTGGCGTCTGGCGGCGCGATCAGATGGCTGCGGCTGAAAGGGAGGTCGCGGAATGATCCGGCACATGTCTGCACTGCCCCGCCCTTCCAGATGTTTCGCATGCGAAACATTCGGGCAAACACCCCCTGCCCTTCGGGAGGCTTGCCATGGCAAAGCGTAAACGTCTTGGCGGCCCGCTTCAGGATTATCTGACCACATCGGAAGCGCCGGTGCCTGTTGCGGGGGCAGCCCCGATCGCCCGGGTGGCGGGCGAGGCCTCGCTTACGGCGGCCTTCGAAGAAGTGAGCCGCGAACTGAGTACCGCCCGCAACGAAGGACGGCTGGTGCAGCGCCTGCCGCTCGAGCGGATCGAGGCCACCTGGCTCATGCGCGACCGCACCCATCCCGGCACCGGGAATGATCCGGATTTCGCCGCCCTTCTCGACAGCCTGCGCCGCAACGGTCAGCGCACCCCGATCGAGGTGGTTGATCTGGGGCAGGGGCGTTTCGGGCTCATTTCCGGCTGGCGGCGTCTGACCGCACTGACCCGGCTGCGCGACGAGACCGGCGAGGCGCGTTTCGACACTGTTCTTGCCCTTTTACGCCAACCGGCAAGCTCGGAAGAGGCCTATGTCGCCATGGTCGAGGAGAACGAGATCCGGCTTGGCCTGAGCTATTACGAGCGCGCCCGGATCGCGGCCAGGGCGGTCGAAGCGGGGGTGTTCCCCTCGACCAGGGTGGCGCTGCAATCGCTCTTTGCCTCGGCATCGCGTGCGAAACGCTCCAAGATAGGCTCTTTTCTGGCCCTTTACCATGCTTTGGGGGATGCGGTGCAGTTCCCGCAGGCCCTGACCGAGCGGCTGGGGTTGGCTTTGGCCAAGGTGATTGAAGCCGATGACAGCGCCGGTGCGCGGCTTCTTGCGCAGCTTGAAGACGTCAAAACAGACACTGTTGAGGCAGAACAGAGCCTGATTTCAGCGTTTGTCGAGGGCGAAACCGCCCAGTCTGCGCAGGGATTGACGGCGTCGGATGGCATGGTGCGGCGGCGTGAGCCGAAAACAGTCTCTATCCCGGCCAAAAACGAGATTTGTCCCGGGGTTTTTCTCACCCAGAACAGAGTGGGTTTGCAATTGTCGGGGCCGGCGGTCGATCCGGCGTTTCGCAACCGGCTGGAAGACTGGCTTCGGGGGATGGCGGAGGAATGAGACTGCGTCCCAATGTTTCGCATGCGAAACATTGGGGGATTGGGGCGCGACCCATGCCAAAGCTTACAGCCCTGCGGCCCTGGTCAGATTGACGCGAAACCGCTCGCATCTGCGCTGCTGGCCAGACCGGTACGCAGACTGTGCGCATGTTTGCGCCTGATGCCGGCCAGGACAGTCGCAACATGGCGATCCTTCCAGTCCAGCACATAGCCCAGGCCGGACAAGCGGCGCTCGGTCGAGGCAACCGAAAGGGCAGCGGATGATTGGCCATGTTCATCATGGGTTTTCCCAACCCGATTCAATCTGCGGCAACCTGTGGGTTGGATGCGCCTTGACATGATCAAGTTGAGACATCATCTATCTAGCCAGAAAGCTAGACAGGTAAAGCGCGATGTGGACGGTTCAGGATGCAAAAAACAAGTTCAGCGCGGTAGTCGACGCCGCGCTTGCCGGAACGCCGCAGGAGGTGACGCGCCGTGGCAAACCAGCGGTGGTCGTCCTTTCTGCAGATGAGTATCACCGACTCCTGAAGGGGGCTGTGAAGGCGCGCGAGAGCTTTGCCGAACATCTGATGGCATTTCCCGGTGGAGATCTCCCGCGCGCCTCGGCCGCCCCGCGTGACGTAAGTTTCTGATGTACATTCTCGACACCAACGTCATCTCGGCCGTGCGTCGTCCGGACCGTGCTCCCCAGGTGGCCGCGTGGTTGCGTGGAAAGGCTGAGCAGGATCTTTTCCTGAGTGTCATCACGCTGGGCGAAGTCGAGCGAGGCATTCGCCAGCAAGAGACCCGCGACCCTGCGTTCGCCAGCGATCTCCGCATCTGGCTCGATCGGACGGTTTTGCTGTTCTCGGACCGGCTGCTTGCCTTCGAGGCCGAGGATGCGCGCATTTGGGGACGGCTCTCGGCCGAGATCGGCCATAACGGTGCCGATCTGATGATAGCCGCGTCGGCGCTACGCCATGGCGCGATCGTCGTGACCGGGAACATCAATGACTTTGCTCCGACTGGTGCTGTGTTGGAGAATCCATTCTAGACTGAATGCCCTGCGGGGATGCGGTGTCGATAGGGTCAGCGATCTCGCCGAACTCTTCTCGGTCTCAAGGCCAACTATCTACAGAATTCTACAGCGTGCAGGATCCAAAATCAGCGTATATTCTGTCCCCTCCGGCATCAGACCCAATGTGGTGCTTTTCGTGCAGGTCATTAGGTCACGCCCGCTTTCCGCTGGGGATGAGGTGAAGCGCTGTCTTGCCCTCCTTGACGGCTTCCACAGAGAGCCGACGATCGAAGGTTGCCAGCAGGCCGCTGCGGTGGCTAGCGAGGGCCAGCAGATAGGTGTCTGTGACCTGCGCCGCGGTCAGGATACGTGCGGGATCTATGATGTCGGACCCGACCAGGCTGAAGTCTTCGGCCCAGAAGGTGTGGCCGGGAAGACCGCGCAGCTTCTGGACGATATCCGAGACGACGGCCGGCGAGCCCGGCGAGTTCGGATATTTGGGATTTCCGACAATGCGAAGGACGCCGTTTTCCGTGATGGGACAGGTCGCCCAGGCATGCCGGCCAGTGCTGGCGAACCAGGCATGCGCATCGTCATGTGCGACATGCGCGGGATCGATCAGGGCGATCAGGACGTTGACATCGAGAAGATAGGTCACGGTGCCTCATCGCGAAGCGCGTTTACCATGTCCAGCGTGACAGGGGCTGCGTCCGGGCGCGACGCCAGAAGCGGAATGCCGTTGCGCTCGGCGCGGGAGACGGGTCGTTGCAAAGATCGCCGCGCAAGCTCGGAGACGACCTCGCCGAGGGTCCGGCCCTGCTGCCCCGCAATGGCCTTCGCCGCGAGCAGAACATCGTCATCCAGAGAGAGAGTGGTTCGCATGGATTTCCTGTCGTGCATCAATCATCACGCATCATATGGGATTCCTAAGGCATCGATCAAGTGACGAGCGCCGATATTCATGAGATGTGGTGGTTCACAGCCCCGCAGCCCTTGTGAGATTTACCCGGAACCGATCACGGCGGCGCTGGTAGCGGCGGGTCATCTCGACAGAGGCGTGTCCGAGGTGTTTCTGCACGTAGCGCTCGTCGACTTCGGCAGAGCTGGCGAGACCGGCGCGCAATGAATGCCCTGAAAACAACGCCAGTCGCTCCTTCTCGGGCAGCTCTGAGCGGATGCCGGCGTCCAGCACTGTTCGCTTGATCAGTCGCACAACGTGCTTGTCGTTTAGCCGCGTCTCGGAAGCACGTTTGCCATCCCGCGAGGTGCCGACGAAAACCGGGCCGAAGTCGATCTTTGCAAAATGCAGCCACTGCTCCAGCGCGTGCACGGGGCAGGTTTGGTCCGACGAGCCCCGACCCACCTCGACCTCGCGCCAGCCGGTCTTCGCGTTCAGCGTCAGCAGCGCGCCTTTCTCAATGATGTCGATCCAGCCGCCACTGTCCGGCGTGTCGTCCTTGTGGACATCAAGGCTGACGATCTCGGAGCGCCGCAAACCACCGGCATAACCCAGAAGCAGGATCGCCCGATCCCTGAGCCCACGCAGGTCGAAAGGCAGGGTGGAGACCATCGCGAGGAGATCCTCGGCCAGGATCGCTTCCTTCTGCACCGGCGGGCGCGCGTGCCTGCGCTTGATCCCGGCCAGCACCGTGGCGATGTGACGGTTCTTGCGGTCGAGAGTGAAACCCCGTTGCGCGTAGTTCCAGGCAAGGCCGGACAGGCGGCGCTCGATTGTCGAAACCAGTAGGGCAGGAGAGGGACCCGACCCGGAGGCCATATCGGCCAAATAAAGCCCGATCATCTCGGGCGACGAGGGCAGGGGATCCGCACCCTTTATCCGGCACCAGCGGGTGAAATGTGCCCAGTCTTTCGCGTAGGCTTTCAAGGTGTTCTCCGACGTAGCGGCGCGCGCGTAATCGCGAGCGGTATCGACGAGCCGATCAAGATTGCCGGAGCCAGCCACATGGGCAGGCATGGCGATGTGGCTTGTCTGATCCTGTTCGGAAGTCGTACTTGAATTATACTCCTCAGACATACGCATTCTCCGGGAGGTTACGATGGGTCGCGTGAAGGTCAATCTGACTCTGGATGCCGATGTCGCCGAAACGGCTCGGTCGCTCGGCCTCAACATGTCGCGTTTGGCCGAGGCCGCGATCATCGAAGCGGCCAAGGTCGAACGCAATCGCCTTTGGCGCACGGAGAACCAGCCCGCGATCAACGCCTATGCCGAGGAGGTTGCCAAAGAAGGCTTGCCCCTCTCGGGCTTCCGAAGCTTCTGAGGCGGCGACAGGATGGCACAATTCGATCTTTTTCGCCTGAACGGCGGGCAACTCGTCGTGGATCTTCAAACCAACCTGATCGGCATCGAGGCGTCGCGCATCGTGGCCCCCTTGCGCGAGGCGGGCCGATATACCGCCTTTCCGGGCCTCACACCTGTCGTCGAACTTGACGGAGCGGCGTGGATCGTGCGCGTTCAGGAATTGGTGGCCGTCCCCGGCGCTGAGCTGCGAGACCGGGTTGGGTCGCTGATCGACCAGCGCGCCGCATTGAAGCGCGCGTTGGACATCCTGATCGACGGGGTTTGACCAGCAGCGCTGGCCGGGCACCGCTGAACGCGATTTCTCGGTGATTTCTGACATGTGACAGAGCGTATTCTTTTATATCCGATAATGCAAACTTATTGGACATAATGGAAGACACCAAAGAGGGGCGGTTTGGTTCTATTTTCTGGAAAAAAGCGCCGCGTTAATATAGTGCCGGGGCATGACCTATGCCCATCACGATCCTGCGGACGACTTCGACACAATATCCAGGATACCCTCCTGGGTCACTTCTGCGCGCCCTGAAGCTCTTGAAGATGTGGCGTTTTTGTCGGGCGCGGTTCTAAGCCATCTGCATCTTGTGTTGCAGCGCGATGACGTCCCCTGCGCCGTGTTGCGAGAGCGGCTGGCGCTGCGGGCGGCAGAGGCGTGTGTCGCGTTTTCGGGCCGGCAGGAGCGAGCAGGGGAGTTGCGCGATGTCATGCATCTGCTGCGGCCTGGCGACCTGCCGGGACCCGCGGGGGAAACCTGCCTTGCCTGGCGGCGCGCGGTGGAGCGGCCGGTTTCGGTGAAAGCCTTGCACCGAGCCTTGCAGATGCATTTGGCAGTGCAGATCGCGGGCTGGCTCGACGCGGGGCGGCCAGCGCCGGTGACCCGCGCCACAATGGTGCTGGAGGCCGTTCTGACGGAGATGCCCCGTGCGGAGGTGACCGCACTGATCCTCGCGGACGCCGCCCTGGCGCAGGCGCTCGGCTGGAATCACCTGGTGCCGCTGCTGGCCGCCGGGTTGAAACGCGCCGATCTGCGCAAGCGCGGCGACGATCTGCGTCTGGCCTGTCATCGGGCTGTGACCGCCTCGGTCCTTGAGGCCGTGCATCTGGCGACCGACCTTGCGCGTCGGGCCGCGCATCTGAAAGCGGTCGCGCCGAAACTGCGGGCCAAGGGAGCAGGGGAGGCGGTCGAGATGTTCCTGACACGCGATGCGGTGGCGCCCGCCGCCCTGCCTTTGCCGGACCGGGCCGCGCGGCGGCTCTGCGATCGGCTGGTGACGCTTGGCGCGATCCGCGAGCTGACCGGGCGCGACACCTTCCGGCTCTACGGGGTGTGAGCATGGCCAAGGGCCGATCCGAACCTGAACTTGATCGCGAGTTGCTCGACCTGCCACCGGACCTGCGCTGGCGTGAATGGATGTGCCGGATCGAGGCGGTGCTCTTTGCCTCCGCCACGCCAGTCGCTCGCGAGGATCTGTCGCGGATAGTGGGGCAGGAGGTCTCGGTCGATCTGCTGGTCGAGGACCTGGCCGCCGATCTGGAGGGGCGGGCGTTCGAGATTGCCAAGGTGGCCGACGGCTGGATGTTCCGGACGCGGGCCGCCTACGCGCCCGCGATCCGAGTGGCGGCGGATGTGGGCGACCAGTTGCTGGACCTGAACGAGTTCGACGTCGCGGTTCTGGCCGCCATTGCCTATCACCAGCCGATCACCCGCGACGGGCTCGAGGACATCTTCGGGCGTGAGATCAGCCGCGACCTGATCGGGCGGCTTGCCGCCCGAAACCTGATCGCGACCGGACCGCGCGCACCGCGTCGCGGCGCACCTTATACCTTCGTCACCACCGAGCAGTTCCTCGTCGCTTTCGGGTTGGAGAGCCTGCGTGACCTTCCGGACCGCGAGCAGCTGGAAGATTCGGGCATAGTGACCGAGCGTCCACAAATAAGTGACAGACGATCGATCGCCGATGTTGTATGACCGAAAAGCCGAACAGTCACAGGGCCTTGAGGGTAAGCGCCCCCTTGGTGCCGCGGCTCATGCGGCGTGACTGTCCGCTACTGAAGCCATCGTCTCAAGTCAGCAAACGCTTGCATATCTTTGTTTTCAATGGGGGATGTGTTTCACATCAGCGATCAACGACCCTCCGCCTCCGGCATCTCAGTATCCTTGCAAAATGCGTGAAACAAAAATTTGAATCGGCGAAAAGTACAAGTGTATCAACGCAATAATCGTTTAGCACTGATGGGATATCGTTTCATGGCCCTATCGGATCAAGATATACTCGACTTCGTGGGGGAGAACCCCGGGGCCGGGCGTGATGCTATCGGGAGTTTGCTCGTGCCTACGTTCGTGAACAGTTGGCCGGCCTCCATGAGGGCAACGTTATCCGCTACCGTCTGAAACCAGGCAATCTGGAGGGCGTCAGCCTTCGGTAGATCGCCCTGTCGTCGCGGCGCGACCTTCTTTCATTGGCTGCAATCTGTCCGGGCCCGGAGATGTCAGGATTGCACAAGGACGAAATCAACACTTGCCAAAGGGGGCGTTCACATAGGACTCAACCGGGGAATATCGGAGAGCGTCTCCTGCGCAGCCAGGAAAGCGAGGCATCCGTATCACCGTCGGGCTTGTATTCCGCGCCCAGAGGGCGGTGGTATCCCAGCGTCTCGATCACGGTAAAGACATGGTTGAAATCGACCTCGCCATGATCGGGTGCCCCCCGGTCGGGCACAGAGGCGAACTGGATGTGGCCGATATATGGTAATAGTTCGGTCAGGCGATGGGTCAGATTGCCTTCGGTCAGTTGCACATGGTAGCAGTCGAACATCAATCGCAGCGATTGATGGCCAAGCTCATCGATTATCGCCACTGCCTGATCCGTCGTTTGCAGGAAATAACCCGGTGCGTCATACCGGTTGAGCGGCTCGATCAGAATGCCGATCCCCAGCGGCGCGGCCCGCTCACAAGCATAGGCAAGATTGCGCAGGAACGTGGCCAGCGCCTGCGCTCCCGCCGCAAACCCCGCCATGACATGCACGTTGCCCGCCCCGATCTCGGCCCCGTAGGACAGCGCTTCGTCGATGGCGGCGCGCGCGTCCGTCTCGCGGCCGGGAAGTGCCGCAAGGCCGTTTTCGCCCGCCCCAATATCGCCGCGCCGGGTGTTCAGCCCAATGCACGGCAAACCCGTCTCGTGCAAG
The DNA here is from genome assembly GCF_018069895.1 of Roseovarius autotrophicus. Lineage (GTDB taxonomy): Bacteria > Pseudomonadota > Alphaproteobacteria > Rhodobacterales > Rhodobacteraceae > Roseovarius > Roseovarius autotrophicus. The sequence continues at coordinate 36,760 of NZ_JAGQDH010000018.1, read as the reverse complement.
GCCGCGGCCACATGGGCCGCAGGCACCTCATAGGGCCAGTGCAGCTCGACCGCGTCGAAACCCGCCTCTTTTGCCGCTCTGATCGCCTCCGGCAGGGGGTGATCTGTCCAGAGGAAACCCAGGTTGGCGGAAAACCTCAATCGTCCCACTCCACATCGAATGTCGTCACCACGTCACGCACCTGGGTCTCTGTGAGGCCATGCGCGCCCATCCCGCGCATCAGAAGCGTAAGGCGGGCCGTATATTCAAGCTCTTCGATGGCGTTACAGGCGGCCTCGACATCCTTGCCGGCCACCACGGGGCCGTGATTGGCCAGCATGACTGCCGCGCGTTTGCCCGCGAGCCCGCGCACCGCCTCGCCCATGGCGGGATCGCCAGGCAGGAAGAAAGGAAGGAGCCGCACCTTGCCGAGCTTCATGATCGAATACGGTGTGAGCGCGGGCAGAAAGTTGTCGGCATCCACATCCGGCATCATGGATAGCGCAACCGAATGGACGGAGTGCAGATGCACGACCGCGCCCGCTGTGCCGCGCGTGTCGTAGAAGGCGGCATGGAGCGGCATCTCCTTGGTCGGAGGGTCGCCCCCGATCAGCCGCCCCCCGGCGTCAAAATGGCTGAGCCGGGCGGGATCGAGCCGCCCGAAGCTGGTCCCCGTCGGCGAGACGAGCAGGCCGTTATCGGGCGTGCGGGCCGAGATGTTGCCGGTGCTTCCCCCCGTCAATCCACGGTCGAACAGGGATTTCGCAAGCAGGCAGATCTGTTCGCGCAGCTTTGCTTCGGTCATGACGCGCCCTTCAGAACACCTGCGGCATCCATGAAGAAATCGGGGCCGCCGAAATTGCCCGATTTCAGCGCCAGCACCAGGTCGGGGCGCGCCCGCATCGCGGGGACGCCCGTTGCGATTTCCGGCCCGATCTCGAGTGTGTCAAGGCCGAGCCCGCTCACGATGGCGCCCGAGGTCTCGCCTCCGGCGCAGATCAGGCCGGTGCAGCCCCGTCGCACCAGCGCGCGGGCAAGCCCGGAAAAGAGCGCCTCGATGGCGCTGGCTATGGCCGCCTGTCCAAAGCGCGCCTGGCTGTCCGCCACCCGGGCCGGATCCGCCGAAGTGTAGATCAGCGGCACGCCGGCTTGCGCCATCGCCCAATCGGCAAGGGCGTCCACGTGGATATCGCCCGCCATGACCGCTTCGGCCCGCAGTTCGCGCGACGGGTGGGCGGCCCTGTGGCGGGCGACCTGATCCCGCGTCGCCTGCGAGCACGAGCCGGACAGGACGACCGCCGGCCCTGGCTGTGCGCGCCAGGCAGCGGCCGAGCCGGCCAGTTCGCCCCGCGCTGCGAAATTCGCAGGCAGCCCCATCGCGATCCCCGACCCGCCGGTGATGATCGGCTGCTCCGCGACTGCGCGCCCAAGCGCGAGGAGATCGTCGTCGGTGATCGCGTCGGTGACGATCAGCCGATGCCCCTGTGCGTCCTGCGCGGCCAGTGCCTGTGCAATGGCGTCCGGTCCCTGTCGCACGATGCCCGCATCGACCAGACCGACACTGCCCCGCGCCTGCCGTGACAGCCAGCGGCGGATATCCGGGTCTGTCATCGGTGTCAGCGGATGGTGCTGCATGCCGGACTCGTTCAGAAGCCTGTCGCCCACGAAAAGATGACCCTGATAGACCGACCGCCCCATCGCGGGGAAAGCGGGGCAAAAGATGACCTGCCGCGCGTCCAGCGCGTCGGCCAGCGCCTCGGCCACGGGGCCGATATTGCCCTCGGGCGTGGAGTCGAAAGTCGAACAGTATTTGAACAGGAACTGCCGGCAGCCCTGCGCCCTGAGCCAGTCCAGCGCCTGCAGCGATTGTGCGACGGCGTCGGCAACAGGGATCGAGCGGGATTTCAGCGCGACGATTCCGGCTTCCACGCCCGCCGCCGCCGGGGCATCGGGCACGCCGACATATTGCACGCAGCGCATTCCGGCCCTGGTCAGCGTATTGCCCAGATCACTGGCGCCAGTGAAATCGTCGCCAATACACCCCAGCAGCATCAGCCACCCCCCGGCAGGCAGATGCTGGCCCTGCCCGCGATGTGTTTCGTGATGGCGGCGTCATCCTCGCGCCCCAGACCCGCCGCCGAAGCGGCGCGGTATTGCACCAGTGCGGTTTCCGTCACCGGCAGCGGCAGACCTGCGGCGGCGGCGATGTCGGTCACGATACCGAGGTCCTTGGACCAGATGTCGATGGCCGAACGGGGCGCATAATCGGCGTCGATGACATGGGGCGCGCGGTTCTCGAACATCCAGGACGTGCCGGCCGATACCTTGATGACGTCCAGCACGCGGGCCAGATCGAGGTTCTGCGAGGCGGCAAAGCTGAGCGCCTCGCCCATGGCGGCGATATGCACGCCCGCCAGAAGCTGGTTCACCGCCTTCATCGCAGAGCCGGTGCCTGCGTTGTCACCGAGCCGGTGGACTGTTTGCGCGATGGCATCCAGAACATTGGCGGCCCTGTCGAAGGCGGCCGGTTTCCCGGAGGCCATGACCGACAGCTGCCCCTGCGCCGCCTTGGCCGCCCCGCCGGAAATCGGGGCATCGAGGTAAAGCAGCCCGCGCGCTTCGGCATCGGTCTCGAGTGCGCGGGCGACGTCTGGCGCGACGGTCGCGCAGCCCAGGATCACCCCGCCCGGTTCCACAAGATCAGCCCAGCCATGGGGGCCGAAGAGCGCCTCTTTCGTCTGCTCGGCGTTGAGAACCACACAGACGAGTGCGCTGGCCTTGGGTGCATTGCGGTCGAGCGCCTGCCCGCCGGAGGCCGCGAGCATCTCGACCCGGCGTGCATCCGGATCGAAGCCATAGACCGTCAATCCCGCTTTCGCCGCCGATTGTGCCATGCCGAGGCCCATCGAGCCGAGCCCCGCGAAATGCACGATTTGAACCATCAGTTTATTCCCAGGATTGTTTGCATCGGCCAGAGCGTGATTGCCGGAACGTAGGTGATGATCATCAGCGCCCCGAAAACCGTCAGCACGAACCAGAAAAGCTGCGGAATGATCTTCTCGACAGAGAGGTTCGCCACGGCACAGGCGGCGAACAGGTTCACGCCAAGCGGCGGCGTGATCATGCCCAATGCGAGGTTCACGACGATGATGAGGCCGAAATGGACCGGGTCCACGCCGTAAGCCACCGCGATCGGCATCAGGATCGGCGCGAGCACCAGGATTGCCGCCGAGGTTTCGATGAACATGCCGACGACGAGCAGCAGAATGTTGACCACAAGGAGAAAGGCAATACGGCTGTCGAACATTTCCTTGAACCAGGCGGCGATCTCGTTCGGCAGGCCCGACCGGGTGATGAGGAAGGAAAAGAGCGCTGCCGCCGATATGATGAGCATGATCGTCGCGGTCGCGAGGACGGTCTTCTTCAGGATCTCGGACAGATGCGAGAATTTCAGCTCGCGATAGAAAAGCATTCCGACGACAAGAGCCGCCGCAACGGCTGCTGCGCTGGCCTCGGTCGGCGTGAATACCCCGGTGTAGATTCCACCGAGGATGACCACCGGAACGATCAGCGCCGGCAGAGCCGACAGGAATGCCGCGCCGACCTTGGGACGATCGATACCGTCCTCGAGTCCGATCCCCCGGATGCGGCACAAGATGAGGACCAGCGCCATCAGCGCCCCGGCCACGAGGAATCCCGGGCCGATGCCCGCCAGGAAAAGCTGGCCGATCGACGTGTCGGTGGACACACCATAGAGGATAAGCGGGATGGATGGCGGGATCAGAACACCAAGCTCGGCAGAGCTGGCCTGAACCGAGGCAGCCATGGGCGCCGGGTAGCCGTGCCGCACCATTGCCGGGATCAGGATGGTTCCGATGGCAAAGGTGGTCGCGACAGAGGAGCCTGAAACCGACGCGAACATCATGCAGGTCAGAACGCAGGACGTCGCAAGCCCCCCCTGAATACCGCCGACGAGTGATTTGGCGAGGTTGACGAGCCGGAGCGAGATCCCGCCGGCCGACATCAGATTGCCTGCAAGGATGAACAGCGGGATCGCCATGAGAGGGAAGCTGTCAATGCCGGTGAACATCCTCTGCGCCACAAGCAGAAGTGGCAGCCGGCCATGCGCCTCGATGCCGATGACGGATGCAAGGCCGATGGCCACGGCGATCGGCACACCGGCCAGAAAGAAGATCGCGAGCGAAAGAGCGAGGGCCACGTTCATCTGGACACGTCCGCCGGCTCGATCGTGCCGGTTTCCATGGCCCGGACCATGCAGCCCAGAATTGCAATCAGGATGAAGATCGATCCAACCGGCAGAGCGGCATAGACCCACGCGATCGAGATTTCGAGCGCGGCGAGCTTTTGCGGGACGACGCGCTCCGTCATGGCCCAACCTTGCCAGAAGAGGATGCCGAAAAAGGTGAGCGACATCGTCATCGAGACGAGATAGAGCGCGAACCCGAGCCGGGGCGGCAGCATCTTCTGCACGATCTCCACTGCGATCATCGTGCCCTCGCGAAAGGCCGGCGCAACGGCGAGAAAGACCGACCAGATCATGGCCGACCGTGTGATGACCTCGGACCATGTGGACGGTTGGCCAAAGACAAACCGCGTCGTGACCTGGTAAAGCGCAAGCCCCGTCGCGATCAAAAGGAACATGATCGCCCCTCGCAGCGCGATGCCGGTCGTCACGGCTTCAAATTTCAGAAAGAGTTTCATGGTGTCCTTTGTGCAAGGGCCGGCGCAAGATCGGCGCCGGCCCGGCTGTCAGACCGGGATTACTCTACGGCCTTGATGCGCTCGATCATCTCGCTGCCATATTGGTCCGTATAGACGGCATAGGACGACTCTTCGGCCAGCGCGGCAAACGGGGCCTTGTCGATATCGGTGATGACCTCCATGCCGTTCTCGCGCAGCAGCGCGACCCCGGCCTCTTCGAGGCGGTTCACCTCGGCGCGGGTGGCCGCGGCCGAGGCCTTGGCGGCTTCCATGAACCAGCCCTTCTGTTCCTCGGTCAGACTGTCGAGCAGGATCGGCGAGGCCAGAACGACGGCCGGGGAATAGACATGGCCGGTCAGCGAGACGTATTTCTGGACTTCCCAGAACTTGGCCGCAGTGATCACGGTTACCGGGTTCTCCTGACCGTCAACAACGCCCTGCTGCAACGCGGTGAACAATTCGGGGAAGGCCATCGGCGTGGGTGCCGCGCCCATGCCTTCGAAGGCCGCCATGTGCACACGGTTTTCCATCGTGCGCAGCTTGAGGCCCTTCAGGTCTTCGGGGGTGCGGACCGGATGCCTGGCATTGGTCACATGGCGGAAACCATTTTCCGACCAGGCCAGCCCCACCAGATTGTTTTCGCCGATCTTGTCCAGCAGTTCCTGGCCGATCTCGCCATCCAGAACCGTGCGCGCGTGGTCGTAGTCGCGGAACAGGAACGGCAGGTCGAGCGCATAGACCTGCGGGACGAAGTTGCCCAACGGGCCGGTCGAGGTGATGACCACGTCGAGCGAGCCGATCTGCAGACCTTCGATCATGTCGCGCTCGCCGCCCAGCTGGCCTGCGGGGGCTTGCGAGCCGGTGAACGTGCCGCCCGACAATTCCGTCAGCGTGTTGAGGAACGCATCTGCGCCCACGCCATAATGCGAGGCCGGCGACAGCGCATGGCCGACGACGATTTGCTGCTGCGCATGCGATGCCGTGGTCAGGGCCAGGGCGGCGATGGCGCCGAGTGTGAAATGTTTCATGGGTCTCCTCCTGTGTGGCGCCGATCAGCGACCGGCCTGTTGGGAACCATCCATGTATTCCTGGATGATTTCTTCGATATTGGCATTTGCCGAAAACCCGAGCGACTCCGCCCGGGGGGACAAGATCTGGCCTGGCCAGGACGCGACGATCCGTTCGATGGCCGGGTCTGGCCGCGGGGTGATCAGCGCAGCGCATTGCGGCCCGGCAAGACGTGAAAGCGCCTCGATCATCCCGGCCACGGTCACCGATGTGCCGGGGAGAGTCAGCGTCGTCTCGACACCAATGGTGTCCTGAGACAGGCCGATGGCGACTAGGATACCGTCGAGCGCCTTCAGTGGAGATGCAAGGTGCAGACGCAGGTCGTGACCGACCGGCAGGTCGGCTCTCATCCCGGCGAGCGGTTCGCGAATGATGCCGCTCGCAAAGCTGGACGCCGCGCGGTTCGGCTTGCCGGGCCGGACCGAGATAGTGGGAAAGCGGATCGCCCGCCCCTTGATAAAGCCCTTGCGACTGGCGTCGCGGACCAGCAACTCGCAGATCAGTTTCTGCGTGCCGTAGGAGGACATGGGTGCCGGCAGCGTGGTCTCGGAAATCGTGTCGTTTCCGGGGCAGGAAAACACCGCCACAGAGGACGAGAACAGAAACACGGGCGGGTGCGACATGGCACGGCACGCGTCGATCAGCGCGATCGTCGAATGCACATTGACCCGCATTCCGAGGTCGAAATCCTGCTCGGCCAGACCCGAGACGACGGCGGCCAGATGCACGATCACGTCCGGTGCATTCTCGCGAATGCGCGCCAGCACGTCCGGGTCGTCGAGACTGCCGGGGATCGCGCACACCCGGTCGTGCCGCGCCGACAGGTCCGCGAGCGGCCCGGCGGCGATGTCGGTCGCGATGATGGAGGCGATTTGGCCAGGCTGCCCATCGACGACGAGGTCGTCTCGCGCTGCCAGCGCCTCGACTACCATGCGACCGATGAATCCAGCGGCACCCGTGACAAGAATCCGCATTTCCGACCTCCCCGCAGCCAGCAATACCGACCATGACAACGCTGTCAATACCCGACCATTTGCGGACTATCGAAGCGGCTTCCTGCCGTGATTGCGGTCCACCGCCATGCGCACAACCGGCCTGATGGATCGCGGGGTGTGCGGCACAGATCCTGTGCCATCATCCGCAAGGTGGCTTCGGGTAAAGCCTGAACCGCGATGAGGAAAGATGACATCGACATATTATTTTTCCAAACATAATCAGTAGATTGTGTATCTTCGGTTTCAAAATCTTTCGCAGTCTTTGCAGATGATGCTCGTTCCGGTCAAGCGCCATCCGCTCCGAACGCGGCAGCCGTGACGGAAGATCTCAGGCTGGACAAGCCCCGTGGCTTCGGCAATACTGGGATATCTTCAAACATCGGCAATCTCAGTGGTCCGCTGCCAGAATTGCCAAATCTCATGACAGCGCAACCATAGCAGCCGACATAACAGATGGCCACGTCACAAAAGGACACGCGCAACCGCAGGCCGACGCTGTCGCAGGTTGCCAAGCGCGCCGGTGTCAGCGAGATCACGGCAAGCCGCGCGTTGCGCGGTGGCGGTCTGGTCGCGCAGGAGACGCTGGCACGGGTCGAGCAGGCCGCGCGTATGCTGAACTATGTGCCGAACCGTCTTGCCGGCACGCTGGCCGGGGGGGCCTCGCGCCAGGTCGGCGTGATCCTTCCGTCGCTGTCCAACATCGTGTTTGCCGACGTTCTGAAAGGTCTCGAGAGCCGGCTGGAAGGCGGCGGCTATCATCCGATCCTTGGCATTTCGCACTACGATGCCGAGCGCGAGGAACGGCTGCTGCGCGATCTGTTGTCATGGCGCCCGGCGGGGCTCGTGCTTGCGCCTGCCTGCAACAGCGCGGCGTCCCGCGCGCTGTTGCAGGCTGCGGATCTGCCCGTCGTCGAGATCATGGATATCGATACGGATACAGCCGATATGGCCGTCGGATTCTCGCACCGCTCGGCGGGCCGCGCGATGGCGCATTTCCTGCTGGGCCGGGGATATCGCACCTTTGGCTATGTTGGTCACGACATCACGACTGATTTCCGTGCGAAGGCGCGCCTTGAAGGGTTCCGGGAGGGGCTTGCGGATATCGGCGCAACCCTGACGGGGATACGGATTATGGAAGGCCCGTCATCCGTTCCACTTGGCAAACAGGGCCTCGAGACATTGTTGCGTGAGTTACCGGAACGGCCCGACGCCGTGTTCTTTTCCAACGACGACATGGCCGTCGGCGGGGTTTTTCATTGTCAAACGGTCGGACTGGCCGTGCCTGACGGGATCGCGCTGGCCGGCTTCAACGGGCTGAGCATCGGCCAGGCATTGCCGACGCCGCTGACCACGATCGCGTCGAACCGTGAACGGATAGGGTTCGTCGCGGCGGATAACATCCTGCAGAGACTTCTGGGAAAGACGCCGGAGCGCATCCAGCGCGTTGATTTCAAGCTGATCCCGGGGGGGACGGCGTGACACCGGGACCCCGGTTCCCGATCAGATGCAGCGACCGCCATCGACCTCCATGCAGACCCCGGTCACCATGCTCGCCTCGTCCGAACACAGGTAGAGGGCCGCATTCGCCAGATCTTCGGGCGTGGAAAACCGGCCCAGCGGGATTGTCGAGAGGAACCTGGCCCGCATCTCGGGCGTATCCTCGCCCAGAAAACTTTTCAGCAGGGGCGTCTCACCGGCCACCGGGTTGAGCGCGTTGACCCGGATTCCCGCAGGCGCAAGCTCGACCGCCATCGCGCGCGTCGCGGTGATCATCCAGCCCTTGGAAGCGTTGTACCAATTCAACCGCGGTCTTGGCGACACGCCCGCCGTGGACGCGATATTGAGGATCGTGCCCTGACCCCGCGCCTTCATCTGCGGCACCAGCGCCCGCGCCGTCAGGTAAACCGACTTGCAGTTCACCGCGAACACGCGGTCGAAGTCGTCTTCGCTCACCTCCTCCATCGGGGCGGGCAGATGCGTGACGCCGGCATTGTTCACCAGGATGTCCACATGACCGAATGCCTCGGTCGCTTTTTGCACCATCGCGGCCACCTGCGCACCGTCGGATACGTCGCAGCGATGCGCGAGGCCCCCCTGCGCCGCCGCCAGGGCGGCGGCGGCCTCCTCGTTGATATCCGCGAGCATGACCTGCGCCCCTTCCGCCAGAAACCGCGTGGCGATTCCCGCGCCAAAGCCCGACCCGGCACCCGTGACGATCGCCGTCTTTCCCTTCAACCGCATGTCTGTCCTCGCTGTTGTCGCGTGTATCCGCCGTCCGATCAGCCGTGAAAGGCGGCAACTGTCTTGAGCGTCGAAAACCCGTAAAGCGCCTCGAAGCCTTTCTCCCGACCGTGCCCGGATTTTCCGACACCGCCAAAAGGCAGTTCGACGCCGCCGCCCGCGCCGTAATTGTTGATGAATATCTGACCCGCTTTCACCTTGCGAGCCAGCCGCATCTGCCGCGCTCCGTCACGGGTCCAGATGCTGGCCACCAGGCCATAGTCGGTGCCGTTGGCGATCCGCAGCGCGTCTTCCTCGGTATCGAAGGGAATAATGACCTGCACCGGCCCGAAAATCTCCTCCTGCGCCAGCCGATGATCCGGGTCGACGGGACCGAACAGACAGGCCGGTACGAAATGCCCCGTTTCCGGCAGATCGCTTGCTGGCTCCACGCGCGCGAGCAGTGGCAGCCCCGCCGCGTTCTCAAGATAGTCCAGCACCCGCGCCTTCTGCGTTGCGTTCACCAGCGGGCCGATATCGGCATCGTCCACCGCGCGGCCGATCCGCTTGGCGCGGTATGCGCGCGCCATGCGCTCGGCCAGTTGGTCGAACACGCCGCGCTGCACCAGAATGCGCGAGGAGGCCGAACATGTCTGACCCGAGTTCTGTAGCCCGGCATTCACGAGGAACGGCAGCGCGGCATCGAGATCCGCGTCCTCGAACACGATCTGCGGCGACTTCCCCCCCAGTTCGAGCGTGACCGGGATGACGTTGGCAGCCGCCGCTCTCTGCACGGCGGCCCCGGTCGCCACCGAGCCGGTAAAGCTGATGTGATGGACCCCCGGATGTGATGACAGCGCGGCGCCCGCTTCCGACCCGAGACCCGGCACGACATTGAGCGCGCCTGCCGGCAAGCCCGCTTCCTGCGCAAGATGCGCGAACAGAAGCGCTGTCAGGCAGGCATCCTCGGCTGGCTTGAGGACGCAGGCATTTCCCATCGCAAGCGCCGCGCCGACCGAACGCCCGATGATCTGCATCGGATAGTTCCAGGGCACGATATGGCCCGTGACCCCATGCGGTTCGCGCAGCGTGTAGACGGTGTAACCCGTCTGATACGGGATCGTCGTTCCGTGAATCTTGTCCGCTGCCCCGCCGTAGAATTCGCAATACCGCGCAAGGGCCAGCGCATCGGCACGCGCCTGTGTCAAGGGTTTGCCCACATCCCGCGCCTCGATCTCTGCGAGCAGTTCCACGTTGTCCTGGACATGCCGGCCAAGTCGCAAAAGCAGTCGCCCACGTTCCGCCGCCGTCATGCGGCCCCAATCGCCATCCAGCGCGGCCTGTGCCGCCACGACGGCCCTGTCGATATCCGCCGGACCGCCCCGCGCGATCCGGGCTATCTCCTCATCGGTCGAGGGATCGGCAAGCCGCAGCGTCGCGGCCGGGCGGCACCATGCTCCTCCGATCAGCATGAGCGATGGATCGAAGGGCAGGATATCTTGCATGGGGGCTTCCGCGACTACGAACAAGGTCATTCATTATGTGAAGGTTTTCATGCGGGCCTGCAACATCGGATGGTCCTGCGCATCTTCTGCCGTCAGACCATGTCATTCCGTCACGGTCGGCGGAAGGGTCGGCCTGTGAAGTATACGTTCCTATTTCTTGCCAGTTTCGTTCAGGCCCGCCTTCTCCCCGCGCAGGCGGAGAAGGCATCGGGGGCCTGAACACGAGTCAGGACACCGGCCCCCGCGCCGGTGTCCCGCCCTGCGCCCGCCGTATTGCGTCGCGTGTTCCCCGCATCGCGCTGTCGGGAAAATGGTCTCCGTCGGATGGATTCTGCATCGCGCCGCGTGTCTTCCGCATCCCGTCTTGCGCGCGGTGTCCCCTGCGCTCAGGATGGTTCCATGGTCCTTGCCGGGCCATGCGCGCCCTTGCCGGAGCCTGCCGCCCATGCCCCTTGCCCTTTCCCGCCGTGCGCTGATCCGGGGTCTGGCCGGGCTGGGGCTGATGCCCGGGGCGGCGCTGGCGCAGGGGGCAGAGGCGGGCACGGTCCTGATCCGGCTGGCGGATCTGTCGCGGGTGGGGCCGGGCGGGCGGCTGCTGGCGCGGGTGGCCATCCCCGAGACCAGCGCGCCGGTGCTGGGGACCGAGAGGCGCGATCCGGCGCATCGGCTGCTCTGGCAGATGGTCTTCGAGGGGCGTGCGGCGGGCAATCATGGCGATCTTTACGAGAACCGTGACCGGGGCCATTCGCGGCTGCCGCCCGGGGCGCATCCGCAGCTCACCCATGTGGCCTATGACGCGGAGGCGCGTGCGGCGGGGCTCGATTACGGGCTGGCGGGACCGGTGATCTTCGATGCGCCGCTCATCGGCAATTCCTCTACCGCGGTTCGGGACGGGCCGCTCTGGCGGTCGCTGCCGCGCCTGGCGCTGACCCGCGAGACCGGGCCGCTGCATCTTTATCAGAACTATCTGGCCGGGCAGATCCATGTCTATCCCGAGCATCGTGACCACGATCCCAGGCATGGCGATCTCTTCCCGGCCAACACGCCCTTCTTCCTCGTCTCGCAGGGCTCGTCCGGCTCGGACCGGCCGCATCTGGAGGCGCTGGCGATGATCCTCGCGGCGCTGCGCCCCGAGACCAAGGCGTTTCTGCACGAGAACCAGCTTCTGGCCGCGACCGTGCAGATGATCTTTCGCCGCAGCCTCGCGCCGGTGTTGAGCCGCGAGGCCTATCTGTCGGGGTTGGCGCATCCTTCGGTGATCCCCACCGACCAGATCAACCTGATGCGGATGGTCAGCCTCGCCAATGCCCTGACCCCCGAAACTGTGCCGCCGATGGTGCGGATGGCGGTGCTGGAGGACAGCGAGGCGAGGGAAGGGACGGACTATTTCGGCGAAGGGCTGAGCGAGCGGCTTTTCGACACGCCCGCCGCCATTGCCCGGATCTGGCGCAGCCATGCGGCCAGCCGCAGCATGGTCGTCTCGGTCGCGGCGACACGCGACATGCAGGGGCGCGCGCCGGAGTTCCACTGGCGGCTTTTGCGCGGCGACCCCGCGCGCACACGGATCGAGCCGCTGGACGGGCAGGGCCTGCGGGCGCGGATCACGCTTGACTGGCAATTGCCACGCCCGGTGCCGGGCCGCCCCGAAATCCGCTCGAACCGGGTCGATATCGGGGTCTTTGCCCGGTCGGGCGATCACGACAGCCTGCCAGGCCTGATCTCGGTCCTCTTGCCGCAGCACGAGACGCGGCGCTATGGTCCGGGCCCCGACGGCGCGCTGCGCATCGAAAGCCGTGATTTCCGGGTGCCGGAGGGGGGCTATGCCGATCCGGTGCTGTTTCCGCAGGCCGGCTGGCGCGATGTCTATCGCTACGATGCCGCCGGTCGCCTGCAAGGCTGGGATCGGGACGGGGCGGAAGGGGGGTGGCGGTTTGATACCAGCGGACGGCTGATCACCCCGGATCGCTCCGTGCCGGTGCGCCATGTGATCGAGGCCCTGCCGGACGCGGCCCCCCGGATCGCGATGCAGCTGCAGTAGCGATGCAGGCCATGGCCGTCATGCGGCACAAGCGCAAGGCCGCCTGAGGATGCATGCCTGCCAGCTGTCTCGAATCGGGCCGCCGGTGCGGCCCGTTTTCTTTCCGGCAACAGGCCCATGGATCGCATGGCTTCACGAAATATGGCGAGAAAGCGGCAAAATTATGCCTCAAAGATGGTTTTCCTTTCAGGAACGAGTTTGTTCCCGTATCATGGGGTTCATGTTTCGAGACCCGTTCGAGGGTCTGTTTTCAATCAGAGGGAGCGTTTCAGTGATCAAGACCTTTCTGGCAGCCTCGGCCCTTGCCATCGCGACATCCTCTGTCGCCTCCGCTGCGACCGTGAACCTTACGTCAGCCGAGATAGGAATGGCTGTTGATAGCATTTCCGGGCAGGCTTTCACCTCCCAGCTTGAGAGCGTCGGGGCGTCCACGCTGTTTACCGGCGATCCCGAGACGCCCTTGCAACTGATTGCATCGGGTCCGCTGAGGCTCACGTTCTCGCTTGTCGCCGCGGAGAGCGGGTTCAACAACGCGCTCCTGTTCGACGGCACGACCGTCATTCAGGAAAATGTGAGCAATGAGTCGGTGGATTTCGCAACCGGCATTCTGAACGGCCAGACATTCTCGACCGTTGTCGGCGCGGGCGATTTCGCATCACGGTTGTCTTTCTCGATCGGTGACGCGAACTCTACCATGTTCTCTTCAGACACGGGCAATTTCGGTGTTTTTGCTGATACAGCCACCCTTGGCGCCCTGACCCGTTTCTATCTTGCGCTGGATGACGGCGGTGCGAACGATGACGGTGATTTTGATGACATCATCGTGCGGGTCGATGTGTCTGCGGTGCCGCTTCCGGCGGGCGGGCTGCTGCTGCTGACGGCCCTGGGCGGGGTTGCCGCGCTGCGTCGTCGTCGCAAGGCCGCCTGAGGCGCCAGCGGATGGAATTTGCAAAAGGGCCGCCCTTGGGTGGCCCTTTCCACTTGGCGGATCAGATTGGCAGGCCCATGGCCTGACGCAGCATCCAGACCATGCGCAAAAGGCGCAGGCGAATGAGCGTGGCGGTGGCGCGCCAGCGGTCGCTGGATCCTGAAAGGGCGCGGTTTTTCATGATCCTGGGCAGATGCGCGAGAATGCTCAAAGGCATCATAAGCCCCTTGAGCGCCCATTTCAGCCGCGCGCCCGGGCCGCCCCCGGTCTGGCCGAACATCTCTTGGGTGATGCGTCGCCACTTGGCCCGGAGCGCGGGCCAGTCCTGCCGCGAGGGATGACCCACGCGCAGCCCGTCCTCGTAAGCCAGCCGATAGCCCTTGCCCGTGGCGCGAAACGACCAGTCGCGATCCTCGGACACCCCGCCGCGAAACGGGCCCACATCCTCGAATACCGCGCGCCGTGTGATCAGGTTGCCGGTGCCGGAAAACCCTTGTTCCTCGATGTAATGGCGGAAATCGAAGGCAAAGACCGCCTCGAAGGCCTCGGCCCCGCTGCGTGGCGGCGGGGTTTCGTCGAAGACCTCGACGCGACCCCCGACGAGATCGGCCTTGCCCGCCACCCGGCGCCCCACCGCCATCCAGTCGGGGGCGGGCACGCAATCGGCGTCGAGGAACATGAGCCGGGGCGCGGTGGTCTCGGCCACGCCGCGATTGCGCGCGGCGGCGGCCCCCCTCTCGGTCTCGGTCACGAAGCGCACCGCCGGGAAGGCCGCCTCGACCTCTGCCAGCGATTGCGTCGAGCCGTTGTCAACCACCAGCACCTCGCAGCCCGTGAGGTCGTTTTCCATCAATGCCTCGAGGCATCGCCGGAGCCGCGCCACGTCATTGTAATGCGGGATGATGATCGCGGTCTCGGGCATTGCGCCGCTTTCAGTAGTAATCATACCCTTCGGCATCGCTGATATAGCGGCACTTGTTGAGCACGATCCCCATCACATTGGTCAGCTCCGCCACCTGCCGCTCGGCATGGTCGATCCGGCTCATGGGCGTGACCTCGGCCGCCGCGATGATCACGGCGCAATCGACATTCTGCAGAAAGGCGATGTTGTCGTCGCTGGCATTGAGCGGTGAGATGTCGAAGAGCACGAGATCGGGCGCGTAATCCGTCTCGATCCCGTCGAGCGCATCACGCGCATCGCGGCTCAGCAGAAGCTCCGAGGGTCTTGTGGCGGGGCCGTTGTTGAGCCCCAGCACCACCCGGTTGCCCAGCCGCAGCCCGTGTTCGGCAAAGCGGACATGGCCGTTGAGCACATCGGCCATGGAATGATCGGGCCCCTGGCCCAGCACCTTGTGCAGCGACGGGCGGCGCAGGTCGAGATCGATGCAGAGCACGCGCATGTCGCGCTGCCGCTCGAAGCTGAAGGCGAGATTGGCCAGCGTGGTGGTCTTGCCCGCCCCCATGTCGGGAGAGACGATCGCCACCCGCCGCCAGCCGTTGGTCTGTGCCTGGTGGATGATCTTGGTGCGCAGAAGATCATAGGGCGCGGCCTCGCGCCCGCTTTCGACCGCGACCACCCGGTTGCGGCGGAGCAGGGTGCGGTTGAACTTGAACGGGGCCAGGGCGGCCCAGCTGTCGTCCACCGCTGGCATCTGCGGCACGGCGCGCGGCGGTGCGGCGGGTTCGTCCTGTCTGGCGCTGCCCTTCTGGCGCTCGGCGCGGGCCTTGGCCAGGGCTTCCTGAATGCGTTCCATTTCAAGCACTCCTGATATGGCTGTGACCGGTCACCAGCGGACCCCGATCCTGTTCATGGCCCGATCGGCCAGTAGGTCGAGCGGCAGGTAATAGAGATGCACCGCATAGACCACTGCGGGAAGGCCCAGAACGATCACCAGGTAGACGGCGATCCTGGTCAGGCGCCTCCGGAGGATCTCGGACCGGTTGTGCAGGTAGGGAATGGTGGCAAGCGGGCGCACGCCGATGCGGGAGACGATATCCTCGGGCCGCCGCGCCGTGCGGTTGAGCAGCTCGATCAGCACCACAAGGCCGATGCCCGCCAGAATGCCGAATACCGTGCCGCCCCCGGCGATGAGCACCCGGTTCGGTTTGGTGGGCAGGGTCGGCATGGCGGGGGGCTCGATCACCGAGATCCGCTGCCCGCGCGAGAGCGACTCGATCCGCTCGCCGGTGCTGGCGCGGGCGAGGCGGTCGACGGCCATGTTGTATTGTTCCTCGATATTGGCATAGGTCCGCGTCAGCTCGTCGAGGGTGACGGTATTGGCGGGGGTGCGCGCCAGCGTTTCCTCAAGCCCCTTCAGCCGGGTCTCGATCTCGCCGCGCTGTTCCCGCAAGAGCGCGACCCGTGTGTCGATCTCGCTCAGTTGCAGATCGAGCGTGGCCGAGCCGGGGCGTTGCGGTGTGTCCGTCTCTGCGCCGCCGGCCCTTTCGGGCGCGCTGGCAAGCCGTTGTTCAAGCTGCGCGACACGGGCCTGAAGCATCCTCACCTGGGGGTTTTCCGCGGAATAGACCAGAAGCGCCTCGTCAAGCTGGGCGCGCAGGTCGTGCAGGCGCTGTTCATCGGGCGAGAGGCGCGCGCCCTGGGTGGCATCCACCTGCCCGGTCGCCTCGAAGATCTGGATCAGCCGGTCGCGCTGTGCATACAGCATCAGGATATCCCGGTCGATCTGGCGGACCTGCTCCTGAAGCCTGTCCTGCTGGTCGAGACGGAATTGCAGGCTTTCGGGCAGGGCGCCGGAATTCCGGGTCTTGAACTCGAGGATGCGGGCGCTTTGCACGTCGAGATCCTGGCCCAGCCGCTGCACTTCCTGTTCGAAGAATTCCAGCGTGTTGCCCGCGCGCGAGGTGCGGAACTCGGCGTTCTGCTGTTCGATCAGGGTCAGGTATTCGTTGAGCACCCCGGCTGCGGCGGCGGGGGTGCGGGCCTGGAAGGTGATCGTCAGGATCGGTGTCGGGCTGCGTGCGGGGCCACCCCGGCTGATCGAGGTGCGCGCCCGCATCGCCGTCACGATCTCGTCGGCGGTCATCTCCTGGATGTTCTCGAAGACGGACTGGCTGCGCGCCACGGCAAGCATGTTGGCCCGCGTCATCAACCGCTGCTCGATGATCTCGAGCTGTTCGAGCAACCCCACCGTGACTGTCGAGGCGGCCAGTTCCGAAGGGATCTGTGGCCCTTCCAGCAAGAGCCGGGTCTGCGATTCATAGGCCGGTGGCAGCGAGAGGGCGGCGATCACCGAGACGGCGGTCACCACCACCGAGACCACGAGGAAATAATGCAGTCGCCGCAGGAAAATCGAGAAGTAGTATGTCAGGTCACTCATGTCGCGTCGCTTTCTTCGGCGGCCAGGGTGGCTGCAAAGAACAGCCCGTCTTCAAGCACGCTTTGCAGGATATCTTCGGTCACGGTTTTCTGTTCAGTGCTCCAGGCATAGACCATGGCGATGTCGCAGAACTGGTTGACAAGCCGCGGCACGCCGCCGGTCTGCTCGTGCACCATCCGGCAGGCGCCATCGGTGAATTCCTGCCCCGTCCCGCCCACGGACTGCAACCGGTGGCGGATATACTGCGCCACGGTCGCGGCATCCATGGCCGGGATGTGAAAACTCGCGGCGACCCTCTGGGCAAGCTGGCGCATCCTGGGGCTGCGGATCACGTCGCGCAATTCGGGCTGGCCCACAAGGATCAACTGGATCAGCTCGTCCTTGTTGGCGTTGATGTTGGTGAGCATGCGCAGTTCCTCAAGCCCCTGTATCGAGAGGTTCTGTGCCTCGTCGAAGATCAGCACCACCCGCCGCTCGGCGGCATATTCGGCGATCAGGAAATCCTGGAGTTTCTGGAACTTCTGCACATAGGTCGCACCCCTGGGCACCTCGACCGAGAGTGCGTTGAGCACCCATTGCAACAGTTCCCCGCGCCCGCCCTGGGCGTTGGAGACCAGCCCGATGGTGACCGACTCGTCGGTGTTCCTGATCAGGTGATGCACCAGCGTGGTCTTGCCGGATCCGATCTCGCCGGTGACCACGGTGATGGGCGCGCGCGAGAAGATGCCGTAATCGAGGATCGTATAGGCGTTGCGATGTGCCTTCGACCAGAAAAGAAAGGATGGGTCGGGCAGGAGCGTGAAAGGACGCTCGGACAGGCCGAAGAAATCTGCGTAAAGGGCTTCAGGTTTCATATGCGTCTTTCAAAACGGGTCAGCCTGTCGACAACCATCCCCGACAGGCCGGGGATAGGGCACGGGGGCCATACCATCAAGGCGAGAATCCCGATCATGTCCTTTTGCATCCGCATGCCGTTTCCCTGACGATGTAGGAAGGAATTCCTGCGCTTTGATGGCACGAGTGGGAAAATTGCGGGGCTCGCGGGGCAAAGGGCGGCCTTGTCGGGCCGGGCGTTCCGGCGAATCGGATACGATCCGATCCGGACGATTTCCCGGTTTTGAGCGATTTGTTTCGCATCTGGTGACAATGGTGGGCGGTTTACGACCGCAACCCTGGGTGGCAATGCGCGAAAGCCAATGAAATTAAAGGTTTTCAGTGGCTTGACGTGACGGTCTGGAAAATCAGGCAAAATTGTGGCTTGTTTTAGGCACCCTGGATGTGTTCTCTGGGATGGGGGCGTGGACACGGGTCACGCAGTGCTTGCCGATGCATATTTCAATGTTGGTCAGTCCGCATCCGGCGCAAGATATATTGACGTGTGTGATGTGAGTAGGGGATTTACATGACTTTTCGGGATTATTCCGACTTGCCGCTCCGGGGGCGCGCTGCCGCGCCGGAACATGGCCACCGCCGTCGTGCGGTCTATCGCGACGGGGCCAAGCGGTGCCTTGATATTCTTCTTGTCGTTCTGAGCCTGCCGATTTCCCTGCCGCTCATTCTGGGCATGATGGGCCTTGTCGCCCTGGAAGGCGGCAACCCGCTTTACTGCCAGAAACGTCTCGGGCGTGGCGGGCGGCTGTTCCGCCTGATCAAGATCCGCACCATGGTGCCGGGGGCCGAGGCGCTGCTGGCGGCGCATCTCGACCAGAACTCCGAGGCGCGCCGCGAATGGGTCGAGACCCAGAAGCTCAAGTGCGATCCGCGGACCACCCGGATCGGCCGCTTCCTGCGCAAGTCCTCTCTGGATGAGCTGCCGCAGCTGTGGAACGTGCTGAAGGGCGACATGTCGCTGGTCGGGCCGCGGCCGATGATGCCGGAACAGGAACGGCTTTACCCCGGCACGGCCTATTTCGACCTGCGGCCCGGGATCACCGGCCTGTGGCAGATTTCCGAGCGCAACGAGACCAGCTTTGCCGAGCGCGCGGGTTTCGACAACCGCTACCTGTCGTCGCTGTCGCTGTCGCTGGATCTGTCCATCCTGCTGCGGACGGTGTCGGTGGTGCTGCGCGGCACCGGATATTGACCACGCGCCGCCCGTCGGAGATCTTCGGGGAGCGTGATGGGGCCGGGATGCGGTGCCGGCTCAAGGATGCAAGAGTGGCGACATGATCAAACCGACTTTCCTGGCGCTTGTCACCGCGGGGCTTCTGTCCTTCTGCGATACGGCGGAAGAGCGTGCCGAGGGGCATTTCCAATCCGGCCGCGCCCTGCTGGAACAGGGCGATGTCGATCGCGCCCTCGTGGAGTTCCGCAATGTCTTCAAGCTGAACGGCATGCATCACGAGGCGCGGCTGCTTTATGCCGAGGCCGAGCGTGGGCGGGGCAATATCCGCGAGGCCTATGGCCAGTATCTGCGTCTGGTCGAGCAATATCCTGACAATTTGCCTGGTCAGCGCGCCCTGGCCGAGCTGTCGCTCGAGGTCAGTGACTGGGACGCCGCGCGCCGTCACGGCGCGGTGGCGGCCGGGCTTGCGCCGGAGGACCGCCTGGTTCAGGCCGTGAACCTCACGCTTGCCTATCGCGATGCGATCATGGGCAATGATGCGGCGGCGCGGCACGAGACGGTAATCCGGGCGCAGGCGCTTGTTTCCGAGGATCCCGGCCTGATGATCGCGCGGCGGGTGCTGATCGACGATCTCATCCGCAACCAGGACTGGACGGGGGCGCTTGCGGCCATCGACGCCGCCCTTGCCGAGGCGTCCGGAGACCGCGAGCTTTACACGCTCCGGCTGGGCGTGCTGAACCAGCTTGGCGAGACGCGCGAGATCCGTGCACAGCTTGAGGAGATGCTCGGGATCTTCCCCGACGACCCGAGCGTGCTGGCGACGCTGGTGCGCTGGTATCTCTCGCAAGGCGACATCGAGGCGGCCGATGCGTTTCTGCGCGCCCGGGCCGATTCGGGCACGGTCGAGGATATCACCACCTATATCCGCTTCCTGTCCGAGGTGCGCGACCGCGCGACCGCGTTGGCCGAACTGGAGCGTATCCTGGCCGGGGATCCGCCGGCGCGCGCGCAACTGACCGCGCTGCGCGCCGGGTTCCGCTTTGATCTGGGGGAACGGGATGCGGCCATCTCCGGGATGGAAGGGCTGATCGGCGGGATGGCCCCTTCGGACGAGCGGCGCAGCATCATGGTCATGCTGGCGCGGATGCTTGATGCGACCGGCAACAATGTCGGCGCGCGCGCCCTGATCGAGGAGGTGCTCGAACAGGACCGGAGCCAGGTCGAGGCGCTCAAGATGCGGGCGGGCTGGCTGATCGAGAGCGACCGCACCGACGAGGCGATCGTCGCGCTGCGCACGGCGCTTGGCGCGGCGCCCAATGACGCGCAGGCGATGACGCTGATGGCGCAGGCCCATGAACGCGCGGGCAATCGCGACCTGATGGCCGAGATGCTGAGCCGCGCGGTCGAGGCCTCGCGCAATGCGCCCGAGGAATCGCTGCGCTATGCGCGCTACCTTATCTCGCAGGGCAACCGGCGGACGGCCGAAACCGTGCTGATCAATGCGCTGCGGCTGGCCCCCGACAGTATCGCCCTGCTGGGCGGCCTGGGAGATGTCCATCTGGGCGAGCGGGACTGGCCGCGCCTGGATCAGGTGATCGAGACGCTGCGCCGCCATTCCGACCGCGTCACCGCCGGGCAGATCGCCAACGAGCTGACCGCGCGCCGGCTTGCCGCGCAGGACCGTCAGGACGAGCTCATGAGCTTTCTCGACGGGCTGGCGGGGGACGGGGCGGGCGGCATGGCGGCAGCGGCGGCGATCGTGCGCACCCGCCTGACCCAGGGCGATGAAGAGGGCGCGCGCACCTATGCGCGCGAGACGCTCGCGGCCAATCCCGACGATCTGAACGCGCGCTTCCTGCTGGCCTCGGTGCAGGCGGTGACCGGAGAGCGCGCGGCGGCACAGGCGGCGTTTCGCGATCTGACCCTGGCCGCGCCGCAGGATCCGCGATTCTGGCTGGCCCTCTACAGCATCAGCGCGGCGCAGGAGGATCCGGCGGCGGCCCGGCAGGCGCTCGATGACGGCCTTGCGATCCTGCCCGGGAACCTGCGGCTCAATTGGGCGCTGGCCGGCATGTTCGAGAGCGAGGGCGATATCGAGGGGGCGATTGCCATCTATGACCGGCTTTATGCCGCCAACAGCAGCAACCTGATCATCGCCAACAATCTGGCCAGCCTGCTGGCGACCGGGCGCGAGGATGCCGAAAGCCTGACGCGCGCCCATGAGATTGCCCGGCGGTTGCGTGGGCGCGAGGTGCCGGCCTTTCAGGACACCTATGGCTGGATCGCCTTCCGCCGTGGTGATCTCGACTCGGCGCTTGGCGCGCTGGAACCGGCGGCAGCGGGGCTGCCGGGGGATGCGTCGGTGCAGTATCACCTGGCGCGCACCTATGCCGCGCTTGGCCGCGAGGCCGAGGCGCTGGCGCAGTTCCGCAAGGTGATCGAGATCGTGGGCGACGGCCCGCGGCCCGGTTTCATGGCCGAGGTCGAGGCCGAGATCGCGCGTCTGGCGACCGTGACAGAGGAGGGCGCGACGCGGGAGTGACGGGAAATCACCGCCCGAGCGCTACAAATCTGCCGCAGGCGCGTGTTTTCTTTCTTTTGCCTGTTTTGGCACATCGTAAAATGACGTAGATTCAACACAAAATGAGACATCACGGGACAGAGGCACAGCATGATCAGGTTTCTGACGGCATTTTTCCTGATGGCGGGTCTGGCCGGGGTCGCCACCGCGCAAAGCGGCTATCGCATCCAGCCGGGCGATACGCTTCAGATCGAGGTTCTTGAGGATCCGAACCTCAACCGCAATGTTCTGGTGCTGCCGGATGGCTCGATCAGCGTGCCGCTGGTGGGCACCGTGCGGGCCGGCGGTCGCAATGTCGACAGCGTGGCGCAGACGCTCACCTCGGAACTGGCCGGCAATTTCGCCGTGGCGCCGACGGTGCTTGTCTCGGTGGCGGCCCTCGCCCCGAGAGATCTTCGCCGGCAGGCAGAGCCCAACCTGATGAATGTCTATATCGTCGGCGAGGTCAATCAGCCCGGTCGCAAGGAGGTGCTGCCCGGCACCACGCTCATCCAGTTCCTGGCCGAGGCGGGCGGACTGTCGCGCTTTGCCGCCGAGAAACGCATCCAGCTGCGCCGGGTCGATCCGGCCAGCAACCAGGAAACCGTCTACCGCTTCAACTATCGCACCATGGGCGGGGCGGACAGCATCAGCGGCACGACGGTGCTGGCCCCGGGCGACGTGATCGTTGTGCCGGAGCGGCGCCTTTTCGAGTAAGGGCGCGCCGTGAAACCCATGCGCTTTCTGATCGGCGGCGGATGCCTGTCCGTGCTTGCGCTCGGCACCGGGCCGATGCTGGCGCAGCAGCTGGGCAGCCCCGAGACGGGCGGGCCGGTGCTGCGCTTCGGGATCGGTTCGACGCTGAGTGCCACGGACAATTACAATCTCGATCCCAATAACGGCGATAACGCCACGCTCTTCGACACGCGGTTGTCCTTCGGTTATCTGAACCGGCGTGCCAATGACGTTCTGCGGCTCGATCTCAGCGGGCTCTTGCGCGCCAATGAGCCGCCCGGCGGCAGCTCTGTCCTCGACGATCGCAATGCCCGGTTGGGCTATGATCGGGACGGGGTGAACAGCCGGCTCAGCTTTGGCGCGGATTACAGTTTCGCCTCGGTCGATTCCCTCGATCCTTTCGATGACCGGTTTTTCATCGATGATCCGCTCGACCCGAGCGACCTGACCCGCGATCGCGGCGACCGCGAGCAGTTCGGCGCGCGGTTTTCCCTTGAAAGCGGTCTGACCGATCCGGTCGGGTTCCGGCTGGACGGACGCTATCGCAGGCAGGATTTCAGCGACACCAACGATCCCGATCTGTTTGACACCGAGATTTTCAACCTGACCGGCACGACGCGCGTCACCCTCAGCCCGGTCACCGAAGGGCGGGTGGTGCTGCGCTACGAGGATTATTCCGCCGAGGATGTGCCGCAGACCGACCGGGTGACCGGCAGCGTCAATCTGGGACTGACACAGGCGCTGTCGCAGATCGACACGTTCGACATTCTCATCGGCTATCAGCAGATCGAGACCGAGGAGACCATCGGCGGCCTGCGCCAGACCGACACCAATACCGGATTCATCGGCAGTCTCGCGCTCGAGCGCGAGCTGACCCGGGGCATGATCGGCACCAGCTTCGATCTGCGCGAAAGCGTGAACGGGCGCACGGCCACATGGCTTGTCAATCGCGCCATGCCGCTGCCACGTGGCGGGCTGGCGTTCAGTCTTGGTGCCACCAGCGATGTCGATGACACGATCCGCCCGGTGGGTAGCCTTGCCGTCACCCACGAGATGGCGCGCAGCACGCTCACCGCCTCGCTCGAGCGGCAGGTCACCACCAGTTCGCGCTCGAACGAATTGCGCACCACCCGCGCCTCGGTGAATTACACCTACGAGATCAACGAGATCTCGGATCTGGGCTTTTCGGTCAATGTTGCCGATCTGGATCGGGCAGGCGGCCCTGCGGTGAACGACACCACCCGCGCCGATCTGCGCGCCACCTATTCGCGCGCTCTCACGCCGGACTGGCGGCTGTCTTCGGGCTATGAATTCCGCATGCGCGACGAAGAGAATATCGGCACTGCCACCTCGAACCGGGTGTTCCTGACGCTCGAGCGGGAGTTCGTCCTGCGCCCCTGAGACCGGGGCGCCGCGCCTTTTGGGGAAACAGTCTGTTCCGCCGCCCTCCAACCCGCCCTCGCCCCCGGTTTTGAATCGCCTTTGCCCCAAATTTCCGTTAGAAATCTGGTATGGACGGCGGCTGTTGGCCGTTCTTGACAGAGTGCTGCGGGTAAGGGAGCGGGATGACATGTCGGTAACCGATCAGGTCGGCTTCGGGGTTTTTGCCCGGCCGCTCAATCCGGCGGGGCTGTTCTGGTTCATGCTGCTTGTCCTCGGCTCGATCCCGATCTTCTGGATCGGCTTCGTATCGCTGGCGCAGGCCTGGTCCACCGCCGAATACAGCCACGGGCCGCTCATTCCGCTCATCTCGCTTTATCTCTTCCTGCGCGAGATGCGCCGCCTGCCGCCGCCTCGACCGGTCGTGCATGACCGCGCGCCGGGCCTCATCGTGATCACGCTCGCCTTGCTCGTGGCCATTGCCGGCAATCTGACGCGCATCCCCGATATCGTCACCTATGGTTTCATCCTCTGGGTGGGCGGTGTGGTGCTGACGATCTTCGGCTGGGAGCGCGGCAAGAAGCACCAGCTGGGCGTGGTGCATCTGGTCTTCATGCTGCCGCTGCCGCAGTTCATCTATCTCAAGATGACCATCTTCCTGCAGACCATTTCCTCGGAGATCGGCGTCTGGTTCGTGGCGCTGATGGGGGTGCCGGTCTATCTCGAAGGCAATGTGATCGATCTTGGCATCTACAAGCTACAGGTGGCCGAAGCCTGTTCCGGGCTGCGCTATCTCTTTCCGATCCTGAGCTTTTCCTATCTTTTCGCGATCCTCTATCGCGGGCCTCTCTGGCACAAGGTGGTGCTGCTGCTGGCCGCCGCGCCGCTCACCGTGCTGATGAATTCCTTTCGCATCGGCGTCATCGGCGTGCTGGTCAACAGCTACGGGATCGAACAGGCCGAGGGCTTCCTGCATTATTTCGAAGGCTGGGTGATCTTTGGCGCCTGTATCGCGATCCTCTTTCTCATGGCCGTGGCGCTGCAACGGCTGACGCCCAATCCCAAGCCGCTCTCGGAGGCGATCGATCTCGACACCTCCGGCTTTGGTGCCATCGCCGCCCGCATTACCGGCATCCGCGCCTCGCGCGGGCTGGCCCTGGGCGCGCTGCTGACGCTGGCGGTCTCGGCGGGCTGGGTGCTGCAACAGGGCAAGGAACCCGCGCCGCTCGACCGCGATCCCTTCGCGCTCTACCCGCGGCAGATGGGGGAATGGTCGGCCACCTTCTCGATGCTGGAGCCGGATATCGAGCAGGTGCTGGGGGCCACCGACTATCTCGTCTCCTCGTTCCGCAACCCGGCCGAGACGGCCCCGGTCGAGCTGTTCATGGCCTTCTATGACAAGCAGACCGAGGGCAGCGGCATCCATTCCCCCGAGGTCTGCCTGCCCTCGGGCGGCTGGGAGATCTTCCGCTTCGAGACCGTGCCCGTGGACATGTCCGGCACCGGCTATGGCACCTTCAACGTCAACCGCGCGGTGATCCAGAAGGGCCTGTCGCAACAACTGGTCTATTACTGGTTCGAACAGCGCGGCAAACGTATCACCAACGATTTCAAGGCCAAGATGAGCGTGGTCTATGACAGCCTGACCATCGACCGCACCGACGGCGCCATCGTGCGCTACATCACCCCGATCCTTGTCGGCGAACCCGAAGACGCGGCCGACGAGCGGTTGCAGCGGCTGATGCGCGAGAGCCTGCCGAGGCTGCCCCGGTTTGTGCCGGGGTGATGTCTCGGGACATGAACGGCGGGCTCTCCACTTGAGTTTCCCACCCTGCTGGCGCATCCAGTAAGGATGGAGACCCGCCCCCCCCTGCCTGCGCACCGTGCCATCCTTGCCAGTCATGGGGTGTTGATCATCATCCTCATAATCTGCGTGGCCATTGAGATGACTTTGCAGGGGGCGGATTTCGGGCTCTGGGGCTCGCCGCGCTGGCGGGGGTTGGCCTATCAGAATGGTGGGTTCTGGCGGGGACTTCTGGACAACTGGCGGCCCAACTATGCGGCACAGCCGGTGACGATGTTCGCCAGCTACGGGTTTCTGCACGGGGGTCTTGTCCATCTTCTGGTCAACATGATCACCCTGGCCTCGCTGGGGCGGCTGGTGATCGAGCGGGCGGGGCAAGGGCGTTTCGCGGCGATCTATGCGCTCTCGCTGCTGGGGGGGGCCGTGGGCTTTGCCCTGCTCTCCACCGCCGTGCAGCCGATGGTGGGCGCTTCGGGGGCGCTTTTTGGTCTGGTGGGGGCGCTGGTCGGCTGGGACTATGCCGCGCGGCGCCTGGCGCGGGCAGGCATCGGGCCGGTGCTGCGGGTGATCGGGCTGCTCGTGCTGCTCAATCTGGTGATGTATTGGGGGATGGCGGGCAACCTCGCCTGGGAGACCCATCTGGGCGGGTTCCTTACCGGCTGGGTGGCGGGATGGTGGCTGCGGGAACGACCGCAATAGGGACTAAGTTTGCCCGGTCAGGATGAACTTCCGCAAGTTGTCCGTGAAGCCCCTATCGGCGAAGAGACCGATTGCCTCTGGGCGGGATGATCCGATCGATCGCATGGCCGCGTCGAGACGGGTCGGCAGCTCATGCTCGTCACGAGCCTTGAACAGCCCGGGGTAATCCTTCAGCCGCTCGACGGTGGCGAACTGATGATCGTTCCTGTGTTCGTTGTATTTTACCTGCCGGGGCATGATGCAGATCTGCTTGCCCCGGGTGAGGGCCGTGAGGATCGTGCCCATCCCGGCATGGGAGATGATGAGTCGGGCCTTGTCGAATATCTCGGCATAATCGCGCGGTGAAAGCCGTTCCCTGGTGTCGAAATTTCGCGGCCGGTAAGGGCCATGAGTGGCGGGCAGAACCTGCGCGAAAATCTCGCATCCAGGTTTCGCTTTCTCGACCCAGTCATCCACGGCACGCACAAGCCGGTCAAAGGGCAGTTGCGTGCCGGTTGTCAGGAAGATCAAAGCACCGATCCCATGTAATGCGGTCCTTCGGGGCGGGCCAGATGCTCCCATTGCGTGAGCCAGAGATCGGCGTATTTCCCGACCTCCCGTCCCGATTTCGAGAGCGTCTCGGCATTGGCCATGCTGTCGATCCAGATGGTGCGTGCCCCGAAGAGCTTGCCAAAGCGCAGGGCGAAATAGCCCGGCGCTGCCCCTGTGGTAATAATCACATCGGGACGATAGCGCAGAACTACAAGGAGAACCTCGAACAGCTGGCGAAGGAGACGACCCTTTTCAGAGAGATTGGCATCGGTGACCGAAGCGAATGTCGCGGGCGGGCTGCCATCTTCCCGGGTCACGGTCGCAACGATATCGGCAAGTCCCGGCTCGGTGCTCAGATAGATGACCGGGAGCCCGCGCCAGGCCATACGCAGCCTCATCAACTGCACCCAATGCCCCCCGGCTGACGCCACCACCATGAGCTTTGGCTGAGAGGACATGTTGCATTCCTTTTGCCGAAATAATTTGGATGAAGAATGGCTCTTTACAGTATATTCCAAGGATAGGTGAAAGGACTGGCCATGGCAATCATGCCCGGGGCGCCCCTTTCTGTCTGGCCATCTGTACCATCAGATCGCCAAGCGCGGCCTCGTATCGGGCGAGTTTCTCAAGCCCCGTCGCCAGCGCTGCCTTCTGGCTTTGCACCAGTTCCGCACGGCGCCCGTAGGCGTCAAATACCCGCGCCATGATTTCTTCGGCGCTCTGGCTGGTGCAATCCACCGTCTCGTTATAGCCCAAGGCTCCGAAGAGGCCCGCGAACTTGCGGCTGTAGGCCATGGGCACCACCGGCACGCCCGCCGAGAACGCCGCAATGCAGGCATGCATGCGCGCGCCCATGAAGAAATCCATCCCCGCGATATAGCTCTTGGCCTCCGAAGGCGAGGTGAAGCCAGGGGCGACGGTGACGGAGGGAAATTCCTTTTGCAGTTTCAGACTCGCGGCATAGTCATCCTCGACGCCACCGCTCCGCCAGGAAATCACATGCGGCACGAGATGGATCTCGCAAAGTTCAGGGTGGTCGCTGAAGCGGCGCAGAATATCGCGGATCAGTTGCGGGTAATTCATTTGCAGCCTGAACATGTTGTTGCCGGTATAACCCCCGTTCATCAGCAGGCCCGAGACGTTGAGGCCCACCCGGACCGGCCCTCCCTCAGATCGCGGCGAAGGCGGGTCATAGGGCAGCCGCAGCGCCACGTCAGAGGCTTCGATGATCTCGCCCTTGATCCCCATCTCCCGCAGACAGGCGGTTGAGAGGCTGTCACGCGTGGTGGTGATGGCCGAAAGGCGGATCGACTGACGGGCAAGGAAGGTCGAAAGTCGGTGCCGGAACGGCCCGAAGGTCTGCGGGGCCAGCACCAGCGGCCGACGCGCCAGATGGGTAAGGTATTTCATCAGCAGCATCTGGGTCAGGCGGCGAGGCCCATAGATATCGGCGAAACTGTCGCCGCCGCCAATATCGATCACCAGATCTGCGGCCCGAACCGCGCGGAAGAAATCGAGCGGCTTGCGCAGGGGCCGGGTGGCCCGGATCCTGATATCCGCGCCCGTCACATAGGGCGGGCGTTCGGCGAGACTGTCGATCACCGTGATGGCGACGGGGATGCCGCGTGCCTCCGCGATGCCGCGCAGGATCGCCACCTCCGAAACGCTCAGCGCCCCGACTCCCATGTTGTCATTGCTGGCTGAGTGGAAGATCAGGGCAATCTTGAGCATCGGGCATCCTGAATGGGTCATGAAAATGGCGTCACCAGAACCGGGTCGCACAGCCTTGTGACACTGATAAGGCCGTTGGGCCAGCCCTGACTATCCCCGCCCGGTCATCCGGCGTCGGAGAACCCGGCGCGCCATGCCGAGGAAATTCTTCAGGTTGCGCAGGATCGGGTTTTCGCGGGCTGCCTGCCAGAGATGGAGGCCTGCATAATGCGGCACGGGCTGCCCGGCGAGCCGCAGCGCGAGAAGCCGGGCCAGAAGTGCGCGCCGCCGCTCGCGCTGTCCGGGCTGGATCGCGGCCAATTCGCCGACATCGAAAGGCGCGGTTTCGATCCGCCCTGCGGCGATGGCCTCTTGCAGGATCCGTGCCCCGAGCGCCGTGCGGCTGACGACCAGGCTCACACCCTCGGCCTCGTCAAAGACCGGATAGCCCCTGGCATCGCTTTCCCAGGCATCGGCGCAGACCAGATCGGCGGCCTTGCCGGTGCCATCGGCGCAGATCTTGCAGCGATGCTGCACATGGTTCGACAGGATCCCGCCCCAACTGTCGTGATAGCTCATCGAACGCTCGCTGCCATCGCTGAGCCTGGCCGTGGCCCGTCCCGGCCAGCCCTGCCCGCGATAGCGAAAGCGCGTCACCTCATCCGGCCCGGTTCCGAGGGCGGCCAGCACCGCGCGTGCCCCGGTCTCTGATGGGACGCCCGCGCAGAAAAAGGACAAAAGCACCGGAAAGGCCGCAGCCACCTCGGGCCTTTCCGCGCTCAGCACCCTGAGCGCCGCCACATCGCAGGGCTTGCCGACAAAAGCGTGGCGCTTGCCGGTCGCTACAAGCTCTGACAGGCGCGCAAGCGGGGCCGAGGGCGCATAGCGCGATCCGGCGGCCGCAAGGATGCCCGCGCGGTCCGTGCTGATCACCGTGCGGTTGGCGATCGGGTTTTCCGGATCGGCGGCGATCTGCACCACAGCCTCGATCTCGCCACTTTCAAGCAGATGCAACAACACCCCCGAAAGCGCCCCGCCCGACGCCCCGGAAAAACGCAATTCTGGGTCGGTGGCCCAGCCCGTGCGCATCTTCAGATACGGCCCCCAGAGCACATGATCGGTGCGCCCCCGGGCCTCTACCTTCTGTCCAAGCGCGGGACAGAACCGCGAAAACGAGTCCTCCTCCTCGGCGGTCAAAGGCGCACGCTGTCGGGGTCGCAGAAAACCGGGCGGGGCCATCTCCACCCCGATCTTGTCGGGGAACATCCCCCCACAGGCCCCGCAACCGGCACAGAGATCGCCACGGGCGATGCGGCGCAGGGCCGGGCTTGGTTGGGGGGACTGCATGGGCGGTGTCCTTCTGGGCGAAAGCTCTGTTACCTGAGAATGGTGCATGGACACAGGACATGTCGCCGACTTCATGTGCTCACATGGAAAGCCGGTTCATAATATATCGTAACCAGGTTTTGGCATGTAACGGGCGCGCGGTGATTGCATTGCGCAGAAGAACAGCGCCACGCCGTTTCGTGTTGCCGCGTTTGCCGATATGATATCCCAGCCTCGCCCAGTGCTCGGCCAGAATCTCCCGTGGGACGCCCCGTCTTTTCATCTTGTTGGTCACGATGAACTGGCTGTAATGGCTCTTCCGGACATTCGCCGAGATACTGTCGGTTTGTAGGTAGGTGCTGACCAGCGGCGTATCGACAAAGGCAAAGGATCCTGTTTCCGCCAATCGCGAGAAGAAATCCCAATCCTGGTCCGAGCGCAGCTTTTCGTCGAACCCGCCGAGGCGCTGCGCCGCCGCGCGGGTGCAGATCGCAGTTTGTGGGCTGACGAGGTTGCGCTGCCACAACACCTCGTGCAGATCCCCCTCGAGTACGGTTTCATCCGGGCCGGGCACGCAGGCTACGCGCCGTTTGCCCCGGTGAAACGCCGGATCGCGACCGTAGACGATCTTGATGCAATAGATGCAGACGCAATCGGGCGGAGCGGCGGCGAGACGCGCCATCTGTTGCGAGAGCTTGCCGTCGAGCCATTCGTCGTCACTGTCCTGAAAGGCGATGAACGCGCCGCGCGCAGCCTGAATGCCGGTATTGGTCGCCCCCGCCACGCCTTTATTGCGATCATGGCGGATAACGCGCAGCCGCGGATCGGCTACGCCCTTCAGCAGTTCGGTGGTACCATCGGTCGAGGCATCGTCGACCACGATCAGCTCGATCTCGCGGTAATCTTGGCTGAGCACGCTGTTGATTGCCCGCAAGAGCGTACGCGCGCGATTGTAGGTAGGCAGGATGACGGAAATAGATTTGTGGTCTTGAATGCCCTCTGTCATTTGTGTGGCAATTCCGATTCGTACAGCCCTTGATTCTTAAGTTGTCTTTTTATGTTCCAATTTGCGTATGGAATGTATAAAAAATCAAAAACATATCTGGTCCAGTCTTTTAGGGGGCGGATGGTTTTGTGTCTATGTGAGATGCGAAGTGCATCAGGAAGACTCAGTATCATACGCACTTTATTCAACTCTGCAATCATTATGGAGTACTCTAAAATTTTTTGTCTATTTGAGCAAATAGAATAGATAATTTTTTTTTTGCCTCCCCAATCCTCAATCCTGCCTAGGACATATCTATCCGTTTCAAGATCCCATTTTCTACTTTTTAGACCTCCTCCATAAAGATAATTTCTGCCGATACTCTCCTCTGTTTTTTTAGTTGACCCGCCACTTCTGTGTTTTACGAGACTACTTTGAACGTAATAAATTTTTCCTACTATTGAGGCCATAAAAGGGATTATGTGGTCTTCGATTGACAGATCGCCCCCAATAGGTCCAAATGTATCGAAAATTTCTCGATCCCAAGCTGCTGTTGCCCCGATAACCCAGCTAAAGTTTAATATTATGTCTTCTGGTGATTGGTTGTGAATTATTTTCTGCGGAGGCGTTCTAACGCCAAAATCATCTCCCTCCAAGTCAATTCTTCGGGCCGAAGAGTGCAATAGCTTTATTGTTCTGTTTGATTTTCGCCATATCTCAGCAAGTATGGATGTTCTCTCCGGCAGCGACACATCATCTCCCGCATTCACCACAATAAAATCACCTGAAACCATTTCCATCACTCGGTCGATATGCGGTACCAGCCCCAGGTTGGACATGTTCCGATTGAGCACCACCTTGTGCGGTCCATTATAGGCTGCCGCCATCTCCTGCATGATCTGATAGGTGCGGTCTGACGAGCAATCGTCCGACAGGATGATCTCCAGCGGCTCATAGGTCTGCGAAAATGCCCCCTCGATCGCTTCGCGGATGAAACGTTCCTGATTGTAGGCAATGACTGCAAAGGTCACTAGCGGGCGTTCTGTCATCTCGGTCATCTGACGTTCCTGATCGGCCAGCCAAGCAATTCATAGACCCGTGCTACCTTTGAAACAAGGCGTCCGTGCGACCCGATCTTGGCAATCACCACATGTCCGCCCCAGAGCGCCACGATGATACCGAGGCCGAGGGAGGCCAGCGCCCCAGCTATCGGAAAAGCCAAAGACAACACCAGAAGCACCGAGGCCAGCAGCACATGCAATCCGAGCAGGCGAAGCGAGAGTGGCTGCCAACGGAAGCCTTGGAGGCGGTGTGCGAGAAACGCTACAATCATGAAATAAAAGATATAGGAAAAAAGAAAGCCAGTCCCTACTATACTCAGACCAAGCAGCGGAAGACCAAAAAACAAAAAACCGATAAAAAAGACGTTGAAGGCGATTTCCAAGAGAAGGAAGATTCCAGAACGCGCGGCAGCCACGAATGCAAAACTAAGGGCCCAGGACGCGAGTTTGAAAACATTGCCCACGGTTTGCCACTGTAAGATCGTCACAGCCGGATCGAAGGCGGGGGAATAGAGTAGTCGGATCAGCCAGGGTGCGCAGCCAATCAGGATCAGGAGGAGCGGCCCGCCAAGTGCGAGGGCTAGTTGTATCTGATCATTCATCAATTGCATTGCCGCGTCACGATCGCGAATGACTGCAGTCAGGCGGGGAAAATAATCCGCCCCCATAGCCTGCAGCAGAAAGCCTACGTAGATCATCGTGATGCTCCAGGCCGCCGCGAAATATCCGGCGGCCTCTAGTCCCAATTCCTGCGTGATCCAAGCCCGAACCAACAGCAGGGTAGCAATCGTCACCAGCGATCCGATCATGAACACCACGCCAAGTTTCACCATCGGCAGCCAAGCACGCCAGATATCGCCCGGCGTCATGCGCACCGTGTCGGGAGGTGGCAACCGGAGGGTATAGCGCAGGGCGATCAGGATACCTGTAGCGGGGGGGGCCAGTATCAGCCAGATCAGCCCGCTTTCCCCCAGAATTACCACGCCCCCTAGCCCGACGAGTGTTCCCACAAATGTACCCCAGACCGTGACACGCCCCAGATCACCAATGTGGCGCATGCCTTGAAGCAGCGTGGTTTGTGAACTGCCAAGCAAGAAGAGAAAGACGGCGACGCCGACAAGGCCCACCTCGGTCGCATGGTCGGCGCTGCCCAGAAGCCACTCCGCCACAGGCACACGCGCGATCCAGATCAGTGCCATCGCGATGACACCCTGTATCAACAGTGCGCCCAGCAGCACACGGCGCACACGTGAGAGCGTTTCCGGTTCACCTTTTGCCGCCGACAACTCGCGCACGCCGCTGGAACTCAGGCCAAG
Organism: Roseovarius autotrophicus; assembly: GCF_018069895.1. Taxonomy (GTDB): domain Bacteria; phylum Pseudomonadota; class Alphaproteobacteria; order Rhodobacterales; family Rhodobacteraceae; genus Roseovarius; species Roseovarius autotrophicus. Next base: position 3,795 of record NZ_JAGQDH010000018.1, on the reverse strand, counting down.
GCCCGCACCCAGCGACGCCATCTCTCTCAGATTGTTGAACATGCTCAGAAGGCCAATGCCGGAAGGACCCAGCAGCACCGCTACCACCTTTGCCCTCAGGATGGTGATGACAATGCGCACGGCCTGCGCGCTGCCAATGATCGCCATGGATCTGAGAAGACCGCGAGAGTTGATTTCAGTCATCCCACACTCGGCGCAGAGGAGTTACACTAAGCACTTACCACAAACGTCCTGAACCCTGTCTAGGGTCATATGCGGCCCCATTGGCAAACTCAGCACCTCACCGGCCAGTCGTTGCGCCAGAGGCAGAGCCTCCGGCGCGATACCAAGGCCGGCATAGGCCGTCTGCATATGCGGCGGAATCGGATAGTGGATCAGTGTGCCGACTCTCGCCTCTGTCAACCGTGCCTGCAGCGCATCACGCGCGGTACTGCGAACCACATAGAGGTGCCAGACGGGCTCGGCCCAGTCGGGCACATGTGGCAGGATGAGGCCGCTATCTGCAAGACCTTCCTCATAGGCAGCGGCCACTGCGCGGCGGCGCGCGGTCCATTTGTCCAGAACCGCGAGCTTCACCCGCAGCACCGCAGCCTGTATCGGATCGAGTCGGGAATTCACACCTGGTTCCTCATTCACGTACTTTTGCCGAGAACCATAATTGCGCAGCAGGGCCACACGTCCCGCCAGAACCGGATCATCGGTTGTGAGAGCCCCGGCATCACCGAGCGCACCCAGGTTCTTGCCCGGGTAAAAGCTCCAGCAAACGATATCGCCATGCGCCCCGATCCGCTTGCCTTTGTAGCGCGCGCCATGCGCCTGCGCCGCATCTTCGACCACGCGCAGATTATGGCGTCTAGCAATGCCGAGGATCGGGTCCAGATCGGCGGGCTGACCATAGAGATGTACAGGCAGAATGGCCCGGGTGCGGGGCGTGATTGCCGCGTCGATGCGGGCAGGGTCTATATTGTGGGTGGCAGGGTCGGGCTCTACCGGCACCGGCGTCGCGCCGACGCCCGAGACAGCGAGCCAGGTGGCGATATAGGTATTCGAGGGCACGATCACCTCATCCCCCGCTCCAATATCGAGCGCGCGAAGGGCCAGGGTCAACGCGTCGAGCCCGTTGGCCACGCCGACCGCATGAGCGGCCTCGCAATAGGCGGCCCATTCCGCCTCGAATGCCTCGACCTCGGAGCCAAGGACATACCAGCCGCTATCGAGCACACGGGCAATGGCGGCGTCGATGCCCGGCTTGAGTTCGAGATAGGCGGCGCGCAGATCCAGAAAGGGTATCATAAGCAGGAGCTGTCCCGCACAGCCCGCAGGAACGTATCGTAATCCCGAATGTAATCCGCCTCGTCATACGGGTGCGATGCCAGAACCATGCACACGGCGCCTTGGCTGAAGGCGTCCATTTCGCGCCAGATAAGGCGGTCGATCAACACCCCCTGACGGGGGTTTCTTAGCCAAAACTCGGATTGTTCAAGGCCGTTATCGATCTTGAGCCGGAAACTTCCCGAAAGTGCAAACACGACCTGCTGCAAGACCTTGTGAGCATGCCCGCCGCGCTCGGCATCCACCGGAACATTGTAAAGATAATAGACACGCGCGATAGCAAAAGGCACATGATTGCATCCCTCAACAAAGGTCAGGTCGCCCCGTGGATCGGATACCACCGGAAGATCGATCAATCTAACGCTGCCGCTTGGCATCCTGCTTGTTACGCCCATGTGAAAGTTCCTAAGCCGTCAAGTTGTTACACAGTAAGGCGCGCATATCCAGAAACCGCTCTCGTGTGAGTTCGAAATAGAGATTCTGTGAATCGGCTCCGGTCTCGACCATGCCAAAACGCCGGTAGAAGCGAATGGCTTTGGCATTCTCCGTCTGCACATCAATATAGGCCCGTTTGAGGCCCAATTCGTCAAACCCGACCGAGAAGGACAAAATTGCACTTTCCAGCGCCGCCTTAGGCGATTTGTCGGCATTCAGGATCCAGCTGCCCCAGGTAAAGTTTTCCTGTGTGATCCCGTAGAGGCGCACGGTGCCGCAGGGCCGACCATCGAACCGTTCGATGATGTAATACAATTCTTCGCCTGCCGCCTCACGCGCCTTGTAGGCCACGATCCAGGCATGTTGATCCTCTGCCGTTCCCGTTACTGGCGAAAGATGCTGATTGTAAGCTGGATCGGTGCGCAAACCGTGAATGAAGTGGGCATCTTCCTGTGTCACCAGGCGAAGCCGGAGGCCGGGTCTGGCGATCTCGGATACCATGTTCACCACCCCTGTCTCTCGTCGTCCAAATGCAGCAGGACGTTAAACCTGATACCCATTCAAGGCAACGCCTCTACCTCTCGCACTTGTGCTCCAGTGCATCTGTTGAGCATGTTTCTTCCCACGCCCCCTGAACAATGGCCCGCGCCTCGGGTCTCCAGCCTTTCAGCCAGTATTGCCCCGCCTTGGCAAGTGTATAGGCCCAGGCAAAGGGGACGCTTGCGGGTCCGTAGCGCCTCACGAAACGCATCCGCGCCCGATGCTTGAAGTAGAGCGAGAAGGGAGAGGCGATGCGCCCATGGGTCGGCGACCCAATAGATGTTCCCGTCTTGTGATAGACACGAGCCAAAGGGCAAATCGCCAAGGGCAGATCGCCGCGCCGCATCGCCCAGTCCACCTCTTCATAGTAGAGGAAATACTCTTCAGGCAGCGGGCCCGCGGCTTCATAGAATTCGCGGCTTGCCACCATGCTGGCCCCGGTGATGAAATCGATCGCTGCGGGGTCCGGTGGTGTGGTCTCGTCGATCGAGGCATAGAGATTGACATTACTGGTCACCCCGGTCCAACGGTTGATCGTGCCGCCGTCCATCTGTATCATATCTGGCTGGTCGTAATAGGTCACGCGGCCACCCATGATTGAGAAATAGCCTGGATCATAGCGCGCGAAAGCTTCTGCTGTTCCAGGAGGCACCACGCAATCGGGATTGAGAACCCAGAAGCGGTCGATCCGTGGATCCTTGGCCAGATGCACTAATCCGATATTGACGCCTGCCGCGAAGCCGCTGTTGGTGTCGCTCCGGATAAGATGCAGGATGTCATCCCCATTCGTACTCGGCGCATATGATACAGGCTTGGGCAACAGGGTCGTAACAAAAGGCAGATCGGCGGGCAAAATGTAGTCATCCTCTCCCGACGCCCAGGCCTTGATCACATTGACGGTTTCATCGGGCGACGCGTTATCCACCACGACAACACGGAGCGCGACGCCCTTGGCTCCTGACAGGAGGGTATCCAGACAATCACGAATGACGTCTGACGAGTTGTAGGTGACAATCACGACACCCAGTATCGGCATTGCCTTGGTCATGTCAGGGCCGGAGCGGATGCGGGCTTCGCAAATCGTGTATAGGGCAAGAGTATCCGCTCTTCCGTCACCGGCCCGGATGCGTCTTCTTCGCTTCGGGGTTTTGCGGTTATGAACCAGACGCCCGCGCCGAAAATGAAGAACACAAAGGAATAGATGTTCGTCCAGACATGAACCGTGCTCAGCGTGAAGGAAAGCCCCATGAAGGTGAACACCCAGGCCCGGCGAAAATTCAAAAGCACAGGATCGGTGTCAAAGTTTCGACGCATTACTCGAAAGAGACCCAAGGCATAACCTGTGGCTACCAGAAGAAAGCCAGGAATGCCATAGCGAACGGCCATGACAAGCCAGAAATTGTCCATGCTACCCGAGAACATATACCAGGGACGAACCCAATCATTCAGGCCAATACCAAAGACAGGATTGGCCCAGACATTCACCAT
>NZ_JAGQDH010000017.1 GCF_018069895.1 Roseovarius autotrophicus | reverse complement strand
GGTAAAGCTCGCGCTCGATCCCCGAGCCGTCCTCGATATAGATGCGGTTGACCTGCTTGCCCGCAGGCCCGGTCTGCTTGGTCACAAGCGTGCGCCCGAGCATCCGGCGCGCCTCCTCGGCGGCCTCGTTCACCGAGCGGGTGAGGCGCACGCCGCCCTTGTCCCCGGCGCCGGCCTCCTTGAACTTGCCCTTGCCGCGCCCGCCGGCGTGGATCTGCGCCTTGACCACCCATACGGGACCGTCCAGCGCCCCCGCCGCCGTCTTGGCCTCTTCCGCGCGGAGCACGACACGGCCTTCGCCGACCGGCGCGCCATAGCTGCGCAACAGGGCCTTTGCCTGATATTCATGGATGTTCACGCTGATCCTCCCTTAGGTGATGCGACCGGTCATGTGATCCAAGCCACTATTTGATCAAAGGCAGAAGCCGTTTGAACGAAGGTGTTCCGGCCTGGCCGAGCCATTCGAAAACCACCATTTCGGTGGTCACGATGCCCGCGCCGCAGGCACTGAGCCGCGCAATGCAGGCCAGTTCGCTTTCGATCGTGCGCGAAGCGGTGGCGTCGGAGACGACGAACACCTCGAAACCCGCCTCGATCATGCTGGCGGCGGTCTGGACCACGCAGATATGCGCCTCCATCCCGGCAAGCACCGCCTGCTTGCGCCCGAGCCCACGGAAATGCGCGGCAAAGCCGGCGTCTTCCATGCAGGAAAAGTGCATCTTGCCGAGCACTGCCGTTCCCGGTCCCGGCGAAAGTTCGGGGACGGTATGGCCCAGCCCGGCGGGGTATTGTTCTGTCATGATGACGGGCACGCCCATTTCCTCGGCACTGGTCTTGAGTATGCGCGTGTTGCGGATGGTGCGGGCGGGTGCCTGCATGGCAGGAACGAGGCGTTCCTGCATGTCGATGATGACAAGCGCGCTGTCGGCGGCGCGGATGAGCATGATCTGTCCCCCGGAAATAAGGCGCAGCGCGTGGCATTCCTTCTGTGGTATGCCATATACCACAGAAGGCCAGACCCATCAACCGTGATCTGCCAGCGGCTTGCGTGGCCGAGTCGGGTGTGCCGGAGCGGGCGCGCAGCGCACTTGGTGGTTATGCTGCGTTGCAGTAGGAGCCCGCTGCCGAGGCATGCGGGGTTCGGTCCGGTCTGGATGGTTATTTGTGTATTTATAACAGTATGTTGATATTTAAATGGAGGGTGTTGCCCGCACTGTCGAGCCAGATGGCGGCGGAGCATGGCCGCGCGCTGATTGCTTCTGCATAAACAAGGCTGTCGGCAGGCAGAAGCGGACGTATGATGCAGTTGCGGCAACGAATGTTCAAAAAACGAATTGCCCGGTTTGGCATGCTGGCGTATGGTATACCAACGGTCAGCAAGGCGGCACGATGACGCGGGCGCAACTGGAGATACCACATGAAGCTACGTCCCATCGTGTCGAATTTCACCCTCAAGGATCATGTCTACGAGCGGCTCCGCGAGGCGATTCTGGCGATGGACATCTATGACGTGGATGCCGATCTGCGCCTCGACGAGAGATCTCTGGCAGAGCAGCTTCAGATTTCCCGCACGCCCCTGCGCGATGCGATTGCGCGGCTCGAGGCGGACGGACTGGTGACGGTGGTGCCCCGCAAGGGGGTCTATGTCCAGCGCAAGAGCCTTGCGGAAATCCTGGAAATGATCATCGCCTGGGCCGCGCTCGAAAGCATGGCCGCGCGTCTGGCCGCCGAGAATGCTACCGACGCCGAGATCGCGACGCTGCGCAAGATCGCCGGGAAATACAATGACAGACTGTCGCCGACGCGGATCGCCGAATATTCCGACGACAACCTGCGATTCCACCAGCACATTCTCGAAATCTCGCATTGCGGCTTGCTCAAGACCATGGCCGAGGGCGTTTTCCTGCACATTCAGGCCGTGCGCCTGCGCTCGATGTGGGAGGGGGACCGGGTCAAGCGATCGGTTGTCGATCACGCCGAGATCATCGAGGCGCTGGAGCGCCGCGATGCCGAGGAGGCCGCGCAAAAGGTGCTGGATCACACGATGCAGCTGCATCAGCACATAGGCAAGACCTGGGGCCGCCTTCAACTGACCCGCGCCACCAATTCCACCACGACCTAGCACCGACTGCCCGAACTCACCGGCAACAGGCGGGGCGGGCCAATGAAATCTGGAGGACACACATGGCCGCAGCCAACCCGCCCGCAGCGCAGATGCAGCAAGAAGGGGTCGATGCCAACAACGTCACCGACGGCTTTCACCTGTTGATCGACGCGCTCAAGCTCAACGGGATCAACACGATCTACAATGTTCCGGGCATCCCGATCACCGATCTTGGCCGCTATGCGCAGGCGCAGGGGATGCGGGTGATCTCGTTTCGCCATGAGCAGCACGCAGGCTACGCGGCCTCTGTCGCGGGGTTTCTCACCAAGATGCCGGGTGTGTGCATGACCGTCTCTGCCCCCGGTTTCATGAACGGGCTGACGGCGCTTGCGAACGCCACCACGAATTGCTGGCCGATGATCCTGATTTCCGGCTCGTCAGAACGTGAGATCGTCGATCTGGCGCAGGGCGATTACGAGGAGATGGATCAACTGGCCATGGCCAAGCCCTTCTGCAAGGCGGCCTACCGGCTGACCTATGCGCAGGATATCGGCATCGCTGTGGCGCGCGCCATCCGCTCGGCTATCTCCGGGCGACCCGGCGGGGTGTATCTTGATATTCCCGGCGCGATGCTGGGGCAGGTGATGGATGCGGCCGAGGGCGCGCGCTCGCTTGTCAAGGTGATCGAGCCCGCGCAGCGCCAGATCCCGGCGCAATCCGCGATTGACCGCGCCATCGAGGTGATGAAAGGCGCGAAGCGCCCGCTGATCGTGCTGGGCAAGGGCGCGGCCTATGACCAGTGCGACGAGTTGATCCGCGAGTTGGTGGAGAAATCCGGCTATCCGTTCCTGCCGATGTCCATGGCCAAGGGCCTCTTGCCCGACACGCACCCGCAATGTGCCGCCGCCGCGCGGTCGATGGTGCTCAAGGATTCGGACGTGGTCATCATGATGGGCGCGCGGATCAACTGGTTGCTGAGCCATGGCAAGGGCAAGCAATGGGGCGAGCCGGGGGCGAAACGCTTTGTCCAGATGGATATCGAGGCCGAGGAGATGGATTCCAACGTCGAGATTGCGGCCCCCATCGTCGGCGATATAGGATCGTGCTGCGCGGCGCTGCTCAAGGCCATGGACGGGGCCGGGATCGCCCCTCCCAAGGACTGGCTGGATGCGGTCAACGCCAAGGCCACGGCCAACATGGAGAAAATGGCCGCGCGGCTGCGCAACAATAACGATCCGATGGATTATCATGGCGCGCTTGGCGTCATCAAGGATGCGATCAACGATCATCCCGACACGATCCTTGTGAACGAGGGGGCCAACACGCTCGATCAGTGTCGCTCGATCGTCAACATCCACAAGCCGCGCCACCGCATCGACGTGGGCACATGGGGGGTGATGGGGATCGGCATGGGATCGGCCATCGCGGCGGCCATCGAGACCGGCAAGCGCGTGCTGGCGGTCGAGGGTGACAGCGCCTTTGGTTTCTGCGGCATGGAGATAGAGACCGTGTGCCGCTACAACCTGCCAATCTGCACGGTGGTGTTCAACAATGACGGCATCTATCGCGGCGATGGCGAGAACTGGGGTGGCGGCGACGATCCTGCCACCACGGTCTTTGTCAAGGGCGCGCGCTATGACCTCATGATCGAGGCCTTTGGCGGCGTGGGTGTCATCGCCCGTTCGCCGGATGAACTGCGCAAGGCGGTGTATGAGGCGCTCGACAGTGGCAAACCCACACTGATCAACGCGATCATTGACCCGGCGGCGGGCAAGGAAAGCGGTAATATCGGCAACCTCAACCCGCAATCCGTGGTGGCGCAGCGGCTTTATCCGCAAGCGCGCAAAGACTGATTTCAACCAACCGGGGCGCGGCACACGCGCCCGCGCGGCCAAGAGACGGAGAGACACATGAAAGCCCTTGAAGGCGTCAAGATCCTCGACTTCACCCATGTGCAATCGGGCCCGACCTGCACGCAGTTATTGGCGTGGTTCGGCGCGGATGTGATCAAGGTGGAGCGTCCCGGTGTTGGGGACGCCACCCGCAAGCAGTTGGTGGATGTGCCGGGGGCGGACAGCCTGTATTTTACCATGCTCAACCACAACAAACGCTCGATCGAGCTTAACCCCAAGACCGAAGCGGGCAAGGAGGTGCTGACGCGCCTGATCGAGACCTGCGACGTGCTGGTCGAGAATTTTGCGCCCGGTGCGCTTGACCGGATGGGCTTTGGCTGGGAGCGGATTCAGGAGATCAATCCGCGCATCATCATGGCCTCGGTCAAGGGCTTCGGCCCCGGCAAATACGAGGATTGCAAGGTCTATGAGAACGTCGCGCAATGCGCGGGCGGGGCGGCCTCGACCACCGGCTTTCTGGACGGTCCGCCGCTGGTCACCGGCGCGCAGATCGGCGACAGCGGCACGGGTCTGCATCTGGCGCTTGGCATCGTGACCGCACTCTATCAGCGCGAGCGGTCGGGGCGTGGCCAGAAGGTGCTGGCGCCCATGCAGGACGGGGTGATCAACCTCTGCCGGGTCAAGCTGCGCGATCAGCAGCGCCTGGCCGCCGGGCCGCTGACCGAATATTCGCAATATGGCGCGGGCATTCCCTTTGGCGATGCCACGCCGCGCGCGGGCAACGATTCAGGCGGGGGGCAGCCGGGCCGCATCCTCAAGTGCAAGGGCTGGGAGACCGACCCCAACGCCTATACCTATTTCATCACGCAGGCCGCCGTCTGGGAAAAGGTCTGCGACGTGATCGGCGCACCCGAATGGAAGGATGCCCCCGGCTATTCCAGCCCGGCCGAGCGATTGGACAAGCTCGATGCGATTTTCGCGCGAATCGAAGAATGGACCATGACCAAGACCAAGTTCGAGGTGATGGATATCTGCAATCCGCTGGATATTCCGGTGGGACCGATCCTGTCCACCAAGGAGATCATGGAGGACGACGGCCTGCGCGCGACTGGCACGATCGTCGATGTCGATCATCCGACGCGCGGTCGCTACACCTCGGTCGGCTGCCCGATCAAGCTCAGCGACAGTCCCGTAGAGGTGACGCGCTCGCCGCTTCTGGGCGAGCATACCGTGGAAATCCTGCGCGACGTGCTTGCCTATGACGGGGAGGAATTGGCCAGGATCCTTGAGTCGGGGGCGGTCGGCTCCGTCAAGCAGGCGGCGCAATAACGGGCAGGGGATGAAGCGGCCGGCACAGTCCGGCCGTTCTCATGAAGGGAGGGAAGAATGCGATTAATCGTCATGGGACAGCAGGCGTTCGGCAAGGATGTGCTGGCGAAGCTGCTCGACACCGGAACCGATGAGGTGGTCGCGGTCTATTGCGAGCCGGACCGCGACGGCAAGCCGGTTGATCCGATCAAGGAACTGGCGATGGAGAAGGGGCTGCCTGTGCACCAGCCCGCGAATTTCGACGATCCCGCCACGCTTGCGGTGCTGGCGGGGCACAAGGCCGATCTGATGATCATGGCCTTCGTCAACGTCTTTGTGCCCGAGGCCGCACGCGACACGCCGACCCATGGCTCTATCTGCTTTCACCCCTCGCTTCTGCCGCTGCATCGCGGGCCCTCGGCGGTCAACTGGCCGATCATCATCGGGGCCACCAAATCGGGCTATTCGTGGTTTTACCCCTCGGACGGGCTGGATGAGGGCGACAGCCTGTTGCAGTGGGAATGCGAGATCGGCCCCGACGACACGGTGATCGACCTCTATTTCAAGAAGATATACCCGCACGCGGTCGATAGCGTGCTGACGGTCTGCGACCTCTACCGCACGGGCAATCCGCCGCGCATCGTGCCGGATGAGGCGCTTGCCACCTATGAGCGGCGCTGCACCCGCAATCATTCGCGCATCGAATGGCACCGCCCGGTGCGTCAGGTCTATGACCTCATTCGCGGCACCAATCCCGCGCCGGGGGCCTGGACCACGCTGAACGGGGCCGAGGTGGATGTGTTCGACTGTGCCCTCGTCCCCGGCGACGGTATCTCGGGCCGCGTGCGCGAGATCACCGATGAGGGCGTGGCGGTGCAATGCGTGGGCGGGCGTATCCTGATCAAGCGGGTGCGCCCCACAGGCGGGGCAAAGATGCCCGCGTCCGAATGGGCGGGTGCCGCAGGGCTAGAAGCCGGGGCCACCCTTGGAACCTGAAATCCATAGAAATCGGATGGAAACACCACATGTCTGACATCGAAATTGCACGCGCCGCAACCAAGAAGCCCATTCAGGAAATCGGCGCCAAGCTTGGCATCCCGAGCGAGCATCTGCTGCCCTTCGGCCATGACAAGGCCAAGGTTTCGGAGGCCTTCATAAAATCGCTCTCCGGGCGCAAGAACGGCCATCTTGTGCTTGTGACGGCGATCAACCCGACACCGGCGGGCGAAGGCAAGACCACCACCACCGTGGGTCTGGGCGACGGTCTCAACGCCATCGGCAAGAAGGCCGCCGTTTGCATCCGCGAGGCCAGCCTTGGCCCGTGTTTCGGAATGAAGGGCGGGGCGGCGGGCGGCGGTTACGCACAGGTCGTGCCGATGGAGGAGATGAACCTTCATTTCACCGGCGATTTTCATGCGATCACATCGGCGCACAACCTGCTGGCGGCCATGCTCGACAACCATATCTACTGGGGTAACGAGCAGGAAATCGACATCCGCCGCGTGGTCTATCGCCGGGTGATGGACATGAACGACCGCGCCCTGCGCGAGATCGTGTGCAGTCTTGGCGGGGTCGCCAACGGCTTTCCGCGCGAGGCGGGGTTCGACATCACCGTGGCGTCGGAGGTCATGGCGATCCTGTGCCTCGCCACCGATCTGGCCGATCTGGAGCGCCGCCTGGGCGATATCATCGTGGCCTATCGCCGCGACAAGACCCCGGTCTATTGTCGCGACATCAAGGCCGACGGGGCCATGACCGTGCTGCTTCAGCAGGCGATGCAGCCGAACCTTGTGCAGACGCTGGAAAACAACCCGGCCTTTGTCCATGGCGGGCCTTTCGCCAATATCGCGCATGGCTGCAACTCTGTCGTGGCGACCACCACGGCGCTCAAGCTGGCGGATTACGTGGTCACGGAGGCGGGTTTCGGTGCCGATCTCGGGGCCGAGAAATTCATGAACATCAAGTGCCGCAAGGCGGGGCTTGCCCCCGAGGCGGTGGTGATCGTGGCGACCGTGCGCGCCATGAAAATGAACGGCGGCGTGGCCAAGGGTGATCTGGGCGCCGAGAATGTCGAGGCGGTCAAGGCGGGCTGTCCGAACCTTGGACGTCACATCGAGAACCTCGCGAAATTCGGCGTGCCGACGGTGGTGGCGATCAACCATTTCGTCACCGATACCGAGGCCGAGGTGCAGGCCGTCAAGGACTATGTGGCGAGCCAAGGGGCAGAGGCGGTGCTGTGCAAACATTGGGCCGAAGGCTCGAAAGGCACCGAGGAACTTGCCAGAAAAGTGGTCGCGCTCGTCGAGGACGGATCGGCCAGCTACGCGCCGCTCTATCCCGACGACATGCCGCTCTTTCAGAAGATCGAGACCATCGCCAGGGAAATCTACCGCGCCGACGAGGTGGTGGCGGACGCCAAGATCCGCAACCAGCTCAAGGAATGGGAGGCGCAGGGCTATGGCAACCTGCCGGTCTGCATGGCCAAGACGCAATACAGCTTTACCACCGATCCCAACCGGCGCGGCGCGCCCGACGGGCACAGCCTGCCGGTGCGCGAGGTGCGGCTTTCGGCCGGGGCGGGGTTTGTGGTGGTGATCTGCGGCGAGATCATGACCATGCCGGGCCTTCCCAGGATACCGTCGGCAGAATCGATCTGCATCAATGGCGATGGTCTTATCGACGGGTTGTTCTGACCATGGGCCAGTCATCGCTTCACACCATCATGATGCCGATGCGCGACGATGGGCTGGGGCCGCGGCTGTTTGCCCATGCCGCCGCCCTTGCCAAGCGGTTCGATGCCCATATCCGTGTGGTGCATTGCCACCCCAAACCCGAGGACATGATGCCTTACGGGGTGGTGATTCCGACATTCCTGCGCAAGCAACTGGCCGAGGCCACGCGCAAGCGCGCGGATTACGAGCAGGGCCATCTGCGCGAAAAATTCACCGCCGAGGCCAGCCGCTACGGCATCAGCGTCGAGCCGCGCTCTGCCGGCAAGCCGACGGCGGCCTTTCGCGAATATGAGGGCAGGCAGGTCGAGGTGGTGCGCCATTACGGGCGCCTGGCCGATCTGATCTGCGTGGCTAAGCCGAACCACGAGGAGAACCTTGGCTACAACACGCTGAAATCGGCGTTGTTCACGTCGGGGCGGCCGGTGCTGGTCTGTCCGGACACGGATGAGGTGGCGCCCGATATCGGCAGCCATGTGGCGATCGGCTGGAACGGCTCGCTTGAGGCGTCACGCGCGGTGGCGTTGTCGATGGCGCTGATCGAGGGCGCGCAGAAGGTGTCGATCCTGACAGCCGGACGGATCGAGCACACGGCCACCCCCGAGGAATTCCAGATCTATCTCGCGCAGCGCGGGATTGCTTCGGATATCCACACCTTCGAGCGCAAGGGAAATGTCGGGCGGGCGCTGTTGCAGAAATGCGCCGGGATCGGCGCGAACATGCTGATCATGGGCGCCTATCATGACAGCTATGAGCGCGAGTCCCTGCTCGGCGGAAACTCGGCGACCATCGTGGCCGAGGCCACAATCCCGGTCGTGATGGTGCACTGAGCGGACGGACGCACGCCTCGGAAATCAAGGAAGCAGAAAGGAGGAGAGGAAGCAAACCAAAGACAGGCTCGACGGCGCGGCACAAGCGATCGGGGAGGATCGCAGGCGCAAGAGGGCCATGACTGAACCAGACCGGATAGCGGTCTGCAATGGGAGGAAGACATGAATATTCTGAAAAGCATGGCGCTTGGCATAGCTGCGCTGACGATCTCGGCACCCGCTGCAATGGCGGAATGGCAACCGCGCAAGCCGATCGATTTCGTGATTATGGCGGGGCCGGGCGGCGGCGCCGACCGGATCGCCCGTTTCATCCAGTCAGTCGCCGAGAAGAAGAAGCTGACGCGCCGTCCGCTCATCCCCAACAACAAGGGCGGCGGTTCGGGGGCCGAGTCGCTGATCTGGCTCAACAGCACCAACGATCCCGATCATACCATCCTTGTGACGCTGAACTCGTTCTTCACCACGCCGATCCGCCAGCCGGATCTGGGCATTGACATCCAGACCTTCACGCCGATCGCGATGATGGGCGTCGATCCCTTCGCACTCTGGGTGCACAGCGACAGCGGCATCGAGACCTTCGAGCAGTGGCTTGAGGCGGTGCGCGCGGCCGACGGCGAATACGTCACCGGCGGCACCGGCACGGGCCAGGAGGACAGTATCGTGTTCGCCTATCTCGACAATGCCTTCGAGCTCAAGACCAAGTATATCCCCTTCGACGGCGGTGGCGCGGTCGCGGCGGCGCTTGCGGGACAGCAGATCATGGCCACGGTGAACAACCCGTCCGAGGCGCGCGGATTCTACGACTCGGGGGATCTGCGCCCGCTTCTGGTCTTCTCCGATGAGCAGATGGATGTCTATCCGGGCATTCCGACGCTCAAGGAAAAGGGCAAGGATTTCAGCTACTACAACCAGCGGGCCATCGTCGGCGCGCCGGGCATGTCGGACGAGGCGGCGGCCTATTACCAGAAGCTGTTCGAGGAAATCTACAATTCCGAGGAATGGCAGGGCTATCTCGAGACAGAGGCCATGTCGCCGCTGTGGATGGAGCCCGACGAGCAGCGCGCCTACTGGGAGGTTCAGGTGCAGACGCATTCGGACCTGCTTGCCAGAATCAACTGATCCGAGGACCTAACCTGAGATGAAGGAGGGCAGGCCATGCGTGTTGGCGAAATAGTGACGGCGGGCGTGCTTGCCCTCCTTTCCATCTACTTCATGTACAAGGCATCCGCGAACGGGATCGGCTATGCCGTCGGGACCGGGCCACAGGGCGGGTTCTGGCCGTTCTGGCTGGCGTGCGGAATGCTGGCCTCGACGGGTGTGATCGCGTTCAACTGGGTGCGGCGGGCCTCGGCGGCATCGCGCTCGGACGAGCCGGTGCTCGACAGTCACGGCATCAAGACGATGGTGTTCGTGGGCGGCGGGATCATCGGTTTTGTCGCGCTGATCGACATCGTGTCGATGTATGGCGCCGTCGCGATCTTTCTACTCTACTATCTGAAACTTCTGGGTCGGCACAGCTGGCGGTTGACCCTGCCCATGGTCTTTCTGTTTCCGCTCGTCCTGTTCTTCTTCTTCGAGGGACTGATGCAGATCACCATGCCGACAGGGCTGAGCTTTACCGACCCGGTCTACAATGTCCTCTACGACATCATCTACTGAAACAGTCACGGCCTAGCTGACACAGGGGCGACACCAAGCCATGGAAATTCTATCCCTACTGGGCGACGGCATGCTGGTCGCCATCCAACCTCTGAACCTGATGCTGATCCTTGTCGGAGTGACGCTCGGCCTTTTCATCGGCGCGATGCCGGGGCTTGGCTCGGTTAACGGGGTCGCGATCCTCTTGCCGGTCACCTTCCTTGTGCCGCCCGGCTCGGCCATCATCTTTCTGGCCGCGATCTATTACGGGGCGATGTATGGCGGGGCCATATCGTCGATCACCCTGGGCATTCCGGGTGCGTCAACGGCCGTGGCCACGACCTTTGACGGGCGACCGCTTGCGATGATGGGCAAGGCGCGTCTTGCGCTGGTCGCGGCGGCGGTCGGCTCGTTCGTTGGTGGCACGGTGTCGAACATCCTGTTCACCGGGTTCGCGCCGCTGCTTGCGACCGTCGCGCTCAGCTTTGGTCCGCCCGAAATCTTCGCGCTGATGCTTCTGGCCTTTGCGACCTTCGTGGGGCTTGGCGGCGACGACATCGCCAAGACGGTGTTCTCTATCTGCTTCGGGCTGGTTCTGGCCACAGTCGGTTTTGACCAGATCTCGGGCGCGCCCAGGCTCGTGCTGTTCGATCTGAACGGCTTTCTCGGCGGGATCAGCTTTCTGGTTCTGGCCATCGGCGTCTATGGTATCGGCGAGATGCTCTGGACCATCGAAAGCACGCGGGGCGAGATCACCAAGACGGACGCGGATATTTCGGCAAGGGGCATTCTAGAGGATGTCGGAGAGTCGGCCCGGAAGGGCTGGAAGGGTATGTCGATCGGCTCGTTCCTCGGCTTTTTCGTCGGCGTTCTGCCGGCTGCGGGCGCGACCCCGGCCTCGCTGATGTCCTATGCGATCACCAAGATGTCGTCGCGGCGACCCGAGGAATTCGGCAAGGGCCATGTGGGCGGCGTGGCCGCGCCGGAAGCGGGTAACAACTCGGCTTCCACCGGCTCGATGCTGCCGATGCTGACGCTGGGTATTCCCGGTTCTCCGACCACGGCGATCCTGCTGGGCGGGATGGTGATCTGGGGCCTGACACCCGGCCCGCGCCTGTTTGTGGACCAGGCGGATTTCGTCTGGGGGCTGATCGGATCGTTCTATGTGTCGAACGCCTTTGCGCTGCTGGTGAATCTGTCCTTCATTCCGCTGTTCATCTGGGTGCTGCGGATGCCGTTCACCACGCTCGCGCCGCTGATATTCGTGCTGTCGGTGGTGGGGGGCTATGCGGCCATGCAGGACATGTTCGATATCTGGCTTCTGCTGGTCTTCGGCTTTGGCGCGTTCTTTCTGCGCAAGTTCGACTATCCGCTGGCGCCGGCGGTTCTTGCCATCGTGCTTGGCCCGATCGCCGAGCCGACCCTGCGGCAGTCGCTGCTGCTGTCCTCGGGGGATCCGATGATCTTTTTCTCGCGACCGATCTCGGCGCCGATCATGGTGGTGGCCATAATCCTGATCGTGATGCCGGCCTTCAAGTATCTGCGCCCACGGCGCAAACGGGCGGCGCGCTGAGGCTGGCGGAACAGACCCGCAGGCAAGGTGGAGGGGGGGCCAGTCGGCCCCCTCTCAGCTTTCGTATCGGGTGCTGCCGCGCCGGTGCTCGTCGATGGGCAGTTCCATCAGGAGGGGCTGATGGGCGCGCTGCGAGCACGCCTGCCGGGGGCAGAGATTGCAGTTGAGCCCAATTGGCGCATAGAGCTTGGGATCGTCGAAATTGTAGCTTGAGGCATAACGCAGCCGATGCGCGTGGCGGGCCTCGCAACCAAGCGCGAGCGTCAGGCGCCGGTCCTGTGTTTCCTCGCTGAAAACCGGGCGGTGCACGGTTCGGCTGATGGTAAAATAGCGCGACCCGTCCGGCATCTCGACGAATTGCGGCATGATCACGCCGGGGGTGTAGAAGGCGGTGTGAATGTTCCAGACCGGGCACGACCCGCCATACTCTGCCAGCTGGAACGAGGTTGAGTTGAATCGTTTCGTGACGTTCCCGGCCTTGTCCATGCGCAGAAAGAAGAACGGCACGCCGCGTGCCCCCTCGCGCTGCAGGGTGGTGAGGCGCTGGCAGACCTGCTCGAAAGAGGTGCCGAACGCCGCTGCGATCCGGTCTATATCGTATTGCGCTTCCTCGGCCTCGTGCAGAAAGGCGTCATAGGGCATCAGCAGCGCCGCCGCGAAGTAATTGGCCAACTCCACCCGAAGCCGTGCCAATGCGTGTTGCGAGGCCAGCCCGCTGCGCCGGACAAGCCCCGACAGGACATCGGGATACTCGACCAGACACAGAACATGGGCCAATTGAAAGGCGCGGTTCTCGGTGTTGAGCGCCTGCGACAGGTGCACCATGCCCGCGGCCTCGTCGTAATAGCGCAGCGCATCCCCGAGATCGCCAATGCGCCGGATGCAAGTTGTGATGCCGTGGTCTTCCTCCAGACGCCGCCGCAGGCCAAAGAAGCGGTCCTCGGGCGAAGCGCCTCTGTCCGGCCGCGCCGCGTCGGCGGCCTGTTCCAGCTCTTGAAAGTGATTGCGGTGGTCGCGAAAGAAATCGTGGATCACCGTTTCGGGCGAGCTGCGCAGCAACTCTTCAGAGATGTTCTCTCCCGCAAGACTCAGGATCTTCTCGAGCGCGGTGCGATAGGCACCGTGCAACGCCAGAAAGCGGTCGACGAGGCGAGGCGCGTGATCAACCGCGCCGCGTAATTCCTGAATGTCAGGCTCATCGCCAGAGAATACCGGATCGCGCACCGCGTGGCGCAAATCGACCACCCGGCGCGCGCTGTCATCGCGGGCAAGCTCTTGCCAGTTCACGGCGTAGACCTCGGCGATGCGCATCAGAAGCTGCACCGACAGGCTGCGCTGGTTAGTCTCCAGAAGGGTGATGTAGGACGCGCTCACGCCCAGTTTGCGGGCCATCTCGGCCTGGGTGTCACCCCGATCCCGGCGCAGCTGGCGCAGTTGGGGGCCGATCAGTGTCTTTCCCATGAACGATTCCTACAACATTACAAAAATAAGATATGTAATATTTACGATATACACATTTACATTCATTTCGTAGTGGAATCGCGCTTGTCACCTATAATTGCGCTCATCCACACTGGGATCACGCACCTAAATCCGGAAAGGGCTGATATGGCGTATCGCATCGTTATCCTTGGGGCCTCCTATGGCTCGCTTCTTGGCACCAAGCTGCTCATGGCGGGGCAGGATGTGACGCTCGTTTGCCGTCAGGCCACCGCCGATCTCATCAATGCCGAAGGCACCGAGGTGCGTATCAAGCTGCGCGACGAGGATGAGCACCGGGCGTTCCGCTCGGCGGATCTGCCGGGTCGCCTCAATGCGTTGACGCCCGAAGAGGTGAACCCGCAGGATTATGATCTTGTGGCGCTTGCCATGTCAGAACCGCAATACTGCGCCGAGAATATCGTTGATCTTCTCGGCCGGATCGCCGCAGCTGGCATGCCCTGCCTGTCAATCATGAACATGCCGCCGCTGCCCTATCTGCGCCGGATCGCGGGGCTTGATACCTCGCGGCTCGAGGCTGCCTATACCTGTCCCCGTGCCTGGTCCGCCTTTGCTCCCGGCACGGTCACCCTGTGCAGCCCTGATCCGCAAGCCTACCGCGTGCCCGATGAGGGGCCGAATACACTGCATGTCGGCCTGCCCACCAATTTCAAGGCCGCCCCCTTTGAGGACGAGGCCCATAATCGTATCCTGCGCGATCTCGAAAGCGCCATTGATGCGGTTACGGTCGATGGCAAGGACGTGCCGGTAAAGCTGCGTGTCTTCGACTCGCTGTTCGTGCCTTTCGCCAAGTGGAGCATGTTGCTGACCGGGAACTATCGCTGCGTCCTTGCCGAGGGCGCCCGCCCGATCAAGGAGGCCGTGCACGGCGATCCTGCCCTGTCCGAGCGGATCTATGCCGCCGTGGACGAGGTCGTGCGCCGCCTTGGGGCGGATGCGGCGGACGCGGTCCCGTTCGAGAAATACGCCAATGCCGCCAATGGCCTGCTCAAGCCATCCTCGGCCGCGCGCGCCATCGAAAGCGGCGCTGAACGCATCGAGCGGGTCGACATGCTGGTCAGGCTTATCGCTGAACAGCAGGGTGTGGATTGCGCGGAATTCGCGCGGATAGTCGAGACCGTGGATGCCCGTCTTGCCGCCAACCGCCCCGACGCGGCGTGACCCATGGGGGCCGCCTGTCCTGCGGCGGGGTCTGAAACAGCAAAACCCCGGCGCGTGCCGGGGTTCCGATGTCAGGTAATGGGCCCTGACCGGCCCTGTCTCGTCAGACGGCGCGTCGAAGGCCCGAGGCCTGCGCGGCATGGCTGATTACGTCTTCGCGCTTGAGGCCCATTTCGGCCAGCCGGGCATCGCTCAGGCGCAGCAGTCTCTCGATGTCACGCGCCATGCGGTTTGCGTCGATGATCGACTGAAGGAACCATTCGATCACGCGCAGCGGGCCGAGTGCAAGGCGGCCAACACCTGTGTATAGTGGTGCGCGGGGGCTGTTATGGGTCGAATAGGTCATGTGCTCACGCTCCGGGGAGTTGCCGCGTTGCAAAATAAATATACCGCAGTGCAGCATTTTTCCATGCCGGCCGATGCAGGTCAGCCTTGCGTGGAGGGCATGACTGCGACTCCGGCCGGAAAGGCCATGCGGCCTCGCCGTGCACTGCACCCAATTCTGCACGCTGTTAGCGCCCGGTCACCTGATCCGTAAGCGGTAGAGGTTGATGGCATGAGGACAAGTATGCCGCGAACCGCCAAGCCACCGAGATGGTGGCCCTGAGCCCGCGAAAACCGCTCGATCAAGACGGATATGCCAAGGGCAACGCTACGGTCTTCCATCGAGATCGGATGCCCGGGTGATGGCGGCGCACTGCCGCCTGCCGGGCATCGGCCCTATCATGGTGATCATTCCAGCCCGCGCTGCGTGACGATCACGACTCGGGAAGCCCCAGACGCGCGGAGGTCCCGTGCCAGATTGACCAAAGTGATCGCAGCCAGCGCCTTGTCTGGCACGATCCGCACCACCTCGCGTTCGTCCTCGGGGCGCGCGGCATAGAAGGCCTGTGCCGAGGCGACGGCCTCGCCCCGGTATGTCAGCCTGCCGTCCGGATGCACGACAAGCGTGTCGGGCGGCGCGCGGCCGTCGAGATCGGATGTGCTTACAAGTCGCAGGTCCCGGTCCATCGGCGGCGCAATGGTGCTTGCGACCATGAAGAAAACAAGCATCAGAAAGACGATATTGATCAAGGCGATCGTGGGTTCGATCCGGGTGCGATGTCTTGGTTTGCGCATCACGACCCCAACACGCTGATACTGAGCCGGTCAATGCCGCGCAGGATGACAAGCACATCGGTCAGTCTTTGCGCCGTCACATCATCCCGCAGGCTGACGATCACATGCAGGCCGTCTGCCTCGGGGGGCAAGTCGGCGAACTGGTCCTTTAGCGCCCCAAGCACGACATCCTGACCGTTCACGCGCAGGGTATCCTCCCCCAGTTGAAGAAAGCTCCTCTTGATATCGCTCCTGTCGGCCCCGCCCGCATTGGCGGAGGACAAGTCAACCTCGGCAAAGCGCGAGAAGGTAGACGAGAGCATGAAAAACAGCAGCAAGAGGAAGATGACATCAATCAGCGATGTCATCGACAGGCGCCGCCGCCGGATCTGCCTACGCATGGGCGGGTTCCATCCCGGTTTGTTGGGCGGAGCCACGATGACCTTGCGGGTGCAGGACCGCAGCAATCGCCCGTTCCGCAGTCACGCGCTCGGCATCCATCCGCCCCTCGAACCAACTGAGCACCATGGCCGTGGGCATCGCCACGGCAAGGCCCGCGGCCGTGGTCAGCAGCGCCACCCAGATGCCCCCCGCCAGAAGCGAAGGATCGACCTGCGCCCCTGCATCCTGTAGTGATTGGAACGCATTGATCATCCCCAGCACCGTGCCGAAAAGCCCCAGAAGCGGGGCAAGCTGTGCGACGCTGTCAAGCAGGCGAAACCCGCCTTCTAGGCGGGCAAACCTCACCTCGGCTTCTGCCTCCAGCCGTTTGGCGTCTTGCAGTCCTGCGGAAAACGCCATTTCAATCACCGGCGCGAGGTAGCTTCGGGACTGATTGAGCGCGTGCAACGCGGCGCTGCGATCGCCCCGGTCCCAGGCGATGACGGCCTCTTTCAAGGCCCGGTGCCGGCCCACCCCGACCGCGAAAAACTGCCACAGCTTGTAGAGGATGGTCGCCAGGGTGACGACCGAGACGGCCAGCAGGATCATCACGACCGGCCCGCCGAGATCGGCCATCTGGCGCAGGCTTTCAAGAACCTGTGTCATCCGATCACCTCGATCCCGGTGCGTGTTTCGAGGATCAGGCCAGCTTCGCAGGCGCTCTCGGCCAGATCCGGGGCCTGGCAGGTGCTGGCCCCGTTGATCAGGACCCGGCTCAGGTCATCGCAGGTGATACCCGGAATGGAAAACTGACGCACCCGAGGTCGGCCAGATGGCAGGGTGCCGAAGTCGAAAAGGGTCAGCCTGTCCACCTGCCCCGCGCTGTCGAACAGCACGGTTTCATACACCACCTTCTCGATCGGGCCGGCATGTCCGTTCGTTACCAGAAACGTCAAGGTGCAGCTTCCCTCATTGGATTTTACCGCATTCAGTTCGATCTGGACGGCCCCGCCCGGTTTCTCGTCCTGTGCCACCGCTCCGGTGGCAAAGCCGAGGCAGGCAGCAATCGCCGCGGTCATCATTCGTATTGTCGTCATCTGCATCTTCCTCATGTGAGAGCAGCGCGCCTGCTTGACTGAGATGCGCTGCGTTGTGCATTCGCAATTCGGGTCCGCGATCGGTGCGCCGCGCGACCGGGCCTGCGGCTTGCGATTGGCGAGGATTTCGTGCCGGTCGCCGCCGGCGGATGTGGATCGGTCCATGAGATCACCTTCTTTGATACGTGAATACCATTCTTTGGCTGGTGCCTTCCGGTGGCGGCGGGAACGGTGCCGCGCGTCTGACCTGGGCGGCGGCGGCACGTCTGATGGCGGGGGGGCCGGTGCTGCTCAGGATATTGACCCAGGCCACCGAGCCGTCGGGATTGATCCCGAAAGACACCTGCGCCGCCCCGCGCACCGAGGGGTCGACCGCGGGGAAGCGATTGAGTTGAACCAGAACCTGTCCGGCGTAATTGGTCGTGCTCGCATTGCCGGGATTACGGGACCCGCTAAAGCCGGTCGTCCCGGACCGGGCCGCGCCGCTGCCGGCGGCAAACGGATCTATACCGGTGCGTTTGTAGGTGGTCAGCGGCGATTCAATGGTTCTGGTTGCGCGCCCGGGTCGCGCGCCGTCGCTCAGGCCCGAAACCGCCACCGATGGCCGCTCTTTCGGGGGGCGCAGCGAAGTTGTGACAGCCGGGCTTGATTGCTCCTCGCTGTCCATGGCCGTCAGGGTTTCGGGCTCATCAGGTTCGGGCGCAAGCGCGATATCCGGCACGTCCGCCTGTTGCACCTCGGGTGCCGGGATGATCGCGACGTCTGGTGACGGGGCGGGTGCAACTGGCAAGACGGTTTCGGCGGATGATACGGGGGCCACCTCGCCGGCCATCGGCTCTGCCGGAACGGGATTCTCAACCTGTGCCCCTTCCGGTGCGTCAGCCTCCGTATCAGGTTCGAGCGGCGTCAAGACCGGCGCGTCCGCGATCCTGTCATCTTGGCTGCCTGATGGCGCTGCGCTGTCGGGTGCGGTTTCGGGCGCGGGGGCATCGACGCCGGACGGCTCAACGGGGTCCGGCTGAACCACATCGACCACGCCGGTATCAGGCACCAGGACGTTCTGGGGATTGTCCGACGCCACCAGTGCTTGCGTCGTCGGGGTGTCCAGGATCACCTGTTCTGGCGATGTCACGTCTGGTGGATCGGGAACCGAGGCAGGCTCCGGCTCTGCGGAGCCGGAAATGGCCTCGGCGAAATCCTCGAATGCGTCTCCGACATCTGCCAGATCAGAGGCTGTGTCTTCGGTCGAGGGAGACCGATCTTCGCTGGACGTGAAACCCAACCCCAGGGCGTGCAGCAGTAAGGACAGCACGATAGCCGCTAACGCGGCATAACCCGATCTTCTGATCATTGAGGGGGGCGTGCCGCGAAGAGAGTAAAAGGGCCCCGAACCACCAGAAAGACCCGGCGATGTCTTGCAAGGGCGAGGCGATGACGCGACATGGCTGAGTTCCTTATCTGTCCGACACCGTGCGCCGAGGACATTCGGCGCAGGTCAGGTCAACCGGCCAATGCCGTCTGGTTCTATAGCAAAGATCAATGCCGCGGTAGGGCATCCTACATCATTGTGATAAGGCCCGACTGGCCCGAAGCTGCCGAAGATCTGTGCAGAGCCAGTTCTTGAACCTTGCGGCGTTCGGGCCGGGCCCAGGCGTTGTCGAAGCGTTGTTTTCACTGGCGCTGTGGGCAAGGTCAGTGGACATCAAGCCGCGTTTCGACAATGTGACTTGCGTTTGGCCCGCAGCCCGTTAGTAACAAGTCATGGTGAGAAAAAGCCAGAGCACGCGTTGCAGCATCCTGAAGGCGTCGGGGCTTTTGCTCATGACCGTGGCTTGGCTGTTTCTGAATACGATGTCCTCGGTGATGGCAGGTTCCCATACGATAAATTCTGCAACGATGTTGACGATGGATCAATCCGGTGCATCCGATCACGTTGATCACGTTAATCACGCTGTGCAGGCCACGCCCCGGAAACCGGCCCAAACGGCCGATCATCCATCGAATCCAGACGAACCTATGGACGATTGCGTGTCGATTTCCTGTTGCCTGATCACGCGTGACAAGCCGATGTTCCTGCAATCATGGCAGTATCTTTCATCCCAGAGTTTCGACAAGACCAGGCAAGCTGTTCTTGTCGAATTCAAGCCTGGTTCCCAGGACAGACCTCCAAGACACCTCTGATCGCGAATTGAAACTGGGCAGGGCGTTCGCGCGCCTGTCCGATGTTCAGATCATGGATGCGGGCGATAACACGTCCGAACGGAGAATGTCATGCGAGGACGCTATGCCGCGTTGAGCATACTGGCCATTGGCGTGAGCACTTTGGCCGGAGTTGCTGGTGAACGATATTTGTGGAACCCTGTCGTGGGGTCACAGGCCACCGGGCCCGAGGTGCTGTACTGGGTCGCGCCGATGGATGCGAACTATCGCCGGGACGGGCCGGGCAAATCCCCCATGGGGATGAACCTGGTTCCCGTTTACGCGGGTCAAGAGCCCTCGGGCGATCCTTCCGAGGTCAGGCTTTCCGCGCCCGAGATCAACGCAATCGGTGTCCGAACGGCCATTGCCCGGATGGAAACCGTCTCGGAGCGGATCGAGACCGTGGGCTACGTTGGGTACGACGACCACCTGACAAGCCATGTCCACACGCGCGTCGAGGGCTGGGTCGAGACACTCAATGTGCGTGCCGTGGGCGATCAAGTCGCCAAGGGCGATGTTCTTTTCGAGATGTTTTCACCTGTGATCGGATCGTCTAGCGCGGATCTGATCCGGGCCATCGAGGCGGGCGATCAGAGGATTGTCGAACTGGCGCGCAGCAGCCTGCGCAGTCAAGGCATGTCGGATCGGCAGATTGACGAGATCGCCAGTTCCGGCCGGTTTGCCCGCAACCTGCATGTCTATGCACCGCAAGACGGGGTTGTTATCTCGCTCGAGGCGGCGGACGGAATGTTTCTGCAACCCAACACGAGGGCGCTGTCGCTGACCGATCCATCAAGGGTCTGGCTGATTGCGGATGTCTTCGAGCGCGATATCGGGCGCCTGTCCGAGAACATGACGGCAGTGGCAGAGTTCGACCACCTGCCGGGTTCACGTTTCGAAGGACGGATCGACTACATCTATCCAGAGCTTGATGCCCGCACGCGGACCCTGCCGGTGCGATTGCGATTTGACAATCGCGACCGCCTGCTCAGGACCAACATGTTCGGGACTGTCGTCCTTGTTCCGGACCAGACTCGCGAGGGGGTGACGGTCCCAAGCGAAGCGATCATTCGCACGGGGCAGGCCGAGCGGATCATTCTCAAAATCGGGGAGGGCACGTTCAAGCCCCGGCTGATCACCACCGGGCTGCGCGATGCCTTTGGTGAAGGCGGGCGCACGGAGGTCTTGCAGGGGCTTGCCCCCGGCGAAGAGGTCGTGGCCTCTGCACAATTCCTGATCGACAGCGAAAGCGCGCTTTCTGCGGGGCTGATGCGCATGGCTCCGACCGATGTGGCGCCTGCGCGGGGGCGAGGCACGCTTGTCGCTCTTGACCCCGACACACGCATGGCGACGCTTCGCCACGATGCATTGGAAGCCCTCGACTGGCCGGCGATGACCTCGCGGTTCCCGGTGCGCGCGGATATTGCGATCGACCGCTTCAAGCCTGGTCAGATGGTGGTGTTCCACCTCGCGCGCGGGGCCGATGGGCAGCTTGGCCTGATTGATCTCGGGGGGGATGACGGGATTGCGGCGACCGCGACGGGTTTGGTTGCGGCCGTGACACACGATGGCAAGCTGACCATGCGCCATGACGCGATTCCCGCTATTGGCTGGCCGGCCATGCAGATGGATATGTCGGTGGCAGGGCTTGACCCGGCAACGGTGCCCTTGGGTGAAAGGATCGAATTCGATCTGGCGAAGGGTGAGGATGGCGGCTTTGTCATCGTGGCTGTCCGTGCAGCGGGCACCGGGGAGCAGGACGCGACCGGGCCAGAGCTTGCCGTGTCAGTGGCGGTATCACCCATCACCGTCCCCGGCCGCATCGAAGAAATCCACGCAGAGGATCGGACGGCAACAATTGCCCATGGACCGATCCCGGAAACAGGCATGCCGGGGATGACGATGCGGTTCGGGCTTGCCGAGACGCTTGATCCGGCAACGCTTGGCCTCGACACCGACCTGATCCTGACATTCGCGCGCCCGGACGGTGTGACCATGGTCTTGACCGCGGCCGAACCGGCGTGGCCACCAATGCATGTCCCTGGAACGATCAATGCAATCGATCGGGATGCGGCGCGCGCCAATATCAGCCACGGTCCGATCGCTGATATCGGCATGCCGGGGATGACGATGGATTTCGCCATCGCACCAGAGCTTGATACGGAAAGTTTGCCGGTTGGCCGGGAAATCGGGCTGCTTCTTGCGCGCAATCCCAACCTGTCGCTGACCCTTGTCGGGGTCGCGCCCGCGCCGGAGTTGCTGCAATGATCCCGATGATCATCAGGGCGTCGATCACCAATCGGCTGTTGGTGCTTGCATTCGCCATGCTGCTGGCTGGTGCCGGGATCTGGGCGCTCCGCTCCACTCCGGTCGATGCCATTCCCGATCTGTCCGATGTGCAGGTCATCATCAAGACGCCATATCCGGGACAGGCCCCGCAGGTGGTCGAGGATCAGGTGACCTTTCCCATCACCACGGCGATGCTTGCCGTGCCGGGTGCAACCGATGTGCGCGGCTTTTCCTTTTTCGGCGACAGTTTCGTCTACATCGTTTTCGAGGATGGGACCGACCTCTATTGGGCGCGCAGCCGCGTTCTGGAATACTTGCAGCAGATCGCTGCGGATCTGCCCGAAGGCGTCACCCCGGAATTGGGCCCTGATGCAACCGGCGTCGGCTGGATCTATCAATACGCCTTGATCGATCGCACGGGCGGCCATGATCTGGCACAGTTGAGAACGCTGCAGGACTGGTTCCTGAAGTTCGAACTTCAGAGTGTTGAGGGCGTGTCCGAGGTGGCCACCATCGGCGGCATGGTCAAACAGTATCAGGTGGTCGTTGATCCCAACAAGCTGCGCGCCTATGATCTTTCACTGGCGCGCATCCAGGCGGCGATCGAGGCCGCAAACCGGGAAACCGGGGGCAGCGTCATCGAAATGGGTGAGGCGGAATACATGATCCGCTCCACCGGCTATGTGAACGAACTGGCCGATCTGGCAGCCGCCCCCTTGATGGTGAACGCGCGCGGCGCCGCGGTCACCCTGGGTGACATCGCCGATATCCGTCTCGGGCCTGAAATGCGCCGAGGGGTTGGCGAGTTCGGTGGCGAGGGCGATGCTGTCGGCGGTGTTGTCATCCTGCGGTGGGGCGGGAATGCGCTGGCCACGATCAAGGCCGTCGAGGCGCGGATCGAAGAGTTGCGCGGCAGTCTGCCCGAGGGCGTGGAGATCGTCACAACCTACAATCGTTCCGGTGTCATAGAGCGGGCGATTGAAACCCTGACGGACAAGTTGACCGAGGAATTCATCGTCGTGGTCCTCGTTTGTGGCGTGTTTCTGCTGCATCTGCGGTCTTCTCTGGTGATCGTTCTCTCGCTGCCCCTGGGCATCTTCGCGGCCTTTTTCATCATGAAGCTGCAAGGTGTAAACGCCAACATCATGTCGCTCGGGGGCATCGCAATCGCCATCGGGGCGATGGTTGACGCGGCCATCGTGATGATCGAAGCAATGCACAGGCGGATCGAAAAGGAACCCCTGACCAAGGAGAATCGGTGGCGGATCGTGTCGGAATGCTCGTCCGAGGTGGGCCCGGCGCTTTTCTTCTCGCTGGCCATCATCGCGGTCAGCTTTCTGCCTGTCTTTGTTCTTGAGAGCCAGGAAGGGCGTTTGTTCAAGCCGCTGGCCTTTACCAAAACCTATGCCATGGCGGCGGCTGCGATCCTGTCGATCACATTGGTGCCCGTGCTGATGGGTTATTTCGTGCGCGGACGGATCCTGCCCGAACACAAGAACCCGTTGAACAGGCTGGTGATCTGGCTTTACCGGCCTTTCCTGGATGCGGCCGTGGCCTGGCCCTGGGCGACATCGGTGCTTGCCATCGCGGTGGTTTTCTCGATGGCGTGGCCGCTGCAACGGCTGGGAACCGAGTTCATGCCAGAGCTGAATGAGGGCGATCTGCTCTATATGCCCTCGCTCCATCCCGGCGTGTCCATCGGCAAGGCGCGCGAAGTGCTGCAACAAACTGACCGTCTGATTGCCACCCTTCCCGAAGTGCAAACGGTGCATGGCAAACTGGGGCGTGCCGATACGGCCACGGACCCGGCGCCGCTGACGATGGTCGAAACGACAATCCAGCTCAAGCCCGAGGCGGAGTGGCGCGAGGGCATGACCATGGAGCGTATCCGCGAGGAACTGGACCGCATCGTGCAGCTTCCAGGCGTGACCAATGTCTGGATCCAACCGATCAAGAATCGCATCGACATGCTGGCCACCGGCATCAAGACCCCTGTCGGGGTCAAGATTTCCGGCGCGGATCTCTCTGTGATCGAACGCATCGGCGTCGAGGTCGAAAAGGCCGTGGTGGGCATCGACGGCACGGCATCCGCCTTTGCCGAACGTCCCGTCGGCGGGCGTTTCATCGAGATCAACGTCAATCGAAACGCCGCTGCCCGCTACATGATGAGCGTGCGCGAGCTTCAGGATGTGGTGCAATCCGCAATCGGCGGTCTGAATGTTTCGGAAAGCGTCGAGGGATTGGAACGGTTCCCGATCAACCTGCGCTATCCGCAGAGCTGGCGCGACAGCCCGGACAAGTTGCGCAACCTGCCGGTCGTGACACCCTCGGGTGCGCATGTGCCGCTTGGGGCGATGGCCGATATCTCTGTGGTCGATGGCCCCGGCATGATCCGATCCGAGAATGCCCGGCGCACGGGATTTGTCTTTATCGACATCGCCGGGCGCGATCTGGGGGGATATGTCCAGGAGGCCCGTCAGGTCGTGGCCGACACCGTCACCCTGCCGCCGGGCTATTCCATCACCTGGGCCGGGCAGTATGAGTATATCCAGCGGATGCAGGCACGCCTGACCCTCGTGGCACCCGCGACATTGCTGATCATCACGCTGATGCTGTTCATGGCGTTTTCGCGCGTGACAGAGGTTGCCATCATCCTCGCGGCCTTGCCGGTGGCATTGGCCGGCGGCGTCTGGCTGGTCTGGTATCTCGCCTTCGATATTTCCGTCGCGGTTCTGGTGGGCTTTATCGCGCTGGCCGGTGTCGCGGTTGAAACGGCCATCGTCATGCTGCTCTATCTCAATCTGGCATGGCAGAAACGCCGCAACCTCGCCCAGGATCAGGGCCGCCCCCTGACATCGCTGGATATCGAGGAAGTTGTTTTTGAGGGGGCCTTGCTGCGGGCGCGGCCCAAGGTGATGACCGTGGCCACGATCTTTGCCGGGCTTGTGCCGATCATGTATGGTCATGGGACCGGCTCCGAGATCATGAAGCGTATCGCCGCCCCGATGATCGGCGGCATGGCGACGGCAACCCTGCTGACCCTGCTGGTGATCCCTGCGATCTACGTGATCTGGAAACGCCTCGCCTTGCCGCGCGTGAACCGCGATCTGGCGGGTGCGTCACGGCCAATACCCCCATCCCACCCCTCTACGGTGCCTGGCGAATGAGCGTCCGGCACCCTCTGGCGCAGTCAAAAAGGAGATCCCCATGCGCAAGACCCTACTGACCTTCACCGCCCTCATCCTGAGCGCCCCGCTGGCCATGGCCCAGATGAGCGGCTCGACAGGAATGGATCACGCTGCCATGGCCATGAGCAAGACATCTGTTGACGGCGCGGTTCATGCCGAGGCCACGGTCAACAGACTCGACGCAGATACAGTGAACGTCAGCCATGGTCCCATCCCCGAGATCGGTTGGCCCGCGATGACCATGGACATGCCATTGGCGGAAGATGCCAATGTGATGGCCGATCTTGCCGCCGGCGATCAGGTCATCATGATGCTGGTGAAAGATGCCCACGGCATGTATGTGATCAAGTCCCTCGCGGCCAGGTAACAGCAAGGCACGCCGCGGCAATCCATTGATTGCCGCGGCGTGTGTCATTGACTGGGAGCAAGGCGGTCGCTGACAGTCATCAGGGTGCGCAGATGACCTGCATCACAGGTCGCAGCGATCCTGGACGAACCCTGGTGGACCCCGGCACCGGGTGCCACACATGGATTGTGCGAAGAATGTAATGCCTTGTCAGGCAGGCCTGACAGCTTTTGCTGCCTCAGACGGTTTGCCCAGGCATCAACCCACCCTCGCGCATGAGGAATTCGGTGATCGCACCCACTCCGCGCCCCTCGCGCAATCCGGCCAGCACATAGGGCCGCCACCCCCGCGCGCGGATCGTATCGGCCTCGAGCCTCGCCAGATCGACCCCCACATGCGGCGCAAGATCGGTCTTGTTGACCACCAGAAGGTCGGATTTCGTCAATCCCGGCCCGCGTTTGCGCGGGATGTCCTGTCCGGCGGCGGTGTCGATGACGTAGATCGTCAGATCCGCCAGTTCCGGGCTGAACGTGGCCGCCAGATTGTCACCGCCCGATTCGATCAGGATCAGGTCGAGATCGGGAAAGGCGGCGGTCAGGTCATCCACCGCCGCCAGATTGATGCTGGCATCCTCGCGGATCGCGGTATGCGGGCAGCCGCCGGTTTCCACGCCCCGGATGCGGTTCGCGGGCAGCACCTGCGCGCGCATGAGAAACTCCGCATCCTCGCGCGTGTAGATGTCATTGGTGATCACCGCCATGGAACAGCGCGGGGCCAGCGCCCGCGCCAGCGCCGCCGTCAGCGTGGTCTTGCCCGCGCCCACCGGGCCGCCGATGCCCACCCGCAGCGGGCCGTTCATGCTCTTGCCTGTCATGTGCGAAATATCCTCACGTCCATGGTTTCGTGGCGCAGCGCCGCCAGATCGCCCGCCAGTGCGCAGGTGCCGATATCGTCCAGACTGGCCCCCGCCGCGCGTGTGGCCAGGTCCTCGATCACCGGCAGGAGCCGCGACAGCACCGCCTGCCCCTCTGTCTGACCCAGCGGCACATGGCGGATGGCGATTGTGACGAGGTTGCCGGCAAAGCCCTGAAGATAAAGCGCCGCCACGTCGCGCGCGGGCAGGGCGAGCGGGGCCGCCGCCTCTGCCACCGCGACCGGCAGAAGGCGCGGGACCATCGCGCGCCCCGTCATCCCGGCCACGGTGCGGGCAAAGGCCGCGCCCTGCCCGGCGCTCTCACGCCATCGCTCGGCCGAGGGTTGCAGCGCGCGCGCCAGATCGTCCAGCGCATCGCACTCCCCTTGCAGCGCACGGCACAGCAGCACCGCATCCTGCCAGCCCGCGCCGAAGCGCAGGATATTGCGCAACCAGACCTCAAGGCTTGGCGCATCCTGCACGACACCCGCTGCGATCTCGGCCTCCAGCCCGTGCGAATAGGCAAAAGCCCCCGTCGGAAAGGCGGGCGAGAGCCAGTGCACGAGGGTGAGATGCGCGGGCGTGAGCATCAGGCGTGGGCGTGATGCGTGTGGCCGTGATCATGCCCCATGGTGCGCCCCTTGCCATAGGCCCCGCCCTCGGGTCGAAAGGGGCCGGTGACGGGCGTCAACGCCGCACCAAGCTGCGCCAGCATCGCCTCGATCACATGATCCCGCCGGATCGTCAGGTGATCGGCACCCATCTCACAGGGCGTGTGCCGGTTGCCGATATGCCACGCCAGACGCGCCAGATCGCCGCGCACCTCGATGAGATCCTCTGGCGCGGCCTCGACCCCCACCGCGCGGCCATCGTCAAGCGCAAAACCCCAGTGATCGTCAAGGTTGGTCACCTCGGCCAGATCGACCAGAAAGGCGAGCCCGCCCCGCCCCACCAGCCGCTTGCGCCGCAAGAGCCGCGCGTCATAGCCAAGCGCGACGGTATCCGCGCTTTGGTCAGGCGCATGCGACAGAAGGCGGCGGGCAACGGGCAAGTCGGTCATGTCTCTGCCTCTCAATACAGGAAATAGCGTTGCGCCAGCGGCAATTCCGTGGCGGGCGCGCAGGTGAGCAATTCGCCATCGGCGCGCACCTCATAGGTTTCCGGGTCCACCTCGATCCTTGGCGTGGCGGCGTTCAGGATCATGTCGGATTTGCCCGTGTGCCGCGTGTTCGCCACCGGCAGCGTGGTCTTGGCCAGCCCCAGCGTCGCACCGATCCCGTCCGCCTGCGCCGCCGCGCTGACAAAGAGCACCGAGGACCGTTCCAGCGCCCGCCCGAAGGCCCCGAACATGGGGCGCGAATGCACCGGCTGCGCCGGGATCGAGCCGTTGGGATCACCCATCTGCGCCAGCACGATGGTCCCGCCCATCAGCACCATTTCCGGTTTCGCGCCAAAGAACGCCGGATCCCACAGCACCAGATCGGCGCGCTTGCCGGGCGTGATGCTGCCGATATGGGCGGAAATGCCATGCGCGATGGCGGGGTTGATGGTGTATTTGGCGATATAGCGGCGCACCCGGAAATTGTCGTTTTCGCCGGTTTCCTCCGTCAGGCGCCCGCGCTGCTTGCGCATCTTGTCGGCGGTCTGCCATGTGCGGATGATCACCTCTCCCACGCGGCCCATGGCCTGACTGTCGGACGCCATGACCGAAAACGCGCCCATGTCGTGCAGGATGTCCTCGGCGGCGATGGTCTCGCGCCGTATGCGGCTCTCAGCAAAGGCCACGTCCTCGGGGATGGTCCGGTCAAGGTGATGACAGACCATCAGCATGTCGAGATGTTCCTCAATGGTGTTGACGGTGTAGGGCATGGTCGGGTTGGTCGAGGAGGGCAGCACATTCTGCGAGGACACCACCTTCATGATGTCGGGGGCGTGCCCGCCGCCTGCGCCCTCGGTGTGATAGGCGTGGATGGTGCGGCCCTTGATGGCGGCGAGGGTGTTTTCCACGAACCCGCTTTCGTTGAGCGTATCGGTGTGGATCATCACCTGCACGTCCATGTCATCGGCGACACTCAGGCAACAGTCGATGGCACCGGGCGTGGTGCCCCAATCCTCGTGCAATTTCAGCGCGCAGGCCCCGGCATGGACCTGCTCGATCAGCGCGGCGGGCAGGCTGGCGTTGCCCTTGCCCGCGAACCCGAGGTTCATCGGAAAGGCATCCGCCGCCTGCAACATCCGCCCGATATGAAACGCCCCCGGCGTGCAGGTGGTGGCAAGCGTGCCATGGGCAGGCCCGGTGCCGCCGCCCAGCATGGTGGTGATGCCGGAATGGAGCGCGTCGTCGATCTGCTGCGGGCAGATGAAATGGATATGCGCGTCAAACCCGCCGGGGGTGAGGATGCGGCCCTCTCCGGCGATGATCTCGGTTCCCGGCCCGATGATGATGTCCACGCCGGGTTGCGTGTCGGGGTTGCCCGCCTTGCCGATGGCGGCAATCAGCCCGTCCCGCAGCCCCACATCGGCCTTGGTGATCCCCTGATGATCGACGATCAGCGCGTTGGTGATGACCGTGTCCATCGCCCCGCCCGCCCGCGTGGTCTGGGATTGGCCCATGCCGTCGCGGATGACTTTGCCGCCGCCGAATTTCACCTCTTCGCCATAGGTGGTCAGATCACGCTCTACCTCGATGATGAGGTCAGTATCGCCCAGCCGCAGCCGGTCGCCCGTGGTGGGGCCATACATGGCGGCATAGGCGGCGCGGGGGATCGCGTAGGGCATCTAGAGGTCTCCGATAACCCGTGGCGCGCCGTCGGGCTGGGCCCGACCGCGGGGGGGCGCAGCAACCGCTGAGGCGGGGCGATTTATGGTGCCGAATACTGCGACGATTGCACGCGTGTGCGAGGCTGCAAAAGCGCCCGCCCGGGGGGCGGTCGGGCGCTGCCCGGCGGCGCTTCGCGCCTCGATTCCGGGCAAGAGGCACATTTTATCAATCCCGCACATCTACAAATCCCCCATCACCTGTTGATTGAATCCGAACACCCGCCGCGCGCCGCCATAGGGAACAAGCCGCACCTCGCGGCTTTGCCCCGGCTCGAAGCGGATCGCGGTGCCTGCGGGAATGTCCAACCGTTGCCCGCGCGCTGTGGCGCGGTCAAAGGACAGCCCCGGATTGGCCTCGGCGAAATGGTAATGGCTGCCCACCTGCACGGGCCGGTCGCCGGTATTGGCCACCATCAGCACGGTGACGGGGCGGCCCGCGTTCAGCGTAATCTCGCCCTCGGCGGGGAACACTTCTCCGGGGATCATTTCCGCCACCGGGCCAGCGCATAGCCGCCTGCCAGCGCCAGCGCACCCACCACGATCAGCCACAGGGCATCAATCCCGTGCGGGTGCAGATGCGGGCCGGAATCGGCCTGCGCCAGCGTCGGCAGCAGGATAAGGGGGATGAGGACGTAACGCATGGGTCTCTCCTTTCAGCGGATCGGGTTGTGGACGGTGACAAGCTTGGTGCCGTCGGGGAATGTCGCCTCGACCTGCACGGAATGGATCATCTGCGCGATGCCCGACATGCACTGATCGGCGGTGACGACATGCGCGCCCGCCTCCATCAGATCGGCCACCGTGCGGCCCTCGCGCGCGCCCTCGACCACGAAATCGGTGATCAGCGCCACCGCCTCGGGATGGTTGAGACACACACCGCGCGCCAGCCTGCCACGCGCCACCATCGCGGCGAGACTGATCAGCAGCTTGTCCTTTTCGCGGGGGGTCAGGTTCATCGCATATCTCTCCTAGATCTGCCAGACGCGGGGGCACGGACCGGGGCGCAGCACCGCCAGCAACCGCAGGATCTGCCGCCGCAGCGGCCAGCCATCGCCCGCCATCAGCCGCACGACCAGCCGCCCGTCAAAGCCCGAGGCGCCGCCCGCGACGCCCGGCTCATCCAGCACGCAGCGCACCCGCGCCACCGCGTCCTCGGCCCCCTGCGCCACCAGCGCCAGCGTGGCAAAGGCGCGCGCGCCGTTCAGCACGCCGGGACCGGCCGTCAACGCAGCGGTGCCCAGATGCAGCGGCTCGACCAGCACCGGGCGAGCGTCGCGCGTGATCCGGCGGATGTCGCGCAGGCATACCTGCGTCACCGTCTCGCCCATGGCGGCACGGCCCAGAATTACCGCCTCCAGCATCAGGCAGGACGCGCCGGGGCCAAGGTCGATCACCGTCTCGCGGTCAAGACTGCTTTGATCGAACAGGATCGTTTCCTGCGGCAGCCAATCCAGATGCGCGCCCGCCCCCACCACATGCCGTACCTCGACGCGCGCCGCACCGCCGGTGCTGCGATAGGCGCGCTCTGCTGTCTGGGTGGTGGCCGTGGCCCGGCATCCCTGCCCAAGATCGAGCGACAGCGACAGCCGGTCGCCCCCCGCCAACCCGCCGGATGTGTTGAGAAACACCACCTCCGGCCCCGATGCCCCCGGATGCACGAAAGCCTTGGCCGATCCTGCCTGCGCCAGCCGTTCCAGCCGTCCAGCCCCCGGACCGGGCACGATCGTGACACGCACGCGCCCGTGAGAGCGTTCAAGGACGGGGGCAGGCACGGCAGTCATCGGCGGGGCGCTCCTTTTGCGATCAGCCTAGCCATGCCGTGACCGACCGCCAGACAGGGCCGGACCTGCCCCCCGCTCACGGGCGCGCTGATAGGCCTGATTGCCCGAAAAACCGGCAGTTCGCTCATCAAATAGACACTTCGCGCAAGAGCCGCGCCCGCTCGACCATCGCCGCAGGCTCTGACAACCGCACCTCGCCCCGGTTCAACACCACCAGATCATCCGCCAGCCCGTAGGCGAAATCGAAATATTGCTCGACCAGAACGATGGCGATCTCGCCCTCGTCGCGCAAAAGCCGGATCACTTCGCCGATCTGCTTGATGATATTGGGCTGGATGCCTTCGGTCGGCTCATCCAGCAACAGCACGCGGGGCCGCGCGATCAGCGCGCGGGCAATGGCAAGCTGCTGTTGCTGACCACCCGACAGATCGCCGCCGCGCCGGTCCTTCATCTGCGCCAGCACCGGGAACAGATCATAGATACGCGGCGGAATCCGATGCTCTGATTTCGGCAGGCAGGCAAAGCCGGTTTGCAGGTTCTCGGTGACGGTCAGCAGCGGAAACACCTCGCGCCCCTGCGGCACATAGGCGATGCCCGCCTTCGCCGCCTGCGCCGCGCTCAGATGGTGCAACTCTGCCCCATCGAGCGTGATGCGTCCGCCCGAATAGGGGTGCCGCCCGGCGATGGCCTTCAGGAGGCTGGTCTTGCCCACCCCGTTGGTGCCCATCACCGCCGTCACCGCACCGGGCCGCGCGCTCAGGCTGACGCCATGCAGGATCTGCGACGCGCCGTAATGCAGGGTCAGGTTCTCGACACTCAGCATGGATCATCTCCCCAGATAGACATCAATCACCTGTTGGTTGCGGGTGACGTGATCCAGACTGCCCTCGGCCAGAACCGCGCCCTCGTGCAGCACCGTCACCCGGCAATCGAGGCGGCGCACGAATTCCATGTCATGCTCGATCACCACCACGGCGCGGGTCTGCGCCGCGCGTTTCAAGAGATCGGTGGTGTGTTCGCGCTCGGCAGGGGTCATGCCGGCGGCAGGCTCATCCACCAGCAAGAGGCGCGGATCCTGCGCCAGCAACATGCCGATTTCCAGCCATTGCTTCTGCCCGTGGCTCAACTCTCCGGCAGGGCGGGGCAGCGCATCGGCAAGGCCGATCTCCTCGGCCAGATCGCGGATGCGGTCATCGGCTCTGCGCGATCGGCGGGCGCGCAGCACGTCGAACGGCCCGCGCGGCGCACGCAGGGCCATGGCAAGGTTGTCACGCACGCTTTGGGCCTCGAACACCGTGGGTTTCTGGAACTTGCGCCCAATGCCCGCCTGCGCGATGGCGCTCTCGCTCAGCCCCAGAAGCGAGACGGATTTCTCGCCCCAGATCACCCGGCCCTCATCTGGTTTCGTCTTGCCCGTGACGATATCCATGAAGGTCGTCTTGCCCGCACCGTTGGGTCCGATGATTGCGCGCAGCCCTGTCTCGGGGATGGAAATGGACAGGTTGTTGATGGCGCGGAACCCGTCGAAGGTGACGGACACGCCCGAGACTTCCAGAATCGCGCTCATGATTTCCTCACCAGCCGGTCAAACAGCCCGCCGATGCCGCGCGGCAGGAAAAGCGTGACCGCGACAAAGCCAAAACCCAAGAGCACCAGCCACCAGTCGGTCCAGTTGATGCGGTAAAAGCCAAGGTCGATCGCGGGCGCGCCGCCGCCGGTGAACCAGCTTGAGGCAAGGCTGACCACCGCCGCGCCGATCACCGCGCCATAAAGCCGCCCGCGCCCGCCGATGGCGACCCAGACGGCGAGGTAAATGGACGCGATAGGCGCAATTTCCGCCGGGTTCACGATGCCCGCCTGCGGATAATAGAGCGCCCCGGCGATCCCCGCGATGATGGCCGTGAGGGTAAAGACCACCAGCTTGTAATGCTCCACCTCGTAGCCGAGAAACCGCACCCGCGCCTCATTGTCGCGGATCGCGCGGATGACCGAGCCGAACTTGCCCGAGACCAGCCAGGCGAAGAACAGATAGCCAAGCCCGAGCGCCGCCGCCGAGGCCCAGAAGAACCACAGCGAAAGGGTCGCCTGCGGCAGATGATCGAGACCGGGAATGTTCTGCAACCCCGAAAGGCCGTTATTGCCGCGCAGCCCGCTGTCGTTCTGGAAAAGGTAGAGCGACAGCGCCAGCGTCATCGCCTGCGTCAGGATCGACAGGTAAACGCCGGTGACGCGGCTTCGAAAAGCCAGCCAGCCGAACACCAGCGCCAGAAGCCCCGGCACCAGCACCACCATCGCCAGTTGCAAGGGCAGCGAATGGGCAAAGCCCCAGAGCACGGGCAACTTGCTGCTGCCCACCACGCCAAAGATCTGGCCGGCGATGGCGTCGGTGATCTCGGTCCTTGTGGGCGGGATCGGGGCGGACAAAAGCGCCTCGGTCACGATGCCCTCGGTGCGGGCATACATCAGCCACATGCCGATGGCATAGCCGCCGATCCCGAAAAAGGCGAAATGGCCCAGGCTGAGGATGCCGCAATAGCCCCAGACCACATCCATCGCCACGGCGATCAGGCACAGACACAGCGTCATGCCGAGGATCTTGACCATCGAGGTGGAGAGCGTGCCAAGCCCGAACCCCTCGGCCAGCACCGTCACGCCAAGGGTAAAGAGGCCAAGCCCGCCAAGGAACCACAGGACCGACGGATTTTCCGCCAGAAACCGCCTGCGCGGGGCAATCTCGGGTGTGCTCATGGCTCAGTCCCCCGCCGCGCGGCCCTTGAGGGCGACGATGCCCTTGGGCCGGAATTGTATGAAAAGGATGATGAAGAGGATCATGTAGGTCTGCGCCGCCAGCGTGTTGGAGGGGTTGAACCATTCGATGCCCTTTTGCAGGAAGCCGATCATCGACGCCCCCGCCAGCGTGCCCCAGACATTGCCGACACCGCCCACCACCACGGTCATGAAACTTTGCACGATGTAGTTGGCCCCCATCTCGGACGTCACCTGCGCATAGAGGCCAATCGCCACGCCCGCGATGCCCGCGATGCCCGAGCCAAGGCCGAAGGTCAGCATGTTGATGCGGTCGGGGTTGATCCCCATCGAGGCCGCCATGCCGGGGTTTTGCGTGACCGCCCGCACCTCCAGCCCCAGCCTTGTGCGCTTGAGGATATAGAGAAGCAGCGCAAGAAAGATCAGCGCCAGCACAAAGATCGCCACCCGGATCGAGGAAATGCCAACAATGTCGTTGAAGGTAAGCGCCCCGCTCAGCCAGTCGGGCGCGGTCAGGGGCCGGGCCTGCGTGCCAAAGATGTTCTTGGCCAGTTGTTGCAGCGCAATGGAGATGCCGAAGGTCGCCAGCAGCGTTTCCAGCGGGCGGGTGTAGAGGTGGCGGATCACCAGCCGCTCCATCGCCACGCCAGCCCCGAAGGTCACGGCAAAGGCCAGCGGCAGGGCAACAATCAGGCTGACGGTGTAATCAGGGATGAAAAGCTGCACCACATAGCCGGTATAGGCCCCCATCATGATGAATTCGCCATGGGCCATATTGATCACGCCCATGACGCCAAAGGTGATGGCAAGCCCGATCGCGGCAAGAAAGAAGATCGACGCCAGCGACAGCCCGTCAAGGATCAGGTCAGCCCCCTGAAAGAGCGCGATCTTGCGTGTGGTGGCCGAAAGTGCCTGCTCTGCGGCGGCGGTGATGTCGGGATCGGGTTCGGAATAGGCCTCGAAGAACACATGCGCGGCCACGGCCTGCGTCACCTCTGCGGGGCCCGAGCGCGGCGGCACGCGGCCCGCCGCCTCCAGCACCTCATAGGCGCGCAGACGCATCGCCTGCGTGTCGAGCCGGTGCAAGGGGATGCCGCCCACGCTGCCGCCCTCGATATGCGCGGAGAGCGCGTCGCGCAGGTCCTTCGCGGTGGGGCGGGGGGGTGCCAGGCGCGCGGCCACAAGCCGGTCATGCGCCTCGGTCTCGGTCAGATCCTCGCCCACCTCCAGCACCCGCGCGATATTGGCCCCCGCAGGCAGTGCCGCCGCCGCGCCCGGCACCCTGGCCGCAATCTGGTTCAGCACGGCGCGCGCCTCTATGGCGGTGTCGCCTGCAAGGCTCTCTATCGCGGCAAGCCGATCCCCGCGATCCGGGCCGAACTGCGCGGTCAGCAGCGTCAGCAGCCGCGCCTTGCGTGCGCGCAGGCCCGCATCCGCCTCGCCATCGAGCGACGCCATCAGCGGCGTGATCTGCCCTGCGTCGGGGCTGCGGGCAATGGCGTCGAGTGCTGCGCGGCGGCGTTCGGGGTCCGGGTCGGACAGCGCGAAGGGCACCAGTGCGGCAGCAACCACGGCGCGCACGCCCGCGTTGGGCCGGATCGGGGCCACATCCCGGCTTGTCAGGCCCGTCACCGTCCTGCCGCCGTCGATCTCTGTCAGCCCACCCGCATCGTCACTGTAAAGAAACACCCCGTCCGCGCGCCGCTCGGCCACGCCGCGATCCTGCCATCGGCGCAGAAATTCCGCCGCCTCGGGATGGCCGGAGGACAGCAGCGCCGCGACCATCGCACCGGCGGTGCCGCGCGAGGGGGCGGCAATCGCCGCGCGATGCTCTTGCAGGAGCGGTTGCAACGGCACCTGGGCATGGCCCGCGTCCGGCAGCAGCAGGACCAGCAGAAGGGCAAGCGCATGGAAACAGGCGCGCAGGGGGTCAGGGCGCATGGGACGATCCGGTCATGTCAGGGAAAGGGAGGGCCGGGCGACCAGAGCCGCCCGGCGCGCGGCGTCAGTAGTTCGAGGTGACCTGAATGCAGGTGCTCGTCTCTGTGTTGAACATGCCGCAGTTCAGATCTTTCCAGTCGCTTTTCAACACGGCACTTTCGGGCAGGTAATCGGTCCAGGCATCGCCCGGCACCTCGTCGGTCTGACTGATGATGTCAAACTGCCCATCGGCGCGGATCTCGCCGATCAGCACGGGTTTCGACAGGTGGTGGTTGGCGTTCATCACCGCCATGCCGCCGGTCAGGTTGGGAAATTCCTGCCCCCACATCGCCGCGCGCACCGCGTCCACATCGGTGCTGCCCGCCTCTGTCACGGCATTCACCCACATGTTGAAGCCGATGTAATGCGCCTCCATCGGGTCATTGGTGACGCGCTTGGTATCGCCGATGAAGGCGTGCCACGCCTCGATGAAGGCGGCGTTTTCCGGCGTGTCGGCGGACATGAAATAGTTCCACGCCGCGAGATGGCCGACCAGTTCGGTCGTGTCGAGGCCCGACAGCTCCTCCTCGCCCACGGAAAAGGCGACGACCGGAATATCATCGGCGCTGACACCGGCGGCGGCCAGTTCCTTGTAAAAGCCGATATTGGCGTCGCCATTGATGGTTGAGATTACGCCGACCTTCTTGCCGCCCGCGCCGAGCGCCACCACATCGCCCACGATGGTCGCCCAGTCGGAATGGCCGAAGGGGGTGTAATTGACAAAGATATCCTTGGCGGCGATGCCCTTGGATTTCAGATAGGAATCGAGAATGTTGTTGGTGGTGCGGGGATAGACATAGTCCGTGCCCAGAAGCGCGAAGCTCTCGACGCCCAGTTCCTCGAGGAAGTAATCCACCGCCGGGATCGCCTGCTGATTGGGCGCGGCGCCGGTGTAGAAGACATTTTTCGACGATTCCTCGCCCTCATACTGGACCGGATAGAACATCAGCCCGTTCAACTCCTCCAGCACCGGAAGCGCCGATTTGCGGCTGACCGAGGTCCAGGAACCAAAGATCACGTCAACATTGCTCACGGTGAGCAATTCGCGCGCCTTTTCTGCAAAAAGCGGCCAGTCAGAGGCAGGATCAACCACCACCGCCTCGATCTGACAGCCCAGAAGCCCGCCCTTGGCGTTCTGCTGATCGACAAGCATCAGCACGGTATCCTTGAGCGTGGTCTCGGAAATCGCCATCGTGCCCGACAGCGAATGCAGCACGCCCACCTTGATGGGGCAGTCTTGCGCCAGCGCCGGGGCGGCGATGAGCGCGGTAGAGGTGGCCAGCCCGGCCAGCAGGGTCTTTCTCATGGTCTTGCGACTCCCTTGTCAGGGCTGCGCGGGCGGCAGGGGCGATTTGCCCGCTGTCAGGCTTGCGCGGCAGCGTCTCGGTTGCGTCGCGTCCGGGAGTATTGGTGGTGGCCGGAGCCGTCTGAAGAAGTGCCCGGACTGGCGAACAGCGCGACTCAAGCGTGCGCCTTGCCGTGCCGCCATCACATCGGGCCATTTCTCGACCCGCACATGCCTTAATGCCCGGTTTTTCAGCCGGATTTGGCGGGAATGCCTCAATCCAGGACAGTTGGCGGATATGCGCCCGTTGCTCGCCCGGCGTCCGTAGACACCCGGCAGGCGTGTCAGTCGCCCCGTCGCGCGGCGCGGACCCAGGCGACGATCATCGCGCGCGCGCTGTCCTCCATGGTTATTGCATTGGGCGGGGGCATGGCGTGGCTGAGCCCGGCCTGGAGGTAGATCTGGTCGGCATGACGGGCCACATCGGCCTCGGTTTCGAGAATCACGTTTCCGGGAGCCCGATTGATTCCGTCCCAAGACGGCTCTCGCGCATGGCACATGGAGCAGTTGCCGACCACGGCGAAATAGGCGTCTTCGAAGCCCTCTGCGGCGGCGAATGTCGCCTCATGGGGCGCCAGCGCGCGCGCCTCTGCGTCTTCAAGACTCTCGGTGCCGGAAAATGTCGAGAGCCATGCAATCGCCACCATGATCAGGACCGTGACGGCCCAGGTCCAGTGCGGCCCCGTCCCGGTCCTGTGCAGCGTGTTGAAATAGTGCCGGATGGTCACGCCGGTGAGAAAGATCAACGACGCGATGACCCAGGCGTATTCGGTGGCGAAGGCCAGCGGATAGTGGTTCGACAGCATCAGGAACACGACCGGCAGCGTCAGATAATTGTTGTGGGTCGAGCGCAGCTTGGCGATCTGGCCGTATTTCGCGTCCGGTGTCCGGCCCGCCTTGAGATCGGCCACGACAATGCGCTGGTTCGGCATGATCTGAAAGAACACGTTGGCGGTCATGATCGTCGCCGTGAACGCGCCCAGATGCAAAAGCGCGGCGCGCCCGGTGAAGATCTGGTGATAGCCCCAGGACATCGCCACGAGGATGACAAACAGCAGCAGCATGAGCACCGTGGGCCGCGCCCCGAGCGGCGATTTGCAGAGCGCGTCATAGGCCAGCCAGCCAAGCGTCAGAGAGCCGCCCGAAATCACGATCCCCTGCCATAGCGTAAGGTCGGCCTTGCTGGGATCAAGCAGGTAAAGCGCGCCCCCCACCCAGTACAGCATCATCAGAAGCGCAACACCCGAGAGCCAGGTCGCGTAGCTCTGCCATTTGTGCCAAGTCAGGTGCTCGGGCATCCGGGCCGGGGCCACGAGATACTTGACGGTGTGGTAAAAACCGCCGCCATGCACCTCCCATTCCTCGCCATAGGCGCCTTCGGGCAGGGCGGGGTTGGGTTTCAGCATCAGGTCGAGCGCGATGAAGTAGAACGACGCGCCGATCCACGCCATCGCCGTGACCACATGCAGCCAGCGCACGGAAAAGGCGATCCAGTCCCAGAGAACTGCGAGGTCATACATGGCCATCCTCCCGAATGTCGAACTCCCGTGTACTCTAGGCGAGATCGAATTCCTCTGGTATGACCGAGAAAAGCCAAGCAGTCTCAAAAAATTCCGAACAATGTCCTATCTCGACAATATCCGCACCTTCGTCCGCGTCTACGAATTGGGCAGCATGTCCGCCGCCGGGCGCGACTTGCGGATTTCGCCGGCGGTGACGTCCTCGCGCATCTCGCAGCTTGAGGAGCATCTCGGGGTGCGCCTGTTTCAACGCACCACCCGCAGCCTGACGCCGACCGAGCAGGGGCAATCCTTCTATCGCGGGGCGAGCGAGATCCTTGAGGCGGTGGAGCGTGCCGAGGCGCAGATCGTCAACATGACCGAGAATCTCAGGGGCACGCTTTACGTGGCTGCGCCGCTTGGAGTCGGGCGTCGCCTGATCGCGCCGAAAGTGCCCGAGTTTCTCGCAGCCTATCCCGAGGTCAATGTGCGGCTGCGGCTGACCGACCGCAGGGTTGACCTCACCACAGAGGGGCTTGATCTGGCGTTCTTTCTTGGTCAACCCGAGGACAGCAACCTGCGTATCCGCAAGATCGCCGATGTGGCGCGCATCCTTTGCGCCTCGCCCGAATATGTCGTGCGGCGCGGGATGCCCGAGAGCGGCGACGACCTGATCGCCCAGGGGCATGACTGCCTTAACCTGCGCTTTCCCGGCGCGACCGAGTTTCAGTGGCTGCTTTCCACGCCCGAAGGGCCGAAGCGGTTTCGCGTCACGGGGCGCTGCGAATCCGATGATGGCGATGTGCTGACCGATTGGGCGCTGGCGGGGCAGGGGGTCGCGCTGAAACCCGTTTTCGAGATCGCAGACCACCTGCGGGCGGGTACCCTCGTGCCGGTGGCCACGCGCACCCCGCCAGAGCCAATCCAGATGGCGTGCCTGTTCACCCATCGTCGCTGGCAGGACCCGAAAACGCGCCTTTTCATGGAGTTCATGGTCGAACGCATCGCCGCAACGATCCGCGCCACCGAGAC
Source organism: Roseovarius autotrophicus (assembly GCF_018069895.1). GTDB lineage: Bacteria > Pseudomonadota > Alphaproteobacteria > Rhodobacterales > Rhodobacteraceae > Roseovarius > Roseovarius autotrophicus. Next base: position 21,191 of record NZ_JAGQDH010000017.1, on the reverse strand, counting down.
AGCGCGCTAGGGTGGGTCTGGTGACGGTCGGGAGGCCGGATTTTGAGTTGCAACGATGCAACCCGCACAATCGTTCGAGTATTTTGCACCATAAAGTGCCACGTGCGACGATCAGGGCGCCCACCCGCAGTCGGGCCCTCGCGCGACTTTCTAACCCGGTTTCACCGCCTGGGACAAATCCGCTCTGCCGAAAGACAGATTCGCATGTTTCTTGAAAAACGTCCCCGATTTTCTGGTTTATGCGTGGGGTGGACCAGGAGGGGCCTGACGTGACACGTCATCCCCATGGGATGAGCCGCAGACCGGACCAGCCGCGCGCCTTTCTGAGAGTGCCGGCGCAGTTCGTCGTCATCGACCGTATCGGCACGGGGCTGAACCTCGAGGAACACCGCTTCGAGCGCGAAATCCTGATCGAGGAACGATCGCCCTCAGGCGACGCCCGCGCGCAGACAGTCGTGGATATGGACCAGACCGCAAAGCCGGTTATCGTCTTCCACTACGAAAAGAGCGCCGATCTTGTGGCGGTTCATCAGGCCGAGCGCCTCGGACAGCAGCATGTCGGGGTTGGCGGTGCGTGGATCGCGGGTGGCGACCTCGCCGGCGTTATGGCCCATCAGTCCGTCTAGGTTACGCCGCAGATCGCCATCGGTGATGACGCCTTGCAGGGTGCCGTCCTCGACCAGTGCCGCGATGCCGAAGCCCTTTGCGCTCATCTCGATCAGCGTCTCGCCCATGGGCGTCGCGGGCGTGACCTGCGGCAGCGCCGCGCCGCTGTGCATCACGTCACGCACGCGCAGGAACTGCGCCCCCAGCTTGCCGCCGGGGTGAAAGACGTGAAAGGCGTCAGCCTTGAATCCGCGCTCCTCCATCAGCGCGACGGCCAGCGCATCGCCAAGCGCCAGTGTGCAGGTGGTCGAGGTGGTGGGCGCCATGCCGATGGCGCAGGCCTCGGGCTTGTCCGGCAGGATCAGCGCCACATCGGCCTGCCGCGCCAGCGTGCTGCCCGCCACCCGCGTGATCGCGATCATCGGAATGTCGAAGCGGCGGGTGTATTGAATGAGGTCCGACAACTCCCGCGTCTCGCCGGAATTGGACAGCAGGATACAGACATCGCCCGGCGCGACCATGCCCAGATCGCCATGGCTTGCCTCACCGGGATGCAGGAAAAGCGCGGGCGTGCCGGTCGAGGCCAGCGTGGCGGCGATCTTGCGCGCGATATGGCCCGATTTGCCCATGCCCGAGGTGACGACACGCCCCTTTGCGCCAAGGATTATCCGCGTTGCGCGGGCAAAGCCCTCGGGCGGGCAGTCGGCCATCGCCATCAGCGCCTCGGCCTCGGCGCGCAGCACCCGCGTTGCCACGCCGCGTATCCTGTCGTGGTCCATTCTGTCCGTCACCGTCATCGCCCCCGCGCCTTGCATCACGCGCCCCGCTCTAGCGCCAGAAACCCGCACGGTCCAGCCCAACCGCGCGCGCGGCGGCTCACCCGTTCCACGATGCCGGCCCGATCCGCCCGACGATGGCCAGATCCGCCACCAGGCGACGGGCGGCGATCCCGTCGGCAGGCGGCGATCCCGTCGGCAGGCGCATCATTGTCCATGGCCGGGTTCTCGGCCAGAATGCGAGCGGACGGCAGCCGCTATCATTTCGGCATCCGCCTTCAGGGCGATGGCGAAACCGTGTTCTTCAACGTGTGAGGCCCTATCATGACCACCCCCTGCATCCTGTGCGTGGCGATCACCGGCTCGGTGCCCACCAAGGCCGACAACCCCGCCGTACCGGTCACCATCTCCGAGCAGATCGAAAGCACCCACGCGGCGTTCGAGGCGGGGGCCAGCATCGCGCATTGCCATGTACGCGACGATGACGGCCACCCCACCTCGGACCCCGAACGGTTCGCGCGGCTGAAAGAGGGGCTGGAGCGGCATTGCCCCGGCATGATCATGCAATTGTCCACCGGCGGGCGCTCGGGCGCGGGGCGCGCGCGGGGCGGGATGCTGCCCTTACGCCCCGACATGGCCTCGCTCTCGGTGGGATCGAACAATTTCCCCACCCGCGTCTACGAGAACAGCCCCGATCTGGTGGCCTGGCTTGCCGCCGAAATGCGGACCCATGAAGTGGTGCCGGAGATCGAGGCGTTCGATCTGAGCCATATCCTCCACGCGATCCGGATGCACGGGGCGGGGCTGCTTTTTGGCCCGCTCTATGTGCAATTCGTGATGGGGGTGACAAACGCCATGCCCGCCGACCGCGAGGTGTTCGATTTCTACGTCACCCTCATGCGCACGCGTGCGCCCGATGCCAACTGGTGCGCCGCCGGGATCGGCCCCAATCAGGTCGTGGTCAATGAATGGGCCATCGCGGCGGGGGGCCATACGCGCACCGGGCTTGAGGATAACGTGCGGCTGGATCGTCATACGCTTGCGCCCTCCAATGCCGCTTTGGTCCGTCGCGCGGCGGACCTGTGCGAGAAATACGAGCGCCCTGTCGCCACCTGGCGGCAGGCGCGCGAGATACTCGGCCTGCGCCCGGTCGCGGCCTGAGACCAGGAGAAAGCCGCCATGTTCTTCGCCACGCTCGAGGTGCTGGATGGTTGCGGCAACCTGGCCTTCGAGGCGGCCTTTACCCGTGCCCTTGGCACGGCCGGCGTGATCCCGGCCCGCCATGCAGCGGAGGTTGCCCGTCACATCAAAGCCTTTGTGCCCGATCTCGATGACTTGCGCGATGGTCTGTCGCTCCCGGCCCTTGTGGCCGCGCTCAAGGCCACCATTCCCGACCCGGACACTTTCAGTTCAATGCGACACGCCCTGGCCGGTCTCTGACCGCAGGGCCACATCGCCAAGCCCTGCAATCCGGCCTTGGGCGGTCAGGGGCGGCATCACCCATGGCAGCCCGTTGAGCGAGCCGGTGATGACAACATGCCCCACCTTGAGCCCGCCGCAATGCGTGCCGATCACGCGGGCGAGGGCGCAGAGGGTGGCAAAGGCGTCGCCACCGGGCACCTGCGCCGCACCGTCAAGCAGCGTCTCGGAGCCAAGGCGGAGCCACGCCCCGGCGCGGGTCACATCGACGCCCTGCCAGTCGCGCAGCGGCGCACCGAGCACGACCGCGCCGTTGAGTTGATTGTCGAGCATCTTGAGCGCCGCGCCCGCACCCTTGGGATCGGCAAGGCGGCTTTGAACCAGTTCGAACGCGGGCAGGAGTTCGACGGCCTCCTTGAGGCGGGTCTCGAAATCGGGGAGGTCGGGGGCAGGCGGTGGCGCGGTCAGGCGAAAGGCGTATTCGAGTTCGATGCCCACCTCTGCGCCGCGCTCACAGGTGATCACGGCAGGGCTGTCGTGGATGTCGCGCGCCATGATTGGCGCGATCACGATGGGGGCATCGGGCGGGCAGGCCACCTTGAAGCCGCCAACCGGGCCAAGCCGCGCGGCGACTGCTTCCTGCACTGCGAATATGCGCGCCCGTGTCAGTCCTTCGCCCGCGGTTTCCGGTAGTTTAGGACCACCCTTGCGCGCCGCAATCAGCGCCTCCACAAGAGGGTCGGTCATGGCGTGATCACCGCACCCGAGGCGATCATTGCCTCGATCTCGTCCGGGACATACCCGGCCTCCTGCAGCACCTCGCGGCTGTGCTGGCCAAGGACCGGCGCGGGGCGGTGGATATGCGCGGGCGTTTCGCTGAACTTGACCGGGTGGCCAAGGGTCTTGACCGGGCCTGCAACGGGGTGATCCACCTCGACGATCATGTCGCGCGCGTGCGCCTGTGGATCAGCCTGCATTTGCAGGATATCGAGCACGGGACCGGCGGGTAAACCGGCGTGTTCCATCCGCGCAAGCCAAACCCCCGAAGTTTCGTGGCGCAGATAATCGTTGAGGATTTCCTCTAACGCCTTGAGATGCTGCATGCGGTCGTGGTTGGTGGCAAAGCGCGGGTCGTCGTTCAACGCGGGTGCGCCGATCACGTCGAGAAACCGCAGCCAGTTGCGCTGGTTGGCGGCACCCACATTGATCCAGCCATCGGCGGTCTGGAACGCCTGATAGGGGCCATTGAGCGGATGCGCGGACCCCATCGGTCCGGGGGCCACGCCGGTGGCAAAGGCGATCGCCGATTGCCAGTAGGTCTGCGTGATCGCCGCCTCGAACAGCGAGGTATCGACCTTCTGCCCCTGTCCGGTTTGCAGCATGCGGGCATAAGCGGCAGAAACCCCCATCGCCGCGACGATCCCGGCGGTGATGTCCGAGACCGGCGCGCCGGTCTTGACCGGCGGACGCCCCGGCCCCTCGCCGGTGATCGACATCAGGCCCGACATGCCCTGCGCGATCAGGTCAAAGCCGCCGCGTTCGGCATAAGGTCCGGTGCGGCCAAAGCCGGAGATTTCGCAATAGATCAGGCGCGGGTTGATCGCGCGCAACTCGTCATACCCCAGTCCCAGCCTTTCCATCGTGCCCATGCGGTAATTCTCGATCACCACATCGGCCTCTTCCAGCAGGCGGTGCAGCACGGTCACGGCTTCTGGATTCTTGAGGTCGAGCGCCAGCCCCCGCTTGTTGCGGTTCATCATCATGTAGGCCGCGGATTCGCCCTTGATCGCGGGTGGGACAAAGCGGCGGCTGTCATCGCCCTCGGGCTTTTCCACCTTGATCACATCCGCGCCCATATCGGCCAGCATGAGACCACAGACCGGCCCGGCCATGATATGGGCCAGTTCGATCACCTTCATTCCCGCGAGGGGGCCGGTTGCCGTCATTCGCCGCTCCATTCCGGGGGCCGCTTGGCGAGGAATGCTTCCATCCCCTCGCGGAAATCGCGGCTCATGTAACACATCTCGATCAGGTCGGTGTCCTCGACGCGGGTGGCGGCGCCGACGCGGCGCATCGCTTCCTTGGTGGCGCGCAGGGTCAGGGGGGCCATCTCGCCAAGGGTCTCTGCCAGTTCCGCAGCACGGGCCATCAACGCCGCCTCATCCGCGAGCACTTCGGAAATGAGGCCACAGCCCTGCGCCTCCTCTGCACCGATCAGACGGGCGGCAAAGATCATTTCGCGCACGCGGCCCGTGCCCATGAGCGCGGCCAGTCGCGCGAGATTGGCCGCCGACAGGCAGTTGCCCAGTGTCCGCGCGATGGGAAAGCCGAACCTGAGGTTGGCCGTCGCGATGCGGATGTCGCAGACTCCGGCAATCGCCGCGCCGCCACCGGTGCAAGCGCCGGTGATCGCGGCCACCGTGGGCAAGGGGCAACGTTCGACCGTCTCAAGGATCCGCTCCATCCGCTCTTCGTAGTCAAGCGCGTCCTGTGGGCAGGAAAAGGCGCGGAACTGTGTCATGTCGGTGCCGGCGGCAAACGACTTGCCGCCCGCGCCATGGATCACCACGGCGCGGATGCTGCCATCGGTGGGCACCTCGCGGCAGAGGCTTGCCAGCCCCTCATACATGCCGAAGGTCAGCGCGTTTCGCGCTTCGGGGCGGTTGAAGGTGATCCAGAGGGTGTGCCCCCGGACTTCGGACAGGATTTCGCTCATGGGTCCCCTCAGCGGTAGAAATATTCGACGAGGAACAATGGCACCGCAGGCACATAGGTGCAAATGATCAGCACCAGAAGCAACACGAGGATGAACCAGACATTGACCTTGGACACTTCCCAGATATTCGCGCGCGCCACCGCGCAGGCGGTGATCAGCACCGAGGCCACCGGCGGGGTCTGTTGGCCGATGGCAAGGTTCAGCGTCACCACGAGGCCGAAATGCACCGGGTCGATTCCTGCCGCCGTGATCAGCGGGATCACGATGGGCACCACGAGGATGATCGCCGCAGCCGAATGCAGGAAAAAGCCGATGATCAGGAAGAAGAAGTTGAGGATCAGCAGGATCATCCATTGCTGATCGGTGATGTTGAGAATGCCCTGTGCCAGGTGCTGCGGGATCTGCGCGCGGGTGAGAAACCCGCCCATGAGCACCGAGGCCGCCACCAGAAGCATGACCACCGCCGTCTGCATCCCGCCATCGAGCATGGCGCGGCGCAGATGCTTGAGGTCGATCTGGCGATACCAGACTGACACCGCGATTGCGGCCAGCACGGCCAGCCCCGCCGCCTCGGTCGCGGTGACAAAGCCGCCGAAGATGCCGCCGAGGATGATCACCGGCAGGGCGAAAGCGGGCAACGCGTCCATGAAGGTCTCGCGCAGGCGGGGGATGTTGAACGCCTCTTCCGTGGGCAGGTTGTAGCGGCGCGCGAAAATATAGGCCACCAGCATCAGCCCCGACGCTCCCAGTAACCCCGGCACCACGCCCGCGACGAAAAGTTGCTCCACCGAGGTATTGGCCGATGCCGCATAGAGGATCATCGGGATCGACGGCGGAATGATGATCGCCAGCGAGGCCGAGGACGAGGTGACGGCGGCCGAGAGTTCCTTGGAATAGCCGCGCTTCTTCATCTGCGGAATGAGAATCGATCCCATCGCCGCCACATCCGCCACCGCGGAGCCCGAGATTTCGGCGAAAAACAGCGACACGCCGATATTGACCATGGCAAGCCCGCCGCGAATGAAACCGATCAGCGCCGAGACGAAGTTGATCAGCCGGTCGGTGATGCCGCCTGCGTTCATGATCGCGCCCGCAAGCACGAACATCGGAATGGCAATGAGCGAGAACTTGGTCGATCCGCCATACATGTCGAGCGCGATGGTCACGAGACTGCCCGCGCCCTCGGTCACCAGAAGCCCGAGCACTCCGGCCAGGGCCAGCGCCACGGCAATCGGCACGTTGATGCAGATCATCGCCAGAAGGGCCAGGAAAATTGCCAGCATCAGCATCAGCTGCGGTCCTTGTTCTTTTGCATCTCGGTTTCGACCTCTTCCTCGATCTCGGCATGTTCGAGCGAGATGCCGCGCGCGGTCTTGGCCCAGTAATCCGGCAGACTCAGGAGTTGGCAGATCACGAACAGGACTGCTCCGACCGGAATCACCGATTGGGTGAACTGCACGGGCACCCAGGTGAGCGACACGAGCCGGTCGCCCTCGAGAACCTCAAGCACCTGAAACCCTGCCCGCGCCATCAGCACGAAGAAGGTCAGCACCAGCGCCTCGCCCACCACCACTGCCACCATGCGCGTGCGTGGCGGCAACGCCAGAAGCACCGTGTCAAAGCCGATATGCCGCCGGTGCAGCGCCGCCAGAGCCGCGCCATAATAGGTGATCCAGGCCAGCAGGATCGCAGCCACCTCGTCATACCACGAAAAGCTGCGCCCCCCGAGCCGCGCGATCACCGCGACGACAACGACCGAGGTCAGCACGATCATCAGGAACACCGTGAGCCATTCCAGCAGGCGGCTGGCAATCCGGTTGGTGCGTTGGAGTAAAGCGTTCATTTGGGTCCGCGTTCCGCGTCATTGCGCCGGGGCGCGGGTTGTGCCGCGCCGGTCGGGGATCGTTTCGAGATGGGCCCGGCGACCCGGATGCGGGGTCGCCGGGCGATGGCTCAACTGGATTGTCCGAGCGCAAGGACCGCGTCGATCAGTTCCTTGCCGCCCTCGACTTCGGCGGCGAAGGCGTCATAGACCGGCTTGGACGCAGCGATGAAGGCGTCCTTGTCCGCCTCGTTCACGGCAACGCCCGCCGCCTTGATCACGTCGAGCAGATCGGTTTCCATCTGCGCGGCCGTCTCGTAGGTGAAGGTCTGGGTTTCACCCGCGCAAGCGCCCAAGGCCGCCTGCACCTCGGAGGGATGCCTGTCGAACTGTTTCTTCGATGCGAGAATATACGCCGGCGTATAGACATGCCCGGTGACCGAGAGGTATTTCTGAACCTCCTGGAACTTGGCCGAGGCGATCTGGGCATAGGGGTTCTCCTGCCCGTCGATCACCCCTGTCTGGAGCGCAGTGAACACATCGGAAAAGGCCATCGGCGTCGGGTTTGCCCCGTATTGCTGGAACATCTTCACCCGCCATTCGCCATTGGGCGTGCGCAGCTTGATACCCTTGAGATCCTCGGGCGTGTTGATCGGCCGTGTGTTGTTGGTGATGTGGCGAAAGCCGTTCTCGGCCAGCCCGACGATGTGATAGCCGTTGCCCTGCGCCGCGCTTTGGAATTTGTCCATCATCGCGTCCTGCACCCGGCGCATGTGGTCGCGATCCTTGATGATATAGGGCATTTCGAACACGCCGAATATGCCGCTGACCGAGGACATGATCGAAGAGGGCAGCGCGAAATCCACCTGCCCCAGCTTGAGCTTCTGCAAAAGCTCCTTGTCGGTTCCAAGCTGCGACGAGCCGAATGTCTGCACCTCGACCTTGCCACCGGATTTCTCGGCCACGCAGGCGGCGTAATGGTTGACGGTCGCCTCGAACAGCGAACCGGGCGCGCCAACATGGCCAAACCGAAGCGTGGTCTCGGCGGCGGTGACGGGCAGCGCGGCAAAGGATGCCACGACCGCGGCGATGATTGTCTTTTTCATTGTCTTCCTCCCTTGGTTGTCACATGGCGCAGTCATGAGCCGCGCGGTGGTCTTGTCCTTCTTCCTGGGTTGTGGGCAGGCTCCTCCTTCCTGCCCGCGACCGGTTTTCATGACGTTTCAGGCGGCGGCGCGATCCTGTGAGAACTTCTCGCCCAGAACCGCCATTGCGGCCTGAACCCCGCCCGCCCGGTGCGGCACGCCCGCATCGCGCAGGCCCATTTCCACGCCTGCGAGGGTGCCGATCAGCATCAGATCGTTGAAATCGCCCAGATGCCCGATGCGGAACACCCGGTCCGCCACTTTCGAGAGGCCATTGCCAAGCGACATGTCATAGTTGCGCAAGGTGACGGCACGGAAATTGTCGGCGGAATGCCCCTCGGGCATCAGAACGGCGGTCAGCACCGGCGAGCGGTCGGATGCGTTCTTGCAGAGCACGTCAAGCCCCCAGGCATCAACCGCCGCGCGTGCCGCTGCCCCGTGCCGCCGGTGGCGGGCGAAAACGGCCTCCAGCCCCTCCTCCTCCAGCATGTCGATGGCCTCGTTCAGGCCATAGAGCAGGTTGGTCGCGGGGGTGTAGGGGAAATAGCCGGTGTCGTTCGGGCCGGCCATTTCCGCCCAGCTCCAGTAGGAGCGTTTCAGCCCGGCGCTTTCGGACGCCTGCATCGCCTTGTCGCTGACCGCGTTGAACGACAGGCCCGGCGGCAGCATCAGCCCCTTCTGCGAGCCGGAGACGGTGACATCGACGCCCCAGTCGTCATGGCGATAGTCGATCGAGGCGAGCGAGGAAATCGTATCCACCATCAAGAGCGCGGGGTGATTGGCGGCATCCATCGCGCGGCGCACGGCGGCCACGTCGGTAACAGAGCCGGTCGAGGTCTCATTGTGCACGACACAGACGGCCTTGATCTCGTGGCCGCTATCCTCGCGCAAGCGCGTCTCGATGGCGCCCGCATCGGCCCCGCTGCGCCAGTCGCCTTCGATGAAAACCGGGTTCAGCCCCAGTTTTCCCGCCAGCTTTTGCCACAGCATCGCGAAATGGCCGGTCTCATACATCAGCACCGTGTCACCGGGCGAGAGCGTGTTGACCAGCGCCGCCTCCCAGGCGCCGGTGCCCGAGGACGGGTAGATCACCACACGCGCCTCGGTTCTGAAGATGCGCTTCATCCCTTCCAGCGCCTTGCGCCCGACCTCGGCAAAGGCGGGTCCACGGTGATCCATCGTCGGATAATCCATCGCCCGCAGGATGCGGTCAGGCACGTTGGACGGCCCCGGAATTTGCAGAAAATGGCGGCCAGCACCCATTATCGTCCCCCCCATGCCACGACATCGCCCCCCGCAAGGCGCCGAGTGCGACAGACTCGGCTTGGGGGCGATTTATGTTGAATTGAATTATGCATTCAATATTCTGTCAAGACATATCTCAACCCTTCACCGGATGCGGGGACCATGCTCGACAGCACCATTCAAGACCACCTTCGCCGCGAGGTGCAGGGCGAGACACTGTTCGATCCCTTCACACGCGGGCGCTATGCCACCGATGCCTCGATCTATCAGATCATGCCCGCAGGCGTGATCGTGCCGCGTGTGGCCGGGGATATCGCCGTGGCGCTGGACGCGGCGCGCGGGGCGGGGCTGCCGCTGACGATGCGCGGCGGCGGCACCTCGCAATGCGGGCAGACGGTGAATTCGGGGCTGATCGTCGATTGCTCGAAATACCTCACCCGTATTCTGGAGCTGGATGTCGCGGGGCGGCGCGCGGTGGTAGAGCCGGGGATCGTTCTGGACGATCTGAACCGCGCATTGAAACCGCATGGCCTGTGGTTTCCGGTCGATGTCTCGACCGCCTCGCGCGCCACGATCGGCGGCATGGTGGGCAACAATTCCTGCGGCTCGCGGTCGTTGCGCTATGGCACGACGCGCGACAATGTTGAGCGGATCAAGGGCTATCTTGCCGATGGCACGCCGTTCGATTTCGGCCCTGGCACCGGCAGCCGCGTGCCGGAACCCCTCCTGCGCCAAATGCTGGATCTGGGCGCGCGCGAGGCGCGCGAGATCGCCGCGCGGTTTCCCAAGGTGCAGCGCCGCGTGGGGGGCTACAATATCGACGCGCTGGTGCCCGGTGCCGCGCCCGTCAACCTTGCCCATCTGCTGATCGGGTCCGAGGGGACGCTGGCCACTTCCACCGCCATCGAGATCAAACTCTCGCCGCTGCCCTCCAAAACCCGCGTGCTGGGGGTCTGCCATTTCCCCACCTTCCGCGCCGCGATGGAGGCCGCGAAACCGCTTGTGGCGCTTGGCCCCACCTCGGTCGAACTGGTGGACAGCACCATGATCGACCTCGCCCGCGCCATCCCGATCTATGCCAGAACGCTGGAGCAATTCGTGCGCGGACAACCGGCGGCAATGCTGTTGGTGGAATTCGCCGATACCCCGCCAGAGAACGCGGAAAACATGGTGCGCCTGGCCGACACGATGTCGGACCTCGGCTATGGGTTCGGCACGGGCGGCGCGCATGAGGGCGGCGTGGTCGAGGTCTGGGACATGACCCTTGCCGCCGAGATCGGCGAGTTGCGCAAGGCAGGGCTGAATATCATGATGTCGATGAAGGACGCGGGCAAACCTGTGTCCTTCGTCGAGGATTGTGCCGTGCCGCTGGATCATCTGGCGGATTATACCGACCGGCTGACAGAGGTGTTTCATAGCCACGGCACCACCGGCACATGGTATGCCCATGCCTCGGAGGGGTGCCTGCATGTGCGGCCCGTCCTCAACCTCAGGCTGGAGCAGGACGTGCGCAAGATGCGCGAGATCGCGGAAGCCGCGTTCGAGATGGTGCGCGAATACAAAGGCTCTCATTCCGGCGAGCATGGCGATGGCATCGTGCGCTCGGAGTTTCATGGCGCGATGTTCGGGCCGCGCATCCTAAAGGCTTTTGAGGAGGTCAAGGCGGCGTTCGATCCCGACGCCCGCCTCAACCCCGGCAAGATCGTCCATGCGCCGAAAATGGATGACCGGACCCTGATGCGCTATCCGCCGGGCTATGATTTCGCCGATCTGAAAACCGGCCATGACTGGTCCGCCTGGACCGGCAAGGGCGCTGGATTTCAGGGCGCGGTCGAGATGTGCAACAACAACGGCGCGTGCCGCAAGCTCTCGGGCGGGGCGATGTGCCCCAGCTACCGCGTGACCCGCAATGAGCGCGATGTGACGCGAGGCCGCGCCAACACGCTGCGGTTGGTGCTGTCGGGGCGGTTGGGCAAGGACGCGCTTTTCTCCGACGAAATGGCCGAGACTTTGAGGCTTTGCGTGGGCTGCAAGGCCTGCAAGCGCGAATGCCCGACCGGCGTCGATATGGCCCGGATGAAGACCGAGGTGCTGTATCAGCGCGGGCAAAAGCTGGGTTTCGGCCTGCGCGCGCGGCTCATTGCCGAGATGCCGCGCTATGCGCGCGTGGCCGTGGCGCTGCGCGCCCTCATCGCGTTGCGCAACCGGGTGCCGATGCTGGCGGCGCTGAGCGAACGGCTGACCGGGCTGGCGCGGGGGCGGTCGCTGCCGCTGTTTCGGGGGGATTATTTCAGGGATTCAGAGATCAGACGCGCCCGGACTTCGCGCAAGGCGGGCAAGGTCATTCTCTTTACCGACACGTTCAATCGCTGGATGGAGCCGGAGATCCCGCGCGCCGCGCTGCGCGTGTTGGCGCGCGCCGGATATGAGGTGATCACCGCCCAGGCGCCCGGTCGCCCGCTCTGCTGTGGGCGCACCTATCTGGCGGCGGGCATGATCGAGCAGGCGCGCGCCGAGGCGCGGCGCACGCTGGCGGCGCTCTTGCCGCATGTGCGCGCGGGCGTGCCGGTGGTGGGGCTGGAGCCTTCATGCCTTTTGACCCTGCGGGATGAGTTTCTCACGCTCTTGCCGGGGGACGACGCGCGGCTCTTGTCGGAAAACGCCTTTCTCTTCGAGGAATTCATCGCCCGAGAGGCGCGCGCCGGACGGCTTGATTTGCCGCTGGCCGATCTGGGGCAGACCGCCCATGTCCACGGCCATTGCCACCAAAAGGCGGCGGGGGTGATGGGCGATATGGGCGCGGCTATGGCGCTGATCCCCGGTCTTGACCCCAGGACCATCGAGAGCAGTTGTTGCGGCATGGCCGGGGTCTTTGGCTATCAGGCGGAAACCATTGATGTCTCGCTCAAGATGGGGGAGTTATCGCTGTTGCCTGCGGTGCGTGCCGCCGCGCCCGATGATCTCTTGATCGCCAATGGCACCTCTTGCCGCCACCAGATCGCCGATGGCACCGATCGCCGCGCGCTGCATATCGCGGAAATCTTCGACAGGGCGTCGGAAAATGCTGTAAGGGAGGGGCGCACAGATGGACAGTTCCGGTAACGAGGCCCCGATGAACGAGTTGAGATCTGAACCCATCGGCCGCACCGCGCTGGCCGTCGAAATCACGAACCGCCTTCGCCAGATGATCCTGGAAGGCCTGTTGCAGCCCGGCGAGAAGATCAACGAAAAGGCGCTGACCGAGCAGTTCGGCGTCTCGCGTACGCCACTCCGGGAGGCGCTCAAGGTGCTGGCCGCCGAGGGGTTGCTGGACCTTATCCCGCATCGCGGCGCTGTGATCACTCGCCAAAGCGAGGCGGAACTGGCCGAGGTGTTCCGGGTGCTCGCGGCGCTCGAGGGGCTGGCGGGGGAACTGGCGACCGAGAACGCGGATGATGAGGCGCTGGACGAGATCGAGGCACTGACCCGCGATCTGCGCACGAGCTTCGACAAATCGGACAGGCCGACCTATTTCCGTATCAATCAGGCGATCCACAAGGCGATTCTGGCGGCAACGGGCAGCGATACGCTTTTGCGGTCGCACGAATTGCTGGCCTTTCGCGTGCAACGCGCGCGCTATCAGGCAAATCTGACATCCGCACGCTGGCGCGCGGCGGTCGAGGAACACGAGGCGATCGCCGCTGCCTTGCGGGCGCGCGATGCGAACCGGGCGGGCAGCCTGATGAAGATGCACCTGTTGAGCAAGTTCGCCGCCATCCGCGCCAAGGGTTGAGAGCGGTCTACGGCGGTCTTATCCCTTGGCGCCCTGCTTGCGCGCATAGACATCCTGGTATCGTATGATGTCATCCTCACCCAGATAGGGGCCGGTCTGGACCTCGATCAGGACCATCGGCACCTTGCCGGGGTTCTCCATCCGGTGCACCGCACCCAGGGGGATATAGACCGACTGGTTCTCGGTCACGAGTTGCACCTTGTCGTCGATGGTGACCGTGGCTGTGCCCTCGACCACGATCCAGTGTTCCGAGCGGTGGTGGTGGCTCTGAAGGCTGAGCGCCGCGCCGGGGTTCACATGGATGCGCTTGACCTGAAACCGGCCGCCGGTGGCAAGGCTCTCGAACCAGCCCCAGGGGCGATAGTCGCGAGGTAGGGTCTCGGCCTGCGATGCGCCCGCTGCCCGGAGCGCGGCCACCGCCAGTTTTACATCCTGCGCGCGGTCCTTGTGGGCGACCAGAACGGCGTCGGGCATGGCCACGGCGATCACATCGCTCAGGCCAATAGCCACCAGCACCTGTTGCCCCTCCTCGGCCCGCAGCAGGCTACCGGTGCAGTCGATGGCCGTGGCAGGCCCGGAGGTGACGACGCCAGCCTCATCCGGCCCGCTCTCGCGCCAGACCGCATCCCAACCACCAAGGTCTGACCATGCGCCACCATATGGAACAACGGACAGGTTGTCGGCCTTTTCCATCACCGCATAGTCGATGGAAATCGCGTCGCAATCGGCCCAGGGACCGGCAGCAAGGCGCAGGAAATGCAGATCGCGCTCGGCCTCGGTGAACGCGCGTGCGACCGCGGCCAAGAGCGCGGGCTGATGGGTCTTGAACGCTTCAAGAATGGTGACGGTGGAGAACAGGAAAATCCCCGCGTTCCAAAGATGCATCCCCCCGTCCAGAAGCCGCGCTGCCGTGGCCGCGTCGGGTTTTTCCACAAAACCCCGGAGGGACTGAGGCACCGGGGCAAAGCCTGCCTCCGGCGCCGAGCTCAGAGCCAGCCAGCCATAGCCGGTCTCGGGCCGGTCCGGGCGGATACCGAAGGTCACAAGCTGGCCCGTCTCCGCCGCCGGTATCGCCGCCCTGACCGCCGCGCGGAACATCTCCGCGTCGGGAATGACGTGATCGGAGGGGGCGACCAGCATCAGCGCTCCGGGCGCGCGCGACTCCAGTTCCAGCGCCGCCGCAAGGATCGCGGGCGCGGTGTTGCGCCCGTCCGGCTCGATCAACGTGGCGGCGGCGGCGATTTCGACCGCAGCCAGTTGTTCGGTCACGACAAAGCGATAATCCGAAGCCGTGATGACCGCGGGCGCGGCAAAACCCGGACCGGACAGCCGCCGCGCCGATGCCTGGAACAGGCTTTCCTTGCCGGTCAGTTGTGTGAACTGCTTGGGATAGCTCTTGCGCGACAAGGGCCAGAGCCGCGTGCCCGATCCGCCACAGAGCAGAACCGGGTGAATATCTTTTGCCATGTGCCGCTTCCTTGTCTGCCTCAGCCGCGAAACGTGTCCCTGTGTTCCAGAAACCAGCGATAGGTCTCCGCGATCCCTTGTTCCAGCCCGATCCGCGCGCGCCAGCCCATCTCTGCCAGGCGGCTGACATCCATCAGCTTGCGCGGGGTGCCGTCGGGCTTGGTCGGGTCGGTGGTGATCCGCCCGTCAAAGCCCGTGACGCGCGCCACCATCTGCGCCAGATCCAGTATCGTCACGTCCTGACCGGTGCCCACGTTGATATGGCTCAGCATGGGGGCGGTGTTGGCCTCGTAGGTGGCGCGGTCGAGACCCAACACGAAAAGCGAGGCCTCGGCCATGTCATCCACATGCAGGAACTCTCGCATTGGCCGCCCGGTGCCCCAGATCACCACCTCGTCCTGCGTTTGCGCGCGCGCCTCGTGAAAGCGGCGGATGAGCGCGGGCAGGACATGGGAATTCTCGGGGTGGAAATTGTCACCCGGTCCGTAGAGATTGGTCGGCATGACCGAGCGGTAATCGGTCCCATGCTGCCGGTTGTAGCTTTCGCAGAGCTTGATCCCGGCGATCTTGGCAATGGCATAGGGTTCGTTCGTGGGTTCCAGCGGGCCGGTCAGGAGCGCGTCCTCGCGCATCGGCTGCACCGCCTCGCGCGGGTAGATACAGCTTGAGCCAAGTTGCAACAGTCTCCGCACCCCCGCCGCATGGGCCTGATGGATCACGTTGCATTCGATCATCAGGTTTTCATAGATGAAGTCGGCCGGATAGGTGTTGTTGGCATGGATGCCGCCCACCTTGGCGGCGGCAAGGATCACCACGTCGGGACGCTCGGCCTGCATGAAGCCGCGCACAGCGGCCTGATCGGTCAGGTCAAGCTCTGCATGGCTGCGCGTGAGCAGGGTCGCGCCGTCCCCCCGTGCGCGCAGCCGCCGAAGGATCGCCCCTCCCACCATGCCGCGATGACCGGCCACATATATTTTCATTGCGCTTATCCCTCGAAGCTTACCGGCATGTCCATGCCATGCTCCTTCAGCAGCGCGTGGCGCCGCGCGGTGCGCAGGTCTTCGACCACCATCTCGGCGCACATCTGCCGCGCGGTGATCTCTGGCTCCCAGCCCAGTTCGGCCTTGGCCTTCGACGGATCGCCCAAAAGCGTCTCGACCTCGGCGGGGCGGAAATAGCGCGGGTCTATGCGCATAATGATATCGCCCGTGCGGACCGCCGGGGCCTTGTCGCCGCTGACGGCGGCGACGGTGGCGACCTCATCGACGCCCGCGCCAGAGAATTCCAGCTTGATCCCCAGTTCTTCGGCGGTCCAGCGGATGAACTCACGCACCGAATATTGCTGGCCGGTGGCGATCACATAATCCTGTGGCGCGTCCTGTTGCAGCATCATCCACTGCATGCGCACATAATCCTTGGCATGGCCCCAGTCGCGCAAGCTGTCGATATTGCCCATATAAAGGCACGGCTCCAGCCCCTGCGCGATATTGGCCAGCCCGCGGGTGATCTTGCGGGTCACAAACGTCTCGCCGCGGCGCGGGCTCTCGTGGTTGAAGAGGATGCCGTTGCAGGCATAGATCCCATAGGCCTCGCGGTAATTGATGCAGATCCAGTAGGCATAAAGCTTGGCCACGGCATAGGGCGAGCGTGGGTGGAATGGTGTCGTTTCGCGCTGTGGGATTTCCTGCACCAGCCCGTAAAGCTCTGATGTGGAGGCCTGGTAGAAACGCGTGACCTTCTCCAACCCGAGAAAGCGTATCGCCTCGAGCAGGCGCAGGGTGCCGATGGCATCCACATCGGCGGTGTATTCGGGGGCCTCGAAACTGACTGCCACATGGCTTTGTGCGCCGAGGTTATAGACCTCGTCGGGGCGTACCTCGCTCAGGATGCGGGTCAGGTTCGAACTGTCGGTGAGATCGCCGTAATGCAGCTTGAGCCGCTGATGGTTGGAATGTGGATCCTGATAGATGTGGTCGATCCGCTGGGTGTTGAACAGCGAGGCGCGTCGCTTGATGCCATGAACCTCATAGCCCTTTTCCAGCAGGAATTCCGCCAGATAGCTGCCGTCCTGCCCCGTGATGCCCGTGATAAGTGCCCGTTTCATGTGCTCTTGCTTCTCTGTCCTGGCCCGTGATCCAGCGTGTTATTGATCCTACGACACCGGATTGCGGTGCCGCGTCAAGGCCGCGGGCATAACCCCTGCCTTGCACCTTCGATAGCATATTCTGCCGGAGGGGGAACCGTGACCTGAAAATTCAATCCATGGCAGAAAATGCTGTTGCAGACCCGCACAGGAGGTGATTGACGCGAAGGAATTGGCTGCTACCAAGCACCATGCTCAGCGTGTTCCTGCAAACCCTGCCATTCTTTCTGATCATCGGCCTTGGATACGGGGCCGGGCGGACCGGGTTCTTTTCGCAGGAAGGCACGGCGTGGCTGACGAAATTCGTGTTCTACTTTGCGCTTTCGGCCATGCTGTTCCGGTTCTCGGCCAACCTCACTCTGGGCGAGGTGCTCGACTGGCAGGTGGTGCTGGCCTATCTCGCGGCGACCTCGGTGGTCTATGCGCTGGCGACCGGGGTGGCGTATCTGCGGCGGCTGCGGATCGAGGAGGCGGCAATCGAAGCGCAATGCGCGGTGATCGGCAATGTCGGTTTTCTCGGCGTGCCGATGTTGGCCATGCTGATGGGGGAGGCGGCCATCGGCCCGGTGATGCTGGTGCTGGCGGTCGATCTGCTGGTCTTCGGATCGTTGGTGGTGATCCTCATTACCGGGGCCCGCGACGGCCGCATGTCGGTGCGCATTCTGGGCAGTATCGGCATGGGTCTCTTGCGCAATCCCATGATCGTGGCGATTGTGGCGGGGTTCGCGTGGTCGGCGCTGCGCCTGCCGATTCCCGAAACGATGAACGCCTTTCTGGCCATTCTTGGCGGTGCGGCGACGCCCGGCGCACTCTTTGCCATCGGCGCGTCGCTGGCGGCCAAATCGGCCGAGCGGCCGCATGTGGCTGCGTGGCTTTCGCTCTGCAAACTGGTGCTGCACCCGGCGGCGGTGGCGGTCTCGGTGCTCTGGCTCTTCGACGTGCCGCCCTACACGGCGGCGGTGGTGATCGCGGCAGCGGCGCTGCCGGTGGCAGGCAATGTGTTCATCATCGCGCAAAGCTATGGCGTCGCGCCGCGCCGGGTGTCTTCGGCCATCCTTATTTCCACCGTGGCGGCGGTGGTCACGGTGGCGCTGGTAATCGGCTGGACGAGCGCGCGTTACTGAGGCGCGCGCGCCCGGCCACTTCCCCCGACCCCTCCGCTCTGACATACTGTGCCCCAACCCATAAAAGCAAAGAGCAGCGGCATGAATGATCTCCTTAGCCCTTCCACAGCCTCCGTCTATGACGCCTCTGCCATTCAGGTGCTCGAGGACATGGAGCATGTCCGCCTGCGCCCCGGCATGTATATCGGCGGCAAGGATGACCGGGCGCTGCATCACATGGTGGCCGAGATCATCGACAACTCGATGGACGAGGCCGTGGCGGGCCACGCCACATGGATCGAGGTGGAACTGCACGAGAACGGCCATGTCAGCGTGCGCGACAACGGGCGCGGCATCCCGGTCGATCCGCATCCGAAAAGCCCTGACAAGAGCGCGCTGGAAATCATCTTCTGCACGCTCAACGCGGGCGGAAAGTTCTCCGGCGACAGCTATCAGACCTCGGGCGGTCTGCACGGCGTCGGCTCCTCGGTGGTCAATGCGCTGTCGGATCACCTCAGCGTGGAGGTGGCGCGGGGTCGAGAGCTTTACCGCATGAATTTCTCGCGCGGCGTGCCGCAAGGCCCGCTGGAGCGGGTGGGCAGCGCGCCCAACCGGCGCGGCACCTCCGTCACCTTTCACCCCGACCCCGAGATATTCGGCTCGCTCCGGCTCAAGCCCGCGCGCCTTTTCAAGATGGCGCGCTCCAAGGCCTATCTGTTTTCGGGCGTGGAAATCCGCTGGAAAACCGATATCGCGGATGGCGAGACGCCGCTTGAGGGGGTGTTCAAATTCCCCGGCGGCCTTGCCGATTACCTGAACGAGACGCTTGGCGGCGCCACCACCTATGCCGAACGCCCCTTCACCGGCACGGTGGAGTTCCGCGAGAAATTCGGCGTGCCGGGCAAGGTGGAATGGGCGATCAACTGGACGCCCTCGCGCGACGGCTTTCTCCAGTCCTATTGCAACACCGTGCCCACGCCCGAAGGCGGCACCCACGAGGCCGGGTTCTGGGCGGCGATCCTCAAGGGGATCAAGGCCTATGGCGAGTTGGCCAATAACCGCAAGGCTGCGCAGATCACCCGCGAGGACCTGATTTCGGGCGGCTGCGCGCTGGTCTCCTGCTTTATCCGCGAGCCCGAATTCGTCGGTCAGACCAAGGACCGGCTGGCCACGACCGAGGCCGCGCGTATGGTCGAGGGCGCTGTGCGCGACCATTTCGACAACTGGCTGGCGGCGGACACCAGATCGGCGGGCGCGATCCTCGATTTCCTGGTGCTGCGCGCCGAGGAACGCCTGCGGCGGCGGCAGGAGAAAGAGACCGCGCGCAAGACCGCGACGAAAAAACTGCGCCTGCCCGGCAAGCTGGTGGATTGCACGGCCTCGTCACGCGAGGGGACAGAGCTTTTCATCGTCGAGGGCGATTCGGCGGGCGGTTCGGCCAAGATGGCGCGAGACCGGCGCACGCAGGCGCTTTTGCCGCTTCGGGGCAAGATCCTGAATGTGCTGGGCGCGGCGTCATCGAAGCTCGGCAGCAACCAGGAGATCAACGATCTGTCGCAGGCGCTTGGCGTGGGGCTGGGGACGAAGTTCAACCTCGACGACCTGCGGTACGACAAGATCATCATCATGACCGACGCCGATGTCGATGGCGCGCATATCGCGGCGCTTCTGATGACGTTCTTTTTCACGCAAATGCGCCCGATGATCGATGCGGGCCATCTCTACCTCGCCTGCCCGCCTTTGTATCGGCTGACGCAGGGCGCGAAACGGGTCTATTGCCTGGATGAGGCCGAGCGCGATCTGTGGCTGGAAAAGGGCCTTGGCGGAAAGGGCAAGATCGACGTCTCGCGCTTCAAGGGCCTGGGCGAAATGGACGCCAAGGATTTGAAAGAGACCACGATGGACCCCGCCTCTCGCAAACTCATCCGCGTGACGATAGACGAGGATGAACCGGGCCAGACGGGTGATCTGGTGGAACGGCTGATGGGCAAGAAGCCGGAACTGCGGTTCCAGTATATCTCGGAGAATGCTAGATTTGTGGAGGAGTTGGATGTATGAGCCAGATGTTCTTCAGGGATCAGGGTACAAATTCGAGCCAAGGAAAGATCTGCAAGATAAACATAACTACACTCGTCATGTGTTCATTGAACCCGACGGCTCAGTGCATGAAGTAGTTAGGCTGAACGTATTGGATGACCGTGCACGAGAAGACATTATTGGTTTTCACTTTTGCCAACAATACGCGCAAATCTACTACGCAGATAGCGATGAGCAGCCGCAGTTCTATGTCGTTAGGCGCGACGATCCTTGGGATATGCATTACGTTTTGCATGATGGTAATACGTTTAACTTAGAGATCTGCCGCATAGCGGACCGGGCCTTATTGAAAGCAATTAAAGCAGAAAACGACTGTATGATTTTACTGCGGAAGAGTGTGTTGAGGGGCTTTGAGGTCAATAAAATCGAGAAGCATTTTCCCGGCACCATTCCAAAAGATATTGCTGATGCTGTTAAGATGGAAAGAGGAAAAAGACGACACTATCATATTGGAGCTGAGGACATGGGTCCGAAGATGTTTTTGCGCCCGCCAATGAATCCAAGAATTGATTTGAAAGAAGCGTTAGTTTCAGCCATCCAAAAGAAAACATCTAAAAAACATCGTGCTAAAGATGAAACGGTGCTGGTTCTGGACAACTTAACAACCCACGCATCGCCAGACGATTTTTTTGATGCACTTGAAGCAGTAAAGGTAGAGATTGATATGACGCCGTTCCCGTCAATTTGGCTTTACACTGGCTATTATAGCGACGACGATGGGCGCAATTGCGAATTCAGTATAATTCCGTTGAAAGGTAAGCGCGACGCCGATCCCCTCCTGCCATTTCTGACTTGATCCAGCCATTCTGTGCGCATGCGCGTGACGGAGGGTTTGGATTTTGGAAGTAGACGGCAAAATGGGCGTCCATTTGGACGGCCC
>NZ_JAGQDH010000016.1 GCF_018069895.1 Roseovarius autotrophicus | reverse complement strand
ACCCGTCGCGCACGTCGATCCCCAGCCCCGCGCCGCCGCCGGAAAGCGTGGTGATCATGCCCACCTTCACCTCGGCCATTGCGCCGGTCGCTGCCAGCGCGAGCGCCGCAACGCCCATCATCAGTTTCGTCATCGGTTCTTCTCCCTGAATGCGGTTACCCCAACCCTTTGCGTCGCCTGTTGCGCCAGCGAAGGCAAGCAAAATCACCGGTCGGTCCCGGCATGGCGCCGGGACGGGGGGACTGGCCGGGATTGCCCCGCAGAGGTCGTTGAGGGTAGGGTTGCCGCAAACGCGGCTTCGCAAAGGAAACCCTGATGTCCAGAGCTCTTGCACTGTCCGGCCTCATCGTAGCCCTGAGCGCGCAGCACGGCGACGCGCAAGAGCCAGATCTGCGCAAAGTGCGCGGCGCGGTGGAATACCTCCAGCGGATTGCCCTGCCACCCGAGGCCAACCTGCATGTGGTCGTCGAGGGGCGCTTTGGCGTCATTCTCGGAGAGACACAGATCAAGGCCGGTGGACAGCAGGTGCCCCTGGCGTTCACGCTCACGATCCCGTCCGAGTTGCGCGGCGATCTCTCTGCCGTGATCCGGCTTGGCAACGCGCCTCGCTGGATCGCTCGGGACATTGCCATCAACGCCGGGTCCGACGCGGTCGATCTGGGCGATATCCGGGTCGAGCCGGTGACGCCGCTGGCCTTTTCAACCGTGATCCGCTGCGAGGATCAGCAGGTCGAAATCGGTGTTCTCGGCGAAGAGATGGCCCTGCGCGCCAATGGCCGCGACATTGCCCTGCGCGAGACGGTTTCAGCCTCGGGCGCACGCTACGAGGGGGTGAACGACCCCGCCACAGTGGTCTGGTCCCGGGGCGACGAGATCTCGATCCAGCTTGACGGGATCGACCTGGAATCCTGTCGCGAGGTGCTGCCCCCGGAACGCCGCCCCTACCGCGCGCGCGGGATCGAGCCGGGCTGGCATGTGGATCTGGGCGAGGACAGCGTCGCGATTGTTGCCGATTACGGCGCCCTGACCCGCAAGGCGGCGCGCCCGACGGTCGGCATCCTGCCCGGCACCTATCGGTTCGACATGCCCGAGGCCGGGGCAAGCCTGCGCATCGAGGAAGGTCTGTGCCGCGATGCGGCAACGGGCATGCCCTATCCCGACCGGGCGACGCTTGTGCTGGACGACCGGCGGCTTGACGGCTGCGGCGGCGACCCTCTCGATCTTCTGAACGGCGAGACATGGCAGGTCACGCGCCTTGACGGCGAGGCCCCGCACGACCCCGAGCGCGTGGCGATCACCTTTCTCACCCCCGCGCGCGTAGCCGGAAGCACTGGCTGCAACCGATTCGTTGGCGGCTTCACACTGACCGGCGAGGGGCTTGCGTTCGGGGCCCTTGGATCAACGATGATGGCCTGCACCGACGTCCTGATGGATCAGGAACGGCGGATGCTGGACGCGCTCGAACAGATTAGCCGGTTCGATATCGGCGAGGACGGATCGCTCCTGCTCATTGGCGGACCGCGCGACGAGGTGCTGATCGAGGCGGCGCGCTGACGCGCGCGACTCAGACGGGCGGCAGGTCGAAATCAGGCAGCCCGTCCAGCGCCTCCTTCAGCGCCTCGCCCCAGCGATCCGCGATATCGCGGAAATAGGGATCGTCCAGTTCGATCCGGCCCTGCGGCCCGGCGCAGAGCGTATCCGCCTCGTAGAAATGATAGTCGAACGGTGCGCCGACGGTAAGATTCGCCTTCAGCGTCGAATCAAAGCTGACAAGCAGGAGTTTCATCGCCGAGGCAAAACTCATGTCCCGGTCATAGGCGCGCACAAGGATGGGACGGCCGTATTTCGTCTCGCCGATCTGGAAGAACGGCGTGTCGGCGCTGGCCTCGATGAAATTGCCTTCGGGGTAGATCAGAAACAGACGCGGCGCGCCACCCGCAATCTGCCCGCCAAGGATGAGCGTGGCGCGAAAGGCGCTGTCAGCCTCCTGCCCGGCCTGGCGATGGGTTGCGATGACCTCGCGCAGCGTGTCGGCCACCAGCCGCGCGGCCTGAAACATCGACGGCACGCCAAGGAGCGTGGACACGCGATCGTCATGGGCCTTGGTGCGCTCGTCCAGAAGGCTCACCACCGCCTGCGTGGTGGCCAGGTTGCCCGAGGACAAAAGCGTGATCACCCGGTCGCCCTGCGCCGCCCATGTCGTCATCTTCTTGAAGGTCGAGATATTGTCCAACCCGGCATTCGTCCGGGTGTCGGACATGAACACGAGCCCGCGCCGGAGCATCATGCCAACGCAATAGGTCATCTGGCCCTCACTGCTGCGAAACGTCGATCCGGACGTCGAGCACCTCGGCGGCGCCCCCGATCCGCATACCGGATACCGGAGCAGCGTCGGCATAGTCCAGCCCTGTCGCGACGCGCACATAGCGGGTGTCGGGCGAGATCCCGTTCGAGACGTCATAGCCGACCCAGCCCAGCCCCTCGACATGGGCTTCGACCCAGGCGTGCATGGCGTCCTGGCTGGTGCGATCGTCGAGCATGAGATAGCCCGAGACATAGCGCGCCGGGATTCCCATGTGCCGCGCGCAGGCGATGAAGACATGGGCGTGATCCTGACAGACGCCGCGCCCTGCGGCGATCGCTTCTTCCGCACCCCAGGCGGGATGCGACGACCCAACCTCATAGGCGATGGTCGCGCGGATATGGAACGAGAGCGCGTGCAGCCAGTCAATCGTGGTCTCGCCCTGCACATCGCGCACCAGATCGCGCACACCCGCGCCAGGCTGCGTGCGCGGCGTATTGGTGCGATAGAGCCAGAGCGGCGCCGGGCCACGATGGCGCCCGACGATGCCGTGGTTATCCTCCAGCGCCACGCGCCCGTGCGAGACGACGGAAATCTCGGTGGTGTCGCGGTCCAAGCTGATGAGTTCCACCACGTTGTGGTGGTGATCCTCGAACATGAGTTGCTTGGTGCCGCCCGTCACCTCGGTGGCCCAGTAAAGCACGCTCTGGTGCGGCGTGCTCTTGGGGGTCTTGCGCACCTGTTGCAGGGCGAATGTCACCGGGGCGGCAAAGCGGTAGCGCGTGATGTGGTGTATCTCAAGCTGCATGGGATCACTCATAAAAACGGAAATCGCGCTCTATCTGCGCGGCGACATCGCCCAGCGCCGAAAGCACGCTCTGGATGAATTCGTGCAGGCCATAATCGAAGATGGCCGAAACATCGTGCGCCAGATACCGCGTCTTGAGATCGCGCACCATCCGGAGCGAGGGGCTGTGCCCTTCGGGGTCGAGATAGCGCAGGTTGTCCTCGATCTTGGACACGCAGAACGCCAGACTGCGCGGCATCCGCTTGTCGAGCACAAGGAAATGCACGATCTCGCGCGGCCCACCCCCCGCACCATATTCCATGCGGAAACCGCCCCGCCCCGAGACCGCGCGCAGGATGCTTTCCCAATGCACATTGTCGATCATCGAGCCGACCGCGTTGATCGAGGGCAGCAGCACGTAATATTTCACGTCGATGATCCGGGCGGTGTAATCGGCGCGCTCCAGAAAGGTGCCGATCCGCAGGAAATCGAAGATCTCGTTGCGCATCATCGTGCCAAGGATCATGCCGCGCACCAGCGCCGTGCCCTGCCGCATCCGTTGCAGCACCTCGCTCAGGTCGCGCTCGGTCACCTTGCGGGCAAGACTGGCATCTGCGCTCATATAGGCGGCGTTGATCGCCTCCCAGGACTCTCCGGTGATGGCCGTGCGCACCAGGCGCGCGTTCTGGCGCGCGGCCTCGATGCAGGTGCGGATCGAGGCCGGGTTGTCGCGGTCGCGCAGCATCCAGTTGATCGCGGCCTCCTTGGTCACCTCCTCATGGGCATCCATGAAGGCCGGGTATGACCCGGCGCTTTGCAGGATCGAGGCCCATTCGCGGGCATCGTCGCCAAGCCGCGTCAGCGCGATGCGCTGCCCGGTCTCGATCAGGCGGGCGGTATTCTCGGCCCGCTCCAGATAGCGCGACATCCAGAACAGGCCATTGGCGGTTTTTCCCAGCATCGCGCTCAATCCTCCAGCACCCAGGTGTCCTTGGTGCCCCCGCCCTGCGACGAGTTGACCACAAGCGAGCCCTTCTTGAGCGCCACCCGCGTAAGGCCGCCGGGCGTGACGTTGATATTGCCAGGACTGACCAGCACGAAAGGCCGCAGGTCCACATGGCGCGGCGCCAGTCCCGCTCGCGAGAAGATCGGCACCGTCGAGAGGCTGAGCGTGGGTTGGGCAATGTAATTGCCGGGCCGCGCCTTGAGCTTGCGGCGAAACGCGGCGATCTCCTTCCTGCTCGCCGTTGGGCCGATCAACATGCCGTAACCGCCAGAGCCGTGCACCTCCTTCACGACCAACTCATGAAGGTTGTCGAGCACATAGCCAAGTGCATCGGGTTCCGAACAGCGCCAGGTCTGCACGTTTTGCAGGATCGGGCGCTCGCCGGTGTAGAATTCCACGATCTCGGGCATGTAGCTGTAGATCGCCTTGTCATCGGCGATGCCCGTGCCCGGCGCGTTGGCGATGGTGATGCCACCCGCGCGATAGACATCCATGATGCCCGGCACGCCAAGCGTGCTGTCGGGGTTGAAGTTGAGCGGGTCGAGAAACTCGTCATCCACCCGGCGATAGAGCACGTCGATGGGCTTGTAGCCCTTGGTCGTGCGCATGGCGACGCGGCCATCCACCACCCGCAGATCGTGCCCCTCGACCAGTTCCACCCCCATCTGATCGGCAAGGAACGCATGCTCGAAATAGGCCGAGTTGTAGATCCCCGGCGTCAGCACCGCCACCACCGGATCGCTTGCCGCACAGCCCGGCGCGCAGGCCGCCAGAGAACGGCGCAGGTCGAACGGATAGGTCTGCACCGGTCGCACCCGGTTCTGCGAGAACAGTTCCGGAAACATGCGCAGCATGGTCTCGCGGTTTTCCAGCATGTAGCTGACGCCCGAGGGTGTGCGGGCATTGTCCTCAAGCACGAAGAACTCGCCCGGCCCGGTGCGCACCAGATCGACGCCGACGATATGGGTATAGACGCCGCCCGGTGGCGTCACCCCGATCATGTGCGGCAGAAAGGCATCGTTGCGGCGGATCATCTCTTCGGGGATACGGCCCGCCTTCACGATCTCCTGCTTGTGGTAGATGTCGTGCAGAAAGGCGTTGATCGCGCGCACGCGCTGTTCGATCCCGCGCGACAGCCGCGCCCATTCCGGCCCCGAGATGATGCGCGGGATGATGTCGAAGGGGATCAGCCGTTCTTCGGCCTCGGCCTTGCCATAGACGTTGAAGGTGATGCCGGTGAGGCGGAAAAGCTCCTCTGCCTCGCGCTGCTTGGCACGCAGGCGCCTGGGATCCTCCTGGTCGAACCAGTCATGAAAATCGCGATAGGGCTCACGCAGCCTTGTGTCGCTGCCCCACATCTCGTCAAAGACGTCCGATCCGCTCATCGCCCCTCCTGCTCTGCTTTCGTCAGGAAACGCGATACGCGATCGCGGCTCCAGTCCGGGGCGGCGCGTGACCATGGTCTGAAAGATCCGCGCCTTATTTTCAAGCATAAACGCAATTTCTGACATTTTCATAGGCATTTTTGAAACAGGCGTGTCGGGACATCGCGGCTGAAAACCGTTTACCCGCATCAGGCGATGCGCTACGCGGGCGAAAACCGTAGAGGGTGACAGACGATGAAGATTGCGATGATCGGCACGGGCTATGTGGGCCTGGTCTCGGGGGTGTGTTTTTCCGATTTCGGGCATGACGTGGTCTGCGTTGACAAGCTGCCGGAAAAGATCGCCATGCTGGAACGCGGCGAGGTGCCGATCTTCGAACCCGGTCTCGATTCACTCATGGCAAGGAATGTCGATGCGGGACGGCTGCGCTTTACCACCGATCTTGCCCGTGCCGTCGATGGCGCAGAGGCGGTGTTCATTGCCGTCGGCACGCCGACGCGACGCGGTGACGGGCACGCCGACCTGACCTATGTCATGGCCGCCGCCGAAGAGGTGGCGCAGGCGCTGACGGGCTATGCGGTGATCGTAACCAAATCCACCGTGCCCGTAGGCACCAACCGCAAGGTCAGGCAGGTGGTGGCCACCGCCAATCCCGAGGCCCGGTTCGACGTTGCCTCGAACCCGGAATTCCTGCGCGAGGGCGCGGCGATCGAGGATTTCATGAAGCCCGATCGCGTGGTGGTGGGCGTTCAGTCACAGCGCGCCGCCGAGGTCATGGCCGATATCTACCGCCCGCTCTATCTGCGCGATTTCCCGATCCTGACCACCGATCTGGAAAGCGCCGAGATGATCAAATACGCAGCCAACGCCTTTCTCGCCACCAAGATCAGCTTTATCAACGAGATCGCCGCGCTGTGCGAGCGCGTGGGCGCGGATGTCAAGGAAGTGGCACGCGGCATCGGCCTTGACGGGCGCATCGGCAACAAGTTTCTGCATGCCGGTCCAGGCTATGGCGGCTCGTGCTTTCCAAAGGACACTTCGGCCCTGGCGCGCATCGGGCAGGACCATGCCGTGCCACAAAGCATCGTCGAGACGGTGATCCGCGTGAACGAAGGCGTCAAGGCGCGCATGATCGAGAAACTCCGCGATCTCTGCGATGACAGCTTCAACGGCAAGACCGTCGCCGTTCTGGGCGTGACCTTCAAACCCAATACCGACGACATGCGCGAGGCCCCGTCGCTGACGATCATTCCGGCGATGGTTGGCGGCGGTGCCCGCGTGCGCGTCGTCGATCCGCAGGGCCGCCGCGAAGGCGAGGGGCTTCTGCCTGGCGTAACCTGGTGCAACGACCCCTACCTGGCAGCGCAGGACGCCGATCTTCTGGTGATTCTCACCGAATGGAACGAGTTTCGCGCGCTTGATCTCCAGCGTCTCGCCAGTCGGATGGCGCATCCGCGCCTCGCCGACCTTCGCAACATCTATTCCGAGAAGGACGCAAGGCGCGCGGGCTTCGACGCCTATACCGGGGTCGGACGCTGAGACGCCCACGCACTGGCGCAACTTGCCGCAGGGACGGCATCGATTTTCTGTTGCCTTTCAACCCGCGCTCCCTTAACGCCGCCGATGGGACACCTCTCCCCAACGAGGGGCGCTTATCTGGAAGGGTAGCTAAATGGCTATTGCAAAGCCCGGCACGCGGCCGGAAAATCCGCGTTTTTCCTCTGGCCCATGCGCCAAATTCCCCGGATACACGCTTGATCTGCTTGCCGGTGCTCCGCTCGGGCGCTCGCACCGTGCCGCTATCGGCAAGGCGCGGCTCAAGGCGGCCATCGAGGGCACGCGCGACATTCTCGGCATCCCCGAGGATTACCGCATCGGCATCGTGCCCGCCTCGGACACGGGCGCTGTGGAAATGGCGATGTGGTCGCTTCTGGGGGCGCGGCCCGTGGAAATGCTGGCCTGGGAAAGCTTCGGCGCGGGCTGGGTCACGGATGTGGTCAAGCAGCTGAAGCTCGACGCCGTGGTGAAAACCGCCGAGTATGGCGAGATCGTCGATCTGGCCTCGGTCGATACCGATCATGACGTGGTCTTTACCTGGAACGGCACCACCTCGGGCGTGCGCGTGCCCGATGGCGACTGGATCCGCGCGGATCGCGCCGGGCTGACGATCTGCGACGCCACCTCTGCCGCCTTCGCGCAGGACCTGCCTTGGGACAAGCTCGACGTGACCACCTTCTCCTGGCAGAAGGTGCTGGGCGGAGAGGCGGCGCACGGGATGCTCGTGCTCAGCCCGCGCGCGGTCGCGCGGCTCGAAAGCTACACGCCACCCTGGCCCATGCCCAAGATCTTCCGCCTGACCAAGGGCGGCAAACTGATCGAGGGCATTTTCGCAGGCGAGACGATCAACACGCCCTCGATGCTGGCGGTCGAGGATTACCTTGCCGCGCTCGACTGGGCGCGCTCGGTCGGGGGCCTCGCGGGCCTCAAGGCGCGGGCGGATGCGAACCTTGCTGCGGTGGCGGAATTCGTGGCCGCGCGTGACTGGCTTGCCTTCCTCGCCACCGATCCGGCGATCCGCTCCAACACCTCCGTTTGCCTGCGCTTCGACGATGCGCGCATCACGGACGGCGCGGCTTTCGCCAAGGCGGTCGCCAAGCGGCTCGAATCCGAGGGCGTCGCGCTCGATATCGGCGCCTATCGCGATGCGCCTGCGGGTCTGCGGATCTGGTGTGGCGGCACGGTCGAGACGGCGGACGTGGCCGCCCTGCTGCCCTGGATCGAATGGGCATTTGACGCCGAGATCGCGGCGCAGTCGCAGGCCGCCTGATCCCGGTTTCCTGAAAGGAAATCGGTCCGGGGTCTTCGCAGGACTCCGGACCCTCCCTCAAATCGTTTCACAAAAGGACCACACACATGGCTCCCAGGGTTCTCGTATCCGACAAACTGTCTGAGACCGCCGTGCAGATCTTCCGCGATCGCGGCATCGACGTCGATTTCCAACCTGACCTTGGCAAGGACAAGGACAGGCTGGCCGAGGTGATCGGCGCTTATGACGGTCTCGCCATCCGCTCCGCCACCAAGGTGACGGAAAAGATCCTCGCCAACGCCACCAATCTCAAGGTGATCGCGCGGGCGGGTATCGGCACCGACAATATCGACAAGGACGCCGCCTCCAGAAAAGGCGTGATCGTGATGAACACGCCCTTCGGCAACATGATCACCACCGCCGAACACGCCATCGCGATGATGTTCGCCGTGGCGCGGCAGATCCCCGAGGCAAGCGCCTCGACCCATGCCGGCAAATGGGAAAAATCCCGCTTCATGGGGGTGGAGCTGACCGCCAAGACGCTTGGCGTGATCGGCGCGGGCAATATCGGCGGCATCGTCTGCGACCGCGCGCGCGGGCTCAAGATGAAGGTCATCGCCTATGATCCCTTCCTCGGTCAGGAAAAGGCCGATCAGATGCAGGTCGAGAAGGTCGAGCTTGACGATCTGCTCAAGCGGGCCGATTTCATCACCCTGCACGTGCCGCTGACCGATCAGACCCGCAACATGCTCAGCCGCGAGGCGCTGGAAAAGACAAAGAAGGGCGTGCGCATCATCAACTGCGCGCGCGGCGGGCTGGTGGACGAGGCGGCGCTGGCCGATCTCTTGAAATCCGGCCATGTGGCCGGCGCGGCCTTTGACGTATTCGCCGAGGAACCCGCCACCGAGAACCCGCTTTTCGGCCTGCCGAACGTGGTCTGCACCCCGCATCTGGGGGCGGCCACCACCGAGGCACAGGAAAACGTGGCCCTGCAGGTGGCCGAGCAGATGTCGGATTACCTGCTGACCGGCGCCGTGAGCAATGCGCTCAACATGCCCTCGGTGACGGCGGAAGAGGCCAAGGTCATGGGGCCGTGGATCAGCCTTGCCGGGCATCTGGGCAATTTTGTGGGTCAGATGACCGACGAACCGATCAAGGCCGTCAACATCCTCTATGACGGGGTGGCCTCCGAGATGAATCTCGGCGCGCTGACCTCTGCGGCCATGGCGGGGATCATGAAATCGGTGAACCCCGAGGTGAACATGGTTTCGGCCCCGATCGTCGCCAAGGAACGCGGCGTCAAGATCTCGACCACCAAGCAGGACAAATCCGGCGCTTTCGAGGGCTATATCAAGATCACCGTCGTAACCGAACTGCGCGAGCGCTCCATCGGCGGC
This sequence comes from Roseovarius autotrophicus, assembly GCF_018069895.1. Lineage (GTDB taxonomy): Bacteria > Pseudomonadota > Alphaproteobacteria > Rhodobacterales > Rhodobacteraceae > Roseovarius > Roseovarius autotrophicus. Next base: position 57,502 of record NZ_JAGQDH010000016.1, on the reverse strand, counting down.
ACGGTCTTCTCGGACGGCAAGCCGCGCTTCATCCAGATCAAGGGGATCAATATCGACGCCGAAATCGGGCGGCACATGGTCTATACCACCAACGAGGACGTGCCCGGCATCATCGGCACGCTGGGGCAGACCATGGGCGAAAACGGCGTCAACATCGCCAACTTCACCCTTGGCCGCGCCGAGGCGCGCGGCGAGGCGATCGCGCTGCTTTATGTGGACGAGCCGGTGCCCGCCAAGGCCATCAAGGCGCTCGAGGCCACCGGCAAGTTCCAGCAGATCCGCACGCTGGAATTCGACGTCGCCTGAAGCCCCGGCTTTGCCCCATGGACGGGATCGCCTGCCTGAGCTATCAGGCAGGCGATTTCGTATGCAGGAGCACCCATGTCCGGCCACGGCACCCCCATCCCCATGACCGCGCACCGCGCATCGCCGCTCTCCGGCACGGCCGAGGTGCCGGGCGACAAGTCGATCTCGCACCGGGCGCTGATTCTCGGCGCGCTCTCGGTGGGCGAGACGGTGATCACCGGGCTTCTGGAAGGGCAGGACGTGCTTGACACGGCCCGCGCGATGCGCGCTTTCGGGGCCGGGGTCACGCGCGACGAAGATGGCACATGGCGCGTGCAGGGCGTGGGCGTGGGCGGCTTTGCCGAGCCGGATCAGGTGATCGATTGCGGCAATTCCGGCACCGGCGTGCGGCTCATCATGGGGGCGATGGCAACCTCGCCCATCACCGCCACCTTCACCGGCGACGCCAGCCTGAACAAGCGCCCGATGGCGCGCGTCACCGATCCGCTGACACTGTTCGGGGCGCGGGCGGTGGGGCGCGCGGGCGGGCGGCTGCCGATGACCATCGTGGGCGCGGAACAGCCAGTGCCGGTGCGCTATACCGTGCCGGTGCCCTCGGCGCAGGTGAAATCGGCGGTGCTGCTTGCCGGGCTGAACGCGCCGGGGCAAACCGTGGTGATCGAGCGCGAGGCGACGCGCGACCATACCGAGCGGATGCTGGCGGGCTTCGGCGCCGAGATCACCACCGAAGTGACCGAGGAGGGCCGCGTCATCACCCTGACCGGCCAGCCGGAGTTGCGCCCGCAAACCATCGCCGTGCCGCGCGATCCCTCTTCGGCGGCCTTTCCGGTCTGCGCGGCGCTCATCGTGCCCGGCTCGGACGTGCTTGTGCCCAATATCGGGCTGAACCCGACGCGCGCCGGGCTGTTCACCACGCTGCGCGAGATGGGCGCGGACCTCTCTTACGAGAACCTGCACGAGGAGGGCGGCGAGCCGGTGGCCGATCTGCGCGCGCGCTTCTCGCCCGACCTGCGCGGCATCGAGGTGCCGCCCGAGCGCGCCGCAAGCATGATCGACGAATATCCCGTCCTCTCGGTGGTGGCCGCCTTTGCCACGGGGCAGACCGTGATGCGCGGCGTCAAGGAATTGCGCGTCAAGGAAAGCGACCGGATCGAGGCGATGGCCACGGGGCTGCGCGCGGGCGGTGTCGAGGTCGAGGATGGGCCGGACTGGTGGATCGTGCATGGCCGGGGGCATGGGACTGTGACGGGCGGGCAGACCTGCGAGAGCCACCTTGATCACCGCATCGCCATGTCGTTTCTGGTGATGGGGATGGCCACGGAAAACCCCGTGAGCGTCGATGACGCCAGCCCCATCGCCACGTCATTTCCGATCTTCGAGCCGCTCATGGCCGCGCTTGGGGCGGATATCCGGCGGGGCACCTGAGGCAAACGCGGCTGCCTCCGGCGGGAGTATTTGCAGAACAGTGAAGCGGCGCGGCCTCAGTTGATCAGGCCCGCGTGACGCAGCCCGTCCTCGACCAGCGCCTTGGCCGGATCGCTCAGGCCCACGAGCGGCAGGCGCACCTCCTCGCTGCACAGGCCGAGCCGCGACATGGCATATTTGACGCCCACCAGCCCCGGCTCGACAAAGATCGCGCGATGCAGCGGCATGAGCCGGTCCTGAAGCGCGAGCGCGGTGGCGTAATCGCCCGCAAGCGTCGCCTCCTGCACCTGCGCCACAAGTTTCGGCGCGACATTGGCGGTGACGGAAATCACGCCCTGCCCGCCCTGGGCGTTGAAGCCATGCGCGGTGGCATCCTCGCCAGAGATCTGGAGGAACTCCTTGCCGCAGGTGATGCGCTGCGCGCAAACGCGGGCAAGATCGCCGGTCGCGTCCTTGACGCCCACGATGCGGGGCAGTTGCGCAAGACGGCCCATGGTCTCGGGCGTCATGTCCACAGCGGACCGACCCGGAATGTTGTAGATGATGATCGGCAAGTCGCAGCAGTCGTGCAGCGCGGTGAAATGCGCAATCATGCCCGCCTGCGTCGGCTTGTTGTAATAGGGCGTGACCACAAGGGCGGCGTCGGCGCCCACCTTCTCGGCATGACGCATGAAGCGGATCGCCTCGAGCGTGTTGTTCGAGCCCGCGCCCGCGATCACCGGAATACGCCCGGCGACGGCGCGCACCACCTCTTCGATGACGCGCTCGTGCTCGTCATGGGTCAGCGTCGGGCTTTCACCGGTGGTGCCTACGGGCACAAGCCCGTGACTGCCCTCGCCGACATGCCACTCCACGAGATTCTTGAGCGTGTCGAAATCGACTTCGCCGTTCTTGAACGGCGTGACGAGGGCAGGAAAGGATCCTCTGAACATGACACGCTCCTTCTGATCGCAAGATTGCTGGTCGCAAGATATGGCCGAGCCAATGATCGTGAGTGGACCATGGACGCGGGGCCGCTTAGGCTGGGGCTGTCTATCCTCATTCACGGCGAAAAAGGCAAGAGATGTTGCGAGTTCTGGGGCTGGTTTTGATGATTGTGGCGCCACCCGTTGCGGTTCACGCCACCGATCTGCCACGGGTGGCGCCGCGCCCGCTGGCCAGTGCGCTTGCCGCGATGCAGGGCGGGCGATGGGAGGTGGCGCGCATGCTCGCGGCCCGCGATGGCGCTGCGGCGGCCGATCTGATCGACTGGCACCGGCTGCGCGCGGGGCTGGGCGAACCCGGAGAGATCCTCGACTTTCTGGGCCGCAACGCCCATTGGCCTGGCCTCGACCATCTGCGCCGCCAGAGCGAGGTGGCGATGACCCATGGCAGCTTCGATCAGGTGCTGGCCTTTTACGACGGCCACACGCCGCAGACCGGCACCGGCGCGCTCAACCTCGCGCGCGCGCTGCTGGCACGGGGGCGCCCGGGCGAGGCCGAGGCGGGGCTGGTGCTCGCGTGGCGCACACTTGATCTGACCCGCGCCGAGCATGAAGATTTCATGCTGGAATTCGCGCCGCTTCTGGCCCCCCATCACGAGGCACGGCTGGACATGGTGCTCTGGCGCGGCCTTGCTGACGTGGCCGACATGCTGCCGCTGGTCAGCGACGCGGCGCGGGCGCGCGCGGAAACGCGCCTGCGCATTGCGCGCGAGGGGCCGGGCGCGGTGCCCGAGGCGCTGCGCCTTGATCCCGGCATCGCCTTCGAGACCTTCACCCACCATCTCAATGGCTCTGCCGAGGACGCCATCGCCGTTCTGTTGCGCCAGAGCCGGATTGCGGGCGGGTTGGGAGAGCCGGAACGCTGGGCAAGCTGGCGGCGCGCGCTGGCGCGGCAGAAGATGCGCGCGGGCGAGGCGGTGCCGGCCTATGAACTGGCGGCGCTGCACCAGCTTGCCGAAGGGGCGAATTACGCCGATCTCGAATGGCTCGCGGGTTATGTTGCGCTGCGCTATCTTGATGACCCGGAACTTGCGCTTGACCATTTCCAACGGCTGCGCACCGCCGTTTCCACCCCGATTTCGCTCGGTCGCGCGGGTTACTGGCTTGGGCGCGCGCTCGAAGCGGCGGGCGACACCGAGGCGGCACAGCTTGCCTATGCCGAGGGGGCCGCGCACGCCACCAGCTTTTACGGGCTGCTTGCGGCGGAAAAGGCAGGGGTGGAGGTGACGGCTCGCCTTGCCGGCGAGGAGGTGTTTGCCGACTGGCGTGCGGCGGATTTCGCCCGCACCGACCTGCACGAGATCGCCACCCTCAGCCTGCGCATGGGCAATCTCGGACAGGCGCGGCGGTTCTTCCTGCATCTGGCCGACAGCCAGGATCGACCGGGCATCGGCCAGATGGGCGCGATGCTGGCGGAGTTGGACCAGCCCCATCTTCAAGTGATGCTGGGCAAGGCGGCGGCGGAACGCGGCATCGTCATCGAGGCACCCTATTATCCGCTGCACCCTATGACGCAGATGGACCTGCCCGTGCCGATGGAATGGTCGCTGGCCATCGCGCGGCGCGAAAGCGAATTCAACCCGGTGGTTGTCAGCGCTGCGGGCGCGCGCGGACTGATGCAGGTCATGCCCGCCACCGCGCGCGAGGTGGCAGGCCGTCTGGGCGAAGACCATGACGAGGGGCGGCTGATCAACGACTGGGCCTATAACGCCCGGCTTGGCAGCGCCTATCTTGCGCAGCTTGCGGCGCGGTTCGGTGGCAACCCGGTGCTGATCGCGGCGGCATACAATGCCGGGCCGGGGCGCGTGACGCAATGGCAGCAAGAGATCGGCGACCCGCGCACCCGCGATGTCCATGGCGTGATCGACTGGATCGAACACATCCCCTTCCGCGAGACCCGCAACTATGTGATGCGCGTGACCGAAAGCCTGCCCGCCTATCGCGCGCGGCTTGGACAGAGGGCGCAGCCGCGCCCCTTCTCGGAGGAATTGGGCGGCGACGGGCTCCGGCGCGCGACCGACTGATCCGGCCTCAGACCGCCTGCCTCTGTCGCCATAGCGTGAACAGCCCCGCCCCCACGATCAACGCCACTCCGAGCGCGACGTTGGGGCGGATCGTCTCCGAGAAAACAAGGATGCCGATGGCGCTGGCAAAGGCCAGTTGCAGATAGGCAAAGGGTTGCACGGCGCTTGCCTCGGCCACCTCGTAGGACTTGATCAGCGTGAAATGCCCGGCCGCTCCCGTGATGCAAAGCGCGCCCATCCAGATCCAGTCGCCACCGCTCATCGGTTCCCAGAACCACGCGCCGACGGTGGTCATGGCCAGCGCCCCCACCGTGCCCGTCCAGAAGAACGAGGTGGCGGCCGTGTCGCGTCGCGCGACATAGCGCGTAAGCAAGCCGTAAAGCGCGAACATCAGCGCCGCGACAAAGGGAATGATGGCCGCAGGCTGGAACACGCCAAAACCCGGTTCGAGGATGATGAGCACGCCGACAAACCCCACCGCGATCGCCACCCGCCTGCGCCAGCCCACCCGCTCGCCCAGCACCGGCCCCGACAGCGCGGCAACCAGCAGCGGATAGCAGGCAAAGACCGCGTGGCTCTCGATCAGCCCCAGAACGGTGAAGGCGGTGATCATCACGCAGATCTGGGCCACCAGAAGCGCGGCGCGAAACCCCTGCACCAGCGGCTGCGAGGTCGCGGCGGCGGCGCGCAGGCCGCCCGGCTTGCGCGCGGCCACCGCCATGACGAAGGCGGCGAAAAACCAGAACCGGATCATCACCACCATGAAGACATTGTACTCGCTCGCCAGATGGCGCGAGATGCCGTCCTGCACCGCAAAGATGAAGGTGGTCAGCACCATCATCCAGATGCCGAGGCGGATATTCTGATCGGTCATGACCTGTCCAGTATCGCGCGCGTCATGTGGCGCTTGCGCCCGTATCCTGCGACACGGCTGACAGAAAACCCGGCCGCCGTCAGGCCCCGCCGCACATGGCCCGCCGCCGTGTAGGTGGCCGCCGTGCCACCGGGCACCGTATGGCGCGCAACCTCGGCCATGAGATCGGGCTGCCACATCTCGGGGTTCCTCGCCGGAGCGAAACCATCGAGAAACCAGGCATCGGCCAAGCCTTGCCAATGGGTCAGCGTCTCGCGCGCATCACCCGCGATCAGCGTGAAATGCAGGTCCGGCAGGTGGATTTCCTGCGCGCGTCCCTGCCAATGGGGGGCTAGTTCTGCCGCCACCTCGTCAAGCTCTGCAAACCGGGCTTGCGCGCGCCGCATATCCTGCGATGCCATCGGAAAAGCCTCGAAGCTGGTATAGCAAAGCCGCCCCTGCACCCCCGCTGCCCGCCACGCCCGAAGCGTCGCCAGCAGGTTCAGCCCGGTGCCAAAGCCCAGTTCGGCGATGTGAAACCCGTCCCGGAACCGCGCCGGCAGGTCGTTGCCCGCAAGAAACACATGCCGCGTCTCCGCCAAGCCGTCCTCAAGGCTGAAATAGGGATCGTCAAAGCGCGCAGACACCGGCACCTCGCCGTCGCGCCAGACAAGGGGGGCGTGCTGGTCCTGCATCGTGCACTCCGCTAGAAGACCCCCGAGCATGGCCGCGCACGAGGGGATTTGCAATGACCGACATCACGGTGATGGGCGCAGGGATCTTCGGCCTCGCCACCGCCTGGGCCTGTGCGCGGCGCGGCGCAAGCGTGCGGGTGATCGACCCGCATGGCCCCGGTGCCGGGGCCTCGGGCGGGGTGGTGGGCGCGCTTGCGCCCCATGTGCCAGAGAACTGGAACGCCAAGAAGGCGTTCCAGTTCGAAAGCCTCGTGATGGCCGAGGCATTCTGGGCCGAGGTGGCAAAGGCCGGCGGTGTCTCGCCCGGCTATGCGCGGCTGGGGCGGATTCAGCCGGTGGCCGATGCGGCGGCACTGGCGCTGGCACGCACGCGCGCACAGGGCGCCGCCGCGCTCTGGCAGGGCAAGGCCCTCTGGCAGGTGGAGAAGGCCACCGGCGACTGGTGCCCCCAAAGCCCTGCCGGCCATGTCATCCGTGACACGCTGAGCGCGCGGCTCCATCCCCGCCGCGCCTGCGCGGCACTTGTGGCGGCGCTGCGCAGCAAGGGGGTCGAGGTGCTCCGTGACGGGCCACACGAGGGCCGTATCCTCTGGGCCACGGGCGTCGCGGGGCTGGAGGAGTTGAGCGCCGCCTTGAGCCGCCCCGTGGGCAACGGCGTCAAGGGACAGGGCGCGCTTTTGCGCCATGACGCCCGCGACCTGCCGCAGGTCTTTGCCGGGGGTGTGCATATCGTGCCGCACGCGGACAGGACGGTGGCCGTCGGCTCTACCTCCGAGCGCGCCTATACCGACGCCACCTCGACGGACGCACAGCTTGACGCGGTGATCGCCACCGCGCGCGCCGCCCTGCCGGTGCTGGCGGAGGCCCCGGTCATTGACCGATGGGCCGGGCTGCGTCCCCGGGCACGAAGCCGCGCGCCGATGCTGGGGCCGCACCCGCTGCACCCCGGCGCGTTCATCGCCAATGGCGGGTTCAAGATCGGTTTCGGTATGGCTCCACGGGTGGCCGAGGTGATGGCCGACCTGATGCTGGACGGGATCGACCGTATCCCAGAGGGATTTCGCCCGGAGGATTCGCTGTGACCGCACCGAAGATCAGCCATCTCGACCACCTCGTCCTGACCGTCTCCGACATGGCCGCCACGCTGGACTTCTACCGCGATGCGCTTGGCATGAGGCCCGAGACGTTCCGCACCGCCGACGGCACCGGGCGACACGCCTTGCGCTTTGGTGCGCAGAAGATCAATCTGCATCAGGCCAGGGCCGAGTTCTTGCCGAAAGCCGCCCGCGCCACCCCCGGCTCCGCCGATCTGTGTTTCCTGAGCGCGACGCCGCTTGACGCGTGGCAGGCGCATCTTGCGGCGCTTGGCGTGACGATCGAGGATGGCCCCCTGCCCCGGACCGGCGCCACCGGGCCGATCATGTCGCTCTACCTGCGCGACCCGGATGGCAACCTGATCGAGATCTCGAACAAGGCAGGCTGAGGAGGGCGCGCGGCAAGCTCACCCCGCCGCGAACAGCCCGCCATATTCCGCCCGCAGCACGTTCTTCTGCACCTTGCCCATGGTGTTGCGCGGCAGCGCGTCAAGCATGATGAGCCGGCGCGGGTGCTTGAAGCGCGCAAGCGAGCCTGCCGCCGCCTCTGCGATGGCATCAAGATCGGGCGTGGCGCCCTTTTCGGGGACAATGAAGCCCACCACCGTCTCGCCGAAATCGGGATGGGGCACGCCCACCACCGCGCTTTCCAGAACGCCGGGCTGATCGTCGAGCAAAAGCTCGATTTCCTTCGGGTAGATGTTGTAGCCCCCCGAGATGATGAGGTCCTTGGCGCGCCCCACGATCGAGACATAGCCACGCGCGTCGATCTGGCCCAGATCGCCAGTGATGAAAAACCCGTTCTCGCGCAGTTCCTCCGCCGTCTTTTCAGGCATCTTCCAGTAACCCTTGAACACGTTCGGCCCGCGCACCTCGATCATGCCGACCTCGCCCCGGGGCTTTTCCGCGCCGGTCTCCGGATCGGTGATGCGCAGTTCCACCCCCGGCAGGGGAAAGCCCACGGTGCCCGCGCGTCGCTCGCCCTCATAGGGGTTGGAGGTGTTCATGTTGGTCTCTGTCATGCCGTATCGCTCAAGGATGCGGTGGCCGGTGCGCGCCTCGAACGCCACATGGGTTTCCGCCAGCAGCGGGGCCGAGCCGGAGATGAAAAGCCGCATATGCCCCACCAGAGCGCGCTCCAGGCGCGGATCGTCCAGAAGCCGCGTGTAGAAGGTTGGCACGCCCATCATGGTGGTGGCGCGCGGCAGGTGGGCGATCATCGCATCCGTGTCGAATTTCGGCAGGAAGATCATCGACGCGCCCGCCAGCAGGATCACGTTCGTCGCCACGAAAAGGCCATGGGTGTGAAAGATCGGCAAGGCGTGCAGCAGCACATCATCTCCGGTGAAACGCCAGTAATCCACCAGCACCTCGGCGTTGGAAAGAAGGTTGGTCTGCGTCAGCATCGCCCCCTTGGAACGGCCCGTGGTGCCCGAGGTATAGAGAAAGGCGGCGAGGTCGCCCTCGTCGCGCGGCGTGGTCTCGAATGTCTCGGGCTGGCCCTCGGCGGCGTCGGCAAGCGTGCCCGCCCCGTCCGGCCCGAGCGTCAGCAGTGCTGCACCCGACGCATCGGCCACCGCTTGCAACGCCCCGACGCGGGCGGGATCGCACAGAAGCACACGCGCGCCGCTATCAGAGACGAAATACCCCAGCTCGTCACCGGTATAGGCGGTGTTGAGCGGCAGGAACACGATCCCCGCCTGCACCGCTGCCGCATAGACGGCAAGCGCCTGCGGCGATTTCTCCACCTGCACCGCGAGCCGGTCACCGGGCGCAAGCCCCGCCGCGCGGAACGCATGGGCATAGCGCGCGGCCAGTTTCAGGAAGGCGTCATAGCTGAGTGCTTCGCCGCCTTGCAGGTGCAGGAACAGCGCGGTGTTGCCCGCATGGCATCCGAACAGGCGATCATAGAGGGGGTTGGCCATGGCGATGATCCTTCACTCGGTCTTGTCGGCACTCGCGGCGAGGGATTTGACCCCCGATGAGGCGGCGATCCGTCCCGCCCCGGCGAACCGTTCGTGGTTTTGCGAAATCTGGGCGAGATCGTAAAGGTAATTCACCATCACGCCGCCTGACTGCCGCTCTCCGTTTGGGGACAGATCGGCGCGGGCGTGGATGGCATGGACCGAGGCCCCGTTGCCAAGATGGAACCGCGCCACCGGGTCATGGGGCGTGCCGTCACCGCGCTTGCCCTCCAGCAGGTAGAGCGCCGCGATGGCCCGCCGCGCCTGCGGCTCATCAGGCAGGGCGCGCCCGGTCTCCGACAGCCAGCGCCAGAGGCCGGGAATGGGCGAGAGGGTGACGAAGGTCCTCAGATCGGGCAATTCCTGCGCCAGATCTGCCACCACCTGCTTGATCAGCGAATTGCCGAAAGAAATCCCGGCAAGCCCCGCCTGACAGTTGGAGATCGAGTAGAACACCGCCGTATCGGCCTCGGTCGCGGGGATGGCCGCGCGCTCCTCCGACAGAACATCATGGATCGCGCCGGGAATGCCGCGCGTCAGCGCCACTTCGACAAAGATCAGCGGCTCATCGGGCATGGCCGGATGAAAGAAGGCGAAACAGCGCCGGTCCTGCGGGGCAAGGCGGCGGCGCAGATCGTCCCAACTGTCAATGGCATGGACCGCCTCATAGGCGATGATCTTTTCCAGCACATCGGCAGGCGAGGACCAGTTGATCGGACGCAGCACCAGAAAACCGCGATTGAACCACGACAAAAACAGGTGCTTTAGGTCGAGATCGACCACGCCAAGCCCGGGCTCCTCGCGCATCAGCCGCAGAAGATCGGCACGCATGGCAACCAGTTGCCCCGTGGCCCCCGGCACCTGATTGAGACGGCGGGCAAGCTCTTGCCGCGATGGCTCGGCGGCGGCCAAGAAGGCGTCATAGGTGGTGCGGGATGGATCGGCCTCGAAGGCGGCGAGCGCCGTGCGCACTGCCTCGGGATCGAAGCTCAGATCGCGGGCGAGAAAGCCGAAGAACGCGGCTTTCTCGTCATCCCCCAGGCCGGCATACCGCTCCAGCATGTGCCGCGCCAGCGCCATGCCCGACACCTCGCCGGAACTGCCCAGAAGATCGCGCGCAAGTTCCTCCAACGAGCGGTTGCGCGGGTCGGGCGCGCCCGAAGTGAAATAGCGCCGCTCGAACACGGTTGACAGAAGATCGGCCAGCACGCTCATCGTGATGCGCCCATCACCAGATCGGGCAGCCATGTGGCCAGACCCGGAAACAGGCACAGAAGGATGATCGCCACCACCATGCAGCCCACATAAGGAAGCGAGCCGTAGAGGATGGTCTTGAGCTTGATGTCGGGCGCGATGCCGTTGATCACATAAAGGTTGAGGCCCACGGGCGGCGAAATCAGCCCGATTTCCATGTTGATGGTCAGCACCACCGCAAACCAGATCGGATCGAACCCGGCGGTGGTGATGATCGGCAACAGGATCGGCGCGGCCATCAGGATCACGGCCACGGGCGGCAGAAAGAAGCCCGCAACCAGCAAAAAGACGTTGATCGCCCCCATCAGCACCCAGCGGTTCACCTCAAGCGTGCCGATCCATTGCGCGATGGACTGGGTGATGAAGAGCGACGACAGCATATAGGAAAACACCCCCGCCGCCGCGATGATGAAAAGGATCATCACGCTTTCGCGGGTTGAATCGCGCAGCACCACCCAGAGCGCGACAGGCGACCACAGCCGGTAGATGATCATCGCGATCAGCAGACACAGCAGCGCGCCGACCGCCGCCGTCTCGGATGGCGTGGCGATGCCGCCATACATGGCATAGAGCACGCCAATGATGATGGCGAGAAAGGGCAGGACGCGCGGCAGGATCTCGAGCTTTTGCCGCCAGGAATAGACGCGCCCGCCCAGAAGGTTCACATCGCCCGATTTCCACGTCTGATAGAGCGACCAGGCCATGAAGAGGGCCACCAGCATCATCCCCGGAATGACGCCCGCCAGAAACAGCCGCCCGATCGAGGTTTCCGTGGCGATACCGTAGACGATCATCGTGACCGAGGGCGGAATGAGAATGCCGAGCGTGCCGCCCGCCGCGATCGAACCGGCGGCGACCGCATCCGGGTAGCCGCGCTTGCGCATCTCGGGGATGCCCATCTTGCCGATGGCGGCGCAGGTCGCGGGAGACGAACCGGACATGGCCGAGAAAAGCGCGCAGGCCCCGAGATTCGAGATCACGAGGCCGCCGGGCACGCGCGTAAGCCACCGCTCCAGCGCCTCGTAAAGATCCGCGCCCGCCCGCGTCGAGGCGATGGAGGCCCCCATGATGATGAACATCGGGATCGAGAGAAGCGCGAAATTGTCAAGCTTGCCGAACATGATTTCCGGCATGAGTTCAAGCGAGCGCATCCCGTCGAACACGATCAGGAACCCGCCCGAGACGATCAGCAGACCGACCGCGACCGACACGCCGGAGAACAGCACGACGATGGTGGCAATCGCCACGATGAGGCCAAGCAGAAGCGGGTCCATCAGGCGTCCTCCAATCCGAAAGGTTTATCGACACCAAGCAGCACGGCAATCAGGTCGGCCACGAGTTGCAGCAGAAAGAGCGCAAGGCCCAGGGGCAGCGCCAGATAGGGAATCCAGAGCTTGATCGCCCAGACCGTGTCCGATCTCCAGCCGCGCGACCAGGCGAGGTGCCAGAATTCGGTGCCATACCAGAGCATGACCGCGATCACCACGATAGAGAGCGAGAGTGTGAGAACCGCCAACCCCTTGCGCACCCGGCGCGGCAGCGCCATCGGGATCAGGTCCACGTTCACATGTCCGCGCAGGCGCTGCACATAAGACAGACCCAGAAGCGTGGCGGCGATCATGAGGTAAACCACCGCCTCGGTCTGCCAGACAGTTGTGCCGTTGAGCACGAAACGTATCCAGATCATCTGGCAGGTGATCAGCACCGCCGCGACGATCATGGCGGCCGACATCCATCCCGCAAGGGTAGAAAGCGCGGCGACGAAGCGCAAGAAGGGGTTACGTCCGGTGCGTGCGATGGCACCCGAGCTTTGGCCGGCCATGGTCGGACCTCATCAATGTGTCAGGGCGGAAAAAGCGGGCCGCCACCTGCGCGCGGCGGCCCGGATCGCGCATCACTCGACAGCGAGCGCCATGTCCAGAAGCGCCTGCCCGTCGGGCACGCTCGCGACAAACTCCTTGAAGGCGGTTTCACGGGCCAGATCCAGCCAGGCCGCAAAATCCTCCTCGGTCATCTCGGCGATCTCGACGCCCGCCTCGCGGTAGACATCGACCGAGGCCGCGTCTTCCTTCTTGGCCTCTTCGAGATAGAACGCCTCTGCCTTTGCCGCCGCCGCCAGAAGCGCCGCCTGCTGCGCCTCGGTCAACCCGTCAAAGGTGGATTTGTTCATCAGAAGCGGCTGATACATGAACCACAGCGCGATATCGCCTGCGGGCGTGTAGCACTTCACCTGCTCGTAGATGCGGAAGGACACGAAAGACGAGGACGAGGTGTTGACCGCATCGAGAACGCCGGTCTGCATGGCGTTGTAGATCTCGGAACTGGCCATCGAGGCGATGGACGCGCCCGCCCCCGCCAGCATCTGCTCGAACGCCTTGCCGGCAGCGCGCGTCTGCATCCCCGCGATGTCCTCGGGGCGGCGGATGCACCTGTCCTTGGCGGCGAACCCCCCGGCAAGATAGCCATGCACCAGCACCATCACGTCATCCTCGGCCATCTTCGCCTCCAGCGCCTCCATGAAGGGGCTGTTGGTCAGGCGTGCGGCGTGGTCGTGGTTCTTCACCAGACCGGGCATGAGGGTGAGGTTATACGAGGGCTGTTGGCCACCCGCATAGCTGAGCGGCAGCACCGTCATGTCAAGCTGTCCCCGGCTCAGCGGCGTGTATTGCTCGCGCGCCTTGAACAGCGATTGAGAGCCGAAAATCCGGATATCAAGATCGACCCCGGCAGCCGCGACCTCATCGGCGACGATCTGCGCGACCCGGTGCCGGATGTCCTGATTCGACCACTGATGCGAAAGGCGCAGTTCTGCGGACTCGGCCGTCGCGCCCAGCACGAGGGCGCTTGCGGCGGCGGCCGCGAAGGCGGTGAATTTCATGTTGTCCTCCCATGTCTGCCCCGGCTCTCTCCTGTCCGGGGCGGTGTGAGGAGTGTTTGGCAACGCGCATCCAGAGTCAAGAATTTTGTATACAAGATTTTCAATCTTGCGCACCAGAAGGTTCGGCATTAGCGTCTTTCCATGTCTGAACGTCGCGCCGATACCATCGCCGATACGCTGGAAGAGATGATCTTCACCGGCGCTTTCAACGATGGCGATCGTCTCGACGAAACCCGGCTCGCGGCACAGTTCAACGTTTCGCGCACACCGATCCGCGAGGCGCTCGGGCGGCTGGTGGCATCGGGGCTGGCCGAGCAGATCCCGCGCCGGGGCGTGTTCATCCGCCAGCCCGGGCCGGTCGAACTTCTGGAAATGTTCGAGACCATGGCCGAGATCGAAGGCGTATGCGGACGCCTTGCCGCACGGCGCATCTCCGAACCGGCCTTGGCCGATCTTGACGCCGCTAACGCGCTCTGCACGGCGGCGATCGAAGCGGGCGATACCGACGCCTATTACCGCGAGAACGAGCGATTCCACCACCGGATCTATCGCGAGGCGGGCAATGCCTTTCTCGAACAGGAGGCGCTGCGTCTGCACCGGCGGCTCAAGCCGTTTCGCCGGATGCAGCTTCGCGTGCGCGGGCGCATGGCGCAATCCATGGCCGAGCACGAGGCCATCGTCGCCGCCCTGCGCGAGGGGGCGCCCGAGCGCGCGGCCCAGGCGCTGCGTGCCCATGTCGCCGTTCAGGGCGAAAAGTTTCACCGCCTTCTGTCCGGCCTGCGGCGGGCGGCGGAATAGGGGGCGCTGCCCCCGTCGCCCTTACGGGCGCCCCCCCGGGATATTTGCAGCCAGAAGAAGCCCGAGGCCCCCATGGCCCCCGCCGATGGCATGGTGTAAGGCCGCGCCATGACCGACTACACCCCGCCAGATCAGCCGCTCGACATCCTGCATGACGATCACGAGATCGTCGTGCTGCACAAGCCTGCGGGCCTGCTGAGCGTGCCCGGCAAGGGGCCGGAACTGGCCGATTGCCTGCTTGCGCGCGTGGTGGAGGCATTCCCGACGGCGCTGCTCGTGCACCGGCTGGACCGCGACACATCAGGCGTGATGATCTTTGCCCTCACCCCTCATGCACAGCGCCACCTTGGCCTGCAATTCGAGCGTCGGCAGGTGCAGAAAACCTATGTCGCCCGCGTCTGGGGACGGCTGGAGCCCGCGCAAGGCACGGTCGATCTGCCGCTGATCGTCGATTGGCCCAACCGCCCCCGGCAGATGGTCTGCCATGACACGGGCCGCCCGGCGCAGACCGACTGGCGCGTGCTGCGCACAGATGACACCGAAAGCCGCGTGCGCCTGATGCCAAAGACCGGGCGCAGCCATCAGTTGCGTGTGCACATGCTGGCGCTCGGCCACCCGATCCTGGGCGATCCGTTCTATGCGACGGGTGCGGCGCGGGATCACCCGCACCTGATGCTGCATTCCGAGGAATTGCGCCTGCGCCACCCCGATGGCGGGCGCGGGATGCGGTTTCGCGCCCCCGCCCCGTTCTGAGGCGGCTCAGGCCCCCGGCGTCCAGCCCGAGACGGCCTTGACCTCCAGGAAGTCCTCGATCCCCCATTTGCCGCCCTCGCGCCCGTGGCCCGACTGCTTCATCCCGCCAAAGGGAGAGCCCGCGCTGCGCGATTTGCCGTTCATCTCGACCATGCCCGAGCGCAAGGCCCGCGCAAGGCGATTGGCGCGCGCCGGATCGCCGGTCTGGACATAGTTTGTCAGGCCATAGGGCGTGTCATTGGCGATGGCCAGGCCCTCCTCCTCGGTATCGAACGGGATGATCGACAGCACCGGGCCAAAGATTTCCTCGCGCGCGATGGTCATCTCGTTGGTGACATCGGCAAACACCGTCGGCCGCACGAAGAAGCCGCGATTGAGGCCATCGGGACGACCCAGACCGCCCGCCACCAGCCGCGCGCCCTCGTCGATGCCTTGCTGGATCAGGCCCTGTATCTTGTTGAACTGCGCCTCATTGACCACGGGCCCGACATGGCGGCCCTCCTCATGGGCCGGCCCGACCTTGATCGAGACCGCGACCTCGGCCGCCTCATCCACCGCCTGCGCATAGCGCGACCGCTCCACCAGCATCCGTGTGGGCGCGTTGCAGGACTGGCCCGTGTTGTTCATGCAATGGATCACGCCGCGCTTGACGGCCTTGTCATCCGCATCGGCAAAGATCAGGTTCGCGCCCTTGCCGCCCAACTCGAGGCTGACGCGCTTGAGCGTGTCGGCGGCGGATTTCGAGATGAGCCGTCCCGCCCGCGACGAGCCGGTGAAACTGATCATATCCACATCCGGATGCGCCGAAAGCTGGCTGCCCACGCCCGCGCCATCGCCATTCACCAAATTGAAAACGCCCTTGGGCAGGCCCGCCTCATGGATGATCTCGGCGAAGATCAGCGCATTGAGCGGCGATTCCTCGCTTGGCTTCAGCACCATGGTGCAGCCTGCGATCAGCCCCGCGATAACCTTGAGGGTGATCTGGTTCTGCGGCCAGTTCCACGGCGTGATCATCGCCACCACGCCAACCGGCTCGTGAATGATCCGGTCGTTCGGGGCATGATCGCCAAGCGGCTCGTCGAATTTGAACGCACGCGCGGCGGTCAGGAAATTGGTGATGTGCCATGTCCCCGAGGGCACCTGTTGCTGGCGCGCCATGTCGATTGGCGCGCCCATTTCCATGCTGGTGGCCTGCGCCAGATCCTCGGCGCGGCTCTCATAGACCTTCAGTATCTTCTCGACATGGGCGATCCGCTCCTCGGGCGGGGTGGCCATCCAGCCGGGAAAGGCCGCCTTGGCTGCGGCCACGGCGGCATCGGTATCGGCCTGCCCGCCAAGCGCGATCACCGCGCAGGGCTCCTCAAGCGAGGGGTTGATGACGGCGTGGTCCCGCCCCGAAAGGGGCTTCTGCCAGGCACCGTCAATATAGAAACTCTTTCTCTCGATCATGGTTGACCTCCGTGGATTTGGCGGCACTCTGTCAGCCGTTCGGGCGCGCCGCAAGACCGGATGAGTCGGCCTGGCGTATAATTTGATCAAATTCCCCGCGCCCATCTTCAAAGGAGGCTTTCATGGCACTTCGCATCAACGACACGATCCCCGATCTCACCGTCGAGACCGATCTCGGCACCTTTTCCCTGCACGACTGGATCGGCGACAGCTGGGCGATTCTGTTCTCGCATCCCAAGGATTTCACGCCCGTCTGCACCACCGAATTCGGCGCCGTGGCGCGGCTTGCCGATGAATGGGAGAAACGCGGCACCAAGGTGATCGGCGTTTCCGTCGATGGCGTCGAGGACCACAGGAAATGGAAGGCCGATATCGAAAAGGTCGGCGGCGCCGCGCCGAAATTCCCGATCATCGCCGATGACGGTCTGGCCGTCTCCAAGGCTTTCGACATGCTGCCCGCCGAGGCCTATCTGCCCGACGGTCGCACCCCCGCCGACAGCGCCACGGTGCGTAGCGTATTCATCATCGGGCCGGACAAGCAACTCAAGCTCAGCATGACCTACCCGATGACCGTGGGCCGCAATTTTGCCGAGGTGCTGCGCGCCCTCGACGCGCTCCAGACGACGGCGAAACACGGCGTGGCCACCCCTGCCGACTGGACCATAGGCCAGGACGTGATCGTGCCGCCCTCTGTGAATGACGACGCCGCGCGCCAGAAATTCGGCAGCTTCGAGGCGGACCTGCCCTATCTGCGCAAGGTGAAACTGCCGGGATAAGGCCATAGGGGCCGGGCGACCGGCCCCCTACCGCACCACCATCACCGAACATTTGGCGTGGCGCACCACCCGCGCGGCATTGGGGCCGAGCAGATAGTCGCTGAAATCCGGCTTGTGCGCGCCGACCACGATCAGGCCCGCACCATCGGCCTTGGCCACGCGCAGGATCTCGTCATAGGCATTGCCGGTGCTCACGACGTGGCGCACCTTTTCGTTGATCTCGGCGCCCAGCACCTCGGTCACCAGATCATGCAGCAGTCGGCGCGCCTCGGCCTCCAGTTTCTCGTGATGGCCACCGCCAAAGAAGCTGCCGACCACGCTCATCCCGTAATCGGGCACCACGGTGATAACATCAAGCTGCGCGCCATCCAGTCCGGCCAGCCGCCACGCCACGCGCAAGACCTCGTCATCGCGGTGCGGGTTGCTGACATCTATGGCACAGAGAACAGGACCGGTCATGCCGTGGCTCCTTCCTTCACTGGGGTTTCCCGACCAATACGCGCGCGCTGCAAGAGCGCGATGAACGCCAGCAGCAAGAAGGCGGGAATGAACATCAACTCCTGCGGCCACTGATCCATCGGTGCCTTGACCGAGGTGATGACCACCGGCTCGTCGCCATAGAAATCAAATCCCTGGAAGACCTCGGCAAAGGGCGTGCCGAACATCGGCTCGTCCAGCGTGGTGCGCGCGCCGTCAGGGATAAGCGTCAGCCCGAACTCCTGCAACAGACTCGCCCCACTGCCATCGCCCGTCACCGGCAGGACCAGCGTGGTTTCCCTCAGCCGGCCGGTCATGAAATCCGGCCCCGCCACCACGATCCGCAGGTCCTGCCCCGCATGGGCAGCATCGAGCGCCTGTTCAAGCCGCGCAGGCTCGACCATCTCGAACGGCGGCTGGATCCGGTTCATGAAATAGTCGGGCCGGAACAAGGCAAACGCCACGAGGATCAACGCCACGCTTTCATAGATGCGGTTTTTCGTGAGGAACCAGCCCATCGTGCCGGCGGTAAAGACAAGGATCGCGATTGTCGCCACCACGAAGGTGATGATCCCTTGCGTCACCGTCACGTCAATCAGCAACAGGTTGGTGTTGAAGATAAACACGAACGGCAGCGCCACGGTCCTCAGGCTGTAGAAGAACGCGGCGAACCCGGTCTTGATCGCATCACCCCCCGACACCGCCGAAGCCGCGAAACTCGCCAGCCCCACCGGCGGCGTCACATCTGCCATGATCCCGAAATAGAACACGAAAAGATGCACGGCGATCAGCGGCACGATCAGCCCCGATTGCGCCCCAAGCTGCACCACCACCCCCGCCATGAGCGAGGAGACCACGATATAGTTGGCCGTGGTCGGCAGGCCCATGCCCAGCACAAGGCTCAAAAGCCCCACCATGATCAGCATCAGGATCAGGTTACCGCCCGACAGGAACTCCACCAGATCGGCCATCACCTGCCCGACGCCGGTCAGCGTCACCGTGCCCACGATCACCCCTGCCGTTGCCGTGGCAAGACCGATCCCGATCATGTTGCGCGCGCCCGCGATGAGGCCGGTCAACAGGTCCATGACCCCGGCGCGGAACGCGTTGGCCATGTCGCTTTCGCCGCGAAAGATGGTCTTGAGCGGGCGCTGCGTGAGCAGGATCACGAACAGCAGCGCCGACGCCCAGAACGCCGAAAGGCCGGGCGATTTCTGCTCGATCATCAGGAAATAGACCAGCACCACGATGGGCAGCAGATAGTAAAGCCCCGCCTTGTAGATCTCGCCCACAACCGGCAGGCGTACCTCCTCGGCGTTGGGGTCGTCGGGTTCCAGGTCCGGCACCTGCGCCGCCAGCCACAAGAGCGCGACATAGGCCAGCACCAGAAGTCCCGAAAGAATCAGACCAGAGCCATCGGGCACCGCCGTCACGATCCAGCCCACCGGATATTGCACCCCGTAGCAGAGCGCCGCGAACCCGGCGAAGAACAGGCCCATCCCCCCGATCGTGCGGCCAAGGCTCACCACCCGGTCACCGATTGTCGGCATGTTCTGCTTCACCGCCTCAAGGTGCACGATATAGACCAGCGCGATATAGCTGATCGTGGCAGGCAGAAAGGCGTGGGTGATCACCTCGACATAGGAAATCCCCACATATTCCACCATCAGGAAGGCCGCAGCCCCCATGACGGGGGGCATGATCTGCCCGTTGACAGAGCTAGCCACCTCGACCGCCCCCGCCTTTTCCGAGGAGAACCCCACCCGCTTCATCAGCGGAATGGTAAAGGTGCCGGTGGTGACCACATTGGCAATGGACGACCCCGAAATGAGGCCGGTGGCGGCAGAACCGACCACCGCCGCCTTGGCCGGCCCGCCGCGCAGGTGGCCCAGCGCGCCGAACGCCATCTTGATGAAATAATTGCCCGCTCCCGCCTTGTCCAATAGCGCACCAAAGAGCACGAAAAGGAACACGAACCGCGTCGAGACGCCCAGCGCGATACCGAACACCCCTTCGGCGGTGATCCACATATGACTCATGGCCTTTTGCAGGCTTGCACCCTTCCAGCGGATCACCTCGGGCACCCAGTCGGACGCACCAAAGAACACATAGACCAGGAAAATCGTGGCAATAAGCGCCATGGCAGGCCCGAGCGCGCGCCGCGCGCCTTCGAACAGGATCAAGAGCCCCACCAGCGCCACCCATTTGTCGGTGTCATCCGCCAGCCCGCCATTGCGCACGATCTTGTCGTAGAACACATAGCCGTAAAGCGCGATGAACGTGCCGGCCAACGCCAGCACCCAGTCATAAATCGGGATGTAGGACCGCGGACTGCTGCGAAACATCGGATAGGCCATGAAGGCAAGGAAAATCGCAAAAGCCAGATGGAATTGCCGCGAATTGTTCAGCACCGCGCCCGGCAGCAGGTAATTGGATATGGGCGAGGCCAGCGCGATCTGAAACAGCGACCAGATCACCGCCACGGCGGCCAGAAACAGACCCACCGCGCCCGCCGGATTGCGTGCGCCGCCATCGCTGGACGAGACCAGTTCCTGAAGTTCGGCCTCGCTCAGCGGGCCACTGCCCTTTGTCTCGCTGGTCATCGTCACACTCTCCCTGTCGCGCCGCGTTGGTCCCGCAGTCTGTCAACCTTATGCGCTTACCTGAAATCTCCAAAACCGGAATAGCCGGGGCGACGTGCCGCCCCGGCCAGAATCAGGATCCGATCAGTCGATCAGACCTTTTTCCTTGTAATACTTCGCCGCGCCAGGATGCAGCGGCGCCGAGAGACCGGCGCTTGCCATTTCCTTGGGGTCGAGATTGGCGAAGGCCGGGTGCAGCCCGCGGAAATCGTCGAAATTGTCGAACACCGCCGCGACCACCGTATAGACCGCCTCGTCCGAGACATTGGCCGAGGTGACGAAGGTCGCGCCGACACCAAAGGTCGCCACATCCGCGTCGGTGCCGCGATACATGCCGCCGGGCACGGTCGCGCTGCGGTAATAGGCGTTTTCAGCGATCAGTTCTTCAATCGCCGGGCCGGTCACGTTGACCAGAATGCTGTCACAGGCGGTGGTGGCCTCCTGAATGGTGCCAGAGGGGTGGCCCACGGTGAACACCATCGCGTCGATCTGGTTGTCGCACAGCGCCTGGCTCTGCTCGGCGGGGCGCAGTTCGGCGGCCAGCGCAAAATCGCCGACGCTCCAGCCCATCTTCTCCATCACCACCTCGAAGGTGCCGCGCGCGCCCGAGCCGGGATTGCCGAGGTTCACGCGCTTGCCCTTGAGATCGTCAAAGGTCTTGATGCCGCTGTCGGCGCGCGCCACCACGGTGAACGGCTCGGGATGGATCGAGAACACCGCGCGCAGCTCCTCGAACGGGCCATCAGCGGCGAAATTGTCCGAGGTGCCGTTGAAGGAATGGTGCTGCCAGTCCGATTGCACGACGCCGAATTCCAGTTCGCCCGCGCGGATGGTCTTGAGGTTGTAGACCGAGCCGCCGGTCGATTCCACCGAGCAGCGGATGCCGTGCGTCTTGCGGTCCTTGTTGACCAGACGGCAGATCGCGCCGCCGGTGGGATAATAGACCCCGGTGACACCGCCGGTGCCGATGGTGATGAACTCCTCGGCCATGGCGGCCGGGGCCATCAACGCGACAAGCGCCGCGCCGGTCATCGTGAACTTGAACCTGTCAAACATCATGTTCTCCCTTTGATTGATGTTGTTGCGGTTGATATCAGCCGTCCCAGACCTCTCCAAGACGACGGCTGCTTTCCTCGACCTGCGCGATGCGGGCGCGCGCCACGCTGCCTGCGCGGCCGACCAGCATGCCCACCAGAACCTCCATGAAGGCCAGCGTGGTGACGTAGGACGAATAGAAATGCGGGCTGTCGGTGGGCAGCACGAAGCCCGCCGAGGCCGAAGACAGGGCCGGACAGGCGGGGCTGTCGGTGATCACCACCACGAAGGCCCCCTGCGCCGCGCCCATATGCGCCGCTTCGATCGACCGGGTCGCATAGGGCGGCTTGGTCACGATCACCAGCGCATCGCGCGCGTCCATTCCCGTCAGCGCCGCACCGAGCGAGGCCCCCATGCGCCCAGCCATCGACCAGTTTCCCGAACAGAAATTCGCCATATAGGAAAGGTATTCCACAACGCCGGTCGAGCCAAGCGCCCCGAACAAAAGCACGTTGCGCGCCGCATGGAGCCGCTCCACCGTGCGCTCCAGAAGGGCCCTGTCTATATCGCTCAACAGCGTCTGAAGGTTGCTCTGACAGGCGGTCACATGCGCCTCGACAAACCCGGTCTCACCCGCCTCATGCGCCGTTTGCAGCCGTCCGGCGCGTTCGGCGAAACTGTTGACACGCCGCCCGATCTTGGCGCGCATCGCCTCGCGCAACTCCTCGAAACTGTCATAGTCCAGCCCCCGCGCCAGCCGCGAAAAGGTCGCCGGCGCAAGCCCGCTCTCCTGCGCCACCACACGCAGCGACCGCGTGGCAATATCCACCGGATGCGCCGCCACATACTCTGCCGCCAGCCGCAGCTTGTCGCTGAGGCGGTCGAAATTGCGGGCCATACGCTCTTCGAACGACGCGGCCAGATGGTCCCCCCGGATATTCATTGAAACAAGTCGTTCCATTCGTTTCATCTATTGTCAACACTTGATTGATTTGTTTCACTGGCGCCAAGCATCAAAGGACGCCGCCATGACCCATGTCTTTCCCCGCCACACCCGCGCCCACCCCCCCGTCGCCATGCGTGGCGAGGGGGCTTATATCATCGACGCAACCGGCAAGCAGTATCTCGACGGCTCGGGCGGCGCGGCGGTCTCCTGCCTTGGCCATTCCGACCCGGAGGTGACGCAGGCGATCAAGGATCAGGCCGACCGGATCGCCTTCGCCCATACCGGGTTCTTCACCTCCGAGCCGGCCGAGCGCCTCGCCGATCGCCTCATCGCCCATGCACCCGAGGGGATCGAGCGGGTCTATTTCGTCTCCGGCGGGTCCGAGGCGGTCGAGGCCGCGCTCAAGCTCGCCCGCCAGTATTTTCTTGAGAAGGGCGAGACCAGCCGCACCCGTTTCATCGCCCGACGGCAGAGCTATCACGGCAACACCCTTGGCGCGCTCGGAACGGGGGGCAACCTGTGGCGGCGAGAGCCGTTTGCGCCGCTGATGGTCGAAACCTCGCATATCGCGCCCTGTTTCGAATATCGCGGGCGCGAGGACGGCGAATCGCCCGAGGATTACGGCCTGCGCGTGGCGGGTGAGCTTGAGGCGGAACTTAACCGTCTCGGCCCCGAAACCGTCATCGCCTTCGTGGCCGAGCCGGTCGTCGGCGCGACCCTGGGCGCGGTGCCCCCCGTGCCCGGCTATTTCAGGCACATCCGCGAGATCTGCGACCGTCACGGCATCCTGCTGATCCTAGACGAGGTGATGTGCGGCATGGGCCGAACCGGCACGCTGTTCGCCTGCGAACAGGACGGCGTGCGCCCCGATATCGTCACCATCGCCAAGGGTCTGGGCGCAGGCTATCAGCCCATCGGCGCGATGCTGTGCTCGGGCGCGATCTATGCCGCCATCGAGCAGGGCACGGGCTTCTTCCAGCACGGGCACACCTATATCGGCCATCCCATCGCCTGCGCCGCCGCCGATGTGGTGGTCGAAAAGCTGACCGCCGGAGGCATGACCGCCCGCGCTGCCAAGATGGGCGCGCGGCTTGACGCGGCGCTGCAAGAGGCGTTTGGCCAGCACCCCCATATCGGCGACATTCGCGGGCGCGGCATGTTCCGCGGGCTTGAGATCGTCGAGGACCGCGCCACCAAGACGCCCTTCGCCCCCGAGCGCGCCATCAACAAGGCGCTCAAGGCCGCAGCCTTCGAGGCCGGGCTGATCTGCTATCCGATGGGCGGCACCATCGACGGGCGGCAGGGCGATCATGTGCTGCTTGCGCCGCCCTTCATCATCGACGACACCCAGATCGCCGAGTTGGTGGACAAGCTTTCCACCGCGCTGCGCACCGTCCTGCCATGACCGCGCTCCCCCGTCTGATGGTCGCGCCCACCGGCGCGCGCCGTACCAGGGCCGATCATCCCGCCCTGCCGCTCACCCTGCCCGAGATCGTCGAGACCGCCCGCGCCTGTGCCGAGGCGGGTGCGGACGGGCTGCACCTGCATCTGCGCGACGCCAAAGGTCAACACCTGCTCGACGCCGGGGCCTATCGCGAGGCGCTTGCGGAGTTGCGCCAAACCGTGCCCGCCATGACGCTCCAGATCACGACCGAGGCGGCGGGCCTCTACGCGCCCCCGCACCAGCGCGCCGTGGCGCTCGAGGCGGGGGCGGCGATGGTCTCGGTCGCCTTGCGCGAAATGGCCGCCGAGGCCGAGGCCGCAACGCCCTTTTACGCCACCTGCGCCGCGCGCGGCATCTCGGTGCAGCACATCCTTTACCACGCGGACGATTTCGATCTTCTCGCGCGGCTCCTGCCGCCCGACCTGCTGGCAGCGACCGATCTGCAACTCATCTTCGTGCTTGGCCGCTACAGCGCCGGGCAGGAAAGCGACACGCGCGACCTCGCGCCGTTCCTCGACCGCTTGCGCGCCCGCGACATACCCGCCGATTGGGCCGTCTGCGCCTTTGGCCGCGCCGAGACCGCCTGCCTCAAGGCCGCGCATCAGGCGGGCGGCAAGCTACGCGTGGGGTTCGAGAACAGCCTGTGGCACACTGACGGCCGGCTCGCCCGCGACAATGCCGACCGCGTGCGCGCGGTCAGGGCCGCAATTGCGGCCCCTGACTGACGCTCCCCCGTGCCGTTTGCCCACGACCGACCAAACAGATACCCGTCACCCTCGGGCATGACCCGAGGGTCTCTGGCCCACAAGAGATCCCCGTTTTCACGGGGATGCCGGGAAGCGAGAGGCAAGACGTGTCGCTTACCCCCTGAGCGCCGCCGCAAGCCGCGCCCAATCTTCCTCCGGTCCCGGCAGACCAAGCCGGATCCATGTCCCCGACCACGGAAAAATCCGCGTCCAGATCCGGGCGCGGGCCAGTCTCTCCTGCGCCTCGGCCGCCTCAGGCGCATGATAGCTGCGAAAAAGCGGCGTGCCCCCGATCAGCCGCCACCCCGCCGCCTCCGCCAGCGCGTCAAGCCGCATGGCATCGCGCACCAGCCTTTCGCGCGTCGCCCGCTGCCAGTCCGCATCGCCAAGCGCCACGCGACCCGCTTCGATCGCCGGGCCAGAGACGGGCCACGGCCCCGCCATCTCCCTCAGTCGCTTTGCAAGCGCGCCGCCGCAAAGCGCAAAGCCCAGCCGCAGCCCCGCCAGCCCGTAGAACTTGCCGAAGGACCGCAGCACGACCACGTTGCCCACCCCGTCAAGCATCGGGGCCAACGACAACCCCGGCTCGGGATCGGCAAAGCTCTCATCGACCACCAGGCACCCCACCTGACCCGCCAGCGCCAGAAGCGCCTCGGGCGCGTGCCGTCGCCCGCAGGGATTGTTGGGATTGACCACCACCGCCAGATCGGCCCCGGCAAGCGCCGCTGTCTCGGCCACCTCCGCCACCGCCCAGCCCGCCGCGCGCAAAGCGGCGGCATGTTCGTTATAGGTCGGCCCCAGCACCCGCGCCACATCGCGCGCGGCAAGATACGGCACCGCCTGTATCGCCCCCTGCGCGCCCGCCAGCGGCACCACTTCCGCGTTCGTGCCATAGCACGCTGCCGCCGCCACACTCAGCGCCGCCATATCCTCGCGCGTCGGCAGTGCCGTCAACGCGCGCGCGGACAGAACCGGCATCGGATAGGGCACCGGGTTGATCCCCGTGGACAGATCAAGCCACTCCGCCGCCGCACCGCCATGGCAGAGCCGCGCCGCATCCAGATTACCGCCGTGATCCCTGAGCGCCGTCATGCCCGCCTTAGACCAGCCAGAGCGCCCCCAGCGCAAGCGCCATCAGCCCCATGGCGCGCGCGTAAAGCCGCAGCGCCCGCCGCAGATCGCCTGCTGCCGGATCGCGCGCCCCACCGTTAAGCCACGGCTCCTCGCTCACCCTGTCGCCGTAAATCCTCGGCCCGGACAGGCGCACGTCCAGCGCCCCTGCCATCGCCCCTTCGGACCAGCCCGCATTGGGCGAGCGATGCGCCCGCGCGTCGCGCATCATCACCCGCAGCGCGCGCCCTGTCTCGCGCGGCGCGGCCAGCGCAAAAAGTACCCCGGTCAGCCGCGCAGGGATCAGGTTCGCCAGATCGTCGAGCCGCGCCGCCACCTTGCCGAAGGCCTCGTAACGCGCACTCCGGTGCCCGATCATCGAATCGAGCGTGTTCACCGCCTTGTAGGCGGCGATCCCCGGCAGCCCCGCCACCACGCCCCAGAACACCGGTGCCACGATCCCGTCGCCGGTATTCTCGGCAAGACTCTCGATCGCCGCGCGCGCCACGCCCGCCTCATCGAGAGTGTTCGGGTCGCGCCCCACGATCATCGCCACCGCCGCGCGCGCCGCGGCCAGATCGCCCGCCGCCAGAGGTGCTGCCACAGCGGCCACATGCACATGCATCGAGCGCAGCGCAATCAGCGGCCAGGCCAGAACCCCGCCAAGGATCACGCCCGGGATCCCGTCGGGCAAGAGCCATTGCACCAGCAGCGCAGGCCCGGTCGCAACGGCCAGAACCAGCGCCACGCAGAGCGCGCCCATACCAATGCGTATGGATCGCTCGCCGTGATTGGCCAACCGCTCCAGCCACGCGATCACCGCGCCCAGCCATGTCACCGGATGCCCGACCCTTTCATAGAGCCAGCCAGGCCAGCCGAGGGCCAGATCAATCGCCAGCCCCACCAGCATCATGCCCGCAAAGCTCATGCGCCGCCCCCCGTGACAAATCGAAAGCCCCCCGTCAGCCCCGCCTCGCAAAGCGCCGCCTCGGCCCCTTCGGGCACCGTGCCGGGCGCAAAGATCAGCGCCCGCGCCGCACCAGTATACGCACGCGTATGGCCCAGAGCCCCGAGATCGCGCGCGAGGGCCGTCATCGGATCGCCCGGCCCCCGCAACGCATCAGAGCGCCGCGCCGCCTCGCTTGACAGCGCCCCCAAGAGCGCCAGTTCGCCGCCCCCGCGCCACCTCGCTACGAGGTCCGATATGTCGGGAAAATCGCAATCCGCCGGATCGGTGCGCACCGGCGCACCCCAGTAGCCGGCGACGATCTCGGCGCGCGGCACCGGCGGCAGCGCCGCCACCACCCGCGCCTCACGCGACGCCCAGAGCAATCGGTCAGGGGCGGGATACATCAACGGATCGCTCGCCCCCTCCACCGCCAGACAGGCCCGCGCCAGCCGCTCCGGCGTGCCGTCGAACCCGCAGGCCCGCGCCGCCGCCACAAGACACGCGGTCGAGGCGCCCGCGCCGGCACCCAACGGCATGTCGCAGGACAGCCCCGGCCAATCGCCGCAAAGGCCCAGCGCCGCCGCGAACCCCGTCAGCCGCGCCTCGTTGAACAGGTCCGAGAGCCGCACATCGCCCCCCGGCGCACACACGCCGAGAACGGGGCAGCACAATGTCACAAGGGCGACCGGCCCTTCAGGCCCCAGCCGCCCCTGCATCCATTCCCCGAAATGGCCCGACACGCGCACCGCCTGCCGGGCCGCTGACGCGCTCTCGTCCCGCATCGGCCCATCCTTTCGACTTGGCGAAGTGTCACGCCACCGCGCAAAAGTCGAGGCCGAAACAGGCCACTGCCCCGCCGGGCGATGGCCTGCCTGGCTTAATGCACCACCGCGTCGGCCGGCGGCTCCTGCCGGGTCGTGCCCACGCGCTCGCCGATGATGATGCCCTCGGGCCCGGCGGTCACCGGCACCGTGGCCCCGTCGAGGATATCCCCCGCCAAAAGCCCCTCCGCCAGCGGATCCTGCAACGCCTTCTGGATCACCCGCTTGAGCGGGCGCGCGCCATAGACCGGATCATAGCCCTCGTCGGCCAGCCATTTGCGCGCTGCGTCATCAAGCGCCAGCGTGATCTTGCGCACCGCCAGCCGCTTGAGAAGCCGTGCCATCTGGATATCGACGATGCTATCCATCTGCGGCCGCGTGAGCCGGTCAAAGATCACGATCTCATCCAGCCGGTTAAGGAACTCGGGCCGGAAATGCGCCCGCACCGCCTCCATCACACCGCGCTTGGCCTCGCCCGCGTCCGAGCCTTCCGGCAACTGGCTCAACACCTGAGAACCAAGGTTCGACGTGAGGATGATCAGCGTCTGCTTGAAATCGACCGTGCGCCCCTGACCATCGGTCAGCACGCCATCATCAAGCACCTGCAACAGCACGTTGAACACCTCCGGGTGCGCCTTTTCGACCTCGTCGAACAGGATCACCTGATAGGGCCGGCGCCGCACCGCCTCGGTCAGCACGCCACCTTCCTCATAGCCCACATAGCCCGGAGGCGCACCAATGAGCCGCGCGACCGAATGCTTTTCCATGAACTCGCTCATGTCGATGCGCACCATGGCGCTGTCATCGTCAAACAGGAACTCGGCCACCGCCTTGGTCAGCTCGGTCTTGCCCACGCCGGTGGGGCCAAGAAAGAGGAACGAGCCCAAGGGGCGCCCCTCATCGTTGAGCCCCGCACGCGCGCGCCGCACCGCATTGGCCACGGCCTTGACGGCCTGATCCTGCCCGATCACGCGGCGATGCAGGTTCGCCTCCATGCCAAGCAGCTTGTCGCGCTCACCCTCCAGCATCTTGGCCGTCGGGATCCCGGTCCAGCGTTCGACCACCTGCGCGATCTGCTCGGGCCGAACGGCCTCCTCGACCATCATCTCGTCGCCCTGCGTCTCGGCCTCGGCCAACCGCTTTTCGAGCCCCGGAATCACGCCGTAGGACAATTCCCCGGCGCGGGCGAGATTGCCCTCGCGCTTGGCGCTCTCAAGATCGCTGCGGGCGCGGTCAAGCTGCTCCTTGATGTCGCGCGCGCTTGCCAGCTTGTCGCGCTCGGCCTGCCATTGCGCCGTCATCTCGGCAGAGCGTTCCTGCAACTCGGCCAATTCCCGCTCCAGCTTGGCCAGCCGGTCCTTCGAGGCCGCGTCGTCCTCCTTCTTGAGCGCCTCGGCCTCGATCTGCTTTTGCAGGATCTCGCGGTCGAGCGCGTCCAGTTCCTCGGGCTTGCTGTCCACTTCCATCCGGAGCCGAGACGCCGCCTCGTCCATCAGGTCGATCGCCTTGTCGGGCAAGAACCGGTCGGTGATATAGCGATGCGAAAGCGTCGCCGCCGCCACCAGCGCCGAATCAGAGATGCGCACCCCGTGGTGCAGCTCGTATTTTTCCTTGATCCCGCGCAGGATGGAAATCGTGTCCTCGACCGTCGGCTCCTCGACCACAATCGGCTGGAACCGGCGGGCAAGGGCTGCGTCCTTCTCCACGTGCTTGCGGTATTCATCCAGCGTGGTCGCGCCCACACAGTGCAACTCGCCGCGCGCCAGCGCCGGCTTGATCAGGTTGGCGGCATCCATCGCGCCATCCGTCTTGCCCGCGCCCACCAGCGTGTGCATCTCATCGATAAAGAGAATGATCTCGCCCGCGGCCTGCGTCACCTCGTTGAGCACACCCTTCAGCCGCTCCTCGAACTCGCCGCGATATTTCGCGCCCGCAATCAGCGCGCCCATGTCCAGCGCCAGAAGCCGCTTGTTGCGCAAGGATTCGGGCACGTCGCCATTGACGATGCGCAGCGCAAGCCCCTCGGCGATCGCGGTCTTGCCCACGCCCGGCTCGCCGATCAGAACCGGGTTGTTCTTGGTCCGGCGGCTCAGCACCTGCATCGCGCGGCGGATTTCGTCGTCGCGGCCGATGATCGGGTCGATCTTGCCCTCGCGCGCCGCCTCGGTCAGGTCGCGCGCGTATTTATCGAGCGCCTCATAGGTGTCCTCGGCGCTTGCCGTGTCGGCGGTGCGGCCCTTGCGCAGGTCGTTGATCGCCTCGTTGATCTTCTGCGCGCTGACGCCACCGGCCTCCAGCGCGTCCTTGGCGGGCGAGCGCACGACGGCGAGCGCGCAAAGGATCCGCTCCACCGGCACAAAGCTGTCCTTGGCCTTCGCCGCCAGCTTCTCGGCCTCGGCCAGAACCTTGCCGGTCTGCTGGTCCATATAGGTCTGGCCCGCATCGCCCGAGACCTGCGGAATCTTGCCCAGCGCCAGATCATTGGCCTGCGCCACACGCGCCGGATCGCCGCCCGCACGCTTGATAAGATTGCTGGCAAGCCCCTCCGGATCGTCCAGAAGCGCCTTCAGGATATGTTCGGGGGCAAGTTTCTGATGGCTTTCACGCATCGCGATGGTCTGGGCGGCCTGCACAAATCCGCGCGACCGTTCCGTGAACTTGTTGAAGTCCATGGGCATTCTCCTTTTCCCAAGCGTTCCCCTCTGCCCGCACCCTGCGATAGGCGTGCGACGGTCGGGAACCTTTAGGCAGACATGGGTAACACCCCCGTGAGGTTCAAGCCGCCCGCACGAGGGATTGTCGAAAAATGCACATTCTTGTGACGCCCCTTGGCGCAACACCATGGAATCCCCAGATTTTCATAAGTTATCCACAGGCATAGCGTCCGCCAGACAAGGAGAAGCACCATGCCGGAACTGCACCTGACCCTCGGCCCGGTCCGCTACAACCCCGAGACCGGCAGCTTCGAGACCCTCGCCGAGATCATCGCGGACGGCGCGCGTTTCGCCTATCCGGTCGATCTGCCCGCGCCGATGACCGCCGCTTTCGATTACGTTATGCGCCGCCTGCGTGCCCGTGCGCTCGACGCGCATCGCTCGGGCCGCGCGGCCCTGCGGCTGCGCCACGCCGCGCCGCCGACCTGCGGCACCTCACCCGCTCTGGCCGCCTGAAGCCGGCGGTCGATCCGACAGGGGGCTTGACGGCCCTTCGGCACATCGCGACAAGGCCCGAAACCGCCCGATACCCTTGTCCGGAGTGCCCACATGTCCGACGACCGCCTGATCGTTGCCCTCGACCTGCCCGACGCGCTCTCGGCGCTGAACCTGACCGGAGAGTTGGGCGATGCCGTCTCGTTCTACAAGATCGGTCTCGGGATGCTCACCGGAGGCGGTCTCGCGCTGGCCGACGAGCTCAAGCAGGAGCATGGCAAGCGCATCTTTCTCGACATGAAGCTTTTCGACATCGGCGCGACCATCGAGGCCGCTGTGCGCGGGCTGGCGCGGTTCGATCTCGATTTCCTGACCGTGCATGGCGATCCCCATGTGGTGCGCGCAGCAAAGGAAGGGGCGGGCGGCAAGCCGCTGAAAATTCTCGCCGTCACGATCCTCACCTCGCTCGACCGCGCGGATCTGGACGCAGGGCTGATCAAGCCGGGCGATCTGCCCGATCTTGTAGCCGAACGCGCCACGCGCGCCTTTGACGCAGGGGCCGATGGCGTCATCGCCAGCCCGCAGGAGGCGGCGATGATCCGCGCCCTGCCAGAGGCCACCGGCCGCCTCATCGTCACCCCCGGCGTGCGCCCCGCAGGCAGCGCATTGGGCGACCAGAAGCGCGTCGCCACACCCGCACAAGCGGTGCGCGACGGCGCCGATCACATCGTCGTCGGCCGCCCTGTCTGGGCCGCGCAAGACCCGCGCGCGGCGGCGCTGGCGATCCTTGGAGAGTTGGGTCGCCTGTGACCCTCAGCCCGCCCGGCTGCGCGTCAGATCCAGAAACACATCCTGCAAATCCGCCTGCTCGGTGCGCACGTCGCGGATGCTGATCCCCGCTGCCCGCACCGCTGCCAGCACCGCCTCGGCCCCGGTCTCTCCGGCGCGATAGGCGATCACGATCGCCCCGTCCGCGCGCCGCGTCACCTCCAGCCCCGGCCCCTCGGGCAGCGCCGTGACCTCGCTTTCGGGCTGAATGATCATCGTCTTGCCGTCAAGCCGCCCCAGCAGACGTGCCGTGCTGTCGCGCGCCACCACCTCGCCCTCGTTGATGATGGCGATCTCGTCGCACATCTCCTCGGCTTCCTCCAGATAATGCGTGGTCAGGATGATCGTCATGCCATCGCGGTTGAGACGGCGCACATTCTCCCACAGCATCTGGCGCAACTCGATATCCACCCCCGCCGTCGGCTCGTCGAGCACCAGAACATGCGGGTGATGCACCAGCGCCTTGGCCAGCAGAAGCCTGCGCCGCATCCCCCCCGACAGCGTGCGCGCATAGGCCCCGGCCTTGTCCTCCAGCCCAACCATCCGCAAGATTTCGTCGCTGCGGCGCTGCGCGCGCGGCACGCCGTATAGCCCCGCCTGCACCTCCAGCGCCTCGCGCGGGGTAAAGAACGGATCAAGGTTCAACTCCTGCGGCATGACACCAATGGCGGCCCGGCTCTGACGCGGGTTGCGGTCCTGATCGAAGCCCCAGATCGTCACCTGCCCGGCCGTCTTGATGACCAGACCCGCCAGAATGTTGATCAACGTCGATTTGCCCGCGCCATTCGGCCCCAACAGACCGAAAACCGAGCCTTGCGGGATATCCAGATCGACACCCTTCAGCGCGCGCTTTTCCGGCCCGTGCCGCCCGCCCGCATAGGTCTTGACCAGACCCCGGATTTCGATGGCGTTCTGCCCCATGCCGCTCTTGCCCCCCGCCGCGCGTTCCATCATAGTCCGACCTAGTCCAACGCTTCGCAAAAGGAAATCTCCCGATGGTGACCGCAGCCCCCGAAATCCGCATTGTCGAGAGCTATCGCGTGGCCTGCGACGGCGGCGAGGGCGCTTTGGGCCATCCCCGCGTCTGGCTCCAGATTCCCCAGGAGCGCGGCTATGTGGAATGCCCTTATTGCGACGCCAAACTCATCCACCACGATTTCGAGGGCAAGATCTGAGCCGTCGCCGCGCACCTGTGGCCGCGTCACGACTTGAGTATTTTTGGAACGATGAAGCCTGAACGGGAGGGCGTCCGATGTCATTCGGCAAAGGCTGTCATCTGCACCTGATCGACGGTTCGTCCTTCATCTTCCGTGCCTATCACGCGCTGCCGCCGCTGACGCGCAAATCCGACGGGCTGCCGGTCGGGGCGGTCGCAGGGTTCTGCAACATGCTGCAACGCTATGTCGAGGGCAACAACGGCCATGACGCGCCCACCCATGTGGCGGTGATCTTCGACAAGGGCAGCCATACCTTCCGCAACGATCTCTACCCCGAGTATAAGGCCAACCGCGAGGAAATGCCCGCGGATCTGCGCCCGCAGATCCCGCTGACCCGCGAGGCGACCCGCGCCTTCAACATCGCCTGCGAAGAGATCGAGGGCTATGAGGCCGACGACATCATCGCCACGCTGGCCTGCCGCGCGCGCGATGCAGGCGGGCGGGTGACGATCATCTCGTCCGACAAGGACCTGATGCAGCTTGTCGGCGACGGGGTCGAGATGCTCGACGCGATGAAGAACCGCCGCATCGACGCCGATGGCGTGCGCGAGAAATTCGGCGTCGATCCCTCGCGCGTGGTCGATGTGCAGGCGCTCGCAGGCGACAGCGTGGACAACGTGCCCGGCGCACCCGGCATCGGCATCAAGACAGCGGCGCTTCTGATCAACGAGTTTGGCTCGCTCGAGGAATTGCTCGACCGCGCCGGGGAAATCCCCCAGCCCAAACGCCGCCAGACCCTGATCGAGATGCGCGACCAGATCGAGCTGTCCCGACGCCTCGTGCAGCTCGACTGCGACACGCCGCTCGGATTCACCCTCGACGACCTCGAAGTGCGCGACCCGGACCCCGACACACTTCTGGGTTTCCTCGCGCGGATGGAATTCCGCACGCTGTCAAGGCGTATCGCCGAGGCGCTTGGCCGCGAGGCACCCATCCTCCCCGAGCCGGCCCCGCAACGGGGCGACGAGGCAGCCGCCGAGACGCCTGACTGGCCCGCCATCGCCCCCGAAACATACGAGTGCATCCGCGATCTCAAGACGCTCGCCCCCTGGCTCGCCGCGATCCGCGCCCAGGGCTATGTGGCCTTTGACACTGAAACCACCTCGCTCAACGAGATGCAGGCCGCGCTTGTCGGCATCTCGCTCGCCACCGCGCCGGGGCGCGCCTGCTACATCCCGCTGGCGCACAAGGATGGCGCTTCGGGCGATCTCTTTTCCTCCGACGCGCTGGCCGAGGGGCAGATCCCGCTTGACGATGCCCTCGCCGCGCTCCGGCCAATTCTCGAGGATGACGCCATTCTCAAGATCGGCCAGAACATGAAATACGACGCCAAGATCCTCGCGAATCATGGCCTCGCCATCGCGCCCATCGACGACACGATGCTCCTGTCCTATGCGCTGCATTCCGGGCTGCACGGGCACGGCATGGACACGCTCTCGGAGCGCTATCTGTCCCATACCCCCATTCCCATCAAGACCCTCCTTGGTTCGGGCAAATCCGCCATCACCTTTGACCGTGTGCCGATCGACGCCGCCACCGGCTATGCCGCCGAGGATGCCGACATCACGCTGCGCCTGTGGCTGACCTTCAGGCCGCAGCTTCACCGCGCCCGCGTCACCGCCGTCTACGAGACGCTCGAACGCCCCCTCGTGCCGGTGCTGGCCGCGATGGAGCGCGCGGGCATCACCGTCGATCGCGCCACCCTGCGCGCCATGTCGGGCAAGTTCGCGCAAAAGATGGCCGCGCTGGAATCAGAGATCCACACCCTCGCGGGTCGCAGCTTCAACGTCGGTTCCCCCAAGCAACTGGGCGAGATCCTCTTTGACGAGATGGGCCTTCCGGGCGGCGAGAAGGGCAAAACCGGCGCTTATGCCACCGGTGCCGACGTGCTCGAAGACCTCGCCACCGAGCACGACCTGCCCGCCCGCGTGCTCGACTGGCGGCAACTGTCAAAGCTCAAATCCACCTATACGGATGCGCTTCAGGACCATATCGACCCCGACACGGGCCGCGTCCACACATCTTACGTCCAGACCGGTGCCAATACCGGCCGCCTCGCCTCGACTGATCCCAACCTCCAGAACATCCCCGTGCGCTCGGAAGAGGGCCGCCGCATCCGCGAGGCTTTCGTCGCCGCCCCCGGCCACCGCCTCGTATCGCTTGACTATTCCCAGATCGAATTGCGCATCCTCGCCCATGTCGCGGGCATCGACAGCCTCAAGCAGGCGTTCCACGACGGTCAGGACATCCACGCCATGACAGCGTCGGAGATGTTCAGCGTGCCCATGGACCAGATGACCCCCGAGATCCGCCGCCGCGCCAAGGCGATCAATTTCGGCGTGATCTACGGCATCTCGGGTTTTGGCCTCGCGCGCAACCTGCGCATCCCGAGAGGCGAGGCGCAGGGCTTCATCGACCGCTATTTCGAGCGTTTCCCCGGCATCCGCGCCTATATGGACGACACGATTGCCTTTGCGAAGGAACACGGGCACGTCCAGACCCTCTTTGGCCGCCGCATCCACACCCCCGAGATTTCGGCCCGTGGCCCCCGCGCAGGCTTCGCCCGCCGCGCCGCGATCAACGCGCCGATTCAGGGCACCGCCGCCGACATCATCCGCCGCGCCATGATCCGGATGCCTGCCGCTATCGCGGACCTGCCCGCGAAGATGCTGCTTCAGGTCCATGACGAACTGATCTTCGAAGTGGCGGAAAGCGCCGTGGATCGCCTCACCGAGATCGCCCGCGACGTGATGCAATCCGCCCCCCGGCCGGCCATCCACCTCGACGTGCCGCTCGTGGTGGACGCAGGCGTCGGCGCGAACTGGGCCGAGGCGCATTGAGGGGGGGCGGCCTGTCGACGGGTCGCGGCGCGGCGATTATCCCTCACCACCTCCGCCGCATCTTTCCCTTCATCAGCCGGAACCGGTCCCGTTGCTGCTGCTGCACATGGTCAAAAAGAACCGCCTCGTGTTTCGACACCTCTTCCAGCGCCTCGAAATCCTGCTTGCAGACCAGCGCCGCCACGGGCGTGCCGTGGCGATGGATCAGCACCCGGTCGCCGGTCATCATCACATGATCGAGATAGGCGCGCAGGTGGCTGCGGAACTGGCGGCTGTTGACGTCGATGATCACGGGCGGCACCTCGGGCAGGATCGGGGGGCAGGATCGGGGCAGATGGGCCACCCTCCCCCGCCCCGGTTAATGCCGCCCTGCGCCACCGTCCGGCACCCTCCCGGCTGCGTCCACAAACCGTGTGCACATGGCACAGGGTGCACGCCCCCATCGGCTCAGCCGCTGCCGATCAGCACCCCCGCGGCAAAGACCAGCGCGCCCCCCAGCACCACCTGAAAGGTCGCCCGAAAGAACGGCGTGTCCATATAACGGTTCTGGATCCAGACGATCGCCCACAACTCCACGAAAACAATAATGAATGCGATTGTGGTGGCGGTCCAGAAATCGGCAATGAGATAAGGCAGCGCATGACCCAGCCCCCCCACCGTGGTCATGATTCCCGAGGCAAATCCGCGCTTTACCGGGCTGCCCCGCCCCGACAATTCGCCATCGTCACTCGCCGCCTCGGTGAACCCCATCGAGATTCCCGCCCCCACACTCGCCGCCAGCCCGACCAAAAAGGTCGTCCAGGTGTCCTGCGTGGCAAAGGCCGTGGCAAAGATCGGTGCGAGCGTCGAGACAGAGCCGTCCATCAGCCCCGCAAGCCCCGGCTGCACCCAGGTGAGAATGAACTGACGGTGTGATTTTCTTTGTTCCTTTTCAAGCACATCCTCGCTCAGATGCGCCTCCTTCAACTCACCCGCGCGCGCCTGATGCCCGGCTTCGGCCGCGGCCAGATCGCCCAGCAACTTACGCGTCGCCGCATCGCTGCTGGCCTTCGCGGCCTTGAGGTAGAATGTCTCGGCATCCCGTTCCATTCCCTCCGCCTCGGCGCGGATACGCTCGATCCCGAGATTTTCCACCAGCCAGACCGGACGCCGCGCATAGAACCCCGCCACATGCTCGCGCCGGATCAGCGGGATGACCTCGCCAAAGCGGCTGCGATGCAACTCGATCAGGCGCTGGCGGTGGCCGTCCTCTTCCTTGGCCATGCCCTCGAAAATCGCGGCTGTATCAGGATAATCGGCACGCAACATCTCGGCATAGGAGCGGTAGATCCGCGCGTCATCCTCCTCGGAAGATATTGCAAGCGCAAGGATTTCCTGCTCGCTCAGGTCGCTGAACCGCCGACGCGACGAGATACCGGGAATCATGGGGCAGCCTCTCTGGAATTATTCTAAACTACTTTTATAACGCGAATATCACGATGGCAAAGCCAACCTTTGACTCAAAGTGAACTGTATTGTTCAATATGGCTTGACGCGGGACGGTCGGGCGTCGATATAAAGTAAACCAAACGGTTTACTTGTGGAGACGACCATGAAACAGACCCTCACCGCTCTCTTCCTCTCGGTCGCGCTGACGGCCACCCCGGCGCTGGCGTTCAATTTCGACTCAAGCACGCTCACCCCGACCTTCACCTTCCCGGACCCTGCCCCGCAGACGGTGAAGCAAGGCACCGTCAAGCCCTTGAAGTAACGCGCCCGTCGCCTCCTGCCGGTCACGCACAGGCTTGCACCCCTCCCCCTGGCCTGACTACACTCGTAGTTCAGGGGGAGAGACGCATGACGGCTCAGGCCACGGAAATCAAGAAAGGGCGCAAATTCGATCAGGTGCTCGAAGGGGCGCGGCGCGTGTTCATGCGCGACGGGTTCGAGGGCGCGAGCGTCGATGAAATCGCGCGCGAAGCCAAGGTATCCAAGGCGACGCTTTACAGCTATTTCCCGGACAAGCGGCTCCTGTTCTCCGAAGTGGCGCGGCTGGAATGCAACCGACAGGCCGATGAGGCGATCGACGCCTTTGACCTTACCCAATCAGTCGAGACGCTTCTGCGCGAGGTGGCAGACCGTATCTTGCGGTTTTATCTGTCGGATTTCGGCCAGCAGGTGTTTCGCATCTGCGTGGCGGAATCGCATCGCTTTCCCGAACTGGGGCGGCGCTTTTACACATCCGGTCCAAAACTTGCGCGCGACCGGCTGAGCCTCGTGCTGCGCGTCTATGTCGAGCGCGGCGCGCTCCGAATCGAGGACATGGATCTTGCCGCCGATCAGTTTGTCGAACTGTGCAAGGGTGATCTTTTCGTGCGCGCGCTTTGCGGGCTGTGCCAAAGCCCCGACAACACTGCCATGAACCGCGTAGCGGATGGCGCGGTCGAGATGTTTCTTGCAAGATACCGCGCCTGAGCGGCGCGGATTTTGCTCAGGTCGGGGACATCCCCCGCAGCCGCTCGGACCGACGGCGCAGCAGTTCTACCGTTGTCAGCAGGGCTATGGAAATGATCACGAGAAGCGTCGCCACCGCAAGGATCGACGGGCTGATCTGTTCGCGAATACCGTTCCACATCTGGCGCGGAATGGTCTGTTGCTCGTGGCTGCCGACGAAGAGCACCACCACCACCTCGTCGAACGAGGTGACAAAGGCGAAAAGCGCCCCCGACACCACACCCGGCGTGATGAGCGGCAATTGCACCTTGAAAAAGGTGCGCACAGGACCGGCCCCGAGATTGGCCGAGGCGCGCAAAAGCGAACGGTCGAACCCCGCAAGCGTCGCCGTCACGGTGATGATAACGAAGGGAATGCCAAGCGTCGCATGGGCCAGGATCACGCCCAGATAACTGTTGGCAAGCCCGGTGGCGGAGTAGAAGAAAAACAGCCCCGTCGCCGTGATGATGATCGGCACGATCATGGGCGAGATAAGAACGGCCATGATCGCCTTTTGATAGGGCATCTCGGGCCGCGACAGGCCAAGCGCCGCCAGCGTGCCTAGCGAGGTAGCGAGGATCGTGGCGAAAAACCCGATGATCACTGAGTTTTTGGCGGCCTTGACCCAAGCGGCATTGGTCCAGACATCCGCCCACCAGTTGCCATCACGCGCCGCGCCCGGCTCCTGCATCCCGAAGGTCAGCAGGTTGTCATACCAGCGCATCGAATAGCCCTCGGAGTCGAAGGTCAGCATCTTCTGGGTGAAGGTGAAATAAGGCTCGGCGTTAAAGCTGAGCGGAATGATCACAAGGATCGGCGCGATCAGGAAGAAGAAGATCAGCCCGCAGAGCACGAGATAGACGTAATGCCAGAGCCGTTCGAGCGGAGATGCGTAGATCGGAAGCGCCATCGGTCCTATCCCAGTTTCATGTTGTCGATACCGACGATGCGATCATAGACCCAGTAGAGCACCAGCACGGCCGCCAGCAGCATCGCCGCCAGTGCCGCTGCCAGCGACCAGTTCAGCGAACTCAGCATGTGAAAGGCGATCTGGTTGGAAATCAGCGTGCCGGTGGCCCCGCCCACAAGCGCGGGCGTGATGTAATACCCGACCGCGAGGATGAAGACGAGGATCGCCCCGGCGCCGATCCCCGGCACGGTCTGCGGCACATAGATACGGCGAAAGGTGGTCCAGCTTGTGGCCCCCAGACTGCGCGCAGCGCGGGCATAGCTTGGCGGGATGGTCTTCATCACCGAATAAAGCGGCAGGATCATGAAGGGCAGCAGGATATGCGTCATCGCAATGATGGTGCCGGTCTGGTTATACATCATCGCCAGGCGGCCATCGTCGCTCAAGATACCGAGCGCCACCAGCGTGTTGTTGATCACCCCCTGCCCCTGCAAGAGCACCATCCAGCTTGTCGTGCGCACCAGAAGCGATGTCCAGAAGGGCAAAAGCACGAGAATGAGCAGCAGGCTCGCCTTGCGCATCGGAAGCACCGCCAGAAGATGCGCCACGGGAAAACCGAGGATGAGGCAAAGCCCCGTGATAACGAGGGAAAGCAAGAAGGTGCGGATGAAAAGCTTGACATAGATGCGGCTTTGATCGTCAGCGCGCTGGAACCTGCCTTCGGGGCTGATCTTGCGATCCACCGCCGCTTGGTAAAAGTTGAGCGTGACGGGCTGCGCAGCCGAACGCATGGCAGCCCAGAGATCGCGCCGCGCCCAGTTCTCGTCCACGTCGAGCACCGCCTCACGGAAGGGCGGCTCGAGGCTGTCAACCCGACGCGCCGTTCCGGTAAACAGAGAGCGCGTCCCCGGCACCTCGTAATTGATCCGCGTGCCGACCGCCCCCTGCGTGCGGCTCTCGCGCGCCACGCGCAGATCGAGCACCAGCGCCTCGAACGCGGCCTCGTCCGGCTGGGCACCGGGATTCTCTCGGAACCATTCGGTCAACGCGGGCATATTGGCGCTGAACGTGTCGTTCAGGACAGAACGCGACAGCATCTGCCCGATGGGAATGATGAAGGTCAGAAGCACAAAGGCCAGAAGCGGCAGCACCAGAAGAAACGCCCGGATTTTCGCACGCCGCTCGGCCTGTGCCAGCGCCTGCTTGAGCGGCCGGCCATCGGGCGTGCGCAGTGCGCCGGCAACGTCGGTCTGCATCTGGGCGGTATCGGCCATGTCGGTCATTCCCTCATCTCGTCCGCGCCGGGGCGCGCGTGGACCGGGCCGCACGCGCGCCCCGGTCCTGTCTCGGGCTATCAGCGCAGAAGCCAGGCGTTGAACCGCTCGGTCAGCTCAACCTTGCGATCGGCCCAGAACTCGAAGTCGTTGGCCAGCGCGTTCTTAAGGTTCTCGGGCGCCGTCGGCATGTGCGGGCCCATCTCGGTTTTGCCATCGTTGAACAGGCCCACGAGCGGCGCGGACGAGGCACGCGCCGGACCGTAGCTGATCCACGCCGCCTGATCCGCCAGACGCTGCGTATCGGTCGAGAAGCTGATGAATTTGAGCGCCTCTTCCTTGTTGGGCGCACCTTTCGGGATCACGAAAAGGTCGAAATCAAGGATCTGACCATCCCAGATGATGCCGAAGGGCTGGCCCTCGGTCAACTGCGCATTGAAGATACGTCCATTATACGCGGTGGACATCACCACCTCGCCATCGGCCAGAAGCTGCGGCGGCTGAGCGCCCGCTTCCCACCACACGACATCGGACTTGATCGTGTCGAGCTTGGCAAAGGCGCGGTCCACGCCCGCGTCGGTTGACAGCAGATCATAGACCTGACCGGCAGGCAC
Organism: Roseovarius autotrophicus; assembly: GCF_018069895.1. Lineage (GTDB taxonomy): Bacteria > Pseudomonadota > Alphaproteobacteria > Rhodobacterales > Rhodobacteraceae > Roseovarius > Roseovarius autotrophicus. The sequence goes on along the minus strand of NZ_JAGQDH010000016.1, from coordinate 16,776 downwards.
ACCATCGGCCATCAGCGCCATTTCCAGAAGCGATGTCGGGTCCTTGCGCGCGCCGCGCTTGCCGGGGAACGTCGCGGTGTCGAAGAAATCGGCCAGCGTGGTCGGCGTGCCGCTCACGTTGTTGGTGTTGTAGGCCACCACGGTGGACCACACGATCGACGGCACGGCACAGTCCGAGACCATCGCGGCAGCCAGGAAATCCTCGGTCGCGGGGGTGCCGTCGGGCGCGGGCGGAAGCGCCGAATGGTCGATCACCTCCAACAGCCCCTCGTCGCAAAGCCGCACAGCATCGGCCAGTTCGATATCGGCCACGTCCACAGTGACATTGCCCGCCTCGACCTGCGCCTTGATCGGCGTGGCCGGGTTGTCGGCGTCGACCGAATTGACACGGATACCGGTCTCGGCGGTGAAGGGCTTGTGATAGGCTTCCACCTGACTCTTGGTATAGGCTCCGCCCCAAGACATGACCGTGACTTCCTGCGCCGAGGCGGCGAATGCCATCCCGGTCAGGGCGGTGGTGAGGATAAGTGTCTTTTTCATGGTTGCTCCCTGAGTTTATCGGGCCGGAACGCCTCTTGCGCCCCGACCGTATTAGCCCCGCACACGTTCCGCGCGCGGGGTATTTGGTCTAGCGCGTCGGCAGATCGAGCGCCCGGCAGTCCTCCGGCAACCAGCCGATCTCGATCTCCTCACCCGGTTGCAGGCGGCGTTGATCGGGGGCGTTGCGGGTCTTGATGATGAAATCGTCCCGCCCCGCCACCTTGAGTCGGGTGCGGAAGATATCGCCCATGTAGATGAATTCGGCCACCTCGGCCTTGAGCGTGTGCACCCCCGCGCGCAGCCGCTCGCGGTTGAATTCGACCCGCTCGGGCCGGATGGAAACCAGCGTGCGGTCGCCGGGCCTCTCGACATTGACAGGCTTGGCGTCGATCAGTTCGCCATCATCAAGCTCGACCACGGCCACACCATCCTTGATTTCCTTCACAGTCCCTTCCAGCGTGTTGTTCTCGCCGATGAACTGCGCGACAAAGCTGTTCTGCGGGCTCTCGTAAAGCTCGTCCGGCGGCGCAATCTGCTGAATCTTGCCATCGTTGAACACCGCCACCCGGTCCGACATGGTCAGCGCCTCGGTCTGATCATGGGTGACGTAAACCGTTGTGATCCCAAGATTATGTGCCAGGTGCGTGATCTCGAACTGCATCTTTTCCCGCAGCTGCTTGTCAAGCGCGCCAAGCGGCTCGTCCATCAGCACAAGCTCCGGCTCGAACACCAGCGCGCGCGCCAGCGCGACCCGCTGCTGCTGTCCGCCTGAAAGCTGCGCCGGGCGCCGCCCGCCGAAATCGCCCATCTCGACCATATCGAGCGCGCGGCGGATCTTGCCCTCGCGCTCGGATTTGCCCATGCCGCGCACCTCGAGTGGAAAGCTCAGGTTCTCGGCAATTGTCATGTGCGGAAAAAGTGCGTAATTCTGAAACACCATCCCGATCCCGCGCTTGTGCGGCGGAATGTGGTTGATGGGCCGCCCCTCGAGACGGATATCGCCATGGGTCGCGGTCTCGAACCCCGCCAGCATCATCAGGCAGGTTGTCTTACCCGAACCCGACGGCCCGAGCATGGTCAGAAACTCGCCCTTGGGAATGCTAAGATTGAGATCCTTCACGACAAGCGTTTCGCCGTCGTAACTTTTCTGCACACGTTCGAACTCTACGAACGCATCCCTCACGGATGTTCCGGACAACCGATACTCCCTGTACTTTACATCGTGGTTTTTCCACGTTCGCACACGACTTAAGCGCCAAACTTTGTCCGATGCAAGCGATCTGCGACGTTTTTAGCCGGATTCGCGAACCTCTGGGGCGAATAGCCCGCGAATCCGTCAAATCAGGAAAGAGCGCTCAGTTCAGAACCGATCTTACCGCCTTCAACGTCTTGTCCACCACCTCGTCCGCCTCTTGGCGCGTCAGGCAGAAGGGCGGCGCGAAACCGAGGATATCACCCTGCGGCATGGCACGCCCGATGACGTGATCAGCGGCCAGCGCGGCGGCAATCTGCGGGCCGATCTTGTCGCCGGGATCAAAGAATGTGCGGCTGTCCGTGTCCTTCACAAACTCCACCGCACAAAGCATCCCCTCGCCGCGCACCTCGCCGACATTCGGGTGATCCGCCAGCGCCTCGGCCATGGTGCGGTTGAGATAGCCGCCCACCTTGCGGTTGTTGGCGATGAGGTCCAGATCGTCGAGAAGCTTGAGATTCGCCACCCCCGCCGCAGCCCCGACGGGATGGGCCGAATAGGTCCATCCGTGGCCGATGGGGCCGTTCTCGTCCGTGCCCTGCTCCAGCACCTTCCACATCTTTTCGCCTACAATGCTGCCCGAGAGCGGCGCATAGGCGCTCGTCAACCCCTTGGCGATGGTGATGAGGTCAGGCTTCAGGCCATAATGCTCGGATCCGAACATCGTGCCGAGACGGCCAAAGCCCGTCACCACTTCGTCGGCAATCAGCAGGATGTCGTGCTTCTCCAGCACCTCCTGAATGGCGGCCCAATAGCCTGTAGGCGGCGGCACGATGCCCCCTGTGCCCAGGACCGGTTCGCCGATGAAGGCGGCGATGGTGTCCGCCCCTTCCCGCGCGATCAGCGCCTCAAGCTCCGCCGCACAATGCGCGGTGAACTGCGCCTCGGATTGCCCAAGTTCGGCGCGGCGATAATAATAGGGTGCCTCGGTATGCAGCACCTGCGCCAGCGGCAAATCAAACTTCTTGTGGAAAAGCTCCAGCCCCGTCAGCGAGCCGGTCATCAGCCCGGAGCCGTGATAGCCGCGCCAGCGAGAGATGATCTTCTTCTTCTCGGGACGCCCGAGGATGTTGTTGTAATACCATATCAGCTTGATGTTGGTCTCGTTGGCGTCCGAACCCGAGAGGCCGAAATAGACCTTGGACATATGCGCTGGCGCGCGGTCGAGGATCATCTTGGCCAGCGTGATCGACGCCTCGGTGCCATGGCCCACATAGGCGTGGTAATAGGCCAACTCACGCGCCTGCGCGGCGATCGCCTCGGCGATTTCCTGACGACCATAGCCCACATTGACACAGTAAAGCCCGGCAAAGGCATCAAGCAGGCGGTTCCCGTCACGATCCTCGATATGGCAGCCGCTGCCCCCGGTGATGACCCGATTGGGGGCCTCGCCCCGCGCGAATTGCGCCAGATGCGTGGAGGGATGAAAGAAATTCTCGCGGTCCCATTGGTCGAGTTGATCGTTTCTGAGCATCGTCTTTCCTTTCGGGAACGGGCGCGCCAAGGGGCGCTGCGGAAAATTCTGGCCGCTCTCTGGTCTGAAAGCGACATGGTCTGACGGATTTTCTTTGTCAGATCAGAGCCAAAACCTCAATATGGCGCGGCAAATCACAGGACGGACGCGCCCATGATCACCAAGGACCTGCCCTTTTCCGACGCGGAATATGCCCGCCGGCTCGACAAGACCCGCTCCGCCATGGCACGGCAGGGTCTGGACGTGCTCTTCATCACCGACCCGTCGAACCAGCACTGGGTCACTGGCTATGACGGCTGGTCTTTCTATGTGCATCAGGGTGTGATCGTCCTGCCCGAGGCCGATCCGGTCTGGTGGGGGCGCAACCAGGATGCCAACGGCGCGGTGCGCACCGTCTGGATGACTGATGACCGGGTGATCGGCTATGCCGATAATTACGTTCAATCGACCGAGCGCCACCCGATGCAGGATCTGGCAGAGCGCCTGCGCGGCATGGGCCTTGCCGACAAGCGGATCGGCGTGGAGATGGACAATTACTATTTCTCGGCCAAGGCGATGCAGACGCTGCGCGAAGAACTGCCCGAGGCGACATTCCTTGACGCAACCGCATTGGTGAACTGGCAACGCACGGTAAAATCCGAAGAAGAGTTGGTATTCATCCGCAAGGCCGCGCTCATCTCGGAAAAGATCACCGATGGCCTGATGGAACGGGTGGAGCCGGGCATCCCCAAGAACGAGATCGTGGCCGAGATCTTCCGCGACGCGATCCGCGGCGTGGAGGGGGCCTGGGGCGATTACCCGGCCATCGTGCCACTGTTGCCCTCGGGCAGCGATGCCGCCGCCCCGCACCTGACGTGGAACGGGCGTGAATTTGCCACCGGAGAGGCCACATTCTTCGAGATTTCCGGCTGTTACCGCCGCTATCACGCGCCGTTCTGCCGGACGCTTTTTCTGGGTAAGCCGCCGCAATTCCTGCTCGACGCCGAAAAGGCTCTGGTCGAGGGGCTGGAGGCAGGGCTGGAGGCCGCAAAGGCAGGCAACCGCGCCTGCGACATCGCCAATGCGCTCGCCGCGCCTCTTGAACGTGCCGGGATCGAGCGCGGCGCGCGCTGCGGCTATCCCATCGGCCTCAGCTATCCACCCGACTGGGGCGAGCGCACCATATCCTTGCGCGCCGAGGACGAAACCGTACTCGAGCCGGGCATGACGTTTCACTTCATGCCGGGTCTCTGGATGTCGGACTGGGGGCTTGAGATCACCGAATCAATCCTCATCACCGAAAGCGGCTCTGCGGAAACCTTCTGCAACCGCCCGCGGAAAATGTATGTGAAAGACTGACAAGCCTCGGCGCAGGTGGCACGGACAGGAGCCTCCGGCGGGGATATTTCCGGCCAGAAGAAACCGCAGATCGCGCGCTGTTTCTTCTGGCCTCAAATATCCCGGGGAGTGTGAGGGGCTGGCCCCTCACGCCGCCGCTTGCATCAGACCATCCGCCCGGATCCGGCGCTCGGCCTCGTCCAGCGACTGCCACGCGCGCTCGATGAGCGTATCGATATCCGCGTTCCCGATCACCAGCGGCGGCGAGATGATCATGCGATCCCCTACATGGCGCATCACCAGGTTGTTGGCAAAACACCGCTCGCGGCAGATATAGCCCACCGTCCCAGGCTCCGAGGCGAACCTGGCACGGGCCGCCTTGTCGGGCGTCAGCGCGATCGAACCCATCAGCCCCACGATCCGCGCCTCGCCCACCAGCGGATGTGCGGTCAGGCTCTCCCATTTCTCCTTCATGTAGGGCGCGGTTTGCCTGGCCACGCGCTCTATGATGCGCTCTTCTTCAAGAATACGCAGGTTCTCCAGCGCTACGGCACAGGAAACCGGGTGCCCGGAATAGGTATAGCCGTGGTTGAACTCACAGCCATTGATCACATTGACCACGCGGTCATTGACGATCGAGCCGCCAATCGGCGCATAACCTGAGGACAAGCCCTTGGCGATGGTCATGATGTCAGGGCGGATGCCCATGGTCTGGCTGCCGAACCAGTTGCCCGTGCGCCCGAACCCGCAGATCACCTCGTCGGCGATCAGCAGAATGCCATACTTGTCGCAGATCCGCTGGATCTCGGGCCAGTAGCTGTCAGGCGGGATGATCACGCCACCCGCGCCCTGCACCGGCTCTCCGATGAACGCCCCGACACGGTGCGGCCCCAGTTCCTCGATCTTTTCCTCCAGTTGCCGCGCGCGCGCGAGGCCGAATGCCTCGGGGTCCATGTCGCCGCCTTCGGCATACCAGTGGGGCTGGTCGATATGGTGGATGTCGGGAATGGGCATCCCCCCCTGCGCGTGCATCCCCGCCATGCCGCCAAGGCTCGCGCTGCCCATGGACGAGCCGTGATAGCCGTTTTTCCGCGCGATGATGATGTTGCGCTCGGGCTTGCCCATCTCGGCCCAGTAGGTGCGCACCATGCGGATATTGGTGTCGTTCGCCTCGGACCCCGACCCGGCAAAGAACACGTGGTTCAGATCTCCAGGCGCCAGTTCCGCCAGCTTCGCGGCAAGGGCTATGGCGGGCACATGGCTGGTCTGGAAGAAGGTGTTGTAGAACGGCAGTTCGCGCATCTGCCGCGCCGCCGCCTCGACCAGTTCCTCGCGCCCGTAGCCGACGTTGACGCACCACAGTCCGGCCATGGCGTCGAGGATCTCGTTGCCCTCGCTGTCGGTGAGCGTCACACCACGGGCGCGGGTGATGATCCGTGCGCCCTTGGCATTGATCCCGTCGCCATGGGTGAAAGGGTGCATGTGATGCGCAGCGTCAAGCGCCTGAAGATCGGCCGTGGGAAGGTGGTTGGTGATCGCGGTCATGGCGGTCCCTTTCAGTATGGGAAATCGAGGGCGGCCCGGTCAGCCGCTTTGCGCCCAGAATATGATCAAATTTATTCCTGTCAATCGACTCAGTCGGCCCGCACCGCCCGCGCCAGAGATTGCCGCACCTGCTCCATTCCCTGCACCACATCCGCCCGGATCGCCTCGGCAGCGGCCTGATGATCGCGCGCGCGCATGGCCGCAAGCAGATCCTTGTGCTTGTCCGGTAAACCTTGCGTGCCAACCCGCCCGCAGACCACCCGCAGCGAGGGGCCGAAACGCAGCCACAGCCCGTCCGCCACGTCGGCGAGGATCGGCGCATCGGCAAGCTCGTAGATACGGCGATGAAAGCGGTAGTTTAGCTCAAGATAGCCACGCATGTCGCCGCGCAGGATCGCGCGATCCAGATCGTTGTCGATGGCCGTCAGCGCGCGCAAGTCTTCCATGCTCGCGCGGGCTGTGGCACGTTCGGCCAGATGTGGATCAAGCCATTGACGGGCAAAGATCAATTCTCCTACATGCCCGGCGTCGAGCAAGGGCACCGAGACCCGCCTGTTGCCCTGCAATTCCAGCGCGCCCTCAGCGATGAGCCGTCGCAGCGCCTCGCGCACCGGGGTCATGCCCGCGCCGAGCCGCTCGCACAGGCCCTGAATCGTCACCGCCTGCCCTGGCGCCAGGTCGCCAAACAGCACCAGCGCGCGCAGTTGGCGATAGATCGTCTCATGCGCCGGAAGGCGTGAAACGGGCGCCGCCTCACTGCCCGTTTTCCGTGCGGTTTTCTGCATCCCTGCGCCCTCTCCGATCCATTCCCAAACTCCATCCTTGCGAGTTTAACGGCTGCGTGGAAACATTACCATATTGCCAGTCACGGCATTTTTTGATCAAATCTACGGCAAGGCAGGAAACGTGCCAAACCAACAGGAGAAGACAATGCGACATCTGATGATGACCACCACCGCCGCGCTCGCGCTTACGGCTTTCGCGGCTCATGCGCAGGAAGTCCGGGTCTACAACTGGTCCGACTACATCGATGAGGGGCTTCTGTCGAAATTCGAGCAGGAGACCGGGATCAAGCTGATCTACGACGTGTTCGACAGCAACGAGGTGCTGGAGACCAAGATGCTCGCCGGCGGATCGGGGTATGACGTGGTGGTGCCGACCGGCACGTTCCTGCAACGCCAGATTACAGCAGGTGCGTTCCAGAAGCTCGACAAGTCCAAGCTGCCCAATCTCGCGAACATGTGGGATGTGATCGAGGCGCGCACCGCGCAATACGACCCCGGCAACGACTATTCGATCAACTACATGTGGGGCACCACCGGCATCGGCGCGAATGTCGGCAAGGTGACAGAGGTGCTTGGCGAGGATGCGCCGCTTGACAGTCTCGAACTGGTGCTGAACCCGGCGAACATGGAAAAACTGGCCGCCTGCGGCGTGCATTTCCTGGATGCACCCGCCGAGATGATCCCGATGGCGCTCAAATATATCGGCGAAGACCCCAACAGCCATGACCCGGACGTGATCGCCAAGGCCGAGCCTGTGCTAAGCGCGGTGCGCCCCTACATCCAGAAATTCCACAGCTCGGAATATATCAACGCCCTCGCCAATGGCGATATCTGCGTGGCCGTCGGCTGGTCGGGTGACATCCTTCAGGCGCGCGACCGCGCCGAAGAGGCCGATAACGGCGTCGAGATCGTCTATAACGCCCCCACCGAGGGCGCGCAGATGTGGTTCGACCAGATGGCCATTCCGGTCGATGCGCCCAACCCGGACGCGGCGCATCTGTTCCTGAATTTCATCATGGACCCTGAAAACATGGCCGCCGCGTCGAACTATGTCTATTATGCCAACGGCAACGCGGCCTCGAAGGAGTTTCTCGAAGAAGACGTGATCGGCGATCCGGGCATTTACCCCTCGGACGAGGCGATGGAAAACCTCTTCACCACCACGCCCTACCCGGCCAATGTCCAGCGGATCGTCACCCGGCTCTGGACCAGGATCAAGTCCGGCACCTGATCCCGCACACGGCCCGCGCCCCCGACGGCGCGGGCCTTTTTCCAACGATAACAGCCGGGGGCACAATGGGGCAGATCGTCTTCGAGCCGTGGAATGATCCCGAGGCAAGACCGCTTATCCAGTTCCGCAATGTTACGAAGCGATTCGGTGATTTCACCGCCATCGACAACCAGACATTCGACATCTACGAGCGCGAATTCTTTGCCCTGCTCGGCCCCTCGGGCTGTGGCAAGACCACGATGATGCGGATGCTTGCGGGTTTCGAAAAACCGACCGAGGGCACGATCCTTCTGGGCGGCAAGGACATTGCGCCGATTCCGCCCAACAAGCGCGCGGTGAACATGATGTTCCAGTCCTACGCGCTTTTCCCGCATCTCTCGGTCTGGGACAATATCGCCTTCGGCCTCAAGCGCGACGGCAAACCCAGGGACGAGATCGCGGCACGGGTCGAGGAGATGCTGAAGCTCACCCGCCTCACGCAGTTCGCCAAGCGCAAGCCGCATCAGATCTCCGGCGGCCAGCGGCAGCGCGTGGCGCTTGCGCGCAGCCTCGCCAAGGCACCCAAGCTGCTGCTTCTGGACGAGCCCATGGGCGCGCTCGACGCCAAGCTGCGCACGGCGACGCAATTCGAGTTGATGGATATTCAGGAAAAGACCGGCACCACCTTTGTCATCGTCACCCACGATCAGGAAGAGGCGATGACCGTGGCCTCTCGCGTGGCCGTGATGGACAATGGCCGCATCATCCAGGCCGACACGCCCGCGCGGATCTATGAGACACCAAATTCCGTCTATGTGGCCGATTTCATCGGCGAGGTAACGATCCTCTCTGGCAAGGCGCAAAGATCCGGCGCGGGCTATGAGGTCCATTATGCCGAAGGGGTGCCGCCCCTCTACGCCGAGGCCGAGACCGTTTTCGACAATGGCGACACCTGTCATATTGCGCTGCGCCCCGAAAAGGTGGCTATCAGCGCCGAGCGCCCCGAGGATCGGCGCAACGTGGTTGAGGGCACGATCATCGACATCGCCTATCTCGGCAATCTCTCGACCTATCACGTCAAGCTGCCCTCGGGGCAGATGCTCAAGGCGCAGACCGCCAACACCCGCCGCCTGTCGCGGCGCGGCTTCACTTGGGAAGACACCGTTTGGCTGTCATGGACCGACACCGCCACCGTGCTGTTGAAGGAGTGAGGGGATGCGCCGTTTCCTGCTGATCGCGCTGCCCTTTACCTGGCTTCTGGCGCTGTTTCTGGTGCCGTTCCTGATTGTTTTCAAGATTTCGCTGTCGGATATCGCGCTTGCCATCCCGCCCTATACCCCCACGCTCGACCTGTCCGAGGGGTGGGCGGGGATCAAGGCGTTCCTGTCGCAACTCGATTTCGAGAATTTCATCTTTCTCACGCAGGACGATCTTTACTGGAAGGCCTATCTGTCCTCGCTGCAAATCGCCCTCATCGCCACGGTGCTCACGCTTCTCGTGGGCTATCCGATCGCCTATGGCATGGCCAACGCCCCGGACCATTGGCGCCCCACGTTGATGATGCTGGTGATCCTGCCGTTCTGGACCTCGTTCCTGATCCGGGTCTATTCGTGGATGGGCATCCTCTCGACCGAGGGCTATCTCAATCAGTTCCTGCTCTGGCTGGGGGTGATCTCCACGCCGCTCACGATCCTCAACACGCAGACGGCGGTCTATATCGGCATCGTTTACACCTATCTGCCGTTCATGATCCTGCCGATCTATTCGGCGCTGGAGCGGATGGACGGCTCGCTTCTGGAGGCAGCCGAGGATCTGGGCTGTTCGCGCCTCTCGGCCTTCTGGCTGGTGACGGTGCCCTTGTCGAAAAACGGCATCATCGCGGGATGTTTCCTCGTCTTCATCCCCACCATAGGCGAGTTCGTCATCCCCTCGCTTCTGGGCGGGTCGCAAACCCTGATGATCGGCAAGGTACTTTGGGAAGAGTTCTTCAACAACCGCGACTGGCCGGTGGCCAGTGCCGTGGCGGTGATCCTGCTCCTGATCCTGATCATTCCCATCGTGCTGTTCCAGATCAACCAGCAGAAGCAGCGGGAGGCTGAGGAATGAGACGGCTCACATGGTTCAACGCCACCTCGCTCACGCTCGGCTTTGCGTTTCTTTACCTGCCGATGCTGATCCTCATCATCTACAGCTTCAATGCCTCGCGGCTGGTGACGGTCTGGGCGGGGTTCTCGACGCAGTGGTATGGCACGCTGTTTTCCAATCAGGGCTTCATCGACGCGGCCAAGGTCACGCTCAAGGTGGCGGTGGCGTCGTCTACCGTTGCCACGGTGCTGGGGACGATGGCGGCGCTGGTGCTGGTGCGGGTAGGGCGTTTTCCGGGCCGGACGCTGTTTTCAGGTATGATCTATGCGCCGCTCGTGATGCCCGAAGTGATCACCGGCCTGTCGCTGTTGCTGTTGTTCATCGGCATCGGGCTTGATCGCGGGATATTCACCATAATCCTCGCGCATACCACCTTTTCCATGGCCTTCGTCGCGGTGGTTGTGTCGTCGCGGCTGATGACCTTCGATCGCTCGCTGGAGGAGGCGGCGCTTGATCTGGGCTGCTCGCATTTCGACGCCTTCCGCCTTGTCACCCTGCCGATCATCGCACCGGCGGTCATCTCCGGCTGGCTTCTGGCCTTTACGCTCTCGCTTGACGACCTCGTGATCGCGTCCTTTACCGCCGGTCCATCGGCGACCACGCTGCCCATCAAGATATGGTCGGCGGTCCGGCTTGGCGTCTCGCCCGAGATCAACGCGCTCTCGACCATCATGATCGGGATCGTGGCCGTCGGTGTCATCAGCGCCTCTTTGATCACCAAACGTTCGGCGCTGCGCCGCGAGGCAGAGGAGCGCGCCGCGGTGCAGGGATGAGACGAATCTTTCCCGCCCATGCCTATGGCGAGGGGCCACGCGCGCGCTGTTTCTGGCCCACCACCGTCGCGGCGCCCGACCATTCGCGCGCCGAGGGACGCATTACCTGCGACGTGGCGGTGATCGGCGCGGGCTTTACCGGCCTTTCGGCGGCCCTCCATCTGGCCGAGGCGGGACAGGATGTGCGCGTGTTCGAGGCGGAAACACCAGGCTGGGGCGCCTCGGGGCGCAATGGCGGGTTTTGCTGTCTGGGCGGATCGGCGGCCTCTGACGCGATGCTGCGGCGGATGCATGGCGAGAAGGCACGGCACGCCTGGCGCCGCACCGAGGTTGAGGCGGTGCGCATGGCGCAAGACCTGATCGCACGCCACGACATCACCGCCGACACCCATTCCGAGGGTGAGACCCTCCTGGCCCATACCCCGCAGGCAGCGGCCTCTTTCCCCGAACGCGCGGCCCGCATCGCCGCGAATTACGGTGTGACGCCCACGCTGATCCCCGGCGAAGAGCTGGCGCAGGCCGGGATGCGCGGCCCGTTTCACGCAGCCCTCACAACACCGCTTGGCCTTGCTCTCAACCCGATGAAATATACCCTTGGGCTTGCCGGGGCCGCGACGCGGGCAGGTGCGCGCATCCACACCCGCTCACCGGTCACGGCGATCCGGCAGGAAGGGGCCTTTCACCTCAACACGCCCGAAGCCCGGATCACCGCGCGCCGCCTGATCGTGGCGACCAATGGCTATTCCTCGGACGATCTGCCGGGCTGGATGCGCGCGCGCTATCTGCCGACGCAATCCAACGTCATCGTCACCCGCCCGATGACCGGCGACGAACTGGATGCGCAGGGCTGGACCACCAGGCAAATGTGCTACGATGACCGGTTCTTTTTGCATTATTTTCGCCTCATTCCCGATAACCGGATGCTTTTCGGGATGCGCGGGGGGCTGTTTTCCTCGGCCCCGTTCGATGCCCGGATGCACCGCACGATCCGGGGGCATTTCGACGCGATGTTCCCGGCATGGCGTCATGTAGAGACGCCGCATAGCTGGAACGGCCTTCTGTCGCTCGCCCCGGACCTCACGCCCTATGTCGGGCCGATCCCCGACATGCCCGGCGCCTTTACCGGGCTCAGCTATCACGGCAACGGCGTTGCGATGGCAAGCTATGCGGGCGCACTTCTTGCCGATCTGGCGATGGATCGCCCTCCGCGCCATCCCTACCCCGACATCATGCAAAAACCGCCCCGGCGCTGGCCGTTGGGGCGGTTTCGCCGGGCGATGATGTGGCCGCCCTATGCGCTTGCCGTGCTGCGCGGCGAGTGACCGCTCAGCCCGGCCCGATCATGAAACAGGTGACCTTCTTGGCCTGAAGACGACGGCAGGCAAGATCGGCGGTCTCGCGGCTCAGCCCCATGAAATTCGCGTCAAACCCAGACGGCCGCTTGACCACCTTGCGCAGGCTTCCATCAAGCGTGGACATCTCGGAAAGCGCGGTCTGCAAAAGCACCTGCCGCGCCTTGTATTGGCTGGGATAACGACCGACATTGACGCCCCAATGCCGCCCGTCCGAGGTGGAGATGCGGGTGACGACCTCGGGTTCAGCTTCGGTCACGGCCGCGGCGACCTGCGTGACCTTCGGTTCCTCCGGTCTCGGCTCGGGGCGCAAGGATACGGGCGGCGCGACTTCTGCCACGGCCTCCACGCGCGCCTGAAGCGCGACCGCCCCCTCGGCGGCCGCCTGCACCGCCTGCTCGATCGCTGTCGCACCAATGGCGGCCACGAGGGTCGGGGCCTCTGCGCCGGGGCGCAGTTGCGGGCGCAGGCTTTTCCTGACAGCGGCGGCCGCAGTCAGCCGCACGGTCTTGCCCGCCACGTTCGGCCGTGCCTCGCCCTCGGCAATCATGATTGGCGCGGTGCCGATCTTGCCCACGTAGGCGGGCCGGATGGGGGTTGCCACAGCCACCCGATTCGGGGTCTTGCGAAAGCCAAGATCCAGCAATTCCGCCACCTTCGCATTGCGCGAGGCGGTTGACTTGCCACCAAAGACCGTGGCGATCACCCGGACACCGCCGCGCTCGGCGCTGGCAGTGAGGTTGAAGCCCGCTGCACGGGTGTAGCCTGTCTTGATCCCGTCCGCCCCACGATAACTGCTGAGCATCCGGCGGTTGGTGTGCTGCACCTTCGCGATGCCGGCATCGGCCTCAAGCCGCGAGAACAGATTGTAATACTGCGGATAGTCGTAAAACATATGTCGCCCTAGAATGGTCATGTCGCGCGCGGTCGAGAGGTGACCGGTCTGGGTCAGGCCATGGGCATTCTTGAAATTGGTGCGCGTCATCCCCATCGCCTTGGCGGTGCGGTTCATGCGTCGGGCGAATTGCGCCTCCGAACCCTCGATCGCCTCGGCCAGTGCGGTCGCCGCGTCATTGGCCGAGCGCACGGCTGCTGCGCGGATCAGATAGCGAAGCTTGATCGTCTGCCCCGCGCGCAAGCCCAGCTTGCTTGGCGGCTCGTTCGCAGCGTTGGCCGAGATCCGCACCATATCGTCAAGCCCGATCTCGCCATTCTCGACCGCCTCGAAGACCACGTAAAGCGTCATCATCTTGGTCAGAGAGGCCGGATGCAGCGGCGTATCGGCATTCTCGGAATAAAGCACCTTGCCGTTGCGCGCATCCATGACAAAGCCGGCATAAGGCGCGGCAGCGGCGCTCAGCGGTACGACCACAAGCATCCATACGGCTGCCAGAACGACCAAGCCCCATAGAAGAGGCTGCCTGCCCCATGTTTTCATTGAACTGCTCTCTACTGCCTCGCGCCGCCGCATTGTTGCGGTCAGCTTTGTTGTTACGGAGAGCCTATCACATGAACAGTGTCGATTAAAGCATTACTTTATATGGCGTTTTGCTCAAAATAGTGGCGGCACAGCAAGATATGGTGGCCAACGCACCAGCCAACCCAACATGGACGCGCCGGGCGCAGACATGCCCGTTGCCACGCGGTCTGTCTCAGCGGGATTGCTCGTGCTCGAACCGCTGGCGCGCGATGGCCTCGTTGCGGTCGGCCTTCTGCTGATCCGAGAGCGCCTTTTCGACATAGTTCAGATGCGCCTCGACCGCCGCCTGCGCTGCCTTCGAATCGCGCACCTGAATCGCGGTGTTGATTGCCCGATGCTGGTCAAGCAGCACGCCGCGTGTGGTGCGCTGCCTGAACATGACCTGGCGGTTGTAGAACACGCCCTCGCGCAAAAGCTGGAACATCGAACGCATCATGTGCAACATGATGACGTTATGGCTCGCCTCGATGATCGCCATGTGAAACTCGGCATCAAGCCGCGCCTCGTCGGTCGGGTTGGTCTTTTTGTGCGCCGCCTCCATCTTGTCCATCACGGTCTGGATCACCCGCAGATCGGTATCGGACGCAAGCCGCGCCGCGCGGCAGGCCGCCAGCCCCTCCAGATCACGCCGAAAGCCGATATAGTCGAACACCGCCTCGTCATGATCGGCGAAAAGCCGAATCAGCGCGGGCGAGAACGCGCTGCCCAGAACATCGGCAACATAGACGCCCGCCCCGGCGCGCGTCGTAAGCAGCCCCTTGTCCTGAAGATCTGCCACCGCCTCTCGCAGCGAGGGGCGCGATACGCCCAGCTTCTCGGCCAGTTCGCGCTCGGCGGGCAGCCGCTCACCTGGACGCAGGATCCCGCGCAGGATAAGCTTTTCGATCTGCCGCGTCACCGCGGTCGATAGCTTTTCGGGAGTTACTTTCTCGAATGGCATCGCAGCGTCCTGAACCGATTGGTCAAATCATATGACCAGAGACACGTTCCGGCAATCCCCACGCGCCATTGATTTCCCTATCCGAGACCCATCTTTTATGACGAACCCCGAAAAGGAGACCGACATGCCCCCATACCAGAAGGATCCCGACCGCATCGCCGCCCTCTCGCCCGAGGAGTACCGGGTGACGCAGAAGAACGGCACCGAGCGCCCCGGCACGGGCAAGTATCTCCATAACAAGGCCCCCGGCATCTATGTGGACATTGTTTCGGGAGAGCCGCTTTTCGCCAGTTCAGACAAATACGAATCAGGCTGCGGCTGGCCGAGCTTCACCAAGCCCATCACCCCCGCGCATGTGGTCGAGAAGCATGATTTCACCATGGGTATGATCCGCACCGAGGTCCGCAGCCGCGGCGGTGACAGTCATCTCGGCCATGTCTTTCCCGACGGTCCGCATGACCGGGGCGGACTGCGCTATTGCATCAACTCGGCCAGCCTGCGATTCATCCATCGTGACGACATGGAGGCCGAGGGATATGGCGACTATCTCGATCAGGTGGAGGACGTGACATGAGCGAACGCGCGGTTCTGGCGGGGGGCTGTTTCTGGGGGATGCAGGACCTCATCCGCAGGCTTGACGGGGTGATTTCCACCCGCGTGGGCTATACTGGTGGCGATGTGCCCAATGCGACCTATCGCAACCATGGCACCCATGCCGAGGGCATCGAGATCATGTTCGATCCCGCGCGGATCAGCTATCGGCGGCTGCTGGAATTCTTCTTTCAGATCCACGATCCCACCACGACCAACCGGCAGGGCAACGATGTGGGGCTCAGCTATCGCTCGGCGATCTACTACTGCTCCGAGGAGCAGAAGGCCGAGGCCCTGCGCACCATCGCCGATGTGGAGGCGTCCGGCCTCTGGCCCGGCAAGGTGGTCACAGAGGTGGAACCGGTGGGAGATTTCTGGGAGGCGGAGCCGGAGCATCAGGACTATCTCGACCGCTTCCCGCAGGGCTATACCTGCCACTTCCCCCGCGCGGACTGGGTGCTGCCGCGCAAGGCGGCAGAGGTCTGAGCGGCGGGCGCCGCCCTCTTTGCCTGAAACCCCGCGTGATCCCCGCCAAAGCGGGGATCATCCCGACAGCCGCAGGGCGGCGTCACTTGACCGATTTGCCCGCGATCACCGTGGCGTTCTTGTCGCGGTTGGAATTCGCGGTGGCAAGAACCTTGGGCTTTTCCTTCTTGGGCTTCTTGGCCTCGCGGTTGTTCTGGCTTTTACCTTTGGACATGGGATGTCTCCTGAAAGATCCCGGTCGGGCGGGGTGCCGGGCCGGGTCGTGCTCAGGGGATCAGGGAGCCTGACAGGGTCAGGGCGATGAGCCCTCGGGCGCAGCAGGCACGGCGCGGGGCCGGTGCTGCATTGGCGAAGATAAGCCTGCCGGGGCGTGGCGGCAAGGGGGTGATGGGGCCGCGCCCCATGCACCCGTCATCCCCGCGCGGGCGGACTCCCGTCACCCCGTCACCCCGTCATCCCCGCGCAGGCGGGGATCTCTTGCAACCTGTCGCGCCCTGTCCTCGGGAGAGGGCCGCGCGCTCGACGGGCCGCGGTCTGGCGAGGCGACGGTTGTGGCTGCCACTTTATCCCTGCCGAATACGTGTGACCCCAAAACGGAGCGCAACACCTCAAAATCGCCAGGCCGTCACGCCAAAGGCGTGCCGGCCCGGCGATCACGCGGCGGCGCAGCAAGCTGCGCCTCAATTCTGTGCGGAAAAATGGTAAGGCTCACCCTTTTTTTGCAAGCAGCTTTCCAATGATTCTGTCGTCTGCTTTCAACGTAAGCGCGACGTCGAGACCCTATGCGGCGAGGCTTGACGGCTGGTTGAAGCGCCATGGCATGAGGTCTTCGATGCCGCTCTGCGGGTGGCCGTCGAGGATGGCGCGCAGGGTGGTGGCGAGATAG
>NZ_JAGQDH010000015.1 GCF_018069895.1 Roseovarius autotrophicus | reverse complement strand
GGCGGCAAGGGTGGCGCCGAGGACAAGATCGAGGCGATGCAATCCGCCGGCATCACCGTCGCCGAAAGCCCCGCCAGCCTCGGCGAGGCCGTGCTCAAGGCCATCGGCTGATCAAGGGCAAGAGGGGCGGGCAGGGTCCGCCCCCCATTCACACGGGCGGGGCCGCGCACCCCGCGGGAGGAAACCAGAGATGACCGACCAATCCCCCAACGACCTCTTTCACGCCTCAAGCTTCATGCAGGGGGCGAATGCCGAGTATCTCGAACAGCTTTACGCCCGCTACGCCCATGATCCGGGCGCGGTGGATGACGCGTGGCGCGCCTTCTTCGACCAGTTGGGCGACGGGCACGAGGATGTGCGGCGCGAGGCGAAAGGGGCCTCTTGGGCGCGGTCTGACTGGCCGCCCGTCCCGAATGACGATCTCACCGCCGCGCTGACCGGCGAATGGCCCGCCGAACCCGAGGCCAGGGACGCGGGCAAGAAGATCGCCGCCAAGGCCGCCGAGAAGGGTGTGGAGGTCAACGACGAGGCGATCAAGCGCGCGGTGCTCGATTCCGTGCGCGCGCTCATGCTGATCCGCGCCTATCGCATCCGGGGCCATCTCATCGCCGATCTCGACCCGCTCGGCCTGCGCGAGCAGAGCCATCAGCCCGAGCTTGACCCCAAATCCTACGGCTTCACCGAGGCCGACATGGACCGACCCATCTTTATCGACAATGTGCTTGGCCTCCAGATTGCCAGCCTGCGCGAGATCCTCGCCATCGTGCGCCGCACCTATTGCGGCACCTTCGCGCTGCAATACATGCACATCTCCGACCCCGAACAGGCCGCCTGGCTCAAGGAGCGGATCGAGGGCTATGACAAGGAAATCAGTTTTACCCAACGGGGCCGCAAGGCGATCCTGAACAAGCTGGTCGAGGCCGAGGGCTTCGAGAAATATCTTCATGTCAAATACATGGGCACCAAGCGGTTCGGTCTTGACGGTGGTGAGAGCCTCATCCCGGCGATGGAGCAGATCATCAAGCGCGGCGGCCAGCTGGGCGTTGAGGATATCGTCATCGGGATGCCGCATCGCGGGCGTCTCAACATCCTGGCCAATGTCATGGCCAAGCCCTACCGCGCCATCTTCAACGAGTTTCAGGGCGGCAGCTTCAAGCCCGAGGAGGTCGATGGCTCGGGAGATGTGAAATATCACCTGGGGGCGTCTTCGGACCGCGAGTTCGACGGCAATCGCGTGCATCTGTCTCTGACCGCCAACCCCTCGCACCTCGAAGCAGTTAATCCGGTGGTTCTGGGCAAGGTCCGTGCCAAGCAGGATCAGTTGAACGACATCGACCGCACCAGGGTCCTGCCGATCCTGCTGCACGGGGATGCGGCCTTTGCCGGACAGGGCGTGGTGGCCGAAGGATTCCAGCTTTCGGGCATTCGCGGGCACCGCACCGGCGGCACCATGCATATCGTGGTCAACAACCAGATCGGCTTTACCACCGCGCCGCATTTTTCGCGCACTTCGCCTTATCCCACCGATATCGCGCTGATGGTCGAGGCGCCGATTTTCCACGTCAACGGCGACGATCCCGAGGCGGTCGTTCATGCCGCGCGCGTCGCCACGGAATTCCGCCAGAAGTTCCACAAGGATGTGGTGATCGACATCATCTGCTATCGTCGCTTCGGCCATAACGAGGGGGATGAACCGATGTTCACCAACCCCCTGATGTATAAAAAGATCAAGCAGCAGAAAACGACGCTCGCCCTCTATACCGACCGGCTGGTGAAAGACGGTCTCATCCCCGAGGGCGAGGTCGAGGACCTCAAGGCCGCGTTCCAGTCCTTCCTCGCCGACGAGTTTGAGGCGGGCAAGGACTATCGTCCGAACAAGGCCGACTGGCTTGATGGCAAATGGTCCGACCTCAACCCGCACAAGGGCAAGTATGAGCGCGGCGAGACCTCGATTTCCCCCGAGACCATGGCCGAGGTCGGCGCGGGACTCACCCGCACGCCGGAGGGCTTCAACCTGCACAAGACGGTCGAGCGTCTGCTTGAGACCAAGAGGCAGATGTTCGAAACTGGCAAGGGCTTTGACTGGGCCACCGCCGAGGCGCTTGCCTTCGGCTCGCTGCTGACAGAGGGCTACCGTGTACGCCTCGCCGGTCAAGACAGCACACGCGGCACTTTCAGCCAGCGCCATTCCGCTTTCATCGACCAGGAGACCGAAGAGCGCTTTTACCCGCTCAACAGCATCCGCGAGGGGCAGGCGCATTACGAGGTCATCGACTCGATGCTCTCGGAATATGCCGTTCTGGGCTTCGAATACGGCTACAGCCTCGCCGAGCCAAAGGCGCTCACCCTCTGGGAGGCGCAGTTCGGCGATTTCGCCAACGGCGCGCAGATCATGTTCGATCAGTTCATCTCGTCGGGCGAATCGAAATGGCTGCGCATGTCCGGCCTCGTCTGCCTCTTGCCCCATGGCTATGAGGGACAGGGGCCGGAACACTCCTCGGCCCGGCTGGAGCGGTTCCTGACCATGTGCGGGGGCGATAACTGGATCGTGGCGAATTGCACGACGCCGGCCAACTATTTCCACATCCTGCGCCGCCAGCTCTACCGCACCTTCCGCAAGCCGCTGATCCTGATGACGCCGAAATCCCTTCTGCGGCACAAGCTGGCGGTGTCGAATGCAGCGGATTTCACCACTGGTTCTTCCTTCCATCGCGTGCTCTGGGACGATGCACAATACGGCAATTCGGAAACGAAGCTTGTCGCCGACGAGAAGATCAAGCGCGTGGTCATGTGTTCCGGCAAGATCTATTACGACCTGCTGGAAGAGCGCGACCGGCGCGGGATCAACGATGTCTACCTCCTGCGTATCGAACAGTTCTATCCGTTCCCGGCCATGTCCATGGTCAAGGAACTGGAGCGTTTCAAGGGCGCGGACATGGTCTGGTGCCAGGAAGAGCCCAAGAACCAGGGCGCCTGGTCCTTCATAGAGCCGAATATCGAATGGGTGCTGACCCGGATCGACGCGCAGCACAAGCGCCCGGTCTATGCCGGTCGCCCCGCTGCCGCCTCGCCCGCCACGGGCCTCGCCAAGCAGCACAAGGCACAACAAGAGGCGCTGGTCGATGCCGCGCTGACCATCGAAGGGAATAAGTGATGAGCACCGAAGTCCGCGTCCCCACTCTGGGCGAATCCGTCACCGAGGCCACCGTCGCCACCTGGTTCAAGAAGCCGGGTGATCAGGTCGCCGCCGACGAGATGCTGTGCGAACTGGAAACCGACAAGGTGACGGTGGAGGTGCCTGCGCCCGCCGCCGGCACCCTGGGCGAGATCGTGGCAAAGGAGGGAGAGACCGTCGGTGTCGATGCGCTCCTTGCAACGATCACCGAAGGTGAGGGTAAATCCGTCCCCGTGAAGGAGGAGAAGACCGAGGCCAGGGCCGCGCCCGCCGAGACGGGGGGCGACGCCGTGGACGTGATGGTGCCGACCCTGGGCGAGAGCGTGACCGAGGCGACTGTTTCCACCTGGTTCAAGAAGGTGGGCGATAAGGTCGAGGCTGACGAGATGCTGTGCGAACTGGAAACCGACAAGGTCTCGGTCGAGGTTCCCGCGCCCGCCTCCGGTACGCTGACCGAGATCCTCGCAGGCGAAGGCGAGACCGTGCAGGCGGGCGGCAAGCTTGCCATCCTCGCCTCGGGCGAAGGCGCGGCCGTCGCTTCGGCCGGAGCAGGGGCCACTCCGGACGAGAGCATCCCGGCGCGCGCTGCAAGCGGTGATGTCGAGGATGCTCCCTCGGCGAAAAAGGCCATGGCCGAAAAGGGCCTCAGCCGTGATCAGGTCACAGGCTCCGGCCGCGATGGCCGCGTGATGAAGGAGGATGTGGCCCGCGCCGCCGCCGCCACACAAGCCCCCGCCGCCGCCACGCCCGCTCCGGCGGCGCAGGCCCCCCGCGCGCCAAGCCCCGCAGAGGATGCCGCCCGCGAGGAGCGCGTCAAGATGACGAGGCTCCGCCAGACCATCGCCCGCCGTCTCAAGGACGCGCAGAACACGGCGGCCATGCTCACCACCTATAACGAGGTGGACATGACCGAGGTCATGGCGCTGCGCAACCAGTACAAGGACGAGTTCTTCAAGAAGCACGGCGTGCGCCTTGGCTTCATGTCCTTCTTCACCAAGGCCTGCGTGCATGCCCTGAAAGAAGTGCCCGAGGTCAACGCCGAGATCGACGGCACCGATATCGTCTACAAGAACTTCGTGCATATGGGCATCGCGGCGGGCACCCCCACGGGCCTTGTCGTGCCGGTGATCCGCGATGTGGATTCCATGGGCTTTGCCGCGATTGAAAAGGCCATCGCCGAAAAAGGCGCCCGCGCCCGCGACGGCAAGCTCAGCATGGCGGAAATGCAGGGCGGCACCTTCACCATCTCCAACGGCGGCGTCTATGGCTCGCTCATGTCCTCGCCCATCCTCAACCCTCCGCAATCGGGCATTCTGGGCATGCACAAGATCCAGGACCGGCCCATGGCGATCAACGGTCAGGTGGTCATTCGCCCGATGATGTATCTGGCACTCAGCTACGATCACCGGATTGTGGATGGCAAGGGGGCTGTCACCTTCCTCGTGCGGGTGAAAGAGGCGCTCGAGGATCCCCGCCGGTTGCTGATGGATCTGTGAGTGCTGCGCAACACATGCGCACCCTCCCCGTAGGGTGCGCATTCATTGCGCACCTCATGGCAAAAGGCTCCACATGACCCCCGAACTCACCGCCCTCACCCTCGCCGCCCTCCTGCAAGCCGTGCAGTTCCTGCTCTACGCCATCCCGGCCAATCTCGAGCTTGGCCCCGGCTACACCATGTCGGCGCGCGACCGCGAGCCTTCCCGCCAACTCTCGCCGAAAACCGCCCGCCTTGGCCGCGCGCTCTCGAACCATTTCGAGGGTCTGATCCTCTTCACCATCGCCGTGATCGTGGTCACCTTCACCAAGATCACCTCTCCCCTCACCGCCGCCTGCGCCGTCACCTATCTTGCCGCGCGCGTCCTCTACATCCCGGCCTATTATTTCGGCCTGCGCCCCTGGCGCTCGCTGATCTGGGCGGTGGGCTTTCTCGCCACGCTCCTCATGCTCTTGGCGGCGCTCGTCTGATGCTTCATCGTTCCACAAATACTCCGGGGGAGTCGCGCGCAGCGCGACGGGGGCAGCGCCCCCAAGCCCCGCTTAAACGAAAGGATTCTAACCCATGGCCTCTTATGACGTGATCATCATCGGCGCTGGACCCGGCGGCTATGTCTGCGCGATCCGCTGCGCTCAGCTGGGCTTGAAAACGGCTGTGGTCGAGGGACGCGAGACGCTGGGCGGCACCTGCCTCAATGTCGGCTGCATCCCCTCCAAGGCGCTCCTCCATGCGAGCCACCAACTCCACGAAGCCGAGCACAATTTCGAGAAGATGGGCCTCAAGGGCAAGGCTCCCTCGGTGGACTGGAAACAGATGCTCGCCTACAAGGATGACGTCATCGGCCAGAACACCAAGGGCATCGAATTCCTGTTCAAGAAGAACAAGGTGGACTGGATCAAGGGATGGGCGTCGATACCCGGCGCGGGCAAGGTCAAGGTCGGTGACGAGACCCATGAGGCGAAACATATCGTCATTGCGTCCGGCTCCGAACCCTCAAAGCTGCCCGGCGTCGAGGTGGATGAAAAGGTGGTCGTCACCTCTACCGGCGCGCTCGAATTGCCGAAGATCCCCAAGACCATGGTGGTGATCGGCGGCGGCGTGATCGGGCTGGAGCTTGGTTCGGTCTATGCACGCCTCGGGACGCAGGTCACCGTGGTGGAATTCCTCGACGCGATCACGCCGGGCATGGATGGTGAGGTGCAGAAGAACTTCCAGAGGATTCTTAAAAAACAAGGCCTTGATTTCATCATGGGGGCCGCAGTCCAATCCGTCGAGACGCTCAAGACCAAGGCCAAGGTCAATTACAAACTGCGCAAGGACGACAGCGACCATCAGCTTGACGCCGATGTGGTTCTGGTCGCCACGGGCCGCAAACCCTATACTGACGGGCTGGGTCTGGCCGATCTTGGTGTCGAGATGACCAAGCGCGGCCAGATCGCCACGGACGACCATTGGCAGACCTCGGTCAAGGGCATCTATGCCATTGGCGACGCCATCGAAGGCCCGATGCTGGCCCACAAGGCCGAGGATGAGGGCATGGCTGTGGCCGAGGTGCTGGCGGGCAAGCATGGCCATGTGAATTACGGCGTTATCCCCGGTGTCATCTACACGCATCCCGAGGTCGCCAACGTGGGGGCGACCGAAGAAAGCCTGAAAGAACAAGGCCGCGCCTACAAGGTCGGCAAGTTCTCCTTCATGGGCAACGGGCGCGCCAAGGCGGTCTTTGCCGGCGAGGGCTTCGTCAAGATCCTCGCCGACAAGGAGACCGACCGCATTCTCGGCGCACATATCATCGGCCCGGCGGCTGGGGATCTCATCCACGAGGTCTGCGTGGCCATGGAGTTCGGCGCTTCGGCCGAGGATCTGGCCCTCACCTGCCACGCGCACCCGACCTTCTCCGAGGCCGTGCGCGAGGCGGCGCTGGCCTGCGGCGACGGGGCCATTCACGCCTGAGCGGGGGCAGGGAGGTGCCCCGCGTCTCGGTCATCATCCCGACCTATCGGGCGCGCGATAGCCTGCCTGTGGCACTGGCCTCGGTCGCTGCTGCGGGCCTGCCGCCCGACGAGGTGGAGGTGGTGCTCGCCCCCGACGATGGCGACGGGTATGATGGTCTGCCCGATTATGGCCTGCGGCTCGTGCGCTGCGCTGCGCATCATGTGGCAAGCGGAGCAGGGGCCGCGCGCAACCGGGCTTTGGCGCGGGCGCGCGGGCGTCTTGTGGCCTTTCTCGATGCCGACGACACCTGGGAGGCGGGCTATCTGGCGGCGCTCGTGCCTTTGGCGCAGGTGCATGGCGTGGCTTTCGGGTGCACGCGGGTTCTTCACGGCGGTCGCGCGCTCATGCATCTGCCGGGGCGGGAACGCGAGTGGCTGGAGATAGCCGACCTAGGCACGGGGGCAAGCTTTCATCCGGTGATGGCGCGCGCGCTTGCCGGGCCATTCCGCAGCGTGCCGTCACAGGATGTGCTCCATGCCGCCGAGGCGCTCTCGGCGGCGGGGGGGCATGCGCCTTTGGCAGCGACCCATTACAACCTCCACCTCCATCCCCGCAGCGCCACGGCGGATCGCGGCTTTGCCCTGCGCGTGCAGGGGGCCTATGCGCGGATCCAGCGTGAGATCGAGATGGGGCGCACCGGGGTGCGGACAGAACACAGGCGCGCGGTGTGCGCGGCCTTTCAGGCCAAGTCCCGGCTCAACAGCGCCTATATGCGCGAGGGGCGGGCGCGGTCATTCTACGAGTTTCTGCGCGATGATTGCGCGACAGGCGAAGGCCAGTGGCTTACAGCCGGATCGCCGAGATGAGCCGCCCGTAATCGGCCTCGCCCGCATGGGTGCTGCGGCGGTAGGAATAAAAGCGGTCGGGGTCGGCATAGGTGCAATGGCGCGTCCATTCCGCATGGCCCACGCCCGCGCGACGCAATCGCCAGAGGCCATAGCCTGGCAGGTCGAACTGATAACGGTCGCCGGTGCCGTTGGCGAAAAATCGGCTGCTTTCGGGATCGTCGGCGAGGAAATCATCGAGCAGCTCGGGTCCGACCTCATAGGCCATCTGGCTGATCGTCGGCCCGATCACGGCGGTGATGCGATCGCGCGTGGCCCCCAGCCTCACCATCGCTTCGATCGTCGCTTCCAGCACTCCGTCACGTGCCCCGCGCCAGCCCGCATGGGCCGCACCGATCACACCCGCCTGCGCGTCGGCAAGAAGCACCGGCTGGCAATCGGCGGTCAGCACGGCAAGTGCCACCCCCGGTGTTGCCGTCACCATGCCATCGGCGTTCGGGCGTTCGGTGAGCGGACCGGTGACCGGCACGACATCCGCCGAATGGACCTGATGCACCGTGACAAGGTGATTGGGCGCGACTTGCAACGCATCGGCCACGCGGGCACGGTTGATGGTCACGATCTCGGCCTGATCCGAGGAGCCTGCGCCGCAATTCAGCCCCGCGAAGATGCCCGAAGAGGCCCCGCCGCGCCGGGTGAAGAACCCGTGCCGAAAGGGGCCAAGCGCGTCGGCGGTGATGATTTCGAGTGTCATGTCTCCAGTCCGGGTGGCGTTGGCGTGCCGGCGCGGTAGAGGCCTAGCACCTTGAAGAGCGTCCCCATTTCCTCTCCTGCGGTCAAGCGCCGATATGCGGCAAGGTGGCTGTCGAGCGCCGCCCCGGAAAGGCCGCGGGCCAGTGCCTCGGTGCGGGTGCCTAGCCCGATACGTTCCAGAAACACGCCCTGCGGCGTGAGCCGGGTATGGGCGGCGGGGCTGGCGGCGCGGGCGAGCGCCTCGAAATCCACATGCGCAGTAAGATCTGCCGCGCCGGGGGTGGTGAAAGGATCGGTGGGCGCATGGGCCGCCACGGCCTGAAACGTGTCGCCGAGCGAGCGCCAGTCGCCGTAGTCGATGATCAGCGCCGTGCCGCCATGGGTGGCGATCCGCGCGCCTATCTGCCCCGCGATGGCCGTCCCCGGCGCGCAGGTCTCTACGATGTCGCCCGCCCGCGTGTCCTCCAGCCGGTGCGCAAGATCGGGCAGGGCGGTCTCGGGTCCAAGGCCGAGCGTCAGGCGCGCGCCCGCCAACCCCACCACCCGCTCGCGCCAGCCGCTTTGATCCCGCTGAAACTGGCGAATCGGCAGCGCGTCGAAAAACTCGTTGGCGATAAGGAAAATCGGCGCCTCGGGCAGATCCTCCACCCGGTCGCACCATGTCACGTCGCCGCGTCCAAGGGTCGCTGCCTGCACCTTGCGCAGGGCGGGCGAGGTCTCGACCAGATAAAGGCGCAGCGCGGCGTGAAAGCCGGGAACGGCGCGGGTGGCGCGCAAAAGATCCGCCATGAGCGTGCCGCGACCGGGGCCGAGTTCGGCCAGGGTAAAAGGCGCGGGTGCGCCCTGATCGAGCCAGGCTTGTGCAAGGCAAAGCCCCAGCAACTCTCCGAACATCTGGCTGATTTCCGGTGCGGTAATAAAATCACCCGCCGCCCCGAACGGGTCGCGCGTGGCGTAATAGCCGTGGCGCGGATCCATCAGGCAGGTGGCCATGTAGTCGGCAAGGCTCATCGGGCCGGTGGCGCGGATGTGTGCGGCAAGGGCCTTTGCGAGCACTGTCATGCAGGCCGCACCCGCCGCACCCAGAGCACCATGCCCAACCCGAAGGCGATCATCGGCAGCGACAGGAGTTGTCCCATGGTCAGCCCATAGCCGCCCACATGCCAGGCAAGGCCCAGCGGGTTGCCGGGAGAGACGAATTGCGCATCGGGCTGCCGCACGAACTCGACCAGGAACCGTGCGATGCCATATCCGGCAAAGAACAGACCCGTGAGCGTGCCGGGCAGTTGTAACGCGCCGCGACGCCAGCCAAGCCAGAGCAGCACTGCGCCGAGAATCATCCCCTCTAGCGCCGCCTCGTAAAGTTGCGATGGGTGGCGTGCGCAAAGCCCGGCCACCACCCCCGCGCAATCCTGCGCCGCGCGGCCCGGAAAGATTACCCCCCAAGGAAGGTCGGTGGGCCGCCCCCACAATTCGGCATTGATGAAATTGGCGGCCCGCCCCAGCAAAAGGCCGACCGGGGTCACCATGCAGAGCGCATCGGCGACCGAGACCCAGTTGATACCGCGCGCGCGCGAAAACAGGATCACCGCCAGCACCACCCCCAGAAGCCCTCCGTGAAAGGCCATTCCGCCTTCCCAGACCTGAAGTATCTGGCCGGGGTTCGAGAGGTAATAACCCGGCTGATAGAAAAGCACATAGCCCAGCCGCCCGCCGAGAATCACGCCGAGAATCACCCAGGTCAGCAGGTCCTCTACATCCGAGGGTTTCATCGGCGCGGTGCCGCCGGGCCAGAGCGCGGGCCGCTTCACCGTGGCCACCACCAGCCGCCAGCCGATGACGATGCCGACGATATAGGCCAGCGCATA
Organism: Roseovarius autotrophicus; assembly: GCF_018069895.1. Lineage (GTDB taxonomy): Bacteria > Pseudomonadota > Alphaproteobacteria > Rhodobacterales > Rhodobacteraceae > Roseovarius > Roseovarius autotrophicus. The sequence goes on along the minus strand of NZ_JAGQDH010000015.1, from coordinate 57,224 downwards.
CCAGCGCAGGGCGAATTCCATGCCGAAGAGCGGGATCGAGAATATCTCGGGCGATATGTCGGGAAAGGGGATGGCGGCCTGCATATGTATCTGAATGCCTCTCGGGGGTGGGGAAAGTCAACCTTGTGATCGTGGCGCGCCCGCCCATATAAGGGACCGACTGTAACGCCGGAGGTAAGCGCCATGCAGACGCGTAACAAGGTGCTCGATGATCTGAGCCAACTCATGACAAACGCCATGGGCGTGGCGCAGGGCGCGCGCATCGAGGCCGAGACGGCGATGAAATCGCTCATCGACCGCTGGCTGGCGGATCGCGATTTCGTCACCCGCGAGGAATTCGACGCCGTGCGCGCCATGGCGCAGAAGGCCCGCGAGGAGAACGAGTCGCTGAAGGCCCGGATCGAGGTGCTGGAGAAGAGCGCGGGCTGAGTCCCGCTTGTGATCACAAACTTGCGGCAGACGGATAGTCGCCTTTGTGCGCCTGTCCAGAGAGACTCAATGCCGCTTTGCAGCGTAGACTCAGAGTGGATTACGCCTTGATGTGATCACGCGATTATTTTTGTGATCACAAATGCCGGTTTTTTGCGGCGAATTGTCCGCTTAACCGCTATTTTTGCGCCCTTACAGGTGACAGACGCGCCAAAAAGCTCCAAAACGTGGGCAGCTACAGTGGCCTTGTGCCGCTGCCGACCATCCGAAGGAGGTTCTCCATGGCCGAGACCAAAGAGGTTGAACGCCCTCTGTCGCCGCATTTGCAGGTCTATCGCCCGCAACTTACCTCGATCACCTCGATCCTGACGCGCATCACCGGCAACGCGCTGATCGTTGCGGCGCTGCTTATCGTGTGGTGGCTTCTGGCCGCCTCGACCTCGGACGCCTATTTCGCGGTTGCCGATGCGGTGATGACCTCGTGGTTCGGCGATCTGGTGCTCACGCTCTCGCTCTGGGCGGTATGGTATCACTATCTTGCGGGGCTGCGTCATTTCTATTTCGACGCGGGCAAAGGTATGGACATTCCCACCGCCGAGAAACTCGGCTGGGGTGTCATAATCGGCTCGGTCGTTCTGACCATCATCACGCTGCTTCTGGTCTGAGGAGGCTGTCATGCGTTATCTGACCGCACGCAAACGCGCCGAGGGCAAGGGCGCCTCGGGCACGGGCACCGAACATTTCTGGTATATGAAGCTCTCGGGCGTCGGCCTCGCGCTCATCATCCCGATGTTTCTGGTGGCTTTCGGGCGCATATTGGGGGGTGATCGGGCAGAAGTTCTGGACAGTCTCGCGCATCCGGTCGTGGCGATCCTGACCGCCCTCGTGATCTTCTTCGGGCTGCGCCACTTCGCCGCCGGGGCGCAGACCATGATCGAGGATTATAGCCACGGCACCACGCGCCGCGCTCTGATCATCTTCGTCACCATCCTGAGCTACGGGACGATCGCCACCGGGCTGTTTGCCCTTGCCAAGATCGCACTGTGAGGACCTGAAAGCATGGCTGCTTATCAATACGAAACGCATGATTATGATGTCGTGGTTGTCGGGGCCGGCGGGGCCGGACTGCGCGCAACGCTCGGAATGGCCGAACAGGGGCTGCGCACGGCCTGTGTGACCAAGGTTTTCCCAACACGCTCGCATACCGTGGCGGCGCAGGGTGGCATTGCGGCCTCGCTCGGCAACATGGGCCCGGACAGTTGGCAGTGGCACATGTTCGACACGGTCAAGGGCTCGGACTGGCTCGGCGATACCGACGCGATGGAATATCTTGCGCGTGAGGCCCCAAAGGCGGTCTATGAACTGGAACATTACGGCGTGCCGTTCTCGCGCACCGAGGAGGGCAAGATCTATCAACGCCCCTTTGGCGGCCATACCACCGAATTCGGCGATGGCCCGCCCGTGCAGCGCACCTGCGCCGCCGCCGACCGCACCGGCCATGCGATCCTGCACACGCTCTATGGTCAGAGCCTCAAGCAGAAGGCTGAGTTTTATATCGAGTATTTCGCCATTGATCTGGTGATGACCGATGGCGCCTGCACCGGGGTTGTGTGCTGGAAACTCGACGATGGCACGATCCACGTCTTCAACGCCAAGATGGTGGTGCTGGCGACGGGCGGCTATGGCCGCGCCTATTTTTCGGCCACCTCGGCGCATACTTGCACCGGCGACGGCAACGGAATGGTGGCGCGCGCCGGCCTGCCGCTTCAGGATATGGAATTCGTGCAGTTTCACCCGACCGGCATTTTTGGCGCGGGCTGCCTGATCACCGAGGGCGCGCGCGGCGAAGGCGGATACCTGACCAATTCCGAGGGCGAGCGGTTCATGGAGCGCTATGCGCCCAACTACAAGGATCTTGCGCCGCGCGACTATGTCAGCCGCTGCATGACCATGGAAATCCGCGAAGGGCGCGGCGTGGGGGCGGGTAAGGATCATATCCACCTGAACCTCAGCCACCTGCCGTCCGAGGCGCTCAAGCTGCGGCTGCCGGGGATCTCGGAATCGGCGCGCATCTTTGCGGGCGTCGATGTCACCAAGGAACCGATCCCGGTCCTGCCCACTGTGCATTACAACATGGGCGGTATCCCGACGAACTATTGGGGTGAGGTTCTGAACCCGACCAAGGATGACCCGAACGCCGTCGTTCCCGGCCTGATGGCAGTGGGGGAGGCAGCCTGTGCCAGCGTTCATGGCGCGAACCGTCTCGGTTCAAACTCGCTTATCGACCTCGTGGTGTTCGGCCGCGCCGCCGCCATTCGTGCGGGCAAGGTCGTCAACCCCGAAAGCGCGGTGCCCGCCACCAACACGGCGGAAATCGACAAGGCGCTCGACCGCTTCGATGGGCTGCGCCACGCCAAGGGCGCGATCCCGACCGCCGATTTACGGCTTGAAATGCAAAAGACCATGCAGGCCGATGCAGCGGTGTTCCGCACCGACAAAACCCTCAAGGAAGGGGTCGAGAAGATGGACACCGTCGCCGCCAAGGTGGGTGATCTGCAAGTGACCGACCGCAGTCTCGTGTGGAACAGCGATCTGATGGAGACGCTGGAACTGACGAACCTCATGCCCTGTGCACTTGCCACAATCGTCGGTGCCGAGGCGCGCAAGGAAAGCCGGGGCGCGCATGCGCACGAGGATTACCCGAACCGAGATGACAAGACCTGGCGCGTGCACACGATTGCCCGGATCGACGGGCAGAAGGTCATGCTGAGCTATCGCCCGGTGATCGAGGCGCCCCTCACCTCCGAGGAAGAGGGCGGCATCAGCCTCAAGAAGATCGCGCCCAAGGCGCGCACCTTCTGATGCGGGGGCTGCTCGCGGCGACGGCGCTGGTGGCTCTCGGAGCATGCGAGGCGAGCAATCAGGTCGCCGACACCATCGCGCGCGAGCGGGCCAAATCCGTCGTCAACAGCGTCGTCAACCAGAGATTTCCGGGGGTGAATTCCGCCCCCGTCACCGATTGCATCATAGATGCGGCCTCGGCGCGCGAGATTGTGCAGATCGCGGGCGCAAGCGTCTCGGGCATCTCCCCCGAGATCACGCAAAAGGTGATCGAGATCGCCCGCCGCCCCGAGGCGACACGCTGTATTGCCCAGAACAGCCTGATCCTGCTGGGGGGCTGAAAGGAGAATGCTCCTTGGCATGGTTCACCCAGAGCGGGAATCGGGGTATGACCTCGCAAGGCGCGAGACAGCTGTGGCGCGGATTTCAAGGGAGAAAGCTGATGTTTGATTTTACCTCATTTCACAAGCTCGGTGTGATTGCCGCTGGAATTACGATCGGAACCGCAACAATGTCTCTGGCAGATCCAGGCCGGTATATTCCGGTTCTGGAACAGCGAGGGGCGATTCTCGATTGCCGCTATGACATGGGTTTACACGGGGCCGCTCGGTTCGGGGCGGTCTGGCCAGAACTCCCGCCGGGTGGCCAGACCGTGACATGGATTGTGCCGGGGCCGAACCTGTCTCCCGAACAGGCTGATCGTGTGAATGCCTGTGCCGATGAACGTCTCGGTCGTGCGCAGACCCCCCGGTTCGCAACGCAGGCACAATCTCCGGCCGAGCGGGCCGAATACCGGAAATGTCCTCCGGGGGCTCCGATTCTGCTCGGGGGGGCCGCCTATTGCATCAAGAGACGCTGAGCCGATGACACGGACAAGGCCCGGCCCAAGCTGAGACAAGGGAGCTATCACTATGGTTCAATTCACCCTGCCCAAAAATTCGCGCATGGTCACGGGCAAGACCTGGCCGCGGCCAGAGACCGGTGGCACGATGCGCAAGTTTCAGATCTACCGCTGGAACCCAGATGACGGGCACAATCCCCGTGTCGACACCTATTTTGTGGATCTCGACGATTGCGGACCGATGGTTCTGGATGCCCTCATCTACATCAAGAACATGATCGACCCCACGCTGACCTTCCGCCGCTCCTGCCGCGAGGGGATCTGTGGATCCTGCGCAATGAACATTGACGGGATCAACACGCTTGCCTGCATCTATGGCATGGACGAGATCAAGGGCGACGTGAAGATCTATCCGCTGCCGCACATGCCGGTGGTCAAGGACCTGATCCCCGACCTCACGCATTTCTACGCGCAGCATGCTTCGATCATGCCGTGGCTGGAAACCAAGACCAACCGTCCGGCGAAGGAGTGGAAACAGTCGATCGAAGATCGCGAGAAACTCGACGGTCTCTATGAATGCGTCATGTGCGCGTCCTGTTCGACCTCCTGTCCGTCCTATTGGTGGAACGGCGACAAGTATCTGGGCCCGGCCGCGCTCCTGCATGCCTATCGCTGGATCATCGACTCGCGCGACGAGGCTACCGGCGAGCGGCTCGATGATCTGGAAGACCCGTTCAAGCTCTATCGTTGCCACACGATCATGAACTGCACCAAGACCTGTCCCAAGGGCCTCAACCCCGCCAAGGCCATTGCCGAAATCAAGAAGATGATGGTGGAACGGCACATCTGAATTTCCCGGCGGTGACGCTTGCCGCCCCCGCTTGACGGGGGCGGCGAAAGCAAATAACACCGCCGCACCACAGGGGTATAGCTCAGCTGGTAGAGCGACGGTCTCCAAAACCGTAGGTCGCGGGTTCGAGCCCTGCTGCCCCTGCCATCAAAATCAGGAATGACAGGAGGCCGAGACCTCTGCCCGGACCCGAACGCATGGTCGGGGTCGCCGTGTCAATTGTGCTGAAAATACCGCTCAAATGTGTTGAAAATCTGTAATGCCTTAATTTCGGCGCGGCATCGCCATGTTTGCGACACATTTGCGCCTCAGATAAACCACCTATCGGCAAGGCCACAGGGCCGCGTCGATCCGCGTGGGGGCGTGGAGAGAGAGTGCTTTTGTTATGACACACAAACGTTTTCGGGGAAGACCCCAATCTGATCATTTCTGTCTGGATGCCGACGAGTTTGCCGCCCGGCCGCCTACCGATGCAGCGACAACCGAGATTGCCGTGCGAAATGCCGTCGTCACGATCAGCGAGATCATGCGTGACGAACGTGCGACGCGCAACCTTGCCGCTCTGCCTGCGCTTGCGGATCAAACGGTCATGCAAGGTGCCAGTCCGCGCCGCGCCGGGCCGGTTGGACGGGCGGGCCACCTCGGGCTGCCGTTGCTTGCGCGACTGCGTGTCTGGCGACCGACGCCCGAATACCTGGGGTGGGCCGGTCTGTTTCTTGCGGTGCTGATCTGGCCGCGTGCCGTCCTCATCGCGATGCTGGCGGTCTTTGTGCTGTGCCTCGTCGGCGTCGCGCTTTTCGGTCAGCAACGCCTTGCCGCGATTCGTGACCAGGTAGCCATTCGTGTCCGCCGCGTCCATGAACATGTTACGCCAGGACAGGAGGATGACCCTTTCGATGGCTTTCCCGATCCCTTCGAACGTCTGGGCGAGTCTCGGCGCGACCGTCTCGGCCCTTGAATTCATCGCCCGGCCCGCGTATGTCGCGGCATGATGAATTCAGGAAAGACAGCGCAAATGGCTCGCACGAACCCGCTTCAGTTCATTCAGCAGGTCCGCTCGGAAGTGGCCAAGGTCGTCTGGCCTACCCGGCGCGAAGTGCTCTTGACCACTGTGATGGTGTTTATCCTCGCGACGCTCACAGCAATCTTTTTCGCGCTGGTCGATCTGGCGATCCGGGGCGGGCTTCAGGCGATCCTCGGGATTTTCGGTTGAGCGGGGATTAATTCGCCGCCGGGCCTTGAAAATGAGGGCGATCAAAGGTAGTTGACACGACACCTCGGGGAATGGCGCGCGGCGATTCGTGTTGCGCGCCGATTTTCATTTGCGGGGCTGTAGGCATAACCGCCTGGAAGAATTCGAAAAACCGGCGATGTCGCCGGCAAGCAAGGACAAGGTCGGCAATGGCAAAGCGGTGGTACTCGGTCAGCGTTCTCTCGAATTTCGAGAAGAAGATCGCCGAGCAGATCAGGCAGTCGGTGATCGACAACGGTCTAGAGGACGAAATCGACGAGGTTCTGGTCCCCACCGAAGAGGTGATCGAGATTCGTCGTGGCAAGAAGGTGACGGCCGAGCGGCGCTTCATGCCGGGCTATGTGCTCGTGCATATGGAGATGACGGACAAGGGCTATCACCTGATCAATTCGATCAATCGTGTGACCGGGTTCCTTGGGCCGCAGGGTCGCCCAATGCCCATGCGTGACGCCGAGGTGCAGGCGATCCTTGGCCGCGTGCAGGAGGGCGAGGAAAGCCCGCGCACGCTCATCCATTTCGAGGTGGGCGAACGTGTCAAGGTCAACGACGGCCCGTTCGAGGATTTCGACGGGATGGTCGAGTATGTGGACGAGGACAACCAGCGCCTGAAGGTGTCGGTGTCGATTTTCGGTCGGGAGACCCCGGTCGAACTGGAATTCACCCAGGTCACGAAACAGATGTGACCGCGTGAGCCGTGGGAGGCGAGGTGGCCGCGGCCGCCGGACCGGACCACACAACGAGAGAGCCGGAGGGGCGCGCCCTGACGGCGTTGTAAGCGAAGGAGAGGCCAGATGGCCAAGAAACTGATCGGGAAGCTCAAGCTCCAGGTGAAAGCCGGGCAAGCCAATCCCAGCCCGCCAGTCGGCCCTGCCCTGGGTCAGCGCGGCATCAACATCATGGAATTCTGCAAGGCGTTCAACGCCAAGACCGCAGACATGGAGCCGGGCGCCCCGTGTCCCACGGTGATTTCCTACTACCAGGACAAGTCCTTTGATATGGAAATCAAGACGCCGCCGGCGTCGCATTACCTGAAAAAAGCCGCCAAGCTGCAATCCGGCGGCAAGACGCCGGGCCGCGCCACGGCCGGCACCGTCACCATCGCGCAGGTGCGCGAGATTGCCGAAGCCAAGATGAAGGATCTCAACGCAAATTCCGTCGAGGCGGCGATGCAGATCATTCTCGGCTCCGCGCGCTCCATGGGCATCGAGGTGAAGTAAGATGGCAAAGCTTGGAAAACGGACCCGTGCCCTGCGTGAGGCTTTCGTCGGCAAGGAGAACGTGACGGTCGAGGAGGCCGTGACGCTCATCAAGGACAACGCCAGCGCGAAGTTCGATGAAACAGTTGAAATCGCGATGAATCTGGGTGTCGATCCGCGCCATGCCGATCAAATGGTGCGCGGCGTCGTAGGTTTGCCCAACGGCACCGGCAAGACCGTGCGCGTTGCCGTCTTCGCTCGTGGCCCCAAGGCCGAAGAGGCGCAGGCCGCCGGTGCCGATATCGTCGGCGCCGAAGACCTGATGGAGATCGTGCAAGGCGGCAAGATCGAGTTTGACCGCTGCATCGCCACGCCCGACATGATGCCCGTCGTGGGCCGTCTGGGCAAGGTGCTCGGCCCCCGAAACCTGATGCCCAACCCCAAGGTTGGTACCGTGACCATGGATGTGGCGCAGGCCGTCAAGGACGCCAAGGGCGGCCAGGTCCAGTTCAAGGCCGAAAAGGCCGGGGTCATCCATGCCGGGATCGGCAAGGCCTCGTTCGACGCCGACAAGCTGGCCGAAAACGTGCGTGCCTTCGTCTCGGCCGTGCAAAAGGCCAAACCGGCCGGTGCCAAAGGCACCTATGTCAAGAAAATCTCGCTCTCGTCCACCATGGGCGCGGGCGTGTCGGTCGACATCAACAGTGCAGTGACCGAATGAAATCTCGCCCCGGTCCGATGAGGGCCGGGGCGGATGGCGGGGCCGTGTGGCCCCGTCCTGTCCGAGACGGAGGGTTCGCCCGATGGGGCGTATAATTCCTTCCTGAGATGGGGAACGAGATGAGATTTCAGCCGGGGCCTTGGCTCTCGGGTGATCTTGGCCTCGGGACCCCGTGTTTTGGACCCGAACGCCGCCCTTTCGGGGGTGGCAGACCTGAGCCGGGGGGGAACCCCCAAAATTGGAGTGAAACTGTGGATAGAGCCCAGAAAGAGAAAGTGGTCGACGAACTCGGCCAGATCTTCGAAAGCTCTGGCGTCGTGGTGGTTGCCCACTACACGGGTCTGACAGTTGTCGAAATGCAGGATCTTCGTGCCCGCGCCCGTGCGGCAGAGGCATCGGTCCGCGTTGCCAAGAACAGGCTCGCCAAGATCGCCCTTGAGGGCAAGCCATGCGCAAGCATCGCTGACTACCTCTCGGGCATGACCGTGCTCACCTTCTCCGAGGACCCCGTGGCAGCAGCTAAGGTGGCCGAGGACTTTGCCAAGGCGAACAAGAAGTTCGAGATCCTTGGCGGGGCAATGGGTGAGACGGCTCTGGACCGGGCCGGTGTCGAGGCCGTGTCGAAAATGCCGTCGCGTGAGGAGCTTATCGCCTCCATCGTTGGCTGCATCGGCGCGCCTGCTTCGAACATCGCCGGGGCCATTGGCGCACCTGCCTCGAATATCGCGAGCATTCTCTCGACGATCGAGGAAAAGGCCGAGGCTGCATAAGGCATACCTGTCACATGCGTGTGGGGTTTCGCCCCGACGTTGGAACACAACCAGATACGGAAAGAGCTGAACAATGGCTGATCTGAAGAAACTCGCGGAAGAGATTGTCAATCTGACGCTTCTCGAAGCACAGGAACTGAAAACCATCCTCAAGGACGAGTATGGCATCGAGCCCGCCGCAGGCGGCGCCGTGATGATGGCTGGCCCGGTCGGCGATGCCGGTGGCGAAGCCGCCGAAGAGCAGACCGAATTCGACGTGATCCTGAAATCGGCCGGTGCGTCGAAGATCAATGTCATCAAGGAAGTCCGCGCCATCACGGGCCTCGGCCTCAAGGAAGCCAAGGACCTCGTCGAGGCCGGTGGCAAGGCTGTCAAGGAGCAGGTCTCCAAGGCTGAAGCCGAAGAAATCAAGGCCAAGCTGGAAGCAGCCGGCGCCGAGATCGAACTCAAGTGATCGTGTCTGTGGCGCGATCGCCCCGGTCGCGCAGCGATCGGGGGGCTGTGCGGCACACGTGACACAAGAAAAAGGCTGGATCCGGGCCATCCGGGTCCAGCCGAACCTGTCTCAGAGAGTCCCCGCCCATGCCGGGGCTTCTTTCAGGCGAGGTTCTTGCGATCGGGAGGCCGTCATTGGGACGATGGCCGCGAATGGATCGCCCCGCTATCTCTGAGGCCCTCGGCGCTGGTGCCCGACAGCGACCGCAGCCGGTGAGAAACGAAAGGTGAGATCGAACATGGCAAAGAGCTACCTTGGCCAGAAGCGTTTGCGCAGGTATTACGGCAAGATCCGCGAAGTGCTGGAAATGCCGAACCTCATCGAGGTGCAGAAATCCTCCTATGACCTCTTCCTGAACTCGGGCGAGGGCCCGCAGCCGGGCGATGGCGAGGGGATCAAGGGCGTTTTCCAGTCGGTTTTCCCGATCAAGGATTTCAACGAGACGAGCGTGCTCGAATTCGTCAGCTATGAGCTGGAGAAGCCGAAATACGACGTCGAGGAATGTATGCAGCGCGACATGACTTATGCCGCGCCGCTCAAGGTCAAGCTTCGGCTGATCGTCTTCGATGTGGACGAGGATACCGGCGCTAAATCCGTGAAGGACATCAAGGAGCAGGACGTGTTCATGGGCGACATGCCGCTCATGACGCCTAACGGCACCTTTATCGTCAACGGCACGGAACGCGTGGTCGTCAGCCAGATGCACCGCTCTCCGGGCGTTTTCTTCGATCACGACAAGGGCAAGACGCACAGCTCGGGCAAGCTGCTCTTTACCTGCCGGATCATCCCCTATCGCGGCTCCTGGCTCGACTTCGAGTTTGACGCCAAGGACCTCGTGTTCGCGCGCATCGACCGTCGCCGCAAGCTGCCGGTGACGACGCTGCTCTATGCGCTCGGTCTCGATCAGGAAGGCATCATGAATGCCTATTACGACACCGTCACCTACAAGCTGAAGAAAAAGCAGGGCTGGGTCACCAAATTCTTCCCCGACCGCATCCGCGGCACCCGTCCGACCTATGACATCGTAGACGCCAAGACCGGCGAAGTGCTCTTCGAGGCGGGCAAGAAGGTCACGCCGCGCGCGGTCAAGCAGATCATCGAAGAGGGGAAGGTTACCGATCTTCTGGTGCCTTTCGATCATATCGTCGGCAAGTTCGCCGCCCGCGACATCATCGACGAGGAGACAGGCGCAATCCATGTCGAGGCAGGCGATGAGCTGACACTGGAATACGACAAGGACGGCACCATCACCGGGGGCACGCTTCAGGATCTGCTCGATGCCGCGATCACCGAGATCCCCGTGCTTGACATCGACGGTGTGGCTGTTGGCCCCCATATTCGCAACACCATGGCGATGGACAAGAACATGGGCCGAGAAACTGCGCTCATGGACATTTACCGCGTCATGCGTCCCGGCGAGCCCCCCACCGAAGAGGCATCGGCGGCACTGTTCGACACGCTTTTCTTTGACTCCGAACGCTATGACCTGAGCGCCGTGGGTCGGGTCAAGATGAACATGCGCCTCAACCTCGACAAGCCCGACACGCAGCGCACGCTCGACCGCGATGATATCGTGGCCTGTGTCAAGGCACTGGTGGAACTGCGCGACGGCAAAGGCGAAGTGGACGATATCGACCACCTCGGTAATCGCCGGGTGCGCTCTGTCGGCGAGTTGATGGAGAATCAGTATCGCGTGGGCCTTCTGCGGATGGAACGCGCGATCAAGGAGCGCATGAGTTCCGTCGAGATCGACACCGTGATGCCCCAGGATCTCATCAACGCCAAGCCCGCGGCAGCGGCGGTACGCGAATTCTTCGGCTCCTCGCAGCTGTCGCAATTCATGGACCAGACCAACCCGCTCTCCGAAGTCACCCACAAGCGCCGTCTCTCGGCGCTCGGGCCGGGCGGCCTCACGCGCGAGCGCGCGGGCTTCGAGGTGCGCGACGTGCATCCCACCCACTATGGCCGCATGTGCCCCATCGAGACGCCGGAAGGTCCGAACATCGGTCTGATCAACTCGCTCGCCACCTTCGCGCGGGTGAACAAATACGGTTTCATCGAAACCCCCTATCGCAAGGTCAATGACGGGCAGGTGACAGACGAGGTGGTCTATATGTCCGCCACCGAGGAAATGCGCCACACCGTCGCGCAGGCCAATGCCTCGCTCGACGAGCAGGGCCGTTTCGTCAACGAGATGGTCAACACACGGCAATCGGGCGAATACATGCTTGCGCCCGTTGAGAATGTGAACCTGATCGACGTCAGCCCGAAACAGCTCGTTTCGGTCGCGGCTTCGCTTATCCCGTTCCTTGAGAATGACGACGCCAACCGCGCGCTTATGGGCTCCAACATGCAGCGGCAGGCCGTGCCGACGCTGCGCTCGGAGGCCCCGCTCGTGGGCACCGGCATCGAGGGCGTGGTGGCCCGCGATTCGGGTGCTGCGATCATGGCGCGCCGCGGCGGTGTGATCGATCAGGTCGATGCGCAGCGTATCGTTGTGCGCGCCACGGAGGATCTGGCGATCGGCGATCCGGGCGTGGACATCTACCGCCTGCGCAAGTTCCAGCGATCGAACCAGAACAGCTGCATCAACCAGCGGCCCCTCGTGAACGTGGGCGACACGGTTCAGAAGGGCGAGGTCATCGCCGATGGTCCGTGCACCGACATGGGCGAACTGGCGCTTGGCAAGAACGTGATCGTCGCCTTCATGCCGTGGAACGGCTACAACTACGAGGACTCGATCCTGATCTCGGAACGTATCGTCCGCGATGACGTGTTCACGAGCGTCCATATCGAGGAATTCGAGGTGGCCGCCCGCGACACGAAACTCGGACCCGAGGAAATCACCCGGGACATCCCCAACGTGGGCGAGGAGGCGCTGCGCAATCTCGATGAGGCGGGCATTGTCTATATCGGGGCCGATGTGCAGCCAGGCGATATCCTCGTGGGCAAGATCACCCCCAAGGGCGAAAGCCCGATGACGCCGGAGGAAAAACTTCTCCGCGCGATCTTTGGTGAAAAGGCCAGCGACGTGCGCGACACTTCGCTTCGGGTCAAACCCGGCGATTTTGGCACCGTCGTCGAGGTGCGCGTCTTCAACCGCCACGGGGTTGAAAAGGACGAGCGCGCGCTCCAGATCGAGCGTGACGAGGTCGAACGGCTCGCGCGTGACCGCGACGACGAATTGGCGATCCTCGACCGCAACATCTATGCGCGCCTGAAATCGCTCATCCTCGGCAAGGTTGCGGTCAAGGGGCCCAAGGGCGTCAAGGCCAACTCGGACATCACCGAGGAGTTGCTCGGGACGCTCACGCGCGGCCAGTGGTGGCAACTGGCTCTCAAGGACGAGGCTGACGCCAAGATCGTCGAGGCGCTCCACGACCAGTATGAGGCTCAGAAGCGCACGCTCGATGCCCGCTTCGAGGACAAGGTCGAGAAGGTGCGCCGCGGCGACGACCTGCCGCCGGGCGTCATGAAGATGGTCAAGGTCTTCATCGCCATCAAGCGCAAGCTGCAACCGGGCGACAAGATGGCCGGGCGGCACGGCAACAAGGGCGTGGTCTCCAAGGTCATTCCGATCGAGGACATGCCTTTCCTCGCCGATGGCACGCCGGTGGACATCTGCCTCAACCCGCTCGGTGTGCCAAGCCGGATGAACGTGGGCCAGATCCTCGAGACCCACATGGGCTGGGCCGCGCGCGGCCTCGGCGTGCAGATCGACGATGCCCTGAGCGCCTATCGCCGCACCGGCGATCTGACCCCGGTGCGCGAGGCCATGCGCCACGCCTATGGCGACGAGGTCTATGAAGAGGGCATCGCCGGCATGGATGAGGCGATGCTTGTTGCTGCGGCGGGCGCTGTCACCAATGGTGTGCCGATCGCCACGCCGGTCTTTGACGGGGCCAAGGAGGCGGATGTGAACGATTCGCTGCGGCGCGCGGGCTTTGATACCAGCGGGCAGTCGGTGCTATTCGACGGGCGCACGGGCGAGCAATTCGCGCGCCCGGTGACCGTGGGCATCAAGTATCTGCTCAAGCTGCACCACCTGGTGGACGACAAGATCCACGCGCGTTCGACCGGACCCTACAGCCTTGTCACGCAGCAGCCTCTGGGCGGCAAGGCGCAGTTCGGTGGCCAGCGCTTCGGCGAGATGGAGGTCTGGGCGCTTGAGGCTTACGGCGCGGCCTATACCCTGCAAGAGATGCTCACCGTCAAATCCGATGACGTGGCGGGCCGCACCAAGGTCTATGAGAGCATCGTCAAAGGCGAGGACAATTTCGAGGCCGGTATTCCGGAATCGTTCAACGTCCTTGTCAAGGAAGTGCGTGGCCTCGGCCTCAACATGGAACTCCTGGATGCGGAGGAGGATGAGTAACGGCAGAATTTTCGCAGAAAATTCTGCCCCCCGGATTTTTCTCCGAAAAAATCCGGGGTCCCTCTTTCCCCTTTGCCAGCCTTCAAGGATCAGACAATGAACCAGGAACTTACCAACAACCCGTTCAACCCCGTCGCCCCTGCCAAGGCGTTCGACGAAATCAAGGTCAGCCTTGCCAGCCCCGAGCGTATCCTCTCGTGGTCCTATGGCGAGATCAAGAAACCCGAGACGATCAACTACCGCACGTTCAAGCCTGAGCGTGACGGATTGTTCTGCGCGCGCATCTTTGGCCCGATCAAGGATTACGAATGCCTGTGCGGCAAGTACAAGCGCATGAAATATCGCGGCGTCGTCTGCGAGAAATGCGGCGTCGAGGTGACGCTGCAAAAGGTCCGGCGCGAGCGCATGGGCCATATCGAGCTGGCTGCGCCTTGCGCCCATATCTGGTTCCTGAAATCGCTGCCCTCGCGTATCGGCCTGATGCTTGACATGACGCTGCGCGATCTGGAGCGGGTGCTCTATTTCGAGAATTACGTCGTGATCGAGCCGGGCCTCACGGATCTCACCTATGGTCAGATGCTGACCGAGGAAGAGTTCATGGATGCCCAGGATGCCTATGGCATGGACGCCTTCACCGCCAATATCGGTGCCGAGGCCATCCGCGAGATGCTCGCCAATATCGACCTCGAGGCCGAGGCCGAACGCCTGCGCGAGGAGTTGAAGGAAGCGACGGGTGAATTGAAGCCCAAGAAGATCATCAAGCGCCTCAAGGTGGTCGAAAGCTTCCTTGAATCCGGCAACCGTCCGGAATGGATGGTGCTGACGGTGCTGCCGGTGATTCCGCCCGAACTGCGCCCGCTGGTGCCGCTCGATGGCGGCCGTTTCGCCACGTCCGATCTCAACGATCTTTACCGCCGGGTGATCAACCGCAACAACCGCCTCAAGCGGCTGATCGAACTGCGCGCCCCCGACATCATCGTGCGCAACGAAAAGCGGATGCTGCAAGAGGCGGTGGATGCGCTCTTTGACAACGGTCGCCGCGGTCGCGTCATCACCGGCGCCAACAAGCGCCCGCTCAAGTCGCTCTCGGACATGCTCAAGGGCAAGCAGGGCCGCTTCCGCCAGAACCTTCTGGGCAAGCGGGTCGATTTCTCGGGCCGCTCGGTCATCGTGACCGGCCCCGAGTTGAAGCTGCATCAGTGCGGCTTGCCCAAGAAGATGGCGCTGGAGCTGTTCAAGCCCTTCATCTATTCGCGGCTCGAGGCCAAAGGCCTCTCCTCAACCGTCAAGCAGGCCAAGAAACTGGTCGAGAAAGAGCGGCCCGAGGTCTGGGACATTCTTGACGAGGTGATCCGCGAGCATCCCGTGCTGCTCAACCGCGCGCCGACCCTGCACCGTCTGGGGATTCAGGCATTCGAGCCGATCCTGATCGAAGGCAAGGCGATCCAGCTTCACCCGCTGGTTTGTGCCGCCTTCAACGCTGATTTCGACGGCGACCAGATGGCCGTCCACGTGCCGCTCTCGCTTGAGGCGCAGCTTGAAGCGCGCGTCCTGATGATGTCCACCAACAACGTGCTCAGCCCCGCCAATGGCGCGCCGATCATCGTGCCGTCGCAGGACATGGTGCTCGGCCTGTATTATGTCACGCTGGAACGCGAGGGCATGAAGGGCGAGGGCATGGTGTTTTCCTCGCTCGACGAGGTGCAGCACGCGCTTGACGCGGGCGAGGTGCACCTGCACGCCAAGGTGACTGTGCGCGTGGCGCATATCGACGAAGAGGGCAACGAGGCCTTCGCCCGCGTCGAGACGACGCCGGGCCGCGCCAAGCTTGGCGCGCTCCTGCCGCCCAATGCCAAGGCCCCGTTCAGCCTTGTGAACCGTCTTTTGCGCAAGAAGGAGGTGCAGCAGGTCATCGACACCGTCTACCGCTATTGCGGCCAGAAGGAATCGGTCATTTTCTGCGATCAGATCATGACCATGGGCTTCCGCGAGGCGTTCCGCGCGGGCATTTCCTTCGGCAAGGACGACATGGTGATCCCCGAATCCAAATGGCCGATCGTCGAAGAGACACGCACCCTCGTCAAAGGGTTCGAGCAGCAATACATGGACGGTCTCATCACCCAGGGTGAGAAATACAACAAGGTCGTCGATGCCTGGTCGAAGTGCAACGACAAGGTGACCGAGGCGATGATGGCCACCATCTCGGCCGAAAAGCGCGATGAGAATGGCGGCGTGATGGAGCCCAACAGCGTCTACATGATGGCTCACTCAGGTGCGCGCGGCTCGGTCACGCAGATGAAGCAGCTTGGAGGAATGCGTGGCCTGATGGCCAAGCCCAACGGTGACATCATCGAGACGCCGATCATCTCGAACTTCAAGGAAGGTCTGACCGTTCTTGAATACTTCAACTCGACCCACGGCGCGCGTAAGGGTCTCTCCGACACGGCGCTCAAGACGGCGAACTCGGGCTATCTGACCCGGCGTCTGGTGGACGTGGCACAGGACTGTATCGTGCGCGAGCATGATTGCGGCACCGAACGCGCGGTGACGGTCGAAGCGGCTGTGAATGATGGCGAGGTCGTGGCCTCGCTGGCCGAGCGCAGTCTTGGCCGGGTTGCGGCGGATGATATCGTCGATCCCGATACCGGCGTGGTGTTGGTGGCCAAGGGCCAGCTCATCGACGAACGTATGGCCGATGTGCTCGAGGAGTCCTCGGTGCAGACCGTGCGTTTGCGTTCGCCTCTCACCTGCGAGGCCGAGGATGGCGTCTGTGCCACCTGTTACGGGCGCGATCTGGCGCGCGGCACGCTGGTCAATATCGGCGAGGCGGTGGGGATCATCGCCGCGCAGTCGATCGGCGAGCCGGGCACACAGCTTACCATGCGGACCTTCCACATTGGCGGCGTCGCGCAGGGTGGGCAGCAGTCCTTCCTTGAATCGAGCCAGGAAGGCACCATTGCCTTCGAGAACCCGCAGGTCCTCGTGAACTCGCGCGGTGAAACGCTGGTGATGGGCCGCAACATGAAGGTGCTGATCCGCTCCGACGCCGGACTTGAGCTTGCCGTCCACAAGGTCGGCTACGGCACGCGTCTCTTCGTCGCCGAGGGCGACAAGGTGGTGCGTGGGCAGAAGCTCTTCGAGTGGGACCCCTACACGCTGCCGATCCTCGCCGAGAAATCGGGCACGGCCAAATTCGTCGATCTGATCACGGGCCTGTCGGTCCGCGACGTGACGGACGATGCCACCGGCATGACCCAGAAGATCGTGACCGACTGGCGCGCCGCGCCGCGTGGCAACGAGCTCAAGCCCGAGATCTTCATCGTGGGCGAGGATGGCGAGCCGATTCGCAACGACGCAGGCAATCCGGTGACCTATCCGATGTCGGTGGACGCGATCCTGTCGGTCGAGCACACTCAGCATGTCGAGGCCGGCGACGTGGTGGCGCGTATCCCGCGCGAGGGCGGCAAGACGAAGGACATCACCGGCGGTCTGCCGCGAGTGGCCGAACTCTTCGAGGCACGCCGCCCCAAGGAACACGCCATCATTGCCGAGGTGGATGGCTATGTGCGCTTTGGCAAGGACTACAAGAACAAGCGCCGTATCACCATCGAGCCGGTGGACGACAGCCGCGCGCCGGTCGAATACATGGTCCCCAAGGGCAAGCACATTCCGGTTCAGGAAGGCGACTATGTTCAGAAGGGCGATTACATCATGGACGGCAACCCCGCGCCGCATGACATCCTCGCCATCATGGGGGTCGAGGCGCTGGCAAACTACATGATCGACGAGGTGCAGGAGGTCTATCGCCTTCAAGGCGTGAAGATCAACGATAAGCATATCGAGGTGATCGTCCGTCAGATGCTCCAGAAATGGGAAATCGACGAGTCGGGGGACACCACCCTTCTCAAGGGCGAGCATGTGGACAAGGTCGAGCTTGACGAGGCGAATGCCAAGGCCGAGGCCAAGGGCGGGCGTCCCGCTACCGGCGAACCGATTCTTCTCGGTATCACCAAGGCGTCGCTTCAGACCCGGTCGTTCATCTCGGCGGCCTCCTTCCAGGAGACGACGCGCGTACTCACCGAGGCTTCGGTTCAGGGCAAGCGCGACAAGCTCGTGGGTCTGAAAGAGAACGTGATCGTGGGCCGTCTCATTCCGGCGGGAACGGGCCGGGCGACGCAGGAAATGCGCCGCATCGCACAGGCGCGTGACAATATCGTGATCGAAGCGCGCCGCGAAGAGGCCGAGGCTGCCGCCGCGCTCGCCGCCCCGATCATGACTCAGAACATGAGCGCCGACGACGTGTTCGACAACTTTGTCGAGACGCCGGAGAGCCGCGAGGAATAATACCTCGTGTCATGCGAAATGAGCCGCGCCCGCCACCTGGCGGGCGCGTTTCGTTCGGGTAAAGCCGGACGCAGGCACTCAGCCCCGCAATTCTTCAATCGGGATATGACAGCGGATAACGTGACCGCCGCCTGCGTCGCGCGCGGGGGGCGTGTCGGTTTCGCAGGTCGATCCGCGCTTCACCGGACAACGCCGCTGGAACGGACAGCCTCGCGCCGGCGGGGCCAGTTCCACCCCATCCTCTGCCAGAAGGCGGGGCACATGATCGGGATCGGGGGCAAGCACCGCGCCCAGCAGCACCTCTGTATAGGGGTGGTTGGGCGCGCCATAGACCGCCGCCGCCGGTCCCGTCTCGCAGATGCGCCCCTGATAGAGCACCGCCACCCGATCCGAGAGCGCGCGTACCACCGTCAGATCATGGCTCACGAAGATGAAGGCAGTGCCATGGCGCGCCTTGAGATCGTTGAGCAGCTCCAGCACGGCGGCCTGTACCGAGACATCGAGCGCCGAGGTGATCTCGTCGCAAAGAACCACTTCCGGCTCTGCGGCAAAGGCGCGCGCGACCGCCACGCGCTGTTTCTCGCCGCCTGAGAGCTGACCGGGGCGACGGTCCAGGTAATGCGCCCCGAGCCGGACCGTTTCGAGAAGTTCCACCGCGCGATCCTGAAGCGTCTGCCCCCTCAGCCCGAAATAGAGCCGCAGCGGCTGCGCGAGGATATCGCCCACCGATTGACGCGGGTTGAGGCTCTCGTCGGGGTTCTGGAAAATCATCTGGATATGGCGCAACTCCTCCGGGCGGCGCCGCTCCACCGCGCCCGAGAGCCGCGTTCCGTCGCCAAGCGCGATCTCTCCGGAGTCGGGCGGCAACAGTCCTGCAATGGCGCGCAGGATGGTGGATTTCCCGCTGCCCGATTCCCCCACAAGGCCAAGCGTTTCGCCGCGTCGCAGGTCGAACGTGATCCCTGCGACTGTGGCTGGCGGCAGGGCCGCGCCAGTCAGTCGCGCCAGCAATCCGGGCCGGTCATATCGCACGGACAGGCCCTCTATCGCCAGGGCGCAGGGGCTGTCCGTTGCGCAAGGGGGGGGCTCGCGACCCGCGTCGCGCTCAGCTACCTTGCCGGGAAAAAGACAGCGCGCGGCCTGCCCGTCGCCGGTCCTGGCCATATCGGGCCGCTCGGTGTGGCACGCCTCGGTGGCCAGTGCGCAGCGCGGAGCAAAGGCGCAACCCGTGCGCGCCATGTCCGGCGTGGGCGGGCGCCCATCGAGCGCACGCGGCAACCCCTTCGCTCCCAACCGGGGGATCGCTGCCAGAAGGGCGGCGGCATAGGGATGGGCGGGCGCGCGCAGCACCGCGCGTGCAGGACCCGTCAGCACTGTCTCGCCCGCATAGAGCACCTGCACCCGGTCGCAGACCCGCGCGATCACGCCCAGATCGTGACTGACATAGACCATGGCCATGTCCCGCTCCCGCGCCAGATCGCGCAGTAGGTCGAGGATATGCGCCTGCGTGGTGACATCGAGGCCCGTCGTCGGCTCATCGAGCAACAGCGCATCCGGCTCGCCCGCCATAGCCATGGCAATCGCCACCCGCTGTTGCTGCCCGCCCGACAGTTCATGCGGATAGCGTCGCAGGATGGTCTCGGGATCGGGCAGGCGGACCTGCTGCAAGAGGTGACAGGCGCGCGCGTGATGGGTGGCCGGGTCGTGGTCGCAATGCAGGTGCAGTGCCTCGGCGATCTGCGTGCCGATCCGTTGCGTTGGTGTCAGCGACTGCCCGGAATTCTGCGGGATGAGCCCCAATTGCCCGCCGCGAATGCGCGCCAGTTCGGTGGCGGGGCGGTCGAACATGTCCTTGCCGTCATAGATTACCTCGCCCGATAGCCGTTGCAGCCCGTGACGCAGATAGCCCATGGCCGCGAGTGCCAGCGTGCTCTTGCCCGATCCGCTCTCGCCCACGATGCCAAGGCTCTCGCCCCGGCACACGCTGAGGTTGACCTCGTGCAGCACCGGCAGAATTGCGCCCGCGCGGCTGCGGAAGCCAATGCAAAGCTTGCGGATATCAAGAAGCGGGGGGGCTGTCATTTCAGATCACCGCCTTGCGGCTGCGGTCAAGGCCAAGCGTCTTGGCCAGTGCATCGGCGGTGAGGTTGATGCCGATGATCAGCGTCGAGAGCGCCAGCACTGGCGCGATCACTCCCCAGGGCGCCAGCGACATGTAAACCCGCGCATCGGAAATCATCAGCCCCCAGTCCGGGCGCGGCGGTGCCACGCCAAAGCCGAGGAACGAAAGCGCCGAAAATCCGAGCAGCATCCAGGACCAGCGCATCGCGCCCTCGACCAGAAGCGTGTCGGTCACATTGGGCAGGATCTCGCGCCGCACGATATCAAAGGGCCGGTGCCCGCGCGCCCGCGCCGCCGAGACGAAATCGCGCGCCACCACTTCATGCGCGGCGGCGCGCGCCACCCGTATCACCGGAATACCGAAGAAAAACGCGAGCGTCGGCAAGAGCACCTCGCCGCCGGTGCCGAACACGGTGATCAGCACCAGAAGCGGCAGGATGCCGGGCAGGGCAAGGAACGCATCCACCACCCGCATAGCCACCTCGTCGGGCCAGCCGCCGCGCAGGCCCAGCCAGACGCCGGTCAGCCCGCCCCAGAGCATCGCCACCGGCGTTGCGATGCCGGTGATCACCAGCGCCTCGCGCCCGCCCAGCATCACGCGGCTGAGCACGTCGCGCCCCAGATGATCCGTGCCCAGCCAATGCGCCGCCGACGGTTCCGCCAGCGTGAGCGTGGCCGCCATCGCCTTGTAATCATAAGGAACAATCAACGGACTGAAGATCGCCATCAGCGCATGAAGCGTCACCAGTGTCACGCCGATCGCGCCCGAGGGCCGCGCCATGACCTCGCGCAACAGCGTTCCCGCGCGCATCCTGCGGGTGGCGGCCAGCGCGCTCATCGCCGCCGCGCCTGATGGCTGCGCAGACGCGGGTTGAGCATCAGACTCAACAGATCCGCCACGAGATTCACGGCCACATAGGTCGCCGCCACGATCATCGTGATCGCCTGCACCACCGGCAGATCGCGGCTGGAAATCGCGTCGATCAGCAATCGCCCGAGACCGGGATAGTTGAACACCACCTCCACCACCACGACCCCGCCAAGCAGCCAGGCCACGGTAAGCGCGATCACGTTGATCGCGGGTAGAAGCGCATTGGGAAGCGCATGGCGGAACACGATCCGCCAATAGGGCACGCCCTTGAGCGTGGCCATCTGCACATAGTCGCTTGCCATCGTCTCGATCACCGATGCACGGATCATCCGCATGACATGGGCAATCATCAGCATGGTTAGCACCGTCGAGGCGAGGATGAATTCGGGGAAGAATTCGAGCGGCGGCGCATCGGCGGGGGTCAGCACGATCGCAGGTACCCAGCCCAGCCAGATTGCGAAGATGAGGATAAGGAGCGTGGCGGCGACGAACTCCGGGATCGTCATGGCCAGGATCGCACCGGTGGAAAACAGAAGGTCCGGCCAGCGATCGCGCGTCAGCCCCGCCACAACGCCCAGCGAGATCGCCAACGGGATACCGACGCTAAGCGCGCCCGCCGCCAGCAGGAGTGAGTTGCGCACCCGATAGCCAACCATCTGCGCGATGCTCTCGTGCCCGCTTGCGGACATGCCGAAATTGCCCTGCATCACGCCCGCCGCCCAGCCCAGATAGCGGTCGAGCGCGGGCGTTTCGAGGCCAAGCGCCTTGCGGCAGGCGTCGAGCGCCTCGCCATGGGCGTCGCGTTCGAGAATTGCGGTGCAGGCATCGCCGGGAAGCGCCTCAACGCCCAGAAAGATGATCACGGAGACAAGCCAGACGGTCACAAGACCGAGCGCCAGCCGTCGTGCGATCACCCCAATCATGGATTCTCCCCGCTTTGGTCCCTCTGAGGGTGTGTTTCACGGCGAGCCTAGACCAGCCTTGGCGGTTCCGTCGAGAAAAGCTTTCATGTCTTTGCGCGGACGCCTGTCACATTCCCGTGCTGGTAAGCACGCCATCTTGCACATGAGAATAAGTTGCAATCCACTTGACGAAATTGAGAACGACTCGCATATTCATCTCGTGACCTGTTACACAAAGGCATCCGACATGGACCTGACCCGCCGCCATCTGCTTGCTCTTGCTGCTGCCTTCGCGGGCGCGCAGGCGGCGCGCGCGGGCACCGCCCCTATGAACGTCGTCACCACCACCGGCATGATCGCCGATACCGTCCGCGTGATCGGCGGCGATGCGGTCACGGTGCGCGCCCTGATGGGGCCGGGGATTGACCCGCATTCCTTTCGCCAGACCCGCAGCGATATAGTGGCCCTTACCCGCGCCGATCTGGTGCTCTGGCATGGTCTTTACCTTGAAGCGCAGATGGAGGAGTTCCTTGCCCGCCTCGCCGCGCGTCAACCCGTTGTCGCCGTGGGTGAGGCCGTGCCAGAAAGTCTGCGCATCGCCCATCCTGATTACGAGGGGCGCTTCGATCCGCATGTGTGGATGGTGCCCGATCTCTGGCGGCATGTGGCCGACGGCATTGCCGTCGCACTTGCCGAGGCGCGGCCCGACGCGGCGCGGGATATCGCCCGCAACGCTCGTGCGTTCCGCGCAGATCTCGACCGACTCGGCATCTATGCCACCGAGACGCTCGCCACGATCCCGCCCGAGGCGCGTGTGCTGGTCACGGCCCATGATGCCTTCGGTTACTTCGGGCGCGCTTACGGGTTCCAGGTCGAGGGAATTCAGGGCATTTCCACCGAATCCGAGGCCGGTCTGGCACGCATCCGCGATCTGGTAGAACTGCTCGTCGCGCGCGGAATCCGTGCCGTCTTTGTCGAAAGCACCGTGCCCGACCGCAATATCCGCGCCCTGATCGAAGGGGCTGCGGCGCGCGGCCACGAGGTCCGCATCGGCGGCGAGCTTTTTTCCGACGCCATGGGCCAGCCCGGCACTTACGAAGGCACCTATACGGGCATGATCGACCATAATATAACCACCATTGCCCGCGCCCTTGGCGGGCAGGCGCCGCAGCGTGGCCTGAACGGTTGGCTGGCGGCAGAGGGATGACCATGGCGCTTGAACTGGTGCGCGACAAGCCGATTGACCAGAGCCCGCTGGCCATTCGCGGCCTCACCGTTTCCTATGGCGAGAAACCGGCGGTGTTTTCCGTCGATGTCAGCTTTCGGGCGGGGCAGATGACCGCCATCGTCGGCCCCAATGGCGCGGGGAAATCGACGCTTCTCAAGGCTGCGCTTGGCATCCTGCACCCGCTCTCGGGGCAGGTCACGGCCTTTGGCGCGCCGCTTGACCGGGTGCGCGCCCGCATCGCCTATGTGCCGCAGCGTGCCAGCGTGGACTGGGAATTCCCGGCCCGCGTGATCGACGTGGTGATGATGGGGCTTTATCGCGATTTGGGCCTTCTGGGCCATATCCGCGCCCGCCACCGCGCCCGCGCGATGGAAAGCCTTGCCCGCGTCGGCATGGAGGGTTTTGCCAGCCGCCAGATCGGGCAGCTTTCGGGCGGGCAGCAACAGCGCGTGTTTCTTGCCCGCGCGCTGGTGCAGGGCGCTGATCTCTACCTTCTGGACGAGCCGTTCGCCGGGGTCGATGCCGCCACCGAGCGCGCCATCATCGGTGTGCTCAAGGGCTTGCGCGACGACGGCAGAACGGTGGTTGCCGTTCATCACGATCTGGCCACCGTGCCTGCCTATTTCGACCGCGCCTTTCTCCTCAACATCACCGCCATCGCCGAGGGGCCGGTGGCCGAGGTGATGACCGAGGCCAACCTGCGCGCGGCCTATGGCGGGCGGCTGGGGCCAGCCCAACAGGCGGTCTAGACGATGCTCTGGCAGGCGCTGGGCCTCGGGCTGGGCTATAACGCCACGCTGGTCACATTGGGCGCGGCGATGCTCGGGATCGCGGCGGGCGCGACGGGTGTGTTTCTCTACCTTGCGCGCCGCGCGCTCGTGAGCGACGCCATCGGCCACGCCACCCTTCCCGGCGTTGTGGCCGGGTTTCTGGTGATGGTTGCGTTTGGCGGTGAGGGGCGGTTCCTGCCGGGTCTGATGCTGGGCGCGGCGCTCTCGGCGGGGCTGGGCCTTGCCTGCGTGTCCTGGCTCACGGCGCGCACGCGACTGCATGAGGATGCCGCCATCGGCGCGGTGCTTTCGGTGTTTTTCGGGGCGGGTGTCGTGCTTCTGACTGTGGTGCAGGTTCTGGAAACCGGGCGGCAGGCGGGGCTGGAAACCTTCCTTCTGGGCGCGACCGCCGGAATGCTGCGCGCCGAGGCGCTGAGCATCGCGGCGGGCGGGGCGGCGGTTCTGGCCTTGGTGGTGCTGCTGCGCCGTCCGATGGTTCTGGTGGCGTTTGACCCCGAACACGCGGCGGGACAGGGGATCAACCTGCGCGCGGTCGATCTGGCGATGATGGGGCTGGCGCTGGCGATCACCGTGGTAGGGCTCAAGGTGGTGGGCGTGGTTCTCATCGTGGCGCTGCTGATCATCCCCCCGGTCGCGGCGCGGCTCTGGTCAGAGCGCGTGGGCACGGTGGTGCTGCTGGCAGGGGGGATTGGCGGACTTTCGGGCTATTTCGGGGCTGCGCTTTCGGCCACCGCGCCGGACCTTCCCACAGGACCGCTCATCGTGCTGGCAAGTTTTGCGCTTTTCACCTTTTCGCTGCTGTTCGCGCCCGCGCGCGGCGTGGTGGCGGCGGGGCTGCGGCATTGGCGGTTTCAACGGCGGGTGCACCTTCGGCAAGGGCTGCTGGCGCTGGCCTCCGGGCAGCCGGTCTATGAGCCGTTGACACTGCGCCTGATGCGCGGTCGGGGTCTTGTGCGCCCCGATGGGGTGGCGACGGACAAGGGGCGCGCCTGGGCCGCGCGCGCGCGGCTCGACGAACGGCGCTGGCACATGCTGCGCAGCCTGCCCGAGTTCGAGGCCGCCGCCGCCCGCCATGACGGGCTGAGCCCCTTGTCAGAGGTGCTGACCCCCGATCAGATTGCCGCGCTTGATCACCATCTCGGGCCGGAAGGGGCGCTGTGATGGGGGCGGAATTCGTCATGCTTTCGCTCACGCCTCTCGTGATCGGCGTGCTTGCGGCCCTTGCTTGCGCACTTCCGGGAAATTTCCTGCTGCTCCGGCGTCAGGCGCTTATCGGCGACGCGATCAGCCATGTTGTGCTGCCGGGCATCGTAGTGGCCTTTCTGCTCTCCGGTCGGGTGGCGGCGGTGCCGATGATGCTGGGCGCGGGCGGTGCGGCGCTCGTCTCGGTGGCCCTCATCGAGGTGATCCGGCGGTTGGGGCGGATCGAGCCGGGCGCGGCAATGGGCGTGGTCTTTACCGCCATGTTCGCAGGGGGTGTGCTGCTTCTGGAACAAAGCGCCGCCTCGGGCGTGCATCTCGATGTGCAGCACGCGCTTTACGGCAATCTCGAAAGCCTGATCTGGCTTGATGGCGATGGCTGGGGGGCGCTTCTCGACGGTCAGGCGCTCAGCGGCCTGCCGCCGGAACTGACGCGCATGGCCGTGGTCGCCCTTGCCGTGGTGCTTTTTACCGCTGTCTTCTGGCGGGCATTGGTGATCGCGACCTTCGACGAGGGTTTTGCGCGCACCCTCGGCCTGCCGGTGCGCGCGCTCTCGCTCGCGCTGGTGGCGGTGGCGGCCATGGCGGCGGTGGCGGCGTTCGATGCTGTCGGCTCGATCATCGTCATAGCCATGTTCATCTGCCCCCCCGCCGCCGCGCGGCTGATGACCGACCGCATGGGCGGGCAGGTTGCGTGGAGCGTCGGGTTCGCAACGCTTTCGGCCATCCTTGGCTATGTTCTGGCGGGCTATGGGCCGCTCTGGCTTGGCTATGAGAGCGCGGTCAGCGCGGCGGGTATGATCGCGACGGTTTCGGGCGTGATCCTCGCGCTGGCGGCCCTTGCCGGTCCGAGGCGGCGGGGCATTGCCCCGATGTGATTGCAAATCGTGCGGCGTCGCGCCATATAGCGGGGCGTTCAGACGGAAGGCCGCGCAATGACCCATTACCTCGATTTCGAGAAACCGCTTGCCGAGATCGAAGGCAAGGCCGAGGAGTTGCGTGCGATTGCCCGCACCAATCGCGAGACCGATGTGGAGGAAGAGGCGCGCGCACTTGATGTCAAGGCGGCCACGCTTCTGCGCGACCTCTACAAATCGCTGACGCCCTGGCGCAAATGCCAGGTCGCCCGCCATCCCGACCGTCCCCATTGCCGCGACTACATCGGGGCACTCTTTACAGAATACACACCGCTCGCGGGCGACCGTGCCTTTGGTGAGGATGAGGCGGTCATGGGCGGGCTCGCGCGCTTCAACGACCGGCCGGTGATGGTGATCGGCCATGAGAAGGGCCATGACACAAAGTCGCGCCTGACCCATAATTTCGGCATGGCCCGACCCGAGGGCTATCGCAAGGCGGTGCGGCTGATGCAGATGGCCGACCGTTTCGGTCTGCCGGTGGTGACGCTGGTGGACACGCCCGGCGCCTATCCCGGCAAGGGAGCCGAGGAGCGCGGACAGTCCGAGGCCATCGCGCGCGCCACCGAGACCTGCCTGAGCCTTGGCGTGCCGCTGGTCTCGGTCATCATCGGCGAGGGCGGATCGGGCGGTGCGGTGGCCTTCGCCAGCGCCAATCGGGTGGCGATGCTGGAACATTCGGTCTATTCGGTGATCTCGCCCGAGGGTTGCGCCTCGATCTTGTGGAAGGATGCCGAGAAGATGCGTGAGGCCGCCGAGGCGCTGCGCCTGACCGCGCAGGACCTCATCAAGCTTGGCGTGGCCGACCGCATCATCGACGAGCCTTTGGGCGGCGCACATCGCGACCGCGCTGCCACCATCGCCGCCGTGGGCAAGGCCATCTCGGCAATGTTGAGCGAACTGTCCGCCAAGGACCGCGCGGCCCTGATCCGCGACCGGCGCCAGAAATTCCTCGGATTGGGCGCCAAAGGGCTGGCAGCGTAACGGCACGATCGCGCGGATCGCGCCTTTCGTGACCGGGATCAAACAGGCAAGCGCGGGTTGCCCCTGTGCAGCGTCATGCCCACCCCGGGCTTGCCCCGAGGTCTTGTCGATCAGGCACAGAGGATCCAGGGCTAGCCAGGGACGGGTATTCCCAGGTCAATGCGACATGCTCTAGCCAAGCCAAGGTTCAGAAGCTCCTGTTCTGAACGTCCGGTTCGGCCTCTCATCCCGCCAGCATTCGCAAACCCTGAGTTACGTCAGAGCGCACGGCAAGGCGCAGCCCCGGCTCGTCGCCCGCCTTGAGCGCCGCGATGATCAGGCGGTGAAAATGCGGCGGATCCTTCCTGCGCAAACGCCCATAGAGCGCCCGCATGGAGGGGCCCAGTTGCAGCCACACGGTTTCTGCCATGGCCAGCATCGCCGGGGCCTGCGCGCGCAGATAGAGTGTACGGTGAAATTCGAGGTTGCGCCGGATATAGGCCACCGCATCCTGATGGACGATATCCTCGGCGATTCGCGCATTGATGCTCTGAAGCCGGTCGATAAGCGCCATATGCGCGCGCGGCAGGGCGCGGCTTGCAAGTTCCACCTCCAGCAGCGAGCGCAGCGCCGCCAGTTCCTCTATCCGCTCGTTGCTCAGTTCCGGTGTCGAGACGCGGCCCGAGCTTGACAATGTCAGCGCCCCCTCCGCCGACAGCCGCCGCAGCGCCTCGCGCGCGGGGGTCATCGACACCCCGTATTCTGCGGCTAAACCGCGCAGCGTCAGCGCCTGACCGGGGGCAATTTCGCCATGCATGATTCGAGAGCGGAGGCCGCGATAGACGCGGTCATGGGCCATTGGGACGGGATCGGTACGGGGCGAGCTCAACATGTCCTCATGTGATCACAAATCCGCGGCCGGTCAATCGAAACGATAGCGATGCAATCCCGCCCCTTCGCGCCGCAGCCAGCCGCGCGGTGCGTCATAGCCGGGACAAAGCCGCGCCACCAGCGACCAGAAGGCGGGCGAATGGTTCATCTCGGCCAGGTGTGCCACCTCATGCGCAGCCACATAATCCAGTACCTCGGGCGGCGCGAGGATAAGCCGCCAGGAATAGCTGAGCGCGCCCTTCGACGAGCACGATCCCCATCGCGAACGCGTGTCGCGCAGGGTGATCCGCGTAAAGGACAGCCCAAGCCGCGCCGCGTAGTGATCAGAGGCCGCCGCCAGCCGGTCGCGCGCCTGCGTGCGCAGCCACGCCTCGAGCCGTCGCGCGAGCACCGCTTCGGGGCCGGGCACATGGGCGATCCCCTCGCCAAGCACGACCTGCCGCCCGGCCCCCTGCACGATTCGCCGCGCCAGACCTTCGATCGGCAGCACCGCGCCCGGCATCACCATCACCGCATCGGGCCGCGCCGCCAGATGTCCGCGCAGCCACTCGGCCTTGGTGTGCGCGAATCCGAGTGCCTCGGCCTCGGTCACGCCTCGAGGCACGGTCAGCGTCACCTGGCCGTCCAGCCCGGAGACGCGCAGCGATATCCGCCGCGCCCGCGCGCTCTTGCGCAGGGTCACGGTCACCGGGGGGTTGCCGGGAAGAAGATGTTGGCCCATATGACCTCCGAAACGCAGCGCAGCGACGTCTTTCCGCAAAGCCTTTGACAGTCCATCAAGGTTATGGCAGGGGAGCCGGATTGCGTGCAAGAGAGTCGAAAGAGGAACATCAATGCCCAAGGAAGAATGGGGCGTCAAGCGCGTCTGCCCGACGACTGGCAAGCGTTTCTACGACCTGAACAAAACCCCGATCATCAGCCCCTATACCGGCGAGGTGGTCGAGCTTGCCACCGGCAAGATGCGTTCCATGACGCCCGACGCCGAGGATGCCGTGACCAAGAAGCTCAGGGTAGCCACCGTGAACGACGATACCGATCTGATCGATGAAGACGATGCGGTGGATGTCGAACTCGACGATGATCTGCTCGATGATGACGAGGACGATGACGTCTCGCTCGACGACATCGCTGATGTGGCCGCCGACGACGAGTTGTAATGTGACGGGGGCGGGATTTTCCTCTTGATCCCGCTCGCCGCTTTGTCTAATCAGCGGCGCACGGTCCGGAACGGGCCAGCATAACGGGGCCTTAGCTCAGCTGGGAGAGCGCTTGCATGGCATGCAAGAGGTCAGGGGTTCGATCCCCCTAGGCTCCACCAAATATCCAGGCAATATGAATGCGTCAGCAGGGCATCTTTCGGATGGCCTTCGCAGTTCCGGCCGCCGTGGCGTCCTGGCCCAACCCTGACCTCTCCGTGTGGCTCTGATGGTGTGGCCGTCCTCGTTCATGGGTCAATGCAGACCTCCCTTGGCACATTGCTATCGTCGAGGGGCGGTCACATCATCAAAGCCCTGCGAGGGTTCCGTTCGCCTTGACAGCGCCGAGAGCAGTTGGCAGACCGGGCCGACCGTTATGGCCAGGGTCGCCTTCCATCCGGACAAAGACCCGCCAACAAGACCGGAGCGCCGTTTCCATGAGCGAACGCCTACTCCACCGCCTGTCATGGGTCGTCGTCGCCCTGTGCCTGGCGCCCATTGTCGCGGCGGTTCTGGCGGCGCTGGCGGGGGATTTGGAGACCTGGCGCACCGTTCTGGCAACGGTGCTGCCGCGCTACACGTTCAACACACTGAAACTGGTGGTGATCGTGGGATTATCCACGGCGATCATCGGCGCGCTCACCGCCTGGCTGGTGACCGTGTATCGTTTTCCGGGCGTGCGGGTGCTGGAAGTGGCGCTTGCGCTGCCGCTGGCCTTTCCGGCCTATGTCATGGCCTATGCCTATACCCATATGCTCGACCATCCCGGCCCCGTGCAGACCGCCCTGCGCGCGCTCACGGGCTGGGGGCCGCGGGATTACTGGTTTCCCGAGGTGCGCAGCCTTGGCGGTGCGGCGCTGATGCTGACCATCGTGCTTTACCCTTATGTGTATCTGCTGGCGCGCGCCTCGTTCCGACAGCAATCGGCCAATGCCTTTCTGGTGGCCCGCACGCTTGGACGTTCGCCTGCCTATGCGTTTCGCCGTGTGGCCCTGCCGATGGCGCGGCCCGCGATTGCCGGTGGCGCGCTTCTGGCGATCATGGAGACGATCGCCGATTTCGGTACGGTCGCGTTTTTCAACGTTCAGACCTTTGCCACCGGCATCTATCAGGCGTGGTTCAGCCTCGGCGATCGGGCGGCGGCGGCGCAACTGGCACTGTGCCTGCTGAGTTTCGCGCTGCTTCTGGCGGGGCTTGAGCGGGCGAGCCGGGGCCGGATGCGCACCGCCGGGCGCGGCGCGCGGTTCGAGACGATGGAGCGCCCGCGCCTCACCGGGCTGGCGGCACTGGGCGCGTTCACTGTCTGCTTTCTGCCGGTGTTGCTGGGGTTTGTCCTGCCGGTGATCATGCTGGGCGTGATGGCGGTGGGATCGGGGCAGGACCTGCTGTCTCCGCGCTACCTTGGTTTCATGTCGAATTCGCTGACGCTGGCCGCCGTCGCCTCGGTGCTGACGGTGCTGGGCGCCATCCTCGTGGGTTTTCGCGCCCGCACGCGGCCGGGCCGCACCTCTCGCTGGCTCGTGCTTGGGGCGGGGCTGGGCTATGCCGTGCCGGGCGGCGTGATCGCGGTAGGGCTGATGGTGCCGATGGCGGCCTTCGACAATGCGCTTGACGCCTTCATGCGCGAAACCTTCGGCATTCGCACCGGCCTTCTCGTCACCGGATCCATCTGGCTTATGGTGATGGCCTATGTGGTGCGCTTCATGGCGGCCGCACTTAACGCCTATGACAGCGGCATGGCGACAGTGCCGCTGCATCTCGATGCGATCGGGCGCTCGCTGGGGCAGCCGGGACCGCGGCTGCTGGCGCGGGTGCATCTGCCGGTGGCGCGGGCCTCGGTGCTGACGGCGCTGCTGATCGTGTTTGTCGATGTGATGAAGGAATTGCCGGCCACGCTGATCCTGCATCCGTTCAATTTCCAGACACTCGCGGTGCAGGCGCATCGGCTTGCTGCCGACGAGCGCCTGGCCGAGGCGGCAGTTCCGTCCCTTGTCCTGGTGGGCTTTGGCCTCGTACCGGTGCTGATCCTGTGCCGGACGCTGGGGCGCGAGGGGCCGGGACGGCGCGCGGCCAGGCTCGGCGCGGCGATCTCGACCGGCTGAGGGGCGCTATTCGCCGGGCCGTTTCAGGCTGAAGGTCTCTCGGATGACGGCGTAATCCTTGTAGCCAAGCCGCGAGAGCGGGTAGAAACGGGTCACGTCGAAAATCCCGTCCACCAGGCAGTCGTCGCGTAGATGCACGCCGGTGACCTCGCCGAATACCACGAAATTGGCCTCTCCCGGCAGTTGCACGACCTGTGTCAGCCGACATTCGAGGGCCGCCGGCGCGGCG
The DNA here is from genome assembly GCF_018069895.1 of Roseovarius autotrophicus. Lineage (GTDB taxonomy): Bacteria > Pseudomonadota > Alphaproteobacteria > Rhodobacterales > Rhodobacteraceae > Roseovarius > Roseovarius autotrophicus. The sequence goes on along the minus strand of NZ_JAGQDH010000015.1, from coordinate 25,701 downwards.
GCGACGCGGGAACAGGCGATGGTTTCGCATTCCGCCTTCTCGATCCCGGCGTCGGTGAACTCGTCCACCTCGCGATCCCATGCGCCCGAGGTGCGGTTCATGGCATCGGTCAGCGCCTCGCTGACGATATTGACACAGAACACACCCGTTTCGCGGATATTGGCGACGCTGTCCTTGGTGTCGCTGCGATCGGGCTTGGCCGAGGTCGAGGCGAACATCACTTGCGGCGGCACATAGGCCACGGCGTTGAAGAACGAATAGGGCGCAAGATTGTCGCGGCCGTCGGTCCCGCGCGAAGAAATCCAGCCGATGGGCCGTGGTGTGACCACCGCGTTGAAGGGGTTGTGCGGCAGGCCGTGGCCGTCCTCGGGGCGGTAGAACATGCGCATCTCCATGGGCTTATCCGGTTTGTGCCAGAGCTAACGCCGTGTTAGGCGCTTGGCCAGTCGAATCTCGGGAGACGCGGGCGGGTCATGTTCGAACTTGGGCAGGAGGGGCCTGCCGATTACTGGGAGGTTGAGGCACTCTATGACCTCTGTTTCGCGCCGGGGCGCGAGGCGCTCTCGTCCTACAGGCTGCGCGACGGGGTGCCGCCTGTGGCCGGGCTTTGCCTCGTGGCGCGGGATGCGGATGGAACGCTCGCGGGCGCGATCCGCTACTGGCCGGTGCGGGTGGGCGGCGCAGAGGCGCTGCTTCTGGGGCCGGTCGCGGTGCATCCCACCCATCAGGGCGAGGGATTGGGCGCGTGGCTCATCCGCGAGAGCGTGGAACGGGCGCGGGGCCTTGGCTGGGCGCGGGTGATGCTGGTGGGCGACGCGCCTTATTACGGGCGCTTCGGGTTCACGCGACTCGATGCGGTCGAGATGCCACCGCCGACCAATCCGGCGCGGGTGCTGGGGCTGGCGCTTGTTCCCGGCGGGTGGGACGGGATCGCGGGGGCGGTGACGCGGGCGGCTTGAAATCGGGTGCGCGCGCGGTCATCTCTGGAAAGTTCGAGCGAGGGCGAGGCGATGGAATTACTGGGCAAACCGCCGGACAGGACCGCTTTTGACGCGCGGCTCGACGCGCTTGTGGCGCGCAATGCGCGCGCAAGCGGCGGGGCGATGGAGGTTCTGAACCTCATTGGCACGCAGGCCGAAGGGCTGCTTGACCGGCTGCCGACCGAGGTGCGCACGCGCATTGGCGCGGTGACAGAGCGCGCGCTTTTCCACGCGGCAGAGGAGGCGCATGGCACGCGCAGCACGCTGCCTGATCTGCCGGGCTGGCGTGTCCGGCTTCTGACCACGGCGATGGGGGCGGCGGGGGGCATGGGCGGCCTGCCCACGGCGCTGGCGGAATTGCCGGTGACGGTAACGGTGCTCTTGCGCGCCATTCAGGACGTGGCCGCCGATCACGGGTTCGACCCGTCCGAGCCAGGGGTGCGGTTCGATTCCATCGAGGTTTTCGGCAGCGCGGGGCCGCTGGCCAGTGATGACGGGGCCAATCTGGGCCTCATTGGCACGCGGGTGACGTTGACCGGCGCGGCGCTGCGGGCGCTGATTGCGCGGGTGGCGCCCCGGCTTGCGACGGTGTTGGGCCAAAAGCTTGCGGCGCAGACCGTGCCGGTTCTGGGGGCGGCGGCAGGGGCGGCCGCAAATTATGCCTATACCCGCTATTATCAGGACATGGCGCAGGTGCATTTCGGCCTGCGCCGTCTGGCCATCGACGCCGACCGCGACATGGGCGAGATGGTCGCGCTCTTCCGCGAGCGGGCGGGGGAGGGGCGTGTGACGCAAGGCTAGCGGGGTATGTGACGCCGGCCATAAACGCGTGTCATCCTCCGGCTTGACCGGAGGATCCCGTGATCCAAAGGTCCTCGGGTCAGGCCCGAGGACGACGCGCGCGGTTACTGCAAATCCGCGAACGCCGTTTGCAACCGCGCCACCGCCTCGGCCACCCGCGCGCGCGGCGTGGCGATGTTGAAGCGCAAAAAGCTTTCGCCGCCGGTGCCGAAAGTGGGGCCGTGGTTCACGCAGATGCGTGCCTCTTGCTCGACTCGGCGGGTGAACTCGGCGGCGTCCATGCCGGTGCCGGAGAAATCCACCCAGGCCAGATAGGTGGCTTCAAGCGGCATGGATGCGAGTCCCGGTATGGCATTCACGCCCGCATCGAACAGCGCGCGGTTGCCGTCGAGATAGGCGCAGAGCGCATCGACCCATGCCGCGCCCTCGGGCGAATAGGCGGCCTCGGCCATGGCGAGACCGAAGGAGTTGGGCGACACCCCGAGTGCCGCCATCCGCGTGGCAAAACGCGCCCGCAGGCCCTCGTCGGGGATGATGACATTGCCCAGATGCGCGCCCGCGATGTTGAAGGTCTTGGTGGTGGCCGTCATCATCACCAGCCGGTCCGCGATCCCGTCAATATGGGCCATCGGGACATGGCGCTGGCCGGGCATCAACAGGTCATGGTGGATCTCGTCGGAGACAAGGATCAGGTCGTGGCGGCGGGCAAACTCGGCCACGCCCTGCAATTCCTCGCGGTGCCAGACGCGCCCGCCGGGATTGTGCGGCGAGCACAGGATCACCATGCGCTCGGAGCCGGTCATCGCCGCGTCATAAGCGTCAAAATCCATCTCGTAGCGGCCCGCGTTGTTCACGAGCGGGCATTCGCGCACCTCGCGTCCCGCCGCGCGGATCACGCGGGCGAAGGCGTGATAGACGGGGGTGAAGATCACCACGGCGTCGCCCGGCGCGGTGAAGGCATCGACGCAAAGCCCGGTGCCGTTGACAAGGCCATGGGTGGTGAAGATCGCGCCCGGCTCCACCTGCCAGCCGTGGCGTTCGGCCATCCACCACCGGATCGCGGCGCGATAGCCCGTATCGTCACCGTAATATCCGTAGATCCCGTGATCGGTCATTGCGCGCAACGCCGCCGTGACGCAGGCGGGCGGGCGGAAATCCATGTCGGCCACCCACATGGCGATCCCGTCCTCGGGCGAGATGCCGTATTTGGCCTCCATCATGTCCCATTTATCCGAATGGGTGCCGCGCCGCTCGATGATCTCGTCGAAATCCATGGGTGCCTCCTGCCCGTGTTAGGGTGCAGGCTAGCCGAACCGGCGTCAGGCGCAACCCCGTTGCACCAGCCCCAGCGATCGCCTAAATCAGCGCCATGAAACGGCCCATCCTCATCCACCCCGATCCGCGCCTCAAGAAGGTCTGCGCGCCGGTGACCGAGATCACCGATGAACTGCGCACGCTTGCGAGGGACATGCTCGAGACCATGTATGACGCGCCCGGCATTGGTCTTGCCGCGCCGCAGGTGGGGGCGCTTACGCGGCTCATCGTGCTTGATTGCGTGAAAGAAGAGCATGAGACCCCGCGCCCCATCGTCATGGTCAACCCCGAGGTGGTGACGGCCTCGGAGGAGATGAACGTCTATGAAGAGGGATGCCTGTCGATCCCCGAGCAATATGCCGAGGTGACACGGCCCGCCGAGGTGGAGGTGCGCTGGACCGGGATCGACGGGGCCGAGCATCGCGAGGGCTTTGGCGGGCTTTGGGCGACCTGTGTGCAGCACGAGATTGACCACCTCAACGGCAAGCTGTTCATAGATTATCTTGGCGCGATGCGGCGGCAGCTTATAACCAGGCGGATGGTAAAGCTCAAGCGCGAGCAGGCGCGCGCGTGAGGGCGGTGCTGCGTTGGCCCGATGTGCGGCTGCGCATGGCGGCTGAGCCGGTGGCGGAGATCACCGATGCGGTGCGCGCGCTCTGGGATGAGATGATCGCGGTGATGGAGGCGATGCCGGGGGTGGGCCTTGCGGCGGTGCAGCTTGGCGAGATGCAGCGCCTTGCCGTGGTGGATGCGAGCGAGGCGCGCGGTCAGGCGGTGCGCATGGCCAATCCCGAGATCCTTCATGCCAGCATCGCGTTGCGCGGCCACGAGGAGGTAAGCCCCTGCCTGCCCGGCGTCTCGGCGGTGATCGAGCGGCCCCGCGCGGTGACGGTTCGGTATCTGAATGCGGCGGGTGAGGTCGAGGAGCGCGATTTCGTCGGCCTCTGGGCCACATCGGTGCAGCATCAGATCGACCATCTGGCGGGGCGGATGTATTTCGATCGGCTGAGCCGGGTCAAGCGCGACATGCTTCTGCGCCGCGCGCGCAAGGCGGGCTGAGGGCGGTGCCCGTGGCGCGGTCGGATTCGAGTATTTGAGGAACAGTGAAGGGGCAGCGATGCGCGTGATCTTCATGGGGACGCCCGACTTCTCGGTGCCGGTGCTCGATGCGCTGGTGGCGGCAGGGCATGAGGTGGCGGCAGTCTATTGCCAGCCGCCCCGGCCCGCGGGGCGCGGCAAGAAGGACCGCCCCAGCCCGGTGCAGGCGCGGGCCGAGGCGCTGGGGCTGATGGTGCGTCATCCGGAGAGTTTGAAAGGGGCTGAAGAGCAGGCGGAGTTTGCCGCGCTCGGTGCCGATGTGGCGGTGGTGGTAGCCTACGGACTCATTCTGCCGCAAGCGGTTCTCGAAGCGCCACAGATGGGATGTCTCAACATTCACGCCTCGCTTTTGCCACGCTGGCGCGGCGCGGCGCCCATCCATCGTGCGATCATGGCGGGGGATGCGGAAACGGGTGTGTGCATCATGGCGATGGAGGCGGGGCTTGATACCGGGCCGGTTCTGTTGCGCGAGGCGGTGCGGATCGGCGAGACCGAGACGACTGGGGCGTTGCATGACCGGCTCGCGAGCGTGGGCGCGCGGCTCATTGTCGAGGCGCTGGCACGGCTGCCGGATCTGGTGCCCGAACCGCAGCCCGAGGCGGGCGTCACCTATGCCGCCAAGATCGACAAGGCCGAGGCGCGGATCGACTGGACACGCCGTGCGGTAGAGGTGGATCGGCAAATCCGGGGTCTCTCGCCCTTTCCCGGTGCCTGGTTCGAGGTGGCGGGCGAGCGCGTCAAGGTGCTGGCCTCGTGCCTTGGCACAGGCGCGGGCGCGCCGGGTGAGGTGCTGGATGCGGCCCCTGCCGTGGCCTGTGGCACGGGTGCGGTGCGGCTTTTGCGCTTGCAACGGGCCGGGCGCGCGGCGCAGGATGCGCCCGGGTTCCTGCGCGGCATGACGCTTGCGCCGGGCACGCGGTTGGGGTGAGGCGATGTTCCTGCAACTCTTCGGCACGGTGGTGATCGCGGGGATCGTCGGCTATGCCAGCGAAAAGAGCGGGTTCACCCGCAATGGCTATCTTCCCTCGATCATCATCTGCGTTGGCGGGGCGTTCCTGTTCTATTTCATCCGCATCATGTTCGGCATCCGCTTCGGCGCACCAGGGGTGGATGCGATCCTGTCGTCGGTTGGCGCGCTGATCATCGTGCCGACCGATTGGCGGCGGAGGTAGGGCATGGGCATCATCGGGCTGCTCATCGTAGGCATTGCGGCGGGGTTTCTCGCCACGCGGCTGATGCGGGTGGAGATGGGGGTGGTGCCCACGATCCTCATTGGCATCGCCGGGGCGTTGATCGGCGCGGTGGTGATCCGCATGGTGCTGATGATCACCGGGCTTCTGGGCGGGCTCATCGGCGCTGTTCTGGGGACGATGCTGCTTGTTTACCTGTGGAAGCTGGTGGGCGAGCGGCGCTAGCCTGGGTCCGGGGCGGGCGGGGCCGATAGACCGGCAATTGCCAGCCGAAGGTGAGCGACCCTGCGCGCAAGGCCCATGTCAGCACCGCACAGGTGCCGAGGATGACGAGCGGTTCGGTCGTCAGTTGCGCGGCGATCACCGCGCCCGTGGCACCCGTAAAGGCGGCGGTGACGTAAAGCTCGCCGCGTTTGAGCACCAGCGGCACCTCACCCACCACCACATCGCGCATCAGCCCGCCCATGCAGCCCGTGACCATCCCCATCAACACCACGATCACCGCGCCCTGGCCGGTGGCCATGGCGGCGCTGACACCGGCGGGCACGGCGACGGCAAGCGCGAAACTGTCAAGCCACAGAAGCCAGCGATAGCGGCTTTCGACCAGATGCGCGGTGAAGAAGACCAGCAGGGCGGCGGTGCAGCCGATCAGGATATAGGCTGGATTGGCCAGCCAGAACACCGGGTTGCGATCAAGCAGTACATCGCGCAGGGTGCCGCCGCCCACGGCCGTGAGGCAGGCGAGAAAGGCAAAGCCAACGATGTCGAGTTGGCGACGCGAGGCGACAAGCGCGCCGGTCAGCGCAAAAATCGCCACCGAGGCGTGATCGAGCAGCGCAAGCAGGGTCATGGCCCGGCCCTTGCAGGCTTGAAAGGCGTCATGCCTGCGCGGGCCAGTTCATCCGCGCGCTCGTTCTCGGGGTGGCCCGCGTGGCCCTTGACCCATTGCCACGTCACGTCGTGGCGGAGTTGCGCCGCATCGAGCCGCTGCCAGAGATCGGCGTTCTTCACGGGCTTCTTCGCGGCGGTTCTCCAGCCGTTCTTCTTCCAGCCGTGGATCCACCCGGTCACGCCGTTCTTCACATAGGCGCTGTCGGTGACGATGGTGATGGCCGAGGGGCGCGAGAGCGTCTCGAGCGCCATGATCGCGGCCATGAGTTCCATCCGGTTGTTGGTGGTCTGCGCCTCGCCGCCCTTGAGGTCGCGAGTCTTCACCACGGTGTCGCCGTCGCGGGCCTGCATCAGCACCCCCCAGCCGCCGGGGCCGGGATTGCCGGAGCACGCCCCGTCGGTATAGGCGATAAGTGTGGGCATCAGGCGAAAACTCCGATGGCGAGACAGGCGATCACCACGACGCTGAGCATAATGCGTAGCGGCATCCACCATGGCGGGGCAAGCCCTTGCCGGGCGAATTGCAGATCCAGTAGCAACAGCCCCGCAAAACCGAAGATAAGATTGATCCCCGCCGATTGCGGCCCGCCGCCGGTCATGAAGAACGCCCAGAGGGCGGGAAGGACCGACAGCGCATAGCCCGTGGCGGCGCGGGGGCCGCTGGCCTTGGTGGCAAAGCCCCAGAGCACACCGGACATGAACGACAGGATCACCGCGCCGTAGAACAGCATGACATAAGGTCCTGCGAAACGCGGTCCGATGGTCTGTGCCGTCCAGAGACCGAGATCGGGCAGCAGCACGGTCAGCGCCCCCCAGAGAAAGGGCAAAAGGCCGGCAAGGCCAAGGATCAGGGGCGCGCGGGGGATGGTGTGGAACATGGGAATGAGTATTTCCGGAACGGTGAAGATCAGGCGGGCACTCGCAACACGCGCGGCACCTTGAACTCGACGTTTTCCTGTGCGGTTTCGATCACCTCGACGGTGACGTCATAGCGGGCGCGGAAGGCGTCGATCACCTCGTTGACCAGCACCTCGGGGGCAGAGGCCCCTGCCGTGATGCCAATGCTGCGGATACCGTCGAGTGCGCGCCAGTCGATGTCGGTGGCGCGTTGCACAAGCTGGGCATAGGCGCAGCCCGCGCGCGCGCCGACCTCGACCAGACGTCTGGAGTTGGAGGAATTGGGCGCGCCCACCACGAGCATCGCCTGGGCCTTTTCGGCCATCGCCTTGACCGCCTCTTGGCGGTTGGTGGTGGCGTAGCAAATGTCTTCCTTGTGCGGGCCGACAATGGCCGGGAAGCGCGCCTTAAGGGTCGCGACCACCTCGGCGGTGTCATCGATCGAGAGGGTGGTTTGCGTGACGAACGCGAGGCGCGCGGGGTCGCGCACGGCGAGCCGCGCCACATCCGCAGGCGTTTCCACCAAGAGCACCTCGCCCGGTGGCAACTGTCCCATCGTCCCTACCGTCTCGGGGTGGCCTGCATGGCCGATCATCACGATCTGCAACCCGTTCTCATGGTGGCGTTCTGCCTCGATATGCACTTTGGACACAAGCGGGCAGGTGGCATCGACATAGAGCATCTGGCGCGCCGCCGCCTCTGCCGGGACCGATTTGGGCACGCCATGGGCGGAAAAGATCACCGGGCGGTCGGTGGGGCAATCATCGAGTTCCTCGACAAATACCGCCCCCTTGGCGCGCAGGTCGTCCACGACGAATTTGTTGTGCACGATCTCGTGGCGCACATAGACCGGCGCGCCCCATTTCGCCAGCGCCATTTCCACGATCTTGATGGCGCGGTCCACACCGGCGCAAAAGCCGCGCGGCGCGGCGAGGTAGAGGGTGAGGGGGGGCTTGGTCATCGCGCGTCTCCTGATCGGGGATAGAGGTAAGGCAGCGGGGGCGTGGCGTAAAGGCTGGGGTGCGGTGCTGCGACATTTGCCGGGATTGACCTTCCGGCGGGGGAAGGCGCCATGAGCGGGGACAACAAGGAGGCGAGGATGCGATATCTGACGGCGGTGGTGCTGGCGCTCGGGGGCGCTGCGGCAATGGCGGGCGAGGCGCGCCTGCCCTGGCAGGATGCAGAGGTGGTGGCGCTTGGCGCGATGGTCTATGAGGCGGAATGCGCCGTGTGCCACGGGGCGAATCTCGAGGGGCAGCCCGACTGGAAAAGCCGCGACGCAGACGGCTATCTGCCGGCGCCGCCCCATGACGCCTCGGGCCATACCTGGCACCATCCCGATGCGCAGCTTCTCGATATTCTGCGGCGCGGCACGGAGGCGGTCGTGGGACTGGGCTATCGCAGCCGGATGCCGGGCTACAAGGGTCGGTTGACAGAGGCCGAGATGCGTGCCGTGCTGGCCTATATCAAATCCACCTGGCCGCGCCGGGTGATCGAGATACACGAGGAGATCAACCGCAACGCGGGTGGCTGATCACGCGCCCGCCTGCACCGTGATCCAGGCAAGGACAAGGTAGCGTCCGGTTTTCGCGACGGCGACAAGCGCGACGAAAAGCCATACCGGCGTGCGCATGATCCCCGCCACCACGGTGAACCCGTCGCCAAGCGGGGCCCAGCTCATCAGGAGTGTCCAGACGCCCCAGCGGGCATACCAGTCCTGCGCGCGTTCAAGCTGCGCTTCGGTCACGGGAAACCAGCGGCGGTGGCGGAAACGCTCGATCCCGCGGCCCATGACATAGTTGACCACCGAGCCAAGCGTGTTGCCCACCGACGCAACGATCAGCAGCGCAGGCAGCGACACGGTGCCCGCCACCTGAAGGGCGATGAAGACTATCTCGGACTGGAACGGCAGCAGGGTCGCCGCGCCAAAGGCAGCGGCGAAGAGCCCGACAAGCTGTCCGATGACAATCGCGTCCGGCATACCCCGTGCCGTTTCCGTCAGTCTTGTGCGGTGGCGTAAGCGGTTTCGCGCTCGGCATAGTCGCGCGGTTCACGCGGGGGGCGGCCAACCACGTCGCGCAGATCGTCAAGCTCAATGAAGTTGTCAGCCTGACGGCGCAGGTCATCCGCGATCATCGGCGGATGGCTGCGGATGGTCGAGACCACCGAGACGCGCACACCCTGGCGCTGAAGGCTTTCGACCAGCGGCTTGAAATCGCCATCGCCCGAGAAGAGCACGATGTGATCCACGCGCGGCGCAAGCTCCATGGCATCGACCGCAAGCTCGATATCCATGTTGCCCTTGACCTTCCGGCGACCCTGGCTGTCGGTGTATTCCTTGGCGGGTTTGGTCACCATGGTGTAACCGTTGTAGTGCAGCCAGTCGACCAGCGGACGAATGGGTGAGTATTCGTCGTTTTCCAGCAGCGCAGTATAGTAGAAGGCGCGCAAGAGCTTGCCCCGACGCATGAACTCGTTGCGAAGGAGTTTGTAGTCGATGTCGAAGCCAAGGGCCTTGCCCGCAGCGTAGAGATTGGATCCGTCGATGAACAAGGCCAGACGGTCATCCTTGTAAAACATCCCTAATGTCCTTTCAAATTGGTCTGCCTTGCTTAGGAAGCGTGAGTGGTGTGAGTGGTGTGAGTGGTGTATACAGCAAGGCTGAAAGCGAGAACTAAGGGGTCATCAAATGCAGCGCAAGATGATGGTTTGCCACAAAAGGATAGGTCAGGCGTGACTTTGCTTCAACTTTGCTTGATTGCGATCGGTGGAAACCTGCCGTCTCGCGCGGGTGCGCCCGCGGAGACGATTGACGCTGCCTTGCAGCATCTGAAGGCGCGCGGCGCGCGTGTCGAGGCGGTCAGCGCGCTTTATCGCACTCCGGCCTTTCCGCCCGGATCGGGGCCTGATTTCGTGAATGCCGCCGCCACGTTGTGGATGGCGGGGCGCCCCGAGGAGGTGATGGCGTGTCTTCATGATGCCGAGGACGCCTTTGGTCGCAGGCGCGTCACTCGATGGGGGCCGCGCACGCTGGACCTCGATCTTGTCGCCATCGGCGACCTGGTGTTGCCCGACCCCGCCGAGCACGCACGCTGGCGCGCGCTTGATGCCGCGGCGCAGCAAGGGCGTGCGCCCGAGCGCCTGATCCTGCCCCATCCCCGGATGCAGGAGCGCGCCTTTGTCCTTGTTCCGCTGGCCGATGTCGCCCCCGACTGGCGGCATCCGGTGCTGGGGCGCACGGTGCGGCAAATGCTCGCGGCGTTGCCGGAGGCGGCGCGCGCCGAGGTGGTTGCCCTGCCGATTCCGCGCTTGTAAATCCCTGGCCAAGGTCCTAAATACGGGGCTTCCGATCCAAAGCCCGTAAATTGCCCGGAGGTCGCATGGCCCGCGTAACCACAGAAGACTGCGTCGACAAGGTTCCGAACCGCTTTGAGCTGGTGATGTTGGCCGCGCATCGCGCTCGCGAGATTGCCGCCGGTGCGGCCCTGACTGTGGACCGCGACAACGACAAGAATCCGGTCGTGGCGCTGCGCGAGATTGCGGATGAGACGCAATCGGCCGACGACCTGCGCGAGCGGCTGATCGAATCGAACCAGACCCAGATCGAGGTGGACGAGCCCGAGGAGGACTCCATGGCGTTGCTCATGGGGGCCGAGCCCGACCGCCCGGAAGCCGATGACATGTCCGAGGAAAAGCTTCTGCGCGCCCTCATGGAAGCGCAGGGCCAGGGCTGAGCCCGGCCCTGACTGAAGGCGGGGCGCACCTGACAAATGATCGCCGTCGACGACCTGATCACATTGGTGCGCCATTACAATCCGAAAACGGACGAATCGCTCATTCGTGCGGCGTATGATTTTGGCCGCGCCATGCACGAGGGCCAGACGCGCCATTCCGGCGAGCCCTATTTCACTCATCCCGTCGCCGTCGCCGCGATCCTGACCGAGCAGCGGCTCGATGATGCCACCATCGTCACAGCACTTCTGCACGACACGGTCGAGGACACCAAGGCCTCCTATGCCATGGTGGAGGGGCGGTTCGGCCATGAGATAGCCGAGCTTGTTGACGGGGTGACCAAGCTCACCAATCTGCAACTGGGCAGTTCCGAGACCAAGCAGGCAGAGAATTTCCGCAAGCTCTTCATGGCGATGTCGCGCGATCTGCGGGTGATTCTCGTCAAGCTCGCCGACCGGCTGCACAACATGCGCACCATCAAGGCGATGCGCCCGGAAAAGCAGGCGCAGAAAGCGCGCGAGACAATGGACATCTATGCGCCCCTTGCCGGGCGCATGGGGATGCAGTGGATGCGCGAGGAGCTGGAGGATCTTGCCTTTCGCGTCCTGAATCCAGAGGCGCGCGCCTCGATCATCCGCCGCTTCATCACCCTGCAACGCGAGACCGGCGATGTGGTCGAGCGGATCACCGGCGACATGCGCACCGAGCTTGACCGTGCGGGCATCGAGGCGGATGTGTTCGGGCGCGCCAAGAAACCCTATTCGATCTGGCGCAAGATGCAGGAGAAGGAGATGGGATTTTCACGCCTCTCCGACATCTACGGCTTTCGCATCATCACCCGGTCAGAGGCCGATTGCTACGCGGTGCTTGGCGTGATTCACCAACGCTGGCGCGCGGTTCCGGGTCGGTTCAAGGATTATATCAGCCAGCCCAAATCCAACGGCTATCGGTCCATCCATACCACTGTTTCGGGGCGCGACGGCAAGCGGGTCGAGGTTCAGATCCGCACCCGCGCCATGCATGACGTAGCCGAAACGGGCGTGGCGGCGCATTGGTCCTATCGTGACGGGGTGCGCAGCGAGAACCCCTTTGCCGTCGATCCCGCGCGCTGGATTTCCTCGATGAACGAGCAGTTCGACGCCGAGGAGGATCACGAGGATTTCCTCGAGGCGGTGAAGCTCGAGATGTATGCCGACAAGGTGTTCTGCTTCACCCCCAAAGGCGACGTGATCAAGCTGCCGCGCGGCGCGACGCCGATTGATTTCGCCTATGCCATTCACACGCGGATCGGCCATGCCTGCGTGGGCGCCAAGGTGGACGGGATGCGCGTGCCGCTCTGGACGCGAATCAAGAACGGGCAGTCGGTCGAGGTAATCACCGCCGACGGCCAGACCCCGCAGGCCACATGGCTCGACATTGCCACCACCGGCAAGGCGCGCTCGGCCATTCGGCGCGCGCTGCGTGAGCTCGATCGCGATCGCTATGTCAAATTGGGCAGGGAACTGGCGCGCTCGGCGTTTGAGCATGTGGGCAAGAAGGCGACCGACAAGGCACTCGAGACAGCGGCGCGCACGCTGAGGTTGCGCAATGCCGACGAGGTGCGCGCGCGGCTTGGCAGCGCCGAGTTGACCGCGCAGCAGGTCTTGCGCGCGGTCTATCCCGATCTCGCGCCGACCCAGGGGACAGAGGTCACGCGCGAGCGGGCGGTGATCGGGCTTGGCACCGAGCGGGGATTCGATCGCGCGCGCTGTTGCCAGCCGCTGCCGGGCGAGCGGATCGTCGGCATCGCCTTTCGCGGACAGGGCGTGGTGATCCACGCAATCGACTGCGAAACATTGTCGCGCTACGACCAGCAGCCGGAACGCTGGCTCGACCTGCATTGGCATACAGGCAAGCATCCGGCGGTCTATGATGTCACGCTCAACCTGACCATCGGCAACGATGCAGGCGTTCTTGGGCGCATTTGCACCTTGATCGGTGAGCAGAAGGCCAATATCTCGGATCTGACCTTCGTGGATCGGAAACCCGATTTCTACCGCCTTCTGATTGATGTCCAACTGCGCGATGCCGAGCATCTGCACAGCGTTCTCTCGGCGCTTGATGCCGAATCGGATGTGGCTGCGGTGGAACGCTATCGTGACCCATCCCGTTCCGGCGACAAGCGCGAGGAAGCCTGAGCCGTGATTTTCCGGCGTCGAGACAAACGGCCATGGTGGCGGGTCGTCACCCAGTCCGTCTGGCCGCGTGGTGGCTGGGGGCGGGCCTTTACCTATGTCAAGCATCGCCTGCACCGCCTGCCCGATCCGCCCGAGCGCATCGCACGCGGCATTTTTGCCGGGGTATTCACCACGTTCACGCCATTCTATGGGCTGCATTTCGTGGTGGCGGGTACGCTTGCGTATATCTTCCGGGGCAATATCCCGGCGGCGCTTCTGGGCACGTTCTTCGGCAATCCGCTGACCTATGTGCCCATCGGGGTGGTCTCGCTCCAGACCGGGCACGCGATCCTCGGGCGGCGCACACCGGGCGAGGAGGAGATCAGTCGCTCGCTGGGGGGCAAGTTTCTCGATGCGGGTGACGATCTCAAGAACAACGTTCTGGCCATTTTCACCGACCGCAAGGCGGATTGGCACGGGTTGGGCATCTTCTATGACGAGGTGTTCCTGCCCTATCTCGTCGGCGGGATCATTCCCGGGGTCGTGGCGGGGCTGGCCTGCTATTACCTCAGCCTGCCGGTGATCGCCGCCTACCAGAAACGCCGCCGGGGTGCGCTGGCCGCGAAATGGGAGATGATCAAGCAGAATCGTCTGGCCCGGGAAAAACAGGAGCGCGATGCTGACGACGAGGGGAAACCGGACTAGGTTGAAACCGGGAATCGCGTGGGAAAGGACAAATCCATGTCGGCAGAGGGAAAATTGCGCCTTGGCGTGAACATTGACCATGTGGCGACGGTGCGCAATGCGCGCGGCGGGGCCTACCCTGACCCGTTGCGCGCGGCGAAACTGGCTGAGGAGGCGGGGGCGGACGGCATCACGGCGCATCTGCGCGAGGACCGGCGGCACATCTCGGACGCCGATATCGACGGGTTGATCGAGGTGCTCACGGTGCCGCTCAACTTCGAGATGGCCGCCACCGAGGAGATGCAGCGCATCGCCCTGCGTCACAAGCCCCACGCCGTGTGCCTTGTGCCGGAAAAACGCGAGGAGCGCACCACCGAGGGCGGGCTTGAGGTCGCGCGCGAGGAGAACCGGCTTGCGCATTACATCGCGCCGCTGCGCGAGGCGGGTTGCCGGGTGTCGATCTTCATCGCCGCCGACCGCCGTCAGATCGAGGCCGCGCACCGCGTCGGGGCCGAGGTGGTCGAGTTGCACACCGGGGCCTATTGCGACGCCCATGGCGAGGGCGATCTGGTCGCCCGCGACCGCGAGTTGGCGGCCTTGCGCGAGATGTCCGCCTATGCGCACTCTCTGGGGCTCGAGGTGCATGCGGGCCATGGCCTGACCTATGACACGGTGCAGCCGGTCGCCGCCTTTTCCGAGGTGCGAGAACTCAACATCGGCCATTTCCTCATCGGTGAGGCGATCTTTCGCGGGCTGAAACCCGCCATCACGGAAATGCGGCGGCTGATGGACGAGGCCCGCAGGTGATTCTCGGAATCGGCACGGATCTCGCAAATATCGAGCGCATTGCTGGCGTTCTGGAGCGCTATGGCGACCGGTTCCGCAACCGCGTCTTCACCGAGGTGGAACAGGCCAAGGCCGAACGCCGCGCCGATGTGGCGGGCACCTATGCAAAACGCTGGGCGGCCAAGGAGGCGTGTTCCAAGGCGCTTGGCACCGGGCTGCGCATGGGCATCGCATGGAAAGACATGGCCGTGTCGAACCTTGCCACCGGTCAGCCCGTCATGCAGGTGACTGGCTGGGCCGCCGAAAGGCTTGCGGCGATGACACCCGTGGGGCACGAGGCGATCATCCATGTGACACTCACCGACGATCACCCCTGGGCACAGGCCTTTGTCGTGATCGAGGCAAGACCGCTCGTGCCTTGACACCCCGCTGCGAGCGCCGCATGTAGCGGGCGCAACCGCGCAAAGGCAGGCACAGGCATGGCATCCGATACCCAGAAAGGCTCATCCATCTGGGAGACGGTCAAGACCGTCTTCTGGGCGCTGGTGATCGCCGGGATTTTCCGCACCGTGTTCTTTCAGCCCTTCTGGATTCCGTCCGGGTCGATGAAGGACACGCTGCTCATTGGTGATTTTCTATTCGTAAACAAGATGGCCTATGGCTATTCCTATGCCTCTTGCCCCTCGATCCGGCTGGGCGGTCTGAATATTGACGCACAGAACATCTGCGGCTGGCTCGATGGCGATAATACGCGGATCATGGGGTCGAAGCCCGTGCGTGGCGATATCATCGTCTTTCGCCACCCGGTCGATGGCACCGATTTCATCAAACGCGTTCTGGGTCTTCCCGGTGACCGCATCCAGATGAAGGATGGCGTGCTTCATATCAACGACCAGCCGGTCGAGCGGGTGCCCGCCGGTCAGTTCGTCGAGGAGTTCGCGCCCCAAGGCCCGATGCGTATTCGTCCGCGCTGCGAGAATGGCGTCGTGGGGCTTGGTGCGGATTGTCTCAAGTCGCGCTGGCGCGAGACATTGCCCGAGGGGCGGTCCTACATGACCCTTGATATCGGCAACCAACGGTCGGACAATACCGGCGTCTTTACCGTGCCCGAGGGGCATTATTTCTTCATGGGCGACAACCGCGACAATTCCACCGACTCGCGCTTTCCGCAGGCGGTGGGGGGCGTGGGCTTTGTGCCCTTTGAAAACCTCATCGGACGCGCAAACCGGGTGATCTTTTCCTCTGCCGGGTCCTCGATGCTTGCCTTCTGGACTTGGCGGGGGGACAGATTCTTCGAGAGGCTGGAGTGAAGCTTTCAGCCGAGATGCGCGCATTTGCGGCCCGGCTCGGGCATGAGTTCGAGCGGCCCGCGCTTCTGGTCGAGGCGCTCACCCATTCCTCGATGTCCTCGCCAAACCGGAGCGACAACCAGCGGCTTGAATTCCTGGGGGACCGGGTGCTTGGCCTTGTCATGGCCGAGGCGCTTCTGGCGCAGGACCAAGCCGCCGCCGAGGGCCAGCTTGCCCCGCGGTTCAATGCTCTTGTCCGCAAGGAGACATGCGCTGATGTGGCGCGCGAGCTTGATCTGGGCGCGGTGCTCAAGCTGGGGCGCTCTGAGATGCTCTCAGGAGGGCGGCGCAAGCTGGCGCTTCTGGGCGATGCGATGGAGGCGGTGATTGCCGCCGTTTACCTCGATGGCGGCTTCGAGGCGGCGCGCGAGGTGGTGCTGCGCCACTGGGTCGCCCGTATCCGCAGCGTCGAGGCCGATGCCCGAGACGCCAAGACCGCGTTGCAGGAATGGGCGCAGGCGCGCGGCCTTCAGCCGCCGGATTACGTGGAAGTTGACCGCTCCGGCCCTGATCATGCGCCGGTCTTTACCATCATGGCGCGGCTTGCCACCGGCGAGAGCGCCGAGGCCACCGCGGGCTCGAAACGGCAGGCTGAACAGACTGCCGCGCGGGCGCTTCTTGACAGGCTGGAGGGCCGGACATGACCACACGTGCAGGTTTCATCGCCCTTATCGGAGAGCCCAATGCGGGCAAGTCCACGCTGCTCAACCGGATGGTGGGCGCCAAGGTCAGCATTGTCACGCACAAGGTGCAGACGACCCGCGCGCGCATCCGTGGCGTGGCGATGGAGGGCGAGAGCCAGCTGGTCTTTGTCGATACGCCTGGCCTCTTTCAGCCGCGCCGCAGGCTCGACCGCGCCATGGTGGCGGCGGCCTGGGGGGGGGCGGCGGATGCCGATATCGTGGTGCTGCTGATCGAGGCGCATCGCGGGCTGACCGACGGCGTGGGGCGCATCCTTGATGGTCTGGCGGACCTTCCGCAGGGGCGGCGCATCGTGCTGGCCATCAACAAGATCGACCGGGTAGAGGCGCCGACGCTGCTGGCGCTCACCAAGGCGATGAACGAGCGGTTGACCTTCGAGCGCACTTTTCTCATTTCCGCCGAGCGCGGGCACGGGGTCGAAGACCTGCGCCACTGGCTGGCCGCGGCCCTGCCCGAAGGGCCGTGGCTTTATCCCGAGGACCAGATCGCCGATCTGCCCATGCGCATGATCGCCGCCGAGATGACCCGCGAAAAGCTCACGCTCAGGCTGCATCAGGAATTGCCCTACCAACTCACCGTCGAGACCGAAAGCTGGCAGGACCGCAAGGACGGTTCGGCCCGGATCGACCAGATCATTTACGTGATTCGCGACGGGCACAAGGGGATCGTGCTGGGCCACAAGGGCGAGACGATCAAGGCCGTGTCTCAGGCCGCGCGTGCCGAGATCGCCGAATTTCTCGGGCGGCCCGTGCATCTGTTCCTGCAGGTCAAGGTGCGCGAGAACTGGATGGACGAGGCCGAGCGCTATAACGAGATGGGGCTCGATTTCCGCGACGGATCGGCGTGATGACAAGGATGGACGCCTCCGGCGGGAGTATTTGCAGAACGATGAAAGGGCGGGGATGGCGCCTCGGCTGACCGCGCGGTTCTGGGTCGATGCCTATCTTGCGCGGCTGCGGCTGGCCGGGATACCGGGGTTCGTGGTGGCCCATGGCGACGATGACGCGGGCGCGGTTCTCGTGAAGCTCAACACGCTCGACGGCAAGGCGGTGGTCTATCACCGGTCTGTCGATCTGATGAGCGGAGAGCGGCGCTGGCTCGTGCTGGCCGAGGGGTGCGAGACCGAGGTGGATGCGGCGATCGGCCGGCAGCGGGGCTATGATCCCGACATCTGGGTGATCGAGGTGGAGGACCGCGCCGGACGGCACATGCTCGATGCGCCGGGTTTGGGAGGCTGAGCGGTGGAGTGGCGCGATCAGGGCATTCTTCTGGGTCTGCGGCCCCACGGTGAAGGCTCTGTCATACTTGAGGTGTTCACAGAGACACGCGGGCGGCACGCGGGGCTGGTCAAGGGCGGCGCGTCGCGGCGCATGACCCCGGCTCTGCAACCCGGCGCGCAGGTCGATCTGGAATGGCGCGCGCGGCTTGAGGATCACCTGGGCACCTTCCGGGTCGAGCCGATCAGGTCGCGGGCCTGGGCCATGGGCGAGCGGCTGGCGCTTGCCGGGCTGAATGCGGTCTGCGGGCTGTTGCTCTTTGCGCTACCCGAGCGCGAGGCGCACCCGGTTCTTTATCGCAAGAGTCTGATATTGCTTGACCTTCTCGATCAGCCCGAGATCTGGCCATTGGCCTATCTTCAGTGGGAACTGACGCTGCTGGAGGAGATGGGTTTTGGCCTCGACCTGCGCACCTGCGCGGTGATGGGGGAAAAGGCCAATGATCTCAGTTATGTATCTCCCAAAACCGGGCGTGCCGTGTCGCAGGTGGGGGCGGGGGATTGGGCGGACCGGCTCTTGCCGCTGCCGCCCTGCCTTTTGGGGCAGGGGCCTGCGCCAGAGACCGAAATCGCGCAAGGCTTTGATGTGACCGGGCATTTCCTGCGCCATCATCTGGCGCCGCATCTCGGGAACCGGGCCTTGCCCGATGCGAGGGCGCGGTTTGTCGAGCGGTTCAATCGGCGCGTGGCGACACGCTCCTGAGGCCATGGCCGTGCGATCGGGTGCGGCGTTCAGTCTACGGTGTGAAAGATCATTTCGCGCCCGTCTTCGGTTGAGAGGATCAGCACAGGGCCGGTTACCTCGACAAGGGTCATCTCTGCCAGTGCGTGCAGAAACTCTGTCTCGGCCTCGAGATCAGGGCAGGCAAGCCGGGTGGTGGTGGCGATCTCTTCTGCGTGAAACCACGGGTAGGGCACGGTCTGGCGCGCCGTGAAGCGATTGCAGGGGGCTTCGCCCGCGATGGCCCCTTCTTCGGGAAACCGCATGGTCGCGCGTGCGATGAAAGGCGTGCCGTCGATGCTCGTGAGATGCCAGGCGAGATCCGCGCCTCCGTGGCCGGCCACCGTTTCGTCCTTGCAATAGCCAAGCGCCGCCATGGCCGAAAGAAGGAGGAGCGTGCGCACCAGCTTACCTCAGCGCAAGGATGAGATCGACGAGCGAGCCGATGGTGTCTGTGGCGTCCTCGCGCGCGCCAAAGGCCTGCATTCCTATGGCGGCGGCGTAGAGCATGCGGGCCATTTCTGGATTGGCGATCCCGCACTCGGAAAGGCGGTCGCCAAGATGTGACTGCCGCGCGGCATCGACGGCACAGATGGCTGTGACCGCCTGTCTGTCGGTAGCGGCCCAGGCGCGAATTGCGGCATCCTCGGCCGGGGGGCTGGCAAGGGCCTGGGCGGCGGCGCGCAGGCGGGCGGCGGCGGGCAGGGATGCCTCGGAAGCTTGCGCCGCGGGGTCGAGCGCGGCAAAAGCAGCGTCTTGCCAGCGAGAGAGCAGGGCCGCAGAGAACGATGGAACATCCGCGAAATGCCAGTAGAAGGAGCCTTTGGTCGTGCCTATTCGCCGCGCGAGCGGTTCTGCTCCTAGCGCCGCGGGGCCTGCCTCGGCCAAGGCAGCAAGCCCGGCAGCAAGCCAGTCGTCACGAGTCAGGCGGGGGCGTTGCGTTTGGCTCATGCGGCCCGAATACGTCGTGCGGGGCAGGCTCACAAGAGGGCGGCTTGTCTCAGGCACGGCATCCGGTTTTTACGAAACCTTTATCTCCCTGTCGCAACGCCTTTGCCTTGTGCGCCTATCCAGCGCGTAAACATTGGAGGCATGCGCGTGCTGAAAATCGAGGCGTTGACCAGGGCGTTTGGCCAGAACATCGCGGTGAACAAGGTGCCGTCGCGGTGGAAAGGGCCGCGATGATCGGGATTATTGGCCGGTCGGGCGCGGGCAAATCGACGCTTCTGCGCATGATCAACCGGCTGACCGACGCCACGTCGGGGCAGATCCTCTTTGAGGGGCGTGACGTGACCGCGCTCAAGGGCGCCCAGAAACGCGCCTGGAAGGCGCAATGTGCGATGATTTTTCAACAGTTCAACCTCGTGCCGCGCATCGATGTGGTCTCGAACGTGCTGCACGGAACCCCCAAAGAGTCACAGGCTCGGGCCCTTGGTATCAGAACACGCTTACAGATCTCCTCGGTGGTCGACGCAATCATCTTCAGAAGAACCGGCGTAGCCTCGAGGTACCAATAGGTGTTGGCGATATCGACATGGCCGAGATAGGTACTCAGAGCCGCGCCGCCGAGGTGGAGTTAGGGCCAGTTGTGAGGGGCATTTGAGGCCAAAGGGCGTCCGCGAGCCGTTACGCCCGCCTCAAGAGCACCGCGACTCCCTGCCCGACGCCGACGCAGAGCGTTGCGATGGCCGTGGCGGCCTCGCCTTTCGAGATGGCCCGCGCCGCCGTGCCGACAAGGCGCGCGCCCGACATGCCCAAGGGATGGCCAAGCGCGATGGCCCCGCCGCGCGGGTTGATGTGATCGGCGAAGGGATCGAGGCCAAGGGCGCGGCAGGTGGCGATGGCCTGCGCGGCGAAAGCCTCGTTCAGTTCGATCAGGTCGATCTCCGGCACTGTCAGCCCCTGACGTTCGCAAAGCCGCTGTACCGCCGGAACCGGGCCGATGCCCATGACGCGCGGAGCCACACCCGCCGAGGCAGAGCCGACATATTCCGCGAGCGGCGTAAGGCCGTGCCGCGCCACCGCGCGTTCCGAGGCCAGAAGCAGCGCCGCCGCGCCGTCATTGACGCCCGAGGCATTGCCCGCCGTCACGCTGCCGCCCGCGCGGAACGGCGTGGGCAGGGCCGCGAGTTTCTGGAGCGTTGTGGCGCGCGGATGTTCGTCACGTTCGACCACCAGTGGCGCGCCCCGGCGCTGCGACAGGGTTACGGGGGCGATTTCCTCGGCCATGCGGCCGCTTTCGATGGCGCGGGCGGCGCGGGTCTGGCTGGAGAGGGTGAACTGGTCCTGATCTTCGCGGCTGACGCCATGCGCCTCGGCCACGTTCTCGGCCGTCTCGGGCATGGAGTCGGTGCCGAATCGGGCCGCAATCCCCGGGTTGACGAAGCGCCAGCCGATCGTGGTGTCATGGATCTCGGCCTGTCGGTCATAGGCCGAGGCGGCCTTGGGGATGACGAAGGGCGCGCGGCTCATGCTCTCGGAGCCGCCCGCGATGACCAGATCGCCCTCGCCGCACTGGATCTGGCGCGCGCCCGCGATGACCGCATCCATGCCCGAGGCGCAGAGCCGGTTGATCGTGTGGGCGGGCACGGAGCAGGGCAGGCCCGAGAGCAGCACCACCATGCGCGCGAGGTTGCGGTTGTCCTCGCCCGCCTGATTGGCCGCGCCCATCACCACCTGATCGAGCGCGCCCCAGTCGAGCCGGGGATGGCGCGCCATCAGCGCCTGAACGGGATGCGTGGCCAGATCGTCGGCGCGCATCGCCGCAAGCGCGCCGCCGTAGCGCCCGATGGGGCTGCGGATATAGTCGCAGATAAAGACGCGGGTCATCGCAGATGCGCGATGGCTTCGATCTCGACCAGCGCCTCATCCTCGATCAGGCCCGCGACCACGACCATGGACATGGCCGGGAAATGCCGTCCGAACACCTCACGATAGGCCGCGCCCACCTCGGCCTGACGCGCCAGATATTCGCGCTTGTCGGTCACGAACCATGTAAGGCGCGTCACGTCCTCGGCCTTGCCGCCCGCCGCCTCGACAATGGCGCGGATGTTGCGCAAGGCCTGACGCATCTGGCCTATGAAATCCTGGCTCTCGAAACGCTGTTCGCCGGTCCAGCCGATCTGGCCGCCGATATGCAGCACGCCATCGCGCGTCAGGACACCGTTGGCATAGCCCTTGGCGGGTAGCCAGCCTTCTGGCTGAATGATCTTGTGGGTCACGGGTTTGGCTCCGTTCTCTGGGTCAGTTTGTCTCGGATCGCATCGGGCCAGGGCACGGGGCGGCCATCCGGCCCGACATTGACGAGGGTGGCGCGGGTCTCGAACCGGATTTCGCCGTGGCAGTCAGCGGTGAGGGTGTAGCTCAGCGAGGTGCGCCCAACCGCGCGGAGCCGCAGATGCAGGGTGAGCACCTCGCCCTGCCGCGAGGGGGCGGAAAACCGCGTGTTGATCTGCACCGTGGGCACCGCGCCATTGCCGTGCAGCCGCTCCCACGGCCAGTCAAGCGCGTCGGCGAAGAACGCTTCAAGACAGTCGTTCACCATCTCGAAATAGCGCGGGAAAAACACGATCCCCGCCGGGTCGCAATGCCGGAACAGCATCTTTTGCGTGACGTGATAGCCCATCACACCCCCACATAGCGTTCGCTGAGGTCAGGGGTAAGGTCGGCCATGGCCCCCGCCCAAACGGTGCGCCCGCGCTCGACGATCACGGCGCGGTCCGACACACCCGCAATCTCGCGCACGGATTTGTCGATGAGCAGGATGGAAATCTGCGTGTCACGCTTCAGCGCGGCGATGGCAGCCCAGATTTCCTGTCGCACGATGGGGGCCAGCCCCTCGGTCGCCTCATCGAGAATGAGAAGGCGCGGATTGGTCATCAGCGCACGCCCGATGGCCAGCATCTGCTGCTCGCCCCCCGAGAGCGAGGCGGCGCGCTGTGACAACCGCTCGCCGAGGCGCGGGAAAAGCGCGGTCACGCGCGCCTGCGTCCAGTCGCCGGGGCGCGCAGCGGCGATCAGGTTTTCGTGCACCGTCAGCCCCGCAAAACAGCGCCGCCCCTCGGGGACCAGCCCGACACCCAGCCGTGCGACGCGGTGGCTGGGCAACGGGTGCAGATCCCGGCCCTCAAGGCTGAGATGCCCGCCCGATTGGATCATGCGGCAGATCGCCTTGACGGTGGTGGTCTTGCCCATGCCGTTGCGACCCATGAGCGCCACGACCTCACCCTCTGCAATCTCCAGATCGACACCGAAGAGCGCCTGAGAGCTGCCATAGCTCGCAGTCAGTCCTTCCAGCTTGAGCAGGCTCATGCATCCTCTCCCAGATAGGCTGTGCGCACCGCGCGGTCGGCCCGGATTTCCGCAACGGTGCCGGTGGCGATGACCCGGCCCGACGCCAGCACGCTGATCCGGTCGGCAAGCGCGAATACCGCGTCCATGTCATGTTCCACCAGCAGGATCGGGGCCTCCTCGCGCAGCCCGTCGAGGAACCCGGTGAGACGCTTGGAGCCGCCCGCGCCAAGGCCCGCCATCGGCTCGTCCATGAGAAAGGCGCGCGGGCTGAGCGTCAGCGCGACCGCCACTTCCAACTGGCGGCGCTGGCCGTGGCTCAGCTCGGCGGTGCGCTTGTCGTGGTCATCGGCAAGGCCCACCCGTTCGAGGGCGGTCATGGCGCGCGCGCGCATCTCTGCATCCGCCGTGGCGCGCGACCAGAAGCGCCACGGCCGCCCCTCAGCCCCGAGCGCGCCCAGCAGGACGTTTTCAAGCACGCTGTCCTCCATCGCCAGCGCCGAGATCTGGAAGGTTCGGCCAAGTCCCGCGCGGGCGCGGGTTGCCGTGCCGTACTGCGTCACATCGCGGCCCATCAGCATGACGCGCCCCGCATCGGGCCGCAGCCCGCCAGAGATCTGCGCGATCAGCGTGGATTTGCCCGCACCGTTGGGGCCGATCAGCGCGTGGATCTCGCCCGCGCGCAGGTTGATCGAGACATCGTCGGTGGCCTTTAGCGCGCCGAAGCTCTTGCTGAGATTATGCGTGGCAAGGATCAGTTCAGACATGCGGCCCCGCCTTTCCTGTGAGCAGACCAACAATGCCGCCGCGCGCAAAAAGCACGATGCCCAGAAGGATCACCCCCAGCCAGATATGCCAGAACGCGGTCAGCGCGCCCAGCCAGTGTTCCAGCAGCACGAAGAGGCAGGCGCCGATGACCGGCCCCATCAGTCGTCCCACGCCGCCGATCACGATGAGCACGATCAATTCGCCCGAGAGTTGCCAACTGAACATGGTCGGGCTGACGAAACGGTTGAGATCGGCGAAAAGCGCACCCGCGAGCCCGGTGATCGCGCCGGAGATGACGAAAGCCACCAGCTTGAGCCGCAAGGGCGAGAGACCCACAGTCTCGACCCGCGCGGGCACCTGCCGCGCGGCATTGAGCGCAAGGCCGAAGGGCGCGGCGCGCAGCCGGGCGTAGACCAGCAGCGCGAGACAGAGCAGCGCGAAGCACAGGCCGAAAAACTGGATCGGGTCGAGCGTGTTCAGCCCCGGAAAGCCGTTGCGCACATAGATCGAGAGGCCATCCTCGCCGCCATAGGTGCCCCAGGATATGGCGAAGTAATAGAACATCTGCCCGAAGGCGAGGGTGATCATGATGAAATAGACCCCCGAGGTGCGCAGGCTCAGCAGCCCGATCAGCAGCGCGGCCAGCGCCGAGGCCACCACCGCCACCAGCCAGATCAGCGGCATGGATTTGCTGCCCGTAACGGAGAGCGGCCCCAGATCGAGCGTGGTATAGGTCTGCGCGTGATAGGCAAGGATGCCCATGGCATAGCCGCCAAGGCCGAAGAAGACCGCATGGCCGAGGCTGACCAGCCCGCCGATGCCAAGCGCGATGTTGAGGCCCACGGCCGCCAGCGCAAGGATCGCGGCACGGGTGGCCAGCGTGATGGTAAAGGGCGTGTCCACCGCCAGCGCCCAGAGCGCGACGCCGGCCAGACCCGCGAGAATGGCAAGGTTGACAAGACGTTCGGGAATCATGCGCGCGCTCCGAAAAGGCCCGAGGGCCGCCAGATCAGCACCATGCTCATGACGATGTAGATGGCCATCGAGGCCAGCGCCGAGCCGGTCTGTGTGGCCACGTCGGGGGCCATGAAAAGCTTGAACACCTGGGGCAGGAAGATGCCCCCCAGCGTATCCGTGAGCCCCACCAGAAGCGCGCCGACAAAGGCCCCCTTGATCGAGCCGATGCCGCCGATCACGATGACCACGAAGGCTAGGATCAGTACCGGCTCTCCCATGCCCACCTGAACCGACTGGATCGCGCCCACAAGCGCCCCCGCCAGCCCTGCCAGCGCCGCTCCAAGCGCGAAGACCAGCGTATAGAGTTTGGAAATGTCCACGCCAAGCGCGGCGATCATCTCGCGGTCGTTCGCGCCCGCGCGGATCTGGATGCCGATGCGCGTGCGCGCCGTCAGCCACCACAGGAAGAGCGCGACCAGAAGCCCGACGCCAATCAGCGTCAGCCGGTAAAGCGGATACTGGATCCCCCCCGGCAGCGTCACCGGCCCCGAGAGCGCGCCGGGCACGTCGAGAAACAGCGGGAAGGAGCCGAAGACGAGCCGGGTTCCTTCCGAGAAGATGAGGATCAGCGCGAAGGTCGCCAGCACCTGATCGAGATGGGCCGCCGCATAGAGCCGCCGGATCACCAGCATTTCGATCAACACCCCCGCCAGCGCCGCGCCCGCCAGTGCCGCGATGAGCGCCAGCCCGAAAGAGCCGGTCGCCCCCGCCACCCAGGCGGCGGCAAAGGCCCCCACCATGTAGAGCGAGCCATGGGCGAGGTTGATGAGCCCCATCACGCCGAAGATGAGCGTGAGCCCCGCGGCCATGAGAAACAGCATCACCCCGGACTGAAGCCCGTTGAGGATCTGCTCTGCGATCAGGATGCCGGACATGGTGCGCCTTTCATTCTCGGCCGCATCGCCCCGGCCCGAAGGTCGGGGCGCGCGCGCTTACATCTTGCACTCTGCCGCGTAAGCGTCAGCGTGGTCCTCAAGCGCGACACCGATCACCTTGTTGGTGAAGACATCCCCCTCCCGGATCACCTCGCGGGCATAGATGGTCTGGAC
>NZ_JAGQDH010000014.1 GCF_018069895.1 Roseovarius autotrophicus | reverse complement strand
CAGTCACCCGCCAGCTACATGGAGAGCGCGGCTGACTGGCCGCCGCCCGCCACGCGCGCCCCGCAGAAACCCCAGGTGGCCTAGTTTTGCGCCGCCCCGTGGCCCAATTTTACTCCGGCGTTGACACAAGGCGCTCGCGCATCCGGCAAGGCTGCGCATCCTGCGGCTGCTGCTCGCCATGAGGCCCTCACTGCGGCCTCTGAGTGGCTTTTTCCGATAGGCGCTTTGTGCCGATCGCACGTGTGATCGGCCTCCGGTTTTGCGGCGGACGGCGGTTTGATCTGGGGCTTTTGGGTTTATGGTTCAGCGGGGGCGGGGCGCGATGTCTGCGTCATGCCGGGTGTGGCGGCGCAGCGTGTCGAACTGGGCACGGCGCCATGGCGAGCGTTTCGGGCAGGTCGCCTGCAGCCTCCACCAAAGCCAATACGCACAATCCATCACGGCAAGAAGGTCTGCAACAACGCCTCCGCTATGTCGCTAAGGGGTCAAACAGAGGCTGTCCGGGCTTGCGACCCGTTTTTTCGCCCTTGGGCGGGCGAATGCGGAAGAGGAGCGCGTAAAGCACCGGCACGGCGACAAGGGTCAGTACCGAGGCAAACGCAAGGCCACCCATGATCGTCACCGCCATCGACGCGAAAAACGCATCCGGCAGGAGCGGGATCATGCCGAAGATCGTTGTGCCGGCGGCCAGCACCACCGGGCGCAGACGGCTGACAGAGCCGTCGATTACCGCCTTGTAATCCGGCACACCGTTCGCGCGCTGCATGTCGATCTCTTCGACCAGAACGATCGCGTTCTTCATCAGCATCCCCGAAAGCGACAAAAAGCCGAGCAGGGCCGTGAAAGTGAAAGGCAGGCCGGTGAAGAGCAGCCCGAGCACCATTCCTGTCACCGACATCGGCACGACAAGCCACAGGATGAGCGGCTGGCGCACCTTGTTGAACATCAGGATTGAGATCGTCAGCATGACAAGAAAGCCGAGGGGAAGCTGTTTGCCAAGGCTGGTCTGGGCGTCGGTGGAGCTTTCATACTGCCCGCCCCATTCCATGCTGTAGCCGTCGGGAAGCGGGAGGGCCTCGATCTCGGTGCGCACGCTTTTGAAGGCCTCATCCGCCGTGAGATCCCCCCGTGCGCCGCCAAGGGCGGTGATGGTGCGTTCGCGGTTGCGTCGGTGAATGAGCGCCTCGACGAGGCGCGGTTCGAACTGTTCCACAAGGTTGGCCATGGGAACGTAGGCACCAGCCCCATCGGACCAGGCCGACAGGTCACGAACGCGATCAATCCCGTCGCGTTCGTTGGCGGCCAGCCGCAGGTGGATTGGAATGACCTCGTCGCCTTCGCGCAATTCACCGACCCGCAAGCCCGAGGTTCCATAGCGGATGGAATCGGCGATCGCGCTGCGCGTGGTCCCGGCCAGCCGCATGCGCGACTCGTCGACGATCGGCTCGATCAGGATCTCGCGCTGTCGCCAATTGGTGCGTGAATTTGTGATTGTGCCTGCGGCCTCGTATATCCGTGTTGCATCATCGGCGAGTTGGCGCAGAATGACCGGATCGGCACCGGAGAAGCGGACCGCCACATCGGCACCCGAGGGCGGGCCGAAGACGAGTTCTTCGACCCGGACAAGCGCGTTAGGAAATGCGGCGGGCAGATCGCGGTTCAACCGATTGGCCATGGCCGGGATCGCCTCGGCGTCGGCAACCCGGACGATCAGCTGGCCATAGCTGGCATCCGCCTGCTCCGGGCTGTAGGTCAGCATGAAGCGGCTTGCGCCACGCCCCACCAGGGTCGTCACGTCCGTCACCTTGTCTTCGGCCAGAATCATCCGCTCGAGCCGTTTCATTTCGCGGTCGGTGACATTGATGTCAGTGCCTTGCGGCATCTGGAATTCGACATAGAAGAGTGGGGTATTCGAGGCGGGAAAGAACGCCTGCTTGACCTGCGCGAAGGCCATTACCGACCAGACCGTGATTCCCACGATTGTCAGCACGACAAGCACCCGGGAGCGCAACGCCAGCCGGAGGAAACCGCGATAGGCGCCGTAGAACCCACCCTTGTAGGGATCGTCGGAGGCGCTCTTGGGGGCCTTGAGCAGCAGCTTGCCAAGATAGGGCGTGACCGTGACGGCAAGAACCCAGCTCATCACCAGCGAGATAGCAATGACCGCGAAAAGCGAGAACAGGAATTCTCCCGTGGCGTCCGGCGACAGGCCGATCCCGGAAAAGGCCATGATCCCGATCACGGTCGCACCAAGCAACGGGATGGATGTAGAGCTTTCGGTCTCTGCCGCGGCTTTTTCCGCGCTCTTTCCGCGCGACATGCCGATTACCATCCCCTCGGTGATCACGATGGCGTTGTCCACCAGCATCCCCATCGCAATGATCAGGGCGCCAAGGCTGATCCGTTCCATTGCGATCCCGAACACCGACATGAAGAACAGCGTCACGAAAACCGTAAGCCCAAGGGTCGCACCCACCACGAGACCCGCGCGCCAGCCCATTGTCAGCATCAGCGCCCCGACAACGATGGCGATCGACTGCCCGAGGCTGACGAGAAAGCTGGAAACGGCCTTATCAACGACGACGTGCTGTTCGTAGATCGGCGTGACCTCGACACCTTCCGGCAACTCAGCCTTCAACTTCTCAAGCCGGGCCGAGACTGCCGCGCCAACTTCGACGACGTTTCGGTTCGTCAGAGCCGACACCCCGAGGGTGAAGGCTGCGGTGCCGTTCTGCCGGATGATCTGACTGGGCTGTTCCGCCTCGTCGCGGGCGACGCGGGCAATATCATGGATCGCGACCTGCCCGACCTCTCCGGCCGCGCCAAGCCGCAACTCCTCGATCCCTTCGGGGGTCACGTAACCCGGCGGAACGGACAGTCCTATCCGGGCCGGCCCCTCGGTGATCTCGCCATTATCAAAGACGAGGTTCTCGTCGTTCAGCACACTCAGAACCTGATTGGGCGGAAGGCCCAGCTCTGTCAGGCGCGCGGATGGAATCGAGATCGTGATCACCTCTTCGGTGAGGCCCTGAACCTCGACCTTGGCGACACCGTCGACGGTAACCAGGCCAAGCCGCAATTTCGTGGCCAGATCCCGCTCTTCGCGCGGGGTCAGACCTTCGGTTTTCACCGCGTAAAACATGCCGTAAACGTCGCCGAAATCGTCGTTGACGATGGGCGCGCGCGCGCCTTTCGGAAGATCCCCCTCCACGTCGCGGATGCGAAGACGCATCTCGTCCCAGACTTGCGGAATCTCATCCGGGCCATATGTGCCCTCGATCTCCACGGTGATTTGCGCCATGCCCGGCATCGACTTGGATTCGACCCGCTCAAGCTGCTTCATCTGCTGCAGAGCGTTTTCGATGACGTCAGAGACCTCTTCCTCGACCTCGACTGCTGTCGCACCGGGATACGGCACGAAGACAAGCGCGGTCTTGAGCGTGAAACTCGGGTCTTCAAGGCGACCCACCGTGTTCAGCCCCCAATATCCGCCAAGAAGGCAAAAGAGGATGAGGAGCCAGACCGCAACGGGCCGCTGGATGCTTGCGCCTGAAATGCTGAATGCCATGGATCTGTTCGTGTCCTGTCAAGGGGGCGGGATCAGAGCCCCGAAACCGTCACGGTCTGATTGTCTCGGAGGCGCCACCACCCGCCGGAGACGATCAACTCATTGCCCTCCAGACCTTCCAGAACTACGATCTCGTTATCGACGGGAAGACCCATGCGGATCGTCTGGCGTGTGACCTGTCCCGACTGTTCGTCGTAGATCCAGACTGAAGGCTCGGTTCGGCTTGAGGTATCAATCGCCGAAACAGGGACCATGACGGACTGCGCACTGGCTTCGGCAGCCGCGTTTGAAAGGCGCACCCTGGCCGTCATCCCGGGCAGAAGACGCGAGTCGATATCGCCCGTGATCGCGAATTCCACATCATAGGTCTGCGCCGTCCGGTCCACATCGGTCGCAAACGATCGCAGCACCAGCGGCGCCGTGTAACCCGGCACGGCCGGAAAACTTGCCACGATATCGAATGCGTCGGGCGCGCTTCGTGCGACTGCCGCCAGTTCTTCCGGTAGAGAGATCATGATCCGCAACTCGCTGACGTCCTGAAGACGTGCAATCGATGCCGCCGAGGTGACGTTGACATAATCGTCTATGAATGTGCGTGCCACGATCGCGTCGAAGGGCGCGACGATCTGCGTCTGGGAGAGGCGTCGCTCGGCCTCGCGCAGCGCAACTTCCGCCTGCGCGAATTCGGCGCGGGCGGTTTCAAGCCGGGATTCCGCGGCAACACCCCGTTCGGCAAGACTCGATGCGCGGTTGATCTCGGATTCAGCAAGAACGAAGGCCGCCCGCGCCCGATCCACGGCGAGTTCGAAATCGACCGGATCGAGCGCCGCGATCAGATCGCCTTTGCTGATCTTGTCACCCGGTTCCACCTCAAGGCGCAGGACCTGTCCGGACACCTGAAACGCGATGTCCACAGTGCGGGCCGGCGCGACCCGCCCGGCAACGGTGCGACCGCGCGTGACGGTGCGGCGCGTTGCTCGGGTCACCTCGACCACGACCTCCTTGTCGGACGCGCCCGCCTGGCTTGTTTCGGCACCAGGTTCGGTTGACTCCTGGCCTGTCTGGGCCAGCACTTCGCCCAAGGACACAGGAAGAAAGGACACCATCAGGAGCGCCGCCCCCGCCACAGCAATAACCGCAGCGATCCCCTTCCAGCTTTTGTCTTTTTTACTTGAGATCATCGATCAGGGCCCTCAATCGTTCGATGACGCGTTCTCTGGTGTCCGCACCGCCATCCGGTAGCTTCAACAGCTTCTGGAAACGCAGCCCCTGGATTGCCCAAAAGGCCACCATGGCACCCGGCGCGTCTTGTGTATCGGACAGGATACGCCCGAGGTCGTCGGTCAATTCCGCCCGCAGCGGATCGAGCAGTTGCGGATCTGATGCAGCGGTCGCGAGAATCGCCATCGACAGGTCACCATCCACATCTTCCGACTGTAGAACCGTTTCGAGATGGCCCCGGAGCGTGCGTGCGGGGTGCCGCTCGGGCACGCTCTCGAGCAATTCGCGGTGCTCGGCCAGCATCTGCGCCAACAAGCCGGACAGCAGGGCTCTCTTTGTTGGGTAATTGTAAAGCAAGCCGCCCTTGCTGAGGCCGGCCTCCTTCGCGACCGCCTCGATCGTGATCCTGCCCGCGCCTTCACGCGTGGCAATCGCACGCGCCGCTGAAAGTATCCTGCGCGAGGCGTTTCTGCATTCTGAAGGGCGCGGGGGCGTGCTCAAACTATACCGTCCGGTCGGTTTTTGTTACGTGGGAGGTAGTCTGTGGCTCGGCCCGGGTCAAGAATTCAATCTCATCTGATCCGGCACGGCGCTCGATAGCGCCCGCAGAAGTACGAGCAGGCAATCGATTGACCGCGCCACTTCAAGAGGCATCGCGTCCGCCATATGCTCCCAAAAACGCATCAACCGCCCGTCTTGAGTGCTCAGACACATCGATAGGCTGATCGACGGCCAGCAATTGCGGCATGATAACGCCAGATACAGAGAGATGAATAAATTGAGCAGAGGCGTTTTGAACGTTTTTCACGTCCAGTGATTTCATCTCATGCAAGTCCTTGAGGATTTTCGCGACGATCCTGATGGCACGCCTCGGGCCTGCGCCCATGTATATTTCACCTGCCTCCGGCAGAACCGAAACCGCGCCGATGCAAACGCGCAGGAGGCGAATATAGTCATCATCCATGACCAACCCGATCATGCGCCGAGAGAGTTCTTCCAGCACGCTCCGCGCATCGTTCTGGCTTGAAAGCGGACGGCAGATTTCCTCCGAAAGGCTGTCGCACTCGGCTTCCAAGACGCTCAAGAAAAGTTTGTCCTTGCTTGGGAAATGCGCATAGAGGGTCGTCTTCGAAACCTTGGCTTCTTCGGCAATCGCATCGACGCTGGCGCCTTCAAAACCGCACTTCAGGAAGACCTCCCTCGCCCCTCTAAGCACATCGGCAACTTTACTTTCCCTCATGGCGATCACCTGATTCCAGAACGTGATATCGAATGCACGGCGCAACGTGTCTGACCGCGCTCACAGGCAAAAGCCGGGTGGCGCAGCCTAACTCACACACGCGAGTTTGGTGAAGCGGCCCCGCCCAAGTCATCATCTTCAAATACCCCCTCGGTCTTCCATCGTTCCGCGATCTCGCCCATTGCGTCGAGAACGCCGCGCAGGTCGTTGCCGCGCGGCGTCAGGCCATAGGTGACTGCGGGCGGGATCGTCTCGGCCTGTTCGCGCCAGACGACCCCGGCGCGCTGTAGCATCCGCAAACGCTCGGTCAGCATTCGGGTCGATATTCCCGGCACGGCGCGTTTCAGCGCCCCGAATCTTTGTGGCCCCTGATCGCTCAGCACCCAGATGATGTGGGTTGTCCACGGCCCCATGAGCAGACGCAGGATCGAATCCATCGGGCATTGTGGCGGCGTTCTGGGCATGGGTTCGGCTCGATTTTATAGTTACTTTTTTATCCTTACTTTAAATAACGACATTACTCAACTACTCCTTATCCATACAACGAAAGGCAAGGTCTCGAATGGCCTGACCGGTGAGGATGATGCGATATGCCCCGTATGCCAACGATGTTCATTCCCCATGGCGGCGGCCCGTGCTTCTTCATGGACTGGACTCCGCCCGATGAATGGGACCGGCACCGGAAATTCCTGGAGGATCTGCCTGCCACTTTGCCCGAACGTCCCAGCGCGCCACATCGCCCTTGGCCAGGCGCTGGAGCCGCTGCGCGACGAAGGCGTGCTGATCCTTGGCAGCGGCAACACCTATCACACCATGTCCGGTCTGATGCAGAGCCTGCGCGGCGGGCGGCGCGGCGCGATCGCCGGCACGGCCTTCGATGCCTGGCTAACCGAAGCCGTGACCTGCCCCGATCCAGAGGACCGCAACCGCAGGCTCGCGCGCTGGTCCGTTGCCCCGGGCGGCCGCGATGCCCATCCGCGCGAAGAACACCTGATCCCGCTCAATGTCGTGGCGGGCGCGGCGGGCGCGGACATTGGACGCAAGACGCTGGAAGACCCCGTTATGGGCGCTGTCGAAAGCGCCTTCCGCTTCGGTTGAGTTGAAAAAGACGCGAAAAAAGCACCGCGAAATGCCCGACATCACCGGGCCCAAGCCGGTCAGCCCTGCCAAGATCGCCGCGATCTTGTCCGAGATCGTCGGCAATGAATTCGCCCATCTCCATCCACCGCAGGACGGCAGCCTGCACATGATGCTGCCCGAGGACGCAGTGCCGAAAATCATTGATCTGGGCTGGGCAGAACCGCATCCGATGGCCGCGGCGGGCATGATCCCGCCAACCGCTGTCATGGTCTATGCGCCCAGAAACGCGGCGGAAATCGAAACCGTTCTCGGCCTTCTGGGCCTGTCCTATGACTTTGCCCGTGGTCGGCTCGGACGGGTGGACAACGTCGTTCTGTGAACGGGATGCGCCGTTCAATCCGGTTGTGAAGCCCCATGCGGATGATCTAGGGTTCAGGCGCGTCGCAAGAATAAAAAGGACGCCAGAACCATCACAGCAAGCGAGTATCCAGTGGCAAAACCCAGCCCCCTTATCATAGCCGTGATCCTCATCGCTGTCGCCGTATCCGGCTTTTTGATCTGGCAAAGCACCCACTCCGATACGGTCGCGGAAGGATTCGCGCGCGGCAACGGGCGGATCGAGGCGGTCGAAATCGACGTTGCGGCCAAGCTGCCCGGGCGGATTGACACGGTGCTTGTGAACGAAGGGGGGTTCGTCGCGGCAGGCGCGCCTCTGGCCAAGCTCGACACGCGGCAATTGCAGGCCAATCGCAACCAGATGGTGGCGGAACTGCGCCGCGCCGAAATCGCGGTGGAAAACGCCACGCTGCTTGTCGAACAGCGCGCGGCCGAAGTGCGCGCGGCCGAGGCCGTTCTGGAACAGCGCCGCGCGGAGGAGGATGTCGCGCGGCGCCAATACGAGCGCTCCGAGTCTCTGACGCAGAACAGCATCACATCCGAACGGCAATTCGAGATCGACCGGGCCAACGCCTTTGGCGCCGCGGCGGCGGTTGCCTCGGCAGAGGCATCGCTTGCGGCGGCGCGGGCGGGGGTCTCTTCTGCGAAAGCCTCGGTGATTGGGGCCGAGGCCGCGGTAACCGCAGCCCAGGCGACGATCGAGGCGATCGACGTGCAGATCGAGGACAGCACATTGAACGCGCCGCGCACCGGGCGGGTGCAATATATCATCGCGCGTGCGGGCGAAATCGTGGGTGCCGGCGGTCGCGTGGTCAACATGGTGGACCTCAACGACGTTTACATGACGTTTTTCCTTCCGACGGCGGATGCGGGTCGGATCGGGCTGGGCACCGAGGTGCGCCTGCTGCTGGATGCGGCACCCGGCATCGTCATCCCCGCGCGCGTTTCCTTCGTGTCAGACGTGGCGCAGTTCACGCCCAAGACGGTCGAGACGGAAATCGAGCGCGAGAAGCTGATGTTCAGGGTGCGGGCCAAGATCGCGCCGGAGCTGCTGGAAAAGCACCTCGATAAGGTCAAGACCGGGCTTCCCGGCGTCGCCTGGGTGCGGCTTGATCCGACCGCGCCCTGGCCGGCTGCGGCGCAGGGTAAGGTGCTGGAATGACCAACCCCGGGCCGGTGGTTCGCGCAGAGGGGCTCTCGCTCCGCTATGGCAAGACCCGGGCCGTGGACGATGTTTCGATCGATCTGCCGGCAGGCCGTTCCGTCGGCGTCATAGGGCCGGACGGCGTGGGAAAGTCGAGCCTTCTGGCGCTGATCGTCGGGGCGCGGCAGATGCAGGAGGGGCGGCTGGAGGTGCTGGGTGGCGACATGGCGCGCGCCGGGCATCGCGCGCGGATATCCCCGCGCATTGCCTATATGCCGCAGGGGCTGGGCCGGAACCTTTATCCGACGCTTTCGGTCCGCGAGAATGTCGATTTTTTCGGACGCCTGTTTGGCGAGGGCGCACAGGAACGCGCGCAGCGGATCGACGAACTGCTCAGGGCGACCGGTCTTGCCCCTTTTGCCGCCCGCGCGGCGGCCAAGCTTTCGGGCGGGATGAAGCAGAAACTGGGCCTGTGCTGCGCGCTGATCCACGATCCCGATCTTCTGGTTCTCGATGAGCCGACGACCGGCGTCGATCCGCTGTCGCGGCGCGAATTCTGGACCCTGATCGACCGAATCCGCGCTGATCGTCCGCATATGAGCCTGCTGGTGTCGAGCGCCTATATGGAAGAGGCCGCGCGCTTCGATCACCTGGTGGCGATGGACGCGGGCAAGGTTCTGGCAACCGGCAGCCCCGACGAAATCCTGAAACGCACCGGTGCCGCTGATCTTGATGCGGCCTTCATCGCACTTCTGCCCAAGGAAAAACGCAGCCACCATAAGGATCTGAGCATCCCGCCGCGCGATCCGGCATCCGACGGGGAAAACGTCATCGAGGCCGAGAACCTCACCGTGCGGTTTGGCGATTTCACAGCTGTGGACCAGGTGAGCTTTCGCATCAAGCGCGGCGAGATCTTCGGCTTTCTGGGCTCTAACGGTTGCGGCAAGACCACCACCATGAAGGCGCTGACCGGGCTGCTGGAGCCGAGTGACGGCACCACGAGGATTTACGGCCGCAAGGTCGATGCCCATGACATGGCCACCCGAAAGCGCATCGGCTACATGACGCAATCCTTCTCGCTTTATTCCGAGTTGACGGTGCGGCAGAACCTTGATCTGCACGCGCGGCTTTTCGACATGGCTAGCGCCGAGATCGAACCACGGATCGCGGAACTCGCGGAACGGTTCGACCTCGAAGGCCTGCTCGACAGCCTGCCCCTGCGCCTGCCGCTGGGTATTCGTCAGCGCCTGTCGCTGGCGGTCGCGCTGATCCATCGTCCCGAAATCCTGATCCTGGACGAGCCGACATCGGGGGTGGACCCTGTGGCGCGCGATATCTTCTGGCAATCGCTGATCGATCTGTCCCGAAACGATGGCGTGACGATCTTCATCTCCACCCATTACATGGCCGAGGCCACGCGCTGCGACAGGATTTCGCTGATGCATCAGGGCCGCGTGCTTGTCAGCGACACGCCCGAAGCGATCCGCGAGGAGGCAGGCACAGAGACGCTGGACGATGCCTTTGTCCACCATCTGAAACGCGCGCAGGATCAGAACACCCCGCCCGCGTCCGAGACGAAAGAAGGGCTTTCCGCCGGGCCTGCCACTTCCGGCCGGCGGCGGCGCGGGGGGTTCAGCCTGGCGCGGCTGCTGAGCTTTTCATGGCGCGAGTCGCTGGAGTTGCGCCGCGATCCGATCCGCCTGACGCTTGCCAGCCTCGGCAGCGTGATCCTGATGATCGTGCTGGGCTATGGCGTGTCCATGGATGTCGAAAATCTCAAGTTCGCGGTGCTCGATTTCGATCAGAGCATCCTTAGCCAATCCTATGTCAACGACCTGGCCGGGTCGCGTTACTTTGACGAGGAACCATCGCTTGTCGATCATGCCGATCTGGACTACCGGATGCGGGCGGGTGAAATCAGCCTGGCGCTGGAATTTCCGCCGGGGTTCGCCGCCGATCTTGAACGCGGCCGCCCCGTCGCCATTGGCGCGTGGTTCGACGGGGCCATGCCGATGCGCGCCGATACGGTGCGCGGGTATATCCAGGGGATGCACGCCCACTGGCTGACCGAGCAGATGCGCCAGGCCTTTGGCGATCAAGCGGTGGCGGGAAACTTCTCGCTTGAGGTGCGCTACCGCTACAACCCCGATGTCGAGAGCTTGGCGGCCATGGTGCCCGCGATGATCCCGCTGTTGCTGATGCTGATTCCCGCCACGCTGGCCGTCCTGTCCGTGGCCCGCGAAAAGGAGACCGGCTCGATCGTCAATCTTTATGTCACCCCGGCGCGGCGGCTGGAATTCCTGCTGGGAAAACAGGTGCCCTATGTCGTTCTGGGTTTCATGAATTACCTTTTGCTGCTGACGCTGGCGGTGGTGGTCTTCGGGGTGCCGGTCAAGGGCAGCCTGCTCGCGCTTTCGCTCGGGGCGCTGATCTATGTCGTGCTGTCCACCGGGCTGGGCCTGCTGATTTCCGCCTTCACCCAAAGCCAGGTCACGGCCCTGTTCTTCACCTTCATGGCGACGCTTATCCCGGCGATGCAATATGGCGGCATCATCGATCCGGTTGCATCAATGGACGGCATGGGTCGGGTGATCGGTGAAATCTATCCCACCAGCCACTTCGTCACAATCTCGCGCGGAGCCTTTTCCAAGGCACTGGGGTTCGATGATCTGGGCGGGTCTTTCCTGCCGATGCTGGCGCTTGTGCCGGTGGTGGTGGTGCTGGGTGCCATCTTCGTGCGCAAACAGGAGAAATAACCGATGCGGCTTTCGCATGTTCTGCAACTGTCGCTGAAGGAAATTCGCGGACTGTTGCGCGATCCGCTTCTGATGGTGCTGGTCGCCTATGCCTTCACGCTCGACGTCTATGTCAGCGCGACCGCCATCCCCGAATCGCTCAACCGGGCCACGATCGGGATCGTGGACGAAGACGCCTCGCCGCTGTCGCGGCGCGTGGCCGATGCCTTCCTGCCGCCCTATTTCATGCCGCCCGCCCAGATCGACATCGCGCAAATGGATGCGCGGATGGATGCCGGGATCGACACCTTTTCGCTGGTGATCCCGCCCGAGTTCCAGCGCGACCTGCTGGCCGGGCACCGGCCCGAATTACAGCTCAATGTCGATGCGACGCGGGTCAGCCAGGCCTTTACCGGGGCGGGCAGTATCAGCGCCATTGTCAATCAGGAGATTGCCGGATGGCTGGCGCGCGATGCCACCCCGGCCGAGATGCCGGTTGACCTTGCCGTTCGGGCCCGTTTCAATCCCTCGCTCGACCCGGCCTGGTTCGGGGCGGTGACCTCGGTCATCAGTACGGTGACCATGCTGTCCATCATCCTTTCGGGTGCCGCCCTGATCCGCGAGCGCGACCACGGCACGCTGGAGCATCTGCTGGTCATGCCCGTGACCGCCGTCGAGATCATGACGAGCAAGGTGCTCAGCATGGGCAGCGTGGTGCTGGTGGCGACGGCGCTTTCGCTCACTCTGGTGGTTCAGGCGGGGATGGGCATCCCGATCGAGGGATCGGTCGCACTCTATCTTGTGGGCGCGGCGTTGCACCTTTTTGCAACGACCTCGATGGGCATCCTGCTGGCCACCATCGCAGGCTCTATGCCGCAGTTTGCGATGCTGCTTTTGCTGGTTCTGTTGCCGCTCGATATCCTGTCGGGCGGCGTCACCCCGCGCGAGTCGATGCCCCAAGCTGTGCAATACATCATGCTCGCGGCCCCCAACACGCATTTCATCGCGCTGGCACAGGGGGTGTTGTTTCGCGGGGCCGGACTGTCGGTAGTCTGGCCGCAGCTTGTGGCGCTGATGCTGATCGGGTCGGTGATGTTTGCCTTCGCCCTGCACCGGTTCCGCGCCTTTTTGCGCTGACTGCCGGGGCGGCATAACCGCCTCTTGGCTATACTTGTTCAGCCCTGGTGGAAAGCTCGGACTACTTGACGACCTTTTGCGCCAGAAGCAGGCTGCATCCCAGTGCGTCGCTCAGTCCGGCAGCCACTGACCGGCTCATCCAGCGCGTCCAGAGGCCTTGCTGGTGATGCCCGACGACGACCAGATCGGCCCCGGTTTCGGCCGCGACACTGGTGATTTTCCCGACAGGCTCGCCGACCTCCATGCGGATCTCGGGTGCCAGCCCCATGGCGGAAAGTCTTTGATGGCCCTCGTCGAGGATTGCCATGAAATCGGCCTGCTGGTGGGCAGGCATGCTGGCATCCGCGCCCTGCGCCAGCACATTGCCCGCGACCGTCTCGACCACGGCGAGCAGTACCATCCCTGCCCCCGTGATCTGCGCAAGCCGCGCCCCCTCGCGCAGCGCCAACCGCCCCTCGCGTGAGCCGTCGTGACACAGCAGGATCTTGTCATACATCTCTATATCTGTTTGACGTCAGCACCCATGGGACAGTTTAGGCATATTGCGGAACGGAGGGTTTCTGGCTCATCGTAGCCTTCATGGAGCAAAGATGAGCAAGAAACCCGTGACAACGAAAGCCGAGGCTGAGAAGGTCGTCAAAGACATCCGCCGCGCGACCGCAACGACACGGGTTTTGTAGGCTATCGCCGTCAGTTGATGGCAGAATTCGGGTTGCATTGACCGCACCGTGTCCAGATCGCCACGGTGGTGCCGTAGCGCAGCGCCGCCCGCATACACGGACTGGCTGCAAACCCGGTCAGAAGCGCGGCAATCACCGCCGCCCCCGTTTCCAGTCATCAAGGCGCGCGTAGATTGTGACCGCGATCCCGCTCAGCGCGAGAGCAATGAACAGCCAGCGCAGCGTGTCGAGGTATGGCATGGCCCTCGGGTTGCGGCAAATCCACCATCCTGAAGGCGGTGGCGGGGTTTATTGCACCCGCCTCCGGCAGCATATTGCTGCGTGGAAAACCCGTCAGCGGCCCAGGCCAGGGCCCGGACTGAATTGTCGTGTTCCAGGAATTCGATCAACTCCTGCCGTGGAAGACGGCGCTTGGCAATGTCATGTTTCCGCTGGTCCGGGCGCGCAAGCTGCCGCGGGCCGAGGCGCGGGCGCGCGCCGAAGAGTCGGTTGATGTGGTCGCCCGCCTCTCGGACAGCTGGCCCGATGACGCGTACCCCCGCGACAAAGTATCGGGGCAGTTCTTTCGCCCCGAAGCCTTTGCGCCGATCCACCACAAGGGCCCGCATTTTGCCGTACGCGGCCCACTCAACGTGCCGCGCAGCCCACAGGGCCGCCCGGTGATCTTTCAGGCTGGGGCCTCCGAGCCGGGCAAGGTTTTGGCCGCGCGCAGCGCCGACGGCGTGTTTACCGCGACGCAGACCCTGGCCGACGGGCAGGCCTATTACCGCAATCTCAAGCGCCGCCTGCCCGGGCATGGCCGCGCAGCGGGCGATGTTCTGGTCATGCCGGGCATCTTTCCGGTGATCGGCCGCACCCGCGCCGAGGCCGAGGACAGGTTCGCCGCGCTTCAAGACCTCTTGCAACCGGTGGTCGCGATCTCGCATCTGTCGAACCTACTGGGTCACGATGTCTCGGGCTTTGATCCGCACGGGCCCTTGCCCGACCTTCCGGCCTCAGTGGGGCATGTCAGCCGCCAGCAGGTGCTGATCGACCGGGCGCGGCGCGACAACCTCTCGATCCTCGATCTGGCCCTGTCGATGGCCGGGGCACGCGGGTACTGGCAGATCACCGGCACCCCCCCGACATCGCCGACGCCATGCAGGCGCGTTTCGAAAACGGGGTGGCGGACGGGTTCAACATCATGGCTCCCGTCCTGCCCAGTGATCTGGAGCGTTTCGTGGAACTCGTGATCCCGGAGTTGCAGCGCCGCGGCCTCTACCGCACCGCCTATCAGGGCACGACCCTGCGTGATCATCTCGGCCTGCCGCGCCCTGCGGCGGGCGAGGGTTTTGCTGCGCAGGATTGGTTCCGGACTGAAGTTGCCGAATAATCCTGAAGCGGAGGCAATACCCATGATCAGACTCCAGCCTGCAAGACCATCTGACCCGAAAGGAGGCCATCGCATGACCCCCGTTTTCAACCGCATCCGCCGCGCCATGCCGATCACGGTTTTCGCGGTCAGTTATCTCACGCTTCTGGCCATCGTCATCCTGACCTGATCCCGATAGGAGGGATTGCAATGATCTGCTACGCCCCCGATCCCGGCCTTGCCGGTCTGGGCGCGCCGGAATACGGCGTGCCCGAGGATGGGTCCTTGCCTTCTCGCGGTGAGATCGTGCTTGGCCTTGTCTGCCTTGGGCTCACCTGTCTCATTCTCGGGGCCCTGTGATGGACGGCACATTCGCGCATCCCGCCCGCCATGCGCTGATCATCGGCGGCGGGGCGAGCGGGGCGCTGATGGCGACGCATCTGATGCACCGCGCCCCCGAAATCCGCGTCACCATCGTGGAAAAGCGCGGCATCGTCGGTTGCAGCATCGCCTATGCGACCGACAACCCCGAGCATCTGCTCAACACCCGCGTTCACAACATGAGCGCCTTTCCCGACGATCCCGGTCATTTCCTGCGTTGGCTGCGCACGCGCGATGAGGATTGCGGTGCGACCGAACAGTGCTTTGTCAGCCA
The DNA here is from genome assembly GCF_018069895.1 of Roseovarius autotrophicus. Taxonomy (GTDB): domain Bacteria; phylum Pseudomonadota; class Alphaproteobacteria; order Rhodobacterales; family Rhodobacteraceae; genus Roseovarius; species Roseovarius autotrophicus. Next base: position 55,300 of record NZ_JAGQDH010000014.1, on the reverse strand, counting down.
CGCCACCTATGGCCGCTATCTCGAAAGCCTCGTGGCGCCCTGGCGCGACGACCGGCTGCGCTGCGCCTCGGGCTGGATACGACTCCCGGCGCGCGGGTGATCGCGCGCGGCGGCGTCGCCTCTCGCCGGATCTTCGCCATCGGGCCCTGCGCGCGCGGCGCCCTGTGGGAAATCACCGCGATTCCCGACATCCGCCTGCAATGCGCCGATCTCGCCTGCGCGCTGAGCGGTCATGCTGGCATCGTCAAACAGCGAAGCTGACATTCTCCCTGCCGCGTCGGGACGGCATCTTTTCTCTCTTTTCACCGGTATCTTTGGAATGGCAGCAAGAGCACAAAGTAAATACGATAAACACGATAGAATTGCTCGTTGAAAGGAAAGCTCATGACCGAGATCATCGGTTTCGTCGGCAGCCACAGCCAGCCCTCGCGCACCCGCGCCCTCGTCACGGCGGCGGTAAAGGGCGCCGCCCGCCAGACGGGCTCGGGCCATGCGGTGTTCGATCTGGGTGATCTGGGGGCATCCTTCAGGCAGGCGGACTCGCTGTTTGATCTTTCATCGGACGCGCGGACGCATGTTGACAGGCTTTTGGCCGCGCGCGCCATCGTCGTCGGCAGCCCGGTCTATAAGGGCAGCTATACCGGCCTTTTCAAACATCTCTTTGATCTCATTGACCCCGAGGCCCTGCGCGGCAAACCGGTGCTCTTGACCGCCACTGGCGGTGGTGATCGGCACGCGCTGGTGATCGAACATCAGCTGCGTCCGCTCTTTGGCTTCTTCGAGGCCGCGAGCGTGCCGACGGGCGTCTATGCCGGTGCTGCTGATATCGGCAGTGACGGGCAGCTCTCGGGGCCATTGCGCGCGCGGCTCGACACGGCGGTTGCGCAACTTAGCGCCGCCCTCACCCCGCGCAAGCTGGAGGCCGCCGCCTAACCCCCTTCCCCGACGCTGCGCCATCTGAATCACCCGACCACGCAGGCTGGGCCATGGCGGAGCCTTGCCCAAAACAAGGAGACCATCATGACCAGACAAATCAAACTCGGCGCCTTCCTGCCCGGTGGCGGACAGCATGTCGCCGCCTGGCGCCACCCGGACGCCCGCGCGGACGGGGCGACCAGCCTTGACTATCACATAGACCTGGCGAGGACCGCCGAGCGCGGGCTTTTTGACGCCTATTTCCTCGCCGATGGCCTGGCCACGAACGGAGCCGGGCGTGAGGGCGGCAGCGCCAAGATCGCAGGCTTTGAGCCGCTGACGCTGTTCGCGGCACTGGCCACGCAGACGACCCATCTGGGGTTCATCGCCACCAACACCACGACCTACGAAGAACCCTTCACCGTAGCGCGCAAATTCGCCTCGCTCGATCTGATCTCGAACGGGCGCGCGGGCTGGAACGTGGTCACCACCGCGACAGAGGAAGCGGCGCAGAATTTCAACCTGGATCAACAGATTTCCCATGCCGACCGCTATGACCGTGCGCGCGAGCATGTCGAGGTGGTGAAAAAGCTGTGGGACAGTTTCGAGGATGACGTGTTCCTGCGGGACAAGAAGAGCGGGGCGTTCTACGATCCTGATCGGCTGCACGACGCCAACCATGTGGGCAGGCACTTCCGCGTCAAGGGTGCGCTCAATGTCTCGCGCAGCCCGCAAGGGCATCCGGTGGTGGTGCAGGCCGGGCAATCCGAGGCCGGGCGCGATCTGGCCGCCGAAACCGCCGAGGTGATCTTTACCGCCCATCAGAAGATCGAGACGGCGCAGGAATTCTATCGCGACATCAAGGCGCGCGCGGCGGCCAAGGGACGCAATCGCGATCATGTGCTGATCATGCCCGGCGTCGCCCCCTTCGTGGGCCGCACCGCGGCGGAGGCGCGCGAGAAATACGAGCAACTGACCGATCTCATCGTCGAGGCCGACGGGCTGGCGCTGCTGGCTGGGCTTGCGGGCGGCACGCTCGATTTCAAGGGGCTTGACCTTGACGGCCCGCTGCCACCCGCCCCCGAGACCGAAGGCATGAAATCGCGCCAAGCCCTGATGCGGCAGATCGCCGACGAGCACGGCTTTAGCATCCGCCAGCTCTATCAATGGATCGCCACTGCGCGCGGCCATCTCACGCTGGTCGGCACCCCGACTGAAATCGTCGATACGCTGCAAGAGTGGTTCGAGAACGAGGCTGCTGACGGCTTCAACATCCTGCCGCCCTGGCTGCCGGGCGGGCTGGACGATTTCATCAATCTTGTGACACCGGAATTGCAGCGCCGGGGCCTCTTTCGCACCGCCTATGAGGGGCGCACCCTGCGCGAGAACCTCGGGCTGCCCTATCCCGTGAATCGCCACACCGCCGCGCGCAGCGCCGCGCAGGCCGCTGAGTAAAGGAGGTTTTCATGACCTATCAGATTTCAGATACGCGCGTCCGGTCCCCTCGGGGGCCGGACATTCGGGCCACGCTGGCGCGGACAGCACAGCGGGCGCGTGGCATCTTCGCCGATTACGGGTTGCTTCTTGCCTTCTTCGCGGGCTGGCATGTGGCCAGCGTCACCGGGCTTCTCAATCCCGCAGTTTTCCCGCCGCTCGACCGTATCGGGCAGGCACTCTGGAACGGCATCGCCTCGGGGCGGTTGGTGGGGGATATCGGCATCTCGCTGCAACGCGCAGGGCTGGCCTTTTTCGCGGCCGTCGCGCTCGGCATCCCGCTTGGTCTTTTCATGGGGCAGATCCGCGCAGTGGAACGCGCGCTTGACCCGATCCTGCAACTTTTCCGCCAGACATCGGCGCTGGCGCTTTATCCCGTGTTCATCCTGCTTCTGGGTCTGGGTGAGGCGTCGAAGGTTTTTGTCATCTTCTGGGCCACGCTTTTCCCGATCCTGCTGGCGACCATCGGCGGTGTGAAAGAGGTCGATGCCAAACTGATCGAGATGGCGCGCACCTTTGGCGCGGCGCGGCTCACCACCTTTCGCCGGGTCGTGCTGCCGGCCTCGGTCCCGGCGATCTTCGTGGGCCTGCGTCTGTCGGCCACGACCGCGCTCTTGCTGCTGATCGCCGCCGAGATGATCGGGGCCAACAAGGGCCTCGGGTTCCAGGTGATGAACGCGCAATACAATTTCCAGATCCCGCTGATGTTCGCCGCGATCTTCCTGCTGGCCGGGCTTGGCCTCGCGGCCAACTGGGTTCTGGTTCTGCTGCAAAGGCGGCTCTGCCGCTGGAACACGGCCAGGCACTGAGTTTTCTCCCGTCAACCAATCATCCACAAACCAAAGGACAGAAAAATGACCTATCGCTTCAAATCCATCATCGCGGGCGTCGCCCTGTCGCTTTCGGCTGCCACGGCACAGGCCGAGGACGTGACCCTGCGCTACCTCTCCTATCATGGCGGCGTGTCGGCGCATGAACTGGCCAAGGAGCTTGGCTTTTTCGAGGGCACCGGCGTGAACTTCGAAGGCTTGGGCTATGCCGGGGGCGGGCCGGAGTCGCTCTTTGCTCTGGCTGCGGGCAGCGTCGATATCGGCTCGGCGGCCACTTCGGCAATCATCAACGCCATCGCCGGCGGCAATGATTTCGTCGCCGCCTATCCGACCAACGGCATCAACGATGATGCGCAGTCGGTCTTTCATGTGTTGGAGGACAGCCCGATCAAATCCATCGCGGATATCAAGGGCAAGACCATCGCTGTGAACACACTTGGCGCACATCTCGATTATACGGTCCGCGAGGCGCTGCATCAGCAAGGGCTGCCGCAGAACGCCGCCAATCTGGTGGTGGTGCCGGGGCCGCAGCTTGAGCAGGTGCTGCGTTCGAAACAGGTGGACATCGCCGCCTTTGGCTATTGGCAAACGACGTTCGAGGGCGCGGCGCGCGCGAATGGCGGTCTGCGCGCGGTGTTTGATGACACCGACATTCTGGGCGAGATCGCGGGCGGCTTTGCCGTATTGCGCCGCGATTGGGTCGAGGCCCACCCAGAGGCCGCCCGCCACTTTGTCGAGAAATCGGCGCGTGCACTCGATTACGCCCGCGAGAACCCGGAAAAGACCCGTGAAATCATTGCCAAACTGCTTGAGGCACGCGGAGAAAACCCGCAGGTGGCCAAGTTCTTCGCAGGTTTCGGCGTGCGGGAGGGCGGTCTGCCGGTTGAGCGGGACGTGCAGTTCTGGATCGATGTTCTGGTGCGCGAAGGCGCGTTGCGCGAGGGACAGCTTGCCGCCGCCGACATCCTGTTGATCACGGGCGATGCGCCCGCCACGAACTGAGGCCGGACGCGATGACGCTGGTGCAGACACAGGCGAAGGGTGAGGTCACGATCCGTGATCTCACCAAGAGCTTCCCCCTTGACGGCGAGACGCTGACCGTCCTCAAGGGGATCAATCTTGATATTCGCGGTGGCGAGAGCCTTGCGATCGTGGGGGCCTCCGGCTCGGGCAAGACGACGCTTTTGCGCGTGCTGGCCGGTCTGGAAGAGCCGGATACGGGCGACGTGCTGACCGACGGCGCGCCGGTTCACGGGCTGGGGCGCGAGCGCGCGGTGATCTTTCAGGAGCCGCGCCTACTGCCCTGGCTCACGGTGCTCGATAACGTGGCCTTCGGGCTGGAGGTGCAGGGCGTGCCGAAACCGGAGGCGGCCGAGCGGGCGCGACGCTATATCCGCCTTGTCGGTCTGGCCGAGTTCGAGGCCGCCTGGCCCCGGCAGCTATCGGGGGGCATGGCGCAACGGGTGGGCATCGCCCGCGCCCTGACCGTCCAGCCCGAAATCCTGCTGCTGGATGAGCCGTTGGGCGCACTTGACGCCATGACCAAGATGACCATGCAAGAGGAGCTGACCCGCATCTGGCACGAGGAAAAGGTGACGATGGTGCTGGTCACCCATGACCTCGAAGAGGCGATCTTTCTGGCCGACCGGGTGCTGGTCCTTCCGGGCACCAAGGGCGACGCCATCCGCCTCATTGACGTGGACCTGCCCCGCCCGCGCGACCGCAACGACACGGGTTTTGTAGGCTATCGCCGTCAGTTGATGGCAGAATTCGGGTTGCATTGACCGCACCGTGTCCAGATCGCCACGGTGGTGCCGTAGCGCAGCGCCGCCCGCATACACGGACTGGCTGCAAACCCGGTCAGAAGCGCGGCAATCACCGCCGCCCCCGTTTCCAGTCATCAAGGCGCGCCCAGATCGCAACTGCAATCCCTGCGAGCGCCAGCGCGATGAACACCCAGCGCAGGGTATCGAGATACGGGACCAGCGGCAGGATGGCGGTCTGGGTCTCGGCCTGCACGACCTCGACCCCGGCGGCCCCCACTGTCGCCACACCCGCCGCACCACCGCCCTTCATGGTGCGGCTGGCGGCCAAAACCTCGCGCGCAGGCGGTGTTTCGGCTGCAAATGCTGTCTCTCGGACCGGGAACCGCTCGCCCGCATCACGGATACTCCCAACCACAGGCTGCCCGCCGTGGCAGCCTGACCGAGAGACCGAGCCTCTCCGAGGTCTGGCGCTCATACACCATCCCATGGGGCACTACCGTCCGCGCCATGATGAATTCCCACCGGACCTGCGACACGGCGTTCAGGGCAGACCGACGGCCCTCGGCGGAAGGTTATGTCAGAGCCTCCCTTGATCATCATGCCTGGCGGTGCCGGTCGAACAGCCCTTGCCAAGGCTCGCCATCATTGTCTAAGAAGCACAGGCCGGAGAGGTGGCCGAGTGGTCGAAGGCGCACGCCTGGAACGCGTGTAGGCGGGTAACCGTCTCCAGGGTTCGAATCCCTGTCTCTCCGCCACTTTCCTTTGAGAAACGTTTCTCCCGATCCGGCGGAAGACGAGTGAGGCGAAGCCGGTCTTCGGTCAGACCATGCCAATTCGAGGACGCGAATGGAGCGCTCACAACAGGAAATCGAGTGGAACACGGCATTGGCGATCGTCCTGCACCGCGCTGGGACCGGGGGCTCTATGCGGGTTCATTGGTTGCGGTCTTTGCTGATCCGACCGGCAATGCCAATTCGGCCTGCCGCCAGCGAGGGCTTGCGGATGGGCCTCGTTTGACCTTCGCGCGTGCTGCCGTGGCCGATGCGCGAGATCGGCCTCGGCGGCCGCGGCACGCCCTTCCGCCGCGGCGAGTGCGGCGCGCAGTTGCTTGAGTTCGGAGGCGGTCTCGGACATGGTCAAAACTTACCATGCCGATCCGCACAAGCCCATGGGAAAGAGACTGGGGGAGGCCGATTTATCCTGCCTTTGCAGGGCGTTGGGTCCAGCGCGAATTGCGCCAGCTTTACGTCGGGGGAAACAGTCCACCGGACTGTTTCCTGATCCCTCCTCACCTTCCAGAAGATAGCCGAGCTGCGCCGCCGAGATCTGCACTGCCTCGCCACTGCCGGTGCTCGGCCAGATGAACTTCCCGCCTCGAGGCGCTTCAGGTACAGCGACATGCCAACGCCGTCATGCCATAAAATCTTGACCAGATCGCCACGACGTCCGCGGAAGCAAAAAATCTCACCCGCATGCGGGTCACGACCAAGACCCTCCTGGACCTGCAGCGCCAGCGTGTTCATCCCTCGCCGCATGTCCGTCACGCCGCCTGCGATCCAGACCTTCACCCCGGGTGGAAACGCGATCATGGCCCGTCCACCGCGGCTAGGATCCGCCGCACCACACTTATGGGTAACTGCAAGCACAATCGGTCGGTTACGAGCCATCCATAGACGGCGGCGGCGTGTTGCGATGATCGCGTTCCTGCCTGGCTGGATCGCCGTCAGCCCATGAATCCGCCCCCCCCCAAGCCGGACCATCAACCCGCCGGCGAGCGCCGGAAGATCCGGGCGGCGACGAGGAAGAGCGGTGTACCGATGGCCACGAGTGCGAGCGCCTGGGGCCAAAGCTCGGCAAGACCGGCGCCCTTCAGGAACACACCAAGGATAACATCCATATAGTGACGCAACGGGCTGACGAGCGATGCCGTTTGAAGCAGCTTGGGCATGCTTTCGACCGGGGTGATGGTCCCCGAGAGAAACAGCACGGGAAACAGCCCGAAGAAGCTCAAGAGAAGGGCCTGCTGCAGCGTCCGGCTGACGCTCGCGATGAGCACGCCGATGGCGATCGCGCTGATCAGAAATACCGCTGTCAGAGCGAGGAACAGGGCAAGGCTGCCGCGCAGCGGCACGCCGAACCACGACACGATAAGCAGGCTCGGGAACACCGAAACGAGTCCCATCACGAGCATAGGCGCGGTCTTGGCCACAAACAGCTCGGTGGTGCCGATCGGCGTCACCCGAAGCTGCTCGATAGTGCCCGCCTCCTTCTCGCGCATGATCGAGGCGGCGGGATAGATGACGCCCACCATCAGGGCGGCCAGCGCGATCATCGAGAGGACGGTGAACGAGGTTGAACTCCCATCGGGATTGTACCAGACACGGAGCACCGGCCGGGCGCCTCCCTGGCCGTGCTGCTCGGCGGCGGTGGTGCCAAACCGGCCGACGATGGCAAGCGCAATGCCACGGGCTTGGGCAGCAATGTTGGAGTCGGTCCCGTCCAGCAGGATCTGGACCGCCGGAACCTCGCCGCGCGTGACATCCCGCTGGAATCCCACAGGCACGACCAGCGCGACCCGGGCGCGGCCGTCCTGCAACCAGTCCGTCGCCTCGGTGACATTGGCCGGTGCCCCGGCCAATGTGAAGGTATCCGAAACGAGAAAATCCTGGACAAGGGCGCGGCTCATCGGCGTTTGGTCGAGATCGACAGCGGCAAGTGGCATGTTCTCGACATCGAAGGATACGGCCAAGGTGCAGATCACCACCTCGATCGTGTACAGCCAAAGGATCAGCATCAGGACGACGCGGTCGCGCAGGAACTGGATCATCTCTTTGACGAGCAGACCGGCGAGGCGGGTTGTCATCACGCCACCTTCTTGCGGAAGCGCCACACTGCCAGCGCAAAGACGATCAGCGTATAGGCCAACAGAAGCGCGACCGATGGCCACAGCTCCGGCAGACCGGCCCCCCGGAGCACCAGACCGCGCGAAAAATCGACGAAATAACCGGCTGGCAGCGTCCGGGCATAGAGTTGGGCGGCATACGGCATGGTGAAAATCGGGAACAGGAAGCCCGAGAACAGGGTCGATGGCATGAGCGCGACGATCAGCGCAAGCAGCATCGCCACGACCTGGCTGTTGGCGATCGTCGAGACGAGAAGCCCGATACCCACGGTGGTGAAGACATAGACAAGTCCCACTGCCAACAGGAGGCCGAGGCTGCCCCGCATGGGCACGCCGAACCACAGGAAACCGATCACGATCACCGTGACGAGTTGAACGAACGCAATGAGACCGTAGGGCACGAGCTTGCCGGCCAGGAACTCGGCCGGCGTCAGGGGCGAGGCGAATATCTGCTGAATGGAGCCGCTTTCCTTCTCCCGTGTAATAGCCAGCGCGGTAAGCAGGGGCGGAAACGCCATCAGGATGACACCGAACAGACCGGGCACGATGAAGTTCGCACTTCTGAGCGCCGGGTTGTACCACACCCGCACCTCCACGCGCGCGGCCGGCGCGACCGCCTCTGGGAAGGCGGAGATGATGCTCTCGGCATAGGCCGCAGCGAGGTTCGCGCTCGCCGCATAGGTCCCGTCAACGATGACCTGCACGGGGGCCGCCTCGCCGCGAACCAGCGCTTGGTGAAACCGGGGCGGAATGACGAGTGCGAGCATCACTTCATTGCGCTGGATAGCACCTTCCATGGCTTCGGGTGTCGCGTAGGTGTCGGCAAGGCGGAAGTATCCGCTCTGAACGAATTCATCGACGAGCTGGCGGCTGGCGGGGGAACGATCATGATCGAGAACGCCCATGGGGATATCGTCAACGTCCAGGGAAATAGCATAACCGAACAGGAAAAGCATCATGATCGGCATGATCAGGGCGATGGCCACCGTCACCGGATCGCGGGCGATCTCCTTTGTCTCTTTCTCAAGGACCGCTGCGATGCGTGACGGTTTCATGACGCTTTACTGCCGCTGCGCGCCATCCGGGCGCGCTCGCGCTCGATATAGGCGACGAACACGCCTTCCACCGTGGCCGGGACATCGGACGGCAAGCCGGCGCACAACGACGCCAGGTCGCCGACCGCGATCATCCGGCCTTCGTGCATCAGCCCGAGGCGGTGACAATAGGCGGCCTCCTCCAAGTAATGGGTTGTGACGAGCACCGTGGTGCCGGCGGCTCCCAGCGCGTTCACCAAGCGCCAGAAACGATAGCGCGACAGCGGATCGACACCGGAAGTTGGCTCGTCGAGAAAAACGACTGCGGGTCGATGCAGGATGGTGCAGGCGAGACCGAGACGTTGGCGAACGGCCCCTGACAGGTGAGCGACGGTTTGACGTTCGAATTCTGCGAGTCCGGTTACGGCGCTTGCCCAAGTGATCGCATCGCGCGCGGCCCGCCGGCCAAGCCCATAGGCGCTGGCGAAGAATCTGAGGTTCTCGCCCACCGAGAGATCGGGATAGAGCGAAAAGCGCTGCGACATGTAGCCGATGTTCTGGCGCAAGACCTGGGGGTCGGTAACCGCGTCGATCCCGGCAACCCGCGCGCTCCCGCTCGACGGCGGCAACAATCCGCACAGCATGCGGATCAGCGTTGTCTTGCCGGCGCCATTGGCGCCCAGGAGACCAAAAACCTCGCCCGCGCCAATTTCGAACGAGACGTCATCCACGGCGACGAACGAGTCGAAGCGTCGACTCAGGCGATTGGTCGCTATGCCCGAAGTGGCGCTTTCCGCAGGGCCGAACGCCCGCGCCTCGCTTGCGGGTTCGATCTCCCCATCGGCCGCATGCCTGGCGCCGGCGGTGAGGATCACAAAGATGTCTTCGATCGTAGGGCGTGCTGGCTCCACCCGGCCAAGGTGCGCCAGTATCGCACGAAGGCGGGATGATAACGGGTCGCCAGGCCGCACGACAAAACGAACTTGGCGTGCCTGCCACTGGACACCCAGAACTTCCGGTTCACGACCGAGTGCGTTCTCGACGGCGGCGGGTTGGCTGGAGTCGACGCTGAACACGGCGCCCGTCCCGCGCGCCCGCAGTTCGTCTGGCGTGCCAAGGGCGATCATTCGACCAGCGTCGAGGAAGGCGACACGGTCGCAAATCTCGGCCTCGTCCATGTAGGAGGTGCTGAAAACGATCGTTGCGCCATCGCGCCGATATGCCTCCAGCATCCGCCACAGCTCGCGGCGCGACAGCGGGTCAACCCCGAGGCCCGGCTCATCGAGCAGCAGGAGCGGCGGCGCATGGACGAGATTGGTGCAAAGCGCGAGCTTCTTTCGCATGCCCCCCGACAGCGCGCCCTCGCGGCGATCGAGAAACGTGCCAAGCCCCGCCATGGCAAGCAAGCGCTGACGGCGCTCGGCCAGTTGCGCTGCAGAAACGTTGCGTACCTTGGCGGCGAAGGCAAGATTTTCTGCGACTGTGAGCCGGTCATACAGCGTGAAGCCTTGCGCCATGTAGCCGATCCGCGAGGTAATTTCCGCACTCTCACACACGCTGTCGTGGCCGAGCACCCGGCACTGGCCTTCGCTCGGGTCGAGGATCGCCGCCAGGAGCTGCAGAAGCGTGGTCTTGCCCGCGCCATCCGGCCCGACGAGGCCCACGATCTCGCCCCGAGCGATGCCGAGGTCGATATCCTGAATCGCCCATCGGCCCCGGAACCGTCGGCCCAGCCGCTCCGTCCGGATGATATCGGAATGGGACTGTGCCATCGGCGTCACCGCGGGACGAACAGGCGAACCGGCCAGTCTGCATCCGGTTGCCAAAGAATCCAGGCATCGGCCGGCATTCCGGGCTTCAATAGGCCGTCAGGGTTGTCGAGAGCGATGGTCACTCCGAAGACCATACGCACACGCTCTTCCGGCATGTGAATGTCGCGTGGCGTGAAGCGCGCCTGCTGGTCGACCCGCGCCACTCGCCCCTCGAACAGGCGGTTGGGGAAGGCGCTGACACGCACCCGCGCCAGAGAATTCAGACGCACCCTGGCCAGCTCGCCCTCCGGTATGAAAACCCTGAGTTCGATGCGGCTCAGGTCAACGAGGACCGCCACCACCTGTCCGGGCTGGACGACCTCGCCGGCCTCCACCGCCTTGACGAGCACGTTACCGCCGATCGGTGCGGTGATGCGGGTCTTGTCGATCTGGCTGGTGATCAGGTCGAGATCTCGGTGCGCCGCCTCAACTTGTGCTTCGAAGGTGTTGATCTGCGCTTCCAGGGCGGCAATCCGACCGCGCGCTTCCTCGATGGCATTTTCGGCCTGTTCCACCCGTTGCTCCGGCGTCACTTCTCGCGCAAACAGCTCGCGCGCCCGCGCCAAATCGCGCTCGGCTGTTCCCAGGTGATGCCGTGCCGTCTCCAGCTCACGCTCGGCGCGTCCGCGCTGTCGCTCCAGCGCTTCTATCAGAGCCTGCGCCCGCCGATGCCGCAGTTCAAGGTCCGTAACGTCGAGCCTGATCAGAAGATCGCCGCGCGACACCGTCTCACCTTCAACGAGGCGGCTTTCGACGACACGGGCCCCCACCTCGACCGCAACCCGAACCTCGGTGCCCTCAATATGGCCGTTTCCGTATAGCAACCTCTCGGGCAGCGGCTCTGGCCGCAGGTAGAGATAGCCGCCATAGGAACCGCCGGCGATCAGCGCCAACAGAAGCGCGGTCCAAACCCAAGTTTGTCGCATGCAGGCACCTCATTGAGCAAACTGCTAAAAAGGACCATGGACCTCTCCTGAGGATTCATGTGCCCTTTCAACAATCTGCACACAACTTCACAAATGATGGGCCCGTCTCTTCACGTCAAAGAATGACCTGAGGGACGGATTCTTTTCAACCATCATGCAGGAAAACCTGGTTCTACAGTGAGAAGAATCACATAAGCGGCGCGAAATTCGGAGAAGGTTGCCTTTCAGCCCCCCGGAGCCAGGCTTGCGTTCTGCCCCTTCCTGGTACCGAACGTTCTGGCAGCTTCAGGGTTTGGGCCGGTCATCCCAGTCGTCGGACAGGATGCGCCGCGCATCGCCTTCCGGGTCGTCATACTGGTTCGAGCGCACCGTGTAGACAAAGGCCACAAGGCCCACGCCACCGAGGATGAGCGAGATCGGGATGAGATAGGCCAGCACGTTCATGGATCACCTCAGCCTGAGCGCGTTGAGCGATACGGTAATGGAACTGGCCGACATGGCCAGGGCCGCAATCAACGGCGAGCAAAGCCCCGCCACCGCCAACGGCACGGCGACGATGTTGTAGACCGTGGCGATGCGGAAATTCTCGCGGATGCGGCGGGTGGCGGCGCGGGCGGTCTCGCAGGCCGCGCCGATGGGCGACAGATCATTGCCCAGAAGCACGATATCCGAGGCCACGCGCGCGGCATCAAGCGCCGAGGCGGGCGAAATCGAGACATGGGCCGCGGCCAATGCGGCAGTATCGTTAAGCCCGTCGCCCACCATCAGCACATGCGCACCCTGATCCGAGAGCGCCTTGACGCGCGCAGCCTTGTCGGCGGGCAGCGCCTCGGCCAGCCATTGCGCGATCCCCAGCCGCACCGCCAGCGCCTCGACCGCTGGGGTCGTGTCGCCCGACATGAGAATGACCCGCTTGCCCTGTCTGACCAGCGCCTCCACCGCCTCTTCCGCACCGGGGCGCAGCGCATCGGCGAACGTGAGCGCCACCGGCGCGGCCTCTCCCACCCGCAGGAAGGTGGCGGTCTCGGCGCGCGGCGCGGCACCAACCCAGCTTGCCCGGCCAAGGCGCACATCTTGCCCCTCGAAGACCCCCTTGGTACCATAGCCCGGCACTTCGGAGATGTCGGACACCTCCGCCGTCACATAGCCGCCGTCACGCCCGGCGAGGGTGATCGCCTGCGCCAGCGGATGCGCCGATGCCTGCGATAGCGCAAGCGCCAGTTCCATCGCGTCGCGCGGCAGCGTGTCGAGATTGGTCAGGCGCGGCATGCCCGAGGTCAGCGTGCCGGTCTTGTCGAACACGACCGTATCCACCTGCGCCAGCCGCTCCAGCGCGGTCTCGTGCTTGATCAGCATTCCCCGCCGGAAAAGCCGCCCCGAGGCCGCCGTCGTGACCGCAGGCACGGCCAGGCCAAGCGCGCAGGGGCAGGTGATGATGAGCACGGCAGCGGCGATGTTGAGCGCGGTGCGCAGATCCCATGTGTAAAGATACCAGCCGAGAAAGCTGAGCCCCGAAAGGATGTGCACGCCCGGCGCATAGAGCTTGGCCGCGCTGTCGGCCAACGATGTGTAGCGCGAGCGCCCGGATTCCGCGATCGCCACCAGATCGGCCATGCGATGCAGCGAGGTCTCCGCCCCCACGGCGGTGGCGCGGATGGTCAGCGGGCCGGTGAGGTTCACCTCGCCCGCGCTGACCTGTTGCCCCTCACCCGCGAAAACGGGCAGCGTCTCGCCGGTCAGCAGCGAGCGGTCGATTTCCGACGTGCCCGCGACGATCACGCCATCCACGGGCATCCGACCGCCGGGACGCACGAGGATCAGATCGCCAATCGACAGGTCCGCGATCCCCACAACCTCCTCCGCCCGCTCCCGCAGGCGCGTCGCGCGCGGCACTTCGAGCGCGGTCAGCTCTTCGGCGGCGGACCGCGCGATGGCGCGCGTGCGGTGGTCGAGATAGCGCCCCGCGAGCAGAAAGAAGGTGAGCGCGATGGCCGCGTCGAAATAGGCGTGCTCGCCCGAAAGCGATGTCTCCCAGAGCGATGTGATAACGGCCAGCAGGATCGCGAGCGTGATCGGTACATCCATGTTGAGTCGCCCCTGCCGCAGCGCGGCACAGGCGTTGCGAAAGAACGGCACGCCGGAAAAGGCGATGGCAGGAAGGGTTATGGCAGCGGAAATCCAGTGAAACAGGTCGCGCGTCGCGGCCTCGGCCCCGGACCAGACCGAAACCGACAACAACATGACATTCATGCTGGCAAAGCCCGCCACGGCAAGCCGCATCAGCAGGTCGCGCCCGGCCTTGTCGGTCGCCGTGGCGCTGAGTGTGCCTGCGTCCAGTTCATGCGCCTCGTATCCCAGCCCCTCGACCAGCGCGCGCATCTCCTCTGCCGTCACGTCCGGCGCGGCGTCGATGCTGGCGCGCTTGAGCGTGAGGTTGACGCGGGCCGAACGCACCTGCTCATGGGCATTGAGCGCGGCCTCGATCTTCGAGATGCAGGCCGCGCAATGGATCGTCGGCAGCGATAGTGCGATTCGCGCGTCCGGCAGCGCGCGCGCCGCCAGCGCCTCGGCCGCGGGGGCGGCGGCGCAGGCGGGGCAGGCAGACGGCGTGGCGCGCAGCGTCGCGGTCATGGCCTACTCCGTCACCAGAACGACGCGCTGCTGAAACGCGGTGCCGTCCTCGGCACGGGCCTCCATACGGATATTCCAGTTGCCGGGCCCCAGATCGACCGGCGCGACATAGCCCCGCCCGTCAAAGCGGAACTCGGGGCGCTGGTCCTCGGCCACATGTGTGGCGCGGCCAAGCGTGGCATCAAGGGCTGCCACGCGCACCGGCTGCCCCTCGGCATCGGTAATGGCCAGCCGCAGCACGCCACCGCCATGGGTGGCACGCACCTCCCAGCCAAGCGCCTCCTGCGCGGCCTTGCGTTCGTTGAATTCCTGGCTGGCGACATAGGAATTCTTCACCTCAAGCCCCGGAAAGGTGCTGACCGCCGAATATGCCAGAAAGAGGTTCACCGCGATGATGACGCCAAAGGCCCCCACGAAGATGAACAGCACATGCCGCCCGGTAAGTTTCCGCTCTGCCATCATTCGCCCCTTCCGTTAAAGACGGTATCCTTGTAAGAGCGCGCCCCGCTCTCGCGATCCTCCAGCCAGATGCGCACCTCGCTGCGCGCGTCCCGCGCCGGGGCCGATCCCGGCGGCGCGACAAGATAAAGCCGTTGCAGGCGCATCTCGTCGGCGGGCACGCTGACCACATTGCCCTCCAGACCTTCAAGCGACAGGACAATCGCCGGGTCGCCCTTGACGCTCAACACGAACTCCCGCTCGTCATGCTGCATGTTGCGGATGCGCACCTCATAGGTGTTGCGGATCGTTCCATCCGAAAGTGTAACATAGATCGGATTGCGCACCGGCGCGACCGTGATATCGAGATCGGAACGGATGAAGAGCGCAAAGACAAGGCCGATCCCGACCGCCGACCATAGAACGGTATAGAGAATCGTGCGCGGACGCAGGACATGCTGCCAGACAGGCTTGGGCGTCTTGCCCTCCCGCTCGCGCTGCTCATCGGTAAGCGCCATATAGTCGATCAGGCCGCGCGGCTTGCCCAGCTTGGCCATCACATCATCGCAGGCGTCGATGCAGAGCGCGCAGGTGATGCACTCCATCTGCTGCCCGTCACGGATATCGATGCCCATGGGACAGACATTGACGCAGGCCATGCAATCGACGCAATCTCCCATCTCCGCCCCGGCCTTGACCTCGGCCGAGTTCTTGCGCGGCTCACCCCGCCAGCCGCGATACCCGACGGTGAGCGTGTCCTCATCCATCATCGCTGCCTGAATCCGCGGCCAGGGACAGGCATAGATGCAGATCTGTTCCCGCGCAAAGCCGCCGAAGAAGAAGGTCGTGCCGGTCAGCACACCGATAGTGGTATAGGCGATGGGGTGAGCATTGAGAGTGAACAGATCAACGAGAAGCGTCGGCGCATCAGTGAAATAGAACACCCAGGCCCCGCCCGTGGCCACCGCGATCAAAGCCCAGGTGATCCACTTGGTGAGCCTGAGCCGCAGCTTGCGGACATCCCATTTCTTTTGTCGGTGCAGCCGCAGCCGCGCGTTGCGATCGCCCTCGATCCAGCGTTCCACGAGGATGAATAGGTCGGTCCACACGGTCTGTGGGCAGGCATAGCCGCACCAGACCCGGCCGAGCGCCGAGGTGAACAGAAACAGGCCCAGCCCCGCCATGACCAGAAGCCCGGCCACGAAATAAAATTCGTGCGGCCATATCTCGATCCAGAAGAAAAAGAACCGCCTGTTCGCCAGATCGAGCAGCACCGCCTGATCCGGCAGGCTTTCGCCCCGGTCCCAGCGAATCCAGGGGGTGACATAATAAATGCCGAGGGTGATCGCCATGAGCACCCATTTCAGATTTCGGAACGGCCCCGAGACGCGTCGCGGAAAGATCGGTTCCTGCGCGGCATAGAGGGATTGCGGGGCGTTCGGTTGCGAATCGGACAAATCGGAACTCCGGGCTACTCGGGTCATGGAGCGCGTTCTTGCAGGATGCCACGGCACCGGCTTTGACCTGAATCAAATCTGAATCTTGAACCGATCTATTTGCCCGCCCAAACCGCGCCCGAAATGACAAGGGCGGCCCACGATGGGCCGCCCCGACACCGCAAATCGCGGCGCGATCAGAAGTTGACGATGGCGAAAGCCTGCAACAGGTAGATGTTGTCGTTGTCGCCGAAAGCCTGCTTTGCTGCCGATCCGGGAAAGGCCACACCGGCCACGGCGCCCACGCTCAGATTGTCGTTCACCTCCCAATCCACATAGAAGTTGATCTCGTCGGCAAAGTCCGTGCTGGTCACCGGAATGCCGAAGTAATTCTTCTTGTCCAGATCGAAGTGATAGTAGATCGCGCCGATGCCGATGCTTTCGCTGACGCTTCCGGAGAGATGAACCATGTGGGTGCGCTGGTTCGAGTTGAACAGCAGGTATTCGCCCACGATCTCGCCCTGGAACCAGGTGCCCCAGCCATCAAAGCCGTAGAAAAGCGGGTCGAAGGCCTTGATGTCGGCGCTGCCGTCCTGACCGCTGAATTTCGAATAGCGATAGCTCAGCGTCGGCGTGAAGGGCAGCCCGGCAAAGCTGTAGCTGATCTGCCCGTAATAGCCATGGGCGTCGAAATCATTGCCGCCCTTGCCGCCGAACTGCTTGGTATATTCACCGCTGAGCGAAAGCCCCTCGACCGCCGGGATCGGCACGTCAAGCGCCCGCAAGCTGACCATTTCCATGCCACGACGTGCGAAATTCACTTCGTCGGAATCGTTGATCTCGGCGTAGAGGATACCGAACTGGCCATAATCGGTCGTGAATTCGAGATCGACCCCGCCTACTTCGGCCCGGTCGTTGTCGCTGTCGCCCTTGACGTAGAAACCGGTAAAGCCGACCTGCTCGTTGCCCAGCCTGACGATCCCGGTGTTGCGAAACGCCGTGCGCGGCGCAAGCCAGAAGGCATTGTCCGAGAAGGCGTCGAAGTTACCGTCATAGAACAGCCAGCCATTGCCGATCTGCAGATCCTGCCGACCGCCCGAGACATCGAGCACAAGCGGGTTGTCGCCCTGCGTGAGGTTGAACCGCAGGCCCAGATACGCCGCTTCGATATCGGCGTCGGTATCGTCGCCGGCGGTAAAGCCACCCGCATCGCCATCCCCGAGAGTGCCGGTCAGGACGCCGGACAGCTCGCCGTAAAGCTCGGCCACGCCGCCTGCGTCGTAGCTGAAGCTGAGGCTTGGCTTGACATAGGCCTCGTAGTTGCTGGTATCCCCGGTGTTTTCCCCGTTGCTCAGGTCGATCCGGCCCAGACCGAAATTCGGGTTGTCCACGAAGAACGCCGCCGATCCGATCTCGACATCAAGCGACACGGTCAGCCCGCCACTGGAATAGATTTCCGCGGCCGGGGCGGGCATCGCCAAACCACCGGCAAGCCCGAGCGCAAGGAGCGTATGGGTTGTGCGTTTCGTCATTTTCATTGTCATTGTCATTGTCCCGTCCGTCGGCTGACATGGGGCGGCATCGGTTCAGACGCCCAAGGGTCCGCCAGAATGCTTCATCATTAGGAACGCGGGATGAAAACCCGCCTTCTGAAAAGAAGGCCGGGAGAGTCGCTCGATTTCAAGCTGTAGTTGCGCGTCCCCGGCAAAGGCGCCGACGATGTTGCAAAAATGTGTCTGGGGCACTGTTGTGCGGCAGAGCCGGAAACACGATGCCTCAGGTTGTCACGGACGGGCCGTCATGGCAAAACGGCACCGACCCTCCCTGGAAACGCGCGAACAGGACGGAAGGGCCGGTGCTTCACCCCGGGTCTTGCGACCCGGGGATTTCGTCGGCGGGACTATTCGCCACCGCCAAGCTGGTGGACATAGACCGCGACGGCGCGCACCTCGGCCTCGCTCAGGCGATCCGCCCAGGAGGGCATGACGCCAAAGCGGCTGTAGCGCACGGTCTCGGTGATGGTCTCGTAGCTGCCACCGTAAAGCCAGATCGCATCGGCAAGGTTGGGCGCGCCCTGCGTCACGTCCCCCTCGCCCGCCTCGCCATGACAGGCGGCGCAGTTGTCGAGGTAGATCTCCTCGCCCGCGGCAACGGCGCTGGCATCCTTCGGTTCGCCCGAAAGCGCCATGACGTAATTCACCACCTGATCGATCTCGCGATTGTCGAGCATGTCACCAAAGGCGGGCATCTGCGACCAGCGCGCATCGGGATCGGTCTCGTTGCGGATCCCGTGGGCGATGGTGGTATGGATATCCTCCAGCGAGCCGCCCCAGAGCCAGTCATTGTCCAGAAGGTTGGGATAACCCCCCGCCTGCACGCCCGCCGCACCCGAGCCGTGACACTGCGCGCACCAGGTGCGGAACACCGCGCCGCCAGCCGCGACCGCATAGTTGTTCAGCTCGGCATCGCCGGGCACATCGTTGAGGTCGGCGGCCACAAGGCGCGCGTTGATCCCGGCATTGGCCTCACGCGCCGCCTCGATCTCGGCGGCGACATTGGCGCGCGTGGACCACCCCTTGTAGCCCGCTGTCGCCTGGTTGATCAGCGGCCAGGCGGGATAGGCGATCACATACCACAGCCCCCAGGCGATGGTGGCGTAGAACACCCAGACCCACCAGCGCGGCAAGGGATTGTTGTATTCCTCGATCCCATCCCAGGAATGGCCGGTCGTCTCGACCTGCTTCTTGTTGTCGGCTTTCTTGGCCATGTCTCACGCCTCCTCTGGGCGGCGGGCGCTCTCGGGCGCCGGTTTGTCTTCGTGCCGGAAGGGGATGTTCGCGGGGTTCTCATAGGCCTTGCTTGCGCCGGGTCGGAACACGAAGATCACGACCCCGACGAAGAAGACAAAGAGAACCAGAAGCATCCAGCTATCGGCGAATTCGCGCAAAAGCGAGTAGGTTTCCATTGCGTTCCCTCCTCAGCGGCTGGCCACGGGGGTGAAGGTCGAGAAATCGACCAGCGTGCCCAGCATCTGCATGTAGGCGATCAGGGCGTCGGTCTCGGAAATGCCCGGCTGCCCGTCAAAGTTACGCACCTGCGCCTTGGGATAGCGGGCAAGCAGCCCGTCGCTATCGGCGTCCGGGTCCGCCTGCGCCCGGAAATCGGCCACTGCGTTCTCGATCATCTCGTCGCTATAGGGCACGCCAACCAGACGGTGCGTCTTCATGAGATCGCCGATATACTTGCCATCCAGCAGGCGCTTTTCAAGATAGCCGTATTTCGGCATGACCGATTCCGGAACCACCGATTGCGGGTCGCGCAGGTGCTGCACATGCCAGTCATCCGAATAGCGGCCACCGACACGGGCGAGGTCCGGCCCTGTCCGCTTGGATCCCCACTGGAACGGGTGGTCGTATTTCGACTCCGCCGCCAGTGAATAGTGGCCATAACGCTCGACCTCATCGCGCATCGGGCGGATCATCTGACTGTGACAGACGTAACAGCCCTCGCGGATGTAGATGTCACGCCCGGCCAACTCCAGCGGGGAGTAGGGGCGCATGCCCTCTACATCCTCGATGGTGTTTTCCAGCCAGAACAGAGGCGCGATCTGCACGATGCCGCCGATGGTGACCACGAGGAAGGCAAAGATTGCCAGAAGCGTGACGTTCTTTTCGAGAACGGCGTGTTTGTCGAGAAATGCCATCTCTCCGGCCCTCCTTATTCAGCCGGGACCGTGCCGTTCGTGGCCTCAACGGCCGGCGAACGTTTCACAGTCATCCAGAGGTTGTAGCACATGATGATGGCCCCAGCGAGGAACAGCACCCCGCCCAGCGCCCGCACCACATACATCGGGAACTTTGCGGCCACCGTGTCGGCGAAGGAGTTCACGAGGAAGCCGTTGGCATCAACCTCGCGCCACATCAGCCCTTCCATGACCCCCGTCACCCACATCGAGGCGGCGTAGAGCACAATACCGATGGTGGCGAGCCAGAAGTGCCAGCTCACAAGGCTCAGACTATAGAGCCGCTCGCGGTTCCACAGCTTCGGCACGAGGAAGTAGAGCGCGCCGAAGGTGATCATCCCGTTCCAGCCCAGAGCCCCGGAATGCACATGCCCGATGGTCCAGTCGGTGTAATGCGACAGCGAGTTGACCGCGCGGATCGACATCATCGGCCCTTCGAAGGTGGACATGCCGTAAAAGCCGATCGAGATCACCATCATGCGGATCACCGGATCGGTGCGCAGCTTGTCCCAGGCGCCCGAGAGCGTCATCAAACCGTTGATCATGCCACCCCAGGACGGCATCCACAGAATGATCGAGAACACCATGCCAAGGGTCGAGGCCCAGTCAGGCAGCGCGGTATAGTGCAGGTGGTGCGGACCGGCCCAGATATAAAGGAAGATCAGCGCCCAGAAGTGGATGATCGACAGCTTGTAGGAATAAACCGGGCGTTCGGCCTGTTTCGGCACGAAGTAATACATCATGCCCAGGAACCCGGCGGTGAGGAAAAAGCCCACGGCGTTGTGGCCATACCACCATTGCACCATGGCATCCTGCACGCCCGAGAAGACCTGCACCGATTTCGAACCGAAGATCGAGACCGGTATGCTCAGGTTGTTCACCACATGCAGCATCGCCACGGTAATGATGAAGGACAGGAAGAACCAGTTGGCCACATAGATATGCGGCTCGCGGCGCTTGACGATGGTGCCGAGGAACACCGCCAGATAGGCCAGCCAGACCACGGTCAGCCACAGGTCGATATACCATTCCGGCTCGGCATATTCCTTGGACTGCGTGCCGCCAAGGATATAGCTTGTCGCCGCCAGCACGATAAAGAGGTTGTAGCCCCAGAACACGAACCAGCCGAGGTTGCCGCCCCAGAGCCGCGCCGCGCTCGTGCGCTGCACCACGTAGAACGAGGTCGCGATCAGCGCGTTGCCGCCAAAGGCGAAGATCACCGCCGAGGTGTGCAGCGGACGCAAACGCCCGAAATTCATGTAGCCCTGCGCCCAGTCGAAATTGAGCGCCGGAAAGGCAAGCTGAAAGGCGATATAGGTGCCCGCAAGGAAACCGACCACGCCCCAGAACGCGGTCGCGATAACCCCGGCGCGGATCACGCCATCCATGTATTCACCGGAAAGATCGACCTTGACCTTCGGCTCGTCGGTGCGCCGCAGCACCCACAGAAACAGCCCGCCGGCCACTGCCGCCACGATCAGCGCATCGACCAGATAGGCCAGATCGCGCGCGTAATTGGCCGCGACCAACGCGAAAAGCGTGATCAGACCAAGCACGATCAGCTTGATATAATTCATCATGTTGCGTCCCTTCGTCCTCACCGGCCCGAGTCGGTCTGACCCGCGCAGGCACATTTGATTGCGCCCGTAATGATAGGAACAGAATCAAGTAACCTTGATCTGCATCAAAACCCCCGCGCGCGGGGCTTGATCCGCGTCAAGGCGCCTTGGAATGAACCGGCCCTATGCTAGGTTTCAGGTTAACACCAATCGGGAAAAGCGACATGACATATAACAGCCTCTTCACGGTCCTGTCCGACGTGGCGCTCGTCGACGAGACCCTCTCTCATGCCATTGCCGCCGCCGAAGCGTTCGACGCCCATCTCGACGTGCTCTGCCTCGGTGTGGATCGCAGCCAGACCGGCTATTACTACGCCGGCGCCAGCGCGATCGTGCTTCAGGAAACCATCGCGCGCGCGCAGGAAGAATCCGAGGAAGTCGAGACCCTCGCGCGCCAGCGCCTCGAGGGCACGACGATTCGTTGGGCTGTCGATGCCGGGGTCAGCCAACTGGCCGATCTGGGGCGGCACGTCTCCACGCGGGCGCGATTCTCGGACCTGGTCATCCTGGCGCAACCCTATGGCGAGGGCCGTGGGGCCGAACTCGAACCGGTGACCGAATCGGCGCTTTTCGAGGGACGCACCCCTGTTCTGATCGCCCCTGCCGGGGCCAGACCCGCGCCACGCCCGCGCCGCATCCTGCTGGGATGGAACGAAAGCAGCGAGGCACTCGGCGCCACCCGCGCCGCCCTTCCGCTGCTGCGGGCCGCGGAAAGCGTGCATGTGGTGGTGATCGACCCGCCCACCCATGGACCCAACCGCTCGGATCCCGGCGGGCTCTTGTCACAATACCTGGCCCGCCACGGGGTGAAAGCCGAGATCGACGTGCTGTCGAAAACGCTGCCGCGCGTGTCGGACGTGCTCTTGCGTCATGTCGCCGACATGGATGCAGATATGGTGGTGATGGGGGCCTATGGCCATTCGCGCTTCCGCGAGGCAATCTTTGGCGGGGCGACGCGCTACATGCTGGAACAGGCGACAGTGCCTGTCTTCATGGCGCATTGACGTCGATAGGGTAACGTGCGGTTTGGGGGCCAGCCCCCAAACCCCCGGGATATTTGCAGCCAGAAGAAACCGCGCCAGTCATCACGATCCTGGCCGCGCCAGCGTGTTATGCCAGCAAACCGCCATCGCTGTCGTCACCCGCTTCTTCAAGAAGGCGGTTCATGTCGGGCACGGTTACGCGACGCTTGCCTTCCAGGACAATCACCCCGTCCCTCTTCAGCGCCGATATCTGGCGGCTGACCGTCTCCAGCGTGAGCCCGAGATAGTCGGCCATCGCTTCTCGGGTGAGAGGCAGATCAAAGACAAGCGGCCCGCCCCGTCTGCCCATGTGCAGGGCGGCGTCGCGCCGCCCGATGATCGCCAGAAGCGAGGCGATCTTCTCGCGCGCGGTCTTGCGCCCAAGCACCAGCATCCATTCACGCGCGGCATCCAGCTCATCCAGGGTCATTTCCAGCAGCCGCTGCGCAATATGGGGCGTGCGTCCCATCATCTCCTCGAAGGGTTTGCGGCGAAAACAACACATGACAATATCGGTCGTCGCCACCACGTCATACGCGGCCCGCGCCCGCCCTGGCCGCCCCACGAAATCCGAGGGCAGCAACAGGCCCACCATCTGCGTGCGCCCGTCCTCCATGGTTTGCGTCAGCGTGGCGATGCCAGAGACCACCGAGGCCACGAAATCCATCGGGTCACCCGACCAGATCACCGTCTGACCGGCCTCGAAGCTGCGATAATATTTTATCGAATCGAGCTTATCCAGCTCACCCGGCTCGCAACGCGCACAGACGGCCCGATGACGGATCGGGCAATCCGCACAGTCATGCGGAGCTGTGTCCGCGATATGTTCAAGCGTTGCCACTGTCTCGTTCCCGCGAT
Source organism: Roseovarius autotrophicus (assembly GCF_018069895.1). Lineage (GTDB taxonomy): Bacteria > Pseudomonadota > Alphaproteobacteria > Rhodobacterales > Rhodobacteraceae > Roseovarius > Roseovarius autotrophicus. Next base: position 31,876 of record NZ_JAGQDH010000014.1, on the reverse strand, counting down.
TGATCTGGGTCAAGGACTTTAGATGAATCGAACGTAATCCTTAGCGCATGGATACGCAAACCAAACTGGGCAGTCTGGGTCTTTTTGACGCCAAGGTGCCACGCTACACAAGCTACCCGACCGCGCCGCACTTCAACCCGGCTGTCGGAGAAGCGCATTTTGTCACCTGGATCAAGGCTATTCCCGAAGGATCGGGGATCTCGCTCTATGTGCATGTGCCCTTCTGCCGCAGACTGTGCTGGTTCTGCGCCTGCCGCACGCAGGGCACGCAATCGGATGCACCGGTAGCGGCCTATCTGGAGACGCTCAAGACCGAGATCGCGATGCTGGGCCGCACCCTGCCCGCGGGGGTGCACCTCTCGCGGCTGCATTGGGGCGGCGGGACACCAACGCTTCTGTCGGCACCGATGATGACCGAGCTTGCCGGGGCGATCCGGGACATCGCGCCCTTCACCGAAGAAACCGAGTTCTCGGTCGAGATCGACCCGAACGAGATCGACGGGCCGCGTCTCGATGCACTGGCCGCAGCGGGCATGAACCGTGCCTCGATCGGAGTGCAGGATTTCGACGAGGAGATTCAAAAGACCATCGGCCGCCTGCAAGGCTATGACATCACCCGGCAGGCGGTTGAAGAGATTCGCGCGCGCGGCGTACGCAGCCTCAATGCCGATATCCTCTACGGCCTGCCCCATCAAAGCCGCGCGCGCATCACCGAAAGTGTGCAGAAACTCCTGTCGCTCAATCCCGACCGGGTGGCGCTTTATGGCTATGCCCATGTGCCGTGGATGGCCAAGCGACAGCAGCTGATCCCCTCGGACGCCCTGCCCACCCCGCAAGAGCGACTCGCGCTGTTCGAGACGGCGCGTCGGCTGTTTCTCTGGGACGGCTATGACGAGATCGGCATCGACCATTTCGCCATTCCCTCCGACGGGCTGAGCGTGGCGCAACGCGCCGGACGGCTGCGGCGCAATTTTCAGGGCTATACCGACGACACGGCCGAGGTGCTGATCGGGCTCGGTGCCTCGTCCATTTCGCGCTTTCCGCAAGGCTATGCGCAGAACGCGCCCGCCACCGGCGTGCATACGGCGGCGATCCGCGACGGGCGCTTCTCGACCGCGCGGGGGCATGTCTTTTCCGAGGACGACAAGCTGCGCGCGCGCCTGATCGAGGCGCTGATGTGCGATTTCCGCATTGACCGCGCCGAGATCACCCGCGATTTCGCCGTCACGCCCGAGACGCTCAACGCAATGCTCTCGAAGGTGGACCGCGCCTTTGCCGGGCATTTGCGGCTCGACGCAAGCGGCCTTGCCATCCCGCCCGAGGCACGTCCCCTCACCCGGATGATCGCCCGCAAGTTCGACGCCTACGAGGTGAACGCAGACGGGCATTCCTCGGCGATCTGAGGGGCTCAGGCCTCGGCCCGCCCCTCCAGCGCCGCCGCCAGCAGCGTGCGCGCATAGTCGGTCTGCGGCGCGGAAAACAGCCGCTCGGCCTCGCCCGCCTCGATCACGTCGCCACCTTTCATCACCAGCACCCTGTGACTCATGGCGCGCACCACATGCAGGTCGTGGCTGATAAACAGATAGGCCAGACCGTATTTCTGCTGGAGCGCGCGCAGAAGGTCCACGATCTGCACCTGCACGGTCATGTCAAGCGCGCTTGTCGGCTCGTCGAGCACCACCAGTCTTGGCCGCAGAATCATGGCGCGGGCGATGGCGATGCGCTGCCGCTGCCCACCGGAAAACTCATGCGGGTAGCGGTCCATCATCGCGAGGTCGAGGCCGACCTCGCCCATCACCTCGGCCACCAGTTCCCGCTCGGGGCGCCCGCCGGGATTGCCATGCACGCCCAGCCCCTCGGCGATGATCTGCGCGGCGGTCATGCGCGGGCTGAGGCTGCCAAACGGGTCCTGAAACACGATCTGCATCTCCGCCCGCCGCCGCCGCAAGTCCCGCGTGGACCAACCGTTCACATCCTCGCCCGCGAAACGGATGCCGCCCTCGGATGCAATCAGCCGCATGACCGCCAGCGCCAGCGTGGTCTTGCCCGACCCCGATTCGCCCACGATCCCCAGCGTCTCGCCCGCCCTGACCTCCAGCGTGGCGGCGTTGACCGCTTTCACATGCCCCACCGTGCGCCGCAGAAAGCCCTTCTGGATCGGGAACCACACCCGCAGATCCTGCGTCTCGACCACCACCGGCGCGCCTTCGGGCACCGGTGAAGGCACGCCCGTCGCGCGTGCGGCAAGCAGTTTCCGGGTATAGGGATGCTGGGGCGCGGCAAAGACCTTGGCCACCGGCCCCGCCTCGACGATCTCGCCATCCTTCATCACACAGACCCGGTCGGCGATGCGCTGCACGATGCCCAGATCATGGGTGATGAACAAAAGCCCCATGCCCTCCTCGCGCTTCAACTCTGCCAGCAATTCCAGAATCTGCGCCTGAATGGTGACATCAAGCGCGGTTGTCGGCTCGTCGGCGATCAGGATGTCGGGCTTGTTGGCCAGCGCCATGGCGATCATCACCCGCTGCCGCTGCCCGCCGGACAATTGATGCGGATAGGCCCCCAGACGGCTTGCCGCGTCACGAATACCCACCCGCTCCAGCAACTCCACGATCCGCCCGCGCGCCGCATCCCCTGTCAGCCCCTGATGCAGCTCAAGGCTCTCGCGTAATTGCTTTTCCAGCGTGTGCAGCGGGTTGAGGCTGGTCATCGGCTCTTGAAAGATAAAGCTGATGTCATTGCCCCGCACCTTGCGCAGCCGCCGCTCATCCGCGCCGATCATCTCCTGCCCGGCATAGGTGACGCTGCCCGTCACCTCCGCCGACGCCCCCAGAAGCGACACGGTCGAAAGCGCGGTGACCGACTTGCCCGACCCGCTCTCGCCCACCAACGCCACCGTCTCGCCCCGGTCCACGCTGAAGCTGACACCCCTGACCGCCGGTATCACCTGCCCGTCCTGCCGGAAACTCACGCGCAGATCGCGCACCTCGAGCACGCTCATTGAAAGGTCTTTCTGGGATCGAACGCATCGCGAACGCCTTCGAAGATGAAGACAAGCAGCGACAGCATGATGGCAAAGGCGAAAAACGCCGTGAAGGCCAGCCAGGGCGCTTGCAGGTTCTGCTTGGCCTGAAGCGTCAATTCCCCCAGCGACGGCGAGGAGGACGGCAAACCGAAGCCCAGAAAATCCAAGCCCGCCAACAGCGAAATCGTGCCGGTGATCACGAAGGGCAGCATCGTCAGCGTCGCCACCATCGCATTGGGCAGCATATGGCGGAACATGATCGTGACATTGCCCACGCCCAGCGCCTTGGCCGCGCGCACATATTCCAGATTGCGCGCGCGCAGGAACTCGGCCCGCACCACACCGACCAGAGCCATCCAGCCGAACAGCACAGTGATCACCACCAGAAGCCAGAAACTTCGCGGCAGGATCGCGAAAAGGATGATGATAACATAAAGCTGCGGCGTCGAGGCCCAGATCTCGATGATCCGTTGAAACAGCAAATCCGTGCGCCCGCCGAAATAACCCTGCACCGCGCCCGCGAAAATCCCGATCACCGAGGACAAGAGCGTCACGATCAGCGTGAACATCACCGAGAGGCGAAAACCATAGATCACCCGCGCCAGCACGTCGCGCTTGGTATCGTCGGTGCCCAGCCAGTTCTGCGCATTGGGCGGCAGCGGCGCCGCACCGGGCCGGTCCACCGTGGTGGTATAGCTATAGGGGATGGGCGGCCAGATCGCCCAGCCGCGCACCACCTCTTGTCCATCGACCCGACCGCTCGCGGCCTGCGCCATCACCCCCTCGGGATCGTCAAGGCAGGCATCCAGCCCCCCCGTGGCAATCAGGCAGCGCACCTCCGGATCACGATAGATCGCCTCGGTCTCGAAATCCCCGCCGAACTCGGTCTCGGGATAAAAGCGGAAGATCGGCATGTAGAACTCGCCGCGATACTGCACGAGGATCGGCTTGTCATTGGCCACGAATTCGGCAAACAGCGTCACCGTGAAGATCACCGAAAAGATGATCAGCGACCAGAAGGCGCGCCGGTTGCGCCTGAAATTGCGCCAGCGGCGCTGGTTGAGCGGCGAGAGACGGATCACCGCGCCCCTCCTTCTTCTGGCCGAAAATATCCCGGGGGAGTCGCGCCGCAGGCGCGGCGGGGGCAGCGCCCCCATGATGCGCGGCCCATCCTCACCCCTCCCGCTTCTCGAAATCGATGCGCGGATCGACCAGCACATACATCAGGTCCGACAGGATCCCCACCACCAGCCCGATAAGGCCGAACAGGAACAGCGTCCCGAACATCACCGGATAATCCCGGCTCACCGCGGCCTCGAAACCAAGCCGCCCCAGCCCGTCGAGGCTGAATATGGTCTCGATCAGGACAGACCCGCCAAAGAACACGCCGATGAACACCGCCGGAAAGCCCGCGATCACGATCAGCATGGCGTTGCGGAAGACATGGCCGTAAAGCACCCGGCGCTCTGACAGACCCTTGGCGCGCGCGGTCATCACATAGTGTTTCTTGATCTCGTCGAGAAAGCTGTTCTTGGTCAGCAGCGTCAGCGTGGCAAAGGCCGAGATGGTCGAGGCAAGCACCGGCAAGGTGATGTGCCAGGCGTAATCCATCGCCTTGCCCCAAAGGCTCAACTCGCTGAAATTGTCCGAGGTCAGGCCCCGCAGCGGGAAAATCTGGAAATAACTGCCGCCCGCGAACAGCACCAGAAGCATGATTGCAAACAGAAACGCCGGGATCGCATAGGCCACGATGATAACGCCGCTCGTCCAGGTGTCGAACCGCGTGCCGTCGCGCACCGCCTTGCCCACACCCAGCGGGATCGAGACGATATAGGCGATGACCGTGGACCACAGCCCCAACGTGATACTGACCGGCATCTTCTCCAGCACCAGGTCGAGCACGTTGATCTTGCGGAAATAGCTCTCGCCGAAATCGAAGCGCATGTAGTTCCACATCATGCCCAGGAACCGCTCCAGCGGCGGCTTGTCGAGGCCGAATTGTTCCTCCAGCTCCTTGATGAGTTCGGGCGGCAGGCCACGCGCGCCCAGATAGGCCGAAGACCCCGCCGCCGTCCCGACCAGGTCCTGCCCGGTGTCGGACCCTGACCCGGCAAAGCTCTCGAACACGTCACCGCGCCCCTGCATGTTGGCGATCATCTGCTCGACCGGGCCGCCGGGCACGAATTGCACAAGGGCAAAGTTGATCACCATGATGCCGAACAGCGTCGGGATGATAAGCGCCAGACGCCGCAGGATATAGGCCCCCATCTCAGGCGATCCCCCCGATCACAACCCGCCTCACAGCGCGCCCGCTGCCTTGAGAGCGGCGGCCTTCTCCTTGTCATACCACCAGAAATCGAGCACGCCGGTGGCGAAGGGCGGCAAGGGATCGGGGCGCTCGTAGATGTCCCAATAGGCCACCCAGGACCGGTCCAGATACCAGGTCGGGATCATGAAGAACTCGTGCCGCAGCGCCCGGTCAAGCGCCATCAGCGCCACGTTCTGTTCCTCCAGCGTGGTCGATTCAAGCGCCTTGTCGATCAGCGCATCCACCAGCGGGCTTGCCAGCCCCGCCGGGTTGAACAGGCTGAACGCCGCTTCCTGGCTGCCATAGCGTTGATGCAGGCCGGTACCCGCCTCCAGAAAGGCCACATAGCTGTCGAAGATGATGTCGTAATCGCGGTCGCGCTCGCGGGCGGTGTATTGCGCGGCGTCGATCTTGTCGAATTTCGCCTCGATCCCCATAAGTTGCAGGTTCGACACGAAGCTTTCCACCACCGCCGACATGGTGGCCGACCCCGATGAGGAAATCGGCAGTTCCAGGGTCAGCAGCTCGCCGGCGGCATTGCGCCGCTTGCCGTCGCCGCCCACGGACCAGCCTGCCTCGTCCAGAAGCTGCATGGCGCGGCGCAGGTTGCGCCGGTCGTTGAGGCGGTCAGGATCGGACGTATGCGCCATGACCGCCGGTTCGCCCAGCATCGCCTCGGGCACCAGATCGCCCAGTGATTGCAGCAGCGCCAGTTCCTCTCCCTCGGGCAGGCCCCTGGCCTCCAGTGGGGTATCCTGCACGAAGGAATGGCGCTGTTTGAACAGCCCGAATTGCAGCGAGGCGTTGGTCCATTCGAAATTGAACCCCAGCGCGATCGCCTTCCGCACCCGTTTGTCCTGCAATTTCTCGCGGCCAAGGTTGAAGACAAAGCCAGAGGGCGTCGGCGGCAGCCCGTCGGGCAGTTCGGCACGCACCACATGACCCGCGCGCATTGCCGGGAAATCATAGCCCGTGGCCCAGGTCTTGGAATTGCCCTCGGGACGAAAGGTGTAGATCCCTGCCTTGAATGCCTCAAAGGCGGCGTTGTCATCGGCGAAATACTCGATGCGGATCCGGTCGAAATTGTGCCGCCCCTTGTTGATCGGCAGGTGCCAGCCCCAATAGTCGGGGTTGCGCTCGTAGACGATATTTCGGTTCACCTCGACGCGCCCGACCTGATAGGGGCCAGACCCCGGCGCCGCCGCCAGGCGCGGCTCGTCAAGGCGTGCCTCCGTCTCCTCATACCAGGCGCGCGGAAACACCGGCGTGCCGCCCACCTGATCGATCAGCGACCGGCGCGAAATTCCTTCCGCGAACTCGAATCTGACCGTGTGGTCGTCAAGCGCCTCGGCCCCGATCACCCGCCGCCGCACCGCCTCGGCATAAGAGCGCAAGCCCTGATCCAGAAACAGGTTGTGCGAAAACACCACGTCCTGCGCCGTCACCGGCGTGCCATCGGCAAAGCGCGCCTCGGGCCGCATGTGAAAGATCACCCAGGTCTTGCCCCGGTCGTATTCAAGGCTTTCTGCCAGAAGGCCATAGCCCTCGTTATAGCGATCCCCCGGCAGCGGCTCGCCACTTGCCAGCGACCGGCCCAAAAGGCTTTCGTAGACCATCCAGGACAGGCGACCGGCCCGCCCCTTGCGGGCATAGGGGTTCATCGAATCGAATGTGCCGGGGGCAAACAGCGAAATCTCGCCCCCCTTGGGGGCATCGGGGTTCACATAGTCGAAATGGGGATAATCGGCGGGATACTTGAGATCGCCGAAGAAGGAATAGCCGTGCGACCGGATGATGTCATCGTCACCGGCGCGCGCCTGACCCGGCAGCAGCACAGGCAGCGCGCTCCCGGCCATGAGGGCCGCCATTCCTGAAAGGGCAAAGCGGCGGCTGACAGGGAATCCGGCGTGCGGCGGTTGGCTCATCTCATCCTCCTGTCGGTCACGCGCGTTGGCCGCGCCTTGAAGGGCAAGCTAGGGGGCGTGGGCGGCTTGTTCAAGCGCGGAACGGGCGCGGACATGAAAAGGCCGCCGCCCTCGCAGGCAGCGGCCCCCGAAATCTGCCCTGCGGATCAGTTGCCGAGGGTTGCGAGATAGCCGATCAGGTTGGCGCGGTCCTCTTCACCCTTCAGCCCCGGAAAGCCCATCCGGTTGCCCGGAGCAAAGGCGCGCGGGTTCTCAAGCCAGCCGTCAAGCTGCTCGACGGTCCAGGCACCATCCAGCCCCTTGAGGGCGTCGGAATAGCTGAACCCGTCAACCGAGGCGATGTCGCGCCCGACAATGGCGTAAAGATGTGGCCCTGCCTTGTTCTGGCCGTCCTGAACAGCATGGCAGGCCGCACAACGACGATAGAGCTTTTCACCCTGCGCAACATCCGCAGCAGCAACGAGCGTGGCGAAATTGCCGGCGGGCGCGGCCTCGGCGGCGGCCTCCTCGGTCGTCGCGGCCTCTTGCGCAGGCGCTTCGGCTGCGGCGGCCTCCTCGGCAGGGGCCTCGGCGGCGGCCTCTTCCTCGGCGGGCGCTTCCTCGGCGGGCGCTTCCTCGGTTGCCTCGGGTTCGGCAGGGGCTTCTTCTGCCGGGGTGGTCGCGGCGGCGGGCATCTCGTAGGTGGTGCCATCGGTCTGATCGAGGAACGCGATCAGGTCGGCACGGTCCTGGGCCTTGCGCAGACCGGCATAGCCCATCGTCGTGCCCGGCGCATAGCCGCGCGGGTTCTCAAGAAAGGCGTCGAGTTCCTGCGGCGTCCAGGCATCCACAACCGCCGTCAGCGCACCGGAATAGGCAAAACCCTGCGAGGCCCCGACATCGCGCCCGACGACGCCATAGAGATAAGGCCCAGCCTTGTTGACACCTTGCTCAAGCGCGTGGCAGGCGGCGCAATTGCGGAACACGCGCTCGCCATTCGACATGTCGGCAGCGGCAAACAGTTCGGCAAAGCTCGGTCCCTCGTCGGCGGCCACATCCGCTGCGTCATCGGCCCCGGTATCGATCACGAAGCCCTGCACGCGGTCATCTCCATAACCGCTACCCATCGAGTAAATGGATTCCGCCGCCCAGCTTCCCAGAAGAAAGACAAGCAGAGATCCGCAAATCGCGCCGGTGGCCTTAGTGAGTGTCATCGTGTCGAACATTGGCTCGCTTCCGTTTGCTCTGTCGCTTGGGCGCGTATGTATCCGCTTCCCCTACCCGTTCGCAAGGTGTAGTTTCCGCGACCAAACGCCCGACCGGGCCCGAATTGCACGGAATTCGCCATGACCAAGCGCATCGCCTTCCAGGGAGAGCCGGGAGCCTATTCCCATCAGGCCTGCCGCGAAACCTATCCCGACATGGAGGCGCTGCCTTGCCGCACCTTCGAGGATGCCATCGCGGCGGTGCGCGACGGCGCGGCACAGCTTGCCATGCTGCCGATCGAGAATTCCACCTTCGGGCGCGTCGCCGATATCCACCACCTGCTGCCGCAATCAGGGCTGCATATCGTGGGCGAGGCGTTTGTGCGCGTGCATATCAACCTGCTCGCCCTGCCCGGCGTGCGGCTCGACCAGGTCGAGAGCGCGATGAGCCACACCATGCTGCTCGGTCAGTGCCGCGCCTTTCTGGAGCGTCACGGCATCCGCCGCGTGACCGGCGCCGACACGGCCGGCTCGGCGCGGCAGGTGGCCGAGGCGGACGTTCCCGAGATGGCGGCGCTGGCCAGCGAACTGGCTGGCGAGATCTATGGCCTCGACGTGATCGCCCGCCATATCGAGGATCAGGGAACCAACACCACGCGCTTTCTCGTGATGGCGCCCGAACCCGATTTCTCACCGCGCGGTGCGGACGGGATGATGACCACCTTCGTCTTTCAGGTGCGCAACATCCCCGCCGCGCTCTACAAGGCGCTTGGCGGCTTTGCCACCAATGGCGTGAACATGACCAAGCTGGAAAGTTACATGGTGAACGGCTCGTTCACTGCGACGCAGTTCTACGCCGATATCGAGGGCCACCCCGAGGATCCGGCGGTGGCGCGCGCACTCGACGAGCTGGATTACTTCACCTCGGACGTGACCATTCTCGGCGTCTACCCTGCCGATCCCAAACGCCACGCGGCGGGTTGACCCAAAAGGAAAACCCGGCACGGGGCCGGGTTTTCCCATGTCATGCACAGGCGCGCTCAGACGATATGGTTGCGGCGGCAGCGGACGAAATAGATCACGCCGCCCAGGATCGCGCCGATCACCCAGGCATATCCCGAAAGCTCGCCCAGCGCGGGCACCCAGACCGTCGCCACCGAGAACACCGCCGCAATCGCGAACGCCGTCAGCGCGTTGCGGTTCCAGCCATCGGTGAAATGATAGGCCCCGCCCTCCATGTTGTAGAGATCGTCGCACTTCAACGCCTGTTTGCGCAGCAGGTAGTAATCCGCGATCATGATCCCGTAGAGCGGTGCAAGCGTCGCGCCCAGCGTGTTGACAAAGCCGCTGATGCCGAATTCGCTGATGAAGCTGTGCCAGAACCCACCGATTACCAGCGCAAAGACCGACGTGATCAGGCCCGCCTTGCGGAACCCGATCTTCTCGGGGGCAAGGCTGGCGATGCCGTTCACCGCCGGGATGAAGTTGGCCACAAGGTTGATGCCCACCGTTGCCGCGAAGAAGGTGATCGCCGCAATGACGCCCAGAAGCACGCTGTCGGTGCGCGCCACGATCTCGGTCGGGTTGATGATCGCCTCGCCGTAAACCACCGCCGCGCCCGCCGTGGTCAGAAGCGCCAGCGCCGAGAACAGGATCATGTTGAGCGGCAGGCCGGTGAGGTTGCCCAGGATCATCGCGCGCTTGTCCCGCGCGAAGCGTGAGAAATCGCTGAAATTGATCATAACGGCTGCGAAATAGGCCACCATCGTGCCGATGATGGCGACAAAGCCCGCGATCTCTGTGCCCCAGGTGCCCTCGGGATTGGCGAAGATCGTTTGCGCCTGCGACAGAAGCTGGCCGTCGGACTTGACCCAGAGCACCGCCAGAAGCCCGATCATCACCGCATAGACAAAGGGACCGGCAATATTGAGAAACGTCTCGACCCAGGTCATGCCACGCCAGAAAATCAGGATATGAAAGACCCAGACCAGCACGAAGGAGAGCCAGTCCACGCCGGTAAGGCCCAGCACCTCGGCTCCGCCGTTGATGCCCGTCACCGACCGGATCAGAAGCGCCAGCGCGGTAGAGGCGAAATAGACCTGCACACCATACCAGAACACCGCCACCGTGGCGCGCAGCACCGCCGGAAGCCTGGCCCCCGCCGTGCCCATGCTGGCGCGTGCGAAGACCGGATAGGGGATGCCGTATTTCTCGCCCGCCGCCCCCGAGAGGTTGACAAGGAACATCACGAACAGACCCGCACAGATCAGCGCGGCGAAGGCCGTCCAGCCGCTCACCCCATAGGAAATGAACAGCGACGCCACCAGAGAATAACCAAACAGTGACTGGATATCGTTCGCCCAGACGTTGAAGATGGCGAACCAGCTCCAGGTTTTTTCCTCAGGCTTGACGGGGGCAAGCGTGTCGTCGTCGCCCGCTCCGATCTGTGCCTCAAGCGTGGTGCTATGCATCAGGTCCTCCCTTCCCTCGATGCGACGAACGCCTGGCGTGTCGCATCGCTGCATTTGTGATATTGCACCTGACATGTTAGATGTTATGTTACGTTTTGATTATTCATAAAATCGAGACAGGACCTTCAGGATTTGCAAGAGACTGGGCCTTCACAAAACCTGCGCGTGATGGGTATGCCGACGACATCAAATCTCTCCGACCGTGCCCACGCGGCTTTGCTCGACCGGCTGCGTGACGGGCGCCTGCGCAGCGGGACTTTCCTGTCCATGCCCGTGCTGGTCGACCTCATCGGACTGCCCATCGCCGCTATGCGCGAGGCGGTCAAGCGCGCCGAGGCAAGCGGGCTTCTGACAATCGTGCCGAAACGGGGGGTGGCGGTGATGGACGCGGGCCCACAGACCACGCGCGATTGCCTTGAACTGCGCACAATGTTCGATTGCGAGGGCGCGCGCAGGATCATCGCCTCTGGCGGCGCCTTTCCCCTGGCGGCTCTGCGCGAGACGCATCATCAGCTTCTGGCCGAGGCGCGCGCCGACCCCGCCTGCGACCTTCAGCAGCGCGCGATCCGGACCGATCTTTCGCTGCACGATGCGCTGGCGCGGGGCCTCGACTCGCCGCTCGCCGCGCGCCTCTACGGCGAGAACCGCGACCGAATCGCGGTGATCCAGAACACCCGCCCCTTCGTGCCCGACCGGATTGCCCCGGCAATGGAAGAACATCTCGCCATTCTCGATGCCATCGAGGCCCGAGACAGCATCCGCGCCGACGCGGCGATCCGGTATCACCTGAGGGAAACGCTGCGCTGGTGGGGGGTCTGAGACGGCCCGCACCGGTCAGGATGCGCGCTTGTAACGGTCCTCGAGATCCCTCGCAAATTCCGCGAGGCGCAGCCGGAACCGTTTTGACACATTGCCCCTGGCCAGCTTCAGCGATTGCACGATGAGCCGCCCGGCCAGCGTGCGCGGCTCAAGCGCCAGATCCACCGTCAGCCGCGTTCGCGCGCGCGAAAGCGCGATCAGATCCACCGTCATGCGCCCTTCCAGCGTCGCCGCCTCGGCCTCGATCGCGATACCATTCGGCGGATCGTAGTCGGCCAGCCGCAGCGACAGATTACGCATCCGCCCCCGCAACCTGAACTTCGCGCGCCAGCTCATGCCAACGCCGGGTGCGTTCAGGCTGTCGATGCGCTGCACATCGGCCCCCCGGCGCAGCGCGGCACGCTCGAACCGCTGGACATCGATGATATCGGCAAAGACACGCTCGATCGGCGCCTCGATATCTTCCTTGCTTGTGAACTGCATCGCCTGTCCTGCCGTGGTTTTTGGTGCCCTGTCACCGGGATCGGGCGACACTTTCGCTTCATTCGAGGCGGTCGGCAAGCCAGTTCCTGAGCAGGAAATGCGCCACCGCCCCCTTGCGCGCGGGCAACACCTGGGGGTGTTCCCCGGCAAAGGCGGCAAGGATCTCCTCGCGGCTCATCCAGCGCGCGGCCTCGATCTCGTTGGGGTCGATGGTGATCGCATCGCTCAGCGCCTCGCCGCGACAGCCCAGCATCAGCGAGGCGGGAAAAGGCCAGGGCTGGCTTGCCAGATAACTCACGCGGCCCACGCGCACCCCCGCCTCCTCCCAGACCTCGCGGCGCACAGCGGCCTCGACCGTCTCGCCCGGCTCGATGAACCCGGCCAGCAGCGAATACATCCCCTCGGGCCAGCCGTGCGAACGCCCCATCAGCACGCTGTTGCCATGGGTGATCAGCATGATCGCCACCGGGTCGGTGCGCGGGAAATGCTGCGCGCCGCAATCGTCGCAGGCCCGTTGCCAGCCGGCCCGGATCATCCGGCTCCTCGCGCCGCAGCGCGCGCAATGGCGGTGGCTCTCGTGCCAACCAAACACCGCCTTGGCGGTCGCGGCCAGTTCCGCATCGCGCGGCGAAAGCGCACTCATCACCCGCCGTAACTCGGCAAAAACCGCACCTTCGGGCAGGTCGGGATGCGCCTGTTCCGAGGCGTCGAGGAAGGTATCGAGCTGATCGGGCTCCAGCCCTGGCGGCACCCAGGCGGAAATGTCATGGGCAAGGATCAGATCGCCCCCCGCCTCGCGCCCGAGCAGGATCGGCGGCACCTTGTAACGCCCCAGCACCGGATGATCCGGCGCGAGCCGCACCAGCGCGTCCAGCCCCGGCCCCGCCAGCAGCGGCTTGCCGCGCCAGAGCACGACCGAGCGCGCCCGTCCCTCGGCGAGCGCCAACGCAATCGCCCCCTCGTCACCGCGAATCTCGTCCGCTCGGTCCAGCGCCGAACCTCCGAACGTTACGTCTTCCGCATGTCGCATGCGACCTCCCTTTCCGTCGTGCCTTATTGGCACCGGCACGAGAGGCATGGCAAGCGGTCGCATATGCCTGTCAATCCTTTGAAATAAATCAAACTTCAACCTAAAGATTATCTGACTAAAGTAATTGCTTCTTAAGATAGATCAAAGACAGGGTTTGCCTGTCTGGCCAGTCATGGCCTTGCGATTCCTGACTTTCCGCACCCGCAGCTTTCCAACCCCAGTTTTCAGGCCACCATCGTGATCTACGCCAAGCACAGCCCCAACGCCCCTGCCAACAGCCCCCCGGTCACGACACTGCGCCTGCTGGCAACCAGCGACGTTCACGGCCATGTGCTGCCGACCGACTACTTCGCGGGGACGCCCGGCGCGCCGGGCGCGCTGGCGCGGGTGGCCTCGCTGGTCAGGCGCGCCCGCGCCGAGATCGCGCCGGAAAACTGCCTTCTCCTTGACAACGGTGATTTCCTGCAAGGCACCGCCCTGACCGACCTGACAGGCCGGCCCGGTCGGGGCTGGCGCGGTCAGCACCCGGTGATCCGGGCGATGAACCGCATGGGCTATGATGCTGCGACCCTTGGCAATCACGAGTTCAACTTCGGTCTCGACTGGCTGGAAGAAACGCTTGTCGGGGCCGATTTCCCCGTGCTCTGCGCCAATGCCGTGCGCGCGACAGGCAGGACACCGCTAGATGACACCCCGTTCCGGCCGCCGGTCACGATCCTCACGCGCCACCTCCGGGCCGCCGACGACACCCGTCATGCGATCCGCATTGGCCTTGTCGGGTTCTGCCCGCCACAGGTGATGGTCTGGGACCACGCCCATCTGACCGGTCGAATCAGCACACGCGACGTCGTCGAAACCGCCCGCCACTGGGTGCCCACGCTGCGTGCGCGGGGCGCGGACATCGTGATCGCGCTGGCCCATACCGGCATCGACCCCGGCCCCGACCGCTCGGGCATGGAGAACGCGGCGCGCGCACTGGCGCGTGTGCCGGGGATCGACGCGATCATTGCCGGGCACAGCCACCGCGTCTTTCCAAGCCCAGATCACGCGCGGACACCAGGCGCCGATGTGGCGCGCGGCACGCTGCACGGGGTGCCTTGCGTCAAGCCGGGCTATGCCGCCTCTCACCTGGGCCAGATCGACCTCCACCTTCTGCGTGACACCACGGGCTGGCGTGTGGCCGGACATGCCGTCGCGCTGCGCGCGTGCGCGCAGATACCACCCTGCCGGACCGTCACCCGCACCCTTGCCCGCGCCCATGCCCACACGCTTCGCCTGACCGGCTACACCTTGGGCGAGACGCGCGCGGCCCTCCACAGCTATCTGTCGCTGGTGCGCGACGATCCCGGCCTCGCCCTTGTCAATGCCGCGCAGCGCGCAGCACTGGCAGAGGCGATCCGCGACACACCATATGCCACGCTGCCGATGCTCTCGGCCTGCGCGCCCTTCAAGACCGGCGGGCGCGGCGGCCCGGATCATTTCACCGACATCCCGGCGGGGCCGCTGCGGCTGCGAAACATTGCCGATCTCTACAGCTTTCCCAACACCCTGTGCGGCCTTGTCGTGACCGGGGCCGACCTGCGCGACTGGCTCGAACGCGCGGCGATCTGCTTCAACCGGATCACGCCGGGCGCACCCGGTCAGGCGCTGCTTGATCCGACCGTTCCCGGCCATGTCTTCGACGTGATAGACGGGTTGCGCTACGCCATCGACCTGACCTCGCCCGCCCGTTACAGCCTGAGCGGCGCAGTGATCGACCCCAACGCAAGACGCATCCGCGATCTGACCTATCGGGGATGCCCGCTGGCCGACGAAGACCTGTTCGTCATCGCCACAAATTCCTATCGCGCCTGGGGCGGGGGCCCGTTCCTGCCGCTCGCCCGTGGCGCGCTCATCCACCAGTCGAACCGCCCGATCCGCGACCTGCTGGCCGATCATGTCGGAATCTCCAGCCCGATCGCGCCAACCGCCCCCACCACATGGCGCCTCGCGCCTATGCCCGCGACCCGCGTGGCGATCCTCACCGGGCCCGGTCTGCGCACCCATTCGAACGAGATCGCGGCGCTCGGGGCGATCGACGAGGGGCTCGATGAAACCGGCTTTCTGCGCCTTGACATGCCCCTGCCAGAGGCTGACAGCCCCACCCTTGCCAAGCCCGCCGCCGACGCCTATATGCGGGATCGAGAGGTTGGCGCGGGCAGGCACCTCGCCAACCCGGTCAGATCCGGAAGGAAGCAGCCGTAACGAGCCTCGCTTGGGTCGTTGTCAGCCTCTCACCCTCCCCCGCAGCGCCCATGCCATCTGCGCCCCGGTCTCGACCGCGCAAGGCCGCAGCGCGCGCAAACGCGCCAGCGCCCGCTCCGGCACCTCGCCCGCCTCGATCATCAGCCGCAGCACCGCCATGCCCGAGCGTCCGCACCCGCCCCGGCAATGCACCAGCACCCGGCCCCCACCCCCGAGCGCAGCCCGCGCCGCCGCACTCGCCTGCACCCAGTCCGTGGCCTGATCCGCCCTCGGCACGCCGTAATCTGCCACCGGCAACCCGATCCAGCGCGTGCCCGCCGCCTGCACCTGCGCCGCCAGATCGCCCGCCCCAGAGGCCACCATCTCGGCCCCGGTCGTCATCGAGATCACCAGCGCCGGCTTCCAGTCGGCCAGATGCGCCATGTCGGCGGCATACTCGCCCCCCGCCCCCGGCAGAGGCGCCAGCGCCAGCGTGCCCCCGCCCACATGCAACGCGTGAATGACAAACCCGGTCATGACCACTCCCCCGCCGCCACCCTTCCCGCACTTGTCCCGAAAAGCAAGGTGGACGGCCCGCGCCCCCGGCTTTAGGTTCATCGACGAAGAGACAGAAAGGCCCCCCGCATGTCGCAGCCTCTTGAGTCCGGCTATCAGGTTCTCGCCCGCAAATACCGTCCCGAGACCTTTGCCGATCTTGTCGGACAGGACGCCATGGTGCGCACCCTGAAAAACGCCTTTCAGGCGGACCGCATCGCACAGGCCTTCATCATGACCGGCATTCGCGGCACCGGCAAGACAACCACCGCGCGCATCATCGCCAAGGGCATGAACTGCATCGGCCCCGACGGCACCGGCGTGCCGACGACCGAACCTTGCGGGCAATGCGAGCATTGCCGCGCAATCATGGAGGGGCGCCATGTCGATGTGATGGAGATGGACGCGGCCTCGCGCACCGGCGTGGGCGATATCCGCGAGATCATCGAAAGCGTGCACTACCGCGCCGCAAGCGCGCGCTACAAGATCTACATCATCGACGAGGTGCACATGCTCAGCACCTCGGCCTTCAACGCGCTTCTGAAAACACTGGAAGAACCGCCTGCCCATGTGAAATTCATCTTCGCCACCACCGAGATCCGCAAGGTGCCAGTCACCGTGCTCTCGCGCTGCCAGCGATTCGACCTGCGCCGGATCGAGCCGGAGGTGATGATCGGCCTGCTGCGCCGGATCGCGGGCGCGGAGGGCGCGCGGATCACCGACGAGGCGCTCGCGCTGATCACCCGCGCCGCCGAAGGCTCGGCGCGGGACGCAACATCGCTTCTCGATCAGGCCATCTCCCACGGCGCGGGCGAAACCACGGCGGAACAGGTCCGCGCCATGTTGGGCCTTGCCGACCGGGGCCGAGTGCTTGACCTCTTCGATCTGATCATGAAAGGCGACGCCGCGGGCGCGCTCACCGAACTTGGCGCGCAATATGCCGAAGGCGCCGATCCGCTCGCCGTGCTGCGCGATCTGGCCGAGATCACCCATTGGGTGAGCGTGGTCAAGATCACCCCCGACGCGGCGCAAGACCCCACCATCGGCCCGGACGAGCGCGCGCGCGGCCTTGCCATGGCCGGGGCACTGCCGATGCGCGTGCTCACCCGCATGTGGCAGATGCTGCTCAAGGCACTCGACGAAGTGGCCGCCGCCCCCAACGCCATGATGGCCGCCGAAATGGCGGTGATCCGCCTCACCCATGTGGCCGATCTGCCCGCGCCCGAAGACCTCGTGCGCCAGCTGCGCGAGACGCCCCCCTCCGGCCCCGGCGGCGGTTCCGGCTCGGGCCCGCGCACCGCCCCCCAGGGCGCGGCAGGCCCGCCCCGCACCACCATGCCGACACAGCGCGGCACCGGCCCCGTCACCGCGCTTGCCCCGGCGCAGGACGTGGCACTGGCGGCCTATCCCAGCTTCCAAAGCGTGCTCGACCTCATCCGCGCCCAACGCGACGCGAAGCTTCTCATCGAGGTGGAAGGTTGCCTGCGCCTTGGCGCCTACCGTCCGGGCCGCATCGAATTCACCCCCACCCCCGACGCCCCCGCCGACCTCGCCCAGCGCCTCGGTTCCGCCTTGCAACGCTGGACCGGGCAACGATGGGCCGTCAGCCTTGTGAACTCCGCCACCGCCCCCACCATCGTCGAGGCGCGCGACACCGCGCAATCGGCGCTCGAGGCCGAGGCACGCGCGCATCCGCTGGTGCGCGCGGTGCTCGACGCCTTCCCCAGGGCCGCGATCCGGGAAATCCGCACCGCGCAGGATATCGCCTCGGAGGCCGGCGCCGAGGCTCTGCCCGAAGTCGAGGGCGAATGGGATCCCTTCGAGGAGGACTGAACGCCTCGCCAAGCCGCGCGCGATATGTTTAAAGCGGCACCGAACCTTTCAGCAGGAGATGACCGACATGTTCAAGGGTCTGGGACAGATGGGCGACATGGCCAAGATGATGAAGGCCGCCCAGGAAATGCAACAGAAGATGGCCGCGCTTCAGGAAGATATGCACCTGCTCACCGTCACCGGCGAATCGGGCGCGGGGCTGGTCAAGGCCACCTGCACCGCCAAGGGGGAATTGAAGGCGCTCGACATCGACCCCTCGATCTTCAACGCCGACGACAAGGAAGTGGTCGAGGATCTGATCCTCGCCGCGATCAAGGACGCGCAATCGCGCGCGCAGGACAAGGTCAAGGAAGAGATGGGCAAGCTGACCGAATCGATGGGCCTGCCCAAGGACATGAAACTGCCGTTCTGAGGCGGCTTCATCTTGCCCTGAACACCCTCGCCGAAGGCCTATCCGCCCGCATCCCCGGAGCAAACCGCTTGAGCAGCACCCGCGACATTGACGCCCTCATCGACATGATGGCCCGGCTGCCCGGCCTCGGGCCGCGCTCGGCCCGGCGCGCGGTACTGCACATGATCCGCAAACGCGCGCTGCTGCTCTCGCCGCTCGCCGACCTCATGCAGAGCGTTGCCGCCACCGCGCGCGAATGCCGCATCTGCGGCAATATCGGCACGACCGAGGTCTGCGACATCTGCCTCAACGGCAAACGCGCCAACGGCCAGATCTGCGTGGTCGAGGATGTGGCCGATCTCTGGGCGATGGAGCGCGGGCAGGCGTTCCGGGGGCGTTATCACGTGCTTGGCGGCACGCTTTCGGCGCTCGATCAGGTCGGCCCGGACATGCTGCGCATTCCCGAATTGATCACCCGCGTCGAGGCCGAGGGGATCACCGAGGTGATCCTCGCGCTCAACGCCACCGTCGATGGCCAGACCACGGCCCATTACATCGCCGATCAACTCGAATGCCGCGTGGCGATCACATCTCTCGCACAGGGTGTTCCAATCGGGGGCGAGTTGGATTATCTCGACGACGGGACGATCAGCGCAGCACTCGCGGCACGCAAATCGTTCTGACAGCGGATTTTGAAATTACCACGTTCTGAAAGTCGCCATGACCTCGCTGGCCCTCGCTTTCGTTTACCTCGCCACCCTGAACCTCGTGACATTCGGCCTGTTCTGGTGGGACAAGCAATGCGCGATCCAGCGACGCTGGCGCGTGCCTGAAAGCACCCTGTTGACGCTCTGCCTTGTCGGCGGGGCCTTCGGGGCCAAGACCGGTCAGGCGTTCTTTCGCCACAAGACCCGGAAGGAACCGTTCCGCAGTTCACTCAACGCGATCATGGTGCTGCACCTGGCCTTTCTCTCGGCCCTGGTGCTGCCGGGCTTTCGCGGGTCGGTGATGGTGCTGCTGAACGACGCGACAAGCGCCCTCTTCGGCTGAGCGCGGACAGTCCCGCGCAAGCCCGCCCCGCCTCAGCCGCGCGCAACCAGCACCGAACCCACCGAATAGCCCGCCCCGAACGAACAGATCAGCCCCAGGTCGCCGGGTCGCAGATCGTCGGAATATTGCGCGAATGCGATGATCGAGCCGGCGGATGAGGTATTGGCATAATCCTGAAGGATATTGGGCTGCTCCTCCCGCTCCGGCACGCGGCCCATCACCTTGCGGCCAATGAAATCGTTCATGGTCCTGTTGGCCTGATGCAGCCAGAGCCTGCGCAGATCCGCCGCCGTCACCCCCTCCGCCTCCATATGCTCCAGGATATGCGCCGAAACCATCGGCAGCACCTCCTTGAACACGCGGCGCCCCTCCTGCACGAACAGCATGTCGCGCCGGTCCGCCATGCCATTGGGTCGCGAGCGGCGCAGAAAGCCGTTATTGTTGCGGATATTGTTGGAAAACCGCGTGGCGCAGCGGGTCGAGAGGATGCGGAAATGCGCGCCCTTGGCCTCTTCCGCCGCCTCGATCACCAGCGCGGTGCAGACATCGCCAAAGATGAAATGACAATCCCGGTCACGCCATTCCAGATGCCCCGAACAGATTTCGGGGCTCACCACCAGCGCGCGCCGCGCGCTGCCCGACCGGATCATGTCGGCGGCGGCCTGGATCCCGAACGTGGCCGAGGAACACGCCACGTTCATGTCAAACGCAAATCCGCCCGCGCCCAGCAAGTCCTGAATCTCGATCGCCACCGCCGGATAGGGCCGCTCGTGGTTCGACGCGGCGCAGATCACCAGATCGACCTCGCCCGCCTCCCTCTCCGCCCGCGCCAGCGCCTTGCCGCAGGCATCAAGCGCCATTTCCGCCATGATCCCCGGCTCGTCATCGCTGCGCGCACGCAGACGCGGGTGCATCACCTCCGGATCGAGAACACCCGCCTTGTCCATCACATGCCGCCGCTCGATCCCCGAGGCGCTGACGATGAACTCCGGCGACGAAAGCCCCTTGGCCGCAACCTCGCCCGCCGCGATCTCCGTCGCATGACGCGCGTTGAACGCCTCGGCATAGGCGTTGTAGGCCACCACCAGCTCCTCGTTGGTGATCACCTCGGGCGGCGTGAACACACCCGACCCCGTGATCGCGGGCTGCACCATGGTCGTCTCCTCAGGTTTCCCGCCAGATCATCGGAAATGCACAATCCCGTCAAGCAAGACGTGGCGCCGTTTCACCGTTCCGCAAATACTCATTCCACCGGATTCGGCAGCGCCTCACCGGCGAAAAAGGCGCGCAGGTTCGCCACCGCCATCAGCCCCATCGCCTCGCGCACCTCAAGCGCGGCCGTGCCCAGATGCGGCAGCAGCGTGACGTTCTCCAGCGCCCGCAGCGCCTCGGGCACCTCCGGCTCGCGTTCGTAGACATCCAGCCCCGCCCCCGCGATGCGCCCCTCGGACAGCGCGGCAATCAGCGCCGTCTCGTCCACCACATCGCCCCGCGCGATGTTCACAAGATGCGCCGAGGGCCGCATCACCGCCAGCACCTCGGCCCCGATCAGCCCCCGCGTCCCGGCCCCGCCGGGCACCGCCACCACCAGAAAATCCGCCGCCGCCGCCAGCGCGGCAACACTCTCCACCTGCCGCGCCGGGAAATCGACCGGTTTGGCCGAGCGGTTGTGATAGAGCACCTCCATGCCGAAACCGAAATGACAGCGCCGCGCGATCGCCTGCCCGATCCGCCCCATGCCGACGATGCCCACGGTCTTTCCGGTCATGTGCAGCCCCAGCATCTGCGTCGGGTTCCAGCCCATCCAGCGCCCCGCGCGCAGCAGCCGCTCCCCCTCGCCCGCGCGTCGCGCGCTCATCAGCATCAGCATCAGCGCGATATCGGCGGTCGCGTCCGTCACCGCACCGGGCGTGTTGGTGACGGCAATGCCCACCGCCCGCGCCGCGGCCACGTCGATATGGTTATATCCCACCCCGAAATTGGCGAGAATGCGACAGCGGCTCCCCTCGGCCTCGGCGAACACCTCCGCCGAGAACATGTCGCCCAGCGTCGGCAAAATCCCGTCATAGAGCACCAGTGCGCCCTTCATCTGCCCTGTTTTCAGGGGCGTGTTGTCCTCGCGCACCTCCACCTCGAAATGCGCGCGCGCGACCTCGATCACGCGCGCGGGCATGGGCCGGGTGATGAGGATCCGTGTCAATGCAGCCTCCCGCCCAAAGGCACGTCGATATCCGGGCCGATCAGAACGATCCCGCCCTGCGCGTCGCTGACGCCCAGAACCAGCACCTCCGACACGAACTTGCCGATCTGGCGCGGCGGGAAATTCACCACCGCCAGAACCTGCCGGCCGATCAGCGCCTCGGGCGTGTAATGCACGGTGATCTGCGCGCTCGATGTCCGCTCGCCGATCTCGGGGCCGAAATCGATCCAGAGCTTGATCGCGGGCTTGCGCGCCTCGGGGTAAGGCTCTGCCCGGATCACCCGGCCCGCGCGGATATCCACCTTGAGGAAATCCTCGAAACCGATCTCAGCCATCGCGCAACGCCTTCGATCGCGCGGTTGCCGCCGCAACCGTGCGCGCCATCAGCGGCGGCAGGCCCGTGACCTTGTCCATCAGCACCTCAAGCCCCGCCTGCGTGGTGCCATTGGGGCTTGTGACATTCTCGCGCAACTGCGCGGGCGTCTCTCCGGCCACCTCGGCCAGCGCGCCCGCCCCGGCGACCGTCGCCTTGGCCAACTGCATCGCCAGAGCGGGGGCCAGCCCCTCGGCCTCGCCCGCCTTCGCCAGACATTCGATCATGTGGAACACATAGGCCGGGCCAGAGCCCGAAAGCCCCGTCACCGCGTCCATCTGATCCTCGCTCTCCAGCCGGACGACCTGCCCCACGGCTTTCAACAATGTCTCCGCCTGATCGAGATGCGCCGCCGAAGCCGTGGCATTGCCCACAATCGCGGTGATGCCCTTGCCGATCGCGGCGGGCGTGTTGGGCATGGCGCGCACCACCGGCGTCGCCGCGCCGAGCATCGCCTCATATGTGGCCATCGTCGTGCCCGCCGCCACCGAGACAAACAGCGTCGTGCCGTTGCCATAGCCCTTCAGCACGGGCAGCGCATCGCCCATCATCTGCGGCTTGACCGCGACGATGACGATGGCCGGGCTCTCGGGCAGGCCGCCATTGACCCGCACCCCAGCCTCGCGAAGCCACTCCGCCGGGCGCGGATCGATCACATGCACCGCCTTTGGCGCCAACCCTCCGTCGAGCCAGCCCCTGAGCATCGCGCCGCCCATCTTGCCACAGCCCAAAAGCACCAGCCCCCGGTCTGCCAACTGCTGAAATCCCATGCCTTTTCCCCCGCTTGCCGCATGCGGGAGCAGGTTTACGCGCGCCCGTAGGCCTCTGCAATGGCGACCTGCATCGCGTCACGCGGAGACTTGCCACCCCAGATTGCAAGCTGAAAGGCCGGGTAATACCGCTCCGCCGCCATCACCGCCGCGCCCAGAAGCGTGTCGATCTGCTCGGCGCTCGCGCCCTGCGTGCCAGCCATGACAAGCCCGTAGCGCCAGACCATCAGCTTCTGTTCGCCCCACCAGGTGAACGCCCCGCTCCAGCACTGATCGTTGACCGTGTTGAGCATCTCGTAAAGTACATCCAGACGGTCCTCGGGCGGCTCCATCTCGTAGGTGCACACAAGGCGCAGCGTCTCGTCATGGCCCGACCAGGCCAGCGTGATCGCATAGGTCCGCCATTGCCCCTCTATCGCCATGGCGATCTGATCGTCGCCGATGCGATCAAACTCCCAGTCGTGATGCGCGGCGATATGCTCGACGATGTCGATCGGGTGCAGATCGTCGCTGAGATAATGCTCGGAAAGTGCCATGGCGCCGCCTCATATGCTGTAGCGCGTAGGGGCCTGTGCACCCCAAACGCTAGGTGCCTGCTCTAAGGACGGCAGTGCATCTATCCGTCCCTACCAGATATGGTGAGGGGTTGAACGCAGCCTGTAAAGCAATTTGTTGGGGGTGCGGGCAATAAGTTGTGGGAAAGTGATCTTTGACCGCAAGATAACGGTCAATCGTGCAACCCTTGTCCGGGAACGCGAAAGCCCCTAAAGCGCGCTCATGTCCGATGTCGATGACGAGATTCACCCGCTCTTTCACGGCGCCCCCACGGGCACCGAATTCCGCAAGCTGCGCAAACGCATCGTGCGCAACGTGCGCGAGGCGATCGAGCAATACGGCATGATCGCGCCGGGCGGCAAATGGCTGGTCTGCCTCTCGGGCGGAAAGGACAGCTATACCCTCCTCGCCGTGCTGTATGAGCTGAAATGGCGCGGCCTTCTGCCCGTGGATCTGCTCGCCTGCAATCTCGATCAGGGCCAGCCCGGTTTTCCGGCCACCGTCCTGCCCGAATTTCTCGAACGGATGGGCGTGCCCCACCGGATCGAATATCAGGACACCTATTCCATCGTCATGGACAAGGTGCCGCAGGGGCGCACCTACTGCGCCCTGTGTTCGCGCCTGCGCCGGGGCAACCTCTACCGCATCGCCCGCGAAGAGGGCTGCACGGCGGTCGTTCTCGGCCATCACCGCGACGACATTCTCGAAACCTTCTTCATGAACCTCTTTCACGGCGGGCGGCTGGCGACGATGCCGCCCAAACTGGTGAACGAAGAGGGCGATCTTTTCGTTTATCGCCCGCTCGCTCATGTGGCCGAGGTGGATTGCGAGCGATTCGCGCGGGCGATGAACTATCCGATCATCCCCTGTGACCTCTGCGGCTCGCAGGACGGCCTGCAACGCCAGCAGGTCAAACAGATCCTCGACGGCTGGGAATCACGCAGCCCCGGTCGCCGTCAGGTCATGTTCCGCGCCCTGATGAATGCACGGCCCTCGCATCTTCTTGATCCCAAACTGTTCGATTTCGCGGGGCTGACACGCGACCCGGCCGTATCCGGGACAGATTTCGTGGAACCGCCAACACTTCGTTAACTTCGCGCGCGCAGACTGGCCCGAGGATTCGGAGGCTGGAATGCGACATGTGATAATCCCCCTTCGTGGCTGGTGTCACACCATGGCCGAGGCGTTGCGCGGCCCGCAACTGATCGTCTTCGGGCTGGCGCTGGCGCTGGCGCTGCTTTGGTATGGCGCGCGTGGCCTTCTGCTGACGCTGCCCCTTCTGCTCGTCGGGGCGCTGCCGCAGGGTCGGCGGGACACTCGGGACGGGCGCCCGTCGCGCGATGCGGCACCGGGTCAGTTCGCCGACATGGCAAACGCGCTTGAACGGCGCCTTGCGCGCGCCCGGCGCGACGGTCGGGATGCGGCCTGCATCCTTCTCGGAATCGACCGCTTCGCGGAAATCCGGGCGCGGCACGGCCCCGCGATGCAGGCCCGACTCGTGACCACCTGCCTCGATAACCTCGCCCGCGCCCTGCGGGCAGGGGACAGCCTGTTCGATCTTGGCGAGGGGCGTTTCGGCGTGCTGCTCGGGGCAAGTGCGACCTACAATCCCGGCTCTGGCGGAAGGGTGGCGCAGCGGCTCGGGCAGGTCGCGCAATCGGCGGCGGGGGCCATCCTGCCCACGGACGGGATCCGGGTCTGCGCCACAATCATCGTGGCAAGGCCCGGCACCCACCATCGCGTGCCAGAGACGATCAGGGAAAGCCTCGACGCGCTTCTGCGGCATCCGCCCGAGGCAACGCCCGTGACCATGCCGCTTGCCCCGCCGCAACCACCCACGGCCAGGCGCACCCGCCATCGGACTGCGCGCTGACGCCCCCCCCTGTCTGCCGCCCGGCCTGCCGCTTGACACCGCACGACACAAGGCGCGACGAATCCCCGCCCTCCGCGGCATCTCGCCCGGAAACCGCTTGACCTTTTGGGCCGCACTCTGTTGAACGCCCGGGACACTGCAATGACGGACGGTTCCGGGCCATGGACGATCAGAACAAGAACCTCATACTCGCGACGGCGCTCAGTTTTCTCGTGATCCTGGCCTGGTTCGTGCTGTTCCCGCCGCCGGAACCGGCACCGTCGGACCCGAACGCTCCGGCGGCCATGACCGACACTGCGCCCACGTCCCCGACCGCCACCGCTGGCGCGACCGATCTGGCCGGTACGATCGGTGGCGCTGCGGAAACCGACGCCGCAACACCGCGCCTGAGCATCGAGACGCCCCGGCTGAGCGGTTCGATCTCTCTTCTCGGCGGCCGGGTCGATGATCTGGTGCTCAGGAACTACCGCGAGACCATCGACCCCGAGTCCGATACGGTGCACCTGCTGTCGCCGACCGGCACGGTCGCGCCCTATTACACGCTGCATGGCTGGGCCCCCGGCGCGGGGCTTTCGCCCGAACAGGTGCCCGGCGCCAACACGCTCTGGCAGGTCGAGAGCGGCACCGTGCTCAGCCCGCAAAGCCCGGTCACGCTGGTCTGGGACAACGGTGCCGGCCTGATCTTCCGCCGCGAAATCAGCATCGACGCCGATTACATGTTCTCGGTCCGCCAATCGGCCGAGAACCAGAGCGATGCCACCGTGAGCCTCGCGCCATACGGCATCATCGCGCGCCACGGCCGGCCCGCCGATCTCAAGAGTTTCTTCATCCTGCACGAGGGCATCATCGGCATGGCCGACGGCACGCTCTCGGAACTGAGCTACAAGGATGTGGAAAAACTGGACTTCAACCCCCGCGAGGGCGCGCCGGCCAAGGTGATTCAGGTCGCGGAAAGCGGCTGGTTGGGCTTTACCGATCACTACTGGATGACCACGCTCATCCCCGATTCCGGCACGCCGTTCAAGGCCGTGACCAAATACGATCCGCAGCGCAGCATCTTTCAGACCGAAACGGTGCAGGCGACGCTCAGCCTCGCGCCGGGCGCCACCGTCAGCGCCGACAGCCGCCTGTTTGCCGGCGCCAAGGAATGGGCCACCATCCGCCGTTACCAGAACGAGGAGAATGTCGATCGCTTCGTCGATTCGATCGACTGGGGCTGGTTTTTCTTCCTGACCAAACCGATCTTTGCGGCGCTGCACTGGTTGAACCTGATGATCGGCAACATGGGCTGGGCGATCATCGCGCTCACGCTGCTGATCAAGGCGCTGGTGCTGCCCTTGGCCTACAAATCCTACGTCTCCATGGCCAAGATGAAGGAACTCCAGCCGCAGATGGAGAAGATCAAGGAAATCGCCGGCGACGACCGCCAGAAGCTGCAACAGGAGATGATGGCGCTCTACAAGAAGGAAAAGGTCAATCCGGCGGCGGGCTGTCTACCGATCCTGCTGCAGATCCCCATCTTCTTTTCGCTCTACAAGGTGATCTTCGTTACACTGGAACTGCGCCATGCGCCCTGGATCGGCTGGATCAGGGACCTTTCCGCGCCCGATCCGTCGTCGATCATGAACCTTTGGGGCGTATTCCCCTGGGCCGCGCCGGAGCCGGGTTCGATCCTCGCGCTGATCTTCATCGGCATCCTGCCGCTTGGCCTTGGCATCTCGATGTGGCTGCAACAGAAACTCAACCCATCGCCGACCGATCCCACGCAAAAGATGATCTTTGCCTGGATGCCCTGGGTCTTCATGTTCATGCTGGGCAGTTTCGCCAGCGGCCTCGTGCTCTACTGGATCGCCAACAACATGATCACCTTCGGCCAGCAATACGCGATCATGCGCACGCATGGCCACAAACCGAACGTTTTCGGCAATATCATATCCAGCTTCAAGCGCGACAAACCCACCGGTTCGACCAGGCCGGAGAAGAAGAAGTGACGCGGCCCGCCCGCGTCACCGCCCGGTAGGCCCGCCATGCAGCTTGCCTTTCCCGTGGCCGCAGCCCCCGACAGCATCGCCGCCGAGGCGGGGCGCAAGCTCTTTGCCGGGCCGGTCGATTTCCTCAAGGGGGTGGTGGCCATGTCCGGCCTGCCGCCGGCCGACCGTGCCGAAGTCTGTTTCGCGGGCCGCTCCAATGTGGGCAAGTCAAGCCTGATCAACGCGCTCACGGGCCGCAAGGCGCTGGCGCGCGCCTCGAACACGCCCGGTCGCACGCAGGAGATCAACTTTTTCGCCCTGGCCGACAGCCATTACCTCGTGGACCTGCCCGGCTATGGCTTTGCCAATGCGCCGGTGGCGGTGGTCGAGAAATGGCAGGCCCTTCTCAAGGCCTATCTCTCGGGTCGCCCCAGCCTGCGCCGCGCCTTCGTGCTGGTGGATTCGCGGCACGGGATCAAGTCGGTGGACGAGGAAATCATGGCGCTGCTCGACCGCGCCGCCGTGCCGTTCCAATGCGTGCTGACCAAGACCGACAAGATCAACGCCGCAACCCTCGACCAGGTGCTCGCGCAGGTGCGCGCCCGCCTCGCCCCCCACCCGGCGGCCTATCCCGAACTGATCCTGACCTCCTCGGAAAAGGGCGAGGGGCTGGCCACGCTGCGCGCGACCATCGCCGCGCTCGGCTGATCCCGCTCAGACGTGCTGCGCGCCGTTGATCTCGATCTGGGTACCGGAAATGTAAGATGACCCCTCGGTGCAGAGAAAATAGATCGTGTCGGCCACTTCCGACGGCTCTCCGAGGCGGCGCATGGGGATGGATTCGGCCAGTTTCTCGGTCCCCGGAGAGAGAATGTCGGTGCGGATCTCGCCGGGCGCGATGGCGTTGACGCGCACACCCAATGGCCCGAAATCATGCGCCATCTCACGGGTCAGCGCCGCCAGCGCCGCTTTTGACGTGGCATAGGCCGCGCCCGCGAAAGGATGCACGCGCCCGCCCGCGATGGAGGTGACATTGACCACCGCGCCCTTCGCTGCCGCCAGTTCATCCTTGAGGCCGCGCGCCAGCACGACAGAAGCAAAGAAATTGACGTGGAACACCTGCCCCCAGGTGCGCAGATCGGTGGTCAGCGTATCGAGCCGCTCGCCCTTCGCTCCCTTGGGAGAGATACCCGCATTGTTCACCAGCGCATCGAGCCGCGTGCCGATCATGCCCCGGATCACTTCGATCTTCTCGATCACGTCATTGGGGTTGGCAAGGTCGATCTGGACATGATGTTGCGCCCCGCCGCCCCAGGGACATTCCGAGGGGAAAGGGTGGCGTGAACAGGTGATGACGCGCCATCCCTCGGCATTGAAGCGGCGCACGGTGGCGTGCCCGATCCCCCGGCTCGCGCCGGTCAGAAGCAATGTGCGCATGTCGATCCCTCTTGCCCTTGTCGCGAACACCCTAGCCTGACGCGCGCCAAGTTCAACGGCCCTTGGCACCTCGCCACGCAGCCGCTAACAAGAACGGGCACCCCCGCGCCGGAGACAAGGATGAAGGCCCGAGACATGAATCGCGACTGGATCGCCACCGCCCGCACCCTCTCCGAGGCGCTGCCCTATCTGCAACGCTATACCGGCGCGATTGTCGTCATCAAGCTTGGCGGGCACGCCATGGGCAGCGATGAGGCGATGGAGGAGTTTGCCCGCGACGTGGTGCTGATGCAGCAGGTGGGTATCAACCCGGTGATCGTGCATGGCGGCGGGCCGATGATCAACGCGATGTTGGCGCGGCTCGATATCCGCTCGGACTTCGTGAACGGCAAGCGCGTGACCGATGCGGCGACGATGGACGTGGTCGAGATGGTGCTCTCGGGCACGGTCAACAAGCGGATCGTGGCCGCGATCAACGGCCAGGGCGGCCGCGCCGTGGGGCTGTCGGGCAAGGATGCCCGCCTGATCACCTGCACGCCGGCCAGCCCCGATCTGGGTCTTGTCGGCGAGCCGTCCGAAATCGACCCCAAGATCCTGCACACGCTGTTCGCCGCCGACATGATCCCGGTGATCGCGCCCCTGGGTGCCGGGACAGCGGGCGAGACCTACAATATCAACGGTGATACGGCGGCCGGCGCCATCGCCGCCGCGCTCAAGGCCGATCGGCTGTTGCTGCTGACCGATATCGACGGGGTGCGCGATGCGTCGGGACAGGTCGTCACCGAACTCAGCGCAGAACAGATCCGCCAGATGACCCGCGATGGCGTGATCGCGGGCGGGATGATCCCCAAGACCGAGACGGCGCTTGCCGCGATTGACGGCGGCGTGCGCGCGGTGGTGATCCTCGACGGGCGCGCGCCCAATGCGACCCTGCTGGAGCTGTTCACCGAGCATGGGGCAGGCTCGCTCATCCGGGGCAATCAGGGACCGCTCGTCAAGCGCGACACTGCCTGAATGACGGGCGCGCCCGATCTCGCCCTGATCGACGCGACCGCGCGCGCCCACCACCTTGCGGTGTTCGGCGCGCTGACCCTCGATCCGGACGAAGTGCCCGGAATGCGGGCCCTTGTCCTTCTCGGGCCGCAAGAGCCGGGATTCTGGGCGCATTTCACCCAAAGCCCCGAATATCGCGACAGCGCGCCCGACCCGATGAACCACTGGTCCGAGCGAGTCATCGGCGCGTTGGCCGAAATCCTCGGGGCGCGCGCGCTTTTCCCCTTTGGCGGCCCGCCCTGGCAGCCCTTCACAACCTGGGCGCGACGCTCGGGGCGGGCCTGGCAGTCGCCGGTCGGGCTTTTGGTGCATGACGTGGCGGGGCTGATGGTGTCCTATCGCGGGGCGCTGGCCTTTGC
The DNA here is from genome assembly GCF_018069895.1 of Roseovarius autotrophicus. Lineage (GTDB taxonomy): Bacteria > Pseudomonadota > Alphaproteobacteria > Rhodobacterales > Rhodobacteraceae > Roseovarius > Roseovarius autotrophicus. The sequence goes on along the minus strand of NZ_JAGQDH010000014.1, from coordinate 1,986 downwards.
CCATGCGCTTGATCTGCCGCCCGCCACAGCCTCGCCTTGCGAGACCTGCGCCGCACGACCCTGCCTTTCGGCCTGTCCGGTCGATGCGCTCAAACCCGGTGGCTATGACGTGCCCGCCTGCAAGACCGATCTGGAACGGCCCGGCAACGACTGCATGTCGCGCGGTTGCGCGGTGCGGCGCGCGTGCCCGGTCAGTCAGGGCTATGGGCGGCAAGAGGCCCAATCGGCCTTTCATATGGGGTATTTCGCATGAAACGCCTGATCCTGATGCGCCATGCCAAATCCGACTGGGACGATCCGGCCCTGCCCGATCACGCGCGCCCGCTGAACAGGCGCGGTCGGCGCTCGGCCAAGGCGCTTGGCGCGTGGCTGCGGACCGAGGGGCTGGTGCCGGGGGAAATCCTCTGTTCCACCGCCACCCGCACGCAGGAGACCTGCGCGCGCCTCAAACTGCCGCTTGCGCCACGCCTGCTCGACAGCCTCTACATGGCCGGGCCGCAGGACATGCTGGCCGCGTTGCGCACGGCCCACGCCGACACGGTGCTGATGATCGGACACAATCCCGGCATCGCCGAGTTTGCCACGCGCCTTGTTGCCGCAGCACCCGAGCACCCGCGCTTTGACGACTATCCGACCGGGGCGACGCTGGTGACCGATTTCGCCATCGCGGACTGGGCTGCATTGAAAGAGCACACCGGCCAAACCCGGCATTTCGTGATCCCGCGCGCATTGCTCGACGAGGCATGACCGCGCCGCTCTTCATCGGCTCCGAAATCTATCGCGGCTCCTCCTACGGGCCGCGCCATCCGCTCTCGATCCCGCGCGTGCCGGTCGTCATGGACCTCTGCCGTGCGCTTGGCTGGCTGCCTGATGGGCAATACCGCACCAGCCCGCGTGCAAGGCCGGAGGCTTTGACGGCCTTCCACACGCCTGCCTATATCGCCGCCTTGCAACGCGCCGAGACCGAGGGCCGCGTGAGCGACGCCACCCGCGCCCGCCATCAAATCGGCACGCTGTCCAACCCGGTATTCCCCGAGATGTTCCGCCGCCCCGCCACCGCCGTCGGCGGCTCTCTCCTCGCTGCCGGTCTGCTGGCGCGCGGCGGCGCGGTCTACAATCCCGGCGGCGGCACCCACCACGGCATGGCCGATCATGCGGGCGGTTTCTGCTATCTCAACGACCCGGTGCTGGCGATCAAGGCGTTCCTTGCGCAGGGTCTGGGCCGCATCGCCTATGTGGATATCGACGCGCATCATTGCGACGGGGTGGCGGCGGCGTTTCACGGCGATGCCCGCGTGTTGATGATCTCGACCCACGAGGCGGGGCGCTGGCCCTTTACCGGCGCGCTCGGGGATCGCGCGGGCGGGCAGGCAATCAACCTGCCCCTGCCGCGCGGCACCAATGACAGCGGGTTCGCCATGGCGCTTGATGAGGTGATCCTGCCCGCGGTGCAGGCGATGCGGCCAGAGGCCATTGTCCTGCAATGCGGGGCCGATGCCGTGACCGAGGACCCGCTGTCGCGGCTTTGCCTGTCGAACAATGCCCATTGGCGGGCGGTCGCACTGCTGCGCCCGCTGGCCCCGCGCTGTCTGGTGCTGGGCGGCGGCGGCTACAATCCGTGGACCGTGGGCCGCCTCTGGGCCGGGGTCTGGGCCACGCTGAACGGGCACACCATCCCCGACCGCCTGCCAGAGCGCGCCCGCGCGATCCTTGCCGCGCTTTCCTGGCCGCGCCGTCCGGCGATCCCGCCTGATGCGCTCATCGACACGCTGCGCGACGCGCCGCGTGAAGGGGCGGTGGCTGAGGGGGTGCGCACGGCCATCGCGCATCTGCGTGCGCGTGGCCGTACCTGGGTCTGAGCGCGCGCGCTTACATCTTGCACTCTGCCGCGTAAGCGTCAGCGTGGTCCTCAAGCGCGACACCGATCACCTTGTTGGTGAAGACATCCCCCTCCCGGATCACCTCGCGGGCATAGATGGTCTGGAC
>NZ_JAGQDH010000013.1 GCF_018069895.1 Roseovarius autotrophicus | reverse complement strand
GGTCACCCGCGCGCGATGCGCGGCGATGCTGGTCCGGATTTCCTGCACACCCTCCAGCCGCTCAAGCGATGTGCGCACGATCCCCGCACAGTGATCGCTTCCCATGCCGGGGATTGTGAGCGTGGCGCTGGCCTCATTGCGCCGCAAGAGTACGTCATGTGTCATTATTTTCTCCTGCCGATCGGTCTGTTTTCAGGGCACAAGCACCCCGGATAGCGGGTGGGCGGGGCCGTGATCTCGGCCACGTCAGATCCGGCATCGCGCCTTTGTCGGAATGATGATCTCATCCGCCACTGCGGCCCTGTGCCGCGACAGCGACACACACCACAGGCGCGCGAAGCGCCGGTCGCGCGTCAGGCGAGGATCGGCGGATGCAGGATCGGCGGATGAGACCGGCTCGCCAGACCGGTCCGGCCCGTCACCCGCCTCAGCACGGCATAGCCGCGTGGAAGATCGTGGCGGGCCTGCCCGACAGGCGCGCCCAGGCCATGACAGATCGACAAGGCGCAATCGGCATGCAAAGTGCCATGATCCGCGTCATGGCAGCACATCGGGTCGGCAATCGCCTGCGCGGCCTCGATCGGCTTGACCGTATCGGCAGGATGCGCCTGCACCGCCGCGCCGCCGGTTATACCGGGAAAGGCAATCCCGAGAAACATGAGCAGCAACGCCATGCGCGTCAGCGCGATGAACGCGGGGAACCGTAACCGGATTGTGCGGCCGCGCATCATCAAGAGCAGGCTTCCTTTCATGCCGAGTATAGACAGATCCTACGAATTTACCAGATTCGGAATGATCTGGATCAAGCGCCACAGATGCAACGCCGCCCCCCGAACCCCGGCTTACATCCCGTCGTCGTCATCACGGACTGGACAACCCTGGGAGGATCACGCTAGGTCGCCCGGGTCAGAAAGGTTGATTCAGGCGCTTTGCTCAGTGGCGTCTGCGGGTTGCCACCCGTGCGGAGCGGCCCGACAGGTCGGTCTGCCTTGTCTGCCGGAGCGCGGCAAGGCTTCACCTGCGGTGAAAGGTCTGGATGTAACATGGTGTGCGGCATAGCCTCGGGGCGCGCGGGCGGGTCACCACCGATCGGCGAAGGGCGTGGCTGCGGCGCCGGGCACAGGGTCGCAGCCTGCGCGCAGGGATTGGCGAAACACAAAGCGACGGGACAGCAACATGAAACGCGCCTTCATCACCGGAACCGCCGGCTTCATCGGCTTTCACCTCGCCGAACTGCTGTTGCAGGAGGGATGGCAGGTCGCCGGCTATGACGGCATGACCGACTATTACGATGTCGCGCTGAAACAGCGCCGCCATGACCTGCTGCGCCAGCATCCCGGCTTTCACGCGACCGAGGGTCGCCTGGAGGACGCGCCCCTGCTGACCCGCACGCTGACGGCCGCGAACCCGGATGTGATCGTGCATCTCGCCGCACAGGCCGGAGTGCGGTATTCGATCGACAATCCGCGCGCCTATGTCGACGCCAATATCGTGGGCACGTTCAACCTGATGGAGGCGGCCCTTGCCGCGCGGCCCGCACATCTGCTGATGGCCTCGACCTCCTCGGTTTATGGCGCGAACACCACGATGCCCTATGCCGAATCCCAGAAGGCCGACACGCAGATGTCGTTCTACGCAGCCACGAAGAAGGCCAACGAGGCAATGGCCCATGCCTGGGCCCATATTCACGATTTGCCGACGACGATGTTCAGGTTCTTCACCGTCTATGGCCCATGGGGGCGGCCCGACATGGCCCCGTCCAAGTTTACCCGGGCAATCCTGAAGGGCCAGCCCATCGACATCTACAACCACGGCGACATGTGGCGCGATTTCACCTATGTCACCGATCTGGTGCGCGGCATCCGCCTGCTGATCGACGCGGTTCCGGGCGAGGGGCCCGCCGTGGCCGGGGACAGCCTGTCGCCGGTCGCCCCGTGGCGAGTGGTCAATATCGGCAACTCGCGCAAGGAACGGCTCGAAGACTTTATCGCCGCGATCGAGGCTGCCACCGGCCGCCGGGCGATCCGCAACTACATGGACATGCAGCCCGGCGATGTCCCCGCGACCTGGGCGGATGCCTCTCTGTTGAAGGCGCTGACCGGGTATGCACCGCAAACCGACATGCGCGAGGGGATCGCCCGGTTTGTCGACTGGTATCGGGAGTATCACGGTGCATGACACCCCCGGCAAGCCGTCCCTTCAGCACCGAATCGCCGCTCGTCTGTCTGGCGGGGGTTCCGGCGCGGTGTTCCGGGGCATGGCGACACTGGCGGCGGGCAGCGGCGTCGCGCGCCTGATCGGCCTCGCCTCCATCCCGATCCTGACACGCCTCTATTCCCCCGAAGATTTCGGTGTCATGGCCGTTTTCAACGCCCTCATCCAGCTCCTGATCCCGCTCGCGACGCTGCGCTATGTCATGGCGCTGCCCCTGCCCCGCAACGACCGCACGGCCTTTGCGCTTCTGGTTCTGTGCCTTGGCCTTGCCGCCTGTCTGTCGGTGCTGGTCGGGGTCGTGCTGCTGGCGGGTGGGCCGGTCCTGTTCGCCTTCATGTCGATGGAAAGCCTGCTGCCCTTCTGGTGGCTGGTGCCGCTCGGCATGATCGGGGCAACAGGCTATGAGACCCTGACCATGTGGGCCACGCGGCAGCGCGAGTTTCGCGTGATCGCGCGCACCCAGATCGCACAATCGGCGGTCGGAGAGGCGCTCAAGATCGCGCTTGGCCTGCTCATGCTCAAGCCGCTGGGTCTGTTGATCGGGCAGATTGCCGGTCAGGGCTGCGGAAGTTCGCGGCTGATTATGTCGTTCCGCCCCGACCTTGCCATCCTCTGGCACCGCTTTCGCTGGCGGCAGATCCTGGCGGCAGCGCGACGCTACAGGGGCTTTCCCGCCTATCGTCTGCCGGCGCAACTGCTGCTGGTATATTCCATCCAGGCACCGCTGCTTTTTGCGGCCTACCTGTACGATTCCGCGACCACTGGCCAGCTGGCGCTGGCCATCATGGCGGTGTCGCTGCCATTCCTGCTGGTCGGGCAAGGCGCAAGCCGGGCGTTCTACGGCCATGTCAAGGGCCTCGGGCCGAGCGGAACCACGCCGGTGCTGTGGCGCGTCCTTCAGGTGTCGGCGGTGCTGGGAGGGCTGATGGCGCTTGCGATCCATCTTTTCGGAGAGTTGATCTTTGCCCTCATGTTCGGCTCTGACTGGCGCTTCGCGGGCGAACTGGCGGAGATTCTTGCGCTCATGCTTGTCCTCCAGTTTCCCGCCTCCATCACGATCGAGCTGAACAACATCACGCGCGGCCAGCGATTCTTCTTTCTGGTTTACGGGGTGCGCGCCCTGGGGATAACGGCCGCGTTTCTTGCCGCCGACGCGCTGCGCCTGCCGGTCGCCGAGACCATGATGCTCTATGTCGGGTTCATGCTGATCCAGTATGCGCTCGTGCTGACGATGACCATATCCGGCGCCAGACGGCTGGAACGGGCAGGCCGATGATCGACGCAGACCCACCGCAAGGAAACCTGACATGACCCAAGGGAAAACACTGATCTGGGGCTTTTACGACCAGGGGAACATCGGCGACGACCTGATGGCGGCGATGGTCTGCGAGTTGGCCGAACAGGCCGGCGGTCGCCCCGTCATCCTTACGCGCAACCCGCGCTTCGCCGACATGGGCTATGCAACAACGGACAGCTTGCAGGGGCTCGAGGTCGATCGCATTCTTCTGGGCGGCGGCGCGTTCTTCAAGACAGGCGGTCCCGCCGCGTCCGCGATCGAGCGCGCCATCGCCGATCTGGCCCGGTTCATGACCGAGAACGGGATTCCGGCCTTCGGCGTCTCGATCGGCAGCGATGGCGTCGATACTCTCCGCGACTTGAGTCCGGCCCGGAAATCCGTCGTGGAAAGCCCATGTTTCCGCGGTGCCTGCGTCCGGCTGAAGGCCGATCTGGCGCTCGGGCTGCCGAACCTGGCCTACCTGCCCGACATTGTCCTTTGCACGAAAGAGGCCACCGGGCAATTTGCGCGCCTGCGCGTCATCGACCCTGGCCCTGACGCGCCCGAGACCCTGATCAACCTCTCCCGCAGAAGCGCCTTGCAGATCCCGCGCGCGCTCTGGCTGGCGCGGGGCCAGCGAGCGGCGTTCTTTCGCGCACATACCGGCCCCTCTCCGACCGGCGGAGAACTTGTGCTGCCCTTCTTCCGTGACGTGAACGAGAATTCCATCAACAAGGCGCTCGGATATCTCCAGCGCGCACCAATCATCTGTTCATCCAAGCTGCATCCAGGCGTGATCGCGATGTCGTTCGGCAACCGCTTCGTGTCGATCTCGCCACGTCCCAAGACCCTTGCCTTTCTCCGGCAGAACGAGGGCACCGGGGTCAGCCTCGCACCCTATCTGGCCGCGATCTCCGGCTTCCTGAATGGTGGGTAAGATGGGCGGCGGGCTGGTGGTGCCGATGACCGATTGCAGGGACAAGGGCGCAAGGTGAAGGTTCTTCTCATTACCAAGACCCTCGGAAAGGGTGGGGCCGCAACCGGGGCCCGCAACCTTGCCGACGCGCTCCGGGCCGCAGGGGCCCGCGTCACCCTCTGCGACGCCTCGGCCCATCTGCGCCGTCGCCCGCTGCGGGCGGTGCGCCTTGCGGAACGTGTCTGCGAACGGCTTTTTCACGACGCCGAGACCCATTGCATGCGCCTTGGCCCTGCAACCTTCGATCTGGAAGGGCTGTTCGAACGCCACCGCCCCGATGTCATCCAGCTTTGCGACGTTTCGGCCAACACGATCCGATTTGGCGACATCGCACGGGTGCCCTGCCCCGTGGTGCATCGTCTAAGCGATTTCTGGCCCTATCACGGCGCGCGGCACTACGCGCAGCAGCCGCCCGCCGCCCCATCCGGTGCCGACCGGCTGCTGCGGCTGCTGGCATTCGACGGCACATGCCTGCCCGATTGCCGCGTCGCGCCGTCCCGCTGGCTGGCCGAACGGCTTGGCCCCGGCCAGGCAGAGGTGATCCACAACGCAGTTGCCATCCCCGAGGGCGTCGGCCCGCGCCCACCCCATCGCGGGCCGATCCGGCTTGGTTTTGTCTCGGGGCAGGTGATGGATCCGCGCAAGGGATTCGACAGCCTGCCGCCCTTTCTCGGGGCGTTGGCCGCACAAGATCGCACCCCGGTCGAGCTGCATGTGTTCGGATCGCGCCCGCGCGACGGGCTGCCGGAGTTTCCCGTCATGAAACCCGTCTGGCACCCCCCCTTCAGCCGCGGCGAGATCGGCGCCGTGCACGCACAGATGGATATTCTGCTCTGCCCGTCCCGCCTGGACAACTCACCCAATGTCGTGACCGAGGCGCTCGCCCATGGCGTGCCTGTGATCGGACAGCGGGGCACCGGGATGGACAGCTACATCACCGACGAGACCGGCGCGCTGGTGGAATTTCACGATGCCAGCGCCACCGATCACGCGCATTTCACGCGGGAGGTGCTGCGGCTTGTCGGCGATCACGCGCGGTATTCGCGCAACGCGCTGGATTATGCGCGAACCATGCTCCACCCGGCCGTGATCGGCCGCCGCTACCTTGCCCTTTATGACCATTTGAAATCAAGGAAATCGCCGTGAAAATCTCCGTCATCATGGCCGCTTACAACTCGGGGGCCACCATCGGCCCGGCGATCCGCTCGTTTCTCGCGCAGGACCACCCCGACAAGGAACTGATCGTGGTGGATGGCGCTTCGCAGGATCAGACCGCCGCCGTTGTCGCGGCCCTTGCCAGCCCCGACATCCGCTTTCACAGCGAACCGGACAAGGGAATCTACGATGCCCTCAACAAGGGCATCGCGCGGGCCACGGGCGAGGTCATCGGAATCCTGCACACCGACGACCTGTTCGCGCATGACCACGTTCTGACGCGGGTCGCGGCGGCGTTCGAGACGCCGGGGAGCGACGGGGTCTATGGCGATCTGGAATATGTCGCGCGCGACAATCCCGCTCGTGTGATCCGCTACTGGCGGTCGGGGCATTACCGGCCAGACCTGCTGCGCCGAGGGTGGATGCCGCCCCACCCGACCCTTTTCCTGCGGCGCGAGGTGTTCGAGAGGCACGGCAGCTATGACACCAGCTTTCGGATTGCCGCCGATTTCGAGGCGATCCTGCGCTGGCTGGTCAGGGCCCGGCTGAACTTCGACTACATTCCCGAAGTCCTGGTGCGCATGCGGGTCGGTGGCGAGAGCAACCGCTCGCTTGGGCGCATCCTGCGGAAGAGCCGCGAGGATCTGCGGGCGATCCGGCGCCATGAAATCGGCGGGGTGATGGTGTTGCTGTCAAAGAATTTCGGCAAGCTGGGGCAGTTCATCCGGCGCGCGGACCCACCTGCCGATACCCGTATGTGAAACGCCAGATAAAAGGAGGGGGCCGTGGCCCCCTCAGTCTCGCGGATCGGGTCATGATTGACTGCCCGACCATGGTTTGTTGCCTGTCTCCGATCCGCGTCGGGGGCGAGCGCACCCGCCCCTGAACCTTTTGTTCACTCCGCCGCGAGGGGGTGTGCCCTCGCCAAGTGAACCTGAATCTTGAAGTGATTCTGTCCAAGCACGTGCCCGTGAAAATGGGAAACGGCGCCATCGAATTGGCCTTCGAGGTAGAGGTCAAACACCTTTCCGACAGAAGGTCCAAAAACAGAGGGATAACCCTCCACGTGCTGTTCCACACGAACGGTGCCCACAAGACGCGATCCAACCTCGCGAAACGAGCCCGTAAAGATATAGCCGGAGTCCCCGCCCGTAAGTTGCAGGTCTTTCAGCGTGATCACACCTGCGCCCCAATCTTGGGAGCCCTTGAACTGCACCGTGTAGGTGCCATCATAGTTATGAGACATGTCATCTCCCTTTCAAGTTATCCACAGACCGCTAGCATAAGCTGGTGGCAAGTCTGTGATTAAGTCAGCACGCTATTGATCCGTGATCTCGTCCATGGTCTTCCGTCAGTATCGACCCGAGAGGGCCGAGATTCGCTTGTCCCGCAGCGTGCTATGCTAATGCGGGATGGGCCGGGGATCGGTGCGCTAACACCGATCCCCACCCCTCAATCTACTCAGCTACACCCGCTCGTCGATCCGCAGGTGTTGCACTTCATGCAGGTGCCGTTGCGCACAAGCGTGTAGTTGCCGCATTCGCCGCAGGCCTCGCCCTCGTAGCCCTGCATCCTTGCCTTTGTGCGCGCATCCATCGAGACGGTGGCGACGGTGGCGGTGGCGACGCTCGCCTGCACGGTTTCGGGCACCAGCGTTTGCAGCGCCACCTCGGCATCATGTGAGAACATGCCCGTGGTGCCGGTGGCCTGCCCGCCCTGGAACACCACAAATTCCTGCGGCAGCCGCTTGCGCAGATAGCCGGTCGAGCTGATCTGCTTGAGAACTTCGAGCGACCGCGTCGCAGCTTCGTTCGACATCTCCTTGATATTGCGCACGCCTTCCTCTTCGCCCCGACCCAGATCGTCGAACGACGCGCCCGAGGGTTTGACATGGGCAAGATCGGTCCGGTCGAGATAGCTCACCGCCAGTTCGCGGAAGATGTAATCGAGGATCGAGGTGGCGTTCTTGATGCTGTCATTGCCCTGCACCAGCCCTGCGGGCTCGAACTTGGTGAAGGTGAAGGCATCGACGAATTCCTCGAGCGGCACGCCGTATTGCAGGCCCACGGACACGGCGATGGCGAAATTGTTCATCATCGCGCGGAAACCGGCGCCTTCCTTGTGCATGTCGATGAAGATCTCGCCCAGCTTGCCGTCCTGATACTCGCCGGTGCGCAGATAGACCTTGTGACCGCCGACAATGGCCTTTTGGGTATAGCCCTTGCGCCGCTCGGGCAGCTTTTCGCGGGCGGCGCGGATGATCTCCTTGATCACCACCTTCTCGACGATCTTCTCGGCCAGAACGGCGGCCTTCTCCTGCGCGCTGCCTGATTCGAGAATCTCGGCCGCCTCGTCGTCATCCTCCACCAGCGCGGCGGCCAGCGGTTGGCTCAGCTTGGAGCCGTCGCGGTAAAGCGCATTGGCCTTGACCCCCAGAGACCACGACAATTCATACGCCTTCTGGCAATCCTCGATGGTGGCATCGTTGGCCATGTTGATCGTCTTGGAGATCGCGCCCGAAATGAAGGACTGTGCCGCCGCCATCATGTGAATGTGGCTCTCGACGCTCAGATAGCGTTTGCCCTTCTTGCCGCAGGCATTGGCGCAGTCGAAGACATGGTAATGCGAAGGGTCGAGATGCGGCGCACCTTCCAGCGTCATCGTCCCGCAGACATGGTCGTTGGCGACCTCTATGTCGCGGCGCGAATAGCCCAGATGCGCCAGCAGATCGAAGGTCGGATCGTTGAGCTTTGCCGCCGGAATGCCGAGCACACCGGTGCAGAACTCCTCTCCCAACGTCCACTGGTTGAACACGAAACGGATATCGAAGGCCTGCCCCAGCGCCGCCTCGACCTTGGCCAGCTGCGCCTCGCCAAAGCCGTGGCCGATGAGCGAGGTGTGGTTGATCCCCGGCGCGTTTCCGATCGTGCCGTGACCGACCGCGTAGCTGACGATCTCCTCGATCTGCGCCGGGCCATAGCCCAGCTTTTCAAGGGCTGCGGGCACCGATTGGTTGATGATCTTGAAATAGCCGCCGCCGGCCAGTTTCTTGAACTTCACGAGCGCGAAATCCGGCTCGATCCCGGTCGTGTCGCAATCCATCACCAGACCGATGGTGCCCGTGGGCGCGATCACCGATGTCTGCGCATTGCGATAGCCGTGCTTTTCACCCAGTTGGAGCGCCTCGTCCCAGCTTGCCATCGCCAGATCGACCAGCCGCGCATCGGGGCAGTTCTTGTGATCGAGCGGCACGGGTTTCACCGCCAGCCCCTCATAGCCCTCGGTCGCGCCATAGGCCGCGTTGCGGTGGTTGCGGATCACGCGCAGCATATGCTTGGCATTCCGCTTGTAGCCTGCAAAGGCACCCAGCTCGCCCGCCATCTCGGCGCTGGTGGCATAGGCCACGCCGGTCATGATCGCGGTCAGCGCCCCACAGAGCGCGCGGCCCTCGTCGCTGTCATAGCCAAAGCCCATGTTCATCAGCAAACCGCCGATATTGGCATAGCCCAGACCCAGCGTGCGGAACTCATAGCTCAGTTGCGCGATTTCCTTGGACGGGAACTGCGCCATCGTCACCGAAATCTCCAGCGTCACGGTCCAGAGGCGTGTGGCGTGCATATAGGCGTCGGCGTCGAACTTGCCGTCCACATAGAACTTCAAGAGGTTCATCGAGGCAAGGTTGCAGGCGGTATCGTCGAGGAACATGTATTCCGAGCAGGGGTTGGAGCCCCGGATTTCGCCATCCTCGGGGCAGGTATGCCAGGCATTGACCGTGTCGTGATACTGGATGCCCGGATCGGCACAGGCCCAGGCGGCATGACCCACCTGCTCCCACAGGTCGCGCGCCTTGATCGTCTTGGCCACGGACCCATCGGTGCGGTTGATCAGAGCCCAGTCCGCATCCTCCTTGACCGCCTTGAGAAACGCATCGGTGACGCGGATCGAGTTGTTGGAATTCTGCCCCGAAACAGAGGCATAGGCCTCAGAGTCCCAATCGGTGTCATAGGTCGGAAACTCGATGCTGCCATAGCCCTGTTTGGCATAATCGAGCACGCGCTTCACATAGGTTTCGGGGATATACGCCTTCTTCGCGCCGCGAATGGCAGTCTTGAGCGCGGGGTTCCTCGACGGATCGACCGCATCCTCGGAGGAGCCGTCCCATTCCCGGATCGCCGCGAAAATCTCGTTGAGTTTCGCCTCATGCGTCTTGGAGCCGGCAACGATGCTGGCAACCTTCTGCTCTTCCTTCACCTTCCAGTTGATGAATTCCTGAATGTCGGGGTGGTCGGCATCGCAGATCACCATCTTGGCCGCGCGCCGCGTGGTGCCGCCCGACTTGATCGCGCCCGCAGCGCGGTCGCCGATCTTGAGAAAGCCCATCAAGCCGCTCGACTTGCCGCCACCCGACAGCTTTTCGCCCTCGGCGCGCAGGCTGCTGAAATTGGTCCCCGTGCCAGAACCATATTTGAACAGCCGCGCCTCGCGCACCCACAGATCCATGATCCCGCCATCGCCAACCAGATCGTCCTTGACCGATTGGATGAAACAGGCGTGCGGCTGCGGATGCTCATAGGCAGAGGTGGATTTGGTCAACTCGCCGTTCTCGAAATCCACATAGTAATGGCCCTGACTTGGCCCGTCGATGCCATAGGCCCAGTGCAGCCCGGTGTTGAACCACTGCGGCGAGTTGGGCGCGGCCATCTGCATCGCCAGCATCACGCGCATCTCGTCGTAATAGGCGCGCGCGTCCGCCTCGGTGGTGAAATAGCCGCCCTTCCAGCCCCAATAGGCCCAGGCGCCGGCCAGCCGGTCGAACACCTGCTTTGCGCTGGTCTCGCCACCAAAGCCGTCATTGTCCTTCGCCGCGACCGAGCGCCAGAGGAACCCGGGCACGCCCTTTTCCTTTACGCGGGACAGCTTGTTGGGCACGCCCGCCTTGCGGAAATATTTCTGCGCGATCACATCGCTCGCAACCTGGCTCCAGCCGGCGGGGACCTCGATCGCGTCAAGGCGGAACACGGTGCTGCCGTCAGGATTGCGGATTTCCGAACTCGTCGTCACGAAATCCATCGCGGCATAGGCATCCTGTCCTGCGGTGGTGAATTTGCGTTCGATCTTCATTATCGCTGTCCCGTCCTTGAATGGCCCCATGGCCCGTTATGCTATTCGCGCCTCGTGCCGCGACAGATCCGGCCCTGCACCAGACCGATGTCGTCTGGCGGCGATGGTGCCCGGAAACCCGGCAATGGCTCTGTTTGGTCCGAATATCCCTGCCTGGGCCAACCACTATATCTTGTGGCCTTGCTGCCCGCCCACACAAATTGACGTAGACAGCCCGAACGGTCAACGGAAAAAATTGCCAATTTGGCAGAAAAAGGATTTGACCGGCACTGCCGCAAACCCGCCGTTCACACGCCTGTGATTCCTCCACAGAACCGCCCACAGGGCGAAATCCATGGATCAAGGGTACTTAGCCGGAAAACCTGAGAAATTGGTGGAAGATGCCCGCGCCGATCGCAGGGGAAGGTGGTCGGGGCGGCGAGATTCGAACTCACGACCCCCTGTACCCAAAACAGGTGCGCTACCAGACTGCGCCACGCCCCGGACCACGCGACCAGATAAGCCCGTTTGCCGGCGTTGAAAAGCGAAAAGCGCGCCGTGCTCAGTCGGCGGCGCAGGGCCAGGCGGCGGCGTCCTGATCAACCGCCGGGTGACGCATTTCCCAGCCCTCGCTGATGCCGATACGCCGCGCCAGCCCGCCGTTGATCTCGAGCACGGTCTGAATCCCGTCGCCGCCCATCACCGGGCGCTCGTCATGGGGCTGCGCCTCGTGGCCGATCCGACGCACCGTGCCGCTCGCATCCATGAAAATCATGTCGAGCGGGATCAGCGTGTTCTTCATCCAGAAACCCACCGGGCGCGGGCTGGGATAGACAAAGAGCATCCCCGCCGATGTCGGCAGGCTCTCGCGATGCATCAGACCCTGCGCGCGGGCGGCGTCGGTATCCGCCACCTCGACGCGAAACAGCGCCTCGCCCCCTGGCCCGCGAAGATGCACCACATCCTCGCTGCACGGCCCAGCCGAGACCGCGCCCCCCACCAGAACGAGCAGCGCCGCGCCGATCAGTCGCTTGATCGAGATATCGCCGTTTCCCATCCACAGACCTCGGTTGCCATGCGACCTCTTTTACCATCGATCACCCGAATGGCCAGCGCCTCTCCGGGCTGGACATCGGCAAGGCCCGAGCGGCGCAGCACCTCAACATGCAAAAACACGTCCTCGGCGCTGCCGAATGTGTTGGCAAAGCCGAACCCCTTGCCCTTGTCGAACCACTTCACGCGCGCAGGCACCAACGGCGCGGCGCGGATCACCTCGGGGTCGAGATCATCAAGATCGGCCAGGCCGGTCTGTTCCATATCGTCGGGCGGTTCAATCGCATGAACCTGCACCGCCTGACGCCCGCGTGTGGTCTGCTGCACGTCAAGTTCCACCCCGGCGCGATCGGCAATCGAGCTTTGCCCGAAATTGCGCAGGACATTGGCATGCAGCAGGATATCGGGTCCCCCCTCATCCGCCAATACAAAGCCAAAGCCCTTGACCGGATCGAACCACTTCACCCGCCCTCTGACCCGGCGAATCTCTTCATCTGTCGTCACTGTGTCCTACCTAACAGCCTGCATCCCCCAGACCAGGCCAAGACTTGCTTTATGTTTCGCACCTCTTGCAACCCAAAAATACCATTCAATTACAATACATTGCATTTCACGCAACGCGAAATTCAAGGATTGAGCCGCTGTATATGCCAGGCGTCCCCGGGCATTGCGCGCCGCCAGACGAAACGGTCATGCAGCCGGAACGCCCCGTCCGCCCAGAGTTCAATCTCAAGCGGGGTGATCTTGAACCCTCCCCAAAAGGGAGGGCGCGGCGGATTTGCGCCTTTCAGGGCCGTGACCTTGGCCACCTCGGCCATCAGATGCCCCCGCGATGACAACGGCTCGGACTGGCGCGACGCCCAGGCGCCAAGGCGACTCCTGAGCGAGCGCGAGGCGAAATAGGCATCGGCCTTGTCGCCCTCCTCGCGCGCGACCATGCCTCGCATGCGCAACTGCCGACGCAGCGATTTCCAGTGCAGCACCCCCGCCGCCATCGGATGCGCTGTCAGTTCCCGCCCCTTCGCTGACCCGTAATTGGTATAGAAAACAAATCCATCATCGGCGATTTCCTTGAGCAGAACCATCCGCACATTGGGCATCCCACCCTCGCCCACACTGGCAAGCGCCATGGCATTGGGGTCGTTCACCTCGGTCCTTTCAGCCTCGGCCAGCCACGCCCGCGCGATCCCGAACGGGTCATCTCCCGCGAAAATGCCGTCTCGTTCCATCGTCGTCTCCGCCCGTTGTTCGCGCCGCCATCATGCCGCGCGATTCGATATGGTCAACAACATTTACCAAAATCACCCATCACGCACGGCCCTTGATGCACCCTGCCCAATCGCCTAAAGGTCAGGAAAATCGCTGAGGGCGGGGGCTGGGAATGTCGAACAATCTGATGGCGGGCAAACGCGGGCTGATCATGGGCCTTGCCAATGACAAGTCGATCGCCTGGGGCATTGCCCGCGCTTGCGCCAATGCGGGTGCGGAACTGGCCTTCAGCTATCAGGGCGATGCGCTGAAAAAGCGCGTCGATCCGCTGGCGGCGGAACTGGGGTCCACCATCGTTCTGCCCTGCGACGTGGGCAACATGGCCTCGGTCGATCAGCTCTTTGCCGATCTGGGCAGCCATTGGGACAGCCTCGATTTCGTGGTCCATGCCATCGGCTTTTCCGACAAGAACGAATTGCGCGGGCGCTATGTGGACACCAGCCGCGACAATTTCCTGATGACCATGGACATCTCGGTCTATTCCTTCACCGCCGTGATGCAGCGCGCGGAAAAGATGATGGGCGAGGGCGGATCGGCCCTCACCCTCACCTATTACGGCGCCGAACAGGTCATGCCGCATTACAACGTGATGGGCGTGGCCAAGGCCGCACTTGAGGCGTCGGTCAAATACATGGCCGAGGATCTGGGCAAGGACGGCATCCGCGTCAATGCCATCAGCGCGGGACCGATCAAGACGCTGGCCGCCTCCGGCATCGGCGATTTCCGCTATATCCTGAAATGGAACGAACTGAATTCGCCGCTACGCCGCAACGTGACCATCGACGATGTGGGCCGCTCCGCGCTCTACCTCCTCAGCGATCTGGGTTCGGGCACGACCGGCGAGACGCTTCATGTCGATGCGGGCTATCACATCGTCGGCATGAAGGCCGTCGATGCGCCCGATATCTCGACCACCTGAGGAGGCGAGGACATGACGCCTGACCGCCTGCCCCACGAGAAAGGCTTTCACGTCAGCTGGGACCAGATCCATCGCGACGCGCGCGCGCTGGCCTGGCGACTTCAGGGCGTGGCACCCGAGGGCGGCTGGCGCGCGGTGGTGGCGATCACACGCGGCGGCATGGCCCCCGCGATGATCGTGGCGCGCGAGCTGGACATCCGCACGGTCGATACGATCAGCGTGAAATCCTACAACCACCAGACTCAAACCGAACCGCGCGTCATCAAGTCGCCCGACATGGGCATCGTGGGCAACGGCGAGGGCGTGTTGATCGTTGATGATCTGGTCGATACCGGCCGCACGCTCGAAGTGGTGCGCGCGACCATGCCGCGCGCCCATGTGGCCACCGTCTATGCCAAGCCAATGGGACGCGCGCAGGTCGATACCTTCGTGACCGAGGTAAGCCAGGACACCTGGATATTCTTTCCGTGGGACATGGCGCTGCAATATGTGGAGCCCTATCGCGGGGCGTGACATATAACCAAAAAGGCCGCGCCCGAAAGCGCGGCCTTGGCGTTTCCTGAGACCCGTCTCAGCCCTTGCGTGCCTTGAGCGCCGTCCAGCCGCCCCAGACCACCATCGCGGCGATCACGGCCTTGACCACATCGCCCAGCAGGAACGGAGCCATCCAGTAGGCCCAGAGGTCAGGCAGCGCCTTGCCCATCGCCAGAGCGGGCCAGGCGAGGCCGGGAATATAGAGCAGCGCCGAAACCGCGATTCCGACCAGCGCCGTCGAGACCACGCCGCGCGCGACCCCGCGCTCGACCGCCAGACCGGCAAGCCAGGCCATCGCCACGAAGCCATAGAGGAAACCGGCGGTCGGCCCCACGAGCGAGGCCGCGCTCTGCGCGCCCGCGAATACCGGCAGCCCCATCGCGCCCTCGGCCAGATAGGCCAGAACCGTTGCCGCCCCGAGACGCGCGCCAAAAGTGAGGCCCACGATCAGGATCGCCAAGGTCTGAAGCGTCAGCGGCACCGGGAAGAAGGGCACGCTCACCTGTGCCGCCAGCGCGATGAAAAGCGAGCCGCCAAGCACAAGACCCGCCTTGCGGGTCAGCGTGTCGTGACCGATGACGGCCTGAGTGAGAACCTGTGCGCGCATTCCGCGTCCCTCCATTGTTCCATTTGTCGGCCTGACTTTTTCGCCGCAGGCGCGAAAAAGTCAAGCGATAGTCCTTGATCTGCGGGCCTTGAGGTGGGATTTGCCGTTCATGACCGAAGCCCACGATATCCCTGTTGCCCTCGTCACCGGCGCCTCGCGCGGGCTGGGGGCGGCCATCGCCGAGGCGCTCGCGCCCGCCTATCACGTCGTCGCTGTCGCCCGCACCGTGGGCGCGCTCGAAGAACTGGACGACCGCATCAAGGCGCGCGGCGGGCAGGCCACGCTTGGTCCCATGGACATTACCAATCGCGACGCCATGGCGCAGCTGTGCCGCGCGATCCATGACCGCTGGGGCCGTGTCGCGCTTTGGGTCCATGCCGCAATTCACGCGGCACCCCTCAGCCCCGCCGCGCATCTGGGCGAAAAGGACTGGGAACGCTCGATTGCCGTCAACGCATCGGCCACGGGGATTCTCATCCCCTTCCTCGCGCCGCTTCTGGGCGAGGAAGGCCAAGCGGTGTTTTTCGACGACGCGCAGGCCGGGGCCAAGTTCTTTGGCGCCTACGGCGCGACCAAGGCGGCCCAGATCGCGCTCGCCCGAAGCTGGCAGGCCGAAAGTGCGAAAACCGGCCCGCGCATCCATATCCTCGCGCCCGCGCCGATGCCCACGGCCACACGCGCGCGGTTCTTTCCCGGCGAGGATCGCGAAGCCCTTGCCCATCCCCGCGACGAGGCCGCACGACTTCTGCGCGCTCTGGACCTGTAAACGGTCCCGAGGGCCTATCCCAGCGCCTTGGCCAGACGCGGCAGCCGCGCCTTTTTCAGGAGCGGGCGCATCTGCCAGTCGTGATCCGAAAGCCGCCGCGCCTTGGTCAGAACCTCGGCCGCCACACCGGCCACAAGCACCGGTTGCGCCTGCCATATGCCGTGGAGAACGGCGTCGGGATCGGCGCGCCACAGCCCCTCTTCGGCAAGGATGTTGCGCGGAAAATCGCGGGCATTGAGCGTCAGTATCCCGTCGGCGTGGCCCGCGATGGCGGCGGCAAGCACATGGATATCCGCCGGATCGGGCAGGTAAAGCCGCGCCTCGAGTCCCGACGGGTAGGTAATGCAACCTCTGGGCCAGCGCGCCGCCATCAACGCGGCCTCGCCCTCGGCCTGCGCTCGTGCGTCCGGCCCGTGACGCGCCGCGGTGTGCTGCCACTCCGCCAGAAGGCGCGGCGACCAGAGCGGCGTGAAGGCGCCGTGCGCCGCCACGCCCAGCAGCATCTCGCGCATCACCGTGGGATAAAGCACGCAGGCGTCGAGAACGACCTTCATAGCCGGTAAAACAGCGCCTTGAGATAGCCCGACTCGGCCAGGTGCGGATGCAGCGGATGATCGGGCCCGGCAAAGCCCGTGTGGATGAGCGCGCCCGCCCGTCCCGCCCGACCGATGCCGCGCGTGCAGGCGGTGCGGAATTTACCGAGATCGGCGGCGTGCGAGCACGAACAGAGGCCCAGATAGCCGCCCTCTGCCACCAGCCCGGCGGCCAGCCGCGCCACCCGCTCATAGGCGCGCAGGCCCTTGTCCAGCGCCGGTTTCGAGGGTGCAAAGGCGGGCGGGTCGCAGATCACCACGTCGAACCGCTCTCCCTCGGCGGCCAGCGCCTCCATCGTGTCAAACGCATCGCCCCGGCGGGTGGCAAGACGGGCGGTCACGTCCATGCGTGCCGCGCCCTCCGCCGCCAGCCCGAGCGCGGCTTGCGAGCCGTCCACCGCCAGCGCGCTCTCCGCCCCCCCGGCAAGGCAGGCCAGCGCAAAGCCACCCACATGGCTGAACATGTCGAGCACCCGCGCCCCTCGCGCCAGCCGCGCAGCAAAGGCGTGGTTGGGTCGCTGGTCATAGAAGAGACCGGTTTTCTGGCCACCCGTGAGATCGGCCATATATGTGGCCCCGTTCATCGGCACCGGCACCGGACCATCCGGCGCAGAGCCTGCCAGAACCGCGCTCGCATCGTCGAGACCCTCAAGCGCGCGCGCGCGCCCCGAGGCGTTCTTGAGCACCGTTGTAACGCCCGTCACCGCCTGCACGGCGGCGGCCAGATCGGGCAGCAGCGCATCGGCCCAGGCGGCATTGGGCTGCATCACCGCAACATCACCGAACCGGTCGATCACCACGCCGGGCAGGCCATCGGCCTCGGCATGGACTAGGCGGTAATAGGGGCTGTCAAAGAGCCGCGCGCGCAGGGCATGGGCACGCGTCAGCCGCGCGATCAGCCAGTCTCGATCGATCCGCGCGCCCGCATTCCGGTCAAGCATCCGCGCCACGATCTTCGAGGCAGGATTGACAGCGACCACGCCGAGAGGCGTGCGCTCCGCATCCTCCAGCACCGCGATCGTTCCAGCGGCCAGCGCGCGCGTGCGCCGATCGGTCACAAGCTCGTTGTCGAAAACCCAGGGGCTGCCGTGGCGGATGGCGCGGGCATCGGTCTTGGGCAAAAGGCGGATCACGGGATAAGGGGGCGGTGTCATGCCGCCCCCTTTAGGCCCTTTGCCCTGCCTCGAAAAGCTCAGAGTTGGTTGATCGCGCCCATGAGGCCGAGCGCCTGCGCACGATAACCACTCTCGGCGCCGAGTTCCTGATGGATCACCTTGGCGAGATGCTCGGTGATACGCACCTTCTGGGTGATTCCTTGCCGCTCGGCATCAATAGCCGCTTGTCCGCCAAGGGCGCGGAAATCGGCCTTGACGAATCTCGGCGCGGTGAGGGCCGCGCCGGTCGTGGCGTCACGCAGCACATAGGTGAACTGGATCGCGTGCACCCCGCCGATGGTATAGCGGGCCTTTTCGCTCAGCGCATGAAAGCGGCTCAGCTCCACATCGAGCACCACCGGGACAGCGCCTTTCGGCAGGCTGTCGATCCCGCGCATGAAGGCGGTTTCGAGGATCTGCTTGACCTGTGCGTGACGATCACCCGGTGCGTCCTCGCGCCAGACGATATCGCCGCCCGGATAATAGCGATTCGCCTCCGATACCTTCAGCGATTGCGGCACAGACACGCGCACTGCCTGCACATCCAGAGATACCGCCGCCGGTTTCAGCATCTGCGTATCGAGCGGCGTATTTCGGGTGGCGGTTTCTGGGGCCGCGCAGGCGGCCAGGCCAAGCCCGAACATCAGCGCAACACAAAGCTTCACAAGGCGCATATCATCCTCCATGGGCAGAGCCTCTTTTCATTCAACCCATGGATGTGCTCCGAATAGGGCGCATTTAAGACAAATCCGGTATATTCCAGTGGCAGGAACCCTGCTCAGTCGCGCGGACGCGACCGCCAACCGCCGCGGCGGCGCGGGCGCGCGGCACTCTCCAGCCCCTCGCGCAGAACGGCGGTCATCGGGTGGTCTGGATTCGCGGGCGCGTGACGGGCGATCAGCGCCTCAAGCGCCATACGCACCTCCTCGCCCTCGGGCACCGACAATGCCCAATCGAGAAAGACCGACCGGCACTCGCCCGGCCCGATTCCCTCGATCCGATACGCCTCGCGGATCAGTCCCTTCGCGTCATGCCGTTCGCCGCGTGCCATGGCCTAGCCCTCCCTCTTCCCAAGCGCCCGGTCGATCGCTTCGGCGGCCGCCCCGCACAGCTCGCCCAATCGCTGCTCCAGCGTCTCAAGGCTCTCCTCGCCGGTCTCGCGCAGCAAAACCGCAGCACCCGCCTCGCCGATCCGGTCCGGCGCGAGCACGCCCCCGCCCAGAAGCCGCGCCACCATCTGCACCTGCCAGCAAAGCGCATAAGCCGCCTGCAAGACTGCGCCATCTGCGGCATCCATCCAGCCGGATGCGACAGCGCCCGCAAACCCCGCCGCCGCATCGCGCGCGCCCTGCCCCGCCAGCAGATTGCCCGCCTGCACGACAAGTTCCTGTTCCATCAGCCGCCCCGGCCCAAGCTTCACATCCCACGGCCCCGTCTGCGGCTTGGCCTCGGCCACACGGGCGCGCATCTCGGCCACGGCCTCGATCAGCGTGCCCCGTTCGTGTGCCCCAGCAAGAAGACCCACGCGAAACCCCTCGACATCGCGGGCCAGGCTCTCCTCGCCACAGATCACCCGCGCGCGCGTCAGCGCCAGATGCTCCCACAGCCAGGCCTCGTCCGTCTGATAGCTCTGGAAAGCGGGCCAGCTTGTCGCCACCGGCCCCTGATTGCCCGACGGGCGCAGGCGCATGTCCACCTCGTAAAGCCGCCCCTCGGCCATCGGCGCGGTGAGCGCGGTGATCATCGCCTGCGTGAGCCGCGCGTAATAGGGCCGGGGTGCCAGCGGCCTGCGCCCGTCCGATCCCTCGGACCCTTCGGCGTCGTAGATCACGATCAGGTCAAGATCGGACCCGGCATTGAGCCGCCCCGCCCCGAGCGAGCCCATGCCAAGCACCACCGCTCCGCGCCCCGGCGGCACCCCGTGCTTTTCGGCGAACTGTGCGATCACCAAGGGCCAGAGCGCGCCGATCACCGCGCCCGCCAGATCGGCATAGTGCGCCGCCGCCGTTCCGGCATCGGTAAGGCCGCGCAGGTGATGCACGCCCACCCGGAAATGCCATTCCTTGTGCCAGCGCCGCGCCTGATCAAGCGCGCGCTCGTAATCGGCCTCGGCCTGCATGACCCCCGAAAGCCCCGCCTCCAGCGCCGCGCGCCCCGGCCATGGTGCAAAGAAATCCCCCGCGATCACCGCGTCGAACACGGCGGCGTTGCGCGACAGATACGCGCCAAGCGCAGGCGCGGTGCCGACTATATCGACAAGTAGGTCGATCAACTGCGGATTGGCCTCGAAGAGCGAGAACACCTGCACGCCCGCAGGCAGCCCGTGCAGGAACCCGTCAAAGGCCAAGAGCGCCTCGGCCGGATTGGCCGCGCGGGCAAGGCGGGCAAGGATCTCGGGGCGCAGACGCTTGAAGATCTGTTGCGCGCGCTCGGACCGCAGCGCCGGATAACCGCGCCAGCGCGCGATCACATCCTCGTCAAATGCGACCTCCGGCGCGGGTGCGGGCGCGGTGCCGGGGGACTCCTGCCGGAAAAACCCTTCTATCAACGCATCGACAGCCAGAAGCCGCTCGGTGATCTCGGCGCGCAAATCCGACGTCTCGCGGCCCGTGAAGGCAGCAAGGCGGTCGAACTCCTCGGGGGTGTTGGGCAAAAGATGCGTCTGCGCGTCGCGCAGCATCTGCACGCGGTGCTCGATCTCGCGGTGAAAGCGGTAATGCCCGGTGAGCGCCTCTGCCGCCTCGGCAGGCACCCAGCCCTTTTCGACCAGCCGCGCCAGCCCCTCGACCGTGCCACGCACCCGCAGATCGGGGTCACGCCCGCCAGCGATCAATTGCCGGGTCTGGGTGAAGAACTCGATCTCGCGGATGCCGCCGCGCCCGAGTTTCATGTTGTGCCCCTCAAGCGTGAGCGCACCGCCCAGCCCCTTGTGCTCGCGTATGGCCAGCCGCATGTTGTGGGCATCCTCGATGGCGGCGAAATCGAGATGCCGCCGCCACACGAAGGGCCGCAGCGTGTCGATGAACCGCGCGCCCGCATCAGGATCGCCCGCGCAGGGCCGCGCCTTGATCCAGGCCGCGCGCTCCCATGTGCGGCCAAGGCTCTCGTAATAGGTCTCGGCGGCGGCCATGGCCATGCAGACGGGCGTCACACCCGAATCGGGGCGCAGCCGTAGATCGGTGCGAAACACATAGCCCTCGGCGGTGCGGTCGTTGAGCATGGCCGACATCTTGCGGGTGGCGCGCACGAGGCTGGCGCGCGCCTCATGAAACTCGTCGCGCCCGAACCTCCCCTCGTCGAACAGACATATGAGATCGATGTCGGAACTGTAATTGAGCTCTCCCGCCCCCATCTTGCCCATGGCAAAGACGACCATGCCCGCGCCGCTGTCCAGATCGTCTTCGGTCATGCCCGGCAGCTTGCCGCGCCGGATCTCGGCCCCAAGCGCCGCGCGCAAGGCCAGATCGCAGGCCAGATCGGCGAAATCCGTCAGGCGGCCTGTGACCGCCTCCAGCGGCCAGACGCCCCCCAGATCGGCCAGCCCCGTGAGCAACGCCACGCGCCGCTTGGCCATGCGCAACGCGCTTGACAGCACGTCGGGGGCGGTTGCGCGCAGGTCGTCATAAAGGGTCGAGAGCGCCGCATCGGGGGCCTCTACGGCCTCGATGAGCCATGCGCCTTCCTGCATCACCAACAATTTCAGAAACGGGCTGCATCCCGCCGCCCCCGCCACCAGATCGGCCAGAGGGCCGGTCAGGCCGGGGACATGGGCGCACGCCTCAGCGCCTTCGCTAGACTCGAACGGGTGCGGGCATCGGGTGAGGCGGCTGGCAAATGTCATGCCCGCGAGTGATACAGCGACGGCGGGTCTGGTCAATGGCAAGGCGTCGTGAAACAATCATCCGACACCGATGCAATACCGACAGGATACCGATGAGCAAAAGTGTTGCCCGCGTCCGCCGCGCCCTTGCCGATGCCGGGCTTGATATCGAGCCGGTCGAGATCGGCGATGCCAACACCGCACACATGGCCGCCGAACTCGTCAGCTGCGACGTGGCGCAGATCGCCAAGTCGATCATGTTCCGCGACGAGGCAAGCGGCGCGGCGCTGCTGTTCGTCACCTCGGGCGCGAACCGGGTCGATGCAACACGCGCCTCCGCCGTGGCGGGCGCGCCTCTGGGCAAGGCCGATGCCACGCTGATCCGGGCGCAGACCGGCTTTGCCATCGGGGGCGTCTCGCCGGTGGGGCATCTTACCCCACCCCGCGCGTTCTTTGACCCCTATCTGCTTGAATTTCAACAGGTCTGGGCAGCGGCGGGCACGCCGCGCCACCTCTTCGGGATCGCGCCCGCGCGGTTGCTGGAGATTTCGGGGGCAGAAGTGGCCGAGTTTACGGAGTGAGAACGAGCGGACCTTTTCGTCATCCTGACATATGACCAAGGCGACACAACGGGGCCATCTCCGCGCAGAATAAAGGCGTGCTTGCACGCCGCCGCGCGAGCGCCAGACCGCTTACATTCAAACACGACTACCCCTCTGCCAGCCCCCGCGCCAACGCACAAAACCGTTCCAGATCAACGGTTTCTGCCCGGTCTGTAGGCTTGATCCCGGCAGCAATGAGCCGGTCCTCGATGTCGGGGGCCGCGCCCTTCAATGCCGCGCGCAACATCTTGCGGCGCTGGTTGAAGGCCTGCGCCACCACCCGCTCCAGCACCTTTGCATCCGCCGGATAGCGCGGCGCGGGCAGCGCCGTCAGATGCACCACCGCGCTGGACACCTTGGGCGGCGGCGTGAACGCCTCTGGCGGCAGGTGCATCACGATCCGCGCCTCCGCCCGCCATTGCGCCAGAAGCGCGAGCCGCCCATAGGCCTTGGAGCCGGGCCGCGCCACGATCCGCTCTGCCACCTCGCGCTGGAACATCAGCGTAAGCGACTGCCAGAAGGGTGGCCAGTCCGGCGGGGTGAGCCAGCGGATCAGCAATTCGGTGCCCACATTATAGGGCAGGTTGGCAACGATGCGGATGGGCGGCGTCAGATGCGCGCGCGGGTCTATCCCGAGCGCGTCGGCATTGAGCACCGTCAGCCGCCCCGGTGCGGCCTCTGCGATCTCTTGCAGCGCGGGCAGGCAGCGCGCGTCCTTCTCGATGGCAAGCACATGGCGCGCGCCTTCCATGAGCAGCCCACGGGTAAGGCCACCGGGACCGGGCCCGATTTCCAGCACGTCGCATTGCGTCAGGTCGCCCGCCTGCCGCGCGATCTTCGAGGTCAGGTTCAGATCCAGAAGGAAATTCTGCCCCAGCGCCTTGCGCGCCGAGAGCCCATGCGCGGCGATGACGCGGGCAAGCGACGGCAGGTCGTCAAGCGCGCTCATGTCCGCGCCCGCGCCAGCATATCCGCAAGCCGCAGCGCCTCGATCAGCGATGCGGGGTTGGCCACCCCCTGCCCCGCGATATCGAACGCCGTGCCATGATCGGGCGAGGTGCGGATGAAAGGCAGGCCGAGCGTCACGTTCACGCCCCGGTCGAAATCGAGCGTCTTGATGGGGATGAGCGCCTGATCGTGATACATGCAAATGGCCGCGTCATAGCCCGCGCGCGCGCGGGCATGAAACATCGTGTCGGCCGAAAGTGGCCCGCGCAGATCCATCCCCCCGGCGCGCAGCCGGTCGAGCACTGGGGCGATGGTCTCGATTTCCTGCCGCCCCATGCGCCCGCCTTCGCCCGCGTGCGGATTGAGCCCCGCGACCGCAAGGCGCGGCGCGGGGATGCCGAAATCACCGATCAGCGCGGCATGGGTGATACGGATGGTCTCCTCCAGCAAATCGGCGGTCAGCGCCCCTGGCACCTCGGCAAGCGGGATATGGATGGTAACGGGCACGACCCGCAATTCGGGACTGGCCAGCATCATCACCACCCGCGCGCACCCCGCGAGATGAGCAAGAAACTCGGTATGACCCGGAAAGGCAAAACCCGCCCCCTCCTGCAAGGCCTGCTTGTGGATGGGCGCGGTGCAAAGCGCGGTGGCCCTGCCCGCCTGCACCAGCGCCACGCCGCGCGCGATCACGTCGATCACGCCCTGGGCCTGCGCCGCCTGCGGGTGGCCCGGCGTGCGGGTGCCGGGAAAGGGATGGGCAAGCACCGGGAGCGCACGGGCCATCACGCCCGCCGCCCCCTCGGGCGTCTCGATCACCGCGACCGGCACGCCCTCGGGAACATGTGCCGGATCGCCGATCAGGAAGAAAGGCACCGAGCCGCGAAGCGCCGTCCAGGCGCGCGCGGCGATTTCGGGGCCGATGCCCGCAGGCTCTCCGCAGGTGAGCGCGATCACGGCTCGACGATCCGCGCCTCGGCCATGATCTGCGCGAGAAATCCATCGGCCAGCGACTGGATGCGCTGGTTACGGATGAAATTGGTCAAGTTCTCGATCGACGGCTCCTCGCCGTCCAGCTTGGGCGCGCGCCCGCACAGCATCAGGAAAACCAGCGTCTGACCGTTGGCCCGTGTGATCCGCGTCGAGACCTCGCCGGGATCAAGCAGCGCGAGTTCGGCGGCGATGTCGGCGGGTATCTCCTCGGGGGCTTTCGAGCCACGCTCCAGCACCTCGGGCGCTTGACCGAAGGCCACGCCGTAAAGGTCATCGCAGGTATCGACCTCTGCGCGGACCTGCGCCGCGCGCGCCAGCGCCTGGTCGCTGCGGCCACCGGGAATGTAATAGGCGGCATATTCGATCGCGGAGTATTGCGGCTGTGGAAACGCCCCCTCCTCGATGTCGCGCAACATGATCAGCGCAATACCTCCCTCGATGGGCAACGGCTCCGACACTTCGCCCGGCCCGAGCCCAAGTGCCACCTGCCGCAGAACCGGAGGCAGATCAGACAGCGCCGTCCAGTTCATGCGCCCGCCATTCGCGGCCGAAGGCGCGGCGGAATGGCGGCGCGCGAAGGCGGCGAATTCGCTCTCGTTTCGGGCCGTCGTGATCTGCGCGGCCAGCGCCTGCCTGGCTTCGGCATCCTCGAGGCTGGTCACCGGCAGGATGATTTCCGACAGCAGCACCCGCACCGGCGAGCGTCCCGAAAGGGCGCGCGTCGCCCGGTCGAGATCCGCATCGCTGACCGAGACGCGCGACGCAAAGCGCGCGCGCATCAGTTCGCGCCAGGTGATGCCCGCATGCACGAACGCGCGGAAAGATTCCTCGGACACGCCCGATTGCCCGAGCGCGACAACAAACTCATCGGCGCTCATGTTCGCGCGCGCGGCAAACTCTTCCATGGCCTCGCGCACCACGTCGTCCGGCAGGGTCAGCCCCATCGCGCGCGCGGCCTCGAGCTTGACTCGTTCCTCGATCAACTGATCCCGCGCCAGTCGGTTGACATCACCCGGCGCACGAAAAAGCGTCAGCATCCGCACGCGCTGCTGAAGCTCGTAGCGCGTCACGGCCTGATCGTTGACAAGGATCACCGGTGCAAAGAGGTTCTGCGCGCGTGCCGGTCCCGAAGGCAATGCCTGCGCGCAGATCAGCGCCAGAACAAGCGCGGCAAGAGCGCGAGTGATACGATGAAGGCTCGGGGTCATGCTCATGAGTTCCTGCATTTGCGAGTGTAGCTTGTGTCGCGGGAATCGGCGCTGAAGCCGCGCAACCCGATGACCAGGCCGAAATTCGTCTCGGGTTCGAGGATAGTGGACGAGGTGAAGCGGCGCGAGACCGAAAACGTGATATCGACACATTCGTTGGTGTAGGTAAGGCCGGTGCCTGCGCGGATGCTGCGCTGGTCGGTCGTGTCGAATCGCCATTCGCCGCTGGCCGTCCAGTGATCGGCAAAGCGATAACTGCCGTCGATGGCCCATTCCGAGATGGTCGAATCGCGGTTCTCGCGGACATCCTTCTCCATCCAGATATAGGTTGCGCCGATATTCGTACGCGCGTTGCGCCAGCTGCCGCGCGCCTCGGCCCTGGTTACCTCGAACATGTCGTCAAAAAGGCCCCGCGCGGTGATCACCAGCCCGCTCTGGTTGCGGAACTGCCCGGCGATCAGCAGGTCGGACATCTGCCCGCTCAGCCCCGAGGAGGTGGTGAAAGATGACATGCCGCCCGGCTCGCGCAGCCGGTCCTCGCGATAGACTTGCCCGAGGGCAAGACGCCCCTCCCAGCCGGTCGGGTCGATGCGGGCGTAGCTCACGCCATAGGCGGCACTCAGCCCGCGTTCGCGGCGGTCGGGCGCGACGAAGCGCGACACGTTGAACAGATTACCCTCGTCGAACGAGATCGCCGTGTTCTCATCGTTGGGGATGTTCGGGTTCGATCCGCCCGACCAGGCCAGTTGCATCACCGGCTCGATCACATGCGCGACACCGTCGGGGGCCATCTTCTGCAACGGCCATCGCAGGCGCAATGCGGCATGCGGCGTGACCTCGGTGGCCTGCGGACGCGCGGTCTGGCCGATCTGGCGCAACTCGAAATGATCCAGCGCCAGCCCGGTCTGGACCTGCGCCACCACGCCGGCCGGCAAGATCCATTGCCGCAGCCACTCGGCCTCGGCGGTAAAGCGCGCAAGGTCACGCCCGTCGGCGAAGGTGTCGGGGTCGGGTCCGTCGATGCTCAGATCAGAGCGGCGGGCATGACCATGGGCGAGCGCGGTCAGGCGCAGCTCGCCTCCGATCATGCCGGGAAACATCCTGCGCTGGTATTCGGCATTGGCGGCAAGGCTGGGCATGGTGGAATTCTGCTCGTCCACCCGAAGACTGCGGAAATGATCGACCGCCATGCGCGCATAGTCGTCCCGCCGCGCGCGCTCGATCGAAACGCCGCTTTGCAGCCGGTCCTTGTCGGAGAAATCGTGATCGACGAGGAACGTGTCGTCGCTGCTGTATTCGATGCCGAAGCGCAGCACGAAGTCGCGCGGCAGGTCGAAGCGGCCCGTGGCAAAGAGATAGCCGCGCGTGTCCTTGCTGCTGAAATCGTCCTCGGCCACGGCACCCTTCACCTCGATATCACCGCTGCGAAACGCCTGCCTGTAGCGCAATTCCAGCCGCCGGGAATTGGTGGCATAGAAGGGCGCGATGGTCAGGTCGCGGTGATCGCCGAGGGTGATGAAATAGGGCACGCGCACGCCCGTTCCCAGAAGGCTCGAGTTCACCACTGACGGCGTAAGGAACCCGGTTGCACGCGTCACGGATCCGTCCGGCAGGCTGAGGCGTGGCAGGTAGAACACGGGCGTGTCCAGAACACGGAACTGCGCGTTGTAGAAATAGAGCCGGTTCTTGTCTTCGTCGTGTACCAGCCGCTCGGCACGGATCTGCCAGAGCGGCGGACGGCCCGTCTCGCAGACCCGGCAGGAGGTGACCGTGGCCTTGTAAAGCTCGTTCAGCCGCGCATCGGTGCGGCGCATCTGATGGGCGGCCAGTTGAAGCTGATCATGCATCACGATCCGCGCACCGCGCAGGATGCCGTCGCTCAGGTCGCGGTCAAGCGCGGCGCTGTCGGCCAGGATCACCGTTTCGGTGCCCTCGCTCAGACTGAGCGGGCCGGTGATCGTCAGCCGATCGGCGGCGCGATCATAGACGATCTCATGCGCGGTCAGCCGGCGGCCCTGATAAAGCGCCTCGACATTGCCGCGCGCGATGAGGCGCTCGTCGCCAGTCATCGTGATCTCGTCGGCCACCAGCATCGCGGGTTCCGCAAGACGCTCCTGCGCGGCCAGGGGCGGCGCCAGGAAAAGCACGGCAAAGGCAACAAGGCGCCACAGCATCAGCCGTCCTCCAGGTGCAGGATGAGTCCGAGCGCAAGCAAAAGCGCCGCCACCGGTGGCGCCCAGGCCGACAGGGCTACGGGAATCTGCCCGTTCTCGCCCAGGATCTGCGCGAAATTGCGGATGTAGTAGAGGCCAAATCCCGAGATCACCGCGAAAAGCACCTTGAGACCGACGTTTGTGCCGCGCACATGGCCGATGGTGAAGGCCGCCGCCATCAGCACCAGCGCCACCAGAAATAACGGACGCGACAATTCGCTCTGATACCAGACAGCATAGCGGCGTGCGGAAAATCCCGACGCCTCCATCTGCGCGATGAAGCGCGGCAATTCCCAGAACGGGATGTAGCGGGGGCGCCCGAAACTGTCGAGAATTCGGTCCTGCGTCAGATCCGAGGGCAGCGATACCGCCTCCATCCGCAGCGCGCGCGCCTCGGGGTTGATGTCGCGATCAAGCGACCAGATCTTGACGGACTCGAGGCTCCACGCCCCGCGTCCGAGGCGTGCCACCTCAGCGTTGAGACGCCTTTTCGGCGTTCCGTCCGGGGCGAATTCCAGAAAACTCGGCCCGTAAAGCGTGCCGAGATCGGAACTTGCGCGCTCGGCAAAGATCACCGTCTGTCCGCTCGCATCGCCCTGCCGCAGCCACAGCCCCTCGTCCGACAGGGCGAATGCCGCCGTCTCGATGCCACGATAGCGGTTGGAC
Organism: Roseovarius autotrophicus; assembly: GCF_018069895.1. GTDB lineage: Bacteria > Pseudomonadota > Alphaproteobacteria > Rhodobacterales > Rhodobacteraceae > Roseovarius > Roseovarius autotrophicus. The sequence goes on along the minus strand of NZ_JAGQDH010000013.1, from coordinate 48,104 downwards.
AGGTCATGCTCGCGCTTGGAGGCGACCGCCACGATCGGGTTGCCGATCGTCACCGCCAGCACGCCAAGGAGAAAGGTCACCGCCACCGGCGCCATCAGCCCCCGCAAGGCCGAGCGCCCCGCCGCGCGCACCACCACCAGCTCCGACGACCGGGCCATCCGCACAAACAGCGCAACCGAGGCAAGAATCACCACCAGCGGCATGATCTCGTAATTGGCCCAGGGCATTTCAAGCGCAACCAGCCCCAGAACCTGACGCAGCGGCAGGGTTGGGTGATCGCCCAGCGCATCCATGAGTTCGATCAGCGCCAGAACAATCCCCAGCGACAGCGCCACCCCCAGAAAGCTGAACAGGAACCGCCGCGCGAAGTAGAAATGCAGGATCATGCCGCCGCCTCCAGCCGCTTGCGCCGGAAACCCGATCCGAGCCGCGCCATGACAGCGGGATTATGCGCCAGCCACAACAACGCAAGCGCAAGGCCCAAGCCCGATAACGCGGGCAGGTAAAGCAGCGGCCAGAGCGCGGCATTGGCCATCACCGGCCCGAAACTGGCGCTTTCGGCCACCTTGATCCCAACCAGAAGCGCGAAAGCCACCAGCACCTGACGCCAGATCCCCAGACGGCTGTAGGCCCCCACCAGAAGCGTGCAGAACCCGATCAGCGCCGCCACCACGCACATGAGTGCGGCGGTAAAGCGGCCGTGCAATTCGGTCATCGCCGCGCCGGGGCTGGCCCCGGTTCGCTCGGCCACCGCGCCCGGGTCGCGCAGCAACTCGACGGTGCTCGCGAATGCCAACTTGTTGAGATTGAAGCCGCTGCGGCTGAGAAGGCTGGTGATGTCATAGGAAAAATCGTCGAAATGCGTGGTAAAGAGCCGTGCGTCGCCGTGGTGGATGTTCTGCGCCAGCCCCGAAACCATGACCAGCCGCGAGCCTGCCCCGTCTGCCACAAGATAGGCCCGCGACGAGGTATAGGTGATGGATTTGTCGGGGTCGCGTCGATCCGACAGGAACACGTCCCGCAACTCGCCCTCGGGGGTGATCTCGCGGATGTAGAAAGTGATGCCGGGCGCCGGGTGCAGGAACTCGCCGTCGCTCAGCAGTTGGGCGGCCACGTTGCGTGAAATCTCGCTCTCGCGCAGGCGCAACTGGCTCAGGCTGCCCGGAATGAGCATATGCGCCAGAAGGCTCATCATCAGCGCGACGATCACACCAAAGACCAGCACCGCGCGCGACAGGCGAAGAGGGGAATAGCCGCTGGCCTGTATCACCGTCAGTTCGCTCTCGGATGAGAGGCGGTGCACCACATAGACGGCGGCGGCAAAAGCCGCGATCGGTAACATGCCGCCGATCACCGACGGCAGGGTCAGCGCGGTGAATTCCAGGAACACCCAGGCGGGCTGCCCATCGCCGATCAGCTTGTCGAACATGCGCACCGCCTTGTTGATCCAGAGGATCGAGACAAGCACAAGTGCGAAGAAACCGAACAAAACCATCAATTGCGACAGCAAGTATCTGTCGAATCTGGTCAATGTGTCCCCCAAGGCATCCGTCCTGACCGGCAACCTAGCCGAAACATGCGCGGGGGAAAACTGCTAACTGGCCATCGGCGGACAGGCGCGTTAGGTCTGGACGGACCAGGGACAAAAGGGAGATGCCACCATGACCGCACCCGCAGCCGTTCGCTTTACCGAAACCGATCTTGACGCCATCGCCGGGACCGCGGGCCGCCTTGCCATCTTCGTCACCGCCGATGGCAAGCTCGACGCCGAAGGCCGGCGCGTCAACCGGCTGATGCGCGGGGGTCTCATGCGGCTGATCGAGGGGGGCGGGCTGGAGAAGAAGAAACCAGGCGATCTGGTCTCGCTCGGCTGGCCTGCGGGTCTGACGGCGGAGGCGATCGACGTGGTGGTGCTGCCACGCAACGCCAGCGTGGACGAAAGCCGCCGCGCCGGTGTTGCGCTTGGCCGCGCCAAGGGCGACAAGGCGCTCACCATCCTTGGCGGCTCGCTCAAGCGCGCGGGCGAGGTGGCGCTTGGCGCGGTGCTGCGCGGCTATGACTACACCGTTCACAAGACCGGCGAGAAGACCGAACCGGGCACGATCACCGTAACGGTCAGGGACGCGGCAGAGGCCGAGGCGGGCTTTGCCCCCGCCCGCGCCGCGGCCGAGGGCGTGTTCCTCACCCGCGATCTGGTCAATGCGCCCGCCAATGACCTGACCACCACCCGCTTTGCCGAAGAGATCAAGGGGCTGGCCGATCTTGGCCTCAAGATCACCATCCTCGAGGAAAAGGACATGGCAAAGCTCGGCATGGGCGCACTCCTCTCGGTCGGTCTGGGCAGCGCCAGCCCCTCCAAGCTGGCCGTGATGGAATGGCAGGGCGGGACCAAAGGCGACGCGCCGCTGGCGCTGGTCGGCAAGGGCGTGGTGTTCGATACCGGCGGCATCTCGATCAAGCCCTCGGCGGGGCTGGAGGAGATGACCATGGACATGGCCGGCGCGGGCGTGGTGACCGGCGTGATGCGCACGCTTGCCCTGCGCAAGGCGCGCGCCAATGTGGTGGGTCTCGTGGGACTGGTGGAAAACATGGTCTCGGACCGCGCCACGCGGCCCGGCGATGTGGTGACCTCGATGAAGGGCGACACGATCGAGGTCATCAATACGGACGCCGAGGGGCGGCTCGTGCTGGCCGATCTCCTCTGGTATGCACAGCAGACCTACAAGCCGCGCGGCGTGATCGACCTTGCAACGCTGACCGGCGCGGCGATTGTCGCGCTCGGGCACGAGAACGCCGCCGCGCTGTCCAATGACGATGCGCTCTGCGACGCGGTGCTCAAGGCCGCGAAGACCGAGGGCGAGGGGCTGTGGCGGCTGCCCCTGGGCAAGGGCTATGCCGACATGATGAAAAGCCGCATCGCCGATGTGAAGAACTCGGGCGGGCGGCCCGCAGGCACGATCACCGCATCCGAGTTTCTGCACCGCTTCATTCAGGACGATATGCCCTGGGTGCATCTCGACATCGCCGGGGTCGCCAGTGTCAAGGCAGAGACCCCCTATGCGCCGCAGGGCGCGTCGGGCTGGGGGGTGATGACGCTCGACCGGCTGGTGCGCGAGATGTTCGAGACGGATTGATGGGCGCGGCCTATTTCTATCACCTCACCCGCCGCCCGCTGGAAGAGACCCTGCCGGTGCTTCTGGACAAGGCGCTTTCTGCGGGCTGGCGGGTGGCGGTGCGCGGGGTCGATCCGGCGCGCATGGACTGGCTCGACGCGCGGCTGTGGCATGGCCCCGAGGAGGGATTTCTACCCCATGGCCGCGCGGGCGGACCACATGACGCGCGCCAGCCGGTGCTGCTGACGACCGGAACGGACTGCCCCAATGGGGCGGCCTGCGTGATGACGGTGGACGGGGCCGAGGTAAGCGTCGAGGAGGTGCACAGACTGGAGCGGGTGTGCATCCTGTTTGACGGCAACGACCCGGCATCGGTCGAGGTGGCACGCGGCCAGTGGCGCGCCCTCACCGGCGCGGGCGCGGCAGCGCAGTACTGGTCCGAAGCTTCTGGCAAATGGCAGAAAAAGGCCGAGGCATGAGGTTTTCCTCAGCCGTGCTCTTCCTTCGAGACGGCGGCGAGCGCGCGGTTATAGGCCTTGAGCGCATCGACATGGAAGAGCGCGCCGAGCAGGTCGGGCGGGGCGTCGCCCCCCGAGAGCGCGACCACGGGCAGAAACGGCACGCCGGCGCGGTCAAAGGCGGGCATGGCCGTCTCCAGGGTCGCACGCGCGTCAAGATAGAGGCCCTGTTCGATCAGCGACCAGCATTGCTCGTCGCTGGCGGCGCGGTCGTGATCCGGCGCTCGCATGAGGCGGGTGACGCGGAACATCCCCAGCAGGTAATCCTGCGGCCCGGCGGCAAGGCGGATGCCGCGACGCATGAGTTGCGTCAGGAAGAACGACCGCTTGACCAGCTTTGAGCCAAGCGCCGTCGAGGTCGAGACCGCGACCATCACCGCAAGGCCGGTCTGCCAGTCGCCGGTCAACTCGAACACGATGAGCGTGGTCGAGATCGGCGCGCCCAGCACCGCCGCCGCCACAGCCCCCATCCCCGCCAGCGCATAGAGCGTCAGCGCGCCGGAATAGTCGGGCAGGATGGCCGTGGCGACATGGCCGAAGGCCAGGCCCGTGAGCGCCCCCACCATCAGCGACGGCGAGAACACGCCGCCCCCCATGCGCCCGCCGATGGTGATGGCCACCGCCGCCACCTTGAGCACCGCGAAGATCATCGCCTCGTGCCACAAGAGCTTGCCGGTGAGCGCGGCAGAGGTGGTCTCGTATCCCACGCCGATGATATGGGGAAAGAAGATCGCAATGGCCCCCAGCAGCAGCCCCGCCCCCGCAGGCCGCAGCCAGCGTGGCAGGCGCAGGCGCAGTTGCAGATGCCCCGCCGCATCCTCGGCCAGAAAGATCGCCATCATCATCAGCGCCGCCACCAGCCCGCAGATCAGCCCGAGGATGAGGAATGCGGGCAGTTCCACGTAGAATTCCAGCGCGCTCGTTCCCGGCAGGGTGAACTCGGTCACATCGCCAAAGAACATGCGGTTGATCACCGTGCCCGCGACCGAGGCGATCACGATGGGGGCGAAGGCGTGGACCGCGAAATGCCGCAACACCACCTCGAGCGCGAAAAGCGCGCCCGCGATCGGCGCGTTGAACGAGGCCGAAACGGCAGCGGCGACCGCGCAACCCAGCAGGTCGCGCCCGGTGATGCCGTCGGCATGAATGCGCTCGCTCACCCAGGACGAGATCACCCCCGCGAGATGCACCACCGGCCCCTCGCGCCCCGACGAGCCGCCCGCGCCAAGCGTGATGAGCGAGGCGGCGGCCGAGGCCAGCCCCTCGCGCCGCTCGACACGCCCCTCTGTCAGCGCCGCGCCCTCGATCACATCGGCGACCGAACGCACCCGCCCGTCGGGGGTAAAGCGGTGCAGGATCTGCCCCACCACAAGCCCCCCCGCCACCGGCACCAACAGCACCCAATACCACGGCAGGTGCTCGGCCAGAGATTGCAGCCGCGCCACGTCAGCGGTCTGGTAGAGCAGGCCCTCCAGCGCCTCGATCCCCTTGCGGAACAGGACCGCTGCAAATCCCGCGGCGATGCCGACAAGCAGCGCGATCACCCAGAACTGGAACTGGCTGGGCCCGCGCTTGCGCAGCATCCGCCAGCCCTCGCGCAGGCGGATCGCCCCGGCCCTGCGCTGACGCGCGAAAAACGTTCTGTCCCTTGCCTGCGTCACGCCCTCATCCGACTGGACCTTTTCACGCCCGCTTTCGCATCGCGTCATCTTCGCCTAGGGTAAAACGACACGCACGATCGAAAGTTGCCCCATGGACACGCAGACCGCCCTTGCCGACCTCACTTCCTTCCTAGGCCAACGGCTCAGCCGCTCCAAGTCCGATCTGGACCTGCACGGGGCAAGCGAGTCCTATTTCCCGCTCAGCCCGCCCCACGCCGTAGCCTATCCCGAGACCACCGAGGAGGTGGCGCGCATCGTCTCCGCCTGCGCGCGCGCGCGCGTGCCGGTGGTGGGCTGGGGCACGGGCACCTCGCTGGAGGGACAGGCACAGGCGTTTTCCGGCGGAGTGGTGGTGGATTTCAGCCGCATGAACCGGGTGCTGGAGGTGGCGCAGGCCGATATGGTGGCGCGCGTGCAACCGGGTGTCACGCGCGAGGCGCTCAATGAGGAACTGCGCGCGACGGGGCTGATGTTTCCGGTCGATCCCGGCGCCAATGCCTCGCTTGGCGGCATGGCCTCGACGCGCGCGAGCGGCACCACCGCCGTGCGCTATGGCACGATGCGCGACAATGTTCTGGGGCTGGAGGTGGTGACGGCAAAGGGCGAGGTGATCCGCACCGGCACGGCGGCGCGCAAATCCTCGGCGGGCTATGACCTGACGGCGTTGTTCGTCGGATCGGAGGGCACGCTTGGGCTCATCACCGAATTGACGCTGCGCCTGCGCGGCCAGCCCGAGGCGATCTCGGCGGCGGTCTGCGCCTTCGAGACCGTGACCGACGCGGTGGAGACCGTGATCGACACGATCCAGTGCGGGATCCCGATGGCCCGGATCGAGCTGCTGGACGGCGACAGCGTGCGCGCGGTCAACGCCTATGCCCGGATGAACCTGCCCGAAAAGCCACATCTGCTGCTGGAATTCCACGGCAGCCCCACCGGCGTCACCGAACAGGCCGAGGCCTTTGGCGCGATTGCCGCCGATCACCACGGTTCGGGCTTCGACTGGGCGACGAAGCCCGAGGCGCGCCGCGCGCTCTGGACCATGCGCCACAACGCCTATTACGCCGTGCTGGCCAGCCGTCCGGGCGCGCGCGCCATCGTCACCGATATCTGCGTGCCGATCTCGCGGCTGGCCGAAGCCATCGAGGAAACGCGCGCCGATCTGGCGCAAACGGGCGTGCACGGACCGATCCTGGGCCATGTCGGCGACGGCAATTTCCACGCGACGCTTCTGGTCCGGGACGGCGACGCAGAGGAGTTGTCGCGCGCCAAGGCCGCAGCCGAGCGCATGGTCGAGCGGTCGCTTGCCATGGGCGGCACGGCCACGGGAGAGCATGGCATCGGCGTGGGCAAGCTTGGCTATATGGCACGAGAACACGGGGCGGGCTGGGCGATGATGGGGGCGATCAAGACAGCGCTCGACCCCGACAATATCATGAACCCCGGCAAGATGGTGCCGCCGCGCAACTGAGGCGGCTTGCCCTCGGCCGCGCGCACGGGCAAAAGCCGGAGCATGAGAAACATGCCCCATCCCCGTGGCGCGCTGACGCCTTCGCGCACGCTCTCCGATCTGACATGGCTGCGCGTGGGCGGGCCGGCGGAATGGCTGTTCCAGCCCGCCGATCAGGAGGATCTGTGCACCTTCCTTGGCGCTCTCGATCCCGCGACCCCGGTCTTTCCCATGGGCGTCGGCTCCAACCTCATCGTGCGCGATGGCGGCATTCGCGGCGTGGTGATAAGGCTCGGGCGCGGCTTCAACGCGATCCGGGTCGAGGGGGCGCGTGTCATCGCCGGAGCGGCGGCGCTCGATGCGCATGTGGCGCGCCGCGCGGCAGAGGCGGGCGTGGACCTGACATTCCTGCGCACCATTCCGGGCAGCATCGGCGGCGCGGTGCGGATGAACGCGGGCTGTTACGGCGCGTATGTGGCCGATCACCTTGTGGAGGCGCGCGCGGTGACGCGGGCGGGCGAGGTGGTGACGCTCTTGCCCGGCGATCTGGCCTTCGGCTATCGCCAGAGCCACCTGCCCGAAGGCTGGGTGCTGATCGAGGCGACATTCGCAGGCAAAGCCAGCACACCGGAGGCGCTGATCGCGAAGATGGAGGACCAGATCGCCAGGCGCGACGCAAGCCAGCCCACCAGGGAGCGCAGCGCGGGCAGCACCTTTCGCAACCCCGCAGGCTTCAGCAGCACGGGCCGCGCCGACGATGTGCATGACCTCAAGGCGTGGAAGGTGATCGACGCGGCGGGGCTGCGCGGCGCGCGGCGCGGGGGCGCGCAGATGAGCGAGAAACACCCCAATTTCCTCGTCAACACCGGAGGGGCGAGCGCCGCCGATCTCGAGGGCCTCGGCGAGGAGGTGCGAAAAAGGGTTTTCCAAAACAGCGGAATAGAGTTAGAGTGGGAAATCATGAGGGTCGGTGAACCGGCCCCGGTTGGCGGCACGTAACAACAGCCGCGATTGAGCAGAGACACGGAACAACACGGGCCGAAATCAGGCTCGGGATATTGAGGCACAGGTTTGGGTCGTTCGGGCAGAACTTCCCCGTTGGTTGCGGTGCTCATGGGCGGCCCCTCGGCAGAGCGCGAGGTGTCGCTGTCCACGGGACGTGGGTGCATCGCGGCGTTACGGGAGGCGGGCTATCAGGTGACCGAGGTGGACGCCGGGACCGATCTGTGCGCGCGCCTGCAAGAGATTTCGCCCGATGTTGTGTTCAACGCGCTCCATGGCCGCTGGGGTGAGGATGGCTGCGTGCAGGGCCTGCTGGAATGGCTGCGCATCCCCTATACCCATTCGGGCGTCCTGTCCTCGGCTCTGGCGATGGACAAGGAGCGCGCCAAGGCCGCCTATCGCGCCGCCGGTCTGCCGGTGGTAGACAGCGTTCTGGCATCCCGCGACGAGGTGCGCGCACGTCACGTCATGCCCCCGCCCTATGTGGTCAAGCCCAACAATGAAGGCTCCTCGGTCGGAGTCTATCTGGTCAATGAGGCGGCCAATGCGCCGCCGCAACTCTCGGACGCGATGCCAGAGATGGTGATGGTCGAGACCTTCGCGCCGGGACGCGAGTTGACCACCACGGTGATGGGCGACAGGGCGCTGACCGTGACCGATATTCTCACCGATGGCTGGTATGACTATGACGCGAAATACAAGCCCGGAGGCTCGCACCATGTGATCCCCGCCGATCTGCCCCCTGACATCTTCGCGGCCTGTCTCGATTACGCCCTGCGCGCGCACAACGCGCTTGGATGCCGAGGCGTGAGCCGGACCGATTTCCGCTGGGATGAGACCCGCGGGCTTGACGGGCTGATCCTCTTGGAGACCAACACGCAGCCCGGCATGACGCCCACATCGCTGGTGCCCGAACAGGCACAGGCGGCGGGGATCACGTTTCCCGAATTGATGCGCTGGATGGTGGAGGACGCCTCATGCGACCGATGATCCCGCGCACCGATCCCGCGCCCTCGCGGCTGAGCTACCGGCTGGAGCGGATGCGCCTGACCCCAGCCTACCGACGTCTGTTCCGCCTTGGTCTGCCCATGCTGGTCATCGCGGGGCTGGTGGGGGGATATCTTGCCGATGCCGAACGGCGCAACGATCTGGGCGAGCGTTTTGCCGAAATCCGCCGCCAGATCGAGACGCGCCCCGAATTCATGGTGCACCTGCTGGCGCTGGAGGGGGCAAGCGCCTCGGTGCAGGAGGATATTCACGAGATCTTCCCCTACGACCTGCCCGCCAGTTCCTTTGACATTGACCTGCAAGCGATCCGCGCCATGGTCGAGGAACTGCCCGCCGTCGCACGCGCCAATGTGCGCATCCGGCAGGGCGGCATCCTCGCGGTGGACATCACCGAACGGGTACCGGTCGCTCTCTGGCGGACGCGGACGGGTATCGATGTGCTCGACATCACCGGTGCCGCGATTGCCAGCATCGAAGACCGCACCGAGCGGCACGACCTGCCGGTTCTGACCGGTGAGGGCGCGGATCGCTCGGTGGCGCAGGCGCTCGACATCCTCGCCGCGGCTGCGGCGCTCAGAACCCCGGTGCGGGGCCTTGTGCGGATGGGCGAGCGGCGCTGGGACCTGGTTCTAGACGACGGCAAGCGGGTGCTCTTGCCCGAGACCGAACCGGTACGCGCACTCGAACGGGTGATCGTGCTCGACAAGGCCAACGACATGCTGGAGCGCGATCTCGTCACCATCGACATGCGGCTTGGCGCGCGCCCCACGGTGCGGCTGAGCGAGGCGGCCACCGAAGAATGGTGGCGGATCACCAGCGCCAGAGGCGCGACAGGCAACTCCTCAGGGGCAGACGGAAGATGATCGAACTTTACGAATCCCAAAGAGCGATGCGCGCGATGCGCAAGGCAGCGATCCAGCGCGGCGTGGTGGCCGTGCTCGACGTGGGCACATCGAAAATGTCATGCCTTGTGCTGCGCTTTGACGGCACAGGCCGCTTCGCCGAGGCCGAAGAGGTCGGGCGCATGGCCGGGCAGGCCGGGTTCCGGGTGATCGGCGCGGCGACGACGCGTTCGCGCGGGGTCCGCTTTGGCGAGATCGAGGCCATGGCCGAGACCGAGCGCGCCATTCGCACCGCCCTTCAGGCGGCACAGAAGATGGCAGGCATCCGCGTGGATCACGTCATCGCCTGCTTTTCGGGCGCGGGGCCGCGCAGCTATGGGCTCGCGGGCGAGGTCGAGGTGGCCGACCACACGGTGAGCGAACAGGACATCAGTCGCGTGCTGAGTGCTTGCGAGGTGCCCGATATCGGCGATGGGCGCGAGGTGCTGCACGCGCAACCGGTCAATTTCGCGCTCGATCACCGCTCTGGCCTGATCGACCCGCGCGGACAGATCGGCAACCGGCTGACCACCGACATGCACATGCTGACAGTCGATGCCGTGGCGATCCAGAACCTCGCCTATTGTGTCAAGCGCTGCGATCTGGAACTGGCCGGGGTGGCCAGTTCCGCCTATGTTTCCGGCATCGCCGCGCTGGTCGAGGATGAACAGGAGCTGGGTGCTGCCTGCATCGACCTGGGCGGCGGCACGGCAGGCGTGTCGATCTTCATCAAGAAGCACATGATCTATGCCGACAGCGTGCGCATGGGCGGCAATCACGTCACCAATGATATCTCGATGGGGCTTCAGATCCCGCAGGCCACCGCCGAGCGGATCAAGACATTCTACGGCGGCCTCGTCGCGACCGGCATGGACGACCGCGAGATGATCGAGATCGGCGGCGATACCGGCGATTTCGAGCGCGACCGCCGACAGGTCAGCCGGGCCGAGCTTATCGGGATCATGCGCCCGCGCGTCGAGGAAATCCTCGAAGAGGTGCGCGCGCGACTGGATGCGGCCGGGTTCGACCACCTGCCGAGCCAGCAGATCGTGCTGACGGGCGGCGGCAGCCAGATCCCTGGCCTGGACGGGCTGGCAAGCCGCATTCTGGGCCAGCGGGTGCGGCTCGGGCGACCCTTGCGGGTTCACGGGCTGCCGCAGGCGGCGACCGGCCCGGCCTTCGCCAGCGCCGTCGGCATGTGCCTGTTTGCAGCCAACCCGCAGGACGAGTGGTGGGATTTCGAAATTCCCGTGGACCGCTATCCGGCGCGTTCGCTCAGACGCGCGGCCAAATGGTTTCGGGACAACTGGTGATCGCAATATGTGGCGTGATCGGCAAAATCCCGCGAAAAACAGTGAAAAACCGGCCATATTTGGTGGTCAGGGTGTGTTTTTTTGGTGACGATTCAGCGAACCATCGGTAAGAATGGACGCAATAAGGCAGAAAACGGCTTGCAAACGCGGCCCCAGGACAGGCGGACAGAGCAATGGCACTCAATCTTTCAATGCCCGGACATGACGAGTTGAAGCCCCGGATCACCGTGTTCGGTGTCGGCGGCGCAGGCGGCAACGCGGTCAACAACATGATCGAGAAACGCCTCGACGGCGTCGATTTCGTGGTCGCCAACACCGACGCCCAGGCTCTGAGCCAGAGCCACGCCGAAAGCCGCATCCAGTTGGGCGTGAAGGTGACCGAGGGTCTGGGCGCGGGCGCCAAGGCCAGCATCGGCGCGGCCGCCGCCGAGGAAAGCATCGAACAGATCGTCGATCACCTCGCGGGCGCGCATATGTGCTTCATCACCGCCGGCATGGGCGGCGGCACCGGCACGGGCGCGGCACCGATCATCGCGCAGGCAGCGCGCGAGTTGGGCGTGCTCACGGTCGGCGTCGTCACCAAGCCATTCCAGTTCGAGGGCGCCAAGCGGATGCGTCAGGCCGAGGAGGGCGTAGAGGCCCTTCAGAAAATGGTCGATACGCTGATCATTATCCCGAACCAGAACCTGTTCCGTCTGGCCAATGAAAAGACGACCTTCACCGAGGCGTTCAGCATGGCCGACGACGTGCTCTATCAGGGCGTCAAGGGCGTGACCGACCTGATGGTGCGCCCCGGCCTCATCAACCTCGATTTCGCCGATGTGCGCGCGGTGATGGACGAGATGGGCAAGGCGATGATGGGCACCGGCGAATCCGACGGCGAGGATCGCGCCGTGCAGGCCGCCGAAAAGGCCATCGCCAACCCGCTTCTGGACGAGATCAGCCTCCGCGGCGCGCGCGGCGTGCTCATCAACATAACCGGCGGGCATGACCTGACGCTGTTCGAGCTAGACGAGGCCGCCAATCGCATCCGCGAAGAGGTCGATCCCGACGCCAACATCATCGTCGGCTCCACCCTCGATACCGCCATGGAAGGCCGAATGCGGGTGAGCGTGGTCGCCACCGGCATCGACGCAAGCGAGAACGTGAACGACGTCCCGGTGCCGCGCCGCTCGCTCGCACAGCCGCTCAAGCAACCTGAAATGGTGGAAGAGATCGTTCAGGCCGAGCCCGCCGCCCCCGCCTATCAGCCCGAGCCGTCGCTGTTCGATCAGGTCGCGGACGCACCCGTTGACGACTACCACACCGACACCGACGATCTTCCGCCTCCGGCCTATCAGCCGCGCGCCGAAGAACACGTGCCGCCTCAAGCGATGGAAATGGAGCTTGAGGACGAGCTTGACAGCTTCCTTGCACCCCGCGCGCCCGCGCCGGGCACCCCTTCACCCGAGGCGCTGCGCCGCCTTCACGCCGCCGTGGGCAAGACCCCGCAGCAACCCCAGCAGCGTCGCCCCGAGCAGGCCGTTGCCCCACAGACCGCGGCTGACGAGCGCCCGCGCTTCGGCATCAATTCGCTCATCAACCGGATGACAGGACAGGCAGCCGCCGAAGCCCCGCGCGCGCCGCGCCAACAGCCCGCGATCCATTCCGCCCACGCCCCGCAACCCGCCCCCCGTGCGCAGGACGAGGAAGAGCAGATCGAGATCCCCGCCTTCCTGCGCCGTCAGGCCAACTGAGCGGACGATCAGACCTTTGCGAGACCGCCCTTCGGGGCGGTCTTTTGCGTCGCGGCAAGGCCCCGCGCGCCGAGAATGCCAAAGGCGTTTTGCACCGTGGATATATATGCTAGAGCGAAGCAAAGGCGGTTCGGTCCGCCCAATTGAATCATGACGGGAAGAATGCGCATGACAATCGGCAAGGGTCCGGGAAGGATCGCGGGAGCGGCCTTTTTTGTGCTGGTGCTGGCGGGCTGTGACGGCGGCATAAGTGTCGAGCGCGGCAATATCGACTACGAACAGTTCACCGCGCAACAGATCTTCGAACGCGGCGAATATGACCTTGCGCGGCGCAAACCCAAGCTGGCCGCCCAGAGCTTCGCCGAGGTCGAGCGTCTGTATCCCTATTCAGAATTCGCCAAGCGTGCGGTCATCATGCAGGCTTTCGCCCATCATCAGGACAAGGAATACGAGGAAAGCCGCGCCGCGGCGCAACGCTATATCGATTTCTACCCCGCCGATGAAGATGCCGCCTATGCGCAATACCTGCTCGCGCTCAGCTATTACGACCAGATCGACGAGGTTGGACGAGATCAGGGCCTGACCTTCCGCGCCTTGCAGGCGCTGCGCGAAGTGATCGAACGCTATCCCGAAAGCCAGTATGCCAATTCCGCGATGCTGAAATTCGATCTGGCCTTCGATCATCTGGCCTCGAAAGAGATGGAGATCGGCCGCTTCTACCTCAAGCGCGACAATTTCGCCGCCGCCGTCAACCGCTTCCGCGTTGTGGTCGAGGATTTCCAGACCACGTCACACACCCCGGAGGCGCTGCACCGGCTGGTGGAATCCTACCTCTCTCTGGGGCTGGTGAACGAGGCGCGCACGGCCGGGGCGATTCTTGGCTACAACTTTCGCGGCACGGACTGGTATGAGGACAGCTACAAGCTTCTGACCGGGCAGGGCCATACGCTCGAAGCGGCGGGCGACAACTGGCTGCGCGAGGTCTATCGCCAGACCGTTCTGGGCCAGTGGCTCTGAGACCGGACGCACAGCCCCCCAGCCCCCTGGATTGACCGGATGCTGCGCACGCTCGATATCCGTGACATGCTCATCATTGACCGGCTGGAACTTGGGTTCCGGCCAGGCCTGAACGTGCTCACCGGCGAGACCGGCGCGGGCAAGTCGATCCTGCTCGATTGCCTGGGCTTCGTGCTGGGCTGGCGCGGGCGTGCCGACCTGGTGCGCGCGGGGGCCGAACGCGGAGAGGTTGTGGCAGAGTTCGAGATTGGCGCGGATCACCCGGCCCGCGCTGTTCTGACCGAGGCGGGGCTGGAAGCCGGAACAGAGATGATCCTGCGTCGCGTGAACGGCGCGGACGGGCGCAAGACCGCCTGGGTAAATGACCGCCGGGTCTCGGGCGAGGTGTTGCGGCAGTTGTCTGCCACGCTGGTGGAACTGCACGGCCAGCACGATGACCGGGGCCTGCTCGATCCGCGCGGGCATCGCGACATGCTCGATACGTTCGGCGGTCTGGATGCGATGCGCGCGGCGGTGCGCGAGGCGTGGCGCGCACAGGCGGCGGCGCAAAAGGTGCTCGATGCCGCCGAGGCGGCGCTGGCGGATATCCGCGCCGAGGAGGACTTCCTGCGCCACGCGGTCGGCGAACTCGACACGCTCGCCCCCCTGCCCGGAGAGGAGGCAGAACTCGACACGCGCCGCCGCCTGATGCAGGGGGCCGAGCGCCTCCGAGAAGAGATCGCCCGCGCCGTGCAGGCGCTCGGGGCAGACGGGGCCGAGGGGGCGGCGGGCGATGCGCTGCGCTGGCTCGAAGGGGCGGCAGAAAAGGCAGAGGGGCAGCTTGACAGCGCGCTGGCCGCGCTGTCGCGCGCGCTGGTAGAACTGGACGAGGCCAGCCGAGAGACCGCGCGCGCGCTTGAGGCACTGGACTTCGACCCGCTCGACCTTGAACGCTCCGAGGAGCGGCTCTTTGCCATCCGGGGGCTGGCGCGCAAGCATGGCGTGCCGCCCGACGATCTGGCGGAATTTGCCGAGAGCTTGCGCGCGCGGCTCGCCGCGCTCGACGCGGGCGCGGGCGATCTGGCGGTGCTGCGCGACGCGCGTGACGCGGCGGCACGGCGCTATGACAAGGCGGCCACCGCGCTGACGGCCGCGCGCCGCGAGGCCGCCTCGCGGCTTGACGCGGCGGTGATGGCAGAACTTGCGCCGCTCAAGATGGAACGCGCGGTCTTCACCACCGGGATCACCGAGGCCGATCCGGGGCCTCAGGGCCGCGACATGGTGAGCTTCACCGTCGCCACCAACCCCGGCGCGCCCTCGGGACCGCTGAGCCGCATCGCCTCTGGCGGCGAATTGAGCCGCTTCCTGCTGGCGCTCAAGCTCTGCCTTGCTGGTCCCGACACCGGCCTGACCATGATCTTCGACGAGATCGACCGCGGCGTGGGCGGGGCGACGGCGGATGCGGTCGGGCGCAGGCTCGCACGGCTGGCCTCGGGCGGTCAGGTTCTGGTCGTCACCCACGCGCCACAGGTCGCCGCGCGCGGGGTGCATCACTGGCGGGTGGAAAAGCGGGTGGAGGAGGATGTCACCTTCTCCACCGTGCGCCCCCTCAGCGGCCCCGAGCGCGTGGACGAGATCGCGCGCATGCTTTCCGGCGAGCGAATCACACCCGAGGCCCGCGCAGCAGCCGAGGCACTCCTGGCGGGCTGACGCCCTTAGCGCGCCAACCGCGTGTCGGGATGCAGCGCCTTGCCAAGGATGTGGTCGGTCTTGTGCAGCACATGCTGCGCCGTCGAAACGATCAGCGGATCGGGCGCATGGGCAATCCTGCGGTCCTTGCCGGGGTAATCGAGCGAATTCAGGAAATGCAGCATGCAATTCAGCCGCGCGCGTTTCTTGTCGTCGGACTTGACCACGGTCCAGGGCGCATCCGCCGTGTCCGTGTAGAAGAACATCGCCTCTTTCGCCTCGGTGTAATCCTCCCATTTGTCGAGGCTGGCCTTGTCGATCGGGCTCAGCTTCCACTGCTTGAGAGGGTCGGTCTCGCGGCTCGCGAAGCGGGCGCGCTGTTCGCCCTGCGTGACCGAGAACCAGTATTTGTAGAGCCTGATACCCGAGCGCACGAGCATCCGCTCAAGCTCGGGGGTTTCGCGCATGAATTCGAGATAGTCATGCGGCTCGCAAAAGCCCATCACGCGCTCGACGCCGGCGCGGTTATACCACGAACGGTCATAAAGCACGATCTCTCCTGCCGTTGGCAGGTGCTCGATATAGCGCTGGAAATACCATTGGCCGCGCTCGATATCCGAGGGTTTGTTGAGCGCCACGACACGGGCCGCGCGCGGGTTCAGATGCTCGGTGAAGCGCTTGATCGTGCCGCCCTTGCCCGCCGCATCGCGCCCCTCGAAGAGCAGCACGAATTTCTGTCCCGCATCCTGCGCCCAAAGCTGAACCTTGAGCAACTCGGCCTGAAGCCGGGCCTTCTGCGCCTCATAGCTGCGGCGGCTGAGGCGAGTCTCGTAAGGATAATCGCCCGCCTCGAAAGCCTGCCGGAGCGACAGCGCCTCGGCCGGGGGCGCGATGGCGGGGGCGGGCGCCCCGGACGCTGCAAGAGCCCCCGGCGTCGTCGGTGGGGTTTCGATATTGGCGGCAGTCTCGGTCATGCGCTCTCTCCCTGCGGGTCTGGATCGTTCCGCGCACAACCTACTCCTTTGGGAACGTTTCTGCCTTGATGCGTATCAACAAACTGTCACACACTGTCACAAATGATCACGCAAATCGGCCTGCCCGGTCAGTGAGTCCAGACCTGACGGCGCGAGGTGGCGAAATTCTCGCCATAGCCGCCCGCGCGGATATTGGGCTTGCGGCCGTGCGCTTCCTGCACCACGGCGTCGATGCCATTGTCGCGCGCATATTCAAGCGCGGCTTCTTTCGTGGAAAAGCGCAGCCGCACCTGCGCCTGCGTGTCGCTCGACGAGGTCCAGCCCATCAGCGGATCGACCTCGCGCGCTGTGGCCGGCACGAATTCCAGAACCCAGTGTTTCGTCTTGGCGGTGCCGGATTGCATGGCATTACGGGCGGGTTTGTAGATGCGCGCGGACATGGGCACTCTCTCCTCGGACTGATGATGCGTTATCCCAAAATTGCGGCGGCGCGGCAAGGGACGAATGGCCGCGTCACGCCGCCTCGCCATCGGTGAATTGCAGCCGCGCAAGACGTGCATAAAGCCCGTTCTCGGCGACAAGGCTGTCATGGGTGCCCTGCGCCACGATCCGGCCCTGATCCATCACCACGATCCGGTCGGCCTTTTTCACCGTGGCCAGCCGGTGCGCCACGATGATTGTGGTGCGGGTGCGCGCCATCGCCTCGACCGCGCGCTGCACCGCGCGCTCGCTCTCCGCGTCAAGCGCCGATGTCGCCTCATCCAGCAAGAGCACAGCCGCGTCACGAAGGATCGCGCGGGCAATGGCGATGCGCTGTTTCTGGCCACCCGAGAGCATCACGCCGCGCTCGCCCACGAAGGTATCATAGCCCTGCGGCAGGGCGGCGATGAAGTCATGCGCATTGGCGGCGCGAGCGGCGGCCTCGATCTCCGCCTCCGTGGCGTCGAGACGGCCAAAGCGGATGTTCTCGCGCGCCGAGGTGGCGAAGATCACCGGATCCTGCGGCACCAGCGCGATCTCGCGGCGAAACTCGTGGCGCGCCATGTCGGAAAGCGCCACGCCGTCGAGCGTGATCCGCCCCGCATCGGGATCGTAAAAGCGCTGGATCAGCTGGATGACGCTGGTCTTGCCCGCGCCCGAGGGGCCGACCAGCGCCACCGTCTCGCCTGGCCGGATCGTCAGGGTGAAGTCGTCGAGCGCCGGAATCTCGGGCCGCGCCGGATAGGCAAAGCGCACCGCGTCAAAGCCGATCTCGCCGCGCGCGGGGCGCGGCACGGGCAAGGGCGTCACCGGGTCCCTGACCGGGTCGTCGGCCTGCAACAACTCCACCAGCCGCTCGGTCGCGCCCGCCGCGCGCTGCAACTCGCCCCAGATTTCCGACAGCGCCGCCACGGCGCCCGCCACCATCACCGCATAGATGACGAACTGCACGAGGCTGCCCGCGCTCATCTCGCCCGCCCGCACATCACGCGCGCCGATCCAGAGCACGCCGACAATGCCGGTAAACACAAGGAAAATGACGATCACCGTCATCAGCGCGCGGGTATTGACCCGGCGGCGCGCGGCGTCATGGCTTTTCTCGGTCACATCGGCGAATTGCGCGCGGCTTGCACCCTCATGGGTGAACGCCTGCACCGTCTGCACCGACAAGAGCGCCTCGGAGGCGTTGCCCGAGCTTTGCGCGATCCAGTCCTGATTCTCGCGGCTCAGCACCCGCATCCGCCGCCCCAGCGTCAGAATCGGCACGACCACCAGCGGCACGATCAACAACACCAGCCCCGTAAGTTTGGCCGAGGTCAGAAGCATCAGGACCATGCCGCCCGCGAACAAGAGCAGGTTGCGCAGCGCGATGGAGATGGACGAACCGATGACCGACAGGATCAGCGTGGTGTCGGTGGTGATCCGGCTCAGCACCTCGCCGGTCATGAGGCGCTCGAAAAACGTCGGGCTCATGCCGATCACGCGGTCGAATACGGCCTTGCGAATGTCTGCCACCACGCGCTCGCCCAGGCGGCTGACCAGCAGATAACGCGCGCCGGTGCCCAGCGCCAGAAGGGCCGCAATCAACAGGGCCGCACCGAAATACTGATCGAGCAGCGCACCATCCTCGGCGCTGAAATTGTCCACCACCCGGCGCACCGCCAGCGGCAACATCAGCGCCACGGCGGCGGTCAGCACCAGTGCCGCCGTCGCAGCCGCCAGAAGCAGGCGATAAGGGCGCAGAAACGGCCACAGCTCGGCCAGCGCGCCGACGCGCCTCGATTTCTCACGATCCAGCAGATCGGCCCCGTTCTCGGCCCTGCGCACCATTCTGTCTCTCCCGTCCCGTTCGTCCCGAGTTCTTGGCGAGTGCGGCGCTTGGGGTCAAGTGCTCCGATTGGTCGCAGGCGCTCAGGGCAGGGGCGCGACGCCGATCACCAGCGGATGAAGCGCGATCAGCAGGGCGAAGCCCGCAAGACCAAGCGCGAGGCGCGCCGCCGTGGCGGGCCATGCGGCGGGGTGCGGCGGCCAGAGTGGCGCGGCGCGGCGCAGCGCCTCAAGCCGCGCCCAGTCCGCGCCCATCAGGCGCTTGCGGCGGCGGT
The DNA here is from genome assembly GCF_018069895.1 of Roseovarius autotrophicus. Lineage (GTDB taxonomy): Bacteria > Pseudomonadota > Alphaproteobacteria > Rhodobacterales > Rhodobacteraceae > Roseovarius > Roseovarius autotrophicus. The sequence continues at coordinate 29,184 of NZ_JAGQDH010000013.1, read as the reverse complement.
CCACGATCCGGTGGCCCAGCAAGGCGAACCCGGCGAAAAGCCCGAACAGCACCACATGCGCCAGATCGCCGTTGGGCGGCAGATGCGCCAGCGCCCAGAGCGCCAGCGCCAAAAGCAGGGGATGGCGCGTATAACGGATGAGACCGGGGCGTTCAGGATCATAGCCCGCCCCCTCGCGCCCACCGAAGGAGAAGGGATTGGGCCGCCCCACCGCCAGCGCGACCAGCAGACAAACGCCAAGCATCACGGCAAGAGTCACATGCCCCTGCCAGCCGACCCGCTCCCAGAGCGGCACATAAGGCGCGCGCCCCGCCGCCACGATGAGCCAGTAAAGCACCCCAAGCGACAGCGCCGAATACGCCACCCCGAAGCCCCGCCGCCCCAGCCGCGCCACCAGCGCGGTCTTGACCGACGGGCGCAACGGCAGTGAATGGCTGAGGAAAAACACCGCAAATGCAAGGATATATTCGGACCAGCCCACGCCCCTACCCCTTCGCGACCTGTGATCTGGTCAGGGAATAGCGCGCGCAGAACTGACCACGCAAGGCCGATTTCCCCTTGCGCGAATCCCGCGCGGCGCGTATCGCGGGGCTGCTTCGGTCCGGGGCCTTCGGGCGCCGGTGAAAAGGGAATTCGGTGCGATCCGCGATCTGGATCAATTCCGCAACTGCCCCCGCAACTGTAGGCGGCGAGCGAGACCGGCACATGCCACTGCGCCAGCAGGCGTGGGAAGGCCCGGTCAAGCGATGACCCGCAAGTCAGGAGACCTGCCGAAGTGATCACCCTGTCCGGGCGCGGGGCGCGCCGTGGATAACGGTCTTTTCCGTAGTGGTGGCGCTTTCACCGTCTGCGGAGAGGAGATGTCCTTTCCAATGACCGACACGCAAGGAAACCGTGCCGCGATCCGGCATTGGGGGACAGACAGATGAAACATATCGCAACCTGCGCGCTTTGCGCTCTCGCGACGGCCCCCGCCGTCGCCCAAGAGGCGTTCGACCTCGACACCATCACGGTCATCGCCAACCAGACCGCAACCGCGCTCGAGCGCAGCGGCTCCACGGTTGAAATCATCACCGAGGCCGAGGTGCAGGCCGCGCCGCGCGCGCGACTTGGCGATTTCCTGACCTTCCAGCCGGGGATTTCCGCCTCGGCCAACGGCCCGCTCGGCACCACTTCGACGGTGCGCATCCGTGGCCTTGGCGGGGCTTATGTGCCGGTCTTCATCGACGGCATCGACGTCACCGACCCGGCCTCGAGCGGCGGCGGCTTCGACTTCGGCGGGCTGACCAATGCGGGGCTTGGCCGGATCGAGGTGCTCAAGGGCTCGCAATCGGCGCGCTTCGGCCAGAATGCCGTGGCCGGTGTCATCAATATCGAAAGCCTGCGCCCGACCGAGGACGGCGTGCACGGCTTTGCCGAAGTGGAGGCGGGCAGCTTCGATTTCCGGCGCGGCGTGCTTGGCCTGACCGCGCGCACCGCGCGCACCGATCTGGCCTTCAGCTACAGCCGCACCGAGAGCGACGGCTTCTCCGCCTCCGCCTTCGGCACCGAAAAGGACGGGTTCGAATCGAGCCAGGCCAATCTCTACTTCCGCCACCAGATCACCGACACCTTCGCCGCCGGCCTCTCGGCGCTCTATATCGACAGCCGCGCCGAGTTCGACGAGTTCGGCGGCGACGGCGCCCCCCCCTTCGACGAGGTCAACAAGACCGAAGCCATGGGCCTGCGCGGCTTTGTCGAGCTTGTGACCGGGCCGGTCAGCCATGAGATTGCGTTGAGCTGGTTCGAGAGCGACCGCGTGAGCAACTCCAACGGTGTGGCCAGCCCCTTCAAGGGCGAACGGCGGCGCGTGGACTATCGCGGCAGCTACGATACGGGCGGGATCTGGTCGCTCAACTTCGGGGCCGACTACACCGAGGAGGAAGACCTGACCCAGACCATCGACATCGTGGGCGTGCAGGCGGAACTGCTCCTTGCGCCCACGGATACGCTCGATCTGGCGTTTTCGGTCCGCAATGACGATCATTCGGAATTTTCTTCGGAACTGTCGTCGCGCGCGGCGCTTTCGTGGCGGGCGCGGCCCGATCTCATCGTGCGCGCCTCGGTCTCGGACGGGTTCCGCGCGCCGACGCTCACGCAACTCAACCCGTTCTTCGGCGATCCGGATTTCCAGCCCGAAACCAGCCTCAGCTACGATCTGGGCGTGGAAAAGCAGTTTGACGGCGGATTCCTGCGCGCCACGCTGTTCTACACGGAAATCGACGACCAGATCTTCTTTGACGGCAATTCGACCCGCTGCCCGAGCGGTTTCGGCTGTTTCGAGACCGGCGATTTCGATGCCAGGGGCCTGGAGCTGTCTGGACAGGTGGCGATCAACGCGTTTCTCACACTCGACGCCGCCTATACCTATACCGATGCCGACCAGAACAACGCCCGCGCCGCGCGTGTGCCGCGCCATGATTTCGCGCTCGGGCTTGGCGCGCAGATCACGCCCCGGATCGACGCGCAATTCACCCTGCAGCATGTCGCGGATATCGAGCCGTCGGCCTTCGCGCCCGCGATCAACAAGGTGGACGATTACACGCTCTTTCACGTCAACGCCAATTACGCGCTGACCGACCGGGTCACAGCCTTCCTGCGGGTCGAGAACCTCTTTGACGAGGATTACGAGACCGCAGGCGGGTTCAACACCTCTGGCCGCGCGGGCTTTGTGGGGCTGCGTGCGTCTTTCTAGGCTCATATCGCTCGGGGCGGCCCTCGCACTCGCGGGGGCCGCTGCCATGGCCGATACGGCCCCTTCCCGTGTTGTGTCGATCAACCTGTGCACCGATCAACTGGCGATGATGCTGGCCGCCCCTGGTCAGCTTGTGTCGGTCTCGCGGCTGGCCGCCGATCCGCACAGTTCCGCCATGGCACAAGAGGCGCGCGCCTTTCCCGCCAATCATGGCCGGGCCGAAGAAATCTATCTGCTCAAGCCCGATCTGGTGCTGGCGGGGCGCTATTCCGCGCGCGCAACCGTGAACATGCTGCGCCGGGTGGGGCTGCGGGTGGAATTGTTCGACACCGCCACATCGCTGACCGACACGCGCGACCGCATCGCGCAGATGGCCCGCGTGCTGGGGCGCGACGCCGAAGGTGCGGCGCTCATCGCCGATTTCGACATGCGTCTCGCCACGCTCGATGCACCCGAGAGCGGACGGCGCGCCGCGCTCTATCATCCCAACGGCTACAGCCTCGGCGGCGGCACGCTGGCCGATGACATCCTGCGCGCGGGCGGTTTCGGCAATGTGGCGCGCGATCTGGGGCAAACGGGCGGCGGCACGCTGGCGCTGGAACAACTGGTGATGGCAGCGCCGGACCTGCTCATCCGCGCAGAGGCCCTGCCCGGTGCCTCGCGCTCGGAGGATGTGATGGCGCATCCCTCGCTCGAGCGGCTCGCCGCCAGCACCGCCGGTTTGCGCATCACCTCGCCCGACTGGATTTGCGGCACGCCGCATGTGCTGGGTGCAGTCGCCACCGTGGCCCGCGCGCGGGAGGGGCTGAAATGAAACCGCTCGCTCTTGGCCTTGGCGTGCTCGTGGCCGCGCTCTTCCTCGCATCGCTGGTCATCGGCCCTGCGGGCATCAATGCTGTCGAGGGGCTGCGCGCGCTTGTCACCGGCGGCGATGGTCCGGTCCCGCTGGTCATGCGCGAAATCCGCCTGCCCCGCGCCCTTCTTGGCCTGATGATCGGGGCAAGCCTCGGCCTTTCTGGCGCGGCGATGCAGGGCTATCTGCGCAACCCTCTGGCCGAGCCGGGGCTTATCGGCGTGTCGGGAAGCGCGGCGCTTGGCGCGGTGCTGGCGATCCATACCGGTCTTGCCGCCACGCTCAGCCTCGCGCTGCCGCTTGCCGCACTCGCGGGCGCGGGCACGGGCGTTCTGCTGATCCTCATGCTCGCCGGGCCGCGCGGCGGGGCGATCACGCTGATCCTTGCGGGCATCGCCATATCGGCGCTGGCGGGGGCGCTTACCTCGCTGGTGCTCAACCTCTCGCCCAACCCCTATGCCGCCTCGGAAATCGTGTTCTGGATGATGGGTTCGCTCGCCGACCGCTCGATGACCCATGTCTGGCTGGCGCTGCCGCTCATGCTTGGGGGCGGCGCGGCGCTTTTGAGCCTCGGGCGCGGGCTTGACGCGCTCACGCTGGGCGAGGACGCGGCCGAGGCGATGGGGCTGCGCCTTGCGCGCCTGCGCCTCAGCCTTGTTCTGGGCACGGCGGCGATGGTCGGCGCGGCGGTGGCGGTGGCGGGGGCGATCGGCTTTGTCGGTCTTGTCGTGCCGCATCTGCTGCGGCCCCTTGTCGGCGCGCGGCCCTCGCGCCTGCTCTGGGCCTCCGCGCTTGGCGGCGCGGCGATGTTGCTGGCGGCGGATCTGGCCGTGCGCCTGATCCTGCCCGAGCGCGACCTGAAACTGGGCGTGCTTACGGCCATTGTCGGCGCGCCGCTGTTTTTGCACCTGATCTACAAGACGCGGGGGGCGCAGGCATGACGCTGCTTTGCCTCCGCGATCTCTCGGTGCGCCTGCGTGGCCGCCCGATCCTGTCAAACGTCACGCTCGACGTGGCGGAGGGCGAATTTGTCGGCCTCATCGGCCCCAATGGCGCAGGCAAGACCACGCTCATGCGCGCGGCGCTTGGCTTGCTACCGCATGAGGGAAGAAGCAGCCTTGCCGCGCTGCCCCCCGAGGCACGCGGGCGCAAGGCGGCCTGGATGCCGCAGGCGCGCGACATCGCCTGGCCGGTCAGCGTCGAGACGCTTGTGGCACTGGGCCGCACACCACATCTGGCGGGCTGGCAAGGGCTACGCGGGACCGACCGCGCGCATGTTGACCGCGCACTTGCCACGATGGGGCTGGAGGGCCTGCGCCGCCGCACCGCCACGCGCCTTTCCGGGGGCGAGCAGGCGATGGCGCTCATCGCCCGCGCGCTGGCGCAGGACACGCCCCTCTTGATGGCCGACGAGCCGATTGCCGGTCTCGACCCGGCCAATCAGATCGCCACCATGGCGGTCTTCGCACGGCTGGCGGGCGAGGGGCGCGCGGTGCTTGCCTCGCTGCACGATCTGGGACTGGCGGCGCGCCATTGCACGCGACTCATTCTGCTGGGTGAGGACGGCGTGGCCGCCGACGGCCCGCCAGAGGCGGTCCTGACACCCGACAATCTCGCCCGTATCTTCCACGTCACCGCCCATTACGCCACCACGCCGCAAGGCCCGGTGTTCCAGCCGCTGGAGGTGATCCGTTGAGCGCGCTTCGTCACGATCATCCCTGGCTTACCCTCGATCTCGGGGCCGAAATGCCGGTGCTCAGTTGGGCCGTGAACCGCCCCGGTCTTGTGCGCGCGCGCCGCATCCTGTGGCGCGAGGTGCGCAATGCCGATCTGCCCGAGGGTCTCGATGTCGAGGCATGGCTGACACGGGAACTGGCCGCGCGGGGCACATCCGATGCGGTCTGTTTCCTCACCTCCTGCAACATCGCGCAGGTCTGCGAGGCGCACACCGAAGTGGCGGGCATCCGCGCCCGCGCCGTGGCCACGGTGGGCCTGTCGAACGCCGAGTCGGTGGGCACCCGCCTGCCACCCGCAAGCCATGGCTGGGGCACGATCAACATCGCCGTGCAGCTTTCCGAGGGCCTGACCGAGGGCGCGCGCATCGAGGCGCTCAGCATCGCCACACAGGCGCGCACCGCCGCGCTGATGCAATCCGGTCTGTGCCTGTCCACCGGCCCCGTCACCGGCACCGGCACCGATTGCGTCGCGCTCGCCGCGCCCGAAGGGGCCACTCGCTATGCCGGGCTGCACACCGCCTTGGGCGAGGCCCTGGGCCGCGCCGTGCGTGACGCGGTGACGCGCGGCATCGCGCTCTGGCAATCCAGCGACGCGGCACGGGAGGCCCGCCATGGATGAAACCACGCTTTTCGCCTTTCTTGACCGGGGCGGCCCCGCGCTCTGGGTGATCGCCGTGCTCTCGGTGCTGACGCTGGCGCTGATCCTGTGGAAGCTCTGGCGGCTCATGCTCACCGGCGCGTGGTCGGGGGCCGTGACCGGACGCGCGGTCGCGCTCTGGCAGCATGGGCAGGGCACAGAGGCGATGGCGCTCCTGCGCCCGCGCCGTAGCTTGCGCGCGCGCCTCGCGCTCGCGGCGATGGAGGCGCGCATTGCCGCACATTGGTCCGAGGCGCAGGCCCGCGAGGAGACGACGCGCGTGGCCAAGCTGCTTCTGGGCGAGGCCCGCATCGGGCTGCGCGCGCTCGAACTGATCGCCACCATCGCGCCGCTCATCGGGCTTCTGGGCACGGTTCTGGGCATGATCGCAGCGTTTCAGGCGCTTCAGACCAGCGGCAACAGCGCCGATCCGTCGGTGCTTGCCGGCGGCATCTGGGAGGCGCTTTTGACCACCGCCGCAGGCATGGCGGTAGCGATCCCCGCCTCGGCGGCGCTGACATGGTTCGAGAGCGTGGCCGACCGTGTGCAGGCCGACATGGAGGACGCCGCCACCCGCATCTTCACGGCGAGAGGGGCGGAATGATCAGCTTTGGCCCTTCCCGCGCGACGCGCCGCCCGAGCCTCACGCCGATGATCGACGTGGTGTTCCTGCTTCTGGTGTTCTTCATGCTGGCCGCGCGCTTCGGCCATGACCTGAGCCTGCCCATGGCCACGGGCGGGGGGGCCGTCGCCTATGACGGCCCGCCACGCCTTGTGGCGATCACCGAAGGCGGCGTCGCACTCAACGGGCGCGCGCTGCCGCTCGATGCGCTGGCGGGCGCGCTCACCCCCCTGATGGAGACGCCCGAGGATATCGTCGTGCTGCGCCCCGCCGAAGGTGTGTCGCTGCAACAGCTCATCGAGGTGAGCGACGCCCTGCGCGCCGCTGGCGTCATGCGCCTCGTGGTGGTGGACTAGGTCGATGGAGTTTGCCACGCCCCGCCGCCGCCGCCCGCTGGAACCGATCGTGCCGATGATCAACGTGGTGTTCCTGCTGCTGATCTTCTTTCTGATGAGCGCGCAGATCACGCCCTCCGCCCCCTTTGACGTGATCCTGCCCGAAAGCGGCGCGGGTGACCGCGCGGCCCCCGCCGACACGCTTTACATGGACGCCGAGGGGCGGCTTGCCTTCAACGCGGCGCGGGGCGACGCGGTGCTGGGTGCGCTTGCGGCGCGCGCCACGCCGGACGCAGCCCTGCACATCCGCGCCGATACGCGGCTTGAGGCGCGCGTGCTGGCGCGGCTTCTGCCGGAACTGGCCGCGCGCGGGGTGACGCGGGTCGAGATCGTGACGGGGGCGAAATGATCCGGGGACTGGAATTCGCGGGTTTCGTGGCGCTGGCAGCAGCGGTTCATGCGGGTATCTGGTCTGCCGCGCCCGAGGGCGGCGGCGCGGGTGGCGAGGGCGGGGCCGAGACGGTGACGCTCGCCGCCGCAGCCCCGCAAATGGCCGCGCTCGTAGCGGCATGGGAGCGCCCGTTCGAAGTGCAGCACCACGCGCCAACCCCGCAAACCCTAACCGAGGCCGAGACGCATCCCGTGGCGCTGCCCGCCGCCCTCCGCCCCGCCGATACCCCCACCCGCGCGCCCGCGCCCGAACAGCCACCGGCAAGCGACACCCCCGCCCTGCCCCGCGTCGAAACCGGCCCCCTGCCGCTGCCCGCGCCCGCCCTCTCGGACCGCGCGCCCACACACCTGCCGCCCTGGACCGCCGAGGCATCCCCCGCGCGCCCCGCGACCCCGGAGCGCGCATCACCAAACGCACCGCGCCCCGAAGCGCCCGAACCGCCGCGAACCGCCACCCTGCCCGAAATCGACCGCCGCACCGCAGAGGCCCCCGCCCCCCCGCATCCCGGCGCGCGCCCGACAGAGAAAGCCGCCCAAAAACCGTCCAGACCCGCCCCCCCGCGCGCCGCACAGACCGCGCGCGGCACCGGAGGGCAAGAAGCGGGCGGAGCCGCGCAGAGCCACGCCCCGGCGCGGCTCGACAGCGCAACCCGCACCAGCCTCATGGGACAATGGGGCGGCGCGATCCGGTCGCGGATCGAGCGGCAGAAACGCTATCCGTCAGGCACGCGCGCCCAAGGCACCGTGCATCTCGTGCTCGACGTGGGCGGCGACGGGCGGCTTCTGGCGGTCGCGGTCAGCCGCTCCTCGGGCGATCCCCGGCTCGATGCGGCGGCGCTCGCGGCGGTGCGCCGCGCACGCCTGCCCGCCAAGCCCGACCGCCTGCCGGGAACACAGCACCGCTTTACCCTGCCCGTGGCCTTTGCCCGCTGAACACGAGGGCGTGACGTTACGGGGCGCCATTCCCCCTACATCCCGTGGATGAATCGCGCTAAGCCTATCCCCACCGAGGAGAGAGCCATGGCCATGAAGCAGAAACCCGTCAATCTCGCGCTGCAAGGCGGTGGCGCACATGGGGCGTTCACCTGGGGCGTGCTCGATTACCTTCTCGAAGACGGGCGGTTGAAGATCGCCGGGGTCTCGGGCACGTCAGCCGGCGCAATGAACGCGGTGGCGCTCGCCGATGGCATGACCCGCGCCGGCCCCGACGGCGCGCGCGCCGCCCTCGACGCGTTCTGGCGTTCGATGAGCGAGAGCGTCCGCCATACGCCCCTGCAACGGACACCCGTGGACCGGATCACCGGCAACTGGGGGCTTGAGAACAACCCGTTCTACCACTTCATGAATGCGCTCACCGGGGTGGCCTCGCCCTATCAGCTCAACCCGCTCAACATCAATCCGCTGCGCGACCTGGTGGCCGAGAGCATCGACTTCGATATGGTGCGGCGCTGCACCGCCTTCGAGCTGTTCGTCTCGGCCACCAATGTCGAAACCGGCCGTGTCAAGGTGTTCCCACGCGAGGAACTGACGGTGGACATGGTCATGGCCTCAGCCTGCCTGCCACATCTCTATCACGCGGTGGAGATCGATGGCGTGCCCTATTGGGATGGCGGCTACATGGGCAATCCGGCACTCTTCCCGTTCTATGGAAAGACCGGAACCGACGATATCGTGGTCATCCAGATCAACCCGATCGAGCGCAAGGGCGCACCACGCACCGCGCAGGATATCCAGAACCGAATGAACGAGATCAGCTTCAACGCGAGTCTTCTCAAGGAGTTGCGCGCGATCGATTTCGTCGATCGCCTGATCGAGCAGGGCAAGCTCTCGCCTGGGCACTATCGTCCCGTCAAGGTCCACCTGATCGAGAACGAGGCGACGATAAGGGCAATGGGGGCATCCTCGAAGATGAACGTGGAATGGGCCTTTCTCACCCGGTTGCGCGATATCGGCCGCGAGACCGCCGCCGGGTGGATCGACCGCTGTTTCGACCGGATCGGCGAGGAAAGCACCGTCGATCTGCGCGCCATGTTTCAGGGCATAGGGGCGGAGCATCAGGGCTAGGATGGTGCCCACGGCACCAGAGGCAGGGAACAAATCGTGCCCTCTATCGCGCTCATGATTGCGCGGGGGGCCTCTGTGTGACACTGTTTCGACGATGAACGGGGTGGCGCGATGCGATTTCTGATCAGTCTGGCAGTCTGTTTCTTGTTGACGATTGATCGTGCGCCGCCGGCATCCGCACAGGATTACACCTCTCTTTTCAGAAGTTTCGACGCTTCCTTGCTCACGCATGACGACAAGCGTTTTCTGCAGGCCGCGCTGGCCTTCGAGGGCCATTACCAGGGGTTGTTGGATGGCGCCTGGGGGCCGATCAGCCAATCCGCACTCGAGCGGTATTCCCGCGCCGAATTCCGCGCCGAAACCGAGGACTGGCATCTGGCAATGCTGGCATTTTCCCTGTTCGAGCGCATGCTCGAGGATGGTTGGGCGATCGAATATTTCGATGCGTTGGGGCTGTCTCTACTTGTTCCGCAAGACAGCCTGGTGAATGATCCGCCTTCGGATCATTTCGTGAATCTCCGGCATTCGACAAGCAGTCTTGCAATCTCGGTGGGCATTCACACGAAAAGCACGGCACAGGCGCTGCACGACTACACCGAGAAGTTCAACACAGGCAGCGAAAACACCTACACCGTCCGCAAGACGAATTTTGCCGTTACCTCGGCCAAGGCCCGTGACGGATCCCTTCTCTACACCCGCTCGAACTTTATCGACAACGCATGGTCAACGGTCATGCTTTCGGCACAGCCACGCGATGCCAACCTTCTTGGCGCGGTCGCGTCGAGCATTCAGGTCGGGCAGGCCCGGAACATCATGTTCACGAAAAATGGCCTCCTCGAACAGGCGGTCACGGCACTTGCCGGTCTGATAGATGAGGGCCAACAGACCGCCGACGCGGTCAGCACACCAACTCCGGACCATGACCGTGATGACGGGGCCGGTTCTGCGGGATCAGGCTTCTGGGTGTCGGAAGAGGGCTTTCTGCTGACAAACGCCCATGTGGTTCGCGGTTGCAGGAACATTCTCGTCAACGGTGAAAAGGCGACGCTTTTCGAGAAGTCGGACGATTTCGACCTGGCCTTGTTGCAAACTCACGGAACACCGCCTTCGATCGTCGCCCGTTTCGCGATCTCGTCCGCCAGATTGAATTCCGATGTGACGGCGATCGGCTATCCGTATGCCGGGCTTCTTGGCGGCGTGAACGTGACACGCGGTTCTGTCTCGTCGCTTCGGGGGGTCAACAATGACGCCACCACGATGCAGATCACGGCCCCCATTCAATCCGGCAATTCCGGAGGCCCCCTCCTTGGACCCGACGGAAGCGTGGTCGGTGTCGTGGTCGCAAAACTGGATGCCGTCAAGGTTGCGAGCACGCTCGGAGATCTCCCGCAGAACGTCAACTTTGCCATTCGCGGTGAGATCGCGAAACTGTTCCTCAGCCAGAACGGAATAGAGCCCTTGCTCAACTTGACCAACGAAACGGTCGATCCGGTTGATCTGGCCATGGTAGCATCCCGGTTCACCGTATTCGTCGAGTGCCAGTAAGCGCGATTTTCGACCAGTGACAGCTTACCTGCGGCTGTGGTGCCCGCGGCGAGACTCGAACTCGCACGACCGTCCGGTCTGGAGATTTTAAGTCTCCTGTGTCTACCATTCCACCACGCGGGCATGGGGGCGGAGAATAGCCGCTGCCGCCCCGGTGTAAAGCCGGCTCAGATCACATCGCCAAGCGCATTTTCCTTCACCGCCTGCATCGCCACATAGGTCGAGGTGTTGGACACATGCGGCAGGGTCGAGATCTGTTCGGCCAGCACGCGGCGGTAATCGGCCATGTTCTGCGTGCGCACCTTGAGCAGGTAGTCGAAATTCCCGGCAATCAGATGCGCCTGCTCGATCTCGGGGATCTTCGCCACCGCCGCGTTGAAGGCCGCAAGCGCCGCCTCGCGCGTGTCGTGCAGCCGCACCTCGACAAAGCTCACATGATCGAGCCCCAGCCGGATCGGATCGAACAGCGCGCGATAGCCGGTAATGACCCCGTCCCGCTCCAGCCGCCGCAGCCGCGCCTGCGTGGGCGATTTCGACAAGCCAATCTCGCGCGCCAGATCGGTCACACTGATCCGCCCGTCTCCCGCCAGAACCCGTAGAATCGCCCGGTCGAAGCGATCGAGGTCGGAAAAATCATTTTGGCTCACTTTTTCCCCCTGATTGAACAGATCGCCTGTTAATTGCATATCAAACAGGAAATGTCACCACGCAACCAGTGCTATCATGTGCCAGATACATTGGGGGTTTTCATGCCATACGACACCGATATCCGCCGCGCCATCGAGTTTGCCACCTATGCGGACGAGGCGGAAACGCTGGCGCGTCTGACCGCCGCTGCCGACCTCTCCGAGGGGGATCGGGCGCGGATCTGCGCGCGCGGCGCTGATCTGGTGCGCGCCATCCGCGGGCAATCAAGCCCCGGCCTGATGGAGGTGTTTCTGGCCGAATACGGCCTCTCGACCGATGAGGGCGTAGCGCTCATGTGTCTGGCAGAGGCGCTGTTGCGGGTGCCCGACGCCGACACGATCGACGCGTTGATCGAGGACAAGATCGCGCCCTCGGACTGGGGCAGGCATATGGGCCATTCCACCTCGCCGCTGGTCAATGCCTCTACCTGGGCCTTGATGCTCACGGGGCGCGTGCTCAAGGACGAGGCCCCCGGCCCGGTGGGCCATCTGCGCGCCGCGATCAAGCGGCTGGGCGAGCCGGTGATCCGCACCGCCGTGGGCCGCGCGATGAAGGAAATGGGCCGCCAGTTCGTGCTGGGCGAGACGATTCAGGGTGCCATGGACCGTGCAGCGGGGATGGAAAAGAAGGGCTATACCTATTCCTACGACATGCTGGGCGAGGCGGCGCGCACCGACGGCGACGCGACCCGCTATCACCTGAGCTATTCGCGGGCCATTACCGCGATTGCCAAGGCCTGCACCCATGCCGACATCCGCAGCAACCCCGGCATTTCCGTGAAACTCTCGGCGCTGCATCCGCGCTATGAGGTGGCGCAACGCGATGAGGTGATGCGCGTGCTGGTGCCGCGCCTGCGCTCACTCGCGCTCTTGGCGAAATCGGCCAAGATGGGCCTCAATATCGACGCGGAAGAGGCCGACCGGCTGTCGCTGTCGCTTGATGTGATCGAGACGGTGCTGGCGGAACCTGCGCTGGCGGGCTGGGACGGGTTTGGCGTGGTGGTGCAGGCCTATGGCCAACGCGCCAGCCATGTTATTGATTTCCTTTATGATCTGGCCACCCGGTTTGACCGCCGCATCATGGTGCGGCTGGTCAAGGGCGCCTATTGGGACACCGAGATCAAGCGCGCACAGGTGGCGGGGATCGACGGATTTCCGGTCTTTACCTCGAAACCCGCGACCGACATCAGCTATATCGCCAATGCGCGCAAACTGCTGTCGATGACGGACCGCATCTATCCGCAATTCGCCACCCACAACGCCCATACCGCCGCCGCGATCCTTGACATGGCCGCCGACAAGCGCGCCTTCGAATTCCAGCGCCTGCATGGCATGGGCGAGGCGCTGCATGACATCATCCTCAAGGCCGAGGGCACGCGCTGCCGCATCTATGCGCCGGTGGGCGCGCATCGCGACCTCTTGGCCTATCTGGTGCGGCGTCTGCTGGAAAACGGCGCCAATTCCAGTTTTGTCAACCAGATCGTCGATAAGGACGTAGCCCCGGAGCAGGTTGCCCGCGATCCGTTCGAGGCGGTGAACGATCCCGCGCCGCATCTGCCCAGGGGACCGGAGCTGTTCCAGCCGGAGCGCCCCAATTCGCGCGGCTTTGACCTGCGCCATCTGCCGACGCTTGACGCGATCGAGGCGGCGCGCGCGCCCTTTGCCGAGCACCGCTGGGAAGCCGCGCCGCTGCTTGCGGGCAAGGCGCAACCACTGGCGCCGGAGGCGGTCGAGAACCCCGCCGATCCCGCCGATTGCCCCGGCACCGTGGCCTGGGCGTCTAAATCCGATGTGGAAACCGCGCTTGCCGCCGCCGCACCGTGGAACGCCCCCGCCAAGGAGCGGGCCGCGATCCTCAACCGCGCCGCCGATCTCTATGAGGAAAATTACGGCGAGATTTTCGCAATCCTCACCCGCGAGGCCGGAAAATCCATCCCCGACGCGGTGGCGGAGTTGCGCGAGGCGGTGGATTTCCTGCGCTATTACGCCGCCCATGCGCCCGAGGCGGCCCCCGTGGGCACATTTACCTGCATATCGCCGTGGAACTTTCCGCTGGCCATCTTTAGCGGCCAGATCGCGGCGGCGCTGGCGGCTGGCAACGCGGTGCTGTCGAAACCGGCGGAACAGACCCCGCTGATCGCGCATCTGGCCGTTGCCCTCCTGCACCGCGCGGGCGTGCCCGCCACTGCGCTGCAACTGCTGCCCGGCGCGGGCGATGTGGGGGCGATGCTCACTTCTGACGCGCGCGTCGGCGGCGTGGCCTTTACCGGCTCGACCGAAACGGCGTTGAAAATCCGCGCGGCGATGGTCAAGAACCTCGCGCCCGGCGCGCCGCTCATCGCGGAAACCGGCGGTATGAACGCAATGATCGTGGACAGCACCGCGCTCCCGGAACAGGCGGTGCAAGCCATCGTGGAATCGGCGTTCCAATCCGCCGGGCAACGCTGTTCGGCGCTGCGCTGCCTCTATGTGCAGGAAGATATCGCGCCGCATCTCACCGAGATGCTCACCGGGGCGATGGACGCGCTCACCGTTGGCAATCCCTGGCATCTGAGCACCGATTGCGGCCCGGTGATCGACGAGGAGGCGCGCTCAGGCATTGCCGCGCATATCCAGCAGGCCCGCGCCGAGGGCCGCCTTGTGCATGAGTTGAAGACCCCCAATGCGGGCACCTATATTGCCCCCACGCTGATCAAGGTTGGCGGCATCGGCGAGATCGAGCGCGAGATTTTCGGCCCCGTGCTGCATCTCGCCACGTTCAAGGCGCGCGATCTCGACCGGGTGATCGGGGCGATCAACGCCACCGGCTACGGCCTGACCTTTGGCCTGATGACGCGGATCGACGACCGCGTGCAGCACGTGACCGAGGCGGTGCAGGCGGGCAACATCTATGTCAACCGCAACCAGATCGGGGCGATTGTCGGCAGCCAGCCGTTCGGCGGCGAGGGCATGTCGGGCACCGGACCCAAGGCGGGCGGGCCGCATTACCTCACCCGCTTTACCGCGCGCGCCGCGCCGGAACAGGGCGTGAAATGGACCGAAGCCATGTCGGCGCAAGCGGCGCAAAAGGCGCTCGATGCCGCCAATGCCGCCGGTCACGCGCCGCGCGCGGCGCTGGTGCTGCCGGGGCCGACGGGCGAGTCGAACCGTCTCACCACCCATGTCCGCCCCGCTCTGCTCTGTCTTGGGCCGGGGGAAGTGGCGGCCATGGCGCAGAAACGGGCGGTCGAGGCGCTTGGCGGCGTGGCTGTTGCCGTTACGGGCCGGGTGGACCCGGAGGCGCTTGTCACCATGGGCGGGCTCTCGGGCGCAATCTGGTGGGGCGACGAGACCGAGGCGCGCGCGTTGGCCGACGCGCTCGCGCGCCGCGCAGGCCCGATCCTGCCGCTGATCACCGGGTTGCCCGACACCGGCCACGCGCTGCACGAGCGGCATGTCTGCGTCGATACCACTGCAGCAGGCGGCAACGCGGCGCTTTTGGGCGGCATGGGCTGATCATGCTTTCCGGTGGGGCGAAAGCGCGCTAGCTTTCGCCCATGATCCCGATCCGCGATCACAACCCCTCGCGCTGCACACCTTATGTGACCTATGCGCTCATCGCCGCCAATATCCTGATATTTGTCGGATACTGGCCCCTTTTCACCGATGAGCGCGCGTTGATGCAGTTCTTCGACGAATGGGCGATGATCCCGGCGCGGATCACGCGCACGGGCGATTATTCGGGGCTGTTCAGCTCGATGTTCCTGCATGGCGGGTTGATGCATCTGGCGGGCAACATGCTGTTTCTGTGGATTTTCGGCGACAATCTCGAGGACCGTATGGGCCATCTGCCCTATCTCGCCTTCTATCTTGCCACAGGCATCGCGGCGGGCATGGCGCAGGTTCTGGGCGGGCCGCTTTCCCAAGTGCCGACTGTGGGCGCCTCGGGCGCCATCGCCGGGGTGATGGGGGGCTATCTGCTGCTGTTCCCGCGCGCGCGGGTGGATGTGCTGCTGATCTTCATCGTATTCGTCCGCATCGTCACCATCCCTGCGGCACTGATGCTGGCGGTTTGGTTCGCCTTTCAGCTTCTGGCCGGTCTGGCCAGCAACCCCGACACGGGGGGCATCGCCTATTGGGCCCATGCGGGCGGGTTCGTCGCTGGCGTGGTTCTGGCGCTGCCGGTATTCTGGCGGCTTGGCGGGCCGCGCTTCTGGACGTTGCATGGCGGTGTGCCGCCCAACCCGCAGGCACGCTATGAATTTCGCCGCACCTCCATTCCCCGCGTGAGGAAACGCCGATGACCCACCCCCTCAAGGCCACCTGTCATTGCGGCGCGGTCGAGTTGCGCGTGACCCTCTCCGAGGGTCTTGCCAACGCGCACCGCTGCGATTGCTCATTCTGTGCGCGGCGCGGGGCGGTGGCGGTCTCGGCCCCGCTGGGTGGCCTCGAAGTGGTGCGCGGGGCCGAGAACCTCACGCGCTACACATGGGGCACGCAGACGGCGCAGCACTATTTCTGCAAGACCTGCGGCATCTATACCCACCACCGCCGCCGCTCGAACCCCAATG
Source organism: Roseovarius autotrophicus (assembly GCF_018069895.1). Classification (GTDB taxonomy): domain Bacteria; phylum Pseudomonadota; class Alphaproteobacteria; order Rhodobacterales; family Rhodobacteraceae; genus Roseovarius; species Roseovarius autotrophicus. The sequence goes on along the minus strand of NZ_JAGQDH010000013.1, from coordinate 12,972 downwards.
AATACGGAGTCAATCTCGCCTGTCTGGAAGGCTACCACCCGCGCGATCTGGGGGACATCCCTTGGGTGGACGGGGTCAACCACCCTGCGGACCGCTGATCAGGGCAGCACCTGCAACCAGCCCCAGGCTGTCACCAGCGTCAGCCCGGTGGCAATCAGCACGCTCGACGCCGCCACCCGTTTGGCATGGCCATACATGTTGGCAAAGATATAGGCGTTGACCCCCGGTGCCATCGCCGCCGTCACCACCGCAGAGCGCAGCGCCTCGGGCGACAGGTCCAGCCCAAGCCCCAGCCCATAGGTGATCGCCGGATGCGCCAGAAGCGAGATCGCGCAGACATAAAGAATCGCGCGCATATCGCCCTCGGGGCGGTATTGCACCAGCACGCCCCCCAGCCCGAACAGTGCGGCAGGCAGCGCCGCGCGCACCATCAGGTCAAGCGCATCGCCCACCGGCCCCGGAATCGGCAGCCCCGAGAGGTTGACGGCAAATCCGGCGGCGATCCCGAGAATGAGCGTGTTCGAGAACATCGCCCGGAACACCTTGGCCACCACCTGCGCCGCGCTTTGCCCGCGCGCCCGCGCCACCTCCATCGCGGTGATGCCGATTCCATAGCAAAACGGCGAATGGATCGCGATGATGGCGAAATTGGCCGAGAGCGCGCCAAGCCCATAGGCGCGCTCCATGATCGGCAGGCCCAGAAGCACCGAGTTGGAGAAGAGGCAGCAGAACCCGATGGCAACCGCATCCTCCCACGAGCGCCCGAAGAAGAGCCGCGCGCCGATGAGCCCCAGCAGAAAGCCCGAGAGCGCCCCGGTGTAGAAGCTGAGCAAAAGCCGCCAGTCGAAATCCTGAGCCAGATCAAGCCGCGCGATGGCCACGAAAAGCAGGCAGGGAATGGCGAATTTCTGGGTGAAGGTCATCAGCCCATCCACCCCCGCCGTGCTGAACCAGCCCCGCCAGACCGCCAGATATCCGAACCCGATCACCAGAAAGACCGGGATGATAACCTCGATCAGCGCCTGCACCGGCTCAGACCGGGTAACGGATCACCAGCCCGTCATGGGCTGGGGTGATATGGGCGGGGGTTTCGGCGGCCACCGTCTCGTAATCGAGGTCGATATGCATGTTGGTCAGAACCGCACGGCGCGGCGCGGCGCGCGCGATCCAGTCAAGCGTCATGTCAAGATGGGCATGGGTGGGGTGCGGCGTGCGCCGCAGCGCATCGACCACCCAGCAGTCGAGCCCTTCCAGCAGCGGCCAGACATCATCGGGAATGGTGACGGCATCTGGCAGATAGGCAAGGCCCGCCACCCGAAAGCCAAGCGCGTCGATGCTGCCATGTCCCACCTTGAACGGCGTGAGCATGATCGCGCCCCCTGCCCCTTCAATGAAGAACGGCCCGTCGATCGTGTGCATGTCGAGGATCGGCGGATAGGGGCTGTCCTCGGGCTGGGTAAAGGCATAACCGAAGCGGGAATAAAGCGCGTTCTGCGTGTCGCCATCAGCATAGACAGGCAGGCGCGCGCGCATGTTAAAGACGATCATCCGCAGATCGTCGATACCGTGGACATGGTCGGCATGGGCATGGGTATAGGCCACCGCGTCAAGTGTGCCTATCCCCGCATCAAGAAGCTGCGCGCGCAGGTCGGGCGAGGTGTCGATCAGGACGCGGGTGACACCGCCCCCGGTCTCGCGCTCGATCAGCATGGAACAGCGCCGCCGCGTGTTGCGCGGATTTGCCGGGTCGCAATCGCCCCAATGGCCGCCCAATCGCGGCACGCCCCCCGATGAGCCGCAGCCGAGTATGGTAAAGCGCAACTCCCCCATCACAGAACCGCCTTGGGGAAAAGCCGCTCGAAATTGGCCTCAAGCTGCGCGGCGAAGTCCGTCCAGTCCATACCGAACACCTCCGCGCCCATCTGCGCGGTGTGGACCGTATAGGCGGGCTCGTTGCGGCGGCCCCGATGGGGGGGGGGCGCAAGATAGGGCGCGTCGGTCTCCGCCAGAATGCGGTCCACCGGGGCGCTCGCGAAAATCTCGCGCAGCGCCATAGAGCGCGGAAAGGCCACGATGCCCGACATCGACAGATAAAACCCCAGATCGAGCACCGCCCGCGCCAGCGCCGGCCCGGAAGAAAAGCAATGCATGACGCAGTTATAGGGGGCGTTCCTGAACTCCTCGGTCAGGATGCGCGCCATGTCCTCATCCGCGTCGCGGGCATGGATGATCAGCGGCAGCCCCGTCTCCTGCGCCGCGGCGATATGGATGCGCAGGCTTTGCTGCTGCACCTCGGCGCTCTCGGCGGTGTAATGGTAATCGAGTCCGGTCTCGCCGATGCCGACGAATTTCGGATGCGCCGCCAGCGCGACAAGCTCTTCCACCGTCGCCAGCGGCTCCTCTGCGGCGCTCATCGGATGGGTGCCTGCCGCATAGAAAACCGGCGCGTGCGCCTCGGCGATGGCGCGCACCGCGCGTTCCTGACGCAACCGGGTGCAGATCGTCACCATCCGGTGCACCCCCGCTGCCCGCGCGCGCGCGATCACCTCGCCCAACTCGCCGTCAAAATCGGGAAAGTCGAGGTGGCAATGGCTGTCGGTGATGCGGATATCGCCGGTCATGGGCCTCCGATTTCCGGGTCATCCCCCGGCCGTCTCATTGATCCTGAACACCGTATCTAGGAGCAAGGCGGCAGGGTCAAGATTGACCGAGAGACCATGACGCACCCGCGCGCCCACCTCATCCGAGAGCGTGGCCCAACGTCGTGCGCGAAACGTATCGGGGGCAAGGCGGGCGAGCAGAGCCGCCTCACCCGGTGCCGCCTCGACGTTGGGGGGCGCCCCGGTGGCCCCGGTGCGGGCAAGGCGCGCCAGAAAAAGATCAATGAGCGCGAACAGCAGATCGCGCCGCGCCTCCGCGCCGCGCGTGGCCGCCGTATCGGCAAGGCGCAACGCGCGGGAACGGTCAAGGCGCGGCAGGCTCTCCATCAGCGCCACCCATTCGGCATAGAGCGCCAACCCGTCAAGCGTGGCCAGCCGCACCGCCGCGCCCACAGACCCACCCGCCAGTTCCGCGAGCGCTGCCGGATCTCCCTCGGGCATGATCCCCGCCTGTTCCAGCGCGCGCGCCATATCGGGCGCGCTCAGCGGGCTGAGCCGCAGCGTTCGGCAGCGCGAGCGGATCGTCGGCAGAAGGCGCGCGGGCTGATGCGCCACCAAGAGCATCACCGTGCGCGCAGGCGGCTCTTCCAGCATCTTCAGAAGCGCATTGGCGGCCTGCATGTTCAGCTCGTCCGCGGCATCGACGATCACCACCCGCCGCCCGCCATCCGCCGACGACAGCGCAAAGAAATTCGCCAGCTTGCGCACCTCGACCACGCGGATCTCCTGCGCCAGCCGGTCGCCCTTGTCGTTCGGTCCGCGCCGCAGCAGGAACAAGCCGGGTTCCGACAATGCCTGCATCCGCCGCGCCACCGGATGGTCGGGGGCCACATCAAGGCTCTCGGGCGGGGGCGGCGCACCGAAAAGGCCATCCTCCTCCGGCGCCTGATGCGCGAGCAGAAACCGCGCGATGCGCCAGGCGAGCGTCGCCTTGCCGATGCCCTGCGCCCCGGTCAGAAGCCAGCCGTGATGCATCCGCCCGGTGGCGAAGGCGTCAAGGAATTCCGCCTCCGCCGCGCCCTGCCCGAAAAGCTGCGCGGTCTCGCGCGGATGCGGCGCGCCCTCGGCGCGGTCCGGCTCGGGCAGGGCCGACTCGCTCATGCCAGCCGCGCGGCGACAACGCGCGCCACCTCCGACGCCACCGCCTGCGCCTCGCGCGCGCCGTCGATGACGACCACCCGCTCGGGCACCTCGCCAGCCAGCGCCAGAAAGCCCGCGCGCAGCCGTTCCTGCAAGGCCAGCCCGAAGGATTCGAACCGCGCCTCGCCGCCGCCGCGCGCCCCGGCCCGCGCCAGCCCCGTCGCCGGGTCGATGTCGATGAGCAGCGTCAGATCGGGCTCCTGACCGATCACCAACCGGTGCAGATCGTCCACCAGCGGGCGCAGATCGGCGCGGCCCACGCCCTGATAGACCCGCGTGCTGTCGGCGAAGCGGTCAGAGATCACCACCGCGCCCCGGCCGAGCGCGGGCGCGATCACCCGTTCCAGATGGTCGCGGCGGGCGGCGGTGAACAAGAGCACCTCGGTTTCGGGCGACCAGCGGTCGCCCGCGCCCTCCAGCACCAGCTTGCGGATTTCCTCGGCCCCCGTGCTGCCCCCGGGCTCGCGCGTCAGCACCACCTCTCGGCCGGTCTCCCGCAAGACCCCGGCCAAAAGACGCGCCTGCGTGGACTTGCCCGAGCCGTCGATGCCCTCGAAGCTGATGAAAAGGCCCTGCCCGCTCAAAGCGCCCCCTCGGGGCCCTCGCGCAACCGCGTCAGGAGCAGCGCCGAGACGGTGCGCATCCGGCTCACGAATCCGCCAGCAGCCACATCCGAGACCGCCACCAGTGGCACCCGCGTTTCCGGCAGCCCGTCGGGCATCAATACCAGTTCGGCCAGCACATCGCCCCTGGCCACCGGCGCGCGCACCGGGCCTGTATAGACCACATTCGCGGGAACCCTGTCCGCCCCGAGAATGGGCAGGAGCGTGTCGAGATCCTGGGCCGGCGTCAGCCCCACGCGCGGGGCCTCGCCCATCCAGACATCGGCCTCGGCCACCACCTCGCCCGCGCGCGCGATGGATTTCTGTGCAAACTGGCGGAAGGCCCAGTTGACGATGGCCTCGGATTCGCGAGCACGGTCGGCGGCGGTCTCAAGCCCGGTGATGGCGAAGATCACCCGCCGGTCGCCCTGCACCGCCGAGCCGACAAGGCCATATCCCGCCTCGCTCGTATGCCCGGTCTTGAGCCCGTCCGCCCCGATACCGAGACCCAAAAGCGGGTTTCGGTTGTAGATATTGGCAGGCGCGCGCCCGTCAAAGCGATACTCGGTTTCCGCGAACATCGGATAGAATTCCGGAAAATCCTCGATCAGGCGCCGCGCCAGCAGCGCCAGGTCGCGCATCGACATGACATGGCCCGCGGCAGGCCAGCCGCTCGCATTCTGAAAGACCGAGTTGGTCAGCCCCATCTGCTGCCCGCGCCGCGTCATGAAGCGGGCAAAGCCTGCCTCGGTCCCGTCCGGGCTGAGTGCTTCGGCGATGACCACGCAGGCATCGTTACCCGAGAGCACGACGATACCGCGCAACAGATCCTCGACCCGCACCCGGTCGCGGGTGTTGAGAAACATGGTCGAGCCGCCATAACTCATCGCATGTTCCGATACCGGCAACCGCTCGTCAAGCGTGAGTCGGCCGTCGCGCACGGCCTCGAAAGCGACGTAGAGCGTCATCAGCTTGGACATGGAGGCCGGCGGCAGCGGCTCGTCGGCATTCTTGTTGAGAAGCACCGTGCCCGTGGTCACGTCCATCACATAGGCGCCCTTCGCGCTTGTCTCGAAGGCCGCAGCGGGCGTGGCCAGCACAAGCGCGGCCAGCATAAGGATCCAGTGGCGCAGGGTCGTCATCATGGCTCTCCCCGGTCAGTTGGTGACAGGATAGGCGTCGGCGAAACCGATCCCCTTGATCTTTTTGAGAACGGCGCCCCGGTCATCGGCGGTGGTCGCAGGCCCGACCACGACTCGCCAGAACGCCTTGCCCTGCGAGTTCTGCGCCAGCACCGTCGGCACCATCCCCGCCTGCCGAAGCGCGGTGGCGGTGTTGCGTGCGTTCTGCTCGATACTGAAGATCCCCACCTGGATGAACGGCTTGTCGAGCGTCGTGGCGGGGCGTTCGGGCGCGGATGCCGGCACGGGTTCGGCGGCCGCAGGCGGGGGCGGTGGTGCCTCGGCGGCGCGGATTTCGGCGGCCTCGATGGCGGCGGCGGCCCCGGCGACGGGATCGAGCATGCTGGCCTCGATCTCGGCGGGCGCGGCGATCTCCCCGACCTCGGCGGGCTCTTCCTCGACTGCGGCCTCCTCTCGGCGCAAGGCGGTCACGTTCAGTTGCGCGGGCGCCCCCGCCAGCATCTCGAGCGTCACCGCCGCGTCGGACGAAACCTGAAAGGCAGGGCCGGGCATGTCGCGCTCGCGGCGAAACAGCGCACCGATCACGAAGGTGCCATTGGCGGTGTTGCGGATGATCACGCGCTCGGGGTCGGTCACATCGGGATGCGCCACCCAGACCCCGCCAAGCGAGGGGCGGCCGTCCCACAGGCCCATGTCGGTTTTCTGAAAGACCTGCGGCGCCTCGACATCGCGCTCGACCAGACGGACCGAGCGGTTCGCGCCCCCGGCCTCTCGCGCGGCGGGTTTCGCGAAACCGAAGCTGCCGCCTTCCTCGCAGCCCGCCAGCCCGAACAACGCCAGCACCGCCAGCGCGCAGCCAGCCCTGTTCACTCCTGTCACTCGATCCATCTTGCGCCCCTTGACCTGCGTCTGTCGCGGACGTGCCGTCGCCCGGTCTTGTTGCGCGCAGTCTAACCGGTCACATGCGGCGTGAAAAGCACCCCTGCCGGCCTTGCGCGGATTTTCCCCCGCCCCCCTTTGCAGAATCGGATGCGCCACGCTAGTGACACGATACCCGCCTTCCGGAAGGGTGGCAGAGTGGTCGATTGCACCGGTCTTGAAAACCGGCGATGTGCAAGCATCCGTGGGTTCGAATCCCACCCCTTCCGCCAAGTGCGCCGCCCCAGGGCGGCGATGTCGGAGAAGCGGTCGCATGATGCCACCGTGCCGACGGCTTGCGTGGCGCGGGCTACCGCACCGTCACATGGGCCGCGCTTTCGGGCAGTTCCTCGTCAAAGCAGCGCTGGTAGAATTCTGCCACGGTCTGCCGCTCCAGTTCGTCGCATTTGTTGAGGAAGGTCAGGCGGAAGGCGTAGCCCACATTGCGGAAGATGGTAGCGTTCTGCGCCCATGCAATCACGGTGCGGGGGCTCATGACGGTCGAAAGCTCGCCATTCATGAAGGCGGTGCGCGAGAGGTCGGCGACCGTCACCATGCGGCTGATGGTCTTGCGCCCGTCGGCGGTATTATAGAGCGGGTTCTTGGCCAGAACGATGGCGGTTTCGGCGTCATGGCTGAGATAGTTGAGCGTGGCCACGAGCGACCAGCGGTCCATCTGGCCCTGGTTGATCTGTTGGGTGCCGTGGTAAAGCCCGGTGGTGTCGCCCAGACCCACGGTATTGGCCGTGGCGAAGAGGCGGAAATAGGGGTTGGGCGAAATCACCTCGTTCTGGTCAAGCAGCGTCAGCTTGCCGTCGGCCTCGAGCACGCGCTGAATCACGAACATCACATCGGCGCGGCCTGCGTCGTATTCGTCGAACACAATGGCGGTGGGGTTGCGCAGCGCCCAGGGCAGGATGCCCTCGTGGAATTCCGTCACCTGCTTGCCGTCACGCAGTTTGATCGCGTCCTTGCCGATAAGGTCGATCCGGCTGATATGGCTGTCGAGATTGACGCGCACGCAGGGCCAGTTGAGCCGGGCGGCCACCTGCTCGATATGGGTGGATTTGCCCGTGCCGTGATAGCCCTGGATCATCACGCGGCGGTTGTGGGAAAACCCGGCGAGGATCGCGAGCGTGGTGTCGGGATCGAATTTATAGGTCGTGTCGAAGTCCGGCACGCGCTCGGTGCGGGTGGCGAAACCCTTGACGATCATGTCGGTGTCGATGCCGAATGTCTCGCGGACCGAGATTTCCTCGGTCGGTTTCGCATTGATGTCCATCATTCCGTCAGCCATGGCGCCGATCCTTCATTCGGGTCGTTTGTCAGAAGTCGTGGTGCAACATATCACGGGGAAGGGCAAGGGAAAGGCGCGCGGCGATCAGCCGGGCAGAGCGGCGATTTCCGTCAGCGCCTGTGCGTCGATGATCCGCACCTGCCCACGCGAAAGCGCGACGATCCCCCGCCGCGCCAATGCGTCAAGTCGGCGCGATACCACCTCGCGCGCAGTGCCGATCTGCACGGCGATTTCGGCATGTGTGGCGTTGACCGCACCGCCCTCGGCCCGCGCCAGAAGACAGGCTGCAAGCCGTGTCTCGACCCGCTGGAACGCCACCCGGTCGAGAAGGTGCATCATGGATTGCAGCCGCGCGGCGAAGGCGGCAAAGACAAAGTTGCGAAACGCCGGGTCACCGTCCATAAACCGCAGGAAAATCTCGCGCGGGATCAGCACCACCTCGCATTGCTCGCGCGCGACTGCCTCGCCGGAATAGTCCTCGCCCCCCATGAGCCCGAGGGTGGACTGCACACAGCTTTGGCCCGGTGCAACCTCGTATAGCAGAATCTCGCGCCCCGAAAGCCCGGTAAGATAGACTTCGACCCGGCCCCGGAGCACGATGACAAAGCCCTTGACCGTCTCGCCGGGGCGAAAGAGCACGGTCCCTTCGGGCACCGCAATCGGCGCGAGCCGGTCGAGCGCCGCTACCGTCGCCGGCAAGAAAGGCGGCAGCCCTGCGGCCCGCGCGCACCAGTTCATCAGCCGTGCCCGCGCGCCTCGAATCGCGGCAGCATGGCCGAGAAATCACGGCCCTTGCCACCCTCCTTCTCGACGAATTGCGCATAGAGGTCACAGGCAGCGCGCCCCATGGGCGTGTCGGCATCCACCGCCTCGGCCGCCATCTGCGACAGGCGCAAATCCTTGAGCATCAGTTCGGCGGCGAACCCCGGCTTGTAATCGTTGTCGGCGGGCGATTTGGGGCCCACACCCGGCGCCGGGCAATAGGCGTTCATCGACCAGCTATAACCAGAGGAGGTGGAAACCACATCGAACATCGCCTGACGGTCCAGCCCCAGCTTGTCGGCCAGCGCGAAGGCCTCGCAGGTGGCGATCATCGTCACGCCAAGAATCATATTGTTGCAGATCTTGGCCGCCTGCCCATTGCCGGACGGGCCGCAATGAACCGCCTTTTGTCCCATGACATCAAATAGTTTTCTGGCGATATTGAAGCCGTCTTCGCCGCCCCCGACCATGAAGGTCAGCGTGCCCGCCGCCGCCCCGCCGACACCGCCCGAGACCGGCGCATCGAGCGCGTGAAGCCCTGCCGCCACCGCCTCGGCCGCCACGTCGCGTGCCGATTGCACATCGACGGTCGAGCAATCGAGCAGCACCGCGCCCGGCTCCATGGCCGGGATGATCTCTGCCGCGACGCGGCGCAGGATATCCCCGTTTGGCAACATGGTGATGACCACCTCTGCCCCCGTTGCGGCCTCGGTGGCAGAGGCCGCCTGCGCCACCCCCTCGACCGTCACACCCACCACGTCAAAGCCCGCAACGGCGTGCCTCGCCCGCGCCAGATTGGTCGCCATCGGCGCGCCCATATTGCCCAGCCCGATAAATCCGATCTTCATGTCTCTGCCTCCTCCAGTGTCAGGGCGTCCTTGCCCAACGGCATGAGCATCTGCGAGACGGCCATGCCCGGCAGGCTGTCAAGCCCATGTTTCCATAGCGGATTTCTGTCCTTGTCGATGATCGCGGCGCGGATCCCCTCCAGAAAATCGCCGTGCTCCATCGCACGATAGGTGAAACGGTATTCAAGGCCAAGGGCGCGCGCGATATCCGCCGCGGGCCCGCGCAAGCGGTGGATCATCTCGACCGCGCAGGCCATCGACAGGGGTGAATTACGCCCGAGGGTCTTGAGCGTGTCGCGTGCGAAATCGCTGTCCTCCGCGCGCAACGATCGGAGGATGTCCTGCAAAGTCGCGCCGCCGAAATGCGCGTCGATCTGCGATTGCAGCGCGCTCAGCATGCCTTGCGGCGCGGCCTCGCTCATCCCGGCGATCCCCTCGGCCGTGCCGCTCTCCACAAGCTGCGCGGTCAGGTCAGGCCACTTGAGCCTTGGGATGTAACAATCTGCAAAACCTGCTAGAATCGTATCCGCAGGTCCCATTCTCGTGCCCGTCGTGCCAAGATACTCCCCCAGCCGCCCCGGCGCGCGCGCCAAGAGAAGCGAGCCGCCCACATCCGGCACAAGGCCGATGCCGCATTCGGGCATGGCAACCTGCGTGCTCTCGCACACCACCCGGTGCGTGCCGTGGCACGACACGCCCACGCCGCCGCCCATGACAAAGCCCTGCATCAGCGCCACATACGGCTTTGGATAGCGCGCGATCCTGGCGTTCAGCCGGTATTCATCCGCCCAGAACCGCCGCCCATAGGAGAAATCTCCCGCGCGGCCCGTGTCGTAAAGCTGCTGGATATCGCCGCCCGCGCAAAACGCGCGGTCGCCCTCGGCGTCGATCAGAACCAGCGCCACCTCCGGGTCGTCGCGCCACGCGTCGAGGGCCACCTCGATGGCCAGGCACATCTCGTAACTCAGCGCGTTCAGTGCCTTGGGCCGCGTCAGCGTGATCCGCCCGGCGTGCCCCTCCTTGCGGATATGGATATCACCGCTCATCGCGCGCTCAGCATCTGGCGCGCCACGATCAGACGCATGATCTCGTTGGTGCCTTCGAGGATTTCATGCACCCGCAGGTCGCGCACCAGTTTTTCGATCCCGTAATCGGCCAGATAGCCATAGCCGCCATGCAATTGCAGGCACTGGTTGACGATGCGGCTGCCGGCCTCGGTCACGAATTTCTTGGCCATGGCACAGAACTTGGTGGCGTCGGGCGCCTCGGTGTCGAGCTTCCACGCCGCCTGCCGGAGAAATGTGCGCGCGGCCTGCAACTCGATCTCCATATCCGCAAGCCGGAATTGCAGCGCCTGAAACTCGTTGATGGCACGTCCGAACGCCTTTCGTTCGGCCATGTAGGCCAGCGTCATGTTGATCGCCTGCTGCGCCGCGCCAAGCGAACAGGCCGCAATGTTGAGCCGCCCGCCATCCAGCCCATTCATCGCATATGTGAAACCTTTGCCCTCTTCTCCGACCAGATTCCCGGCTAAGATGCTGCAATTGTCAAACTGCACCTGGCGCGTTGGCTGCGCCTTCCAGCCCATCTTGTCCTCCAGCCCGCCAAAACTCAGCCCCGGCGTGCCGTCCTCGACATAAACGGTCGAGATGCCCCTGGGACCGTCGCCGCCGGTTCGCACCATCACCACATAGGCATCCGAATAGCCGCCCCCCGAGATGAACGCCTTGGTTCCGTTGAGCGTGTAACCCTCATTGGTGCGCTCCGCGCGCGTGCGCAGCGCGGCGGCGTCGGACCCCGATCCCGGCTCCGTCAGGCAGTAGGCAAGCACCGTCTCCATGGTCATCGCGCGGGGCAGCACCCGCGCCTTCATCTCGTCGCTCGCGAACTTGTCGATCATCTTGGCGCACATGTTGTGGATCGACAAGAACGCCGCCACCGCCGGACAGGCCATGCTGAGCGCCTCGAACACCAGTGTCGCGTCAAGCCGCGTCAGCCCCGATCCGCCCGCCTCCTCGCTCACATAAAGTCCGCCAAAACCGAGCGCGCCGATCTCGGGCCAAAGCTCCTTGGGGATCGTCCCCGCCGCCTCCCACTCGCGGGCATGGGGCGCGATCCGCTCCTGACCAAAGGCATGGGCCATGTCGAAGATGGCGGTCTGTTCCTCGCTGAGGGCGAAATCCATGGGCGGCTCCTGCTGGCTGAATTGAACACTTGTTAATTTCCAATTCTTGCAGGAATTTTGCAAGGGGCAAGCCGACAGGCACAAGCTCTGTGTAGCGTGTGTAGCGTGACGAAATACTTTAGAGAGATTTACAGCTATATTATAGCAACCGATTTTTTGAAACAGGGCGGGGCGAAGACCCTTGAACAGCGCTTTCAAAGGTGCCTGAAACTCCTCATCCACCGTCGCGTAGTCCGCTGTGGTTTCTTCCACTTCACACATGCCCCGGATCGAGCGCGTTCAGCACCCGCTTGAACCGCCAGACCTGATAATCAGCCGGGTCTTGCGCGTCCAGGCGCTTGAGCCGTCCCGTGAACAACACGTCACGCGGGCGATCAAGGAACAGGAAGGTGCCGACCACAACCTGATAGATGAAGTCCTCCACCAGAAAGACCGCCGCAGCGGGGTAGAACAGGTAGAGCAGCGGCTTCGGCACCCGGCGCTGTATCCACATGAGCACGGCGAACTGCACCAACAGGGCCAGCGTGAACGGGGCCATCATCAGATAGCGGACCTCGAACCAGATATCTCTCATACCTCGATCTCCATTGCGGCGGTGAACAACGCGTCCAGGTCTTCGTCACTGAACGGCGGCGAGGCCAGGGCGGCGAACGCGGCAATCGTCGGGCTGAGCCGCCGGAACTCGGTCGCCTTGTCCCACGCGATCTGCGTGGCGGTGTCCGCTGCCGCGACGATAGCCTCTACCTCATCGAGACGGCCTGCGGCCAACAGGGCCAGCCGCACCTGCATGGCGCTGGCAACCATGCTCCCCCGCTCTTGTGCCAACACCTCAGCGGGCGTGACGAAGGACGGCGCGTCATTCTGAGAAGTTACGCGCTCGCCTGTCTTGAGATTGATTGTCGTGATTGTCATTTGCGCCACCTCACTTGGACGCTACCGCCGTCAAAAGACCCAGTGCCGGTGCGTGTGATCCTGACACTATCCAGATTTCCCACCATGGTCCCTCGTCCGCCTCCCGTGCTAGGCCGATCTGCTTCCGCGTTCCCTGAATGCCCGGAAACCCACTCATCCGAACCCTCGAACGACAAGATTTGCATCACCCCAGAGAACGCAAGCGCCGCGTTATTCAGGGTCGCGATAAACCCGTCTGTTGAGTTGATAATAGCCGCGCCCGCACGCGAAGAAGCGGAGGCGTATCCAGTTGTCACTAACCCAGACGAGTTCCCTATCTGGACCAATAGCTGATCTGCGGTTGTCAAAGATACTTGGCTGAATAAAATCTCGACCTCGCTCACCCCCTCCGGGATTCCCGTGAAGTCGAACGCCGTGCCAGAGGTGGTCGCGACAACAGGCGAGTATTCCCAGCCGCCGCCGCCAACCTGAGCAAGCTGCGCAGGGCTGATCATCGCGGGCGTGGT
>NZ_JAGQDH010000012.1 GCF_018069895.1 Roseovarius autotrophicus | reverse complement strand
ACTTCCGCACCACGGATGTGACCGGCACGGTGGTTCTGCCTGAAGGCACGGAAATGGTCATGCCCGGCGACAACCTGAAATTCACGGTTGAGCTGATCGCGCCCATCGCCATGGAAGACGGCCTGCGCTTCGCCATCCGCGAAGGCGGCCGCACCGTCGGCGCAGGCGTCGTGTCGAAAATCCTGGTGTAACAACCTTTAGGGTTCGACGAGGGAGGCCGGATGGTCCGGCCTTCCTCCTATCAACTCCAACGCCGCGAAAGGCTACCTCAATGCAAGGCCAAAACATTCGCATCCGGCTCAAGGCGTTCGATTACCGCGTTCTGGATGCCAGCACGCAGGAAATCGTGAACACCGCCAAGCGGACCGGCGCGCAGGTGCGCGGACCGATTCCGCTGCCGAACAAGATCGAGAAATACACCGTTCTGCGTGGACCCCACGTGAACAAGAAATCCCGCGACCAGTTCGAGATCCGCACCCACAAGCGGCTTCTCGATATTGTCGATCCCACCCCGCAGACCGTGGACGCGCTGATGAAGCTCGACCTCGCGGCCGGCGTGGACGTGCAGATTTCGGTTTGAGGAGGGCAAGGACATGTTGCGCTCTGGTGTGATCGCGAAAAAGGTCGGGATGACCCGGCTTTTCATGGAAGACGGCAAGCAGATTCCTGTGACCGTTCTTCAACTGGACAAGCTTCAGGTGGTGGCGCAGCGCACCCCTGAGAAAGACGGCTACACGGCCGTGCAACTCGGCGCCGGAACCGCCAAGGCCAAGCGCACGACGCAGGCGATGCGCGGCCATTTCGCCGCCGCGCAGGTCGAGCCCAAGCGCAAGATCGCGGAATTCCGCGTGGCGCCGGAGAACCTCATCGACGTGGGCGAGGAGATCACCGCCGACCACTACTTCGCCGGGCAGTTCGTGGACGTGTCGGGCACCTCGATCGGCAAGGGTTTTGCCGGGGCCATGAAGCGGCATAATTTCGGCGGTCTGCGTGCTTCGCACGGCGTGTCGATCAGCCACCGCTCGCACGGCTCTACCGGTCAGTGTCAGGATCCGGGCCGCGTGTTCAAGGGCAAGAAGATGGCCGGTCACATGGGGGCGGTGCGTGTCACCACGCAGAACCTTCAGGTGGTCAAGACCGATGCCGACCGGGGCCTGATCATGGTCAAGGGCGCGGTGCCCGGCTCCAAGGGCGGCTGGGTCACGATCAAGGACGCGGTCAAGAAACCGTTCCCCGAGAACGCGATCTTGCCCGCCGCGCTGAAATCCGCCGCTGACGAGGCTGCGCGTGCCGCCGAGGAGGCCGCCGCTCTGGCCGCAGCCGAGGCAGAAGCCGAAGCCAAGCGTCTGGCCGAGGAAGCCGCCGCTGCCGAGGAGGCCGCACTCAAGGAGGCCGAGGCCGCAATCGAGGCCGAGAAGAAGGAAGGCGAGGAATGAAACTCGACGTGATCACACTGGACGGCGGCAAGGCCGGCTCGGTCGATCTGGGCGAAGACATCTTCGGGCTGGATCCGCGCGCCGATATCCTGCACCGCGTCGTCCGCTGGCAGCGCAACAAGGCGCAGGCCGGCACGCACAAGGTCAAGACCCGGTCCGAAACCAGCTATTCGACCAAGAAGATCTATCGCCAGAAGGGCACCGGTGGCGCACGCCACGGCGACCGCAATGCGCCGATCTTTCGCAAGGGCGGCATCTACAAGGGTCCGACCCCGCGGAGCCATGCGCACGAGTTGCCCAAGAAGGTGCGCGCGCTTGGCCTCAAGCACGCGCTCTCGGCCAAGGCCCGCGCGGGTGAGCTTGTGGTGATCGACGTGGCGGTGGGCGACGGCAAGACCAAGACCCTAGCCAAGCAGATCAAGGATCTGGGCTGGAAGCGCGCGCTCGTCATCGACGGGGCCGCAGTCAATGCCGAGTTCGCTCGTGCGGCGGCCAATATCGAGGGTCTCGATGTGCTGCCCTCGATGGGCGCGAATGTCTATGACATCCTCAAGCGTGACACGCTCGTGCTCACCAAGGCGGGTGTCGAAGCACTGGAGGCTCGTCTGAAATGAGCGCGAAACCTGAACATTACGACGTGATCCGCAAGCCGGTCATCACCGAAAAGGCGACCATGGTATCCGAGAACGGCGCCATCGTCTTTGAGGTGGATATTGAGGCCAACAAGCCGCAGATCAAGGAAGCGGTGGAAACGCTGTTCGGCGTCAAGGTGAAGGCGGTGAACACCACCATCACCAAGGGCAAGCAAAAGCGCTTTCGCGGCATGCTTGGCCGCCGCAAGGACGTCAAGAAGGCCTATGTGACCCTCGAAGAGGGCAACACGATCGACGTGACCACGGGGCTTTGATCCCGGTGGGTTGACACCCACCCTACGGGTGCGGGATTGCCCCCGGCCGCGCAAGCGGTCGGGGGTTTTCATTGTGGCGGGTCATATTCCGGTGACACCGTGATGCTCCACCTTCGCGCGGTTCTGCGCGCGCACCTCCCACTCTACGCCTGTAGCCCTCATCCGGAAAACCGTCGTTGCCAGCGTGTTCTCGTCGTCGGGATCGTCCGGGGCGGTGCGAAAGATGGGCAGGCCGGGGCCAGCGGTGTCGCGCAGGATCGCCAGCGGATCGCGGATGCCCTGGGCGAGGAGGGCCGTGCCGCGCGCCTGCCGGTCGGCGGAGGAGCGGGTGATGCTCTGCCCCTCGGGTCCGAGGGGCAGGTGCAGCGCGTGATTTGCGTGGACCTTCGGTTCGGTGATCTCCCCCACCGAGACCGCGCCGCCGCCATATTCCACGCTCAGGATCCGCGTATCGCCCGCGTGGGCAAAGCCCATGTGAAAGCCGCCGCTGTCGTGGTTCGCCCTGAAATGTGCGGTCACCTCGTCGAGGGAACGGCAGCCAAGCGCCGCGCGGCCAAGCGCCATGCGTGGCACGGCTGCCACAACGCCGCGCAAGCGGATGTTGTTCACCGCCTGCACCAGCCCCACCCCGGTCACCGCGAAGGTATGTCCCGGAATCGAGCCAGGATAGCAGAAAGCGGTGAAACCGGGCGCGCCCTCGGGCATGACGTCGGCCAGAAAGGCATGGCCGCGAAAACCGGGCAGGCCATCCTCGTTATGGGCGATGACGGGTTCCCGCCCCGGCATAAGGACCGTGGTGCAGCCGTCTGGCGCGTTCGAGATGAGATCACCCCGGCAGTTCCACGCGATCACGTCCTCGAAGGGCAGGGCGAGGCCCTCGGCCAGCCCCGCCACCTCCTCGTGGATGGTCGGGAACCGCGCGCGCAGCTCTTCACCCATCCGCGCCACGGCTGCGTGATACGCAGGCGCGGTGACGGCCTGCCAGTAGGGCGTATGGAGGAGCACGGTGTGAACCGCCGTGCGCCCCGCTTCGCCAAGCGCGCGGCCCACCTTGCGCGGGGTGCCGCGCGCGGTGATGCGGCGCAGCTCGGGCGTGCCGGTCATGCCAGCACGGCCTCGGCCAGCCGCGCCGCGCCATTGCGCACCGGGTCGGCGGCGGGCAGGCCGGTCTCGTCCTCGACGGCCTTTAGGGCCGCCTCGGCCTCGGCCGCGCTTAGCCGCGCGGTGTTGAGGGCGATGCCCACCACCCGCGCGGGCGTGAGCGCACCCACCGCCCGCGCCACCGTCTCGTTGAGGGCGATCACCTCGGGCAGGGGCGGCACGCGCACCTCGTCAAGCGTGTCGAGCACCGTCATGCCCGCCCGGTGACACAGGATCATGCGGTTGCATGCGCTGCCGCGCATCAGCGGCAGGGTGGCCGTGCTGCCGGGATGCAGAAGCGAGCCTTGGCCCTCGATCACCACCACCTCATGCGCGGCGGCTTCGAGCACCATGCGTTCCACCATGCCGCCCGCGTGATCCACGCGCACCGCATCAAGCGGGATGCCGCGCCCGGTGATGGCAATGCCGGTCTGTCCGGTGGCGAGAAAGGCCGCGTCGCGCCCCATCTCCTGCAAGCTGCGGGTGAGTTCCAGCCCGGCGGTCATCTTGCCGATGGCCATGTCGGTGCCGACCATCAGCACGCGGATATTGTCGAGCTTTGCCGCGCGGCCCATGGCAATCGGGGGCATGTCGCCCTGCGGCACGCGCAGATCCCAGACCCATTGACCGGGCCGCAACCCCTGCCCAAGGACCGGCTCCAGCCGGTCATGCATCCCGTTGACGATCGACAGGCCATCCGCCACCGCCTGTTGCAGGATCGCCATCCATTCGGGCGGCACGCGGCCCCCCGACGGTGCGGTGCCCAGAACCAGCACTTGCGCGCCAAGCGCCTCGGCCTCATTCAGCGTCGCCACCACCGGCACGTCGCTGTCCAGCGTGCAGAGATCGCGCACGCGGCGGCCCGCCTGCGTGCTGTCGATCACGGCGGCCACGGGGTTGCGGCCATAGCGCAGGATGCCCTCGGCCATCTTGGCGTTGAGCTGGCCCATGGTGGCCTCGGCGTAGAGGGCGATGGGTCGGGACGGGTCAAGCATGGTTCAGGGCTCCTCCATGGCCGGGGCGGTCCTCGGGCAGGGTCACGCCTTCGGCGAAGGGGGCACCTGTGGCGGGGTCCGGATCAAGATTGAGATGGGAATCGAGGTCGATATAGTCGAACAGCGCCGAGAGCGAGGCCCCGGCGGCGATGGAGACAGAGCTTTCGCCCATGCAGCCGATCATGGTCTTGAGACCAAAGGCGCGGGCGGTGGCGACGATGCGCAGCGCCTCGGTGATGCCGCCGCATTTCATCAGCTTGAGGTTCACCCCGTCCACCGCAGCGGCATAGGCGGGAATGTCCGACGCGATGCGGCAGGATTCATCGACAAAGACCGGCAGGGCGCGATCCTTGAACAGCGCGGGCAATTGATCCTCGGCCCCGCGCACCAGCGGCTGTTCGACATATTCCACCCCGCGTGCGGCGAGCCAGTTCATCATGTGGCGCGCATCCGGCAGCGACCAGCCGCCATTGGCATCGACCCGGAGCGCGGCGCCGCTGTCCTTTGCGGCCTCCAGCACGGCGGCGAACATGGTCTTGTCGGCCTCGATCCCCTCGGGGCTGCCCAGCTTGATCTTGAGCGCGCGCGCGCCGCTGGCCAGCAGCAGCGGCACCCGCTCGCGCACAACCTCGGGCGGGTTGATCCCCACGGTGAGCGAGGAGACCACGCCGCGCCGGGGCAGGCCAAGCAGCCGGTAAAGCGGCATCCCGGCCTGTTTGGCGCGCAGGTCCCACAGCGCCATGTCGAGCGCGGCCAGCGCGCAAGGGGCCACGCCCGCCGCCTGCGCCCCCTCCCATGTATCGAAGATCGAGCCGGGCAGGCCATCCGCGCAGAACGCCTCAAGCTGCGCCTGCCCCTCGGCTACGCTTGCCGCGCCCTCGCTTGCGCCGGGGGCCATCTCGCCCCAGCCGGTATCTGCGCCCTCGGTGACGGACACGAAAAGGTTCTCGCCTCCCGTGATCTCGCCCCGCGAGATACGCAGCGGGAACCGCTTTTTCAGATAGAGCGTGTGATAGGCGATCTTCATGCCACACCTTCCGTGATGCTGGTAAGAAAACTCGTGAGATTGCCCCCGAGCGCGTCGGAGACATAGCCGCCCTCCTGCACCAGCAGAAGCGGCAGGCCAAGCCCCGCGATCTCGGCAGCGATGGCGCGGAAACCCGCCGTCGTGATGCGCAGCCCCTGAAACGGGTCGTCCTCATGGGCGTCAAGCCCGAGTGCGATCACCACCACATCCGCCCCGAAATCCGCGATCCGCTCCAGCGCCGTGTCAAGCGCGGCCCTGTAGCCTGCATCGGCCGTGCCGCGCGGTAGGGGCAGGTTGAGATTGGCCCCGCGCCCCGCGCCTTCGCCGCGCTCCTGCGCATGGCCCCAGAAGAACGGGTAGAACCGCACCGGATCTGCATGGATCGACACCGTGAGCACATCGCCGCGCGCGTAGAAGATGCCCTGCGTGCCGTTGCCGTGATGCACGTCCACATCAAGGATGGCGGGGCGCAGGCCGCGCGCGCGCAATGCCTCGGCGGCAATCGCGGCATTGTTGAGAAAGCAGAACCCGCCCGCCAGATCGGCGAACGCGTGGTGCCCCGGCGGGCGGCAAAGCGCATAGGCCGCGCGCGCGCCTGATGCCACCGCCACCGCGCCCGAAAGCGCGGTCTGCGCCGACCAATAGGCGGCCTTCCATGTCTCGGCGGAGATCGGGCAGGCGGTATCGGCCTGATGATAGCCCGCCTGCCCCACGGCAGAGCGCGGATAGCTGTCAGAGCGGTTGGCGGGGTGGATGTTGGGGATCACCTCCTCTCCCGCCCCCTCGATCCGCCGCCAGCGGGTGTGGATCGTGCGCAGGAAGGTCAGGTATTCGGCGGAATGAATGGCGGCAATCGGTCCTTGCCCGTGATCCTCGGGCGGATCAAACCGCAGCCCCGCCGCCTCGGCCCCCTTGCACAGGATATCCACGCGCGCAGGCACCTCGGGGTTGGGCAGGATGCGCCCGTTGGCCATGAAATGGCGCGGGTCATGGGTGGATTGGCGGGGGTCGAGAAAGGCTTTCATGGCTGCTCCATCAATCGGGTCAGGGCGTCGCCGGAGAGAAGCGCGTTACGGTCCTCGTCGCGGATTACGAATCCCAGCCGGTTGTAAAAGGCGCGCGCGCCCACGTTGTCCTGATAGACGGTGAGGCGCAGCGCGACGGATTGCCAGCGCGCCGCCCCCTCGCGCGCCGCAGCGGCCAGAAGACGGCGGCCCAGCCCGGTGCCGCGGGCGTCCGCGCTTACCCAGAGGTCCGAAATGAAGGTAACCGTGCCGCCAAGCGAGGTGCTGAGCGCGGCTTGAGCCAGCACCGCGCCGTTATCCCCGGCAAGCAGGGCGAAAGCGCAGGGCATTGGGCCGAAAAGCGCCGCCTCCAGCGTGGCCGCCTCCATGCGGAAGGGATCATCGAGATCGCGCGCGAGCGACCCGAGGGCGCGCATGAGGCCGGGCATGTCCTCGGGGCGCGCCACACGGATCCTATCAGAACCGGACATGATCCGCCCCTTTCAGCCCCAGCATCGCGCGCGCCTCGGCGGGGCTTGCCACCTCGCGCCCCAAAGCCTCGACAATGCCGCGCACCTTTGCCACCTGCTCGGCGTTGGAGCGCGCCAATTGTCCGCGCGCGATCATCAGGCTGTCCTCCAGCCCCACGCGCACATGGCCGCCCATCCCGGCCGCCATCGCCGCCATCGGCATCTGGTGCCGCCCGGCGGCCAGCACGGAAAAGAGGTAATCCTCGCCGAAATACCGATCCGCCAGCCGCTTCATATGGGTGAGGTTTTCAGGAAGCGCCTCCATCCCGCCCAACACGCTGAACACGAACTGAAGAAACACCGGCGCGCGCACCAGCCCGCGATCCATGAAATGCCGCAGCATGGTCAGGTGGCCGGTGTCGTAGCACTCGAACTCGAACCGCGCGCCGCGCTCCTCGCCCATGCGGCGCAAAACTGCCTCGATGTCGCGCGGCGTGTTCTTGAACACCAGATCGTCCGAGCCTTCAAGAAACGGTCTTTCCCACTCGAAACACCAGTCTGTGATCCGCGCGGTCATCGGGTAGAGCGCGAAATTCATCGTGCCCATGTTGAGCGAGCACATTTCCGGCTCTGCCGCCAGCGGCCCTTCAAGGCGCTCATCAAGGCTCATCACCGCGCTGCCGCCGGTGGTGAGGTTGATGATCGCATCAGAGCGGCGGGCGATCTCGGGCAGGAAGGCCATGTAATGCGCGGCGCGTGCCGAGGGGTGGCCCGTCTCGGGGTCGCGCGCGTGCAGATGCAGGATGGCCGCCCCCGCCTTGGCCGCCGCCACCGCCTGATCGGCGATGTCCTCTGCACGGAAGGGTAGGTAGGGCGACATCGAAGGGGTGTGGATCGAGCCGGTGACGGCGCAGGTCAGGATGATCTTGGACATGTCACAGCCCGCATTCGGCGGTGAAGCGGTCAAGTGCGCGACCGAGCTTTTCCATGATCTCGTCCATCTGCGCGAGAGTCACGATCATCGGCGGGGCGACGATGAAATGATCGCCCTCGTGCCCGCCCCGCGAACGGCGGGCATAGATGATCAGCCCCTCGTCATAGGCGGCCTCTGTCAGCCGGTCATAGGCATCGAGATGCTTGGGCAGGGGGGCGCGCGTGGCGCGGTCTGAAACCAGCTCGAAAGCTTGCAGAAGGCCCATGCCGCGCACATCGCCGATGATCTCGTATCGCTGCATCATCGCCCTGAGCCGGAGGTGCAGCAGATCGCCCATGGCCACGGCGTTTTCCATCATGCCTTGCCGTTCGATCTCGTCGATGACGGCAAGGCCCGCCGCGCAGGCCAGCGGGTTGCCGGCATAGGTAAAGCCGTGCGGATAGCTGCCATGGTCAAGCACCGTCTCGACGATTGTATCGCGCGCGATAAGCGCCCCGAGCGGCATGTAGCCCGAGCCGAACCCCTTGGAAATCGTGATCATGTCGGGCACCACGCCCCAGTGATCGGCGGCAAGGAACCGCCCCGTGCGCCCGCCGCCCGAAATCACCTCGTCATGAATCAGCAGAACGCCGTAGCGGTCGCAGATCTCGCGGATGCGCGGCATGTAGCCCGCAGGCGGCACCAGTGCGCCGGTCGAGGCCCCTCCAATGGGCTCCACGATGAAGGCCAGCACCGTCTCGGGGCCTTCCTCCAGGATTTGCGCCTCCAGCATGTCGGCGTAATGGTGGCCGGTTGCGGGATCATCCAGCGGCAGTCCGTCAAGCCAGGCGCGCGGCGCGGAGACCTTCGGCATCTGTGCCATCATCGGCGCATAGGGCGCGGTCATCGGCGCGTAACCCGTGACCGAAAGCGCGCCGAGCGTGCAGCCGTGATAGGCCGGAAAGCGCGAAATCACCTTCCACCGCTGCGCCTCGCCGATGGCGAGAGCGTGGCTGCGCGCCAGCTTGAGGGCGGATTCCACCGCCTCCGACCCGCCCGAGACGAAGAACACGCGCCCAAGCCCCGCAGGCGCGATGCCTGCCAGCCGGTCGGCCAGCCGTTCCGCCGGTTCGGTCTCGAAATGCAACCGATAGCCGAAGGTCGCCACCTCCATCTGGGCGCGCATCGCCGACAGCACCGCCGGGTTCGAGTGCCCGATATTGCACACCATTGCCCCCGACGAGCCATCGAGCCAGCGCCGCCCGTCCACCGCGTCGATATAGACGCCCTCTGCACGGGCCAGTTTTGGCCTGCGCCGCCGCGAGCCGTAGAAGAGCCGTGACGTGTCCTGCATCATGCCACCCAGAACGCCTTTTCCAGATCGGTGAAATCGCCCGACGGCCCCTCGTATTTGTTGCGCCCAAGCTCAAGCACATAGACGTAATCCGCGATCTTGAGTGCGTGGCGGATTTCCTGATCCACCAGAAGGATTGTCAACCCCTCGTCGCGCAGGTCGGTCAGCATGTCATAGACCTCCTGCGCCAGAAGCTTGGACAGCCCCGCCGTCGGCTCATCGACCAGCAGCATCTTCGGCTCTGCCATCAGCGTGCGCCCGATTTCCACCATGCGCTGCTGTCCGCCCGACAATTCGCCCGTCGCCTGCCTGCGCTTGTCGCGCAGTGCGGGGAAACGCGCGTAATTGGCCTCGATCTTGCGGCGGATCTGCGCGCGGTCGCGGCGGAAGGTCCAGCCGCCAAGTTCAAGGTTTTCCTCAACCGTCATGTCCTTGAACACGCCGGGCTGCTGCGGGATATAGGCCAGCCCCTCGTTGATGCGGCGATGCGTGGGGATGTCGATGATGTTCTTGCCCTCAAGCAGGACTTCGCCCTGAAACGGCCGAAGAAAGCCGAACGCGGCCTTGAGTGCGGTGGATTTGCCCACGCCATTGGCCCCGAGGATCGTGGTGATCTGCCCGCGCCGCGCGGTGATGTGCAGATCCGACAGGATGTTTAGATCGCGGTAGTAGCCCACCGACAGGTCGCGCAGTTCCAGAACCGCCTCGGTCATGCCGCGTCCTCCTCCTCGTCGTCGCGGCCGAGATAGGCCTCGATCACGGCGGGATCGTTCTTGACGTCCTCGGGTTTGCCATCCGCGATCAACTCACCGAAATTCAGCACGATGAGCCGTTCGGAGAGCGCAAAGATCGCATCCATCTGATGCGAGATGAGGATGATCGCCTTTCCCTCGGATTTCATCCGCCGGATATAGGCATAGATCACCTCCATCAGCCTGGGGTGTACGCCGGCGAAGGGCTCATCAAGGATGATAACATCCGGGTCGAGCATCAGAAGGCGGCCCAGTTCCAGAAGCTTTTGCTGCCCGCCCGAAAGCGCGCGCGCATATTCGTTGCGCAAATGGTCGATGGTGAGGAATTCCAGCACCTCTGTCGCGCGGTCGGTCAGCGCGCGCCCCTGTCCCATATGGCCAAGCGCCAGCGCGGGCACGTAGAGATTTTCCAGCACCGTCATGCGCCGGAAGCTGCGCGTGACCTGAAATGTGCGCCCCAGCCCCGCGCGCGCCACCTCGTAGGGCTTCAACTGGTCGATGCGTTCGCCATTGAGATAGACCGTGCCCGAGGTGGGTTTGATCGCGCCGTCGAGGATATTTGTCAGCGTCGTCTTGCCCGCTCCGTTCGGGCCAAGCACGCCGATCAACTCCGGCCCGTTCACCTCCAGATTGACGCCCTTGAGCACATGCAGCCCGCCAAAACGCTTGTGCAGGTTTGTGACCTTGAGATGGATCATGGCTGCGTCTCCCCGGCCCCGGCGGCGCGTTTGGCGATGGTTTCCTCGGCCATGCCCGCGCGGGCGAAATAGTCGATGAGCGGCGCGATGAGGCCGTTGCGGAAAAAGCGCAGCACCACCATCAGCAGCACCCCGAAGAACACCAGCCTCCACACGGTCATGTCCACCGCCACCCCGCCGATGCTGAAACTTGTACGCATCAGCTCGAGCATGATCTGAAGGAAGATCGCGCCAAGGGCAGCGGCGACGAAGTTTTCCACCCCGCCGATCACGGCCATCGCCACCACCAGTGACATCTGCAACAAAAACAGCATGTTGGGCGTGACGATCTGGATATAATGCGCCTGCACCGCGCCCGCCGACGCGGCCATGGCGGTGGTGATGGTGAACACAAAGACCTTGTAGCGCGTGGTGTTGACGCCCAATGCGGCGGCGGCGTCGGCGTCCTCGCGCAGTGCGCGCACGAAAAGGCCAAAGCGCGAGCGGGCAAGCCATGTGAGGATCAAAAGGCACAGAAGCAGCAGGAAAAACATGGCGTAATACGGCGGTATCTTGTCGGTGCGGCTGAACTCGGTTCCCAGGATCACAACCCCGTTATCGAAGAGCGCGGGCAGCACCATCCCCGCCTGACCGCGCGTGATGTCGATTTCGGCCGAGATCACCGCCTTGATGATTTCCGAGAACCCCAGTGTGAAAAGCGCAAGGTAGGCCGCGCGCAGCCGCAGCACCAGAAGGCCCACCAGAAGCCCCGCCAGACCGCCCGCCACCGTGCCAAGAACGATCCCCAGCAGAACCGGCATTCGCCAGACCTGCACGCTGTCGCCCCAGCCCGCGATGGCCTGTTGCAGACAGTCCTGCGTCAGCGTGGTCGAGGTCACGCCGATGGCGTTCTTGATCACCAGCCAGTTGCCGAAAAACGCGACTTCGGTGCAGGTGCCCGTGGGGGCCGAGGTAAGGTAGAAATAATGGCTGAAGAGCGCCGCGCCATAGGCCCCGATCCCCATGAAGGCCATGTGGCCAAAGCTGAACTGTCCGGCATAGCCTGCCAGCATCGACCAGCTTGACGCGAGGATCGCGTAGAAAAAGCCGGTGATGAGGACATGCATGACATAGTCGTAATTGCCGCCCGTATAGACCAGCGGGAAGGCCGCGAAGAACAGCACGAGGCCGAGACCGGCGATATTGGGAACCTGTCGCATCTCAGCCCCCCTGCCCGTGCATACCCGACGAGAACCGCCGCCCGAAAAGGCCCGTGGGCCGCAGCAGAAGCGTCAGCGTCAGCACGATCATGCCATAGGCGGGAATATAGGACGCGGCCTTTTGCGCGTCGGGAATGCAGCCCGTCCCCGCCGCCTCCACCAGCCCCACCATGATGCCGCCGACAAAGGCACCGGGCAACGAGCCGAGGCCACCCAGCACGACGATGACGAAAGAGCGCATCGCGGGGATCGCCCCCACCTGCGGCAGCCATGAGAACGCCTGAACCAAAAGCGCACCGGCAAGTGCGGCGATCATCCCGCCAAGCGCAAAGGCCAGCATGTTCATGCGGTTGGGGTCGATGCCCGCGATGGCGGCGGCCTCTCGGTCCTGACTGACCGCGCGCAGCGCCTTGCCGGTCCATGTGCGGTGCAGGAGGTAAAGCAGCGCCAGAAGCACCAGAATGCAGGTGACGGCGGCGACAAAGCGCGGGTTCGAGATCGAGACCGTCTCGAACAGCGTGAGGTTGCCCCGGCTGGTGGTGACCCACGCGGTCTCGGTCCCGTCGGGAAAGCGCAGACGCGGAAAATCGACGAATCGCTGCACCTTGACCGGGCTTGCGCCATGCATCGCCTGCACGAAATATTGCAGGGTAAAGGCCAGCCCGAAGGTGGCGAGGATGCCATATTCCACGGGGCGATCGATCTTGCCGGTATACATCGGCGTCAGCATCGCGCGCTCGAACACCGCGCCGATGCAGAAGGCGATGAAACAGGCCCCCAGCACCCCCATGAGCGGCCCCGCATCGGGAAACCACACCACGGTGATGTAGTAAACGAGCATCCCGCCGATCATGTAGAATTCGCCATGGGCAAAACTGACCACACCGAGGATCGAGAAAATCAGCGTCAGGCCAAGCGCCATGAACCCGTAGATGATGCCGATGATGATGCCGTTGGTGATCTGGCTGGCGCGGAAGGCCCCATTGGCGACGCAGTTGTTTTCCGGGTCGGCGAATGAAAAGGCGGCGGCGATGAGCACCACCGCCAGAAGCGCCAGCGCCGTGGTGAGCCTGGCGCTGAGCGCGGGCGTGCGCAGCCACAAAAGGCCCACGCCCACGGGGCCAAGGGCCGCCCCCGCCATCGCGCCCGCGAACGGCACGTTGGAGGTGTCGAGATCGCGCGCGAGATAGCGGCGGCGCAACAGCACCGCGCCAAGCACGCCCCAGCCGATCATCCACAGAATGACGGTCCAGAAGATTTCGGGTGTCTGCACAGGCGATTCCTCCGTTGGCACGGATGGCGCTTCAAGGGAAACGGGCGGGCCGGGGAAGACCCCGGCCCGGTTCGCTTACTGGTTCACCCAGATCGGCTCTGCGGTCTTGTAGGCGTCGGGAAAGACGATCGCCGCATCGGTCGAGGCCTGCCCCTGCTCCTGGAACTGGATGATGGTGATGGCCGGGTCGGGCCACTGGTGCCACCATTCATCGCCCTTGCCATCCTCTGACGGATCGCGCTTCAGCCCATAGTCGAAATAGATCCGCCCCAGCGTACCTTCGTGGCTGATGTTCTCCAGCGCAGTGACGATGGCATCGCCATCGGTGCTGCCCGCCTCCTCGATTGCCTGCGCCAGCACGGCGATGGAATCATAGGCCTCCATCGCGTAGCTCTCGACATCGGATTTGCCGGTCTTGGCCTTGTAGGCGGCGGCAAAGGCGCGGCCCTTGTCGGTGAACTGGCTTTCCGGCACGCCGATGCGCTGGACAAAGGCGTATTGCCCGTCCGGCACGTTGGTCCAGTAGGTGCCCGATTCAAGCGCGTCCTGCCCGGTCTGGAACGGCAGGTCCATCGGGCCGATGCCCGCATCCGCCGCCTGCTGGGTAAAGTTGAACGCCGCCTCTCCGGTCACCAGCGTGATGATCATGTCGGGGTTTTCCGCCTTGATCCGCTCGACGATGCCCGCGTAATCCTGCGTGCCGATATCGACCGAAAAGATCGTCGCGGCGACGCCGTTGGCCTCAAGCCCCTTGGCCGTTTCCTGGCTGGCGGGGATGCCATAATCTGTGTTCTCGGTCAGGATCGCCACTTTCTTGACACCCGGCAGGGTCAGCGCGAATTGCCAGTTGATGTTCGAGGTCCAGCTTGAGAGCGGCGCGATGCGAAAGATGTATTTGTGCTTGTCGCCGGTGATGGTGTCATTCCAGGTTTCGGCAAAGACAACCGGCACGCCGCGCGCATCGGCCACTTCCTTGGCCGCCACACCCACCGAACTGTGATAGCCGCCGCCGATGGCCGTAACGTTATCCTGGGTGATCAGGCGCTCGGTCACGGCGGTGGCGCGCTCTGGCAGGCCCTCGCTATCGGCAATCACCACCTCGATGGGGCAGCCCAGAACGCCGCCCGCCGCGTTGATATCGGTCTGCGCGAGCAGCATGGCGTCGCGCATCGCCTCGCCTCCCACCACGGTGCCGGGGGCCGAGAGCGGCGCGAGCGCGCCGATCTTGATCGGACAGTCCTGCGCCAGTGCCGCCCCGCTTGTCAGTGCAAGGGTCGCTGCCGACAGCATGAGGCCGCGCCGTGTCAGAATGCTGGTCATGTCATATCTCCCTGTCTGGTCCGGTGTTGGTCCCGGAATTGCCGCGCATCACGCGCTGGTGACGTTACGTTGCGGCAGTTGCCGGGGGGCTGTCTTTCGTTTATCAGTCATTTTCATCTGAAATCAGACATGGGGGCGTGATCCAATATCCCTGCGCATCAATGTAACGACGGGGCTGCCGCATTTCGGGGCACCGAAGGCACCCGCCGAGACGGTGCTTGCGGTGGGTATCCTGCTCTGGCCCAGTTTTCCGATGATGTCGCTCGCCGGGCTGGTCGAAAGCTTGCGCCACGCGGGTGATCACGGCGACGATTCGCAGCCGCGCTATGCGCGCTGGCAGATCGTTGGCGCGCCCGGCTCTGCGGTGCGGTCAAGCTGTGGCATTCCGGTGCCCGCGACGTGTGATTACGTTCATCCCGGCGGGTTCGATCATCTGTTTGTCATCGGCGGGCTCTTGCGCGACATGGAGAGCGCGCCGCCGCGCCACCGCGATTACCTGCACGCCGCGCGGCGCGCGGGCGTGCCGCTGGTGGGCGTCTGCACCGGCAGTTTCGTGCTGGCGCAAGAGGGGTTTCTCGACGGTCGCCCGGTCTGCATCCATCCCTATCACCAGGCCGATTTCGAGATGGCCTTTCCAGGCCATCGCTTTGTCACCAACCGCGATTTTGCGGCGGTGGGCGATGTCACGACGGTCCTGGGGGGCGTGTCTATCCTGCCGCTGATGAAGCGGCTCATTGGCGCGCATCTTGGCCCGGACCGGGCCGCCAAGGTGGAACACCAGATGACCTTGCCCGCGCCCGAGTCGGCGCCCGTGATGGGCGCGCGCGTGGGGGCGGAGCGCGGCGCAATTACCGATCCGCGCATTCAGCGCGCGCTTGTCATCCTCGATGCAGAGGCAAGCCACACCCCCCGCGTCGCCGCGCTCGCCCGCACGCTTGGCCTCAGCGAGCGGCATTTTCTGCGCCTTTTCAAGGCGCAGGTTGGGATGGCGCCAAAGGAGTATCTGCTGGAAACCAAGCTGCGCGCGGCGGTCTGGATGCTGCGCAACACCGCGCGCTCGATCACCTCGGTCGCCTATGCCGCCGGTTTTGCCAGCGGCGCCAACCTGGCCGATCACTGCCGCAGGCGGCTTGGGCTGACCCCCGGCGCGATCCGGCGGGGGGCGAAGGCGGGCTAGGGACGCGTGTGTCAAAATGCTCCATCACGCTCGGGCTTGCCCCGAGGGTCTCATGGTGCAGAGAGATCCCCGCCTTCGCGGGGATGACGGGCTGCGAGGTTACAGACCAAAACGCCTAGCCGCCCTGCCGCAGCAGGCGTTGTTTCTGGCGATCCCAGTCACGCTTGGCGTCGGTGGCGCGCTTGTCGTGGGTCTTCTTGCCCTTGGCGATGCCGATCTTGAGCTTGGCGATGCCGCGATGGTTGAAATAGAGCACCAAGGGCACCAGCGTCATGCCCTTTCGCTGGGTCTCGTTCCAGAGCCGCGACATCTCCTTTCTCGAGACCAGCAGCTTGCGGCGGCGGCGCTCTTCGTGGCCGAAGGTGCGGGCCTGCTCGTAGGGGGCGATATAGCTGTTGATGAGCCACAATTCGCCGTTGTCCACCGTGGCATAGCTTTCGGCGATATTGGCGGTCTTCTGGCGCAGCGACTTGACCTCAGACCCCTCCAGCATGATGCCGCATTCGAGATCCTCCTCGATGGCATAGTCATGCCGCGCGCGCCGGTTCTCGGCGATCACCTTGTAATTGGGGGTGTCCTTTGGTTTTGCCATTGCGCCGTCATATCCTTGCGCTCAGAGGCTGTCCAGCGGATCGGGGGCGACATTGCCGCCGCAGATGAGCACCGCCACCCGCTCACCGTCCTCGGGCGTGTAGGCCCCTGACAGAAGCGCCGCCAGCGCCGTCGCGCCCGCAGGCTCGACCAATTGGCGCATCTCCTGCCAGAGCGCGGTCTGTGCCTCGCGGATGGCGGTGTCGCTGACCAGCACGGTCTGCACCGCGTATCGCTGTGCCAGACCGAGGCAGAGGCCGCCGATCCGCCGCGCGCCAAGCGCGTTGGCGGCGATGCCCGATACCTCCACATCCACCGGCGCACCGGCGGCCATCGCGGCATGGAGCGCGGCGCAGGTGGCAGGTTCGACCGCCACCACCTTGCGCCGCCCCCCGAGCCAGCCAAGCGCACCGGCGACAAGGCCGCCGCCCCCCACGGCGATCAGCACCGTGTCGGCGTCAAGCCCCTGTGTCTCCCATTCCGCCATGACAGTGCCTTGCCCCGCCACGGTGGCCTCGGCGTCGTAGGGGTGCACCTCCATCGCGCCGGTGGCGCGGCGCCACTCTGCGGCGCGGGCGGCGGCCTCGGCATAGGCGCCGGGCACCACCTGCAACGTGGCGCCCTGTGCGCGGATGAGGGCGATCTTGGCCGGTCCCGCGATCTGCGGCACATAGATGCGCGCGGCATGGCCAAGGATGCGGGCGGCATGGGCTACCGCCGCGCCGTGATTGCCGCCTGAGGCCGCGACCACGCCCGCCTGCGGCACACGGGCCTGCATCAGCGTGTTGAACGCGCCGCGCGCCTTGAAGCTGCCGGTATGCTGCATCTGCTCGAACTTGAGGCTCAGGATCAGATCACCGAACCTCGCGGTCGCCACCGGCGTGTGCCGCACATGGGGGGCGATCCGTGCGCCCGCGTCGGTAATCAGCGCCTGCCAGTCCATTCCTCACGCCCCTTTGGCTTTTCTTGATCGCGCAAAGCCTATACCGCTGAAAGGCCAGACCCAAGCAAGGATCGCCCGCGATGAAAGACGACCGCAACAGCCAGTTCCGTGATGCCCATTCCGACCGTTCCGCGGCCGAACAGGTGCCCGATACCGCCCAGACCCGCGCCCCGGCCTATCGGCTGGCCTTTGCCGATACGGATTTCCTGCTGCGTGACGAATTGCGCCCGGTTCGGCTGCAACTGGAACTGCTCAAGCCCGAGATGATCCTGAACGAACGCGGCATCCAGAGCACCGTGGTGCTTTTCGGCGGTGCGCGTATCCCCGAGCCATCGCGAAAAGGTGGCGCGCGCACCGAGACGCTGGCGGAGTTGTCGCGTTATTACGACGAGGCGCGCAACTTTGCCCGGCTGATGACAGAGAAGTCCATGGCGAGCTATGGCCGTGAATATGTCATTGCCACGGGCGGTGGGCCGGGGGTGATGGAGGCGGGCAACCGCGGCGCGGCGGATGCGGGGGGGGCCTCGATCGGGCTGAATATCGTGCTGCCGCATGAACAGGCCCCGAACGAATATGTGACGCCGGGGCTGTGTTTCAACTTTCACTATTTCGCCATCCGCAAGATGCATTTCCTAATGCGCGCGCGGGCGATCTGCGTCTTTCCTGGCGGGTTCGGGACGCTGGACGAGATGTTCGAATCGCTGACCCTGATCCAGACCGACCGCATGAAGCGCGTGCCTTTCCTGCTTTTTGGCGAGGCGTTCTGGCAGCGCATCATCAACTGGGAGGCTCTGGCCGAGGCAGGCACGATCAGCGAGGAGGATCTTGACCTTTTCCGCTTTGTCGAGACGGCAGAGGAGGCCATGGCCCTCATCGAGGGGTGGGAGGAACGCTGAGCGCGCTCAGATGATCTCGTCCTCGTCAAACAGCGCCTCGGCCTCGATCTGGGCGGTGATACCTTCGGCGGCGGCCTCGGCGCGGGACGTTTCGGCGACGTGGAAAAGCGCGTCGCCCTCATAGACCACGGGCAGGTTGGCGCGGCCGATGACGATGCCGGTGGTATCGGCGGCAACCTCACTTTCGATATCACCGAACGCATTGGCGACGGCACCCATCACCGTGCCCGGGGCGACCGCATCGCCAAGACCCAGATAGCCGCGAAACAGCCCGCCGCGTGGCGCGCGATACCAGATCGAGCGGCGCGCACGCACCGGCAGCGCCCGCGCGCGCGGCACACCCTTGGTCCCGATCATGCCGAGATGGCGCATCACCCGCAGCACGCCGGCGACGCCGGTGCGCGCGGCGAACTCGTCAAAGCGCAACCCTTCGCCGCCTTCGTAGAGCAGCACATCGACGCCCGCCGCCTCGGCCGCCATACGCAGCGAGCCGTCGCGCAGCTTCGCTTCCATCATCACCGGCGCGCCAAACGCGGCGCCAAGCTCTGCCAGCCGCTCGTTGCCGGGGGTGAGACGGATCTGGGGCAGGTTGGTGCGGTGAATGGCCGCCGAATGCAGGTCGATGCCCACCTCGGCGCGGCGCACCACCTCCTGCATGAAGATATGGGCAAGCTGCGAGGCCATCGAGCCCTCGGCCACGCCGGGAAAGACGCGATTGAGGTCGCGCCGGTCCGGCAGATAGCGCGAATGGCTGAGAAAGCCGAATGTGTTGACGATGGGCACGGCAAGGAGCGTGCCGGCCATGGCGCCGAGCGGCGCGCTGCGCAGCAGGCGGCGCAGGATCTCGACGCCGATCACCTCGTCGCCATGGATCGCCGCCGAGACGAACAGGACCGGGCCACCGCGCCGCCCGTGGACCACCTCGACCGAAAGGTTGACCGGCGTGTGATTGGAAAGCTGGCTTACCGGGATATCGACGCGGGCGCGGGTGCCGGGGGCGACCCTCTGTCCTCCGATCTCGAATGCCGCGCGCCGTGCCATGGCTTCAGTCCCCTGCCGTCAATGGTCCGGCAAGGCTTAGGCAATCCGCGCGGCGCTGTCCATGGCCGCGCTTGAAGCGCGGCGAGGGGGCGGGTAAGCGGGGGCATGTCGTCGGCCTTGCCTCCCGCCTGTCCTGTCTGCCGTGCCGTCCCGGTGGCGGCGTTCGGGCTGTTCGACGGCAAGGGCTACTGGCGCTGCGACATCTGTGGCGCGCGGGGCATGAACCCGTCGCATTACCCCGACCCCGTGGCCGAGCGCGCGCAGTATGACTGGCACGAGAACGACGTGGACGATCCCGGCTATCGCCGCTTCCTGGACCGGCTTGCCGCGCCCTTGCGCGCGCGTCTGGCACCCGGATCGCGGGGCCTTGATTACGGCTGCGGGCCGGGGCCTGCGCTGGCCGCGATGCTGCGCGAGGCAGGGCACGATATGGCCGTCTATGACCCGTTCTATGCGCCCGATCCCGCGCCGCTGGGCAGGCCCTACGATTTTGTTACCTGCACCGAGGTGGCCGAGCATTTTCACGCGCCCGCAATTGAGTTCGACCGGCTGGGCGTGCTGTTGCGTCCCGGTGGTCTGCTCGCGGTCATGACGTGTTTCCAGACCGAGGACGCGCGCTTTGCCGGTTGGCATTACCGCAAGGACCCGACGCATGTGGTGTTCTACCGGGCCCAGACCTTCGAGGTGATCGCGGCCGAGCGCGGCTGGTCCTGCGAGATCGTGGCCAAGGATGTGGCGTTTCTGCGGGTGCCGAGGGCATGACCACGGCCCTGCACGAGGAGCGGATGGCGGCGGTGCTGGCGACGGTGGCGGAGATGGGCGCGCGCACGGTGCTTGATCTTGGCTGCGGCGACGGCGATCTGATCCTGCGGCTGGCAACGATGCCGGGGATCACGCGCATCACCGGCATCGAGATCGGCATGGCGCGGCTGCGCGGCGCGGAGGCGCGGCTTGCTGCCTTGCCCGAGGCGTCGCGGAGCCGGGTGCAACTGGCCTGCGCCTCGCTCACCGAGGGGCACCCGGCGCTGACGGGCTATGACTGCGCCTGTCTGGTGGAGGTGATCGAGCATCTGCCGCCCGCAGACATCAACCGGCTGGAGCGCGCGGTATTCACCCGGATGCGCCCGGCCCATGTGATCGTGACCACGCCCAATGCCGAGTATAACCCGGTGCTTGGCGTGCCCGCGTCGCGGATGCGGCACCCGGAGCATCAGTTCGAATGGGACCGGGCGCGCTTTGCCCGCTGGGCCGGGGGGGTGGCGGCGCGCACGGGCTATGACGTGGCCTGCCGCGACATCTGTGGCGCGCATCCACAGCTTGGCGGGGCCAGCCAGATGGCAGTGTTCAGCCGCCTTGACGCGCGGGGCGAAAGGAATAGGGTGCCCGCGACCCCTGCATGACAAGGATTTCCCATGGCCCAACGTCTTCATCTGGTTTTTGGCGGCGAGTTGGTTGACCCCTCGCGCAACGTATTCCGCGATGTGAACGACCTGCATGTGGTCGGGATCTTTCCCGATTACGACAGCGCCTACAACGCCTGGAAGGCCGAGGCGCAGCGCACCGTGGACAATGCCCATATGCGCTATTTCATTGCCCATCTGCACAAGTTGCGCGACGAGACGCAAGAGACCTCGCCGACCGAGGAACTGGGCTGACGCGCCATGAGCCGCTCGCTCGGCCTTGCAGCTTATCTTGCGATTGCGCGGCGTGGCGGGGCACGCGGCACCGCGCCTGACCGGCCCCGGCCCGATGGGTCGGTGATCTGGGCCCATGCGGCGGATGCGGGGCGCGCGGATGTGCTGGCGCATCTGGCCGAGCGGCTGGCGCAGCATCGTCCCGGTGTGCACATGGTGCTGACCTCGCCCGAGGGTCCGCCCCGCAGCCTGCGGGAAAACGGCCGAGTGATCTGGCAGGCGATGCCGCCCGACACGCTGGCGGCGGCCGAGACGTTCCTGGGCCATTGGCGACCGGGCCTGGGGATATGGACTGGCGGAGACCTGAAGCCGGCGCTTCTTGTCTGTGCGGCGCGGGCGGGCGTGCCGCTTTATCTGGTGGATGCCGAGGCGGCGCTGCTTGAGCGATCACACTGGCGCTGGTTTCCCGATCTGGCGCGGGCGGTTCTGACGGAATGCGTGGAGATCCACACCCGCGACGATGCGGCGGCGCGGCAGGCGCGACGCCTCGGCGCGCCGCCACAGCGCGTGAAGGTCACTGGAATCTTGCGTGCGGGGGCGTTGTCGCTGCCCTATAACCTCAAGGATCGCGAGGAACTGGCGCAGATCCTGCGCGGGCGTCCGCTCTGGCTTGCGGCGATGGTGCAGCGCGAGGAACTGGAGACGGTTCTCGTCGCGCATCGCGAAGTGAGCCGGATCGCGCATCGCGCACTCCTGATCGTGGTGCCGGATGAGGTCGAGGACAGCGCCGCCATGGCCAGGGACATCGACGCGGGGGGCTGGCGGCAGATCGCGTGGTCCAGCGGTGCGCTGCCCGACGAGGCGACACAGGTGATCCTTGCCGATACGCGGGGCGAGATGGGTCTCTGGTATCGGCTTGCGCCGGTGACATTCATGGGCTCGTCGCTGGTGTCGGGCCAGCACGGGCGCGACCCGAACGAGCCGGCGGCGCATGGTTCGGCGATTCTTTATGGTCCGAACGTGGCGCGCTATCTGACACGCTATTCGCGCTATGCCGAGGCGGGCGCGGCGCGGATCGTGCGCGACACGGCGACGCTGGCGGCGGCTGTTCAGGGGCTCTTGCCGCCCGACCGGGCCGCGGCGATGGCGCATGCGGCCTGGGATGTGGCCTCGCGCGGGGCCGAAGTGATGGATCGGGTGGTGGACATGGTGCTTGATCGGCTCGACCGGGAGGAGGCGGCGCGGTGAGGCCACCACGCTTCTGGTTCGCGCAGCCCGGTCTGCGGGCGCATCTGTTGGCTCCGCTGGGATGGTGGCGCGCGCGGGCCATGGCCCGGCGGATGGCGCGACCCGGCTGGCGCGCGCCGGTGCCGGTGATCGCCGTGGACAGCCTTTTGGGGGGGGATGTCCTGCCTGCCGTGCTGGCGCTGGCCGGGCAACTGGAGGGCAGGGGCCTTGCGCCCGTGATCCTGATGCCGGGCAAGGGCGCGGCGCGGCGGGTGCAGGAGGGCAGCCATGGCGCTGCCGATGTCGGCGCGGATGGTCTTCTTGCGGCGGCCTTTGCCCCGACCTGGGTGGCCGGCGATCTGGCGGCGGGGGCGCGGGCCATCGCCGGGGATGGCGCTGCCCCCGGCTGTATCCTGCTGGTGGGCGGGTTCCACGATCCCGCCCTGTTCAAGGCTCTGTCGGTTATTGTGGTCGATGCCGCGCAGGGTTTCGGCAACGGATTCTGCCGCCCCGCCGGACCATTGCAAGAGCCGCTGTCACAAAGCCTGCGGCGGGCTGATCTGCTGCTCTCGGTCGGGCCGCCGGCGCTTCAGTCTCGGTTTGCCGCCGAATGGGGGCGCGGCCTGGGCATGCCGCTGATCATGGGCCGCATGGAGGCGATGCCGACCGGCATGGACTGGTCCGGCCTGCGCGCGCTGGCGCTTTCGGGGGCGGGAGAGCCGGGCCATTTCCTGGCCGCGTTACGCGGCCTTGGCGCAGAGGTCACGCGCGCCGTGACGCTGCCCGAGGACCAGGCGCTGACACCCGCCCTTGTGACGAGGCTCATGCGCGAGGCGGCACTTCGTGGCGCGCAGATTGTCACCACCGAAGCCAGTGCGGTGCTCCTGCCCGTCGCGCTGCGGCGGGAGGTTCTGGTGCTGCCGATGCGCCTTCGGGTTGCGGAGTGGAGCGCGCTTGACGAGGCGCTGACGCGCCTCGGGGCATGACGCGGGCCGGGGCAGGTGCCCGGCCCACCCATCCCCGCGCAGCAGGGATTATTTCGCCAGCTGTTCTTCGATGATCGCCTTGAGATCGGCATAGGCCATGTTGCCGTATTTCTTCTCGTTGATGATCAGCGTGGGGGTGGAGTTCACGTCATGCGCGGTGGCGTTTTCCTGATACCACGCGACCAGGGCCTGTGCCTTGTCGCGGTCATTCAGGCAGGCCTCGATCGCATCCGGCTCGATCCCCGCGAGTTTGCCGATACGGCGCAGGTTGTCTGCGATGGCGGCGGGTTCGCCCTGCGTCCAGTCGCGCTGCTGCTCATAGAGCATGTCCGTGATGCCGAAGAATTTGTCCTCTCCGCCGCAGCGCGCCACCATCGAGGCCCAGAGACCGTAGCGGTCGAAGAACACGTCGCGATAGACGAAGCGCACCTTGCCCTCGTCGATATACTCGGACATGAGCTGCTTGAACGGCCCCTTGTGGAAATTCGCGCAATGCGGGCAGGTGAACGAGGCATATTCGACGATCGTCACCTTTGCGTCCTCGGGGCCGAGCGCCATTTCGGTGATTGTCGTGTCCTGCGCGGCGACGGGCGCGGCAAGCGAGGCGAGCGCCAGCGCGCCGGCGGCGATGAGGTGTTTCATCCGGGTCATCCTTTGTCCTTGGTCGATCTGGTCAATACGTTCTGCGCGAGCCGTTCCAGCGCAGCGCGCAGGCTGTCATCGGTGACGGGGGCGACGATCGCGCCCGCGCGGGCGAGGGTCTCGGGGGTGGGGGGCGGTGTTGCGGTCCGCCGCTTGTGGGTGAAATCCGCCTGTCCGTCGGCAAAGCCGACAGGAGCGGTCTGGGTCAGCCGGATGCGCGCGATGGCGTTATAGCCGTAAACGGCGTTGATCTTCTCGCGCAGTCCCTCTTTCTGCATTTCAAGCATGGGGGCCTGTGCGCCTGTGGTCAAAAGTGTCAGCGTCGCGCCCATGCCCTGCCGCCCGTAGGAGATGTCGATCGGGCGCGCGACGGCGGCGATGGCCTCGCCCGCGATTTCGGGCCAATGGGTCAGAAGGCGCGTCTGCGCGAAACCGCGTGATTCGGACACACGCCTGATGCTCGGCTGCAACAGCGCCGAAGTGCGTTTGAACCCCCTTCGTCCGGTCTGGCGCGTGGCCATGCTTGGCACCCTCCCTCTTGGCGCTAATCTATGGCATGTGGCCGGGGATGAAAGGCCCGATTGCAGTCGAGGAGATAAACTATGCGTCAGACCGCCGATCCGGAGGGGCTGCTTGAGTGGTATGACACCCATGCGCGCGATCTGCCGTGGCGGGTGGGTCCCGGCGCGCGGGCGCGTGGCGTGCGGCCCGATCCCTATCGCGTGTGGCTCTCGGAGGTGATGCTGCAACAGACGACCGTGGCGGCAGTCAAGGCGTATTACGAGCGGTTCACGGCGCTCTGGCCCGATGTGGCGGCGCTGGCGGTGGCGGAGGATGCCGTGGTCATGGGGGAATGGGCCGGACTTGGCTATTATGCGCGGGCGCGCAACTTGCTGAAATGCGCGCGGGTGGTGGCAGGGGCGCATGGCGGGCGCTTTCCCGATACGCGCGAAGGGCTGATGGCCCTGCCGGGGATCGGCGCCTACACGGGTGCTGCGATCGCGGCGATCGCCTTTGATCGGCCCGAGGTGGTGGTTGATGGCAATGTCGAGCGGGTGATGGCGCGGCTGCATGACATCCGAACGCCCTTGCCCCGTGCCAAGCCCGCGCTGATCGAGGCCGCCGCGCGGCTCACGCCCGAGGCGCGGCCCGGTGATTACGCGCAGGCGGTGATGGATCTGGGCGCGACCATCTGCACGCCGCGCTCGCCCGCCTGCGGGATCTGTCCGTGGCGCGGGCCATGCGCTGCGCGGGCGGCGGGGGTGGCCGGGACGCTGCCCGCGCGCCTGCCGAAGACGCCCAAGCCGGTGCGGTTTGGCCATGCCTATGTGGCGCGGCGCGACGATGGGGCGTGGTTGCTGGAGCGGCGCCCCGATGCCGGGCTTCTGGGCGGGATGCTGGGCTGGCCCGGCAGCGATTGGGGCGAGGCCTCCGACCCCGCGCCGCCGGTGGCGGCGGCGTGGCGCGATGTCGGCGTGGAGGCACGCCACACCTTCACCCATTTCCATCTGCGCCTGCGGGTGCATGTGGCCACGGTCGGCCTGGGCGCGGTGCCCGAGCGTGGGACGTTCACACCACATGACGCCTTTCGCCCCGCCGCGTTGCCCACCGTCATGCGAAAGGTATTTGACCTTGCGCAAGGCGCGTTCGAAATTTCGCGCCAAGGATAGCCGAAACCCCGCAAGGAGAGTGCCATGGTCCCCGCCGCTCAGGTTGCGCGCCTGCAAAGCGCCCTGCCGTTCTGGATGTCCTTCCTGCTGGTGCCGGTGGCGGTCCTCGGCGCGTTGCATGGCGGCTGGACCGTGATCCTTTTGCCGGTGATGACGTGGTATTTCTTTTCCATCCTCGACGCCTTTCTCGGGACTTATACCGAGAACGGCGATCCGGAGACGCGCGAGGATCAGCTTTTCTGGTATCGCGCGATCACGCTGCTTTGGGCACCGGTGCAGTTCGCGCTGCTTTACTGGATGATCTGGTATGTGACCGGGCCGGGTGACGCGCATCTGAACCCGCTGGAAACCATCGTGTTGTTTTTCGGGGTGGGGGTGATCACCGGCACGGTGGGGATCAATTACAGCCATGAATTGATGCACCAGAAAGACCGGGGCGAGCGGTTTCTGGGCGATGTGCTGCTGGCGATGGTGCTTTACTCGCATTTCCGGTCCGAGCATCTGCAGGTGCATCACCGCCATGTCGGCACGCCGCGCGACCCGGTGACGGCGCGCTATAACGAGGGGTTCCATCGGTTCTTTCCGCGCGTTGTGCGGGACTGCTGGCACTCGGCGTTCAGGGCCGAGCGCGAGATGCTGGCGCGCAAGGGGCGGCCTTGGCATGACCTCAAGAACCCGTTCTGGCGCTACTGGGCGCTTCAGGGCTACATGATCGTGCTGGCGGGGCTGATCGGCGGCTGGGTCGGGCTGGGGCTGTTTTTCTGGCAGGCCATCGTTGCCATCTGGCAGTTGGAACTTGTCAATTACATCGAGCATTACGGCCTGACGCGCAAACATCTGGGCGAGGGCAAGTATGAGCATGTCAAGCCGCGCCATAGCTGGAATGCGGCGCATCGGGCGTCAAACTGGTTGCTGATCAATCTGCAACGGCATTCGGACCATCATCACAAGCCCGACCGCCGCTTTCCGCTGTTGCAGAACCATGATGAGGCAGTGGCCCCGCAACTTCCCTATGGTTATCCGATCATGACCATGGCGGCGATGGTGCCGCCCCTGTGGCGGCGGGTGATGAACCCGCGCGTGCGGCGCTGGCGGGCGATGTATTACCCTGAGATCAGTGATTGGCGGCCCTACAACACGGCCACGAACCCGATGCCAAGATAAGAAAAAACCCCCGCGCGCCGTGGCGTGCGGGGGCGGGTGATGTCAGGCCGGGAGATTGCCGGTCTCAGCTGTCCTTGCGATGCTTGACCGGGGCCCAGAGGCGCTTGTTCGTCAGATAGAGCAGCACCGACAGCACGGTAAGGAAGATCACGCCTGTCAGGCCCGCCTGCTTGCGTGCCATCATCTTGGGTTCCGCGGCCCACATCAGGAAGGCGGCGACATCCTCGGACTGCTGTTCCAGCGTGGCCTCGGTGCCGTCGTCATATTCGACATCGTCGCCCCAGAGGGGCTGGCCCATGGCGATCCAGCTTCCCGGCACGGTCGGGTGGCCCTGCTCGTCCCTGCACTCTTCGGGATAGCCGCCGGCGGTAAAGGCGACGTTGTAGGCGCCATCGAAATCGTCCGGCGCGCAATCGGGCGCGTCATGATAGCCGACCATCAGCGAATAGATGTACTCCGCCCCGCCCATGCCCTTGAAGAACTGGGCCAAACCGGTGCCGTAGGGGCCATGAAAGCCCGCGCGTTTCTTGGCCATGAGCGACAGGTCCGGCGCGGTCTCAAGCTGCGAGCCGGGGAAGTGATCCGTCGGCGTGGCTGCGCGGAAATCGTCGAGATCGGCGTCATAGATCTCGAACTGCTGTGAAAAGGCAAAGACCTGATCCTCGGGGAGGTGCGGCCCGCCCTCGTCGCCAAGCGTGCGCAGGGGCACATATTGCATCCCGTGGCAGGCCGCGCAGACCTGGGTATAGACCTTGAGGCCGCGCTGAAGCTGGATCTCATCGAACTTGCCGAACGGGCCCTCGAAGGAAAAGGCGACATCCTCGATGATGCCTTCGCCTCCGGCGGCAAGCGCCCCCCCTGCCGAGATCGACAGGGCCGCAAGCGCCGCAATGCCTGTTTTCTTGAACATTGTCGTCAGTCCTTTCTTACTCGGCGGGCGTCTGGGCTTGGCCGTAATGCGCCTCGAAATCCTCTTCGATGGTCTCGGGCTGCGCCTCGGGCTTCTCGATCACGCCCAGAAGCGGCAGGATCACGAGGAAATAGCCGAACCAGTAGGCCGAACCGATGAGGGCGATATAGGGATAGATACCCTCGGCCGGCATTGCGCCAACCCAGGTCAGCACCACGAAGTTGACCGCGAAGAGCCAGAACCACCACTTGAACATCGGGCGATACCGGCCCGAGCGCACCGAGGAGGTGTCAAGCCAGGGTGCCAGTGCCATCACGATGATCGCGCCGAACATGGCGATCACGCCGAAGAACTTGGCGTCGATGATTCCGCCGGTGATCCAGCTTGTGAACATCACCACCCACACATCGCCGGTAAAGGCGCGCAGGATCGCGTAGAAGGGCAGGAAATACCATTCCGGCACGATGTGAGCGGGGGTCACAAGGGCATCGGCCTCGATATAGTTGTCAGGATGGCCAAGGTAGTTGGGCATGAAGCCCACCACCGCGAAGAACACCACCATGATCACGGCAAGCGCGAACAGATCCTTGATCACGAAATAGGGCCAGAACGGCACGGTGTCCTTTTCCGCTTCGGCCTTGGAGTTGCGGCGCACGTCAACCCCGGTGGGGTTGTTGTTGCCGGTGGTGTGGAAGGCCCAGATATGCAGCGCCACCAGTGCCGCGATCACGAAGGGCAGCAGGTAGTGCAGCGAGAAGAAACGGTTGAGCGTGGCATTGTCCACCGCCGGTCCGCCCAGAAGCCAGGTCTGGATGGCATCGCCGACGAAGGGGATCGCGCCGAAAAGGCCGGTGATCACCGTGGCCCCCCAGAATGACATCTGACCCCAGGGCAGCACGTAGCCCATGAAGGCCGTGCCCATCATCAGCACATAGATCAGCATTCCGATAATCCACGTCACCTCGCGCGGGGCCTTGTAAGAGCCATAATAGAGACCGCGGAAGATGTGCAGATAGACGGCGACAAAGAACAGCGACGCGCCGTTCATGTGCAGGTAGCGGATGAAATGGCCACCGTTCACGTTGCGCATGATGTGCTCGACCGAGGCGAAGGCCAGGTCCACATGCGGGGTGTAGTGCATTGCGAGGATGATGCCGGTGACGATCTGAAGCGCAAGGCAGAAGGTCAGGACGATCCCCCAGATCCACATCCAGTTGAGGTTCTTGGGGGTGGGAATCATCAGCGTGTCATAGAGAAGCCCGACGATGGGAAGGCGCGAGTGGAGCCATTTTGCCCCGCCGCTCGTCGGCTCGTAATGGTCGTGCGGAATACCGGACATGCGCGCGTCTCCTTATCCGAGCTGAATCGTGGTGTCGTCGAGGAACTGCGCTACCGGAATCCAGAGATTCTCGGGCGCGGGTCCGCGGCGGATGCGGCCCGACGTGTCGTAATGCGACCCGTGGCAGGGGCAGAACCAGCCGCCGAAATCGCCCGCGCCATCCCCGATGGGCACGCAGCCCAGATGGGTGCAGACGCCGATCATAACCAGCCATTCGCCCGCCTCGTCAAGCGTGCGGTTCTGATCGGAGGCGTCCAGCGACGGGTCGTTGTGGTTCTGCGCGTTGCGGTCGGGCAGTTGCGACAGATCGACCGCGCGGGCGGCCTCGATCTCGCGCTCGGTGCGGCGGCGGATGAACACCGGCTTACCAAGGAACTTGACGCTGAGCTGTGTGCCCGGCTGCACATCCGACACGTCCACGCGGATCGAACTGAGCGCCTGAACGTCGGCCGAGGGGTTCATCTGGTTCACAAGCGGCCAGATGGCCGCGCCAGCGGTGACCGCACCCGCCCCTGCGGTGGCGTAGTAGAGGAAATCCCTCCGGGTGCCTTCGTGATCTTCTGCGTGGGACACGAGGTTTGCTCCATGTTGTCAGTGCCGATATGCCGATAACGGCGTATGTCGCGCCGGAGACGGATCTCCGACGATAATGCGCGTCTATCTAGCCGGGGATTGCCAAGCCGTCCAGCCTGCAATCCCTCATGGACCATGCAAAGCGCGCTTGTGTCGCGCCCGTATCAGGCGGCGGGGGCGGTCGCGGTCATGCTGTCGCGCGCGGCAAAGCCGTCGTACCATGCGGCGAGCGCCGGGCGCCCCTGCCGCCAGCCGCGCGCGTCGTGGCGGAAATCGAGATAACCGAGCGCGCAGGCCACCGCGATCTGGCCCATATCAAGCGGCCCGGAAAGGTGGCTCATCCAGCGCTGCTCGAGCGCGTCGAGCGCGCGCGCGATCTTGGCCCATTGCGCCTCGACCCATGCCTCCGAGCGCGCGCCCTCGGGGCGCAACCGCGTCTCATAGACCATGAGCACGCCCGATTCCATGATCCCGTCGGCGGTCGCCTCCAGCGTCAGCACTTCCCACAGTTGCGCTTCTGGATAAAGTCCCGCGCCCGCCTTTGCGTCGAGATAGCGGCAGATCACCCGGCTGTCATAGATCGCAGGGCCATCGTTGCGCATCAGCGCGGGGATCTTGCCCAGCGGATTGGCGGCCATCGCCTCGGGCGCGGTGGCAAGCGCGGTGGTGGCCACAGGGATCTCTGTTACCTGATCGGCAAGGCCGGTTTCGTGCAAGAGCACGCGCACCTTGCGGACGAAAGGCGAGAGGGGAGAGGAAATGAGTTGCATTGGCCGGGGCTCCTGTCTGGCGTTGCGCAGACGCTAGGCGCGGGCAGGGCGGGTGTAAAGCGGGCTTAGCCGGGCGGGTCGCGCATCAGTGCGGCCAGCGCTGCGCGGTCGGAGCGGAGCCCGTCGCGCTCCATGTGCCCGGCGGCGCGCAGACGCACCGCATCCTCCTTGTTCTGGTTGAGCTTCCATGTGCCCGCGATTTCCTCGATTTCGAGAACGCAGGGCACAATCTGGCGCATCATTCGCTCCATCGCCCCGGACGTCATCTTGTCCGAATGCCATTCGGGCTTGGGCAGGAGCCGCGCCTCGAAATGCGCCGATTCCCGGTTTGCAAGGTCGCGGAGCCGCTCTTGCGGCAGCGGATGCAGCGCGCCCACCAGATGCACGGCGACATAGTTCCACGTCGGCACCTGATCGACCACGCCATACCAGTCGGGCGAGACATAGCCATGCGGCCCGACGAGCGCGAGCCGCGCGCGCAAGGGCGCGGAGAGCAGCCGGGCGATGGGGTTGGAGCGCACGAGGTGCAATTCGGCGCGGGTGCCGTCCTCGTCGAGAAGGAAGGGAATATGGCTCAGAAGCGGGCCGTCTGGGCCGCAGACGGCCAGCACGCCAAAGCCTTCTTCGCGGGCGAAGGCGAGGTTGCGCGCGGTTTCTGTCTGGCGATAGACGGGGTTCGGGTGCATCGTTCAGGCCGCCAGAAGCTGCGACGCGGTGTGACCGGTGACTGTGGCCGGGATGATCGCGCCCTCGGGGCGGTCGCTGTCGAAAAGCACTTCGGTGAATTGCTCGGTGCGGCCCATGCGGGGGGTTTCCATCAACACGGCGTGTATGCGCCCCTGCTGCGCCGCCAGATGCGCCGCGACCCGCGCGGCCCCAGCCGCGCGCAGCCGCGCCGCACGTTCCCTGATCGCAAGCCCGTGCACCTGCGGCATCTTTGCTGCGGGGGTGCCGGGCCGGGGCGAGTAGGGAAAGACGTGCAGCCATGTCAACTGGCACTCCTCCACCAGCCGCAGCGAATTGGCGAAATGCGCCTCGGTCTCGGTGGGAAAACCCGCGATGATGTCCGCCCCAAAGGTCATGTCGGGGCGCAGGCGCAACACCTCCTCGGCAAAGCGAATCGCGTCGTCGCGCAAATGCCGCCGCTTCATCCGTTTGAGAATGAGGTCATCGCCATGTTGCAGGCTCAGGTGCAGATGCGGCATCAGGCGCGGCTCGGTGGCGATGGCGAGCATCAGGTTGCCGTCGGCCTCGATCGAATCGATCGAGGAGATGCGCAGACGCGGCAGATCGGGCACCAGCCGCAAAAGGCGCATGACCAGATCGCCCAGACGTGGCGCGCCGGGCAGGTCCGCACCCCAGCTTGTCAGGTCTACGCCGGTCAGGACCACCTCGTTATATCCCCTGTCCACCAGCCGCTTGACCTGATCCACCACGACGCCCGCGGGGACCGAGCGCGAATTGCCCCGGCCATAGGGGATGATGCAGAAGGTGCAGCGGTGATCGCAGCCGTTCTGCACCTGGACATAGGCGCGGCTGCGGGTGCCGAACCCGTCGATCAGGTGCCCCGCCGTTTCGGTCACCGACATGATGTCATCGACCTGCACGCGCTCGGTCTGCCCGATGAAATCGGCGGCAAGGCGGGCCCATGTTGTGCCCTGCATCTTCTCGGTATTGCCGATGACCGCATCGACCTCTTCCATGGCGGCAAAGGTCTCTGGTTCGGTCTGTGCCGCGCAACCGGTGACGATGAGGCGCGCCTGCGGGTTCTCGCGGCGCAGGCGGCGGATTTCCTGCCGCGCCTTGCGCACGGCCTCGGATGTCACGGCGCAAGTATTGACCACCACCGCGTCCGAAAGCCCCGCCTCGGCGGCAAGCGCCTTCATCGCCTCGGTCTCGTAGGTGTTGAGGCGACAGCCAAGCGTGGTGAACCTGGGCGCGCTCATGCGTTTGTCCTCAGAAAATCG
Organism: Roseovarius autotrophicus; assembly: GCF_018069895.1. Lineage (GTDB taxonomy): Bacteria > Pseudomonadota > Alphaproteobacteria > Rhodobacterales > Rhodobacteraceae > Roseovarius > Roseovarius autotrophicus. The sequence continues at coordinate 45,202 of NZ_JAGQDH010000012.1, read as the reverse complement.
GGCGTCAGCACGCCGCTGGCCACATGCGCCGTCTCGCCGGTCATCCAGACGCCATCTTCGCGCCACGCCACTTCCAGAGTGCCACCATCAAGCGTGATCTTGACCCGCCGCCCCGTAAGGCCCCGCCGCGCGGCAGCCACCGCCGTGGCGCAGGAGGAGGACCCGGAGGCGAGCGTCACGCCCACGCCCCGTTCCCACACCCGCATCCGGAGGTGATCAGGGGCGATCAAGCTGGCCACCTGCACATTGGTGCGCTCGGGGAAAAGCGTGTGGCGTTCGATGCGCGGGCCGATTTCCCCCAGCGCCACCGCCTCGGCATCAGCCACGAAAAAGGTGCAATGCGGGTTGCCCATGCCGGTCGCCACCGGGGTTCCATCGATGGGCAGCGACGCCGTGTCCATCGCCCGGGCGAGCGGAATATCGCGCCAGTCAAGCTGCGGCTGCCCCATGTTGACCGAGGTCAGGCCGCCGCCCGCATCGACCGCCTGCAAGGTGCCGCGCGCGGTGGTAAGCCGGAGCGCCGCCTTGCCCGTTTCCGCCATCAGGTGCCGCGCGATGCAGCGCGTGGCATTGCCGCAGGCCGCCGATTCAGAGCCGTCGGCGTTGTAGAAGGTGAGATGCGCGTCGGCCCGCTCGGCCCCGGATATCACCGCAAGTTGATCGAAGCCGATCCCGCGATGGCGGTCGGCAATGGCGCGGATGAGCGCTATGGAGAGCGCGGGCGCACGCACACGCCCGTCCAGCACGACAAAGTCGTTGCCCAGCCCGTGCATCTTCATGAAGGGCAAACCGGTATCCGCGCGCATATCCATCGCTCGCGCATATACGCCCGCGTCGCAAGGAATTCCAGCTTCCTCGGCAGAAGCCGCGTTTTCGGGGTTGACCCCCCGCACGTCCCTTTCTAGATAGCGCGCCTAGTGGGCCGTTAGCTCAGTTGGTAGAGCAACTGACTTTTAATCAGTGGGTCGCAGGTTCGAATCCTGCACGGCTCACCACTAAATATCTTGAAAACAAGAGGTTAGGGGTGGCGCAACGCTAAGCCTTTCCCTCCTGTTTTGTCCTTGTCACCGAATTTGTAACCAAGTTGCGCAGTCAGAAAAGAGGCCAGGCGAATCCCGCCCGGCCCTTGTTGAACTGGTGAAGGTGTCACTCGCGCTTGGCAAACTCTATCGCCTCATTCAACGCCCATGGTTGTTTAATCTTGGCTTCGATCATCGGCGGCAGCGCATTGCGCCCGGGCAATCCTCCGGCCTGTCTACGGCGTGGTGCAGGGCGTCCAGCCCTTTAAACATGCTGTTTCGCATGAATCCTGATAGTTGCTCAGTGCTTGACGCCCTCGGCCTCACCGTCTTCGACAGCAGTTTCGTCGAGCATCATCTCGGCCGTCTTGCCGCCGTGCCCCACCCATTCGAGAACGTGAGCCTGGTCAACCTCGAACAAACGGTCTTGCGTAGCCGCAATCAGAACAAACATACTTTCAGTCTCGGGCGAGTGGGGCAGCCTTGCAGCCTCCGCCATCTGCTCGACGGCGCGCAGCATTGCGCGCGCCTCATCCAGTCTCTCTGAGGTTCTTTCGTGATTTCGGCGGACGTGGTTAGGAATGTTGGTTATTGTCTCGATTTCCTTTTGTGGTACCACATTACTGGTGCAACGCTGCATTAAAAGTGCAAGGTAAAATTATGACGCCCGAACAATGTCGTGCCGCCCGTGCAATGGTGGCCATGTCCCAAGGTGATCTCGCAAGCGCCACGGGCGTTGCAAAGCGCACCATTGCGGGCTTTGAAATGGGGCAGAGTTCTCCTTATGCGCGCACCATCGCCGCGCTCCGCGACGCTCTTGAGTCTGCAGGGGTCGAGTTCATCGCAGAGAATGGAGGCGGCGCAGGCGTCCGGTTGCGCAAGAATACCTGAGCATCACCAGGGCGTCGAGAATCGACACCGGTCTTGTCAGCTTGATCTTTATCCACTTGGTTCGACTTACGATCACCACCACACCCCTTCTCCGGGTGTTAGGGCAACTTAGACCGCCGTCTCACGACTACTGCGCCAAACTGCTCCTTGCCCTCTTTCGCTCCGACGTTCTCGCGACCTACAACGGGCTTATGCCGCTGCGGCCGGAGACTGGTAGACGCCGCCCCGGGCCATCAAGGCCCAGACGATCCGCGCCATCTTGTTGGCCAACGCCACCCGCACCAGCATTGGTGGCTTGCGGGACAGCATCCCGCCCAGCCAGGTGCCCGGTCGGGCGCTTGCATGGACATGGCGTTTGATTATGACGCTGTTGGCGCCGATGATCAGCAAGCGCCGCAGGGATCGCTCGCCCATCTTCGTTGTCGCTCCAAGTCGCTGCTTGCCCCCGGTTGAATGCTGTCGGGGCGTAAGGCCGAGCCAAGCTGCAAAATCCTGCGCCTTGCGGAAATTCTCGGGTGGCGGCGCAAGGGTCACGATGGCCGTGACGATCAGCGGACCGATCCCCGGCACCGTCATCAGACGTCGCGCTACTTCATTCTCCTTGGCTCGACGGGTGATCTCGGTATCGAGCTTGCCGATCTCGGCCTCCAACTGCGCCAGCGTCGCGACCAGAACCTTGAGCGTAGGAATGGCATCGGCAGGCAGACCGCATTCCGGGTCTTCCACGATTGCAATCAGCTTCGATGCATTCGCTGCCCCCTGCGGCACGATCTGCCCGAACTCGTTCAGATGGCCGCGCAGGGCATTGATGGCCTGGGTCCGCTGCCGGATCAGAAGCTCACGCACCCGAAACACCATCGCCGCACCCCGCGTCTCTTCGCTCTTCACCGGAACGAAGCGCATCGTCGGGCGCGTCGCCGCTTCGCAAATCGCCTCGGCATCGGCCGCATCGTTTTTCTGACGCTTTACGAAGGGCTTGACCTAGGCTGGCGGGATGAGTCGCACATCATGGCCCAGAATGCCCGTCAGCGGGGGGCATTCGGCGGTCGCCTTGCCAAGTGCAGCATAGGCCTTCCAGACATCGGGATATTCCTCGGCGAGTTCTCCGGCGGCGCCAGGCATGAATTTGGTCATCTGTCTGTCCTTCAGGTTGAAAAGTCATCAATCAGCGGGTTGGGTTTTGCGAAGTGTTCGAGATCGCCCTGATTGCCGATGGTGATGCGGGTGCCGGTCACGGTCACGCCATAGGGCTGCAGGCCCTTGAAGGCGCGGCTGAGGTTTTCAGGTGTCATCCCCAGCACCGAGGCGAGGCGGCGCTTCTCGAAATCAAGCTCGAAGACCGTCTCGCCGCCAGCGTGCCTTTGTTGTCTGAGCAGGTAGTTGGCGAGCCGCTCGAGCGAGGTTCTGAGCTTGAGGTCCTTCTGGGACTTGATGACGGAACGATAGCATTGCGCAAGCTCCGTGACGATGGCGCGGGCAAAGTCGCTGTCGGCGTCGAAGATCGCGCGCACATCCTGACTGGGGATCAGCGCGATCCGGCTTTTTTCCAGCGTGCGGGCAGACATAAGATAGGGCGCGTCCTTGATGGTCGCGGCCAGAATGAAGGTCGAAATGGGGCGGACCGTCGCCATGCTGGTATCCCGCCCGTTCCAGCTGGAAAAAAGATCGACCGAGCCGGAAATCACGACATGAAAAAAATCGCTCGGCTCTCCTTCGGTGATCAATTCGATCTGGGCGGGGAAATTCTGCACATAGGCGCCGCGCATCAAGGACGTGAAATTCTCCTCTGCCATCTGCGAGAAGAGATTCAGCCTTCGAATATCGCGGTATTCTGAATCGGGCATGTCATCCCCCCTGATTTCATGCGCTTAACAAATATCATAAAATCAATTGATGAAAGTCAATCTTTCAGTTGACCTGCGCCGCAGTAGCCTTGATCTGTCACAGATCAGTGGGTGACATATTTCCGTAAGCCATTTATTTCGTTATTCTTTTTGAGGTTTTATGATCTAGATCAAGTCATGTGCGCCGCTCTGGCCTCAGGTCTGGCTTTGGACCCCACGCAAGGGGGGACAGCGCCATTCATGCCGGAGACCCGCCATGCAGACCCACGCCACAGCCACACGCGCCGATCAGACACGCGCCCTGAGCCTGAGCACAATCGCCTTCACCGCCTGTTTCGCGGTCTGGACGATCTTTTCCATCATCGGTGTCGCCATCAAGGCCGAGCTTGGCCTGAACGACACCCAGTTCGGCCTGCTGGTCGCGACGCCGATCCTGACCGGTTCCATCACCCGCCTGTTCCTGGGCGTCTGGACCGAGAAATACGGCGGGCGGCTGGTATTTTCCAGCCAGATGATCCTGACTGCGCTGGCCACATGGGCGCTGACGCTTGCGGACAGCTACATCATGTATCTCATCGCGGCGCTTGGCATCGGGCTGGCCGGCGGGTCGTTCATCATCGGCGTTGCTTATGTGAGCCGCTGGTATGACGCGGGCCAGCAGGGCACGGCGCTTGGCATATTCGGCGCGGGCAATATGGGCGCGGCCGTCACCAAGTTCGTGGCCCCCTTCGTGATGGTCGCCTATGGATGGCACGGGGTCGCCTACGTCTGGGCGGCCGGGCTTGCCATCATTGGCGTGCTGTTCTTCCTCTTGGCCAAGGATGATCCCGAGCTTGTGGAACGCCGCCGGACCGGCACCAAGGCGCCCTCCCTCGCGCAGCAGTTCGCGCCGCTCAAGAACCTGCAGGTCTGGCGTTTCTCGCTCTACTACTTCTTCGTCTTCGGGGCCTTTGTCGCGCTGGCGCTGTGGATGCCGCATTACCTGATCGACGTTTATGGCATCGATGTGCGGTTCGCAGGCATGGCCGCGGCGTCGTTCAGCCTCTCGGCCTCGCTGTTTCGGGCCTATGGCGGGGTCTTGTCGGACAAGTTCGGCGCGCGCTCGGTCATGTACTGGACCTTTGGCTTCAGCATGATCTTCCTCTTCATGCTGTCCTATCCGCCGACCGACTACATCATCCGGGGCAAGGACGGCCCGATCGCCTTTTCCACACAGATGGGCCTGTGGCCGTTTATCACCGTGCTCTTCGCGCTCGGCTTCTTCATGAGCCTGGGCAAGGCCGCTGTCTTCAAGCACATCCCGGTCTACTACCCGAGCCACGTCGGCGCGGTTGGCGGTCTGGTCGGTATGATCGGCGGTCTTGGCGGGTTCGTCCTGCCCATCGCCTTTGGCGCGCTGCTGGATATCACGGGCATCTACACCTCGTGCTTTGCCCTGCTGTTCGTGCTGGTCGCCATCGCGCTGATCTGGATGCACCTGTCGATCCGGGCGATGGAACGGGCCGCCCATGGCGAGGTGCTCGACCGGCTGCCGCAACTGCCCGAGATGCAGAATATCCACCACCCCGAACGCACCGCCATGCCGCGCGTGCTTGAGGACTGGCGGCCCGAGGACGCACAGTTCTGGGCGGAAAAAGGCAGGGCGGTGGCGCGCCGCAACCTGTGGATTTCGATCCCGGCGCTGCTGCTGGCCTTCTCGGTCTGGATGGTCTGGTCTGTTGTCGTGGCGCGCCTGCCCGCCATCGGCTTCGACTTTGCGCCGGGACAGCTGTTCTGGCTGGCGGCCCTGCCGGGGCTGTCTGGTGCCACGCTGCGGATATTCTACAGTTTCATGGTGCCGATCTTTGGTGGGCGGTTGTGGACAACGCTCTCGACCGCCTCGCTGCTGTTGCCCGCGATGGGCATCGGCTATGCGGTGCAAAACCCTGATACGCCTTACCTGATCTTCCTCGTTCTGGCGCTGCTGTGCGGGTTCGGCGGCGGCAACTTCGCCTCCAGCATGGCCAATATCGGGTATTTTTTCCCCAAGGCGGAAAAGGGCAACGCGCTGGCGCTGAATGCGGGGCTTGGCAACCTCGGCGTGTCGGTCATGCAGTTCGTCGTGCCCATCGTCATCACCGCGGGCGTCTTCGGCGCGCTGGGTGGTCAGCCGGTGACCATGTCGGACGGCGGCCAACTGTGGATGCAGAATGCCGGTTTCGTCTGGGTGCCCTTTATCCTTGCGGCGACCGTGGCAGCGTGGCTGGGCATGAACGATATCGCCGATGCGCGGGCCAGCTTCGCCGATCAGGCGGTGATTTTCTCGCGCAAGCAGAACTGGTTGATGTGCGTCCTTTATACCGGCACCTTCGGCAGCTTCATCGGCTATTCCGCGGGCTTCCCGCTGCTGACAAGGCTGGCCTTCCCCGACGTGAACGCGCTGAACTATGTGTTCCTCGGGCCGCTGGTCGGCGCGCTCAGCCGTGCCGGGACTGGCTGGGTCTCGGATAAGTTCGGCGGTGGTCGCGTGACCTTATGGACCTTCGCCTTGATGATCGTGGCCACCTTCGGCGTGATCATGTTCCTCGGGCTCGGCTCCTTCATCGGGTTCTTCGCCTGCTTCATGGCGCTCTTCTTCCTGACCGGTGTCGGCAACGCGTCAACCTTCCAGATGATCCCGGTGATCATGGGCCGCGAAGTGCCGCGCCTGATGCCGCATCTGAGCGTCGAGGATCGCAAGCGGCAGATCGGCATGGAATCCGGGGCGATCGTGGCCTTCACCTCGGCCATCGCGGCCTATGGCGCGTTCTTCATCCCCAAGGCTTACGGCACATCTATCGCGATGACCGGGTCCGCCGTTGGGGCGCTGTGGGGTTTCCTGATCTTCTACGTGATCTGCGTTGCCATCACCTGGGTCGTTTACACCCGCCCCGGTGGCCTGCTGCATGACATCGAACATGGCCGGGTGCCGCAAGGTGCCGCCGCCCAACCCGCCCAATGACCCAACCGATTTTCCGGGCGGCGCAGGTCGCCGCCCGGACCCAGACACCCGAAAGGACAGCCCAATGAGCCATCTGCTCGACAAACTGAACTTCTTCCAGAGCAAGGAACTGGAGCAATTTTCCGACGGTTGGGGTCAGACCACCCGCGAGAACCGCGACTGGGAAGACACCTACAGAAACCGCTGGCGGCATGACAAGATCGTGCGTTCGACCCACGGGGTGAACTGCACCGGGTCGTGTTCCTGGAAGATCTACGTCAAATCCGGCATCGTGACCTGGGAAACCCAGCAGACCGACTATCCGCGCACCCGCGCAGGCCTGCCCAACCATGAGCCGCGGGGTTGCGCGCGGGGTGCGTCCTACAGTTGGTATCTTTATTCCGCAAATCGCGTAAAGAATCCGCTGATCCGCGGCGCGCTGATGCGCGCCTGGCGCAAGATGCGGCAGGACATGACGCCGGTCGCCGCCTGGGCCGCGATCCAGAATGATTCGATCCTGCGCGCCTCCTACACCAAGACGCGCGGCAAGGGCGGTTTCGTGCGCGCCACATGGGACGAGGCGACCGAGATCGTCGCCGCCGCCAATGCCCATACCGCCAAGACCTACGGCCCGGACCGGGTGTTCGGCTTCTCGCCGATCCCGGCCATGTCGATGGTCAGCTATGCCGCCGGTTCGCGGTATCTGTCGCTGCTGGGCGGCACCTGCATGTCGTTCTACGACTGGTATTGCGATCTGCCGCCCGCGTCCCCCCAGACCTGGGGCGAACAGACCGACGTGCCGGAATCGGCCGACTGGTACAATGCGGGCTTCCTGATGCTCTGGGGGTCGAACGTGCCTCAGACCCGGACGCCCGATGCCCATTTCTATACCGAGGTCCGCTATCGCGGCACCAAATCCGCCGTGGTCAGCCCCGACTATTCCGAGGCCGCCAAGTTCGGCGACATCTGGCTGAACCCGCAGGCGGGCACCGATGCGGCGCTGGCGATGGCCATGGGGCATGTGATCCTGCGCGAATTCCATCTGGATCGGCAGGCCGAGTATTTCGAGGACTACGCCCGCAAATACACCGACATGCCGATGCTGGTCCGGCTGGAAGACCGCGACGGCCAGCTTGTCCCGGGCCGGATGCTGCGGGCCGAGGATTTCGCGGGCAAGCTGGGCGAGACCAACAACCCCGACTGGAAGACCGTGGCCTATGATGAGGCATCGGGCCAGATCGTTGCCCCCAACGGCTCTATCGGGTTCCGTTGGGGTGAGGAAGGCAAGTGGAACCTTGAGCAACGCGCCAAGGGAACGGATGCCCAACTGCGCCTGAGCCAGATCATGGATGGCGACCATGATGAGATTGTGGGCGTCGATTTCCCCTATTTCGGCGGTGCGGCCACAGGCGATTTCGTCAAATGCGACCACCCCGAGGTTCTGACCCGCAACATCCCTGCCCGGCGCGTTACCTTGGCCGACGGGTCGGAAGCCCTCGTCGCCACCGTGTTCGACCTGTTCTGCGCCAACTACGGGCTGGATCGGGGTCTTGGCGGCAAATGGGTGTCCAAGGATTTCAACGACGACAGCCCCTATACCCCCGCATGGGCCGAAAAGATCACCGGCGTTGACCGGGAAAAGATCATCGCCGTGGCGCGGGAGTTCGCAGGAAACGCCGAAAAGACCCATGGCAAGTCCATGGTCATCCTCGGGGCCGGTCTGAACCACTGGTACCACATGGACATGAACTACCGTGGCATCATCAACATGCTGGTGATGTGCGGCTGCATCGGCCAGGAGGGCGGCGGCTGGTCGCATTATGTGGGGCAAGAGAAATTGCGCCCGCAGACCGGCTGGGCACCCTTGGCCTTCGCGCTCGACTGGAACCGTCCGCCCCGGCACATGAACTCCACCTCGTGCTGGTATGCCCACACCGATCAGTGGCGCTACGAGACGCTGCGTGCGGGCGAGATCCTGTCGCCAACGGCCCCTGAGGGCGACTGGGACATTTCCCTGATCGACTACAACATCCGTGCCGAACGCATGGGCTGGCTGCCTTCGGCCCCGCAGCTGAAGACCAACCCGCTGGAGGTGTCCAAGGCGGCAAAGGCTGCCGGCAAGGACATCAAGGATTATGTCGCTGAGCAACTGAAATCCGGCGATCTGGAAATGTCCTGTCAGGACCCTGACGCCCCGGAAAACTGGCCGCGCAACCTGTTTGTCTGGCGCTCGAACCTGTTGGGGTCGTCGGGCAAGGGGCATGAATACTTCCTCAAGCACCTGCTTGGCACCGATCACGGCGTCATGGGCAAGGATCTGGGCGACGAAGGCGGCGTCATGCCGAAAGAGGCCGTCTGGCATGACGAGGCGCCCAAGGGCAAACTCGACCTGCTGGTGACCATCGACTTTCGCATGTCCACCACCTGCGTCTATTCTGACATCGTGCTGCCGACCGCCAGCTGGTATGAAAAGGACGATCTGAACACGTCCGACATGCACCCGTTCATCCACCCGCTTCAGGCGGCGGTGGACCCGGCCTATGAGAGCAAGTCCGACTGGGAAATCTTCAAGTCGATCGCCCGGAAGTTCTCGGAGGTCGCACCCGAGGTGCTGGGGGTCGAGACCGACATCGTCCAGCTTCCGCTGCTGCACGACACCCCCGGTGAGCTTGCTCAGGCGCATGTGAAGGACTGGAAGAAGGGCGAATGTGACCTGATCCCCGGCAAGACCGCGCCGAACTATATCGCGGTCGAGCGGGATTATCCGAACCTTTACAAGAAGTTCACGTCCGTAGGCCCGCTGCTGGAAAAACTCGGCAACGGCGGCAAGGGGATCACCTGGGACACATCGGTCGAGGTCGGCCATCTGCGCGATCTGAGCGGGGTGGTGCAGGACGAGGGCGTATCAAAGGGTCACGCTAAGCTGGAAACCGCCATCGACGCGGCGGAAATGATCCTGATGCTCGCCCCCGAGACCAACGGCGAAGTCGCGGTCAAGGCGTGGGAAGAACTGGAAAAGCCCACAGGCCGCCACCACGCGCATCTGGCCGAGGGCGCGCATCACACCAAAATCCGTTTCCGCGATATCGCGGCGCAACCACGCAAGATCATCTCGTCGCCCACATGGTCGGGGATTGAGAGCGAGGAGGTCTGCTACAACGCGGGCTACACCAACGTGCATGAGTTGATCCCGTGGCGCACGCTGACAGGTCGCCAGCAGCTCTATCAGGACCACCTTTGGATGCGCGCCTTCGGCGAAGGCTTTGTCAGCTACCGCCCGCCTGTGGACCTCAAGACCATCACCAAGGCCGTGAACAACGACGCGGCCGAGGGCAGCCCGCATGTCGTGCTGAACTTCATCACGCCCCACCAGAAATGGGGCATTCACAGCACCTATTCCGACAACCTGCTGATGCTGACGCTGAACAGGGGTGGCCCGGTGGTCTGGATGTCCGAGATCGACGCCCAGAAGGCGGGCCTTGTCGATAACGACTGGGTCGAGGCCTACAACATCAACGGCGCGCTGACGGCGCGGGTGGTGGTCAGCCAGCGGATCAAGCAGGGCACCCTGTTCATGTATCACGCCCAGGAAAAGATCGTGAACACGCCCGGCTCGGAGAAGACCGGCCATCGCGGTGGCATCCACAATTCGGTGACGCGCGCTACGCTGAAACCCACCCACATGATCGGCGGCTATGCGCAGCTTTCCTATGGTTTCAACTATTACGGCACCGTGGGCAGCAACCGCGACGAATTCGTCATCGTGCGGAAAATGAAGAAAATCGACTGGCTGGATCAGCCCGCAACCCGGAAAGTGGAGGCAGCGGAATGAAAGTTCGTGCGCAAATCGGCAAGGTCCTGAACCTCGACAAATGCATCGGGTGTCACACCTGTTCCGTCACCTGCAAGAACGTGTGGACGACGCGCGAAGGCGTTGAATACGCATGGTTCAACAACGTCGAGACCAAACCCGGCACCGGCTATCCGACCGACTGGGAAAACCAGAAGCGCTGGAACGGGGGCTGGACCCGCTCGGCCAGCGGCAAGCTGCATCCCAAGCAGGGATCGAAATGGCGGATCCTGGCGAACATCTTTGCCAACCCCTCGATGCCGGAAATCGACGACTATTACGAGCCGTTTGATTTCGACTATGACCACCTGAAATCCGCCCCCGACATGGATCATTTCCCCACCGCGCGCCCCCGGTCCAAGATCACCGGCGAGCGGATGGAAAAGATCGAAAAGGGCCCGAACTGGGAGGAAATCCTGGGCGGGGAATTCTCGAAACGCTCGGCCGACTACAACTTCGAGAATGTGCAGAAGGCGATCTATGGAGAGTATGAAAATACCTTCATGATGTATCTGCCGCGCCTGTGCGAGCATTGCCTGAACCCCACCTGTTCGGCCTCCTGCCCCTCGGGCGCGATCTACAAGCGCGAGGAGGACGGCATCGTCCTGATTGATCAGGAAAAATGCCGCGGTTGGCGGATGTGCATCTCGGGCTGCCCCTACAAGAAGATCTACTACAACTGGGAGAGCGGCAAATCCGAGAAATGCACCTTTTGCTATCCGCGCATCGAGAGCGGTCAACCGACGGTCTGTTCTGAAACCTGTGTGGGCCGCATCCGCTATCTGGGCGTGATCCTGTATGACGCCGACAAGATCGAAGCGGCGGCCAGTGCCGAACGCGAGACCGATCTTTACGGCGCGCAGCTTGATGTGTTCCTCGACCCCAACGACGCGCAGGTGATCGAAGCGGCCCGCCGTGACGGCGTGCCCGAGGACTGGATCGAGGCGGCCAAGGTCAGCCCGATCTGGAAGATGGCGATGGACTGGAAGGTCGCCTTCCCGCTGCATCCCGAATACCGGACCCTGCCGATGGTCTGGTACATCCCGCCGCTGTCGCCGATTCAGAACGCGGCGCAAGCGGGCCAGATCGCGATGAGCGACCAGATGCCCGACGTGCGGTCCCTGCGCATCCCGGTCAAGTATCTGGCCAACATGCTGACGGCGGGCGACGAAGAGCCGATCATTCACGCCCTCGAACGCATGTCCGCGATGCGGCTCTATATGCGGGCGCTCAGCGTGGATGGCGTGCGGGATGAGGCGATTGCCGCTCGTGTCGGCATGTCCGGCCGGATGATCGAGGACATGTACAAGATCATGGCCATCGCCGATTACGAGGACCGTTTCGCGATCCCCACGGCGCACCGCGAACAAAACGAGGCAGGCGCCGACATCCGCGGCGGCTGCGGGTTCACCGACGGCAATGGCTGTTCTACCGGCGAGACGGGCAAGACCAGCCTGTTCGGCGGCAAGAAGAAGTCCTTTGCCCTTCCGCTGGAGTCGTTCTGATGATGGATCGCACACTCAAGGCGCTGTCGCTGACGCTCAGCTATCCGAGCGTCGAACTGCAAGACGCGATGCCCGAGATCGGCGCCATTTTTGGCGCCGACCCCCGCATTGCCCCAGATACGCGGGCAGCGTTGCAAAAGCTGGCTGATGACATCGGACAGAGCGATCTGTTCGATGTTCAGGAGAGCTACGTCATGCTCTTCGACCGCTCGCGCACGTTGTCGCTGAACCTGTTCGAACATGTCCACGGCGAAAGCCGGGATCGGGGTGGCGCGATGGTCAGCCTGATCGAGACCTACCGCGAGGGCGGGTTCGAACCCGCCACCACGGAACTGCCCGACCACTTGCCGGTGCTGCTGGAATTCCTGTCGACGCGTCCCTTCGCCGAAGCACAGGAAACCTTGGCGGACGCGGCCCATATCCTCGACGCGCTTACCACCCGTTTGGCACGGCGCGAGAGCGGGTATGGTGCTGCGTTCGCCGCTTTGTCACAGTTGGCCGGTGCGCAATCCGACGCCGACGCCGTGGCGGGCATGCTGGCGCAACCCGATGACGACCCCACCGACCTCGAGGCACTCGACGCTGTCTGGGAGGAAACCGAGGTCACCTTTGGCCCCGATCCGAACGCGGGCTGCCCGCAGGTCCGCGACATGCTGGCGTGCATGGACAAACCAGCTTTCAACGCGACCCCCGCCCCCACCAACCTGAACAGGAGCGCATGACATGTTCGGCAATTTCGATATCAACTTCATGCTGTTTGGCGTCATGCCCTATGTCGCGCTGACGGTGTTCCTTGTGGGTTCCATCGCGCGATACGAACGCGATCCCTTTACCTGGAAAAGTTCGTCCAGCCAGCTCTTGCGCCGCAAGCAGCTGATCTGGGGATCCATCCTGTTCCATGTTGGCATCCTGACGGTGTTCTTCGGCCACCTTGTCGGGCTGTTCACCCCAGTCTGGGTGCTGGATGCCATCGGTATGCCCTATGGGCTGAAGCAGTGGATGGCGGTCCTGATCGGTGGGCCTGCGGGTATTGCCGCGCTGATCGGCTCGACGATGCTGATCCACCGGCGGCTGGCCGATCCGCGCATCCGCGTGACATCGACCTTCCCCGATATCCTGATCATGGGCCTGATCTGGCTCCAGCTGGCCATCGGCCTGCTGACCATAACCCAGACCCTTCAGCACATGGACGGGTCGGAAATGGTCCGGTTCATGACCTGGTCGCAAAGCGTCGTGACCTGGAACATCAACGCCTGGGTCACCGTGGTTGACGTGCATTGGCTTTACAAGCTGCATATCTTCCTCGGGCTGATCATCACGATCCTGTTCCCCTTCACGCGGCTCGTGCACATCTGGTCGGGGTTTGCCGCCCCCTTCCGCTACCTGCTGACGCGACCGGGCTACCAGATCGTGCGCTCGCGCCGCACCCGTCCGCTGGAGGAACGCCGCCGCGCCTATGACGCGCGGCAGGGCAAGACCGGCCCCAAAATCACCACACCGGCGGAGTGAGCACCATGAACATGGCCCTGTTTCCCGATGTCGTCGTGAATGGCGAAACAATCCCGCAGGCCTCCATCGCCGCCGAGGCCCAGAACCACGAGGCCCCCAAGGACAAGCCCGGCATCGCCTGGCGCAAGGCAGCGCAGGCGCTCGCAATCCGCGCCCTGCTGCTGCAGGAGGCAAGGGCACATGGGCTTGTGCCCGATCCGATGGAACTGGCCCCTGGGCGCTTCGAGACCGAGGAGGAGGCCCTGATCCGCGCCCTTCTTGACGAAGCGCTGAGCATCGCGCCCGTGACGGAAGACGCGGTTCGCGCTGAATGGGCAAAGGACCCTGACCGCTACCGGTCCGCACCGCTGTGGGATGTCTCGCATATCCTGTGCGCCTGCGACCCGCGCGACGAGGCCGAGCGCGCCATGGCCGAGGCACGGGCCACGGCCATGCTCGCGCGACTTGACGGGGACGCCAAGAAGTTCGCCGCCGCCGCCCGTGAAAGCGATTGCGGCTCCAAGGCATCGGGCGGCCATCTGGGCCAGCTGGGACCGGGCGACACTGTGCCAGAGTTCGAGGCGGCACTTCGCGGCCTGACCGAGGGCACCATCAGCGCGGCACCTGTGCTGTCGCGGCACGGGTGGCACATCATCCGCCTGAACGCCACCGCACCGGGGCAGGTTCTGCCCTATGAGACCGTCCGCCCAAAGATCGCGCAGGCGCTGGAAAAGGCGGCCTGGGCGAGGGCATCACGGGACTTCGTTGAAACTCTGGCCCAAAGCGCAAAGCTCACCGGCGCCAGCCTTGCGCCGATCTGAACCCTGCGAAAGGACGCGTCATGCACCCGTCAGAACCAGCGCTGCGTGGGAGCGGTGATACACCGACAAGCCCGAGCCTGCTTGCAAATCCTCTGGATTTCATCAGCGAGGACCACCTGCGCGAACGCCAGATCTGCGCGGTCATCGACGGGCTGGCCACAGTGGACGCCCTCGATCGCCGATCGGCCACTGCGGTGCTGCGTTTTCTGAACGAAGAGTTGAATGTTCATCTGCGCGACGAGGCAGAGGATCTGTTCCCGCTTCTTGCCCGGCGCTGTTTGCCCGAGGATGCGATCGAGGGCGCGATCGCCCGGATCAAGGCCGATCAGGACGAGGCGATGCGTCTGCTGCCCGAGTTGCGTGCGATGCTGGCCGGTTGCCTCGATAGTGAGGTGAGCCTCACAGCCGAGGAGCGCGCAGTGCTGTCCAGGTTTGCGGCGCATGTGCGCCGCCACCTGGTGGCCGAAAACGCCATCCTCTTGCCGATTGCCCGCGCCCGATTGACCCGGGCCGATCTTCGGACCTTGTCAAAACACATGCGCATGCGGCGCGGCCTGCCCGATCTTTTGGAGACGACCGATGCTGAATGATCTGCTGGCCCGCAACGAGGCGTGGTCGCAACAACGACACGCCGAGGAACCGGATTACTTCACCCGCCTTGCCGCCCTTCAGGCACCAGAGTTCTTCTGGATCGGCTGTTCGGACAGCCGGGTGCCGGCCAATGTGGTCGCGGGCCTCGATCCGGGCGAAGTCTTCGTCCATCGCAACGTCGCCAACATCATCCATTCCTCGGATATGAACCTGCTGTCGGCGCTGGAGTTCGCAGTCGATGCGCTGCATGTGCGCGAGATCATCGTGTGCGGCCATTATGGTTGCGGCGGGGTCAAGGCCGCGACCGAGGATCTGCCCCATGGTCTTGCCGATCACTGGCTGGAGCCGGTCCGACGCCTTGCACGCGCCTATGCCGTCGATCTGGGGCGCGAGCCTGACCTAGAGGCGCGGCGCGACCGGCTGGCCGAATGGAATGTGGTCGAAGGTGTGCGGCGCGTCTGCGAAACGCCGATCTTGCAGCGGGCCTGGGCTCGTGGCGCCGGCGTTCGCGTGCATGGCCTGATCTACGGTCTCAAGGACGGACGCCTGCGCGACCTCGATTGCAGCATCGGGCCGGGGCATTTCCAGACCGCCCATTCGACTGAGGAGGCAGCACAATGACACTGCATCAGGCCACCCTGTCACCGGGCTGCGGCTGTGACCGACAGGAGATGCTCCATGCGCTGATCAGCATCGACGAGGCCCTTGCCCGGATTGCGGCGCATGCGTCGCCGGTCGGTCGAACCGAGGCCGTGCAGGTGGGCAGCGCCCTTGGCCGCACTCTGGCCCTGCCAGTCCGGTCCCGGTCCATGGCACCGGCTTTCGACAATGCGGCGATGGATGGCTATGCAATCGCGACATCGGCCCTGACGGGCCCCGGTCCGTGGGTGCTGCCGGTTGTTGCCCGCATACCTGCCGGGCAGGAGACAACGACATCGGTTGCAGGGGTCGTGGCGGCCCGCATCTTTACGGGCGCGCCGATCCCGGGCGGCGCGGACGCTGTCGTGATGCAGGAGGATGTGCTGCGCGACGGCGATGTCATCCACCTGTCGCGCCGTCCTCAACCGGGCCTCAACATCCGCCGCGCGGGCAGCGATCTGGCCAGGGGCGTGACCGTTCTGGACATGGGCCAGAGGCTTGGCCCGAAAGAGATTGCCGTCTGCGCCGCGGCCGGCGCAGGCATCGTTCATGTCCGGCGCAGGCTGCGCGTGGCCCTCTTGGTTACCGGCGACGAGGTCCGTTGCACCGGGGGGGTGCGCGAGGCCGCCCGGATCTGGGACGTGAACACCCCGATGCTGACGGCAAGCCTTGCAGCTGCGGGCGTCGGCCTCGTCGTCTCGGCCCATGGTGCCGATGATCTGGCGGGCCTTGTCCGCCAATTGGGCGACATGGCAGCGCAGGCCGATCTTGTCATCACCACGGGCGGCATCTCGGTGGGCGAAGAAGATCATGTGAAGCCCGCCTTCATGGCACTCGGTAGCGAAACCCTTTTCAGCGGCGTCGCGATCAAACCGGGCAAGCCGGTGTCGGTCGGTCGTATCGGGAAAGCGTATTGGCTTGGTCTGCCCGGCAATCCGGTGTCTGCCTTCGTCACCTGGCAGGTGTTCGGAATGGCGTTTGTCCGCGCCCTGACCGGCGAGGAGACCGGTGCCCCGATCCGGCGGCACGTCGTGACCGCAAGCGAAATCCGCCGCAAGCCCGGACGTTGCGAACTCCGACCCGCGACGATTGCCGGGTTCGACGCCCATGGCCGCGAGATCATCCGTTTTGACGATGCCACCCATTCGGCCCGTGTCGGGCTGCTTTCCCTCGCGGACGGGCTGATGTTTCTACCCGCCGATGCCGAATGCCTGCCAGCCGGTGCGCTGGTCGAATTCCAACCTTTCTGCCAATCCTGAAGGAGCCCGGCCATGAAACTTGCCTATACGATGGCGCCGGGACGCGGCGATACGGATCTGGTGCTTGAGCGGCTGGCCGCGGATCTCGCGGCGCTGATGGCGTGGGTCGAGTGCGTGACCACGAAGGTTGACGAGGTGCCGCTGTTGCGCGGATAAAATCCACTTATCCCGGCTGTTCAGATTTCCGCAGCCAGCTCTCTCGTCCAATCCTGACGACACCGACCCCTATGCCTGGGCACGCGCGGTGCCGAAGGTCAGCCCGATCATCCATATCAAGCAATCGATGAGGGATAAGTCAGGGCATCGCCCCTTCACGGCAGAATTCAACGCAAAGGGTGCGATACAGCCGGAGCCCCTCTTGCGGGCCTTCGCGGAAGGCGGCGCGATGAACAACGAAATCTGCCTCGAGCTGTCATTCAAGGAACGCGACCCAAATGACCGCCAAGTGATCCCGCAGATTGCCGAAAGCGTGGCCTTCTGGGCACCGCATATCGACAGCGGCGCGCAGGATCTGAATGTCTGAGCGGTGCTTCAGGATGCCCACTTGCCTTTTGCAGCAATTCCCGTCATCTGACGCCAGTTCTCAGGGCGGGGCGGAATTCCCCACCGGCGGTGACAGCCCGCGAGCGCCTCTCGGCACCGTCCGGAAGGGTACAGCAGACACCGGTGAAATTCCGGGGCCGACGGTCAAAGTCCGGATGGAAGAGAACCAGCCGTCGAACCCTTGGGTCCGCACGGCTGGAATCGCCTTGGGACCACTTTTGAATTGCAAAGGATGGTTCCATGACTGAAAAAATGAACATCGCCTTCATCAAGGCCCGCTGGCATGCCGAAATCGTCGATCAGGCGCTGGTCGGTTTCGAACAACGCCTCGCCGGATCCGGCACGACGGCAGAGATCGCCATCTTCGATGTGCCCGGTGCCTACGAGATGCCGCTGCTGGCGCAAAAGCTGGGCCGGAGCGGCACATTCGATGCCATCGTCTGTGCCGCGCTGGTCGTGGATGGTGGGATCTACCGGCATGATTTCGTCGCACAGGCCGTTGTCGATGGACTGATGCGCACGCAGTTGGATACCGGTGTGCCAACATTCTCGGTGTCGCTTACACCGCATCACTTTCAGCCGACGCCCGAGCATGTCGGCTTCTTCCGCGACCATTTTGTCAGGAAGGGCGAAGAAGCCGCGGACGCGGTGTTGATGGTCGCAGCCCTGGAAGCCCGAGTGCCGTCAATATTCAGATCATCGAGCCGCCCGATGATGGGCGAGACATAGCTCGCCCCCGCCTTCGCTGCCAGAAGTGCCTGATTGGCAGAGAAACACAGCGTCACATTCGTCTTGATGCCTTTTGCGGTGAAATGCCGACAGGCCTTCAGCCCGTCCAGCGTCAACGGCAGCTTGATCACGACATTGCCCGCGATCTGCGCAAGGTGTTCGCCCTCGGCGACCATGCCGTCGAATTCCATCGCCGCGACCTCAGCAGGCACCGGGCCGTCGACCACTGCGCAGTTTTCTGCGATCACGTCCTTGAAGTCGTGGCCGATTTGGCAATCAGCGACGGGTTCGTGGTTGCGCCGTCAAGCAGACCATAGTCGTTCAGCCCCGTGATTTCCGCGATGATGGCAGTATCGACAAAGAATTTCATGGCATTCATCTCCCTTCGCGTCGTTCAGTAAATCGTTGCCATATCCGCCAGGTCCCGCGCCCGGATGAGGCGAGCCTGACCGGCGGTCCCGAAGGCTTCGAACTTGCGGATGCATTCGGCCTTCATGCTGTCCATCGCCGGTTTCAGGTATTTGCGCGGATCGAATTCGGACGGGGTGCTGACCAATGTCTTACGGATCGCCGATGTGGCGGCCAGCCGCAGGTCGGCTTGATGTCGCCGCCATATTCATTGATCAGCAGGCGCAATTCCTCGGGCACCGAAGATGCCCCATGCATCACAAGATGCCTGTTCGGCAGCCGCTTGTGGATCGCCTCGATCACGGCCATGGCCAGCACATCCCCGTCGGGCCGGCGGATGAACTTGTAGGCCCCGTGGCTTGTGCCCATCGCAACCGCCAGCGCATCGACGCCGGTTTCCGTGACAAAACGCTCGGCTTCTTCAGGGTCCGTCAAAAGCTGGTCATGGCGCAGCTTCCCGGTCGCGCCATGCCCGTCTTCCTGATCCCCCATCCCGGTCTCCAGCGAGTCCAGAACCCCCAACTCGCCCTCGACCGACACACCGGCAGCATGGGCCATTTCGACGACGGCGCGGGTGATGCGAACATTGTAGTCGAAATCCGCAGGGGTGGACCCATCCTTTTTCAGCGAGCCATCCATCATGATCGAGGTAAACCCGTCCTTTGCAGCCTTGGCGGCGATGTCCTGATTTGGCGACATCTTTGAGCATGTGGTCCTCCTGCATTGGCGGGATGTTAGCCCAATCCCGATATAATCACAAAAAAAATCACATAATAACATTATTGAAGATTTATTTGTGATTTGAGATGTTGCAAAACAGGAGGACAGAGCGTGAAGCGGGACGACAGACAGCAGGCAATCATGGATGTGCTGGTGGCCGAGGGCGAAGTCGAACTTGACGCGCTGTCGGAACGCTTTGCGGTGTCCCGCATGACCATTCATCGCGATCTGGACGATCTCGAAGCGGCGGGGCTTTTGCGTAAGATCAGGGGCGGTGCCACGATCCGCTCGGGCACCCAATTCGAAAGCGATTTCCGGTTTCGCGCACGTCAGGACAGCGCCGCCAAGGCGGCGATGGCGCAGGCGGCCCTGCGGCTGATCGAACCGGGGATGAGCGTGATGATCAATGACGGCTCCATGGCCGCGACCCTCGGGCAGATGCTGGTGGCCAAGCGACCCCTGACCGTGATCACCAACAACGCGGCCGTGATCGACGCGCTGCGCGACGAGGTGGGCATCAGGCTGATTGCGCTTGGCGGGGTGTATTTCGCCAAGTTCAACGCCTATCTTGGCAAAATCACCGAGGATGCGCTGGCGCAGCTGCGCGCGGATATCTCCTTCATCTCGTCGCCGGCCGTGTCCGGGCTTGAAGTGTTCCACATGGACGATGACGTGGTGCGCGCGAAACGGGCCATGATCGATCAGGGGGCAATTTGCGTCCTGCTTGTCAACCACACCCGGTTTGGCCGGGCGGCGCTGCACCGCCTCGGGCATTTGTCCGAATTCGATCACATCATCACCGACACATCCCCGCGCCCCGAGAACGTGACCGCATTCCACAAGGCAGGGCTGACCCTGACCATAGCCGACACAGAAGAGGCAGACGCATGACCAAGCCAGCATACTGGATCGGAACCAGTTGGAAGATGAACAAGACGCTTGCAGAGGCCCCTCGGTTTGCGGCGGCGCTGTCTGCCGTCGATGACGCGCGTGACCCGCGCATTCAGCGCTTCGTGATCCCGCCCTTCACCGCCATGCGAGAGGTGAA
The DNA here is from genome assembly GCF_018069895.1 of Roseovarius autotrophicus. Lineage (GTDB taxonomy): Bacteria > Pseudomonadota > Alphaproteobacteria > Rhodobacterales > Rhodobacteraceae > Roseovarius > Roseovarius autotrophicus. The sequence goes on along the minus strand of NZ_JAGQDH010000012.1, from coordinate 24,888 downwards.
ACAGATCCTTGCCGACAACTCTGTCAAGGTGGGCGCGCAGAACATGCATTGGGCCGATCAGGGCGCATGGACAGGCGAGGTCTCGCCCGTCATGCTGAAGAACTGCGATCTTGATCTGGTGGAGCTTGGCCATTCCGAACGCCGCGAACATTTCGGCGAGACCGACGAAACCGTCGGCCTGAAGACCGCAGCGGCAGTGCGTCACGGCCTGATCCCGCTGATCTGCATCGGCAAAACCCTGGCGGAGCGCAAGGCTGGCCGCGCGCAAGAGGTGCTGGACCTGCAGGTGCGCGGCGCTCTTGGCAAGCTGGACGCCGACCAGAAAGGCGCGGAGATCCTCTTGGCCTATGAGCCGGTCTGGGCCATCGGCGAAAACGGCATCCCGGCAACATCCGACTACGCAGACGCGCGTCAGGCCGAGATTATCGCCACTGCCCGCGACGTGCTGGGTCGCCCGGTGCCCTGCCTTTACGGCGGCTCGGTCAATCCGGGCAATTGCGAAGACCTCATCACATGCCCACATATCGACGGGCTGTTCATCGGGCGCTCGGCCTGGGATGTCGACGGATATCTCGACATTCTGGCCAAATGCGCCGCAACTCTCTGAAACCGAAAGGAAACGACATGAAAATTGCAATCGCAGGCGACAGCGCGGGCGCGCCACTGGCACAGGCCGTCGCGGAACATCTGAAGGACAAGCACGACGTGTCCGACATCTCGCACAACCCCGACGCGCCAGAGCAATTCTATGCCCATATGGCCGACCGGGTATGCTCGGCCGTGCTGGCGGGCGAATATGACCGCGCGATCCTGTTTTGCGGCACTGGGATCGGCGTGGCGCTTTCGGCCAACAAGGTGCCGGGTATTCGCGCGGCGCAATGCCACGACACCTATTCGGCAGGCAAGGCAGCCACATCGAACAACGCCCATGTCATCACGATGGGGGCGCGCGTGATCGGACCCGAGCTTGCCAAGGACATCGCAGATGCCTTCCTGTCCGCGTCCTTCGACCCTGATGGCCGCTCTGCCGGGAACGTGCGCGCAATCGACGAGGTCGACGCCAAATACAACAAAGTGTGACGGTCCGACGCGGCGACCAGTCGCAACCGCGCGTCGAGATCCGAAGCCCCGCCCGTTCTGTTCCGGCCCCGACACCGAAAGGCATGAAGATTCGACCATGGACAGACTCCTTGCAATCGACAGCGGCCTGACCGTCACCAAGGCCGCGATCTTCGATCTTGAAGGCAACCAGATCGCGGTCTGTCGCCGGAACGTGCCACAAAGAGAGGTGTATGAGCGCCGACCCTCGGAGAGGCTCGGTCTCTCGGTCAGGCTGCCACGGCGGGCAGCGTGATGGTGGGATTGTCGGTCACGCGGGCGAGTGTTTCAAGCGACATGTATCGCCGCGCGACGGTCCATTCGTCGTTGGTCTCCAGCATCAGCGCGCCAACGAGGCGGATGATGGCGTCGTCGTTCGGAAAGATCCCGATGACGTCGGCTCGCCGCTTGATCTCGCGGTTCACCCGTTCGAGTGGGTTCGTGGACGCGATCTGGGCCCAGTGCTCGCGTGGGAAGTCCATGTAGGCGAGGACGTCGTCGCGGGAGGCGTCCATGAAGGTGCCGAGCTTTTCGACCTTCTCGCGCAATGCGTCGGCGACGGTCTCCCACTGGGCCTCGGCGTCGGCCTCTGAAGGCCCTGTTGCGACGCCCAGAACCTCGCGCTTGCCGTCCTCGTTCACCGCCACGGCCACTATCACGGCACGGCTGACAATCCGACCGCTCTCACGGACCTTGAGGTAGGTGGCATCGAGCCAGAGATAGGGCCAGGCGCCTTCCAGCGGCCGGGACAGGAACGCGTTCACGCGCTCGTCGATCTCGGCGCAGAGCCGGCTGACCTGGCTCTTGGACATGCCGCCCGCCCCCCCCATGGCCTTCACCAGATCGTCCACCGAGCGGGTCGAAACCCCGTGGACGTAAGCCTCCTGGATCACCGCCACGAGTGCCGTCTCGGCGGTGCGACGTGGTTCGAGGAAGCTCGGGAAGTAGCTGCTCTTGCGCAGTTTCGGGATCTCGAGCGCAATCCTTCCCGCGCGGGTATCCCAGTCGCGGTCGCGGTATCCGTTGCGCTGAACCTCCCGCATCGGCGTGCGTGCGCCCTTGGCCGCGCCTGTCCGCGCCTCCACCTCGGCCTTCATGATCCGCTCGGCCGCGAAGGCCAACATCTCGCGCACGAGGTCGCCGTCAGCCTGCTTCTCCACCAACTCGATCAGCGTCATTCTGTCGTCCGTCATCGTCGTCATCTCCGTTTCAGGTTCCAGGTCTCACAACCCAGACCTTTTCCGAAGATTGGCGATGACCGCCAGCGTCACCCACGGCCGCGCGCTGCGCTACGCCGGAGGCTCCGCGCGCGGCCTCCCACACCATCTCCGGGGACACTGCCCAGCCGTTTGCCGTTGAGGAAAAGAGAACGGATGATGCAGCGATTCCGATCGCCTGGGAGATTACAGCGCTTCGTGCCCATGCACTCCGCAACCCGCAATTCCTTCTCCGTCCCCGCCCGCCGCCGCGCAGCCCTCATGATCCGTTACCACCGACTGGAAGCATTCGAGGCATGGAAAATCGCGGCCAATGTCGCTTGATGTGAGATCGGCACGCCAACCTGAAGACTGGTTGAGTTAATGTGACAACACCGCTGAGACATGTGGGCGTGACGCGCAACTCCAAAACACCGCATCGACCCTTGATGAGGTCGCAGAAAAATATAATATATTAATAATACAGATACTTATAGTAATAAAATAGCATTTTTAAAATCGATGTTGACAGATGATATAAGGCTAGCGCATCGTAACATCAAAGAGCGAGTCTGGGGTGGAACTCTGATGCAGCCACTTTTGGAAGTGCGCGGGCTGACCAAGTCTTTCGGTGGCGTAGCGGCGCTTTCGGATGGCCATTTCACCCTGCACCCTGGCAGGGTCCACGCGCTGTGTGGCGGCAATGGGGCGGGCAAATCGACCTTCCTGACAATTGTGATGGGTATCCAGTCGCGCGACAGTGGCACCATTCGCGTCAGGGGACGCGAGGTCTCCTTCAGCCGCCCATCCGAAGCCCTTGCCGCAGGTGTGTCAATCATCGAGCAGGAGCTCAGCCCCGTCCCGGCCATGAGTGTCGCCGAAAATATTTATCTGGGTCGCGAACCTACCGGGCTGTTCGGGCGCGTGGATTTCAACGGCATGAATGCCAATGCCCAAGACTTGCTCGACAGTTTGCATTTTCGCATTTCCGCCCGCAGCCTGATGATGGACCTGACCGTCGCGGAGTTACAGCTTGTCGAGATCGCCAAGGCGCTGTCCTACAACGCCGAAATCATCATCATGGACGAGCCGACATCTGCGCTTGGCGAGGCGCAGGCGGACGAGTTGTTCGCCGCCATCGTCCGACTGAAAGAACAGGGCAAAGGAATCGTGTATGTCAGCCACCGTTTGTCCGAGATTTTTAATATCGCCGATGAGTACACCGTGTTTCGTGACGGACGTTTCGTGGGCGAGGGTGCGATTGGCGATGTCACGCGCGACAGTCTGATCGAAATGATCGTCGGTCGCCCCCTGACTGAGGAATTTGCCAAGACTAACAGCCCCACCATCGAGATAGTGTTACAGGTGGCGGGCCTGAACGCGCAGAATTCGGTCAAGGACGTGTCCTTCGCACTGCACCGCGGCGAAATCCTCGCGCTTTACGGCCTGATGGGGTCCGGGCGCAGCGAGATTCTCGAGCGCCTGTTCGGCCTGTCTCCTGATCTGGGAGGCGAGATAACCTTGCATGGCAAGCGCGTCACCTTGTCCAGCCCAAGCGAAGCCATCCGGCACGGGCTGGCCTTTGTAACCGAAGATCGCAAAGTGTCGGGCCTGAACCTGATGGCTGATCTGCGCGACAATATCTGCATGGCGCGGCTGAACGAACTGTCAACCTTGGGCATCATGCGCAGGACGCGCGAGGCCAGCGCAGCGCAGCGCATGATCGACGCTTTCGGCATCAAGACCCCCAACGATAAGCTTGTCGTCTCCGGTTTGTCCGGGGGCAACCAGCAAAAGGTGGTTCTGGGCAAATGGTTCCTTACCGAACCCGGCATCCTGCTGCTGGATGAACCCACGCGCGGTGTCGATGTCGGCGCAAAGCGCGAGATTTACCGCGTCATGTCTGACTTCGCAGCCGCAGGTGGTGCAGTCATCATGATCAGTTCGGAAACCGACGAAGTTCTGGGCATGGCTGACCGCGTCATCGTGATGCGGGACGGACGGATCAGCGGCGAAGTGGCGCGCGATGCGCTATCGGCGAATTCACTGCTGCATCTGGCGGCATAAGCCAAGGCAGTTCGGGCAAAAGGATACAAGATGACAGCCAAGACACACAGGCAGGATTTCAAGGCAATCGCAGCGGATTACGGCCAGCGCTACGGCATTCTGATCGCGCTGGCGCTGGTCTGTGTCGCCCTGTCAGTGGCGTCTGAGTTTTTCCTGACACAGCGAAATATCATTAATGTGTTGAGGCAGGCATCGATCAACGGGATTCTGGCGATCGGCATGACGTTTGTGATCCTGACCCGCGGCATTGACCTGTCGGTGGGATCGGTCGTGGCGCTGGCCGGGGTGGTCTCTGCGTCATTTGCGACAACTTCGGCCACTGCGGGGATCGCGGGCGCGCCTTACGGATTCTATATTGCGCTCAGTATCGGCATTCTCGTGGGCATGGCGGCAGGCTGGGTCAACGGGGTTCTGGTGGCCTATTTCAATGTGCCTGCATTTGTGACCACGCTGGGCATGCTGTCTGCCGCGCGCGGGCTGACGCTGCTTTACACCGGCGGGCGCCCTGTGCCCTCGCTGACGCCTGACTACCGCTATGTCGGAACCGGCGATGTGTTCGGCATCCCCATGCCCATCATCCTGTTCGCAGTGGTGTTCATTGCAGCCTTCCTTGTACTGTCCTCGACCCGGTTCGGACGGCATGTCTATGCGGCTGGCGGCAACCCCCATGCGGCACGGGTGTCGGGCATCAATGTCAAACGTGTGCGGATGATGGTCTACGTGATCTCTGGCGCATTGGCGGGGCTGGCAGGGATGATCCTTGCCGCACGCACCGGCTCTGCGCTGCCGCAGGCTGGCATTGCCTATGAACTGGACGCCATCGCCGCAGTGGTGATCGGCGGCACCTCACTTTCAGGTGGTGTTGGTCAGGTGACGGGAACATTGATCGGCGCGCTGCTGATTTCGGTTGTGAATAACGGGTTGGACCTGATGGGTGTGGAATCCTACTACCAACAGGTCATCAAGGGCATGCTGATCGTGGCAGCCGTGATGCTGGATCAGGCGCGCCACAGGCACGCCTGATCGCCAACCCCTACAAGGATCTGCCCGCCTTCGGCTGATGATGAAGGCGATAAGATGAAATGTGCCATATCCAAGGGAGGACACGCACGATGACGAAATTTTTCAAGACCATGACACTGGCCGCCGCCTTCATGGGCAGCACCGCCGCAATCGCACAGGATGTGCCGCGCATCGGGGCCGCCGTTTACGGCCTGAATGCCGAGTTCATGCAGCTTTGGGCAGCGGCACTGGAACAGCACCCCGCTGTTGTCGAAGGCAAGGTGAATGTCACCATCTTCGACGGGCGCTATGACGCACTTGTCCAGCAGGAACAGTTCGAGACCATGATCACGCAAGGCTTCGATGCGATCATCTTCGTGCCGATCGACATCGAAGCGGGCGCCACCGCCGTGGAGGCCGCACATGATGCGGGCATCCCGGTTGTGGGGTCGAACACCCGCGTGAACAGCGATCTTCTGCTGTCCTATGTTGGGTCGAATGACGTGCAGTCGGGCTACATGGAAGCACGCTATGTGCTGGACCAGATCGGCTGCGAAGGCGGTGTCGTGATCATCGAAGGCCCCATCGGCCAGTCGGCGCAGATCGAGCGTCTGGAAGGAAACATGCAGGCGCTGGCCGAATGTCCCGATGTGACTGTGCTGGAACAGCAGACCGCCAACTGGTCGCGTGCTGAAGCCCAGACCCTGATGGAAAACTGGCTTACCCGCCATGGTGACAACATCAAGGGCGTGATTGGCCAGAATGACGAAATGGCCCTTGGCGCGATCGAGGCGATCCGTGGCGCGGGGCTGGATGTCAACGACTTTGCCATCGCGGGCATTGACGGTGTCACCGACGCGCTGATGGCCGTGAAGAATGGCGACATGGCCTCAATCCTGCAAGATGGCGCGGCGCAAGCGCAGGGTGCATTGGATGTGGCCATCGCGGCTGTGATGGATGGCTACGAGCCGATGTCCCCCATCTGGGAGCAGTATGCCGACATGCCGTGGAACGGTGGTACTGATGCGGAATACAATGTGCCCTGGACGCCAGTAACGGCTGAAAATGTCGACGCGCTGCTGGAAATGCGCCAGTAATCAGCGCTGTGCAGACCAAGCTGGCTTCGCCCGGTGGCAGATACGCCGCCGCCGGGCTAAGCCCCCGCAAGATTATAAAGGAACAGGACATGTCGGAAGGCCCGGACACAATCGATTTTGATTTCCCGCTGCGTGGCAAGACGGCACTTGTCACCGGCGCGGCGTCGGGCATAGGCGCGGCCATTGCGGATGCGCTGGCTGCCAAGGGCGTGCGCGTCGCAGTTGTCGATCTGAATCAAGACGCGGCGGCGGCGAAAGCTGACGCACTGCCAGATGCACTGGCCGTAGCGTGCAATGTCGCTGACCCCGCCTCTGTCTCAAAAGCCGTAGCGCAGGTGCAATCGGCCTTTGGGCGCATCGACGTTCTGGTCAACAGCGCGGGCATTGTCGATCTGGCCCCGGCACAAGACCTGACGCTTTCGGCATGGCAACGCACGCTCGATGTCAATCTGACCGGCAGTTTTCTCGTTGCGCAGGAAGTGGGCCGCGTGATGATCGCCCAAGGGTCAGGACGGATCATCAACCTTGCCTCGCAAGCAGGCAGTGTGGCGATCGACCAGCATGTCGCCTACTGCGCCTCAAAATTCGGCGTGATCGGGCTGACCAAGACACTGGCGCTGGAATGGGGTCCGCATGGCGTGACCGTCAATTCTATCTCGCCCACTGTGGTGCTGACAGAACTGGGCAAGGCCGCATGGGCCGGGCCAAAAGGGGACGCCATGAAAGCACAAATTCCGTCGGGCCGCTTCGCCGAACCTTGTGAAATCGCCGCGGCGGCGGTGTTTCTCGCCTCGGACGGTGCCGCCATGATAAACGGCGCCGACCTGATCGTGGATGGCGGATTTACCGTCAAATAAGGACCAGAGCATGCAACGCTTTTTCAACAACCCCGATGATATTGTCGATGAAACCGTCGCTGGTTTTGTTCGTGCGCACCGCAATATGGTCAGGCAAGCCCCCGACAATCCGCGCGTGGTGCTATCCAACTGGGCGGGAACGCCGGGGCGCGTGGGGGTCGTGACCGGCGGCGGGTCGGGGCATGAACCCGCCTTTATCGGCTATGCCGGGCGTAACATGGTGGATGCCGTAGCGGTGGGCGAATTGTTCTCATCGCCCACAGCCAAGACGTTTCATGACGCGATCCGCGCGGCCGATGGCGGGGCCGGTGTGGCGGTACTGTATGGCAATTACGCAGGCGACAACATGAACGTCAAAATGGCGCGCAAGATGGCCGCCAGGGATGGCGTCACTGTCGAAACCGTGGTCGCCAATGACGATGTCTGCTCGGCACCGCTGGACGAGCGCGAAAAGCGCCGTGGCGTGGCGGGCGAGATTTTCATGTGGAAAATCGGTGCGGCCAAGGCATCACAGGGCGCGGACCTTGCGGGCGTGATCGCGGCGGCCCAAAAGGCGATCGACAATTGCCGCTCGGTGGGTGTGGGGCTTGGGCCATGCACCCTGCCCACCGTGGGCCACCCGAATTTTGAAATTGAGCCGGGCAAGATGGAAGTGGGCATCGGCCACCACGGCGAACCGGGCGCGCGCATTGAGGATTTGGGTCGTGCGAATGACGTGGCCGATGACATGGTCAAAATCGTCCTCAATGACCTTAACCTCCCCACAGGATCCGAAGTAGCGGTGCTTGTTTCTGGCCTTGGAGCCACGCCCATCAACGAGCTTTATGTTCTCTATGACCGTATCGAACAGCAGATCGAAGCGCGCGGGTTGAAAGTCTGGCGATCCTATGTGGGCAACTATTTCACCTCGCTTGACATGGTGGGCGCGACCCTGACCGTTATGGCGCTGGATGAAGAGCTGAAATCGGCTCTCGATGTCGCCTGCGCCTGCCCCGGACTGCAAGAAGGACAGTAACATGACAAGTATTCCCAACGCCGGCGCGGCCCAGATCCTGCGCGCGATTTCCGCAACCATCGTCGAGAACAAGGCCTGGCTGTCCGAAATCGACGGCAAGATCGGCGATGGTGACCACGGCGTGAACATGGCCAAGGGCTTCGGCCGCGCAGCAGAGCGCACCGCCCCGGATGCATCGCTGACCGAAGCCTTGCAAACCCTGTCCGATGTGCTGATGGCCGAAATCGGCGGCTCGATGGGGCCACTTTACGGCATGATGTTTTCCGACATGGCCGATGCTCTTGGCGATACTGACCGGATCGATGCGGCGTGTTTCGCCACGATGCTGCGTGCCGGTCTGGACGGGGTGCAGGAAATCGGCTCGGCGAAAAAGGGCGACAAGACGCTTCTGGACACGCTGATTCCGGCCGTCGAAACCTTTGAAGGACAACTCGCCAAGGGTGGCAGTTTCGCAGATGCGCTGGCGGCCATGCACAAGGCCGCGCAGGACGGACGCGACAGCACGCTGGACATGGTGGCGCGGATCGGACGTTCTGCCCGGCTGGGCGAGCGGTCGCGCGGGGTGCTCGATGCCGGGGCCAGCTCTTGTGCGCTGATCCTGTCGGGCTTTGCAGACGAGATCACCACGCGGCTGGAAAACGCTTGAAACCGCGCACGGAAAGCCGCAACCATCAGGCATGGCACAGTTAGACAAGCAGTTCATCGCAGATGTCTTTCACCTGGCGACCGCCCGGCTGGAAGACAGCCGCCAGATGCTGTGCCGTCTTGATGGCGAAATCGGCGATGGAGATCACGGCAGCTCGATGGCCAATGGCTTTGCGGCAATAGACCGAGTTCTGCGCAGCCGCCCGGATGCCGAACCGCCCGAAATGCTGCGCCTTGCCGCACAGGCTTTTCTGGCAGAGGTCGGCGCGACCGTCGGCCCGCTCTATGCATCGGCCTTTCTGGAAGTCGCGGCGCTGCTTGATGCGAAAAGCCCTCTGCCGATGTGCGAGCTGGGCGCGGTCTTGTCCGCATTCGCGACCGGGATAGCGCAACGTGGCAAGGCGCAACCGGGTGACAAGACCATGCTGGATGTGTGGTTGCCCGCCGCACAGTCGGCGCAACGTGCCGCGCGCGATGACCTGTCTTTGGCGCGCATGGCGGCCCTGATCCGAAGCGCCGCCGACACTGCGCGCGATGAAACCGCAGCGCTGATGTCCACACGCGGACGGGCCGCGCGCTTGCAGGAACGCAGCATCGGCCACCTGGACCCCGGCGCGGTGTCCAGCGCCGTGATCATCGGGGCGATTTGCGACATTGTCGCGGAGCGCGCAGCCTGATGTCGGGGATTCGTCGTCGCCCTTCACCGCGCGACAGCGCCCCGGCCCGCCCGCCTATCCGTTTCGGCGATGACCCGCTTTTGTGGGCAAGCTGGCTGTATTATCAGGAAGGCATGACCCAAGGCGAAATCGCCGAGGAAATGGGCGCATCCCGGCCTACAGTGAACGCCTATCTGGCAGACGCGCGCGCACGCGGTATCGTCAACATCGCCATTTCATCCGAGCATATGCGCTCTGTTACATTGGCGCGCGCACTTGAAGACCAGTTCGGGCTGGAAAGCTGCCTTGTTGTGCCCTCGCACGGGGGCGCGCGCTCGCTGATCGACAGGGTAGGCCATGCGGCGGCAGGCATTCTGCCCATGATGGTGCATTCCGGCGACACGCTGGCCATCACATGGGGGCGCACGATGCTGTCCATGGCACAGGCGGCGCGGTTGGACGGATTGCGCGATGTCACTGTTGTGCAGGCTACAGGCGGCACGACCGCGAAGATTCCCTATTCCCCTGAATCCTGCGCCACACGTCTGGCCGACAATATCGGCGCGCGCTGTGTGCCGATTTCGGCCCCTGCCGTCGTCTCATCTGCGCAGGCCCGCGACATGCTTGTTCAGGAACCAGTAATCGCCGAGCAGTTGAACTTCTTGTCACGGCTGGACCGGGTGGTGTTTGGCGTATCTTCCCTGCGCCCCAATTCGACAATCCACAGCAGCGGCTTTTTCGACAGCGCGTTGCAACAGCACGATTTCTACGTCTCGGCAGTGGGGTCGCTGGCCGGACAATTCATGGATGCGCAGGGCGCACCTGTCACGGGGCCGCTGTCAGACAGGTTTATCGGGTTGTCGCTGGATGACCTGCGCCGCGTGCCGTCGCGGATGCTGGTGGCCGCAGGGGTAGATAAGGTGCAACCTATTCTGGCCAGTCTGCGCGGCGGTTATGTCACAACGCTTGTGATCGATTCCGACACGGCCGCCGGAATTCTGCGCACGCTGGATGTGCGGCTGTCACGCTATATCAGTTCCTCGCGCGACAGGCCCGAGACCAACCCGGACGAAGCCGCAGGTTCCCCAAGCCGCAATTTGGTTAAAAAGTTCCTGAACGATCCGCGCGACGTGGTGAATGAGGCCATGGAAGGCGCTTTGACTGCGTTCCCCGGCCATATCATGGCGATCGACGACTCGGTCCGCGCAATCGGCGCGCGCACCCTCCGCCCGCAAGGCAAGGTCGGAGTCGTGATCGGCGGTGGTGCTGGGCATGAACCGGCCTTTCTGGGCTTTGTCGGGCAAGGGCTGGCAGATGCCGTGGCCGTGGGCAATGTCTTTGCCAGTCCGCCGCCCGACCGGATTCTGACCTGCACGCGCTTTGCCGATCAGGGGGCGGGTGTGCTGTATATCTATGGCAACTATACCGGCGATGTGATGAATTTCGACATGGCGTCTGATCTGGCCGCCGCCGAAGGCATCAACGTGCGCACCATCCGCACCACGGATGACGTGGCCTCCAGCGGGTTCGAGGATCGTGATGCACGGCGCGGCACCGCCGGAAACGTGTTCGTGTTCAAGGTCGCCGGGGCCGCCAGCGCCCGGATGGAGCTGTTGGCCGAAGTCGAACGCTTGGCGCGCAAGGCCAATGCCGCATGCCACACTATCGGTGTCGCGCTGGAACCGTGTTCGATGCCCGAAACCCGCCGGCCCAGTTTCGTTCTGGGCGCGCAGGATCTGGAATTCGGGGTCGGCGTGCATGGGGAACCGGGGGTGCAGCGACAGAAACTGCTGGCTGCCGACAGGATCGTGGACGATGTCTGCGACCAGCTTTTCACCGCCATGAACCTCTGTGCCGATCAACGTGTCGCCATTCTGATCAATTCGCTGGGCGGCACCCCGATGATCGAATTGATGGTGTTGAACCGCCGCTTGCAGCAACGCCTGAGCGCCTGCGGTGCGCAAGCGCATATGACCCTGATGGGGCATTACTGCACATCGCTGGATATGGTCGGCGCGTCGATCACACTCATGGCGCTGGACGAAGAACTGGTCACGCTGCTGGATGCCCCGTGCGACGGGTTCGCATGGACGCGGGCTTGAAGAAACCCGTGACACCGCAGTTAGCTTTCGCAGACTATTGCTTGTCTTTGTCACCGTATGCGGCTGGATCGAATATCCAGAACAGTTGATAGAGGCACCACGCACCCAGCGCGCCCGACAAGATGCCGAACATTGGGCTGCCAAAGGCGAATTCAACCACTGCCCATACAAAGCAGATCGCCGTGACCACGACGCGCCGCCAGAGCGGACGGAAAAATGGGTGTCTTATATCCATCAAAGCCAATGTCAGCGCGCCTTAGAGGTTGATCGAAAATGAGTTGAGTGAATTCAGCAGGTTGTGATTCTGTTCGGTTGCGAAGCTGAACGGAGATCACGATGGCCTGGACTGAATTATTTTTAAACTGACTTTTAATCAGTGGGTCGCAGGTTCGAATCCTGCACGGCTCACCACTGTCATGCATGATCAGAAGAATATTCCTCGCTTTTTGGGGATCGCATACCGTGCGGCGTGGGGTCATATGCCTTGGGGCGGGGCGGATTCGTGCGCCAGGAGCGCGGCAAGGCCGCTGCGGTAATCTGGGTAAAGCAGCCTGATACCCAGATCTTCCTTTATCCGCCGGTTCGAGACCCGCTTTGATTCGGCGTAGAAGCTGCGCGCCATGGGGCTGAGGTTGGCCGCGTCATGGGGCACCGCCTCGGGGACGGGCAGGCCGAGCAGATGCGCGGCATGGGCGATCACGTCTTCGGGCGGGGCCGGGTCGTCATCGCAGACATTATAGATGGCGCCGGGCCGGGGCCGGGCGATGGAGGCGGCGAGCACCTGCGCGATGTCGTCCACATGGATGCGGCTGAACACCTGGCCGGGCTTGACGATGCGTCGCGCCGTGCCCTGGCGCACCTTCTCGAACGGGCCGCGGCCGGGGCCGTAGATGCCCGCAAGGCGAAAGATGTGCAGCGGCAGGCCAGGCAGGGCCTGCCATGCGGCCTCGGCGGCCACGCGCGACTGGCCGCGTTTCGTGGAGGGGGTGAGTGGCGTGTCCTCATCCACCCAGCCGCCCTGATGGTCGCCATAGACACCGGTGGTCGAGAGATAGCCCGCCCAGTCGAGGCGTGGGGCGAGATCGGCGATTGCGTCACGGTGGCAGGCAAGAACCGGATCGCCCGCGGTGTCGGGGCCGGCGGAGATCAGCACATGCGAGGTCTCGGCGAAAGCGGTCGAGAGGTCATCGCCCCAGAGCACCGGCTCGACGCCCTCGGCGGCAAGGCGCATGGCCTTGTCGGAGTCGCGCGTCGTGCCGATCACGCGCCAGCCCTGCGGCAGCAGGAGCCGCGCCAGTGCCTGCGCCGAATAGCCATGCCCGAAGGAGAGAAGCACCTTGCCCATGCCCCTTCATGCCGGGCCGGGCCGGGCTTGGCAAGCATCCGCCTGCGCGGCGCACCGGGCTGGACCGTGCGGCGTTCCGGCGGCATTGTCCCGACAGCGCAGATTTCAGAGAGTAGCCATGTCCCGCCTCAGCCGCCGCGCCGCCCTTGGTCTTTGTGTCGCCGCCGCCGCCTGTGCGCGCGCACCAGAGGTCAGCCGCGCCGCCCCGTCAGAGCCGCCGCTCTATCCTAACGAGACACCCGAGTTGCGTCGCCTGATCAATCGATACGCCGATCACTATCAGGTGCCGCGCAGCCTTGTGCACCGACTGGCGATTCGCGAGAGCACGCATCGCCCCGGGGCGCGCAACGGTCCCTATTACGGCCTGTTGCAGATCCTGCCGCAGACTGCGCGCTCCATGGGCCATGACGGACCTCCCGAGGCACTGCTCGATGCCGAGACCAACCTGAAATACGGCGTCAAATACCTGCGCGGAGCCTGGCTGGTGGCCGACGGTGACCCGGATGCCGCAATCATGTGGTATGCGCGCGGCTATTATTACGAGGCTAAGCGCAAGGGTCTGCTGGTCGAGACCGGCCTGCGCGCAGCCTGATCCCGCGTTATCGCCGGCCGTAGTAAAGCCCCACCACATGCTCGGCCTCGGCGAAGAACAGCCAGCGCGAGGTGGCAATGCCTGCCAAGTGGCTCAGCACCGCCACCGCGGCGAGCGCATGGTTGAAGGGCAAGGCGAGAAGCGCCACCGGGATGGCATAGCCAAGCGCAAGCGCGATCACCCGCAGGCGGGCGGCATGTTTGCGCCCAACCTCGTGGACCATCTCTCGCAACAGGTAATTGGTGCCGGTATGTGGCGGCGCAAAGCTGCGCACGGCGCCGATGCGCCCCAGCCCGGTCGCGCTTGCCATGTCGGTCGCGCTGTCGGCAAGCGCACGATCGCCCTGCCGCCACCAAAGCACCTGCACCAGCCCCGCGAGCGCCAGAAGCGCCATCGTCGCTGTGACCTGACCCGCCAGCAGCGCCCCGCCACCAAGCGCAATCGAGACAAACAAAACCGGCGTGAGCGGGTTTTTCCAGCGCGGCACGGTGCCGAGTTGGGCATAGATCATCGAGGTGGTGAAGACCGTGCCGAGGCAGAGCGCCGCCCCGAGCCAGCCAAGCGGCGCGAGCCGCGTGCCAAAAAACACCAGCCCCGCGCCATAGGCCGCCATGCTAAGGAGGGCGGCCACCGCGCAGACCCCTTCGCGTGAGAGCCAGCTTGAGCGCCACTGGCTGAACGCTTTCCAAGCGCGCTCGGGGTGGCCGAGATGGAAGGTCGAGGCCATCAGACCGCCCGCCGCCAGCGCAAAGCCGATGGCGAAGAAGGTGAAGGCCGCCCAGCCGGTGATGGCAGGCAGGCCTAGGCCGAGCCAGAAGAGCAGGCCGAAGCCCGCGCCCGACAGCGTGGTGAAGGCGATGACGGAAGCGGCGGGATGCATGTCAGAACCTCTCCAGGGTGCGGTCGAGCCAGCCGAGGAAACCCTTTGGCTCCTCCGCCACTGGGGCAAGCAGGGGGGCGAGCACGTCCACCTCGTCGAGCCGGTCGCGCGGACGCGGCGGCAGGTATTTGTTCACCGGCTTCGTGCCCTGTTCGGGCATGAGATCCATGCCGCCGCGCTCGGCCACCAGTTTCGAGACATCGCTCTCGGGGTCGCCCAGATCGCCGAAATGCCGCGCCCCCGCCGGGCAGGTGCGCACGCAGGCGGGCACGCGGTCCACCTCGGGGAGGTTCTCGTTATAGATGCGATCGACGCAGAGGGTGCATTTCTTCATCACCCCTTCGGCCGCGTCCATCTCGCGCGCGCCGTAGGGACAGGCCCAGGCGCAGAGGCCGCAGCCGATGCAATCGCTCTCGTTGACCAGAACGATCCCATCCTCGACCCGTTTGTAGCTGGCCCCCGTCGGGCAGACGGTGACGCAGGGCGCATCCTCGCAATGCAGGCAGGACTTGGGGAAATGCACAAGCTGCGCGGTGCCTTGCGCGGGCTGCACCTCGTAGCTGTGGATGCGGTTGAGGAATGTGCCCGAGGGGGCGGCGCCGTAGGGCTGCTGATCGCTGAGCGGTGCGCCGTAATTCTCGGTGTTCCAGCCCTTGCAGGCGGTCACGCAGGCATGACAGCCGACGCAGGTGTCAAGGTCGATCACGAGGCCCAGCTTGCGGGTGGTGGTTTTGGGAAGGGTTGTCATGGTCAGCCCTCTTGAGCGGGGAGGGGGCAGGACTGGGGCGCTGCCCGTCGCCATTGTCTCTCGGACCAATGGCGCGACAATGGCGACCCCGGAGTATTTCTGGAACAGTGAAGTCTCATGCGCCGACCTTCCACTCCAGGTGATCCGGGCCTTGGCCCACCGGCGATTTGATCGGGGGATAGGCCGGTTGCGATTCGTCGGGCGGCGGGGCTTTCTCGATCTTCACCCGCAGGTCGAACCACGCCGCCTGCCCGGTGATCGGATCGGAGTTGGACCATCTCAGACCATCCCCCCTGGGCGGTAAAAGCTCGTGGATGAGGTGATTGAGCAGAAAGCCGCGCGTGGCCTCGGGGGCATCCTCGGAGAGCGCCCAGGCCCCCTTGCGCTTGCCGATGGCGTTCCAGGTCCAGACCGTGTGTTCGTTGAGCGCGGCCATATGCGCCACCGGCACGGTGATCATGCCATGGGGCGAGGTGACGCGCGCCCAGTCGCCCTCGGTGAACCCGTGCTCTTGCCAGAGTTTGCTGGGCAGGTAGAGCGGGTTATGCCCGTGGATCTGGCGCAGCCACGCGTTTTGCGTGCCCCAGGAATGATACATCGCCATCGGGCGTTGCGTAAGCGCGTGGATGGGGAACTCCTCGGTGTCGCTGGCCGCGTCCTCGAAGGGCGGATACCAGATCGGCAGCGGGTCCATGGTGGCCTTGATCCGGTCGCGCAGGTGGTCGGGCGGCTGGCGGGCACCATGACCCTCGGCCGCCAATTGGAATTTTCGCATGGTTTCAACATAGAGGTCAAAGACATAGGGCTGTGGCGTGTCAAACAGGCCGATGCCCACGGCCCAGTCCTGATAGGCCATGTTCCAGGGTTTGTAATACTGCGCCGCCTCGGGAATGTGGCTGACGAAGAAGCCGCCGTTCTCGATATAACGGTCAAGCTGCGCGGGATTGGGCGCGCCGCGCCCCGTATCAGAGCCGTCGCCGCGAAAGCCCATGAGCGGGCCGATGCCGGGCTTGCGCTGATGGTTGACCATGTAATCGGCGTAATCGGTGTAGGTCGGGGTGCCATCCGCCCCGGTGAAACCGGGCAGTTTCAGCTTGTTCGCCAATTGGATGAGCACCGTCTGAAAGCCGCGCGCACCTGCGTGGCCGGGGCGGTCAGGCGCGACCACCGGCCAGCGGATCGCGTCCGCCGCTGCATCCGCCTCGCAGATGGGACGATCCAGCAGCGAGATGCAGTCATGGCGTTCCAGATAGGTCGTGTCGGGCAGGATCAGGTCGGCATAGGCGACCATTTCGGAACTGTAGGCGTCCGAATAGATGATGCGCGGGATGACATAGTCGCCGGTCTCGTCCCGGTCGGTCAGCATCTCCATCACGCCGCGCGTGTTCATCGAGGAATTCCACGCCATGTTCGCCATATAGAGGAACAGCGTGTCGATCCTGTAGGGATCGCCCGCATGCGCATTGGAGATGACCATGTGCATGAGGCCATGCGACGACATCGGGTTTTCCCAGGTGAACGCCTTGTCAATGCGCGCGGGGCTGCCGTCGGGTTTGAGGGCCAGATCGCCGGGCCCGCGCACAAAGCCCAGATGCGGGCCGTCAAGCGGGCAATCGGGTTGGGCGTGGCAATGGGGCGTGGGATGGGCCGAAACCGGCTTGGGGTAGGGCGGCTTGAAGCGGAATCCGCCGGGCACCTCGACCGTGCCGAGCAGGATTTGCAGCACATGCAGGGCGCGGGCCGTCTGAAAGCCGTTGGAATGGGCCGAGATGCCGCGCATGGCGTGAAAGCTGACGGGGCGGCCCACCATGGTCTGATGCGTCTCGCCGCGGAAATCGGTCCATTCACGATCCAGCGTGATTGCCTCGTCAAAGGCGACGCGCGCGATCTCGGCGGCGATGCGGCGGATCTTGTCAGGCGCGATGCCGCAGCGGTCCGCCACCGCCTCGGGGGCGTATTGCGGGTCAAGGTAACGCTCGGCCATCAGGTGCATGACGGGGCGATGCGTGATGCCGTCCACCTCATGCGTGGCCGAAAGGTCGGGGTGGATGCCGGGTGTGTCAAAGGCGGCAGGCCGCCCGGTCTTGCGGTCGATGACCAGCGGCTTGCCGCCCTCGTCGCGCAGGAAAAGCCCGTGCTCGGGTGCGGCGGGATCGGCATTCACCAGCACCGGCGCATTGGTGTAGCGCGCCAGATAGTCGAGGTCGATCTTGCCTGCGCGCATCAGCTCATGGATCAGCGACAGGATGAAAAGCCCGTCCGTGCCCGGCGTGATCCCCACCCAATCATCGGCCACGGCGTTATAGCCGGTGCGGATCGGGTTCACCCCGATCACCCGCGCGCCGCGTGCCTTGATCCGGCCTATCCCCATCTTGATCGGGTTGCTGTCATGGTCTTCGGCTACGCCGAAGAGGATGAACAATTTGGTCAGATCCCAATCCGGCTGGCCGAATTCCCAGAACGCCCCGCCCATCGTGTAGATGCCCGCCGCCGCCATGTTGACCGAGCAGAACCCGCCATGCGCGGCATAGTTGGGCGTGCCGAAATTCTGCGCCCAGAAGCTGGTGAAAGACTGCGATTGATCGCGCCCGGTAAAGAAGGCGAGCTTTGACGGGTCGGTCTTGCGGATCGGTTCCAGCCAGTCGCAGGCGATTTGCAACGCCTCATCCCAGGAGATTTCCTGAAACTCGCCAGAGCCGCGCGGCCCGACCCGCTTCATGGGCGCGCGCAGGCGCGAGGGGGCGTTGTGCTGCATGATGCCCGCCGACCCCTTGGCGCAGAGCACGCCCTTGTTCACCGGGTGGTCGCGGTTGCCCTCGATATAGGCCACTTTGCCCGCCTTCATGTGCACATTGATGCCGCAACGGCAGGCGCACATGTAGCAGGTGGTCTTGCGCACCTCATCCGAGACGGGGGGCGAGGTGTCTATCCGGGGCTGGTGTGTCATGGGCGCGCGTTCCTCCTTGGGCGGGAGATTAGGACAGGATTTCGAACCTTGCGACCCGTATTCTGATATATTCCTGTTTTCCGAACATATGTTTTGAAAATTCGAAACTGGCGGGATCCGCGTTCCATCAGCGGGCGTCGAGCAGGGCAAGGGCATCTGCCGCGATCCGGGATTCCTCGGCGGCCGGGACGATCCATATGGCGAGGGCGGTGCCTGCCGCATGAAGCCGCGCCGCCCCCGCCGCATTGGCCGCGGGGTCAAGCCGCGCGCCAAGCCAGCCAAGCCCCTCGACGATCCGCGCGCGCACCGGGGCCGCGTTCTCGCCGATGCCGCCGGTGAAGGCGAGCGCGTCCACGCCCCCCATGGCGGCGATGAGCGATCCCGCCTGCCGCACCGCCCAGTAGCAGAAATGCTCAATGGCAAAGCGGCTCTTGGCGGTGTCCGTTTCCATCAGCGTGCGCATGTCCGAGAGTCCGCCTGACAGACCCTTTAATCCGCTGTCGTGGTTGAGCAGATGGCGCGTGGCCGCGATGCCGTCCTCCTCGGCCAGCCGCAGCACCGCGTTGCCGTCGATCTCGCCCGCGCGGGTGCCCATGGTCAGCCCGCTCAGTGGCGAATAGCCCATGGTCGTGGCGACCGAGCGCCCGTCGCGGATCGCGCAGAGCGAGGCCCCGTTGCCCAGGTGCAGAGCCAGAAGGCGCGCGGGAAGGGCCGCGCCGGAAAGGCGCGGCAGCGACTCGGTCAGTGCGGCGAAGGAGATACCGTGAAAGCCGTAACGCCGGATGCCGCGCGCGGTGATCCGCGACGGCAGGGCGTAGCGGGTGGCCACCTCTGGGTTGGTGGCGTGAAAGGCGGTGTCGAAACTTGCGGTTTGCGGGAGATCGGGCGCGAGCCGTGCCAGTGTCTCGATGGCGGCAAGGCTGTGCGGGTTGTGCAGGGGCGCGAGCGGGATGGCGGCGCGGATCGTGGTTAGCGTCTCGGGCGTGATGCGCGCGGGCGCGGTAATCGCGCCGCCATGCACCACGCGGTGCGCCGCCGCGCGCAAGGTGCCGAGCGGCAGGCCCTCGGCGGAGAGCGCCGCCAGCAAGGCCGGGAGCGCGGTGGCATGGTCCGGCAGCGGCATTTCCCACCGCTGCGCGCCAAGACGCAGCCTCCCGGTCCCGCCGATCCCCTCGGCCAGCCCCGAGAGCCGCACCGCGCCACCCTCGAACACCGCCAGCTTGATCGAGGAGGAGCCGGCGTTGACAACGAGGACCGGCCCGCCCGTCATCGCCTAGACCTGCTGCGTGCGCATGTCGGCGGGGTCGATGCCCGCGACCGCCACCGGTTTTTTCATCGCGTCGCGGCGGAACGGCTCGCCCAGTTCCTGATTGATCAGCGCCTCGATGAGGGTGGTCTTGCCGTGCTCCATCTGATCGCGGATCGCGGTCGCCAGCGCCTCGGTCAACTCTTCCATGGTGCGCGCCACCACGCCTTTCAGGCCACAGGCGCGGGCGATGCCAGCATAGCTTACCTGTTCGTCCAGTTCGGTGCCGATGAAATTGTCATCATACCACAGCGTCGAGTTCCGCTTTTCCGCGCCCCATTGGTAGTTGCGGAACACCACCTGCGTAATGGCGGGCCATTCCTCGCGGCCGATGGCGGTCAGTTCCGTGACCGCGATGCCAAAGGCCCCGTCGCCCGCAAAGCCCACCACAGGCACCTCGGGACAGGCGATCTTCGCGCCTATGATGGCGGGCAGGCCGTAACCGCAGGGGCCGAACAGGCCGGGGGCAAGGTATTTGCGCCCCGCCTCGAAGGACGGGTAGGCGTTGCCGATGGCGCAGTTATTGCCGATATCGGACGAAATGATTGCCTCTTTCGGCAGCGCCGCCTGAATTGCCCGCCAAGCCATGCGGGGGCTCATCCAGTCGGGTTTTGCGCCGCGCGCGCGCGCGTTCCAGGTGGTGCCAGGGTCGTCCTCTTCGTGATCCATCGAGGAAAGCTGCTGTGCCCAGGCGGATTTGCGCTGTGCGATCTCCGCGCGGCGTTCATCTCGGCCCGCGTCGCCCGCGCTGTCGGAAAGCCGGGCAAGGATCGCCTCGGCCACCTGTTTCGCATCGCCCACGATGCCCACCGAGACCGGCTTGGTCAGGCCGATCCGGTCGGGGTTGAGATCGACCTGAATGATCTTTGCCCCCTTGGGCCAATAATCGATGCCATAGCCCGGCAGGGTTGAGAACGGGTTGAGGCGGGTGCCCAGGGCAAGCACCACATCGGCCTTGGAAATGAGCTCCATCCCCGCCTTCGACCCGTTATAGCCCAAAGGCCCGGCAAAGAGCGGGTGCGAGCCGGGGAAGGCGTCATTGTGCTGATAGCCCACGCAGACCGGCGCATCGAGCCGCTCGGCAAGCGCGCGCGAGGCGTCGATGCCGCCCGCGAGCACCACGCCCGCGCCGTTGAGGATGACCGGGAATTTCGCCTCGCTCAGAAGCTGTGCCGCCTCGGCGATGGCCGCCGCGCCGCCCGAAGGCCGCTCGAACGCCACCACGGCGGGCAACTCGATATCGACAACCTGTGTCCAGACATCGCGCGGAATGTTGATCTGCGCCGGGGCGGAGGCGCGTTTCGCCCTAAGGATCACACGGTTGAGCACCTCGACCACGCGCGAGGGATCGCGCACCTCCTCCTGATAGGCGACGCAATCGGCAAACAGGTTCATCTGTTCCATTTCCTGAAACCCGCCCTGACCGATGGTCTTGTTGGCGGCCTGTGGCGTCACCAGCAAAAGCGGCGTGTGGTTCCAGTAGGCGGTTTTGGCGGGCGTCACGAAATTGGTGATGCCGGGGCCGTTCTGCGCGATCATCATGCTCATGCGGCCCGATGCCCGGGTATAGCCATCGGCCATCATTCCGCCCGAGCCCTCATGCGCGCAGTCCCAAAAGGTGATTCCCGCCTTGGGAAACAGGTCTGAAATCGGCATGAAGGCTGAACCGATGATCCCGAAGGCATGCTGGATTCCGTGCCGTTGCAGGGTTTTGACAAAGGCTTCCTCGGTGGTCATCTTCATGGGCGTGTCCTTGGGAATTGGGCTGATGCTGGGGCGGATGTTAGCCGCGCCGCCGAGGTGGAGTTAGGGCCAGTGTGCCCGCGTGTTTCAGGCCAGTTCGCGCGCCAGCCGCGTGATGCCCTCGGCGATACGCTCTTCCGGGATCGAGGAATAGGCGAGTCGATAGAAATTGCGCGGGCGCGTCTGCCCATGAAAGAACGGCGCGCCTGGCTCGATCAGAACGCCTTGCGCGCGCAGGGCGCGCTCCAGAACGGCGGTATCCACGCTTTCCGGCCCCTGCATCCAGATCGACGATCCGCCGAACACGCCCCGTCCGGCGATCTCCAGCCCTTCGCGCGTCAGCGCCGCCTCCATCACCTCGCGTCGCCGGGCAAGGACACGCGACATACGCCGGATCAGGCTGTCATAATGACCGAGCGACAGGAAATAGGCCGCCGTGCGCTGCATCAGGCCAGGCGGGTGGCGCAGGACCGAGGCGCGCAGGGCGCGCGCCTCGCGGATGAAGGCGCGCGACCCCACCAGATAGCCCAGACGCAACCCCGGAAAGATCGACTTGGAGAACGAGCCGACATAGATCACCCGCCCGTCGGTATCGAGCGATTTGAGCGCGGGCAGCGGCGGGTGCAGGAAGGACATCTCGAACTCGTAATCGTCCTCGACAATCAGTGCCTCGCGCGCGGCGGCCGCATCCAGCAGGGCACGGCGACGCGAAAGCGGCATGGTCGCATTGGTGGGTGCCTGATGGCTTGGCGTGGTAAAGATCACGTCGGCGCGCGCGGGCAGCGCCTCGGGCGGCAGTCCGTCGCGGTCCACATCCACCGGCACCAGCGCGCAGCGCGATTGCGTAAGGATGTCGCGCAGCGCGTGGTAGCACGGGTTCTCGATCACCGCCACGCGGCGCTGTGTCAGCAGCACCTGCGCCGCGAGCCAGAGCGCGTTCTGCGCCCCCATGGTCACGAGGATCTCGGATGGCTGCGCGAGGATGCCGCGCCGCGGCAGGGTGTGGCGGGCGATGAATTCGACCAGTTTGGGGTCGTCGCGGTCGTAGTGATCGGCGCTCAGCGCGTGAAAATCCTTCTGGCCCAAGGCCCGAAGCGCGCATTGCCGCCAGTTGGCATGATCGAAAATCGCCGGATCGCTCTGCCCGTAGATGAACGGATAGGGGTGGCGCGCCCAGTCGAGCGGCTTTTCCGGCGTATCTCCCTCGCTATAGCGTCGCCCGATCGCACGCGCCCAGTCCACCGCATCGTTGCGCGGCGCGGGGGCGTCGAAGGCGGGCGGCTCCGGCGCGTTGTCGGAAACGTAATAGCCCGAACGGTCGCGCGATTCGAGATAGTCATTGGCCTGCAACTCGGTCAGAGCCAGTGTGACGGTGATCCGGCTCACCCCCAGATGCGCGGCGAGTTTGCGCGACGAGGGCAGCTTTTCGCCCTTGCGGAACCGCCCCGACAGGATGCCCTCGGCGATCATCTGCCTTATGCGCGCCTGAAGCGTGCCCTCGCCCTCGGGCACCAGAAAGAAGGTTTCGACCGGAATCGCCATGGGGTGAGGATAGGTTGGACATAACACGCGCGCAATCTGGTATGATCAGGATGCAACGCGCGACCGGCTTGCCTGCACGCGCAAGACCGATCATCGTGGCCCGTGACTCAAACATGGGAGGGTGCGATGATCGCGATCATATTCGAGGTGGAACCGGCGGCGGGACAAAAGGAGCCCTATCTGGAGATGGCGGCGAAGATGCGCGCGCTTGTCGAGGAGGTGGAGGGCTTCATCAGCGTGGAACGGTTCCAGAGCCTGACCAATCCCGGCAAGCTCTTGTCGCTGTCGTTCTGGGAGGATGAGGCGGCGGTGGCGCGCTGGCGGCAGCTTCACGCGCATCGCACGGCGCAGAAGGCCGGACGCGAGGTTATGTTCGACGATTACCGTCTGCGTGTGGTCAGCGTGATCCGCGATTATGGCAAGTTCGACCGCACCGACGCCCCCGAGGACAGCCGCGCGGCGCATGGCGGCTGATCGGGCAGACGCACGGCGACAAGCGCGGCTGTCCTCGGGGGGATGGGGTATCGACAGGTGAACAAAGATGGAACAACATTCCGCGCGCGCAACTCTTTTCCACACGCGCCGCAAATGGGGCTGGTCTCGGGCGGGGGGCTTGACTAGGTAATCCGTCGAATTGCTGTCAAAGGGAGAATGCCGCACATGGCGAAGATCACCTATATCGAGCATAACGGCACGCGCCACGAGGTTGATGTCGCCAATGGCCTGACCGTGATGGAGGGCGCGCGCGACAACAACATTCCCGGCATCGAGGCCGATTGTGGTGGGGCCTGCGCCTGCTCGACCTGCCATGTCTATGTGGCTCCTGAATGGGTCGAGAAATTGCCACCCCGCGAGGACATGGAAGAGGACATGCTTGATTTTGCCTACGAGCCAGACCCGAAACGCTCGCGTCTGACCTGCCAGATCAAGGTGAGTGATGCGCTTGACGGGCTGGTGGTGCAGATGCCCGAACGCCAGATCTGAACCGATGCGCGCTCTCGTCGCATTGCTGGCCATGCTCCTAGCGGGCACCGCCCTGGCCGAAGAACCCTGGGTGATGGCCGAGGGGCCGGGGATCGCAGCGGCGCGCTTCGAGGTGCCCGATAACAGCTATCCTCACCGGATCATGGGCCGCATTCCCGAACGCCGTGTTCTCGCGGTGCGCGACACGCAGGGGCGCGAGCACCGGTTTGACCTGCGCGAAGGGCCAAACCCCTCGCATGTCTTCGAGGATATCGCGCCGCGCCTTGTCGATGCTGACGGCAATGGCGACATCGACGCCGTGGTGGTCGAGGCCAGCCCGCGAGCGGGCGCGCATCTGGCGATCTACAGCCTGCGGCACGGCGCGCTGGAAAAGGTGGCGGCGACGCCGCCCATCGGCACGCCGTTTCGCTGGCTGGCCCCGGCGGCGATTGCCGATCTCAACGGCGACGGCATCATCGACATCGCCTATGTCGAGACGCCGCATCTGGGCAAGACGCTCCGCGTCTGGTCCTGGGCCGCCGGTGGCCTGACCGAGATCGCGCAATTGCGCGGCGTCACCAACCACCGGATCGGCGACGAGGTGATCTTTGGCGGCCTGCGCGATTGCGGCCAGGGCCCCGAGATCGTGCTGGCCGATGCCGGGTTCCGTCGCGTTGTGGCGGTCGCGTTCGAGGGCGAGGCCCTTGCCGCGCGCCCGCTGCCGATCGAGGCCAGCCCCGCAGGCTTTGACACGGCGCTGGCCTGCCGCTGATCTTCTTCTGGCTGAAAATATCCTGGGGGTGTGGGGGTGAAACCCCATAGGCGCTAACTTAAGGGTTGGCGTTTGGAGCCTTGCGTGATTCAACATCGGGATGAGGCATGAGATTTCTTCCGATGGTGAATGGTCCGGGCTTCTTGCGCGGATCGGGTCCGTTGACGCCCTGGATGCGTCGGCGGGGGCGTTTGGGGCGCTGACACGGCGGCGTGGGGTTCGCGACGGTGCGAGCCTGTTGCGGCTGGGTCTTGGCTATGGTCCGGGGGGCATGTCCCTGCGTGAGGTCTCCGCCTGGGCACGGATGCAGGGCAT
>NZ_JAGQDH010000011.1 GCF_018069895.1 Roseovarius autotrophicus | reverse complement strand
ACCACGCCCGCGATGATCAGCCCTGCGCAGCTTGCTCAGGTTGGCGGCGGCGGCTGGGAATACTCGCCTGTTGTCGCGACCACCTCTGGCACGGCGTTCGACTTCACGGGAATCCCGGAGGGGGTGACTGAAATAGAGGCAATCTACCGCGACATCCGATTCACGGCCACGGACCATGCGCTCATTCAATTGGGCACCAATGCAGGATTCCAGACGACAGGCTACGACAGCGCATCCGGGACAGGTGTGAGGACATTTATCAAGCGGACAACGGGGTTTGCTCTAGTTGTGGATGGTTCGACAAACAGGGCCTACGGTAAAATGACCATCCTTAATTCCGGCTCTGGAGATTGGGACGAAACGCACAATGGGTCTGAGATGAGGGAGGGGCTTGGGATAAACGGTGCAGGGCATGTCAATATAACCGGAGCGGTTGACAGGCTACGGCTCACCCGAAGCGGCACGGCAACTTTCAACAGCGGCAGCTTTTACATTCGGTGGCGCAAATGACAATCGCGACAATCAATCTCAAGACAGGCGAGCGCGTAACCTCCCAGAATGACGCGCCGTCCTTCACCACGCCAGCCGAGGTGTTGGCACAAGAGCGCAAGACCATGGTCGCCAGCGCCATGCAGGTGCGGCTGGCCCTTCTCGCTGCGGGCCGTCTCGATGAGGTAGAGGCCGTCGTCGCGACAGCGGACCCTGCTACCAAGATCGCGTGGGACAAGGCGACCGAGTTCCGGCGGCTCAGCCCGACGATTGCCACATTTGCAACCATGGTCTCCCCTCCGTTCAGTGCAACTGAATTGGATACGCTGTTCACCGCCGCAATGGAGATCGAGGTATGAGAGACGTCTGGTTCGAAATCCGCTATCTGATAATGGCCCCGTTCACGCTGGCCCTGTTGGTGCAGTTCGCCGTGCTGATGTGGGTGCAGCGCCGGGTGCCGAAGCCGCTGCTCTACCTGTTCTACCCCGCTGCGGCGGTCTTTCTGGTGGAGGACTTCATCTATCAGGTTGTGGTCGGCACCTTCCTGTTCCTTGATCGCCCGCGTGACGTGTTGTTCACGGGACGGCTCAAGCGCCTGGACGCGCAAGACCCGGCTGATTATCAGGTCTGGCGGTTCAAGCGGGTGCTGAACGCGCTCGATCCGGGGCATGTGTGAAGTGGAAGAAACCACAGCGGACTACGCGACGGTGGATGAGGAGTTTCAGGCACCTTTGAAAGCGCTGTTCAAGGGTCTTCGCCCCGCCCTGTTTCAAAAAATCGGTTGCTATAATATAGCTGTAAATCTCTCTAAAGTATTTCGTCACGCTACAGCGAGATCGCGGGCGGTTATTATATCCAGCCCACCATCCTCAAGGGCCATAACAAGATGCGGGTCTTCCAGGAGGAAATCTTTGGCCCGGTCGTGTCCGTGACCACCTTCAAGGACGAGGCCGAGGCATTGGCCATCGCCAATGACACGATGTATGGCCTTGGCGCCGGTGTCTGGGCCCGCGATGGCACCCGCGCCTACCGCTTTGGCCGCGCCATTGAGGCGGGGCGCGTCTGGGTCAACAACTATCACGCCTATCCGGCGCACGCGGCCTTTGGCGGCTACAAACAGTCCGGCATCGGGCGTGAGAACCACAAGATGATGCTCGACCACTACCAGCAGACCAAGAACATGCTGGTCAGCTACAATCCCAACAAGCTCGGGTTCTTCTGAGGCGCGGCGGGAAAGAAGGGGCCGCCGGCGCGATTCGGCGGCCTCACCGCTTCCTGACGAACTCTGTCAGGATCACGATGCGCTGGCCCTCGACGCGGCCCTCGATATGGGCCGGGTTGTCGGCCACCAGCGAAATGCCCCGCACCGCCGTGCCGCGCTTGGCGGTGAAATTGGCACCCTTCACGGGCAGATCCTTGATCAGTACGACCGTATCGCCCTGAGCAAGGGGCACGCCGTTGCTGTCGCGGTGGCCGCTGTCCATGGCGACGTTCTCGGCCCAGGCGCGGGTCTCGTCGTCAAGCCAGAGCTGCCCGGCCAGATCGCGCGCCCATTCATGCGCCGCCAGCCGCGCCAGCATCCGCGCGGCAAGAACCTGCGTGGCCGGGTCTTCGGACCACATCGCAGAGGCCAGACAGCGCCAGTGATCGGGTTCAGGCGTGCCGGTGATCTGGTCCGCACATGTGGCGCAGAGCGCCGCGCTGGCCCCCTCGGGGCCGCCGGGGACAGGGGTGTCGGTCAGCGGGGCATCGGCAGAGCAAAGCGCGCAGGGCATGGGACAGGGTTCCGTCAAATGGGGGCTGTTGGCACGGCTATAGGCGCAATGACACGGCGGGGAAAGGGGGCGTAGGGCGGGTGGCAACCCACCATCACCAGCCCTCGCCGCATCCGTGTGGTGGGGTGGGCACAACCTTGCGCATTGCGCTTAGCTATCCATCTTCAGCGCCGAGATGAACGCCTCCTGCGGGATGTCCACCTTGCCGAACTGGCGCATCTTCTTCTTGCCGGCCTTCTGCTTTTCCAAGAGCTTCTTCTTCCGCGTGGCGTCGCCGCCGTAGCATTTCGCCGTCACGTCCTTGCGCAGCGCCGAGAGTGTCTCGCGGGCGATGACCTTGCCGCCGATGGCCGCCTGAATCGGGATCTTGAACATGTGGCGCGGGATCAGGTCCTTGAGCTTCTCGCACATGGCGCGGCCCCGCATCTCGGCGCGGTCGCGGTGGACCATCATCGACAGCGCGTCCACCGGCTCGTCATTGACGAGGATCTGCATCTTCACCAGCTTGTCCTCGCGGTAGCCTTCGAGGTGGTAATCGAAGCTGGCATAGCCCTTTGTCACCGATTTCAAACGGTCGTAGAAATCGAACACCACCTCGTTCAGCGGCAGGTCATAGACCACCATCGCGCGGCTGCCCGCATAGGTCAGGTCAAGCTGGATGCCGCGCCTGTCCTGACAGAGCTTGAGCACGTCGCCGAGATATTCGTCGGGCACCATGATCGTGGCCTTGATGCGGGGCTCTTCGATGCGGTCTACGTGCGAGGGGTCGGGCATGTCGGCGGGGTTATGCAACTCCCGCATCGTGCCGTCCTTCATGTGGAGGTGATAGACTACCGAAGGCGCGGTGGTGATCAACTCGATGCCATATTCGCGCTCGATGCGGTCGCGGATCACCTCAAGGTGCAAAAGCCCCAGAAACCCGCAGCGAAAGCCGAAACCGAGCGCGGCAGAGCTTTCCATCTCGGAACTGAACGAGGCGTCGTTCAAGGCCAGCTTCTCGATGGCGTCGCGCATGTCGTCGAACTCGGCCGAATCGACGGGGAAAAGGCCGCAGAACACCACCGGCACCGAGGGCTTGAAGCCCGGAAGCGCCTGCGCGCAGGGGCGCTTTTCATGGGTGATCGTGTCGCCTACCTTGGTATCGCGCACCTGCTTGATCGAGGCGGTGATGAACCCGATCTCGCCGGGACCGAGGCTGACGATCTGTTCCATCTGGGGACGGAATACGCCGATACGCTCGACATTGTAGGTGGCTCCGGTCTGCATCATTCGGATGCGGTCGCCCTTTTTCATGCGCCCGTCCATGATCCGCACCAGCACGACCACGCCGAGATAGGCGTCATACCAGCTATCGACCAGCATCGCCTTGAGGGGCGCGGCCTCGTCGCCCTTGGGTGCTGGCAGATGCTTGACGATGGCCTCCAGCGTCTCGGGGATGCCGACGCCGGTCTTGGCCGACACGCGAATGGCACCAGAGGCATCAATCCCGATCACATCCTCGATCTGCTCGGCCACGCGGTCGCATTCGCTGGCGGGCAAGTCGATCTTGTTCAGGATCGGCACAAGTTCGTGGCCCGCGTCGATCGCCTGATAGACATTGGCGAGCGTCTGCGCCTCCACCCCCTGCGTGCTGTCCACCACCAGAAGGCTGCCCTCGACCGCGCGCATCGACCGGCTCACCTCATAGGCGAAATCCACATGGCCCGGCGTGTCGATGAGGTTGAGCACATAGGTCTCGCCGTCCTGCGCCACATAATCGATGCGCACGGTGTTGGCCTTGATGGTGATGCCCCGCTCGCGCTCGATATCCATGGCGTCGAGCATCTGCTCTTTCATGTCACGATCCTGCACCGTCCCGGTCGATTGGATCAGCCGGTCGGCAAGGGTGGATTTGCCGTGGTCGATATGCGCCACGATCGAGAAATTACGGATATGAGCAAGGTCTGTCATGGCTCTGGCATATGTATGGGAAAGGGTTGCTGGTCAAGGTGCACCAGCGCGGTTCAGGTCTGTGGTTGCGCGGGAAGCCAGACGGTGAACGCGGCCCCGCCCTCGGGGCGGTTGTGCGCGGTGATGATGCCGCCCGCCTGACGAATCAGCGTCTGGCTGACCGACAGGCCAAGGCCCGTGCCCTCGCCCGGCTTGGTGGTGAAGAACGGGTCGAATACCGCCGCGATCTTGTCTTCGGGGATGCCCGGCCCGGTATCGGCGACAATGAGCGCCGCGCCATCATGCCCCTCGCGCGCCAGCGGGCGGGTGGCGATCATGAGCCGCCCGCCGCCCTTCATCGCCTGCGCGGCATTGGTGACAAGGTTGATGATCACCTGCTGCAACTCGCCGGGGTTGATGGTGACGAGCGGCGTGTCGGGGGCGTTGGTGATGGCCACCGTGATCCTGGCTTTCGAGAGAACATGATCGACCAGAACGAGGCAGTCGCGCAACACCTGCGCGATGTCCACGTCTTCCTCGAAGGTGCCGAACTCCGTGGGCCGCGCGAACTGCAGCAGTTTCGAGACGATGGCGCTGATGCGTCCCACCTGTCGGTCGATCAGGCCAAGCTCGTGCTGAACCGGCGCGGCGGCGTCGCCGAGGGTCTGGCGGATCACGTCGAGATTGCCCTGAATGACGGCCGCCGGGTTGTTGATCTCATGCGCCACGCCTGCCGTGATCTCGCCGATGGAGGCGAGTTTTTCCGACATGACAAGCTGCTGATAGGTGCTTTCAAGCTTGGCATTGGCCTCGCGCAATTCGGCGGTGCGTTCGTCCACGCGGGCGTTCAACTCCTCGTTCCAGGCCCGCAGGGCGCGGTCGCGCTCCTGCACCTGATCAAGCAGGCTGTCGAGATGCGCGGCCACGGTGCCGATCTCGTCGCGCGCGGGCACGGGGCCGATGCGCGCCTCCAGATCGCCCGCCTCGACGCGCTCCATGGTTCGCGTCATCCGCTCCAGCGGCGCGAAGATGTTGCGCGCAAGCCGCAGGAAAAGCGGCCCGCTGATCGCCAGAACCGCAAGGAAGGCCGCGAAGATGAGGATATAGGCGTTGCGCTTGGCGGCATCGAAGGGCGCTTGCAGAAAGCCCACATAAAGCATCCCCACCCGCCGGCCAAAGCTGTCGGTGATGGGGCGATAGGCCGAGATATACCAGTCATTGACCACAAAGGCGCTGTCAAGCCAGGTCTGGCCCTCATCCAGAACCGCGCCGCGCACCGCCGCCGACACCCGCGTGCCAAGCGCGCGGCTGCCCTCGAACAGGCGCACATTGGTCGAGACGCGCACATCGTCGAGAAACAGCGTCGCCGTGCCCTGCCGCGCGCCGGGCGCGTCGCTGTCGCGATAGACCAACTCGTTGACCGTATCGATGAAATCGAGGTTGCGATTGAGCAGGATGCCCCCCACCAGCACCCCCTCGCGTCCTTCGGTGAGGACCGGCGTGGCGCTGTGCACGATCATGCCGCGATCTTCGGTCCGGCGCGATGTGGGCACGGCGGCGCGGGTCGGAACCAGAGGCACGCGCGCCCGCGCGGCAAGACGCTGGCCGGTCTCGGGAAGGGCGGCGAGGGTGCCGGGCGAGAAGATGTCGATCTCGGTGGCGGGCTGACCGGCGAGCGCGGCGGCGATGACGGGCCAGTCCTGTCGGGCCATGGCGCGGGGCAGGTAATAGAGGAAATCGAGGCCGAGCGCATCGCGTTCCTGCGCAAGGAAGGTGGACAGGCTGTCGGGCGGGTTGCGCAGCGCCGTGTCGAAGCGCAGCGATTCGGCCAGCGCCGTCACATCGCCCCCGGTCGTCGTCAGGATGCGCTGCACATACTGATCCGCCACCCGCAGGTCGGTTTCCACATTGGTGATCAGCAGCGCGTCGTAATTGGCCGACCAGCGCCCGATGGCCAGCGCCAGAAGCGCGGGCATCAGTACCACCAGCGGCAGCAGCGCGAGAATGAGCAGGCGTAGCCGGACAGAGGTCATGTGAAAGGGCCGGGATCCAGTTGCGGAACCCGACCCTAAAGCAATCTCGGGAAAAGGTGGTAGACTTTTTCGGATCGAGATTGCGACAACTCAGGCCAGTGATGCGCAGCGCGCAATTCGCGTATCAGTTCCAGCCAACAGCGTTGAAGATCGTCTGCGCCAAGGCGGCGTGGGTAGCGAAAGTGGAGGTGGGCGTCACGGTATCGGGTTTGAAATCGCCCATGGCCGCCACCTGGCTGTCGATGGCCACGCCCGACAGAACCGGGTATTCGTTGTTGGTCTTGGCGAATTGCTCCTGCGCCGCCTCGCTGACGAGGAATTCCAGAAGTGCTGACGCCTCGGCCTTGTTGGGCGCGTTGGCCGCGATGCCTGCGGCGACAAGGTTTACATGCGCACCGCGCCCGTCCTGATTGGGCCAAACCCAGCCGATGCCGTCCACGCCGGCGCTCAGCCCCGAGACGCCGCCCGCGAGTGCGCGCGCGAAATAATAGGTGTTGGCCACGGCGATGTCGCACTCGCCCGAGACCAGCCCGCGCAACTGGTCGGTATCTCCGCCCTGGGGTGGGCGCGCCATGTTGGCGACGATGCCTTCGGCCCAGACCCCGGCCGCGTCAAAGCCATCGACCTCGATCATCGCGGCCATCAGTGACTGATTATAGACGTTCGACGACGAGCGGATGCAGACCTGGCCCTTGTAGGTCGGATCGGCCAGCGCCTCGTAGGTCCGGGGCGGGTTTTCCACCCGGTCCCTGGCGTAGAAGATGATTCGCGCGCGCTGCGACAGCCCGGTCCAGAGATTGTCGGGATGGCGCAGATGGGCGGGCACGTTGGCCACGATCACTTCGGATGCGAAGGGCTGGAGCAGCCCTTCCGCCTCGGCGCGGGCGATATTGCCCACATCCACGGTCATGAACACATCCGCCGGGCTGTTGGCGCCCTCGGCCTTCATGCGCTGGACAAGCTCGTTGGCATCGGCCTCGATGCGGTTGACCTTGATGCCGGTCGCCTTGGTGAAGGCGGCGTAGAGCGCGTCGTCGCTGTCATAGTGGCGACTGGAATAGAGGTTGACCTCCTGCGCGAGGGAGGGGGCGGCGAGGGCCACGAGGGCGGTCGCGCCGAGAAGGGTCTTGAGCGGGGTCATGGAAAACTCCCTTGGTCCGGGTTTATTGCTCGGGGCTTGTCTCGCAATTCCGACAAAAAGAGTCAACTGGTGTTTCCGAGTGCTCTGGTCAGGTGACTGCCCACCATCACCACGGCAAAGATCAGCGCCGCCACGCAGACGATCGTCGGCCCCGTCGGAGTGTCGAGCCGGAAGGACGCGGCCAGCCCGCCAAGCGCCGCCGTCGCGGCGATGATCGCGGCCAGCACCGCCATGCGCTCGGGCGTGGCCGATAGGGGGCGCGCGGCGGCGGCGGGCACGATAAGCATCGCGGCGATCAGCAGCACACCCACCACCTTGATCGCCACCGCCACCACCACCGCCAGCGCCAGCGTCAGCACAAGCTGTTCGCGGCGCGGGTCGATGCCGCTCGCATAGGCCAGATCGGGGCTGAGCGTCGCCGTCAGAAGCGCCTGCCAGCGCCACGCCAGCAGCGCCAGAACAAGGCCCGCGCCCCCCCAGATCACCGCCAGATCGCCTCGGCTCACCGCAAGGATATCGCCAAAGAGATAGGCCATGAGGTCAATCCGCACGCCCGAGAGGAACGACACGCCGACAAGGCCGAAGGCCAGTGCCGAATGGGCCATCACCCCCAGCATCGTGTCCATGGCAAAGCCGCGCCCTGACAGCGTCGATACGGCGGTGGCCATCACCAGCGACATGACCAGCGCGCCCGCGAAGACCGAGACCGAGAACCCCAGTGCCAGCGCCACCCCGAGAATCGCGGCATGTGCCGTGGCATCGCCGAAATAGGCCATGCGCCGCCAGACGACAAAGCTGCCAAGCGGGGCTGCGGCCAGCGCCACGCCCAGCCCCGCAAGCGCCGCGCGGATCAGGAAATCGTCGAGCATCATTCGGCGGCCTCGTGGGAATGGGGGTGGTCGTGATCGTGATCGTGCGAATGGCCGTGTTCGTGCCGGTAAAGCGCCAGTGCCCCCTCGGTGCCGGTACCGAACAGCGCGCGATATGCCTCGGCCTGCGCTACGATCTCGGGCCGTCCCTCGCAGCAGATATGGCCGTTGAGACAGATCACCCGGTCGGACGCGCTCATCACCACATGCAATTCGTGGCTGACCATCAGCACGGCGCATCCCATCTCCTGCCGCACCTCCGCGATGCGGCGGTAAAACGCCGCCGAGCCGGGTTGATCGAGGCCCTGTGTTGCCTCGTCGAGAATGAGCAGGTCGGGCCGCTCCAGCAGCGCGCGCGCCAGCAGCACCCGCTGAAACTGCCCACCCGAGAGGTCCGCCATCTGTCGTGGCCCCAGATCGGGCAGGCCTGCGCTCTCCAGTGCCATGCGCAAGGCCGCCGCCGGGCGGCGGCGCGGCAGGTTGAGAAACCGCGCCACACTCATCGGCAGGGTCGGGTCGATATGCAGTTTTTGCGGCACATATCCGATGCGCAGCCCTGACGCGCGGGTGATGCGCCCGCGCGAGGGCCGCTGCGCGCCGATGAGCACGCGCAACAGCGTCGATTTGCCCGAGCCGTTGGGGCCGACGATGGTGACGATCTCGCCCCGGTCGAGGGAGAGGTTCACATCGTGCAGCACCTCGTTGCCGCCCAGTCGCACGGCCAGCCCCTCGGCGGATATCAGGCGCATGGGGCCTCCTCGGCCTTGCGGCAGTTGGGGCAGCGGCCAAGCGCCTCGACCACCGCCTGCTCGATCTCGAACCCGGCCTCGGCCGCGGCGCGCCCGAGCATCCCGCGCGTCGGCTCGGCATGGGCCTCTGCCACGGCGTTGCAGCCCCGGCAGATCAGAAAGGCAGGGGTGTGGTCGGTCTCGGGATGGGTGCAGGCGATGAAGGCGTTGAGCCGTTCGATCTTGTGGGCAAAGCCATGGCTCACCAGGAAATCGAGCGCGCGATAGGCCACGGGCGGTTGCGCGCCAAGCCCTTCGGCGCGCAGATGGTCGAGAATGTCATAGGCCCCCATGGCGCGATGGCCCTCCAGCAGCAGTTCCAGCACCCGTCGGCGCACCGGCGTGAGGTTGAGCCGGTGGCGCGCGCAATGCGCCTCGGCGGCGGCCAGCGCCGCATGCACACAATGGCGGTGGTCGTGGTGCTCAAATCCGAGCGGGTCCATGGGGCTCTCCTGCGATGGATTGGGGCTTGATATGTTATATGGTAACGATTATCAAGCGACAACTGTTGTTATACCATAACATATGGAGTCGAATCATGCCGAGCCGTTTTCTTGCCCCGGTCGGGGTTCTTGGGGCACTGGCCGCACCGGCGATGGCGGGCCCGCAAGTGGCCACCGACATCGCGCCGCTGCATTCGCTGGTGGCGCGGGTGATGGCGGGGGCAGGTGAGCCCGCGCTGATCGTGCCGCCGGGGGCGTCGCCGCATGGCCATGCGCTGCGTCCTTCCGAGGCGGCGGCGCTTGACCGGGCGGAGATTGTGTTCTGGATGGGCGAAGGGCTGACGCCCTGGCTTGAGGATGCGATCGGGACGCTGGCGGGTGATGCGCATGTGATCGAACTCCTGGGCGCGGACGGATCGACGGTGCTGGCCTTTCGCGAGGGGCTGGAATTCACGCCATCCGAGGCGGGGCATGGCCATGACATGCCCGGACATGCGGCGCACACTGCGAAGGATGAGGACGGGCATGAAGCGCATGATCACGAGGGTGCAGACCCTCATGCCTGGCTCGACCCGGCCAATGCCCGCGCCTGGCTTGCCCTGATCGCGGGGGAACTGGCCAGGCACGATCCCGACAACGCAGCCCTCTACGCCGCCAACGCGGCAGAGGCGGTGGCCGAGCTTTCGGCGCTCGAGGCCGGGATTTCGGCCCGTCTCGACGCGGTGCGCGATGTGCCCTACCTCGTGTTTCATGACGCCTACCAGTATTTCGAATCGCGGTTCGGCGTCGCGCCTGCCGGGGCGCTGGCGTTGAGCGACGCCGCCGATCCCGGCCCCGCGCGTATTGCCGCTCTGCGCGATCTGGCGCGCGACAGGGGCGTTGCCTGCGTCTTCACGGAGCCGCAATTCGCCGGCGCGCGGGTGCGGGCGGTGTTTGGTGATACGGTGCGTCATGGGGTTCTCGACCCTCTGGGCAGCGCATATACGCCAGGGGCGGGTCTTTATCCTGCGCTGCTAGAGGATATGGCGGCGGCGCTTGTCGATTGCCTCGGCGGGTCGTGAGGCGCACGCCCTATCCTCCTCTTCCGGCCTGACCGCAGCACGTCCTGTCGCCCGAGATCCTCGGGACAGGCCCGAGGGGGACGCGCGCGAAAGGGTCGTCTTCGGTCCCCCACAACGCAGCGTAAAACTTGCGCCTTGGCCAATTCGCGCACATGCTGGTGCCCATGGAGAGGACAACCGTGCCGGGAAAAAGGCGCGGGATAGAGGGAGGAAAGACCATGACGTTCACCTCGCGGCAGGACGCGCTCGCGATTCAGGATGAGATGCCCTGGGAGACGCGCGAGACACCAGCGACGCTCTACCAGATGCTGAGCCAGACCGCGCGCGCCTTTCCCGACCGTCCGGCGCTCAGCTATCAGCTTCTCTCCGGCACGACCGACAAGGCTGTGACCCTCACCTGGCAGCAGTTCAACGACCAGTGCTGTCAGGCGGCCAACCTGTTTCGCAGCCTCAAGATCGGCGAGGGGGATGTGGTCGCTCTCGTCCTGCCCAACACGATCGAGACCGCCGTCGCCATCATCGGCGGCGCGATCGCCGGGATCGTTAACCCGATCAACCCGCTGCTGGAACCCGAGCAGATCGCGGCCATCCTGCGCGAGACCGGGGCAAAGGTGGTGGTGACGCTCAAGGCCTTTCCCAAGACGGATATCGCGCAAAAGACCGCCGAGGCGGTGCGCCATGCGCCCAAGGTGCATACGGTGCTGGAGATCGACCTCAACCGTTACCTCACCCCGCCGAAAAGCTGGATCGTGCCGCTGGTGCGCCCGAAAAATCCGACCGGCCATCACGCCACGTTGATGGATTTCAACAAGGCGCTGGCGGCGCAACCGAAGGCTCTGACCTTCCCTGACAGCACGGGCGACCGGATCGCGGCCTATTTCCACACCGGCGGCACCACGGGGATGCCCAAGGTTGCGCAGCACCGCTATTCTGGGATCGTTTATAACGGCTGGCTTGGTCATACGCTGCTCTTTACCGAGCAGGACAATGTGATGTGCCCGCTGCCGCTCTTCCACGTCTTTGCCTGCCATGTGATTCTGATGGCCTGCATCAAGTCGGGCGCGCATGTGGTCTTTCCCACGCCCGCAGGCTATCGCGGCGAGGGGGTGTTCGACAACTTCTGGAAGCTCTGCGCGCGGTGGGAGATCACCTTCATCATCACCGTGCCTACCGCCGTCTCGGCCTTGATGCAGCGCAAGGTGGATGCCGACCTGTCCACCGTCAAGAACGCCTTTTCCGGCTCTGCGCCGATGCCGCTGGAGCTGTTCAACCGCTTTGAATCGGCCACCGGCATAAAGGTGATCGAGGGCTACGGCCTGACCGAGGCCACCTGTCTGGTGTCGTGCAACCCGCCTGAGGGTGAGAAGAAGGTCGGCTCGGTCGGTGTGCCCTTTCCCTATACGGATGTGCGCATCATCAAGGAAACGCCCCATGGCCCGGTCGATTGCGAGGTGGACGAGTTGGGCGAGATCTGCGTCTCCAACCCCGGCGTCTATGCGGGCAATACCTATACCGAGACGGAAAAGAACAAGAAACTCTACCATTACGACAAGTATCTGCGCACCGGCGATCTGGGGCGGGTCGATGCCGACGGCTATCTCTGGATCACCGGGCGGGCCAAGGACCTGATCATTCGCGGGGGCCACAATATCGATCCCGCCGAGATCGAGGAGGCGCTGATGGCCCACCCTGATGTGGCCATGGCAGGCGCTATAGGCCAGCCTGACGCCCATGCCGGCGAAATGCCCTGCGCCTATGTGGAACTGGTGGCGGGCGGCACGGCGACGGGGGCGGAACTGCTCGAACATTGCAAGGTTCATGTCCACGAACGCGCGGCACAGCCGAAATATGTCGAGGTTCTGGACGAGTTGCCCAAGACCGCCGTCGGCAAGGTGTTCAAGCCAGATCTGCGCAAGCGCGCGATCACGCGGGTCTATAACGCTGCGCTGGAGGAGGCGGGGATCGCTGCGCGTGTGACCTTGGTCGTCGATGACAAGAAGCGCGGGCTTGTGGCCAAGGTCTCGCGCGAGGGCGAGGTGGACGAAGATGGCCTGGGCCATGTGCTCGGGGCGTTTGTGCGGCCCTGGGAGTGGGCGGAATAGCGGGCGCAGCCCCCGCGCAGCGGCCTGTCTTCAAGCGATGATGCGCGCCCCGGAGGTGACCCGGAGCGCGCGCGCGTCATACGTCAGGACACGTCCTTGTAGCTCACTTCGCGCGTGTCGCCGCCCGCTCTCTCGCGCCGCACCAGAAGGCGGTTGAGCGCGTGGACATAGGCGCGGGCGCTGGCCACCACCGTATCGGTATCCGCTGATTGCCCGGTGACGATGCGCCCCGCTTCTTCCATCCGCACGCTGACCGTGGCCTGCGCGTCGGTGCCCTCGGTGACGGCCGCCACCTGATAGAGTTGCAGCCGCGCCTCATGCGGGAAAAGCGCCTTGACCGCGTTGAAGGTCGCGTCCACCGGCCCGTCGCCCGTGGCCTCGGTGGATTTCTCCTCGCCGTCGATCAGCATGGTGAGCGTCGCCTGTTGTGGCCCCTCGGTGCCGCAGACCACACGAAGATGCTTGATCTGCAAGCGGTCGCTCTCGGCGTCGAGCCCGGCATTGACGAGCGCGATCAGGTCGTCGTCGTAAACCTCCTTCTTGCGGTCGGCGAGGTCCTTGAAGCGCACGAACACGTCGCCGAGCTGGTTGTCGGCCAATTCATAGCCCAGATCCTTGAGCTTGGCGCGCAACGCGGCGCGGCCTGAATGCTTGCCCATGACAAGGCTGGTGGCGGCAAGGCCCACATCCTCGGGGCGCATGATCTCGAATGTCTCGGCGTTCTTGAGCATCCCGTCCTGATGGATGCCCGATTCATGCGCAAAGGCGTTCTTGCCCACGATCGCCTTGTTGAACTGCACCGGAAAGCCCGAGACGGCGGCAACACGGCGCGAGATATGCATGATCTTGCGCGTGTCGATGCCGGTCTCATAGGGCATGATGTCGCCGCGCACCTTGAGCGCCATCACCACCTCTTCCAGCGCGGTGTTACCCGCGCGCTCGCCAAGCCCGTTGATCGTGCATTCGATCTGCCGCGCGCCGCCTGCAACGGCGGCAAGCGCGTTGGCCGTGGCAAGCCCAAGATCGTTGTGGCAATGGGTGGCGAATACCACCTCATCCGCCCCCGGCACGGTTTCGATCAGGCGCCGGATAAGGCTCGCGGATTCCTCGGGCGCGGTATAGCCCACGGTGTCGGGGATATTGATCGTCGTGGCCCCCGCCCGGATCGCGATTTCCACCACGCGGCACAGGTAATCCCATTCGGTGCGGGTGGCATCCATCGGCGACCATTGCACGTTGTCGCACAGGTTGCGCGCATGCGTCACCGTCTCGTGGATGCGTTCGGCCATCTGGTCCATGTCGAGATTGGGAATGGCGCGATGCAGCGGTGAGGTGCCGATGAACGTATGAATACGTGGCGAGCGGGCGTGTTTCACGGCCTCCCAGCAGCGGTCGATATCCTTGAAATTGGCGCGCGCGAGGCCGCAGATGGTTGCGTCCTTCGCGTTCTTTGCGATCTCGCTGACGGCGCGGAAATCGCCTTCCGAGGCGATGGGAAAGCCCGCCTCGATGATATCGACGCCCATCTCGTCGAGAAGTTGCGCGATCTCGAGCTTTTCCTCGTGCGTCATGGTCGCGCCGGGGCTTTGCTCGCCGTCGCGCAACGTGGTGTCGAAAATCACCACGCGATCCTTGGTCGGGTTGGTCATGTCGGGTCTCTTTCGGTTGATCCTTGGGCCTCTTGGCGCGAAACGGCACATCCTCTGAGCGCGTGCGCCGGGCGGCACGCTCAGAGGCGGCTAAGGCCTAGGCACAGCGCGCGCGCCGCGCGGGTGGCGCGGGCAGGGCGGGCGGTATGTGCGGTCGCGATCATGCGCGTGACTATAGGCAGGGGCGCACGGCTTGAAAACCCCGAAATTGGCGGCTTGAAGCGGCGCCGCTTTCGGCTAGCTCCCGCGTCATGGATAAGGCATTGATCATCGGCGCATCGGGTGGCATCGGGCGGGCGGTTTCGACGGCGCTTGCGGCGCGGGGCGTGGCGGTGACGGGGCTGTCGCGCAGTGGCAACGGGCTTGACCTGACCGACGAGGCGTCGGTCATGGCGGCGCTCGGGGCCCTCAAAGCCCCGTTCGATCTGATCCTCGTGGCCACAGGCGCGCTGGAAATCGACGGCGCAGAGCCGGAAAAGGCGCTCCGGCAGATCACGCCCAGGGCGATAATGGATCAATTCGCGCTCAACTGTCTTGGCCCCGCGCTGATCTTGAAACACGCGGTGCGCCTCTTGCCGCGCGATCGCCGCTGCATCTTTGCTGCGCTTTCGGCGCGGGTGGGGTCTATCGGCGACAACCGTTCTGGCGGTTGGTATGGCTACCGCGCGGCGAAGGCGGCGCTCAATCAGGTGCTGCACACCGGCGCGATCGAGCTGGCGCGCACCCACAAAGGAGCCATTTGCGTGGCGCTGCATCCCGGCACCGTGGCCACGCCCTTTACCGGGAAATACCTCGGTCGTCACCCTGCCGTCGCGCCAGACGCGGCGGCGGCGCGCCTGCTTTCGGTCCTCGACGGCCTCACACCGGCCGACACCGGTCAATTCTTCGACTGGCAGGGTAAGCGCGTGCCATGGTGAGGCGGCTTGTTCTGGTGCTTGGCGATCAGTTGAGCCATGGGCTGTCGGCGCTCAACGCTGCCAACAAATCCAGCGATCTGGTGGTCATGGCCGAGGTCATGGAGGAGGGCACCTATGTCCCCCATCATCCGAAGAAGATCGCGCTGATCCTCTCGGCCATGCGCCATTTCGCCGAAGAGCTGCGCGCGGCGGGCTGGCAGGTGGCCTATACCCGCCTCGACGACCGCGAGGCCACAGGGAGCATCGTAGGCGAGTTGATGCGCCGCGCCGAGGCGCACGGCACAAGCGACGTCATCGCCACCCAACCCGGCGAATGGCGGTTGATCGCGGCGCTTGACGCGGCCCCCCTGCGCGTGACGCAACTGCCCGATGACCGTTTCGTGTGCTCGCTCGACGCCTTCAATGCCTGGGCCGAGGGCCGCAAGGAGTTGCGGCTGGAATATTTCTATCGCGAGATGCGTCGCAGGACCGGCTTTCTGATGGAGGGCGCGCGTCCCGCAGGCGGCAAGTGGAATTACGATCACGACAACCGCAAGCCGGCGCGCGCCGACCTGCTGCGGGCCAGCCCCATGCGCTTTGTCCCCGATTCCATCACAGCGGAGGTTCTCGATCTGGTCGAGGCGCGCTTTGCCGGCCACTTCGGTCGCCTGCGCCCGTTCTGGTTCGCGGTGAGGGCCGATGAGGCGCGGCGCGCCTTCGATCATTTTGCCACCCACCTCCTGCCGGGCTTTGGCGATTTTCAGGATGCGATGGTCGCGGGCGATCACTTTGTGCATCATTCGGTAATGTCGATGTATCTGAACATCGGCCTGCTTGATCCTCTGGATATCTGTGCCCGCGTGGTGGCGGAATGGCAGGCGGGCCGGGTGCCGATCAATGCCGCCGAGGGCTATGTTCGGCAGGTGATCGGCTGGCGCGAATATGTGCGCGGCATCTATTTTCGCGAGGGGCCGGACTATGTGCGCCGCAATGCACTGGGGCACAGGCGTGCGCTGCCGGCGATGTTCTGGGGGGGTGACACCCGCATGAACTGCGTCGCCCAGGCCGTTGAACAGACACAGCAAGAGGCCTATGCCCACCACATCCAGCGGCTGATGGTGACGGGCAATTTCGCGTTGCTCGCCGGCGTGGACCCGGCGCAGGTCCACGACTGGTATCTCGCCGTCTATGCCGATGCGGTCGAATGGGTCGAGGCGCCCAACGTGATCGGCATGAGCCAGTTTGCGGACGGCGGCATCATCGCCTCGAAACCTTATGTATCATCAGGTAATTACATTGCGAAGATGTCGGATTACTGCGCCGCCTGCGCTTATTCGGTGAAGGCTAGAACCGGCCGTGACGCCTGCCCCTTCAACCTGCTCTACTGGGATTTCCTGATCCGTCACCGCGACCGGTTCGGGCGCAATCCGCGCATGGGGCCGGTCTATCGCACATGGGACAGGATGGATGAAGGCCACTGCGCAACGGTGCTGCGCGATGCGGCACGGGTGCTGGAAACGCTCGATGCGGGCGGCGTGGTCTGATCACTCGCTGCGCGTGATGTTCTCGCTCAGCACGCCATCGTCCCAGGTGCCGCTCTCTTCCTGGCCCCCGGCATAGCGCATCGTGCCTTCACCCTGCCGCTTGCCCGCAAGGAACATGCCCTCGTAGACATCGCCATTGGCATAGGTCGCCACGCCGCGCCCGGAAATCTCGCCATCGCGCCACTCGCCTTCATAGGCAAAGCTCTCGTTCTCGGCTGTGTCGGGATTGTCGGGAATGGTGATGCGGCCCTGACCGTGGCGCTGGCCCCGCGCGAATTCGCCCTCGTAGACCGAGCCGTCTGGATAGGTGACGGTACCTTGCCCGTGGCGCTGCCCGTTCTGCCACTGGCCCTCGTAGCGATAGCCGTCAGGATAGGTCATGACGCCGTGGCCGTGGTTGCGGGCATTGGCGAACTCGCCCTCGTAGACTAGCCCGTTGGGATAGGTGGCGCGCCCCGTCCCCTCGATCACGCCGCCGACCCACTCGCCCTCGTAGGTGGCGCCGTCGGGATAGGTGATCCGGCCCTGCCCGTTGGCCAGATCGTCGCGGAACTGCCCCTCGTAGACCGAGCCGTCGGGATAGCTTACCCGGCCTTCGCCCGAGATCTTGCCGTTCTGCCAGGCACCCTCGTAGCGATAGCCGTCGGTGCCGGTGAATATCCCCTGGCCGTGGCGCATGTCGTCTTTGAACTGGCCTTCATACACATCGCCGTTGGCATAGATCACGCGCCCCTGGCCCTGCCGCCGCCCGGCGGCAAGATCACCCTCGTAGACATCGCCATTGGGTTGCGTGAGCGTGCCGCGCCCGTCGATCTGCCCCTCTTTCCAGGTGCCCTCGTAGACAAGGCCATCAGGCATGGTGAGCCGGCCTGCGCCCTCGCGCGCGCCGCGCGCGACCTCGCCCTCGTAGATTGCGCCGTCAGGATAGGTGATCGTGGCGTCGCCTTCCTTGACGCCACTCACCCAGCCGCCCTCGTAGCGATAGCCGCCCGGGCTTTCCATGCGGCCGCGTCCGTGGTGCATGGCATTGAGAAACCCGCCCTCGTAGCGCACGCCATTGGCATAGATGGCGATGCCCGAGCCGGTGATCTCGCCCTCGGCCCATTCGCCCTCGTAGGTGCCGCCATCAGCAAAGACGATCTTGCCCACGCCATGCGGCTTGCCGCGCTCGAACTCGCCCTCGTAGACCGACCCGTTGGGAAAGCGCGCCACACCGCGCCCGCGAATCTCGCCCTCGACCCAGTCGCCGGTATATTCATAGCCGTTGGGCAGGGTATAGGTGCCGGTGCCGTGTTGCAGCCCGTCCTTGAACGTGCCCTCGTAGATGCCGCCATCGTCGTATTGCTTGGTCTGGACGTTGCCGTCCTGCGCCATCGTGCCTGTGCTTGCCACGCTGCCCAGGACGAGCATGGCGGCCAAAATCGTCTGTGTCGGATAGCGTGTCATCTGTGCCCCGGTGCCTCAAGCCTGCCCGATCCTGTGGCGGGTGGGCCAAATCTAGAGGACCGGCCCCGGCGTGACAACGCCCTTGTGGCAAATCGGCTTTCCCTCGCGCCCCGATCTGTTATCTCGATGGGCAGAAGCGGCAAGGGGGCGCGCATGGCAGACCGGTTTCGCCTGACACTGGCACAAATGAACCCCACGGTGGGCGATCTGGCGGGCAACGCGGCGCTGGCACGTCAGGCATGGGAGACGGGGCGCGCGGCGGGTGCGGATCTCGTGGCACTGCCAGAAATGTTTGTGACCGGCTACAACCCGCAGGATCTGGTGCTGAAACCGGCCTTTCATCAGGCGGCCATCGCCACCATCGAGGCGCTTGCGCGCGACTGTGCCCAAGGCCCCGCGCTGGCCATTGGCGGCCCGGCGCTCGACGGCGTGGGGCTCTACAATGCCTATTACATCCTGCAAGGCGGGCGCGTGAGTGCGCGTGTGCTCAAGCATCATCTGCCCAACGAGACCGTGTTCGACGAAAAGCGCCTGTTCTCAAGCGGTCCGGTGACCGGGCCCTATGCTGTCTCGGGCGTGCGCCTCGGCTCTCCGATCTGCGAGGATGCCTGGCACCCGGACGTGGCCGAGACCCTGGCCGAGACCGGCGCCGAGATCCTTCTTGTGCCCAACGGCTCGCCGCATTACCGCGAGAAGATGGCCGTGCGCCAGAACCTGATGGTGGCGCGCGTGATCGAGACCGGCTTGCCGCTCGTTTATCTCAACCTTCTGGGCGGGCAGGACGATCAGGTGTTCGATGGCGGCTCTTTCGTGCTCAACCCCGGCGGCGCGCTGGCGCTGCAACTGCCGATGTTCGAAGAGGCGGTGGCGCATGTGGATTTCACGCGCGGGGCTGGGGGCTGGCGCGCAGAGCAAGGGCCGCTTGCCCACCTGCCCGACGATCTGGAACAGGATTATCACGCGATGGTGCTGGCCTTGCGCGATTATCTGCGCAAGGCGGGGTTCTCGAAGGTGCTTCTGGGCCTCTCGGGCGGGGTGGACAGTGCGATTGTCGCCACCATCGCGGTGGATGCGCTGGGCGCGGGGAATGTGCGTTGTGTGATGCTGCCCTCGGAATATACCTCGCCAGAATCGCTGGAGGATGCGCAGGCGGTGGCCGAAAATCTTGGCTGCCGCTATGATTTCGTGCCGATCGCAGAGGGGCGCGCCGCGATCACCGCCACGCTCGCGCCGCTCTTTGAGGGCACGCAACCGGACCTGACCGAGGAAAACATCCAGTCGCGCCTGCGCGGCCTGTTGCTCATGGCGCTTTCCAACAAGTTCGGAGAGATGCTGCTGACCACCGGCAACAAGTCCGAGGTGGCCGTGGGCTATGCCACGATCTATGGCGACATGGCTGGGGGCTACAATCCGATCAAGGACCTCTACAAGACGCGCGTCTTCGACATCTGCCACTGGCGCAACGCCCATCACCGCGCCTGGATGGCGGGGCCCGAGGGCGCGGTGATCCCGCCGCGCGTGATCGACAAGCCCCCAAGCGCAGAGTTGCGCGCCGATCAGAAGGACAGCGATTCTCTGCCCGATTACCCGGTTCTGGACGGCATCCTGCAGATCCTCGTCGATCTGGATGGCGCGATTTCCGATTGCGTGGCCGCAGGGTTTGACGAGGCGG
The DNA here is from genome assembly GCF_018069895.1 of Roseovarius autotrophicus. Classification (GTDB taxonomy): domain Bacteria; phylum Pseudomonadota; class Alphaproteobacteria; order Rhodobacterales; family Rhodobacteraceae; genus Roseovarius; species Roseovarius autotrophicus. The sequence continues at coordinate 64,128 of NZ_JAGQDH010000011.1, read as the reverse complement.
ATGCGCGCCACGTTGAGCACCTGCTTTACATCAGTGAATACAAGCGCTTTCAGGCTGCGCCCGGCACGCGCCTCACCTCTCGCGCGTTCTGGCTCGACCGGCGTTATCCCATCGTCAACCGCTGGCGCGACCGGGGCTAGGGCCACGGGCTTGTGAATTGCGGACGCGGCCCGGGGTTTGCATCCTGATCCGGCAACCGAACGGGTCCTGCCATGCGCTTTGCTGCCCTTTGCCTTGCCATTGTGCTCGCCGCGCCTGCCCATGGCTGCGGGGAAAAGAGCGATTGCGCGCTGGGCGACCGGCATTACCGCATCGCCCTGCCCGAAGGGGCAGAGCGGCCGGCGGGGGCGGTGGTCTATGCTCATGGTTATCGCGGTTCGGCGGCGGGGGTGATGCGCAATGCGGCGCTGCGGCGGGCACTGTCGGACCGGGGGCTGGCGCTGATCGCGTTGAAATCGCTGGCGGATGACTGGGTGATCCCGCACGCGCCGGGCCATGCCGACGCAACCGGCGTCGAGGAAATCGCCTATGTCGCGGCCGTGCTCGATGATGTGGCGGCGCGGTTCGGCATCGACGAGGGGCTGATGGCGGCGGGCTATTCCTCGGGTGCGATGATGGTCTGGACGCTCGCCTGCGCCCTGCCGGATCGGTTCGTGGGCTTTGCCGCCGTGGCGGGAACGTTCTGGCAGCGCCCGCCCGACACCTGTGCCACGCCGCACGCCAGCATCGTGCATGTTCACGGCACGAACGATCCGACCGTGCCGCTTGAAGGGCGCGCGATTCGCGAGACAAGTCAGGGCGATGTGGGCGCGGTGATGGAATTCTACACGCGGTTCGGCGGGTTCCGGGACGCGGGCGCGGCGGTCACGGGTGATCTTGACTGCACGCAACGGCGCAACGCGGCAGGCGCGATCCTCGATCTCTGCCTGCATCCGGGAGGACATGCCTTCCGCGTCGAGTATATCCTGTTCGCGTGGGAACGGTTCCGTGCGGCGGGGCGGTTCTGAGACCGGTCATTCCCACCAGCGGTCGATGGCGGCTATATCGTCGTCGGACCAGCCGAAATGATGGGCGAACTCATGCACCACCACATGCGCGATGAGATCCTCGAGAGCGACATCGCCACGGTCGCGCCATTCGTCAAGGATCGGCTCTCGGAAAAGCCAGACCGTATCGGGGCCAAGCGGCTGATCGAACTGGGATTTTTCCGTCAGGGGAATACCCTCGTATAGCCCGGTCAGTTCATGGGGATCGTCGATTTCCATTTCGGCGAGGATATGGTCGGGAGGCCAGTCCTCGACCAGCAGCACCACATCGGAGGCGGGCCTGCGAAAGGCGGGGGGCAGCGCGTCGATGGCGGCGAGCGCGAGGCGCTCGAACTCGGCAAGGGAAGGCGGGCGTGTATCCATGCGCGCCATATGGGGCAGGGGGCCGGAATTGTAAATCCAGCCCCCGCGCCGCACTCAGAGCATGAGCTGGTAGCTCACCGGCACATAGCGAAAGCCTTCGCCCGCCGCCTCGACATAGCCTATCCCCGGCCAGGGCATGTGATAGCCCACGAACGGGATACGGTCGGCGGCAAGCATCCCCAACAGGCGCTTGCGCGTGGCCCCGGCCTGCGCCTTGTCCATGTCAAAACGCACCTCCCAATCGGGATGGGCCAACGACCAGACATAATGATTGGCGAAATCGGCGGCGAGCAGGAGCGTCTTGCCCTCGCTTTCCAGCATGTAGCCGGTATGGCCCGGCGTATGGCCCGGAGCGGCCATGGCGGTGATGCCCGAGGCCACGCTTGCGCCGTCGGCGATCATGGTGGTCTGCTCGGCCAGCGGACGCATGTTGGCGTCGAACCGTTCATTGCCGGCGGCGGCCCAGTGATCGAATTCGGCGCTGCCGGTGACGTAGCGGGCATTGGCGAAGGTGGGCGCGCCATCCCGCATCAGCCCGCCGATATGGTCGCCGTGCATATGGGTGATCACCACCACATCCACCTGATCGGGCGTGTATCCTGCCTCGTTGAGCGCGGCCACGATGCCGTCTGGATTGAGCCCGGTGTCGAAGAGGATAAGTTCCGCGCCGGTATTGACGACCGTGGGAGTAAAGAAGAACTGCGCCTGATCGGTCGGCAGGTTGGCGGCGGCAGAGACGGCGTTGAATTCTTCCGCGCTGACATTTAGGCCGAAGATCGTGTGCGGATCGGGGCGCGGCGTGGTGGCCGCCAGAAGCGTCGTGACCTCGAAACCGCCAAGTGTCACGCGGTTGAAGCGGGTGGTGCCCGTGCCCATCATCGGGGCCGCAGCGCGGGCGGGCAGGGCAGTGGCAAGCGGCAGGGCAGCGGTGGCGGCGATCAGGCCGCGGCGGGTGATCTGTCCTCGGGTCATCGACATCTCCTGTTCGTTGACATGAAGCGCTGACGATAGTGCCGCGCGAATCCAGGAAATCGTAGCGCGGATCCAGGGCTCTGCGGTGCGGTTCACGTCAAGTTGATCGTGCTTGCCGTGGCGCCGAACAGGCGTAATCTGCCCCCATGCTGAAAATCCTCGGAAACCGCGATTTCGCCCGTCTCTTTGCCGCACAGGTCGTGGCGCTTCTGGGCACGGGGCTTTTGACCGTGGGCCTCGGCCTGCTGGCCTATGATCTGGCCGGTGCAGCGGCGGGTCTGGTGCTTGGCGTGGCCTATACGGTCAAGATGGTGGCCTATGTGGGCCTTTCGCCGGTGGCGCAGGCCCTGGTGCAGCGCCTGCCGCGCAAGGCGGTGCTGATCGCGGCTGATCTCATCCGCGCCGGTGTCGCGCTCTGCCTGCCGTTCGTCACTGATCTCTGGCAGGTCTATGCGCTGATCTTCGTGCTGCAAGCGGCCTCGGCCACGTTTACTCCGGCCTTTCAGGCGGTGATCCCCGATATCCTCACCGATGAGGGTGACTATACCCGCGCGCTGTCGCTGTCGCGCCTGGCCTATGATCTGGAGAACCTGCTCAGCCCGGCGTTGGCGGGGGTGTTGCTTCTGGTGCTGAGCTATCACTGGCTTTTTCTGGGCACGGTGGTGGGGTTTCTGGCCTCCACATGGCTGGTGTGGCGCGCCACGGTGCCCCCCGTAGCCGACGGGACAGCGCGGCCCTTCCGCGAGCGGTTAGGGCGCGGTGCGCGCATCTATCTGGCAACGCCGCGCCTGCGGGGCCTGCTGGCGCTGAACCTCTCGGCCTCGGCGGTGGGGGCTTTCGTCCTGGTGAACACGGTGGTTCTGGTGCGGGTGGATCACGGTGGAACCGAGAGCGCTCTGGCGGTCGCCATGGCGGCCTTTGGCGCGGGGTCCATGGCGGCGGCGCTGGTGCTGCCACGGCTGCTGGAACGCGCGGGTGATCGGCCGGTGATGCTGGCGGGGGCTGTGGCGCTGGTGGGGCTGGCGCTCGGCCTTGGCGCGGTGCTCTGGTGGGGGCGGGCTCCGGACTGGGCGGCCTTTCTCGCGCTCTGGGCGGCGATCGGCTTCAGCTACGCCGCGATCCTCACGCCTGCGGGGCGGCTCTTGCGGCGTTCGGCCCATGCCGAGGACCGTCCCGCGCTTTTCGCCGCACAATTCGCGCTGAGCCATGCCTGCTGGCTTGTCACCTATCCGCTGGCGGGGGTGACGGGGCGCTGGCTCGGGATGGGGCCTGCTCTGGTGATCGCGGGGCTGGTGGCGGCGCTTGGTCTGATCGTGGCGCGCAGGCTCTGGCCCCGCGATCAGGCGCGCGCGCCGCTGCACGACCACCCCGATCTGCCGCCAGACCACCCGCATCTGCGCACTCATGGCCATGGCCCTCACGCCCATAGCTATGTCATCGACGACCTGCACCGGCGCTGGCCCTGAGCCGGGCCATTCTGGACAAACGCCCCCGCCTGTGACAAAGCCCCGGCCATTGTCAGGAGACGCCCATGACCACCACCCGCTTCGCCCCCTCGCCCACCGGTTATATCCATGTGGGCAACCTGCGCACCGCGCTGATGAACTATCTCATTGCCGCCAAGGCCGGGGGCAGTTTCATCCTGCGCATCGACGATACCGACCCGGAGCGCTCGAAAGAGGAATATGTCGACGCGATCAAGCAGGATCTGGACTGGCTGGGCCTGCACTGGGACCGGGTGGAGCGGCAATCGCTGCGTCTCGACCGATATGCCGAGGCCGCCGAACGGCTGCGCGCCATGGGGCGGCTCTACGAGGCGTTCGAGACCCCGACCGAACTTGATCTCAAACGCAAGAAACAGCTCAACATGGGCCGCCCGCCGGTCTATGACCGCGCGGCACTGGTGCTTTCCGACGAGGAACGCGCGCGGCTGCGCGCCGAGCGCGGCGCTGGCGTCTGGCGCTTCCTGCTCGATCAGGCGCGGATCGAGTGGCACGATGGCATCCTCGGGGATATTTCCATCGACGCGGCGAGCGTGTCAGACCCGGTGCTCATTCGCACCGACGGGCAGGTGCTCTATACCTTCGCCTCGGTGGTGGATGACATCGAGATGGGTGTGACCGACATCGTGCGCGGCGCGGATCACGTCACCAATACCGCCACGCAGATCCAGATCATCGAGTCGCTGGGCGGCACCGCGCCGCGCTTTGCCCACCATTCGCTGCTCACGGGGCCGCAGGGAGAGCCGCTGTCCAAACGTCTCGGCACACTCTCCTTGCGCGACCTGCGCGCGCGCGGCGTGGAGCCGATGGCGCTGCTGAGCCTTATGGCCCGGCTCGGGTCGAGCGATCCGGTGGAATTGCGCAGCGAGATGGCGGAACTGATCGAGGGTTTCGACATCGAACGATTCGGTGCGGCCCCCACGAAATTCGACGAGGCAGACCTCTTTCCGCTGACCGCGCGCTGTCTTGCCGCGCGGCCCTATGAGGCGGTGGCCGGGATCATCGCGGCGCTCGGTGTGCCCGATGATCTGGCGGAACGGTTCTGGGAGGTGACGCGCGAAAATATCACCACGCTGGATGATCTTCAGGCGTGGTGGACCCTGTTCCGCGACGGGGCCGAACCTGCGATCGACGACGAGGACCGGGTCTTTGTGGCGCAAGCCATGGCGCTTTTACCCGAAGGGCCGCTGGACGAGGACAGCTGGGGCAAATGGACCGCGGCCGTCAGGGAGGCCACGGGGCGCAAGGGCAAGGCGCTCTTCATGCCGCTCAGGAAGGCGCTGACCGGGCAGGCCCAGGGACCCGAGATGGCGCAGGTTCTGCCGCTTCTCCAGGTGATCCGGGTAAGGGGCTGACCGCCCGCCTTCGGCGCCACCGAATTTTTTTCTTGAAAAAAATTCCAACAAGAAAATTCGAAGAATTTTCTTGTGCGGAGAGGTGGATCGGGGCGTCTTACCCCGTCGTCGCGATCCTTGTGGCGCCCACCCGGTTCAGATGATCGTCGGTCAGCGCGCGTTCCGGCCCGGACATGGGCAGGTGGCGCGGATAACGGGGCGAAGCGCGGTCGTCGAGGATCGGTGCTTCCCATCCGTCGGTGGTGGAGAAAAAGCGCGCCACACCCGCCTCGCCGAACTCGCACAGATAGCCCTGCACCACCACGTCAATATAGCTCAGCAGGATTGGATGGGTCTCTGTCGGCGCGCCGTGATGGCCCTCGGGAATGGTGTAGACGGCAATCTCGGGCGCGTGGGGCAGGGGATGGCGCACCTGATGGGCGGCGGGCACGCGAATATAGGCCGCCTCGCGCGCATCGAGTTCGGGCCAGTGCGCTTCGGGCACGGGCGCCATCAGCCCGTCGATCTCGGTCCCCGCATCCGGCGCCACGGTGAGATAGGCCACGGGCCGCAGCGTGGTATGCCGCCAGACCCGCCGCCAGCCGCGCAGTTGCGCGGGCATGGCACCCGCGAAATCATGCGTCGCCTGGTTCACGAGACTGCCATAGCCGAAGAAATATGCATCCCGAACCAAGGTTTTTGCCCTCACTTGATTTGTATCAAGGTTCATTTCGATGGTCGGGCCAAACTGCGGCAGTTTCAAGCGAGAGCGTGCCCCATGCGGATCACCAAGCGAACCAATATCGCCATCCGGCTCCTGATGTTTTGTGCGGTCAACCCTGACCGGCTGGTGACCAAGACCGAGATTGCCCTGCGCTGCAACACCTCCGAGAGCCATCTGGCGCAGATCATCAACCGGCTGGGGCAGCTCGGGTTCCTGCGCACGCAGCGCGGGCGCACCGGCGGCGTGACGCTCGGGCGTCCCATGGCCGAGATATCGGTGGGTGACGTGTTCCGCCGGCTGGAGGAAAGCGTGCCGGTTGCGGAATGTTTCGGTGATGTGGACAATACCTGCCCGCTCAAATCCGCTTGCCGCCTGCGCGAGGCACTCACGGAAGCGGTCGAGGCGTTTTATGCCCGGCTTGACGGGGTGACGCTCGATGCGCTGGTGTGCGAGAACGAGGCGCTGCTCGACATCTTTTCCGCGCCGAGCTGTCTCAAACGGGCTTGATCGAAGGCGCGCGGTATACTAGCGTCCACCGTAATCGGACAGGGAGAACCGGCCTCGTGCCGGTGCCGAAGGAGCAACCGCCCCGGAAACTCTCAGGCGCAAGGACCTTCCGATATCGACACTCTGGAGAGACCCCGTTTGCGGGGCGCCGACGGGATAGCGATCTCAGGCCAAAGGACAGAGGGGGCATCGTGGCGCGGGTCCGTGCGGGCTTGTGCGAAATCGGTGCCGGTTCGATCCTTCGGGGGTCCGGCCCAAGACAGAGGAACGATCCGGTGGCCGATCTGCACATGACACCGCTCAATGCGATGCACCGCGAGCTTGGGGCAAGGATGGTCCCGTTCGCGGGCTATGACATGCCGGTGCAATATCCCATGGGCGTGATGAAGGAGCACCTGCATTGCCGCGCCCGAGCGGGGCTTTTCGACGTGAGCCATATGGGGCAGGTGATCCTGCGGGCGCCGGGGGGATATGCGGCGGTCGCCGCCGCGATGGAGCGCCTCGTGCCGGTCGATCTGCTGGGCCTGGCCGAGGGGCGGCAGCGCTATGGCGTCTTTACCGATGAAGCGGGCGGCATCCTTGACGACCTGATGATCGCCAACCGGGGCGATCACATGTTCGTGGTGGTCAACGCCGCATGCAAGGCCGATGACATCGCCCATATGCGCGCGGGGTTGAGCGGTGTGGAGGTCGAGGCGATCACCGGCCGCGCGCTTCTGGCGCTGCAAGGCCCTGCCGCCGAGGGCGTTCTGGCGGCGCTGGTGCCCGAGGTGGCGGCGATGCGTTTCATGGATGTGGGCGTTTTCGACTCGGCGTTCGGCGAGCTGTGGATTTCGCGCTCGGGCTATACCGGTGAGGATGGGTATGAGATTTCGATGACCGAAGGGCAGACCGAGGCGCTTGCCCGCACGCTTCTGGCGCATGAGGATGTGGCGCCCATCGGGCTTGGCGCGCGCGACAGCCTGCGGCTGGAGGCGGGGCTGTGCCTGTATGGTCATGACATCGACACCACGACAACGCCGGTGGAGGCAAGCCTGACCTGGGCCATCCAGAAGGTGCGTCGCGCGGGCGGTGCACGGGCGGGCGGATTTCCGGGGGCCGACAGGATATTGGCTGAGCTGGCCCATGGCGCGCCGCGTGCCCGCGTCGGCCTGCGCCCCGAGGGCCGTGCGCCGATGCGTGAGGGCACACCGCTTTTTGCCGCCGCAGAGGGGGGCAATCCCGTAGGGCACATCACCTCGGGCGGGTTCGGCCCCACCATCGAGGCGCCCATGTCCATGGGCTATGTGCCCGCAGCCCTCAGCCAGCAGGGCACCACGCTTTACGGAGAGGTGCGCGGCAAGCGTCTGGCCACGACGGTCACGGCGCTGCCCTTCACCCCCGTCCGTTTCAAACGCTGATCATCAGGGAGCTTACAGCGATGAAATTCACCGAAGAACACGAATGGCTGCGCGTCGAGGACGATCTTGTCGTCGTCGGCATCACCGAGCACGCCGCCGAGCAGCTGGGCGATGTGGTCTTTGTCGATCTGCCCGAGGTGGGCACGAGCGTCACCAAGGATGACGAGATTGTGGTGATCGAGAGCGTCAAGGCCGCTTCGGACATCCTTGCGCCGCTCGATGGAGAGATCGTCGAGGTCAACGAGATTCTGGCCGACGAGCCGGGCAAGGTCAACGAGGATCCGATGGGCGATGCCTGGTTCTTCAAGATCAAGCCAGAGGATCTGAGCCAGATGGACGATTACCTCGACGAGGCCGCCTACAAGGCCCTTGTCGGCTAGGCCCGGACGCCCGCCGGGGGATGCCTCCGGCGGGAGTATTTTCGGAACGATGAAGCCGGGCGCAGGCCGCCCGAGACATGCGTTGAGGAGAGTGCGATGCCCTTCAAGGCCACCGATTATCTGCCCTATGATTTCGCCAACCGCCGTCATATCGGCCCCTCGCCCAAGGAGATGGCGGGGATGTTCGAGGTGCTGGGTGTCGAAAACCTCGATCAGCTGATCGACGAGACAGTGCCGAAATCCATCCGGCAGGAGGCCCCGCTTGATTTCGGCAAGCCCAAGTCCGAGAGCGAGCTTTTGCATCATATGCGGATCGTGGCCTCGAAGAACAAGGTGCTGACCTCGCTCATCGGCCAAGGTTATCATGGCACGGTCACGCCGCCCGCGATCCAGCGCAATATCCTTGAAAACCCGGCCTGGTATACCGCCTACACCCCCTATCAGCCCGAAATCAGCCAGGGGCGGCTTGAGGCGCTGCTGAATTTCCAGACCATGGTGAGCGACTTGACGGGCCTTGAGATCGCCAATGCCTCGCTTCTCGACGAGGCGACGGCGGCGGCGGAGGCGATGACCATGGCGCAGCGCGTGGCCAAATCGAAGGCCAGGGCGTTCTTCGTCGATGAAAACTGCCACCCGCAGAACATCGCGGTGATGCAGACCCGCGCAGCCCCCCTGGGGATCGAGTTGGTCGTGGGCGCGCCCGAGACGATGGAGGCCGAGCGTGTCTTTGGTGCAATCTTCCAGTATCCCGGCACGCACGGGCACCTGCGCGATTTCACGGATGAGATCGCCGCGCTTCATGGCGCAGGTGCCATCGGCATCGTCATCGCCGATCCGCTGGCGCTTACGCTGCTGAAGGAGCCCGGCGCGATGGGGGCCGATATTGCCGTGGGCAGCACGCAGCGTTTTGGCGTGCCGGTGGGCTATGGCGGGCCGCACGCGGCCTACATGTCGTGCCGCGACGCCATGAAGCGCGCCATGCCGGGGCGGATCGTCGGTGTTTCCATCGACAGCCACGGAAACCGTGCCTATCGCCTCAGCCTGCAAACCCGCGAGCAGCATATCCGCCGCGAGAAGGCCACGTCGAACGTGTGCACCGCGCAGGCGCTTCTGGCGGTGATGGCGTCCATGTATGCGGTGTTTCACGGCCCCGAGGGCCTCAAGGCCATCGCGCAGCGCATCCACCGCAAGACCGTACGTCTGGCCAGGGGGCTGGAAGCGGCGGGGTTCAAGGTCGAGCCGAAGGCGTTTTTCGACACGATCACCGTGGATGTGGGCCTCTTGCAGCGCGGCGTGCTGCAATCGGCGGTGCGCGAGGGGGTGAACCTGCGCCGCGTGGGTGAGACGAAGATCGGCATCACGCTCGACGAGCGCACCCGCACAAAGACCGTCGAGGCGGTCTGGCGCGCCTTTGGCATTGTCATGGAGGACAGAGATTTCACGCCCGAATACCGCCTGCCAGAGCCGCTTGCGCGCGAAAGCGCGTATCTGACCCATCCGATCTTTCACATGAACCGGGCCGAGACCGAGATGATGCGCTACATGCGCCGCCTTGCTGACCGCGATCTGGCGCTAGACCGGGCAATGATCCCGCTGGGAAGCTGCACGATGAAGCTCAATTCCGCCGCCGAGATGATGCCGGTAAGCTGGCGCGAGTTTTCGCTTCTGCATCCCTTTGCCCCCGCCGATCAGGCCGAGGGCTACAAGGAGATGATAGACGATCTGTCGGCCAAGCTCTGCGACATCACCGGCTATGCCGCGATTTCCATGCAGCCCAATTCGGGCGCGCAGGGGGAATATGCGGGCCTTCTGACCATTGCCGCCTGGCACCGGGCACAGGGGCAGGGGCATCGCCGCGTCTGCCTCATCCCGGTGAGCGCGCACGGCACCAACCCGGCAAGCGCGCAGATGGTGGGCTGGGATGTGGTGGTGGTCAAATCTGCCGAGAATGGCGATATCGACGTGGAGGATTTCCGCGCCAAGGCCGAGAAGCATTCAAAGACGCTGGCCGCCTGCATGATCACCTATCCCTCGACCCATGGCGTGTTCGAGGAAACCGTGCGCGAGATATGCGAGATCACCCACGCCCATGGCGGGCAGGTCTATATCGACGGGGCCAATATTAACGCCATGGTGGGCCTTGCGCGCCCCGGCGATCTGGGCGGCGATGTGAGCCATCTCAACCTGCACAAGACGTTCTGCATCCCCCATGGCGGTGGCGGTCCCGGCATGGGGCCGATTGGGGTCAAGGCGCATCTGGTGCCGCATCTGCCGGGGCATCCCGAAACCGGCGGGCAGGAGGGGCCGGTCAGCGCCGCGCCCTTTGGCTCGCCCTCGCTCTTGCCGATTTCCTGGGCCTATTGCCTGATGATGGGCGGCGCGGGGCTGACGCAGGCGACGCGGGTGGCGATCCTCAATGCCAATTACATCGCCAAGCGGCTCGAAGGGGCGTTCGACGTGCTCTACAAGGGGCGGAATGGACGCGTGGCGCATGAGTGCATCCTTGACGTGCGCCCGTTTGCAGAAAGCGCGGGCGTCACTGTTGATGACATCGCCAAGCGTCTGATCGACTGCGGGTTCCATGCGCCGACGATGAGCTGGCCGGTGGCGGGCACGCTGATGGTCGAGCCGACCGAGTCCGAGACCCGCGCCGAACTTGACCGCTTCTGTGACGCGATGCTGGCCATCCGCGAAGAGATCCGCGCCATCGAGGAAGGCCGGATCGACCCCGAGAACAACCCGCTCAAGAACGCGCCGCACACGATGGAGGATCTGGTCAAGGACTGGGGCCGCCCCTATAGCCGCGAACAGGGCTGTTTTCCGCCCGGTGCCTTCCGGGTGGACAAATATTGGCCCCCCGTGAACCGCGTAGACAACGTCTATGGCGACCGGCATCTGGTCTGCACCTGTCCGCCGCTCGAGGATTATGCCGAGGCGGCGGAATAGGGCAAAGTGCATCACGCCCCTTGCCTGACGGCGGGGGGCGTGGCGACAGGTGGGGCAGGGGTGGATCAGCCCTTGGCCAGCCCGATCCCCCGAAGCGCGACGCGAATCTCATCGAGAATCGCCGGATCGTCGATGGTCGCGGGCATCTTGAACTCTTGCCCGTCGGCGATGCGGACCATGATCGCGCGCAGGATCTTGCCCGAGCGCGTCTTGGGCAGACGATCCACCACCACCGCCAGCTTGAACGCCGCCACCGGGCCGATCTGATCGCGCACCAGCTTGACGCATTCGGCGGTGATGTCGGCATGGGGGCGGTTCACACCTTTGGTCAGGCACAGAAATCCCACCGGCGTCTGACCTTTTAGCGCGTCCGCAGCGCCGATCACGGCGCATTCGGCCACGTCCGGGTGAGAGGCGAGCACCTCCTCCATCGCGCCGGTTGAAAGGCGGTGACCGGCCACGTTGATCACGTCATCGGTGCGCGCCATGATCCACAGATAGCCATCCTCGTCCTTCATGCCCGCATCACCGGTCTCGTAATAGCCGGGGAAGGTGTTGAGATAGGATTTGCGATACCGCTCCTCGGCATTCCAAAGCGTCGGCAGGGTGCCTGGCGGCAGCGGTAGCCTGACAGCGATGGCCCCAAGCGTTCCCGGCGGCACTTCATGCCCGCTTTCATCAAGAATTCGAACGTCATAGCCGGGCATGGCCACGGTCGGAGAGCCGATCTTGACGGGCAGCGCCTCACACCCTGCCGGGTTTCCTGCGATGGTCCAGCCGGTCTCGGTCTGCCACCAGTGATCGTAGACCGGCACGCCCATGACTTTTTGTGCCCATTCGATCGTGTCGGGATCGGCCCGCTCCCCCGCGAGATAGAGCGCGCGAAGATGCGAGATGTCGTATTTCGCCAGTTCCTTTGCCTCGGGATCCTCGCGCTTGATCGCGCGCAGGGCGGTCGGGGCGGTGAAGAAGCTCTTGACCTTGTGCTCGGAAATCACCCGCCAGAAGGTGCCCGCATCGGGCGTGCCCACCGGCTTGCCCTCGAACACGATGGTGGTGTTGCCATGGATCAGCGGGCCATAGCAGATATAGCTGTGGCCCACGACCCAGCCCACATCGGATGCCGCCCAGAACACCTCGCCGGGGTTCACATTGTAGATGTTCTTCATCGTCCAGTTGAGCGCCACCAGATGCCCGGCGGTGGGGCGCACCACGCCCTTGGGCGCGCCGGTGGTGCCGGAGGTGTAGAGGATATAGGCCGGATGGTTGCCCTCGACGGGCACACATTCGGCCGGCTCGACCCCGTATTGAAACGCGTGCCAGTCGTAATCGCGCCCCTCGATGAGCTTGGCCACTTCCTCCTCGCGCTGGAAGATCACACAGAAATCGGGTTTGTGCGCGGCCTGTTCGATGGCGCCGTCGAGCAGGGGCTTGTAATGGACCACGCGGCCCGGCTCGATCCCGCAGGAGGCGGCGATGATGCATTTGGGCGCGCAATCGTCGATCCGCACTGCCAGTTCATGCGCGGCAAAGCCACCAAACACCACCGAATGAACCGCCCCGATCCGCGCGCAGGCCAGCATCGCCTCCAGCGCCTCGGGCACCATCGGCATGTAGATGATGACGCGGTCGCCCTTTTCCACACCCTTGGCCCGTAGCGCACCTGCCAGCCGCGCGACGCGGCTGCGCAGTTGCGCATAGCTGATCTTGTGCTTGGTGCCGGTCACCGGGCTGTCATGGATGATCGCCGCCTGCGCGCCGCGCCCGGCCTCGACATGGCGATCGACCGCGTTCCAGCAGGTATTCACCAGCCCGTCGGAAAACCACTCGTAAAGCGGGGCCTTGTCGTCAAAAAGCGCCTTCGAGGGTTTTTGCACCCAGTCGATCTTGCCGGCCTCTTCCATCCAGAAGCTTTCAGGGTCTGCCAAAGACCGCGTATAAATATCCTTGTATGCCATGGTATCCTCCTCCGATCCGTTGCAATCCTGTTACGAGCAAGGTGCCTTTGCGGCAAGCGCCTTGGCGGCGGGCGTGGCAGAAGGCCGCGAAAAATTTGCAGAAACCGTGATGATCTGCCTGCAAACTTTTGCAAATAAGGTGAATAAATACAGTTTCGACGCGCCTCATGGAAAATTTTGCAAATTCAGGCAGGATCATCTGCGAACCCGCGATTCTACCCGTAATGTGCCACCGGCGTGCCGGCGATGGCCGCCATGTTGAGAAGGCCGCGCGCGGTGATCCCAGGTGAGACCACATGCGCACGGTTGCCCATGCCCATCAGGATCGGCCCCACTTCCAGCCCGCCCGCCTTCATCTTGAGGATGTTGCGCACCCCCGAAGCGGCGTCGGCATGGCCGAACACCAGCACATTCGCCGCCCCTTCAAGCCGGTTGCCGGGCAAGAGCCGTTCGCGCAACTCGGGGTCCAGCGCGGCATCGATGTTCATCTCGCCCTCGTAGGCGAAATCGCGCGGTGCGCTGTCCAGAAGCGCAATCGCCTCGCGCAGCCGTTTGCCCGACCCCTCGGCCTGATTGCCGAATTGCGATTGCGAGCAGAACGCGACCTTGGGGGCAAGGCCGAAGCGGCGCACATGGCGTGCGGCACCGATGGCGATCTCGGCAAGGTTCTCGGGCGTAGGGCGCGAATAGACATGGGTGTCGGCGATGAACAGGGGCCCGTCCTCCAGGATCATCATGCTGAGCGCGCCATGCGGGCGATGCGCCTCGTCCTGAAGGAGATGACAGACGTAATTGAGGTGCCAGCGGAATTCCCCGAAGGTGCCGCAGATCAGGCAATCGGCGTCGCCGCGCTTGACCATCACCGCGCCGATGGCTGTGGTGTTGGTGCGCATGACGGCCCGCGCGATGTCAGGCGTCACGCCGCGCCGTGCCATGATGGCATGATAGGTCTCCCAGTAGTCGCGGTAGCGAGGGTCGTTCTCGGGGTTGACGATGGTGAAATCGCGCTCGGGGCGGATCGTCAGCCCCGCGCGTTCGCAGCGCATGGTGATGACCTCTGGACGGCCGATCAGGATCGGCGTCTCGGTGGTTTCCTCCAGGATTGCCTGAGCGGCGCGCAGCACGCGCTCGTCTTCGCCCTCGGCAAAGACGATGCGGCGCGAGGCGCTGCGGGCGGCCTCGAACACGGGCCGCATGAGCAGGGCGGATTTGAACACGCTCGCGTCGAGATCGGCCTTGTATTGGGCAAGGTCGTCAATGGGGCGCGTGGCCACGCCCGTCTCCATTGCTGCGCGCGCCACAGCTGTCGAGACAACGCCCGACAGGCGCGGATCAAAGGGCTTGGGGATCAGGTAATCGGACCCGAATGTCATCTCTTCGCCGCGATAGGCCGCCGCCGCCTCGGCGCTTGTCGTGGCGCGGGCAAGCTCGGCAATCCCTTGCACGCAGGCCACCTGCATGGCGTCGTTGATCTCGGTCGCGCCCACATCCAATGCCCCCCGGAAGATGAACGGGAAGCACAGCACATTGTTGACCTGATTGGGAAAATCCGAGCGGCCCGTGGCGATGATCGCATCGGGAACAGCGGCGCGTGCCAGATCGGGCATGATCTCGGGATCGGGGTTGGCAAGGGCAAAGACGATGGGCCGCGGGGCCATCTGCGCGACCATCTCGGGCCGGAGCACATTCGGCCCCGAGAGGCCGAGAAAGAGGTCCGCGCCGGCGATCACCTCGTCGAGCGTGCGCAATTCGGTTGCCTGCGCAAAGGCGGCTTTTTCCGGGTTCATGTCGATCTCGCGGCCCTCGTAAACGAGTCCGTGAATATCGCAGAGCCAGATGTTCTCACGCCTCACGCCCAGCTTGAGCAGCATGTTGAGGCAGGCGATCCCCGCCGCGCCGCCGCCGGTGGAGACGATCCTGATCTCCTCGAAACGCTTGCCCGCCACATGCAGCGCATTGACCGCCGCAGCGCCCACAACAATGGCGGTGCCGTGCTGATCGTCGTGGAACACGGGGATGTTCATGCGCTCGCGGCAAATCCGTTCAACGATGAAACAATCCGGCGCCTTGATGTCTTCGAGGTTGATTGCGCCAAAGGTCGGCTCCAGCGCGCAAACGATATTGGCGAGCTTTTCGGGGTCCGGCTCGTTCACCTCGATGTCGAAACAGTCGATATTGGCGAACTTCTTGAAGAGCACGGCCTTGCCCTCCATGACAGGTTTGGAGGCCAGAGCGCCAATGTTTCCGAGGCCCAGAACGGCGGTGCCGTTCGTGACCACCGCGACCAGATTGCCGCGCGAGGTGAAGCGACGCGCGCTTTGCGGGTCGGCCTTGATCTCGAGACAGGCCTCGGCCACGCCGGGGCTGTAGGCGCGCGCAAGGTCTCGTCCGTTCGCCATGGGTTTTGTCGCGCGGATTTCCAGTTTGCCGGGTTTCGGAAACTCGTGATAGTCGAGCGCCGCCTGCCGAAGTCCGTCCCCGTGGTTGTCCGTCATGTCTGTCCCCCTCCGGCCAACTAGTTTAACGTTAAATCATCTCGGATGCAGTCATAACAGCCCCACATCGCAATACAAGGCAAGCTTGCACCGGTCCGGGCCGCGCGGCAATCCCGACATTGCCTCACGCTGTGATTTCTGGAAAGACGGAACAACCAGACCGCAAGAGGCCCGCCATGACCGAGCACCTGACCATCGTTACGCATCCGCTTGTGCAGCACAAGTTGACCTTGATGCGTCAAAAGGAAACCTCGACCGCTGTGTTTCGCCAGCTTCTGCGCGAGATCAGCCAGTTGCTTGCCTACGAGGTCACGCGCGGCTTGCCGATGACGTCGCGGGTCATCGAAACCCCGCTGATGGAGATGGAGGCCCCCGTGCTTGCCGGGCGCAAGCTGGCGCTCATCTCGATCCTGCGTGCGGGCAACGGGCTTCTGGACGGGATGCTGGAACTGATCCCTTCGGCGCGGGTCGGCTTTATCGGGCTTTATCGTGACGAAGAGACGCTGCAACCGGTGAAATACTATTTCAAGGTGCCCGATCAACTGGGCCAGCGCCTGTCCATCGTGGTCGATCCGATGCTGGCCACGGGCAATTCCTCGGTCGCGGCGATTTCGATGCTCAAGGAGGCAGGCGCGCGCGACCTGCGCTTCCTGTGCCTGCTGGCCGCGCCCGAGGGGGTTGCGCGGATGCGCGAGGCCCATCCCGATGTGCCGGTCGTCACGGCCGCGCTCGACGAGCGGCTCAATGAAAAGGGCTATATCCTTCCCGGACTAGGGGATGCGGGTGACCGCATGTTCGGCACAAAATAAGCCATCCACTGTTTACTCATTGCGGAAAATAATGCACTCTCGGATTGGTTTGTTCGGGGGGTGGAATGAGAGTTTCCAGACAGGCGATCCTGGTCACGGTCGCAACATGCATGAGCGTTTCCGGCGCGTTCGCGCAATCACTGCGGGATGTGCCCGTGCCGGCGGAGTTTCCTCCCACCTCCTTTACGGGCACGCAATATGTGGACAGCCAGGGATGCGTGTTTATCCGCGCGGGTGTCGGCCTGAACACCATCTGGGTGCCCCGCATGAGCGGCGCACGTGAGCACATGTGTGGCTTTGCGCCCTCGCTTGCCACGACCGCGCCACAGCCCCAGCCGCAGATCCAGCCGCAAGCCGCGCCCCGCATCGCTGACGCGCCCGCGCCTCGGGCGCAGCCGGCACCGCGGACAAGCCCCGCGCCCGTCTCGGCCCCGAAACCCGCCGCGCCCGCCCCCGTGCCGCCGCGCGTCTCGTTGGCCGCGGCTTCCGCTGGGACGGCGCGGGTTCTTACGCCCCCCGATCCCGCCCGCACCGCCTGTGCGAACATGACCGACGTTTCGGCGGCCTACATGGTGCAGCACAAGGGCTCGCCGGTGCGCTGCGGCCCGCAGACCGCCCATTACGCGACCTATCCGCAAGACGGCAGCGCCCGGGGAACCTATACCGTCCTGATCCCGGTCGCGCCCCCGGCTCTCGGCACCCGCGCCATACCTGGCAGCGTTCCGACCGGCACCCGTGTCGCCCCGTCCCGCGTCTACACGAGCCAGCGCACCAGCCTTTTCGGCATTTCGGTACCCGAGGGCATGAAGCCGGCATGGGAGGATGACCGCCTCAATCCGCGCCGTGCTCACCAGACCTTCGAGGGCAAGGCGCAGATGGAGGTGATGTGGACCAATACCGTGCCTCGCCGCCTCATCGACCGGCGCAGCGGCACGGATGTGATCCATCGGTTCCCGGGCCTTCAGCCACCCTTCACCAGTTTCGAGGGGCAGCGCGCCGCCGGTGTCACCGTGGCCACGCGCGGGGTTCATGTGCCCGATCCGGTCCCGGCGCGCCGCGCACCGACTGCGTCCGTCTCCTCTCGCTCGGTGCCGGGGATCGCAACCGCCCCCGATGTGTCGCGCCCGCATTATGCGCAGGCGGGGATCTACGCCGACCCGGAACAGGGTCGCGCCGCCGCGCAGCGTGTCGCCGCCGCTGGCTTGCCCGCGCGCCAGGGCAAGCTCAGCCGTGACGGGCGCGCGCTGACCGTGGTGCTCGCCGGCCCCTTCGCGTCACGGACCGAAGCCGAGCGCGGGGCGCAAAGGCTTCGCGGCATGGGGTTTGGAGAGGTGCGTCTGCGCTAGAGCGGGCCGACAGGGCGGCCCCTTCGCCCGATCAGCGCGGCCATGTCCAGCATTCGGGCCGAAAATCCCCATTCGTTGTCATACCAGCCGAACACCCGTAGCAGCCCGCCCACCGAAACCGAGGTCTGCGCCGCGCTCAGGATCAGGCTTTCTGAGCGCCCCCGCAGGTCGGAGGAGACCAGCGGCTGATCGGTCCAGCCCAGCCAGTGGTGATGCGCCGCCGCGTCGCGCAGCGTGGCGTTCACGCCTGCCTCGGTGACGCTGTTGCGGGTCTGCACCGTGAGGTCGATGCACGAGACCGACGCCACCGGCACCCGGATCGCGCGCGCCTCGATGCGGCCCCGGAGCGCGGGCAGGACAAGCCCGGTCTGGTGCTGCGCGCTTGTCGTCGTCGGCACCATCGAGAGAGCGGCGGCGCGGCTGCGTTCGGGCGCGCCGCGCGGTTTGTCAACGGTCGGCTGGCTGCCGGTATAGCAATGCACGGTGGTCATCTGGCCGCTCACGATCCCATAGGCCTCGTCCAGAAGCCTCGCCAGCGGCGCCAGCGCGTTGGTGGTGCAGGACGCGTTCGAGATGATGCGGTGATCGCCGAGCGCGGACTCGTTCGCCCCCAGAACCAGCGTGATGTCGGCCTCCTCCGATGGTCCCGAGACAAGAACCGCCGCCGCGCCCGCCGCCAGCCCCCGTTCGGCCATCGCCCGCACGCCTGCCATGCCGGTGCATTCGAGCACCAGATCGACGCCCGTAAGGTCCAGCGTGCTTAGGTCGCGCGCGCCATGAAACGGGATCTCGCGCCCGTTCACCACCAGCGCGCCGGGCCGCGTCGCCACGGTGCCGGGGAAGGGGCCAAAGACGCTGTCGTATTGAAAGAGGTAGGCGCAGGTGTCGAGCGGCTCGATCTCGTTGATGCAGGCCAGTTCGAACTCGGGGCGCTCGCGCATCAGGATGCGCAACAGCGTCCGCCCGATGCGCCCAAAGCCGTTTATGGCGATGCGGATTGGCGGTTGGGTCATGGCGCGCTCCTCGTGGCAAGGTCAACAGGGTTGACATTGTCGCAGGCGTGCGGGCTTGGCCAGAGGTGAAACAACATTTGATCAAATCTGGCCGCTCAGAACCTGTATCCGAACCGCGCGATGTCCTCGGCGGCAATGGCGGCAAGGGTCTCGGCATTCCGGTCGGTGTAAAAGCCCCGGTAGTCGCCCCGCGTCGAGGTATTGAGACGCGGCAGATCGAGACGGAACCCCAGGTGATCCCAAAGCGGGGCCGCATCCTCGTCGAACTGTTCCAGCCGGATGTAAAGGCGACACCGTTCCCGGCCGTCTGCCGTCGTCATGCAATGGCGTGCGGGGCTGGCCGCCCAAGCCGCGCGCGTCTCGGGTCTCGCCAGAAAGGCGGCGAAATCGACCGATTGCGCCAGCCGCACCGTCGGGTGATCGAAGCGTTGCGCGCGCGCCCGACCGCCCCCCGGGCGGGCGCTTTTGCAACGCTGCACCCCGTACAATCGTTCGATGTTCCTGCACCATAAACTGCCCACAAAAACCGTCGCAGCGCCCACCCGGCGGTCAGGCACTCGCGCGGCTCATCCCTCAATTGGGAATGTCCATGCGGGTCATCAACAGACACTTTGCAGCCGCTTTGCACCGGGTATATTGCGTCAGGTGGCGAACGCTAGCGCCTTGCCACGGCGGCAAAAGCCCCCATATTGCGCGCGTCGGACAAGGGGGACCACGGATGACCGGATATCTGCGAACGGCCGTTCTCATGGCGGCGATGACCGCGCTTTTCATCGGGATCGGCGCGCTTCTGGGGGGCGCGGGCGGCGCGTTGATCGCGCTTGTGGTGGCGCTGGCCATGAACGCCTTTACCTGGTGGAATTCCGACAAGCTGGTGCTCAGGATGCACGCCGCGCGCCCCGCCGATGGCCCCGAAGGCGCGGCGCTCACGCAGATGGTGCACAAGATGGCCGATGCCGCCGGGATGCCGCGACCGGCGGTCTATATCCTCGATAACGACCAGCCCAATGCCTTTGCCACCGGGCGCAACCCCGCCAACGCCGCCGTTGCCGCCACAACGGGCCTGTTGCGCAGCCTGAGCCGCGAGGAGATCGCCGCCGTCATGGCCCATGAGCTCGCGCATATCCGCAACCACGACACCACGATCATGACCATCACCGCGACCTTTGCGGGCGCGATTTCGATGCTGGCGAATTTCGCCATGTTCTTCGGGCGCGGGCGCAACGGCATGGGCCTCATCGGCACGCTGGCGCTGATGATCCTTGCGCCCATGGCCGCAGCCCTTGTGCAGATGGCGATCAGCCGCTCGCGCGAATACGAGGCCGACCGCGTGGGCGCCGAGATCTGCGGCAATCCTCTCTGGCTGGCCTCGGCCTTGCAGAAAATCTCGGGCCTTGCCGCGCGCATCGACAATGACGCCGCCGAGCGCAACCCGGCCACGGCGCATATGTTCATCATCAACCCGCTTCATGCCCATGCCCATGACCGGCTGTTCTCGACCCACCCCAACCCGGAAAACCGCATCCGCGCCCTGCGCGAGATGGCCGGGCAGGGCGCGCGGCGCGGTCCCTGGGCCTGAGCGCCGTCTTTCCCCGTCTTGACAGTCCGCGCAGCCCGCGCCATCAGGGGCGAAACAACCCGCAACCGGGCGTTTCGTAGGCGCCAGACCGACGAGGAGACGGACCATGTCCCAGATTTCCATGACATTTCCCGATGGATCGCAGCGCGCCTACCCGGCGGGCGTCACCCCCGCCGAAGTGGCCGAGAGCATCGCGCCCTCGCTCGCCAAGCGCGCGATTTCCGCCCATGTCGGCGGCGCGCATTGGGATCTGCAATGGCCCATTACCGGCGACGCCGAGATCAGCATCAACACGATGAAGGACGAGGCGCCCGCGCTTGAACTCATCCGCCATGACCTTGCGCATATCATGGCCCGCGCGGTGCAGGAGATCTGGCCCGATGTGAAGGTCACCATCGGCCCGGTGATCCAGAACGGCTGGTATTACGATTTCGACCGGGCAGAGCCGTTCACGCCCGAAGATCTGGGCCGGATCGAGGCGAAGATGAAAGAGATCATCAACGCCCGCGATCCCGTGCGCACCGAAGTCTGGGACCGCGCCCGCGCCATCGCCCATTACGAAGGCACGAATGAGCCCTACAAGGTTGAACTGATCGCGGCCATTCCGGGCGACGAGCCCTTGCGCATGTATTGGCACGGGGATTGGCAGGATCTCTGCCGTGGCCCGCATCTGCAACATACCGGGCAGGTGCCCGCCGACGCCTTCAAGCTGATGAGCGTGGCGGGGGCCTACTGGCGCGGCGACAGCACGCGGCCCATGCTGCAACGCATTTATGGCGTGGCCTTTCAGACCCGAGACAAGCTCAAGGAATACCTTACCTTTCTCGAAGAGGCCGAGCGCCGCGACCACCGCAAACTGGGTCGCGAGATGGATCTTTTCCACATGCAGGAGGAGGCCCCCGGCCAGATATTCTGGCACCCGAACGGCTGGAGCGTCTACACCACGCTTCAGGGTTACATGCGCCGCCAGCAGATGCGCGGCGGCTATGTCGAGGTGAACACGCCGCAGGTCGTGGACCGAAAGCTGTGGGAGGCCTCGGGCCACTGGGAAAAGTATCAGGACAACATGTTCATCGTCGAAGTGGACGAGGAACATGCCCGCGAAAAGGCCGTCAACGCGCTCAAGCCGATGAATTGCCCCTGCCATGTGCAGATCTTCAATCAGGGGCTGAAAAGCTATCGCGACCTGCCCTTGCGCATGGCCGAATTCGGCGCCTGCAACCGCTATGAGCCCTCAGGCGCGCTTCATGGTATCATGCGGGTGCGCGGCTTTGTGCAGGATGACGCGCATATCTTCTGCACCGAAGAACAGATCGAGGCTGAAACCGCGCGCTTCATCGCGTTTCTCTCGAACATCTACCGCGATCTGGGGTTCCCCGAATTCGAAGTGCTGTTTTCCACCCGTCCCGAGGTGCGCGCAGGCAGCGACGAGGTCTGGGACCGTGCCGAGGCGGCGCTTCTGTCGGCCACCCGCGCCGCCGGGATCGAGCCGAAGGTGAATCCCGGCGAGGGGGCGTTCTATGGCCCGAAACTGGAATTCACCCTCACCGACGCCATCGGGCGCAAGTGGCAATGCGGCACGCATCAGGTGGATTTCGTGCTGCCCGAGCGTCTTGACGCCACCTATATCGGCCCGGACGGCGCCAAGCACCGCCCCGTCATGCTGCACCGCGCCTGTCTGGGCAGCTTCGAGCGGTTCATCGGGATTCTCATCGAGGAACATGCCGGGCGGCTGCCGTTCTGGCTTGCCCCGCGTCAGGTGGTGGTCGCCTCGATCGTGTCCGAGGCGGATGACTATGTGCGCGAGGTTGTGGACACATTGCGCGCACACGGTGTCCGCGCCGAAGCCGATATCCGAAATGAGAAGATCAACTACAAGGTGCGCGAACACTCTGTCGCCAAGGTGCCGGTGATCCTTGCCTGCGGGCTGCGTGAGGTCGAGGAACGGTCGGTGTCGCTGCGGCGTCTGGGTGTGAAGGAGACGCGCAGCCTCGCCCTGGACGAGATGGTGCCAGAACTTGCACGCGAGGCGACGCCGCCGGATATGCTCTGACGCAGCGTGTCAGGCGCGCGCCCAGCGGTGCAGCACAGCACCCCCCAGCGCGCGTGTCTCGATCAGCCGAAAACGTGTGGCCTCGTCCAGCCGCGCCAGCCCCAGCGCGCCGACCCCCGGCAGCCCCTCGGCGCCGATGACCAGCCCGGCGGTAAAGCCTGCCAGTTCATCCACCAGTCCCGCCGCGAGGAGCGAGGCCGCAAGCGCGCCACCCCCTTCGCAGAATACCCGCGTCAGCCCTGCCGCGCCAAGCGCGCGCAGCATCGCGTCCGCATCGACCTGGCCCGCTACCACATCGCAGGGGAAAAGCCGCGCGCCCAGGCCGCGCCACGCTTCGGCAATGGCGTCGTCCACCTCGGTTCCGTGGCACAGCCAGAGCGGCACCTCGCGCGCGCTGCGGGCAAGCTGTGACATCAGCGGCAGATCGAGCCTGCGCGAAACCACGACGCGCACCGGTTGACGCGTGACGCCCATGCCGCGCACGGTCAGCATCGGGTCATCCGCCCGCGCCGTGCCCGCGCCAACCATCACCGCATCGTGGCGCGCGCGCATCGCATGGACCGCGCGCCGTGCCTCGGGCCCGGTGATCCATTGGCTGTGGCCCGAGGCGGTCGCGATACGCCCGTCGAAACTCGCCGCCAGCTTGAGCGTCACGAAAGGCCGACCCACCTCGTTGCGGATCAGGAACCCGGCATGGTCGTGCGCGGCCTCATCTGCCAGAACGCCGGTCGTGACCGCGACGCCCGCCGCGCGCAGCATCGCAAAACCGCGCCCCGAGACGCGCGGATCGGTGTCGTCGAATGGCGCGACCACCCGCACCACACCCGCCGCGATCAGCGCCTCGGCGCAGGGTGGCGTTTCGCCGTGATGGGCGCATGGCTCCAGCGTGACATAGGCGGTCGCGCCTAACGCGGCCGCGCCCGCCTGCGCAAGTGCCAGCGTCTCGGCATGGGGGCGCCCGCCCGCTGCGGTTGCGCCCCGCCCGACGATCCTGCCCGCGCGCACGATCACGCAGCCTACGGCGGGGTTGGGCGCGCATTGCCCCATGCCGCGCCGCCCAAGCGCGAGGGCAAGCGCCATGAAGCGGGCGTCTTGCGCGGTCACGCTTCGGCGTCTTTGGCGGCGGCCCCCTCGTCCGGGCGCAGTTCGCTCACGAAGCGGTCGAAATCGTCAGCTTCCTGGAAGTTCTTGTAAACACTGGCAAAACGAACATAGGCGACGGTGTCGATCCGCGCGAGCGTTTCCATCACGATTTCGCCTATGACCTTCGAGGAAATGTCCGTGTCGCCCATGCTCTCAAGTCGGCGCACGATGCCAGAGATCATCTGTTCGATCCGCTCAGGGTCTATTGGGCGTTTCTGAAGTGCAATGCGCACCGAGCGTTCAAGCTTGTCGCGGTCGAAATCCTCACGGCGCCCGTTGGATTTCACGACCACCAGATCGCGCAGTTGCACGCGCTCATAGGTTGTGAACCGCCCGCCACAGGCCGGGCAAAACCGCCGCCTGCGGATCGAGACATGCTCCTCCGCGGGGCGTGAATCCTTGACCTGTGTGTCGATATTTCCACAAAACGGGCAGCGCATGGCCGTCCCCCCCTTTGTTCTCTGCCTCTTGGATCATGGGTCTCGGGCCCGGTTATCCACAGGCACTATAGGGTGGCCTCAAGGTTTTGGGTAGAGGGTAATTCGTGCCCCCAGATGCAGGGGAGAGTGGCGCGATCTTGCGCGGCGTGGCCAATAAGGTGCCAGGCGACAGGCACGCCAATCTCCGAGGGATCGCACAACTATCCCTAAATGCCGCGTTTTATGCGCAGCCGCACCATGGTGATTGCCCGCCAGGGGCCCAGGGCTGCTGCTGCAGCTTCTGGCCGGGGGGCGCCGGTGGCGGCACCCCGCCGCGCTCAGAGCAGTTTCAGGTCCGAGGCCATCTGCCGCCCGTCCCGCCCGTCCTTCAACTCGTATCCGACCTTCTGATTGTCGGCCAGACCTGTCAGCCCCGACCGTTCAACGGCCGAGATATGCACGAATACGTCCTTGCCGCCGCCATCAGGCGCGATAAAGCCATAACCTTTTGTGGTATTGAACCATTTTACGGTGCCCGTCGGCATTCCGTTCTCCTTCGTCTTCGCGTCCCCGGGAGTATGCCGGGCCATATGCACCCGCGACAATCCGTCAAGGTACATGCGCAGATGATTGCACCGCCATTGTAAAAATCAAGCGAAACTCCGTGACGGGGCGGTCGCGGCACGCTAAGACGGGGATTGCGAAAGAGGGGACGTGATGATCATCTACGGGCTCAAGACCTGCGATACATGCCGTAAGGCCATGAAGTTATTTACGAAAGCAGAGTTTCGGGATGTCCGCACCGATGGCCTGCCTGAAAATGTGGCACAAGCCGCCCATGCGCGGTTCGGCGCGGCGCTGATCAACCGTCAATCGACCACATGGCGCGGCCTGAGCGAGGCGGAACGCGCGCGCGATCCGCTGGGCCTGATCGCCGCGCATCCGGCGCTGATGAAGCGGCCCTTGATCGAGGCGGGGGGCTGCCTCTATCTCGGATGGGGCAAGGATGTGCAGGCGGCACTGGCGGGAAAGGACTGAACGATGCGCAGCGCGGCAATGGTTCTGGGGGTGATCGGCGGCTGTCTCGCGGTGCTCGTCGGGTTCTTCAGCTATGGCTACACCGAGGTGGTCGACCGCTTTGGCGAGGTGGAGGGTCTGCTCCATCAGGTGCGCGATCCCTCGCTCGTTCGCGTGGCAAGTTTTGTGGCGCCGATTATGGCGATTGCGGGTGGGGCGATGGCGAAGATGCGCGCGCTCTGGGGCGGGGTGCTGCTGTTTGTGTCGGCGGGGCTGATGTATTACGCCTTTGGCTTTGGCGTCTTTACCATGTTCCCCATCGGCATGACCGGGCTGGCCGGTCTGCTGGCGCTGGCGGCGGGCAAACCGGACGAGCCCAAGTCGCATTTCTGAGGCGCGCCTAAAGCCGCGCGCGCACCTCGGCCATGAAATCCTCGCCGCGCTTCTCGAAATTGTCGTATTGGTCGAAACTGGCGGCGGCGGGGGCAAGCAGGACAACCTCGCCCGGCGCGGCCTCGGCCATGGCGCGCTCAACGGCGCGGGCCATGGTGGTGCAGATCTCGGTTTCCACCCCCGCAAGCCCCATGGCGAATTGCGCCGCCTCGCGCCCGATCACATAGGCCTTGGCGACATGGGGCAGGGCGGGGCCAAGCGCGCCCAGACCTCCGTCCTTTTCCAGACCGCCGCAGATCCATCGGATGCGCTCGAAGGCCAGAAGTGCCTTGAAGGCACTGTCCACATTGGTGGCCTTGCTGTCATTGACAAAGCGCACGCCGCCCCGTTCGGCCACAAGCTGCGAGCGGTGCGGCAGGCCCTTGAATTCGTGCAATCCCGCCTCGATCACGCGGGGGGCAAGGCCAAGGCTGCGGCAGGCGGCGTAGGCGGCGCAGGCGTTCTGGTGGTTATGTGCGCCGGGCAGGCCGGGAATGGCGCGCAGGTCGATGGACGCCACCTGACGGCCCTTGCGGTATTCGCTCAGAAACCCCTTGCGCGCAAAAACCGCCCAGCCGGCGCCTGTGAGTTTGCCACTGACCGAGATGCGGATCACCCGGTCATCGGCCGGTCCTTCGGAGAGTTGACCCGCCAGATAGCGCCCCTCCGCCTCGTCCACGCCGATCACTGCGCGGTCCGGCCCGCCCTCCGAGAACAGCCGCCGCTTGGCCGCGAAATAGCCGCCAAGTCCGGCGTGGCGGTCAAGATGATCGGGCGAGAAATTGGTGAAGACGGCGATATCGGGGGTCAGCGCGCGGGCAAGCTCGGTCTGGTAGCTGGAAAGTTCCAGCACCACGACACCGCCCTCTCCGGGCGGGTCGAGATCAAGCACGCCGCGCCCGATATTGCCCGCAAGTTGCGCGGGGTGGCCCGCCTGCGTCAGGATATGGTGGATCAGCGCCGAAGTGGTGGATTTGCCATTGGAGCCGGTAACCGCGATCACGCGCGGGGCGGTGTCGAGCCGGTCCCAGTCGGGCGTGGCGAACGAGCGGAAGAAAAGGCCGATATCGTTGTCCACGGGCACCCCGGCCGCCTGCGCCGCCGCGATGGTGGGGTGGGGCGCGGGGTAGAGATGGGGGATGCCGGGGCTGGTGACGAGCGTCGCGATGCCGTCGAACGCGCCTGCGCGGGTCAGGTCGGTGACGGTGAGGCCCTCGGTCTCGGCCTGCGCGCGGCTCTCGGGGTTGTCGTCCCAGACCACCACTTCAGCGCCACCCGCGAGCAGGGCGCGCGCCGCCGACAGGCCAGAGCGCCCAAGGCCCAGAACCGCCACTCTCACCCCATCGATGCCTCTGACCGGTATCATTGCGCCCCCCGCCCGTTGCACGGTATTTGCGCCGGATGGGGTGCGCGATGCAAGGGGGGGAAAACGGTTGTCATCCTCCGGCCTGACCGGAGGATCCCTTGCCGCATGAGACCCTCGGGTCAGGCCCGAGGGTGACGGGGAGAGGAGAGCCCTACCGCAATTTCAGTGTCGCGAGCCCGATCATCGCCAGAATGAGCGCGATGATCCAGAAGCGGATGACGATCTGCGGCTCGGCCCAGCCCTTTTTCTCGTAATGGTGGTGGATCGGCGCCATCAGGAATACGCGCTTGCCGGTGCGCTTGAAATAGAGCACCTGAATGATGACCGAGAGCGCCTCGACCACGAAGAGGCCGCCGACGATGCCAAGAACAAGCTCGTGCTTGGTGGCCACGGCGATGGCCCCGAGCGCGCCGCCCAGGGCGAGCGAGCCGGTATCGCCCATGAACACCGCCGCGGGTGGTGCGTTATACCACAGGAACCCGAGGCCCCCGCCGATCAGCCCCGCGACGAAGATCAGGATTTCGCCTGTTCCCGGCACATAATGCAGGCCGAGATATTCGGTGAAATCGGTCCGTCCCACTGTATAGGCGATGACGCCAAGCGTGGCCGAGGCAATCATCACCGGCATGATCGCCAGCCCGTCGAGACCGTCGGTGAGATTGACCGCATTGGCCGCGCCCACGATCACGAACATGGCGAAGGGGACGAAGAAAATCCCCAAATTCAGCAGCACATCCTTGAACACCGGCAGGGCAAGCTGGTTTTGCAGCGCCGCAGGGTGATTATAACTCGCCCAGAGCGCGGCGACGAGCGCGATGGCAAAGCCGAGCAGCAGCCGCACGCGGCCCGGCACGCCCTTCACATTCCCCCGCGAGACCTTGGCATAATCATCGGCAAAGCCGATCATTGCAAAGCCGAGCGTGACGAAGAGCACAAGCCACACGAACGGATTGTCGAGCCGCGCCCAGAACAGCGTCGAGGTCACGAGCGCGCCGACGATCAGCAGGCCCCCCATGGTCGGTGTGCCGGCCTTGGCGAAATGGGTCTCGGGGCCGTCGGTGCGGATCGGTTGGCCTTTGCTCTGACGGCGTCGCAACACATTGATGAGCGGCGGGCCGAAGAGAAAGCCAAAGACCAGTGCTGTCAGGAAGGCGCCGCCTGCCCGGAAGGTGATGTAGCGGAAGAGGTTGAATACATCGCCCCCGTCCGAGAGCCATGTGAGCCAGTAAAGCATTACGCGCGATCCTCTTCGACGCCCCGTCCCGCCCGGCGTAGTGCCGCGACGACAAGGCTGACCTTGCTCCCCTTGGAGCCTTTGACGAGCACGACATCGCCCGCGTCGATGAGGCGATGCGCCTCTGCGGCCAGCGCCTCGGCGGTGTCCACCTGCCGCCCGCGCTTGCGCTCGGGTAACGCCTTCCAGAGTGCGCGCATCCGGGGCCCGACGCAATGCACCTCGTCCACTGCCTGCATCGCCGGCAGGGCGGCAAGACCGGCATGAAGCACCGCTTCGGTCGTGCCCAGTTCCAGCATGTCGCCCAGAATGGCGATGCGCCGCCCGCGCGCGACGCGGCCCACGTCGTTGCGCGGTGCGCTTGCCGCCAGCACCTCGAGTGCTGCGGCCATGGATTCGGGATTGGCGTTGAAGGCGTCGTCGATCAGGTCGATGCTCATGCCGTCGGCGGCCAGATCGAGCACCAGGCGCTCACGCGTGCCGCGTCCCTCGGGGGGGGACCAGGCAGCCAGATCGGCGATGGCCACCGCGCGGTCCAGCCCGAGCGCCTGAACCACGGCCAGAACCGCCAGCCCGTTCATCGCGAAATGCCGCCCTGTGATGCCGATCTTGTAAAGGATGGGTGTGCGCCAGGCGCGCGCATGCGCCACGGTCGCGCCATCGTGCAGATCGACCCAAAGGAGGCGGTGATGCGCGCCGCGCGCCACGCCGAAGCCAATCACGCGAGCGGCGTGGCGCGTGGCGCTCTCATGCAGGATCGCGGCGGTAGAGATGTCGGTGTTGACAAGCGCCGTGCCGCCCGGTTCCAGCCCCTCGAAGATCGACGCCTTCTCGCGGGCAATGCCCTCAAGGCTCTCGAATGCCTCCAGATGGGCGGCGGCAACCGTGGTGACAAGCGCCACATGCGGGCGCGCCATGCGTGCCAGCGGCGCGATCTCTCCGGGGTGGTTCATGCCGATCTCGATCACGGCGAATTCCGTTTCGGCGGGCATCCGCGCCAGCGTCAGCGGCACGCCCCAGTGATTGTTGTAACTCGCCTCGGCGGCGTGGGTGCGGCCCTGATGCGAGAGCACGGCACGCAGCATTTCCTTGGTCGAGGTCTTGCCGACAGAGCCGGTGACGGAGATGACGCGGCCGCGCATCCGCGCGCGGCCCGCGCGCCCCAATGCCTCCAGCGCTGCCTGCACATCGGCGACCAGAAGGAGCGGGGCGCCCTTGGGGGCGCCCTCGGGGATGCGCGACACCAGCGCCGCTGCGGCACCCTTGGCCAACGCCTGCGCCACAAATTCATGGCCGTCGCGCGCCGCACTCAGCGCCACGAAAAGATCGCCGGGTTGCAATGTCCGCGTGTCGATGGAGACGCCGGTGGCCCGCCAGTCACCCGAGATGCTGCCCCCGGTGGCCGCTGCGGCCTCGGCTGCGGTCCACAGGGTCATGCCACGCCCCCGTCAAGCACGGTGACGGCAAGACTGGCCTGTTCGGCATCGTCGAAGGGTAGCACGTCCTGCCCGATGACCTGTCCGGTCTCGTGCCCCTTGCCGCAAATCAGCAGCGCATCGCCCGGCCCGAGCGCATCGACGCCGCGCAGGATCGCCTCGGCGCGGTCGCCTACCTCGGCGGCGCCGGGACAGCCCGAGATCACGGCGGCGCGGATCGTGGCGGGGTCTTCGGAGCGGGGGTTGTCGTCGGTCACGATCACTGCATCGGCGAATTGTGCGGCGGCCTGTCCCATCAACGGGCGCTTGCCCCGGTCGCGGTCGCCGCCCGCACCGATGATGGCGACAAGCCGGCCCATGACATGCGGGCGCAGCGCGCGAATGGCGGTCGAGACGGCATCGGGGGTGTGGGCGTAATCGACAAAGACCGCAGCCCCGTTGTCGCGCGTCGCGGCCAGTTGCATCCGCCCGCGCACCGTGGTCATGCCCGGCAGTTCCGCCAGAACGCGCGCGGGGTCCGCGCCCGCGCCGATGGCCAGCCCCGCCGCGAGTGCCACGTTCTCGGCCTGAAATCCGCCGATGAGGTCGAGGCGAAGCTGGTGAATGTGGTCCTCCCAAGCCAGCCGGATCACCTGGCCTGTGGCATCAAACCGCTGCGCCAGAAGCTGAAGATCGGCGCCGTCGCTGCGCCCAACAGTCAGAAGGTCCTGCCCCCGGTCGGCGGCAATCTCGGCCATGCGCGCGCCGTAGGGGTCGTCGATGTTGATCACCGCCACGCCGCTCTCGGGCAGGACGCGGGCGAAGAGGCCCGCCTTGGCCTCGAAATAGCTCTCGAAATCGGGGTGATAGTCGAGATGGTCCTGGGTGATGTTGGTGAATCCCGCCGCCACGAGCCGCACCCCGTCAAGCCGCGCCTGAGCAAGCCCGTGGGAGGACGCCTCCATCGCCGCATGGGTCACGCCCTGCGCGGCGCACTCGGCCAGGGTCCGGTGCAGCGTGATCGGCTCGGGGGTGGTGTGGGTCATCGGTGCGCGCACCGCGCCCTCCACCCCGGTGGTGCCGATATTGACCGCGTCAAACCCCAGCCGTTCCCAGATCTGGCGGGTGAAGGTAGCGACCGACGTCTTGCCGTTCGTGCCGGTGACGGCCACCATCGTCTCGGGCTGCGCACCGAACCAGAGCGCGGCGGTAAAGGCGAGCGTCTGGCGCGGGTCCTCGGCCACGACAAGCGCGGCCTGATGCGCGGCGAGCGCCCCGGCGGCGAGACGCGCGCCCGCCGCATCGGTCAGGATCGCGGCGGCCCCCTGCGCCAGTGCCGTCTCGACAAAGCGTGCGCCATGAATCTGCGTGCCGGGGAGCGCGGCAAAGAGCATCCCCTCGCGCACGGCGCGGCTGTCGGTGGCAAGGCCGGTGATGCGCGCCTGCCGTCCGGCCTGCGCGGTCAGCCCCAGCTCTGTCAATGTCCGTATCTGCCCCACGCGCGCATCCGCCCCTTACTGAGATGCGGGCCTTATAACAGGCGCTCCGGCGGGATCAATCGCGGGCCGCAGACCAAGCAGGGGGGCCGTGCGGCGCACGATTTCGGCGGCCACGGGCACGGCGGTCCAGCCTGCGGTGCGGTGTGGCTCGTCGCCTGATGTCTCGACCGGCTCATCCAGCGTGACGACAAGCACATATCTCGGATCGTCGGCGGGGAACATGCCAGCGAAACTGGCGATGACCTTGTCCTTGTAGTAGCCGCCGCCGCGCGTCTTGGGCTTGTCGGCGGTGCCGGTCTTGCCGCCGACGGCATAGCCGGGCACTTCGGCGAGGCTTGCCGTGCCTTCGCTGACCACCTTGCGCAGCATGTCGCGCATGGAGGCAGATGTGACCTCCGAGATGACGCGCGGACCCGGCGTGCGGGCAGGGTCGCGCAGAAGCGTAGGCGTGACCAGCCGCCCGCCATTGACGAGTGTGGCATAGGCGGCGGCAAGGTGCATCGGGCTTGTGGACAGCCCGTGTCCGTAAGAGATGGTCATGGTCGAAAGATCTGACCATTTAGCGGGCAGGAGCGGGCGGCTGCCCGAGGCTTCACTGATTTCGAGCGGCGAGGGCTGCATGAAGCCGAGCGCGTCGAGAAACGCCTTTTGCCGCGCCCCGCCGATCTGGAGCGCGATGCGCGCGGTGCCCACGTTCGAGGATTTCACCAGCACCTTCTCGGCGCTGAGCTCGGGGCCGTAATTGCGGAAATCGCGGATGCGGAACTTGCCCCATTGCATGGGCGAGCGGGTGTCGATCACGGTCGAGGGGGTAACAAGCCCCATATCGAGCGCCTGCGCCAGCGCGAACACCTTGAAGGTCGAGCCAAGCTCGTAGACGCCCTGAACCGCGCGGTTGAACAGCGGGCTGTCGTCGGGATTGCCCTCGGTGGGCAGGGGCGGGCGCTTGTTGGGGTCGAAATCGGGTAGCGAGGCCACGGCGATCACCTCGCCCGAGTGCGCATCCATCAGGATGCCCGCCGCGCCCTTGGCGTTCATGATCTTCATGCCGCCCAAGAGGACCCGCTCCATCGCCGCCTGCACGCTGAGATCAAGCGAGAGGGTCAGCGGCTCATGCGCA
This sequence comes from Roseovarius autotrophicus, assembly GCF_018069895.1. GTDB lineage: Bacteria > Pseudomonadota > Alphaproteobacteria > Rhodobacterales > Rhodobacteraceae > Roseovarius > Roseovarius autotrophicus. The sequence continues at coordinate 32,056 of NZ_JAGQDH010000011.1, read as the reverse complement.
CGGGCAGGGTCGCGCAGGCGCTCGTCCAGCTGCTTTTCGATGCCCGCAACCCCTACCACCTCGGCGGCGTGCACACCTTCGCGGCCAAAGCCCGCTCCGCCCAGCACATGCGCGGCCAGCCGGCCATTGGGATAAAGCCGCATCTCGCGCGGGCCAAACAGAAGCCCCGGCTCGCCGATGTCATGCACCGCCTGTTTCTGCTCGGGGCTCAGCGTGCGACGGATCCAGAGAAACTTGCGCGTGCCGGTGAAATCGCGCAGCAGGCGCTCGCCGTCGAGATCGGGGAAAATCTCCGCCAGCTTTTCGGCGGCGCGCACCGGGTCCACCATCTGCTGTGGCTGCGCATAGAGGCTGTGAGTGTCGAAATTCGTCGCCAGGACGCGGCCTTGCCGGTCCACGATATCGGCGCGCTGCGCAAGGATGCGCGCACCGGCGCTGCTGATGCGCGGCTCGGCGGGTTCGGACTGCGCCAGCACCGCCATCTTGCCGCCCACGGCGGTGAAACCGATAAAGAACAGCCCGGCCAGCACCAGAAGCCGCCCCTCGGCGCGCCGCCGCGCGCGGTCGCGCATCTCCTCATGGCGCAGGCGGATGTTCTCGCGCTCGATCGCGTCGGGGTTCTCGCCTTTGCGGCGCGCCTCCAGAATGCGTGCAAGCGGGCGCAGCGGCGTGCGGATCATGGCAGTTGCTCCGTATTCGCGACATCCACGGGATTGATGATCGCCATACTGGCAGGCGCGGGATAGGTCACCTGATCGAGCCGTCCGAACTGATGGGGTTGCAGCGGCAGAAGGCCAAGACGATCATAGTTCAGCTCGACCAGATCCATCAGCCTGTCGGGCCGGTTGAGATAGGCCCATTCGGCATTGAGCATCCTGAGCCGCTGGCGCGCCTCGGCGATGCCGGTCTGAAGCCGCTCGGCCTCGGCCAGCGCGGCCTGCGTGCGGTAATTCTCGCGATAGGCCCAGAAGGCGAGGCCGATCACGGCCAGAGCGGTCAGGACATGCAGAAGGCTGCGCATCATGTCTCTCCCTTAAGCAATGGCATTCCGAGGGCGGCACGGTCCGACCGGCCGGGGGGGGCATCGGTGCGGATGCCGATCCGCAACCGGGCCGAGCGCGCGCGGGGGTTTTCCGCCAGTTCCTCGGCATCCGGGCCGATGGCCTTGCGGGTTTTCAGCGTGAATTGCGGCGCGGCGCGCCGTGTTTCGGGGGCGTGGCGGCTGCCGCCTCCTTGTGCGCCCGCGCGGGTCTGCAGGAATCGCTTTACGATGCGGTCCTCAATCGAATGAAAGGTGACGACGGCCAGTTGCCCGCCCGGCTTGAGTGCGCGCTCGGCCGCTTCCAGCCCGGCGACAAGGGCACCGTATTCGTCGTTCACCGCGATGCGGATGGCCTGAAAGCTGCGGGTCGCGGGATGCGCCTGACCGGGTTTCGGGCGCGGCAGGCAACGCTCGACGATGGCCGCCAGTTGGGCCGTGGTCTCGACCGGTGCCGCCGCGCGCGCCTTGACGATGGCGCGGGCGATGCGGCGGCTCGCGCGTTCCTCGCCGTAAAGATAAAGGATATCGGCCAGATGCGCCTCGGGCGCGGTGTTGACCAGATCGGCGGCCGAGGGGCCCTCCTGGCTCATCCGCATGTCGAGCGGGCCATCCTTCATGAACGAAAAACCGCGTTCGGCCCGGTCAAGTTGCATCGAGGAGACGCCGAGATCGAGCACCACGCCGTCAAGCGCCTCGGCATGGCTGTCCATTTGCGCGAAATTGGCCTGCACCAGGCTCAACCGTGCGCCGTATTGCGCGCCCCAGTCCCGCGCCATGGCAATCGCCAGCGGGTCGCGATCGATACCGATGACATGATCCGCCCCCGCGCCCAGAAGCCCCCGCGCATAGCCCCCCGCGCCAAGTGTGCCGTCAAGCCAGGTGCCGCTCACGGGCGCGACAGCGGCCAGAAGCGGGCGCAGCAGGACGGGGATATGAGGGGCGGGCGGGGCAGGGGCAGCGGCGGCCATGGCTCAGCCCCCGCCGGGCGCGTCAAGCAGGGTGAGCGGGTCGAAATCCTCGGGGAATTCGTCAAGCCACTCGGTGACATCGGCCAGACGCTTGGCCTGATAGGTCTCGGGTTTCCAGATCTGGAACGTGTCGCCTGCGGCGATAAAGAACGCCTCATCCTCCAGATCAAGCTTCTTGCGCAGCTTGGCGGGCAGCACGATACGGCCTGTGTCATCAACCGAGGTGGGTAACGACTGGCCCTGGAACATGTGCTCAAGCAGGCGGCGCGGTTTCGAGCCACGGGGCAGGCGGGCGATCTTCTCGTCCACTTCCTGCATCGCCTCGATGGTGAAGCATTCAAGGAAATCGCGACGGTGATCGCCATAGACGATGATCAGTTCGGGCTGTTTGCCGGCGGTCCAGTTGGGGTCACTGTCCTGGATCACGGGGCGAAAGAGCGCGGGGATCGACACCCGGCCCTTGGCATCCACCTTGACGGTGTTTTCGCCTCTGAATATCCGACCCACTGTCCCGATGGCCTCTTTTGGTGCCCCCGGTTGATTACCGGTCCCCTAGACGGAAAACGGCGGGTTGATCTGCTGCCACTGATCAACCCGCCGCCCTCGTCCCGCCTAGCGGGGTTTCCGACTGCGCGCGCCACCTGGGGGGATGTCTGCTCGCTCGCGCGCCGGATTCTTTTTCGATGAAAGCGGGTGCCTGTATGAAGCCTGACTTGGGAGATTATGTCGGGGTCTTGTTGCCCCTTCGTCTGTCCCGTCCTCATCGTGTATTCTGGATAGCATGGGATTTTATCCCACCGCAAATGATTTTTGCACATTCGGTTACCACATTTCGTTTTCAAATAGCGTTTTGAGCAAGGTAATGTGGAGAATGGCAGATTTTTTATCGCCTATGTCGTTGTTGTGGAGATTTTTCTTACAATATATTGCGTTTTGTGCTTGAGATAACAAAATTCCCATGATTTCCCGAACTGTGATTATTTTCTTGCGCTGCCCCATGATTTCCGGCCCGCAAGACCCGGTTCGATGCCAAAACTCACCGAATCACAGCCGCGAATGCCCGTCAATCCGGGTGCCAGACGGGGCGGCCTGTCGCGCGGGGCCACGATTTCCCGCGCCGCGCGCCCCGTCCCACGATTTCCCGGAAAGGACATGGCCCCGCCGGGCGGGGTCAGGCATCGGGTGCGCGCGCTTCATCGGGCAGGGCCATGGCCGCGACTAGGCGGCAGGTCTCACAACCCGTTGCCTCGGCCTCATGCTGGTTGGGCGCGTGCTCGTCTGCGCACAAGTCTCCGGCAGAGCCTCCTGCTGCCAGATAGGCCGCGTAATCGGTATCCGGTAACGCCCCGCCGCGATGCGCAAAGCCCACAGCGGTCAGCGCCACCGCAAGGACGGCCACCAGCAGGGCCGCGATCAAGGGGCTTTTTATCAACACGTATCGTGGCGTGGATACTGGTATGGCCGCACGGGGCGCGCCAACCTCAATCTCCGGTTGCGCCCAGCCATTTGTACATCACCAGCGCATCCACCAGCCCCGCTTTCGGGTGGCAAAAGGCGCGCGGCAGGCGGCCCACCGTGTTGAACCCGAGGCTTTGCCAGAGTGCGATGGCCCCTTCATTGGTGCCGACGACAAAATTGAACTGCATCGCCAGATAGCCCATGGCGCGTGCTTGCGTCTGCGCGTGTTCGCACATGCGCCGCGCCACCCCGCGCCCGCGCGCTGCTTCGGCCACCATGAATCCCGCGTTGCACACATGCGCGCCGCCGCCTGACTGGTTCGTCTTGATGTATGAGGTGCCAACCACCTCGCCCCCCACCTCGGCGACAAAGGTGGCGCGCGGGGCCTCCATCCAGAGCGTGCGCACCGCCTCGGCGCTGAGGCTCTGGTCGATCGTATAGGTGTCGCCCGCGCGGATCACCGTGCGCAGGATCGGCCAGAGCGCGTCGAAATCGTCCGCGCGCGCCAGCCGGATCGAGAGGTCATCCATTCACATCCACCACCACGCGGCCGCGCACCTGGCCCTTTAGGATCTCCGCGCCGAGCCGGGGCAGGTCGTCTAGCGTGGCGGGCACGATCATCGCCTCCAACTTGTCCATGGGCAGGTCGCGCGCGATCCGCTCCCAGGCGCGAAGGCGATTGGCATATGGCTGCAACACGCTGTCGACACCCAGCAGGTTGACCCCGCGCAACAGGAACGGAATGACCGTCGCCGGCAGGCCCGCGCCCCCCGCCAGCCCCACGGCGGCAACGCTTGCACCATATTTCATCTGGCCCAGAACCCGCGCCAGCATCGCGCCGCCCACGGCATCGACACAGCCCGCCCAGGTCTCGCTTTCCAGCGGGCGCTTCACCGTCTCGTTCAACTCCTCGCGCGGCACGATCTGCGTGGCCCCCAGCCCGCGCAGATAATCGGCGGTCTCTGGGCGGCCCGTCACGGCGGCCACCTCATGCCCGAGCGCGGCCAGGAGCGCGGTGGCCACGCTGCCCACGCCGCCTGCGGCCCCCGTCACCAGCACCGGGCCGTGCCCCGGCCTGAGCCCGTGATCCTCCAGCGCCATCACCGCCAGCATGGCGGTAAAGCCAGCCGTGCCCACGGCCATGGCCTGGCGTGTGCTCAGACCTCCGGGCAGCGGCACCAGCCAGTCGGCCTTGACCCGCGCTTTTTGCGCATAACCACCCCAATGCGCCTCGCCCACGCGCCAGCCGGTCAGAACCACCTTGTCGCCGGGCTTGTAGCGCTCGTCGCTGCTTTTCTCGACGGTTCCGGCGAAATCGATCCCCGGCACATGCGGATATTTGCGGACCAATCCGCCCCCCGGCCCGATGCACAGCCCGTCCTTGTAATTCACCGTGGAATACTCGACCGAGACGAGCACCTCCGCCTCGGGCAGATCGCCCACGGAAATCTGTTTGACCGAGGCAGATGTCTTGCCGCTCTCTTCGTCCTTCTCGACGACCAATGCGTTGAACATATCGCTCTCCTTTTCCCTCGCAGGGCCAGCCCCCTGCTTCATCGTTCCAGAAATACTCCGGGGAGTGTGAGGGGCTGGCCCCTCACTCCCGCATTCAGGCCCAGAACCCGTCCTGCACCACCCCGCGCCGCTCACCATCCGGGGCGATGATGCGCAACTCGGTGCCTGCCTCCCAATGGGTCATCCGCACCATGCCGATGGCCACGTTGGTGGCGAAATCCGGCGACCATGCCGCCGAACTGATCCGGCCCACGCGCGCGCCCTTGTCCGTCAGAACCGGCCACCAGTCGCGGCAGGGCGGCACCGGCGCGCCCTCGATGGCGATGGCGCGGATCTGCTGTACCGGCCCTTCCTTGGCCACCCGCAAGAGCGCATCCCGCCCGATACAACCAATCGCCGTATGGGTGTTGCAGAACCGCCCCAGCCCGCATTCATGCGGCGTGTTGTCGTCGGTCATGTCATTGCCATAGCTCAGCAATCCGCCCTCGATCCGCTCGATCAGGTTGGGGCATCCGGCGCGCACGTCCCACTGCTTCCCGGCCTCCATCAGCGCATGCCACAGCGGCATGCCCAGATCGGACCCCTCGACATAGATCTCGAACCCGCCCTGTTTGGAATAGCCCGAGCGCGCGATCACCATATCCCGGCCCTGAAAATCGAAATGCCCAAAGCGAAAGAACCGTACATCGCGCACCTTGTCGCCAAACACCGCCGCCATCAGATCGTCGGCGCGCGGGCCCTGCACCGCCAGCGGGCTCACATCCGGCTCATCCACCAGCACATCCAGCCGCCAGCCCTGCGCGATCCCCTTGACCCAATAGAGCAGGTCCGAATCCGCAATCGAAATCCACCAGCGATCCTCGGCCAGCTTGACCGCCACCGGATCGTTGAGCATGCCGCCGGTCTCATCGACGATGGGCACATAGAAACACTGGCCCGGCGTCATGCCGCGCAGGTCGCGCGGGGTGAGCATCTGCATCAGCCGCCCCGCATCCGGCCCGCGCAATTCCACCTGCCGCTCACAGGCGACATCCCAGACCTGCACCGCCTCCTTGAGGTGGCGGTAATCCTCCTCAACGGAGCGAAAAACCGTGGACAGCAGCATGTGGTTATACACCGTATAGGCCTTGACCCCCGCCGCCTCGACCCCTTGGGAAAACGGCGTGCGGCGCAACCGGCGCGACAGGGACAAGGCCACCATCAGCGCGGACCTTTCCAGTCGATCTGACAGATTTCCGCGCTGCGCCCGTCGAAATCCCAGACCCGGCCAAAGGCGCGCACGCGGCCCTTGGTGGCGGTGGCCACGGTGATATCCGGCCCCATCCAGTATTCGGTATTGGTGACAACGATATCCTGACCCTGATGGCCCGGCACCGGCACCACCTCGCCCTGGATCTTCTTGCCCACCATCAGGCGGCGCGCATTGCCTTCGGTCTCGAAAATGACCGGCGCGCGTTCGGCGCCGAGAAATTCGCTGACCAGCACCCCGAAAAGGCCGGTGGTGCCGCGTGCCTTGCCCGAGAAAATATTGACCAGCGCCTCATACCCCGCCTCGCTCGCGCGCTCGTCGATAAAGGCCGCCGCCTTCCAGTTGCCGCGCGCCATCAGGCCGGGGATTTCCAGCATCAGACCCACGTTGAGGCCGCTCAGGTCCTCGTCGCCATAATGGCCCTCGTCGATGCGCACCCCCGACCAGGCCTGACAATAGCCCTCGGTCGGCGCGTGTTTGCCCAAAGACACCACGCAGGGGCAGAACACCGTGCAGTTGCAGTTGAGGATCAACTCCCCCTTGATCGCCCAGGGCACCGTGCCCACTGTATCCAATGCCATTTCCGGTCTCCTCTCTCAGATTGACGTGAACAGAACCCAGACCGACGCGGCCAGCAGCCCGACGCCCAGGGGACGTGTCAGCCAGCGCCCGAGGTTGGGCAGTTTTTCCAGAACCATGATCACCGTGGCCAGCCCCATGAAGGCAAGGTTCATCACCCCGCCCACAAAGGCCAGCGCCATCAGCGCCCAGCAGCAGCCCAGACAGACGAGGCCCAGCCGCAGGCCATTGCGCAGCGCGCCCTCATCCCAATGCTGCATGAAGAACGACAGCGGGCGGCGGCACTTTGACAGGCACGCCTCCTTGACCGGGCTGAACTGATAGGCCCCCGCCACCGCCAGCAAAACCGCCGACAGCACGCCAGAGCGGCTATCGCCAAAGGCCGTCAGCAACCCCGCCTGAAACAGCGCCATCTGCGCGCCCGCCGCCAACACGGAAAACCCCAGCCAGACGCCCAGATACCCCGCCACCAGCGCGCCGAACCGCGTCTCGCCGGTGTGGCTCAACTCCTCATAGGTGGCAAAGGCCGGGAGCGCGGTGGGCGCCATCATCGCCGCCGACATCAGCGCCCACATCAGGACAATCCGGCCAAACCCGGCGGCATCGGGCGTCACGATACACAGGCTTTGCAGGAAATCGGCCCCAAAGATCACCGCGCCGTCGCGCAGATCCTGCGGCAGCGCCATGGCATAGAGCACCCCCCAGGCCCCGAGAATGAGGCCGAACAGCACCAGCCAGTGCCCCCCGCCCATCCGCCTGACCTGTGCCGCAATCATCGCGCGCGCCCCCCGACTCACCTCTTGCGTTCAAATTGTCAGACATTTAAATGTAAGACAAATGAAAATTGATCCGCATAACAAAGCCGACCTTTCGGCCCAGATCGCCGGGGCAATCCGCGATGCGATTGTCTCGGGCAAGCTCATCGTCGATGAACGCCTGCCGTCAGAGGCGGAACTGGCCGATCACTTCTCCGTCTCGCGCCCCACGGTGCGCGAGGCGCTCAAACGTCTGGCGGCGCAATCGCTGATCCGCACGCAGCGCGGGGCCTTTGGCGGGGCGTTTGTCAACCGCCTCAGCTACCCCGAGGCGTATGGCCAGCAGATCACAACCGCCACGCTACTCCTCAGCATGAACGCGATCAGCTTCGATGTCGCCTGCGAGGCGCGCTATGCGCTGGAGCGTGCCTGCACGCCGCTGGCGGCAGAGCGGCGCACGCCCGACACGCTGGCGACCATGCGCGCGGAAATCCACCGGCAGGCACAGCCGGGGCTGACCGATGAGGCGTTCTGCGCCTCGGACGTGGCCTTTCACCGGGCTTTGGTGGACAGCGCCGGGAACCCGGTTCTGTCCTACCAGTTGGCGGGCGCAGTCGAGGCGATGCAGCCGCTGATGAACATGATCACCTTCACGGCGCGGTCGCGCGGGGCCATCGTCGGCTTTCACACCCGCATCGCGGATGCGCTGGAGCGCCACGAGGCCGAGGCGGCGCAGGCGGCACTGTCGGAGCTGGAGGCCTATACGCTCACGCTGGGGCGCGATGTGATGGCGGCACGGGCACGGCCGAAGGCGTAGGGCAAGGAACGCGCGCGACGGCGTGCAAGCAGGCCTTTGCTCCGCGCGGGGGCAAAGCTCTAATCTCAGCAAGAGACCAGTCCGGCCCGCTACCCCCGCGCCGCGATGGCCTGTCCCGCCACCCAGCCCGAGGACCAGGCCCACTGGAAACTGTAGCCGCCCAGCCAGCCCGTCACGTCCACCGCCTCGCCGATCGCGAAAAGGCCGGGCAGGTGGCGCGATTCCATCGTGGCAGATTCAAGCCCGCCAGTGGCGATGCCGCCCAGCGTCACCTCGGCGGTGCGGTAGCCCTCCGAGCCGGTGGGTTTCAGATGCCAGCCGCGCAGCGCCGCGATGATCGCGCCCAGCCGCGCGTCGGACTGGTCCCCGAGATTGCCCGCAAGGGCGAGCGAGGGCGCGAGATGGGTCACGAGCTTACCCGGCAGGTGCTGGCCCAGCACCGTTGTGAGGTTGCGGCGGCCCTCGCTCTGGCGCGCGGCGCGCAAGGCGCCATAAAGCGCGCCCTCGGGGTCGAGATCGAGGGTGATCGTCGCGCCCTCGCGCCAGAAGGACGAGATTTGCAGGATCGCAGGGCCGGACAACCCGCGATGGGTAAACAGCGCCGCCTCCTCGAAGGCCGCGCCGTTGCAGGTGGCGCGGACGGGCAGGGCGGTGCCCGAGAGCGGGGCAAAGGGTGCGTCCGAGAAGGTCAGCGGCACGAGGGCGGGGCGGGTCTCGGTCACGTCATGGCCGAACTGGCGCGCGATGTCATAGGCGAGCCCCGTGGCCCCCATCTTCGGAATCGACTTGCCCCCCGTGGCCAGCACGAGGTTGCGGGCGGTGATCGTGACGCGGATGCCTGCACGCTCCAGCACCGCGCGAAAGCGGTGGCCGTCATGGGCAATCTCCACAAGCCGCGTCGAAAGCCACAGATCGGCCCCCGCGCGCCGCGCCTCGGCCACCAGCATCGCCACGATCTGCGTGGCACGCCCGTCGCAGAACAACTGCCCCAGCGTTTTCTCGTGCCAGCCGATGCCGTGGCGCGATATGAGGTCGATGAAATCCCACTGGGTATAGCGCGCGAGCGCCGATTTGCAGAAATGCGGGTTCTGCGACAGGAAATTCTCTGGCCCCGCGTGAAGATTGGTGAAATTGCACCGCCCGCCGCCGGAAATGCGGATCTTCTCGCCTGGCGCGCTGGCATGGTCGATCACAAGTGCCCCCGGCCCGGCATGGGCCGCGCACATCAGCCCCGCCGCGCCCGCGCCAAGGATGAGGGTGGCAACCGCGCTTGTCATGGGGCGCGTCTGACGCGAAAACCCGCCCATTGGCAAGAGGTTCTGGCGCAGGGGCCGAAATGCGGCTAGACTGTGCCCCGAGACCCCGCAAAGGGGCGAACATAATCGAGGCGGCAGGCAGATGACGGAAATGGTCTATGGGGCAGTGCCCCTGCGGGACGCAGAGCCCGTTCTCCCCCGGTGGTGGCGCACGATCGATAAATGGTCGTTCTTCTCGGTGCTCATCCTCTTTGCCATCGGCATTCTTCTGGGGCTGGCGGCCTCTGTGCCATTGGCGGAAAAGAACGGATTTCCCCCCTTTCACTATGTTCAGCGACAGGTGTTCTTTGGCGGGCTTGCGCTTGTCGCCATGATGCTTGTCTCCATGCAGCGCCCCGAGACGGTGCGCAGGCTGGCGGTGCTGGGTTTCTTCGGCGCGCTGCTTGCGCTCATGATGCTGCCGGTCTTCGGCACGGATTTCGGCAAGGGCGCGGTGCGCTGGTACAGTCTCGGGTTTGCAAGCGTCCAACCTTCAGAATTCCTCAAGCCTGCCTTTGTCGTCGTCGCCGCCTGGATGATCGCGGCCAGCCACGAGATCGGCGGCCCACCGGGCCGGTTGTGGTCGTTTGTCATCATGGTGGTGATCCTCGGCTTTCTGGCAATGCAGCCCGATTTCGGGCAGGCGGCGCTGGTGCTGTTCGGATGGGGCGCGGTCTGGTTCGTGAGCGGCGCGCCGGTGACGCTGCTCCTGGTCATGGCGGCGGCGGTGGTTCTGGCGGGCTCTTTCGCCTATGCCAATTCCGAGCATTTCGCGCGGCGCATCGACGGGTTTCTCAGCCCCGAGGTGGACCCCACCACGCAGCTTGGATTTGCCACCAATGCGATCCGCGAGGGCGGTTTCTTTGGCGTAGGCGTGGGCGAGGGGCAGGTGAAATGGTCGCTGCCCGATGCGCATACCGATTTCATCATCGCTGTCGCGGCCGAGGAATACGGTCTCGTTCTGGTGCTCGCGATCATCGCGATCTATGCGGGGATTGTCGTGCGTTCCTTCCTGCGGCTCATGCGTGAGCGTGATCCGTTCATTCGCCTCGCGGGCACGGGTCTTGTCGCCATCTTCGGCGCGCAGGCGATGATCAACATGGGTGTCGCGGTGCGCCTGCTGCCGGCCAAGGGGATGACGCTGCCTTTCGTGAGCTATGGCGGATCGTCGCTGGTGGCGGGGGGAATCGCCCTGGGCATGTTGTTTGCCTTCACGCGCACACGGCCGCAGGGGCAGATCGGGGATATCCTGCGGGGGCGGCGATGATCGAGGCAGACGGTGGGTTGCCACCCACCCTACGAGGCATATGATGAGCGACAAGGCCCCCCTTCTGATCATCGCGGCTGGCGGCACCGGCGGGCACATGTTCCCCGCGCAGGCGCTGGCCGAGGTGATGTTGCGGCGCGGCTGGCGCGTGCGGCTCTCGACCGACATCCGCGGGGCACGCTACACCGGCGGCTTTCCACACTCGGTCGAAATCGCGCAGGTGTCCTCGGCCACCTTCGCGCGAGGCGGGATCGTCAACAAGCTGCTCGCGCCGCTGCATATCGCGGGCGGGATCCTTGGCACGGTGGTGCGGATGCTGCGCGAGCGGCCGGCGATGGTGGTGGGGTTCGGCGGTTATCCGAGCATCCCGGCGCTGGCGGCGGCCACGATCCTGCGCCTGCCGCGCATGGTGCACGAGCAGAACGGCGTGCCGGGGCGGGTCAACCGGTTTTTCGCGCGGCGCGTCGATCTTGTGGCTTGCGGCACCTGGCCCACCACCCTGCCCGAGGGGACGACGCGGGCCGAGCATGTGGGTAATCCAGTGCGCGCCGCCGTGCGCGAACGCGCAGGCGCGCCTTATATCCCGCCGGGCGATTACCCGATGTCGGTGCTGGTGATCGGCGGCTCTCAGGGCGCGCGCGTCCTGAGCGACGTGGTGCCAGGTGCCATCGCGGCTCTGCCCGACGAATTGTTGCGCCGCATCCGCGTGAGCCATCAGGCCCGTGACGAGGACGGGGCGCGTGTGGCACGCGCCTATGCCGGGGCGGGGATCGACGCGGATGTGCAGCCGTTTTTTCGCGATGTGGCGCGGCGCATCTCCGAGGCGCAGCTTGTCATCAGCCGTGCAGGGGCGTCGAGCCTTGCCGATCTGGCGGTGATCGGGCGGCCATCGATCCTCATCCCCTTCGCCGCCGCCGCCGACGACCACCAGAGCGCCAATGCGCGTGGGCTGGTCGGCGCGGGCGGCGCGATCCTCATTCCCGAGAGCCGGCTTGACACCGCCTCTCTTTCCACGCAGATCGCCGCCGTTCTGGGCGATGCGCGGGGGGCCACGCTGATGGCCGGGGCCGCGCTGTCGCAGGGCCGGCCCGAGGCTGCCGAACGGCTCGCCGATCTGGTCGAAGCGTTGGCAACGAAAGGAAACTGACACGATGAACGCCGCCACCAAGTTGCCCACCGATGTGGGCCCTTTGCATTTTGTGGGCATAGGCGGCATCGGCATGTCGGGCATCGCCGAGGTGCTGCTCAATCTCGGCTATGACGTGCAGGGCTCTGACCTCAAGGGGTCGAAGATCACCGAGCGGCTGGAAAGCCTGGGCGCGCGGGTCTTTGTCGGGCAGCGGGCCGAAAACCTCGATGGGGCCGAGGTGGTGGTGATTTCCTCCGCGATCAAGCCCGGCAATCCGGAACTGGACGAGGCGCGACAGCGCGGCCTGCCGGTGGTGCGCCGCGCCGAGATGCTGGCGGAGCTGATGCGGCTCAAGTCGAACATCGCGGTGGCGGGCACCCATGGCAAGACCACCACCACGACGCTGGTGGCGGAACTGCTGGTCAAGGGCGGGATCGACCCGACGGTGATCAATGGCGGTGTCATCCACGCCTATCGCAGCAATGCGCGCATGGGGCAGGGCGAATGGATGGTGGTCGAGGCCGACGAGAGCGACGGCACCTTCAACCGCCTGCCCGCGACCATCGCCATCGTCACCAATATCGACCCCGAGCATATGGAGCACTGGGGCACTATCGAGCGACTGCGGCAGGGATTTCACGATTTCGTCTCCAATATCCCGTTCTATGGCCTTGCGGTCTGCTGCACCGATCACCCCGAGGTGCAGGCGCTGGTGGGGCGGATCACCGACCGGCGGGTGCTGACCTTCGGCTTCAACGCGCAGGCCGATGTGCGCGCGGTCAATCTGCACTATGAGGCGGGGGGGGCGCGGTTCGATGTGGCGCTTCAGGCCGAGGGCAAGCTGATTGAAGGCTGTTCTCTGCCCATGCCCGGCGATCACAACGTGTCGAACGCGCTGGCCGCCGTCGCCGTGGCGCGGCATCTGGGCGTGCCGCGCGCGACAATCCGCGATGCGCTGTCGGAGTTCGGCGGCGTCAACCGCCGCTTTACCCGCGTGGGCGAGGTGGGCGGCGTCACGGTGATCGACGATTACGGCCATCACCCGGTGGAGATCGCGGCCGTGCTGCGCGCGGCGCGGCAGGCCTCTACGGGGCGCGTGATCGCCGTGCATCAGCCGCATCGGTATTCGCGGCTGTCGAGCCTTTTCGAGGAGTTCTGTGCCTGTTTCAACGAGGCCGACGTGGTGGGCATCGCCGATGTCTATGCTGCAGGCGAAGACCCGATCCCCGGTGCCAGCCGTGACGATCTGGTGGCAGGCCTCATCCGCCACGGCCACCGACAGGCGGTGGCCATCGGATCGGAGGACGATCTGGAACGGTTGGTGCGCGAGACCGCACGGCCGGGCGACATGGTGGTGTGCCTCGGCGCAGGCACGATTTCTGCCTGGGCCAACGGCCTGCCGGCGCGGCTCGGGCGGGCTGGGGCGAGGTGACGGGCTCGCTTCTTGTGGCCTGTCTCTGGGCCGTGGCTGCGAACCTGCTCGCGATGCTTCCCTCGCGCGACAATCACTGGAGTCGCGCCTACGGGCTGATTGCGATCGGGGTGCCGATCCTGGGGCTGGTGACGTGGCAGAACGGGCCGTGGGTGGGCCTTGTGGTGCTGGTGGCTGGGATGAGCGTGCTGCGCTGGCCGGTGATCTATCTTGCCCGCTGGTTTCGGCGGCGCCTTGGTCCGCGGGGCCTGTGACGGCATTGATTGCCTTATGACGGGTGCCCCGGCCCGACGGGCCGGGGCTTTGCGTATCGGGTGGGCGGCACCCCCCGGAACGGATCAGTCCATCGCCTTGAAGTTGAATTCGCCGCCTTCCTTGATCCCCGACGGCCAGCGCGCTGTCACGGTCTTGGTGCGGGTGTAGAACTTGAACGAATCCGGGCCGTGCTGGTTGAGATCGCCAAAGCCGGACTTCTTCCATCCGCCGAAGGTGTGATAGGCCAGCGGCACGGGGATCGGCACGTTGATGCCGACCATGCCGACGTTGACACGCGCCGCGAAATCGCGGGCGGCGTCGCCGTCGCGGGTAAAGATCGCGGTGCCATTGCCGTATTCGTGGTCCATCGCCAGTTTCAGGGCCTCCTCGTAAGAGGCTGCGCGCACGGTCGAGAGCACGGGGCCAAAGATTTCCTGTGTGTAGATGTCCATATCCGGCGTCACGCGGTCAAAGAGGTGCGGGCCGACAAAGAAGCCGTCCTCGTAGCCCTGCAATTTGAAATTGCGGCCATCGACAACCAACTCGGCACCCTGTGCGATGCCGGATTCGACAAGGCCAAGGATGCGCTGCTTGGCCTCTGCGGTGACGACGGGGCCGTAATCCACGTCATTTCCGGCCGTATACGGCCCCACTTTCAGCTTTTCGATACGCGGCACGAGTTTCTCGATCAGGCGGTCGGCGGTTTCGTCGCCCACCGGGACCGCGACCGAGATGGCCATGCAGCGTTCGCCCGCCGCGCCATAGCCCGCGCCGATGAGGGCATCGGCGGCCTGATCCATATCGGCATCGGGCATGATGATCATGTGGTTCTTGGCGCCGCCAAAGCACTGCACCCGCTTGCCGTTGGAACAGCCACGGCCATAGATATATTGCGCAATCGGGGTCGAGCCGACAAAGCCGATGGACTGGATCACCTCATGGTCGAGGATCGCGTCCACCGCAACCTTGTCGCCGTTGACGACTTGCAGGATTCCCTTGGGCAGCCCGGCCTCTTCCATCAGTTCGGCCAGCATCAGCGGCACCGAGGGGTCACGCTCGGACGGTTTGAGGATGAAGGCGTTGCCGCAGGCCAGCGCGGGCGCGAACATCCACATCGGGATCATGGCCGGAAAGTTGAAGGGCGTGATGCCCGCCGTCACGCCAAGCGCCTGACGCATGGAATAGATGTCGATGCCGGGGCCTGCGCCATCGGTGAATTCACCCTTGAGCATGTGCGGCGCGCCGATGCAGTATTCGACCACTTCCAGACCACGCTGAATATCGCCCTTGGCGTCGGGAAAGGTTTTGCCATGCTCGCGCGAGAGCGCCTCGGCCAGCTTGTCCATATCGCGGTTGAGCAGGCGGACGAATTCCATCATGACGCGCGCCCGGCGCTGCGGGTTGGTGGCGGCCCAAGCGGGCTGTGCGGCTTGGGCGGCGGCGACGGCGACGTTCATTTCCTCGACACTGGCCAGCGGGCATCTGGCCTGCACTTCGCCGGTGGCGGGGTTGAACACGTCCGAATAACGGCCCGATGTGCCCTTCACATGGGCGCCGTTAATGTAATGGGTCAGGTCCTGCATGGCTTTCTCCTCCTGAATTGCGCGTTGCCCGGAGCCTAGCCTTGCAAAACTCGATGAAAAAGAGGCAAGATCCCATTATGGATTTGCATTTGTGCAAAGGGGGCGGGGATGATGCCGCATTGGGATGATATGCGCATTTTCCTTGCCGTGGCGCGCGAGGAAAGCCTGTCTGGTGCGGGGCGTGTGCTGCGGATTGATCCGGCCACCGTGGGCCGCCGCGTCGCGCGGCTGGAGGAAGACCTTGGCGCGCCACTCTTTGCCAAATCTCCGACCGGCTATGCACTCAGCGAGGCGGGCGCGCGCCTCATGGTTCACGCGATCCGCGCCGAACAGGCGATGGAGGCGGCGGCGAGCGAGTTGGGTGGGCAGGCGGGCGGCCTCTCGGGGCAGATCCGTATCGGCGCGCCGGATGGTTGCGCCAATTTCCTTCTGCCGCAGGTCTGTGCAGCCATCGGGGCCGATAACCCGGATCTGGAAATCCAGATCGTCGCGCTGCCGCGCGTCTTCAACCTCACGCGGCGCGAGGCGGATATGGTCATTGCCGTCAGCCCGCCGACAGCCGGTCGCTTGACGGTGCAGAAGATCACTGATTATCGCCTGCATCTCGCGGCCTCGCCCGCCTATCTGCGTGCCCATCCCCCCATCGAGCGGCTGGAGGATCTGCGCGGCCATCGCATCGTCGGCTACATCCAGGACATGATCTTTGACCGCGAACTGGATTACCTGAGCGAGGCGGGGATTACGCATGTGGATCTCGCGTCCAATTCCGTCTCTGTGCAACTCAACCTTGTGCGGCAGGGGGCGGGCATCGGCGTGTTGCACGATTTCTCGCTGCCGTGGCTGTGCGCGGTCAAGGTGTTGCCCGACCAACTTTCGCTCATTCGGAGCTTCTATCTGGTGCGCCATGCCGATGACCGACGGCTGGAGCGGCAGAATCGATTTGCCACAGCCCTTGTCGAGGGGCTGCGCGCCGAGGTGGCGCAACTGGAGGCCGAGGCTTGACAGAACTTTTTTAGTGGATCACGCTGACGTTATCGACATTTTATTTCGGAAGGGTCCCGACATGCTCGTTCAGCAGATTCTGAAATCAAAGGGCGATAGCGGCGTGATCACCATCACACCCGAAACGCCGGTGTCGGAAGTGGCGAGCATTCTCGCCGAGCGCCGGATCGGCGGTGTGGTCGTTTCCTCCGATGGCGAGCGGCCCGAAGGGATCCTGTCGGAGCGCGATATCGTGCGGGCGTTGGCGGTCCGGGGCGCGCCCTGCCTTCAGGAAACCGCGAGCCAGATGATGACGCGCAACCCCGTCTGCTGCACGCGGCAGGATACTTCGGACGCGGTGTTGGCGCGCATGACCGATGGCCGGTTCCGGCACATGCCGGTGGTCGAAAACGGCAAGCTGGTGGGGATTGTCACCATCGGTGACGTGGTCAAGGCGCGACTGGAAGAGTTGTCGATGGAGAAAAGCGCACTGGAAGGGATGATCATGGGCTACTGAGGGGCTTGCATCGGCGCGCGCAATCTTGTTGCGTGCCCGGCAAATCCCAGAATGGAGCCGTCCCATGCGCATCGCCCTTTATCCCGGCACTTTCGACCCGATCACGCTTGGCCATATCGACATCATCCGCCGCGCGGCGATGCTGGTTGACCGGCTGGTGATCGGTGTGGCGATCAACCGCGACAAGGGGCCGCTGTTTTCGCTCGAAGAGAGGGTGGCGATGATCGAGGCGGAATGCGTGGTGCTGTCGGATCTGACCGGCACCGAGATCGTGGTGCATCCCTTCGAGAACCTGTTGATCAACTGCGCCCATGATGTCGGCGCGCAGATCATCATTCGAGGGTTACGCGCGGTGGCGGATTTCGAATATGAATTCCAGATGGTCGGCATGAACCGCGCGCTCGACAATTCGGTCGAGACGGTGTTTCTGATGGCTGATGCGGGGCATCAGGCGATTGCCTCGAAACTGGTCAAGGAAATCGCGCGGCTTGGCGGGGATGTGACGAAATTCGTCACCTCTCCGGTCAAGGCGGCGCTGGCTGGGAAATACGGCTGACGGCTCAGGCTGCGCGCGCCATCGCCGAGGCCACGTCAAGCATCCGGTTGGAAAAGCCCCATTCATTGTCATACCAGGCCAGCACGCGGGCAAGGTGGCCCTCCATCACGCGGGTCTGGTCGGTGGCGAAGATGGCGCTCATCGGGTTGTGGTTGAAGTCGGATGACACCAGTTCGCGCCCCGTGACATCGAGGATGCCATTGAGCGAACCGGCGGCTGCCTGCACAATCGCGGCGTTGATCTCGTCAACGCTTGTGTCGCGCGCGGCCTCGAATGTCAGATCGACCGCACTCACATTGGGCGTAGGCACGCGGATGGCGGTGCCGTCGAGACGGCCCGCAAGGGCCGGCAGGACCAGACCCACCGCGCGCGCCGCCCCGGTGGTGGTGGGGATGATGTTGATCGCTGCGCCGCGCGCGCGATAGAGGTCGCGATGCATGGTGTCGAGCGTCGGCTGATCGCCCGTGTAGCTATGGATCGTGGTCATGAAGCCGCGCGTGATGCCGATGACCTCATGCAGCACCTTGGCCACGGGGGCGAGGCAGTTGGTGGTGCAGGATGCGTTTGACACGATCAAATCTGCCGCTGTCAGGTCGCCATGGTTGACCCCGTAGACCACCGTGCGGTCCGCGCCCGTGGAAGGGGCCGAGACAAGCACGCGCCCGGCCCCGTTCTTCAGGTGCCGCGCGGCGGCATCGCGATCGGTGAAGATTCCAGTGCATTCCAGCACGATATCCACATCGCCCCAGGGCAGTGCCTCGGGATCGCGCAGGGCGGTCACGCGGATCGGGCCGCGCCCGACGTCGATCATGTCACCGTCAACCTTGACCGAACCGGGAAAGCGCCCGTGCACGCTGTCGAATTCCAGCAGGTGGGCGTTCGTCTCGACCGGTCCGAGATCATTGATGGCGATGATCCGCAGATCGTCACGCCCCGATTCCACAAGCGCGCGGAGCACGGTCCGCCCGATCCGTCCGAAACCGTTAATGGCGAGGGTCGTTGTCATGGCGTGGTCTCCCGCGTTTGTTAGCGCTAACGTGTCGGCGCGAACATACGCGAAAACGGGTGTCTGTCAATCCGCCCGCAAACGAAAGTGATCAGCGCCAGAAGGCGAGATAGTCAATCAGGTCCATCAACTTGCGCGCCACAAACAGCGATCCGGCCATGTCGTTTCGCAGAATATCATAGCCAAATCCGACGACGATCATAGCGCCGAGCGCAAGCGCGATCTTGTTGGTCATGGGCGGCCTTTCGACAAACTCGCCCACAATCTTGCCCGAGCGCGCACGCCCGCGCAAGCCAATCAGCCTGCGCGCCCCACCAGCGGCGCACCCATCAGGTCATCGACCAGAAGCCCTAGCAGCGCGCCGCGCCCCGAGACACCGGCCTTGCGATAGACGGCGTTCAACTGCGCCTTGACCGTGCCCTCGGCAGAGCCGCGCAACTGCGCCGTCTCGGCGATGGAAAAGCCCTTGATCGCGAACATGGCCACATCGGCCTCGGCCGGGGTCAGGTCCCAGCGGTCGAAATGCGCCAGCACGATCTCGTGAAACGCCCCGGCCGCAATCGAGACCTGATCCTCCAGATGTGCCTTGCGCCGCAGAAGCCGCATCAGATACCGCGTCTCGAACACGATGGCCGAGATCAGGGCCAGAGCGGCCAGCGTCTCGGTGGCGATATGCACATTGGCCAGCGATCGAATCCCGTAGGGGCGGATATCGGCCAGCACATCCCACAGGAAGAAGGCGGCGCAGAGGCTCTGCACCGCGATCAGCCCGATCAGCATCGGGATACTGTCCTGCGCGCTTCTGGTCATTCCACGATCCGGATATCATCCGGCACGCGCTTTGTCCCCGTGACCATCGCGCGCGGCAGGTTCACACCGGTGCGGCGGCTCTCGAAGATGACGGCGGCGATATGGGCGAGAACCGAGACGCTGGCCCAGATAAACAGCAACTCGTGCAGTTCCTCGACCCATTCCGATCCCCAGAAGGTGGTCGTGGTCATCATCCAGCCTGTCAGGCCAAGCGCCAGCATCGTCGCCAGCAGATTCACGATCATTAGCGCCCCCAGTGGGGAGTGGCCCAGATGTGCGCGGCGGCGGCCCGTGGCGATATCGCCGATCTGTCCGCTCACGGCGCCGGGGCGCGGCAGGAAGCTGGCAAAGCGCTGGCGCCTCGGGCCGACAAGGCCCCAGATCAGGCGCAGACCCACCAACGCGACGATCACGTAACCGACCCATTCATGGGCCTTGCTGTCATCGTCGATGGCAAGGGCATTGGCAGCGAACAAAAGGACCAGCGACCAATGGAACAGGCGCACGAACGGATCCCATATCTTGTGTTCGATCATGTCGGCAACTCCCGTTGCGAAAGGGGGCCGGGGTGGTTGACCGCCCCGGCGCGAAGGTTCAGTCGTCAATCTTGGTCCTGACGATCTCGAACTTCTCGTTGAGATAGATCTCGTATTTCACCCCGTCCTTGACGGCATAGGCTTCGTAAAGGCCGTCGTCTTTCTTGACGCGCCGCACCTCATAGCCCTGCTCGGTGAGCGTGGCGGTGATCGCGTCGGTCGTGGCCGGATCGATCTTCTTGTAGTCCGAGGCCAGCGCAGCGCCGCCAAGCGAGATGGCGAGAACAAGTGCGATGATGCGTTTCATGGGTGGCTCCTTTCGGTGACGTGTATGGCCGGCCGGAATGGCGTGGCTGAACCCCAGATGGCAGCGATGCGCCCCGCGCACCATGCAACCGAAGTGCGAAAACAGGCGCGTATAACCGGGGTTTAGGGCGGTCACCAAAAGAAAAGGCCCCGGCGCGAGGACCGGGGCCTTGTCGTGAAAGCGCTCGGCTTATTGCAGCCGGCCCATGGCCACGGCCACATCGGCCATGCGGCACGAAAATCCCCATTCGTTGTCATACCAGGCAAGCACCCGCACCAACCGCTTGCCGGTGACCTTGGTCAGGTCGGGCGCGAAGATCGAGCTTTCCTCGGTGTGGCTGAAATCGATCGAGACCTTGGGTTCCGGATCGTAGCCGAGAATGCCCTTCATTGCGCCCGTCGCTGCTTCGGCAACAACCTCGTTCACGTCAGCCTTGGTCACGTCGCGGGCCGCGATGAAGGTCAGGTCAACCGCCGAGACATTGGGCGTGGGCACACGGATGGCCGATCCGTCAAGACGGCCTGCCAGTTCCGGCAACACCTCGCCAAGCGCCTTGGCGGCCCCGGTGGAGGTGGGAATCATCGACATGGCCGCGGCACGCGCGCGGTAGAGGTCATTGTGGCGGCGGTCCAGCGTCGGCTGATCGCCGGTATAGGCGTGGATCGTGGTCATGATGCCGCTTTCGATGCCGATCCCCTCGTGCAGGACCTTGGCCAGCGGCGCGAGGCAGTTGGTGGTGCACGACCCGTTCGAGATCATCTTTTCGCCCGATTGCAGCATCGCATCGTTGACGCCGAAGACCACGGTGCGATCCACATTCTTGGCGGGGGCCGAAATCAAGACCTTGCGCGCGCCGCGCTCCAGATGCGCGCGGGCCTTGGCCCCGTCATTGAACTTGCCGGTGCATTCGAGCACAACATCGACGCCTTCCCAGTCCAGTTCGTCGAGATTGTAGGTGGACATGACCTCGATCGGACCACGCCCAAGATCGAGCGTGTTACCCGCTATCGTGATCGGGTGGCCAAAGCGGCCATGCACGCTGTCATAGCGCATCAGGTGCGCGGAGGTCTCGATCGGGCCAGTGGCGTTGACCTTGACGACCTCGATATCGTTGCGCAGGCTCTCGGAGATATGGGCGAGCGTGCAGCGGCCAATACGGCCGAAACCGTTGATGCCGACGGTAATGGTCATGGGGCGTCTCCTGTTCGGAATTTACGCGCGGTATAGACGGGGCACGCGCGTTCGGAAAGCCGCAATGCAGATATTTTTGGTCATTTTTCAGCGTGTTAGCGGTAACCGTTATCGCAAAACCGGGCTGCGCTGGTGTGGTGGCGCTAACGATGCCTCAGGCCGAGTCGGCAATCTCGCGCGCCACAAGGTCGGGCACGGCGGGGGCGGTGCCGATGGGCCGCAGGCGTTGTCCGGCAAAGCCTGTGGCGTCGAGCGCCTCGGGCACATCGTCCACGACATGCCCGCCCTCGGCGGCAAAGAAGGGCAGGCAGAGGCTCTTTTCGCCCAGCCCCCGTGCCGCATCGGCCAGATATGGCGCCTCTTCGACAAAACCCACACGGATTTCGGCCAGCGGCAGCAGCGCGCCAAGTGCGGCGGCAAAGGCGCGGGTGTCGCGCGCGGAATTGGGGCTGCGCCCGGAGCCATGCGCGGCGATGAATACCTGCACCTCTGACGGCACCCACCCCGCTGCCGCGATCCTGTCACGCAAGAGATCGGCGGCGAGCGCGGGCAGGGCGGGCGAGACGCCCAATGGCCGCAGGATGACGGCCTCGGGCGCGGCGCTCAGCCTCTTGCGCAGGGCGTCGCCGGTGAACCAGCCTTCTGTCATGAAAAGCGGATAGATGCGCGGCGCGGGGCCGGCGGCGGCCAGCGCCGCGTCAAGCGCGCCGGGCCTGGCCAACGTCGCTGCGCCGACATGCCAGCCTGGCAGGGCCTCTGATACGCGTTGCGCGAAGGCCACAAGCTCCGCCTCCGCCGGATCCGGGTCGGAGGGTTGGCCGTGGCTGACGATGATGGCGAATTGCTGCATGGCCTCCCTCAGCGCGGTCATCCCCTGGCGCAGGAGATGCAGCGCGTGATCGCGGGGTCAAGGGTGAGGCGCGCCGTGGCGATCTCTTCGCCGCAATCCTCGCACCAGCCAAACTCGCCTTCGTCGAGGCGCGTAAGCGCCGCGCGCAGGCGCCGCCGCTCGATATCGCGCCGGGCATGGGTGGCGCGTGCCATGGCCTGCGATTGCAGCGCGTCCTGCCGGCTCAGCCGCCCGACGGCCTGCTGATCCAGTTCCACCGTGGCCTGCCCCGCCTCGCCGCGTGCGTCCTCTTCGTCGATTTCGGTAAGCCGCGCGGTGATCCGCGCGCGAAAGGCGGTTTGCGTCTTGTCGTCCATCGCCCTAAATCCCCACAGCCGGAGTGGATTTTCACTGCCCCGGCGCTCTGTTATACTGAGAGCGTTACAAGGAGACCAGCCCGTGCCGCATATCAAATCCAAACTGGCCGAATTCGATCCCGTCTGGGTGCAGATCGCGCAGGAGGCGCGGGCAGCGATTGCCGATGAGCCGCTGATGGGCGGCCTCATTCATTCCAGCGTGCTGCACCATGGCAGCTTCGAATCGGCGCTGGCCTACCGGATTTCGCTCAAGCTGGCCTCGCCCGAGATGCCGGAGCAGATCCTGCGCGAGATTTGTGACAAGGCGCTGGCGGCCGATTCGGCCATCGGCCTGTCGGCGCGCGCCGATATCGTCGCGGTGCGCGACCGTGACCCGGCTTGCGACCGGTTCCTGTTGCCGCTCTTGTTCTTCAAGGGCTATCAGGCGGTGCAATGCCACCGCATCGCGCATTGGCTCTGGCGCGAGGGGCGGCGCGACCTGGCACGGTTCTTCCAGATGCGCTCGTCCGAGGTATTCGGCGTGGATATCCACCCGGCGGCAAAGATCGGCAAGGGCATCATGATCGACCACGCCCATTCCATCGTCATCGGTGAAACGGCGGTGGTGGGCGACAATGTCTCGATGCTCCATTCTGTGACGCTTGGCGGCACCGGCAAGGAGGAAGAGGACCGACACCCCAAGATCGGCGACGGCGTGCTGATCGGGGCGGGGGCCAAGGTGCTTGGCAATATCCGGGTCGGTCAGTGCTCGCGCATTGCTGCCGGTTCGGTGGTGTTGCAGGAGGTGCCGCCCTGCAAGACAGTGGCGGGCGTGCCCGCGCGCATCGTCGGCGAGGCGGGTTGCGATCAGCCAGCGGTCAGCATGGATCAGCTTCTGGGCGTGCGGGGCAGCGACGAGGGCTGACGCGCACGGGGCCGTCCAGTGCCGGCGCAACAACGCGTCAGAGCGCCGGTCGCGCCCATAAAGCGGGCGTATGCCCCGACCAAAGGCCGGGGCCCCCGTTCAGGCCAGCATCACCATCGGATTTTCAAGGTTTTCGACGATCTGCCGAAGCAGTTCCGCGCCGAGCGCGCCGTCGATCACCCGGTGATCCACCGACAGCGTCACCGACATGACCGTGGCCACGGTCAATTCGCCATCCGTGCCCACCACCGGCTTTTTCAGCCCCGCACCAACGGCGAGGATCGCGCCATGCGGCGGGTTGATCACCGCGTCGAAATTCTCGATCCCGAACATGCCAAGGTTGGAAATGGCGAAGGTGCCGCCCTGATATTCCTGCGGGGCCAGCTTGCGGTCGCGGGCGCGCTTGGCCAGATCCTTCATCTCGGCACTGAGGGCCGAGAGCGATTTCATCTCGGCATCTTTCAGCACCGGCGTGAACAGTCCGCCCTCGATGGCCACGGCCACCGCCACGTCAGAGGGTTTCAGGCGCAGCACCTTGTCACCGGCCCAGACGGCATTGGCATCCGGCACCGCCTGAAGAGCGAGCGCGCAGGCCTTGATGATGAAGTCGTTGACGCTGAGCTTGACGCCACGCGGCTCAAGCTGCTTGTTCAACTCGGCGCGGAATTTCATCAGCGCGTCGAGACGGATTTCGCGGCGCAGATAGAAATGCGGCACGGTCTGCTTGGCTTCGGTCAGGCGCGCGGCGATGGTCTTGCGCATTCCGTCCAGCTTGACCTCCTCATAGGCGCGGCCCTGATACATCGCCACCACGGCATCCGACGACGGGCCAGAGGGGGCAGCGGCGACCGGGGTCGCCGCCTTGGGTGCCGGGGTCTCAGCATCCGCAGCGGCGGGGGCGGCTTTGGCCCCTTCCACATCCGCCTTGACGATCCGGCCATGCGGGCCAGAGCCGGTAATCCCTGCAAGATCAATGCCCTTTTCCGCCGCGATCCGGCGCGCGAGGGGTGAGGCAAAGACCCGATCACCCTCAGCCGATTTCGGCGCGGCGGGGGCAGTTTTGGCGGCACTTGCGGCTTGCGGTGCGGCCTCAGTTTGCTTGGCCGCCGGGGCCTCGGCCTTGGCCGGGGCGCTGGAAATATCCGCAGCACTCTCGCCCTCGTCCAGCATCACCGCGATGGGGGTGTTGACCTTGACCCCTTCGGTGCCAGCGGCCACGAGAATCTTGCCCACGACCCCCTCATCCACCGCCTCGAATTCCATCGTGGCCTTGTCGGTTTCAATCTCGGCCAAGAGGTCGCCCGCCGCAACGGTATCACCCTCCTTGACCAGCCATTTGGCCAGTGTGCCCTCTTCCATCGTGGGCGAGAGGGCGGGCATCAGAATTTCAATTGCCATTGTCGTCTCTCCCTCAGCGATAGGTGACTTGGCGCACGGCGTCGATCACCTCGGCGGTAGAGGTCAGCGCCAGCTTTTCCAGATTGGCCGCGTAGGGCATCGGCACATCCTTGCCGGTGCAGTTGATCACCGGCGCGTCGAGATAATCGAAGGCCTTTTGCATCAGCACGGACGAGATATGGTTGCCGATCGAGGCCACCGGCCAGCCCTCTTCGACGGTCACGCAGCGGTTGGTTTTCATCACCGAGGCAATCACCGTGTCGGTATCCATCGGGCGCAGGGTGCGCAGATCGATCACCTCGGCACTGATGCCGTCCTCGGCCAGCTTGTCGGCGGCCTCGAGCGCATAGGTCATGCCGATCCCAAAGCTGACGATGGTCACATCCGTGCCCTCGCGCCAGATTTTTGCCTTGCCGAAGGGAATGGTGAAATCGTCGAGTTTCGGCACCTCGAAGGAGCGGCCGTAGAGGATTTCATTCTCCAGGAACACGACCGGGTTGGGATCGCGAATGGCGGTTTTCAGAAGGCCCTTGGCGCAGGCGGCCGAATAGGGCTGGACCACGCGAAGCCCCGGCACCTGCGCATACCAGGCGGCGTAGTCCTGGCTGTGTTGCGCGCCGACACGCGCCGCCGCCCCGTTGGGGCCGCGAAAGACGATGGGGCTGCCCATCTGCCCGCCCGACATGTAGAGCGTCTTGGCGGCAGAGTTGATGATCTGGTCAATCGCCTGCATGGCGAAGTTCCAGGTCATGAATTCAACGATGGGGCGCAGACCGCCCCAGGACGCGCCTACGCCGATCCCGGCAAAGCCATGCTCGGTAATGGGCGTGTCGATCACGCGTTTCGCGCCGAATTCTTCGAGCAGGTTCTGGGTGATCTTGTAGGCGCCCTGATACTCGGCCACCTCCTCGCCCATGATGAACACCGTGTCGTCGCGGCGCATTTCCTCGGCCATGGCGGCGTTGAGAGCCTCGCGGACGGTCTTCTTCTCGGTCTCGGTGCCCTCGGGCCAGTCGGGGCTGGTGTCGGATTGGGGGGCCTCGGGTGCCTTGGCCTGCGCCGGGGCGGATTTCGGGGCCTCTGCCTTGTCCTCGGTCGCCTGCGGCGCCGGGGCGCTCGCGGTGCTGGCAACGTTGTCGGCGCTCTCGCCTTCCTCCAGCAGTACGGCAATGGGCGTGTTGACCTTCACGCCCTCGCTGCCCTCCGCGACAAGGATCTTGCCCACGGTGCCTTCATCCACCGCCTCGAATTCCATCGTGGCCTTGTCGGTCTCGATCTCGGCAAGGATATCACCCGCCTTGACGCTGTCGCCCTCCTTCACCAGCCATTTGGCAAGGGTGCCTTCCTCCATCGTGGGGGAGAGGGCGGGCATGAGAATTTCGGTTGCCATTGTCGTCTCTCCTCCTCAGGCGTTCTGCGGTGCGGCGTCAGCGATGATATCGGTCCATAGCTCTTCGACCGCAGGCTCGGGGCTTTCCTTGGCGAATTCAGCGGACTTGTTGACGATGTCCTTGATGTCCTTGTCGATGGCCTTGAGATCGTCCTCCGACGCATGACTGCCCGACAGCAGAAGGTCGCGCACATGCTCGATGGCGTCCTTCTCGTCGCGCATCTTCTGGACCTCCTCGCGGGTGCGGTACTTCGCGGGGTCGGACATGGAGTGGCCGCGATAGCGGTAGGTCTTGATTTCAAGGATATACGGGCCCTTGCCCGCGCGGCAGTGCGCGACCGCCTTTTCGCCAGCCGCCTTGACGGCGAGCACGTCCATGCCGTCCACCGCCTCGCCGGGGATGCCGAACGCCTCGCCGCGGGTGTAGATATCGGGCGTCGAAGTAGAGCGTTTCTGCGAGGTTCCCATCGCATACTGGTTGTTCTCGATCACGAAGATCACCGGCAGCGCCCAGAGGGCGGCCATGTTGAAGGTCTCATAGACCTGTCCCTGATTGGCCGCGCCATCGCCGAAATAGGTGAAGGTCACGCGGTCATTGCCAAGGTATTTGTCGGCGAAGGCAAGCCCCGCGCCAAGCGGCACATTGGCGCCGACGATGCCATGACCGCCATAGAACCGCTTTTCGGTCGAGAACATGTGCATCGACCCGCCCTTGCCACGGCTATAGCCACCCTCGCGGCCCGTGAGTTCGGCCATGACGCCATTGGGATCCATCCCGCAAGCGAGCATATGGCCGTGGTCTCGGTAGGTGGTGATGCGGCGGTCGCCCTCTTCGGCGGCGGCCTCGAGTCCGACGACAACGGCCTCCTGCCCGATATAGAGATGGCAGAAGCCGCCAATCAGCCCCATGCCATAAAGCTGCCCCGCCTTCTCCTCGAATCGGCGGATGAGCAACATGTCGCGGTAATACTTTTTAAGGTCTTCGGCGGAAACATTTGGTTTTGCGGCGCTTTTCCGGGGGGCCATGCGGGTGCTCCTCCTTGGTGGCGGAAATGGTTTAACGCTAAACCATTTCTTACACCAATCGCGGTGCGGTTGCGAGAAGGAATTTTCCGTGGCGTCGTTTCCCGTGTCAGCGGATCACGATTTCGTCCGCGCGCAACAGGCCGAGCACGTCGCGGGCCTGCTCATCGAGCAGATCGAGATCGAGAAACCCGTCCGAGAGCCGCCGGGTCAGGATTTCCATCCGCGCCACCTCGGTCTCAAGCCGTGCGAGCTGTATCCGCAACTCGGCGCTTTGTGCCTTGATCTCGGCGCGGCGGAATAGGCCATGGTCCCCCTGCACTGCGGCAAAGGTGAAATAGGCCCCCAGAAAAAAGGCGACGGAGAGCACGGCAAGGCTCCCCCAGACTGTGTTTCGTGCGGTCATGCTGCTTTCGTGCCTCGGTTTGCGTCTCTTGGGGCGCTTTGCCACAGCATGACACAAGCGTGGTGGCTTGTGAATCCCTCTTTCGCCCTGCGCGCCCGCAGCTTAGCATTCCGGATGAAAGGAGTGCCGCGATGACCGATAGTCCCGCCCATGATCGCCTGAGCACCCATGAGGTGATCAATCAGCCTGGACAGCGGGGCGATCTCGACCTCTGGGCCGATGATCCGGCGCTCTGCGATCACGGCGCGGCGGCGGGGGCGGATGTCGGGCGGCTCATGGATTTCGGGGCGACGATCGGCACCGCCGAAATGCGCGCCCTGGGGCGCGACGCAAACCGCCATCCGCCGGAACCCGTCCTCTTTGACGCGGGCGGGCGCAGGCTTGACGAGGTCCGCTTTCACCCGGCCTATCACCGGCTGATGCAGGCTGGGCTGAGCGCGGGCTATGCCGCGCTCCCGTGGGAGGGGGCTGCGGGCGGCCACGCCACCCATGCCGCCATGGTCTATCTCATGAGCCAGGTGGAGCCGGGTGTGTGCTGTCCGTTGACCATGACCTATGCCGCGGTGCCCGCGCTCAGGGCCGACAAGGCGCTGCTTGCCGAATGGGTGCCCAAGCTGACCGCGCGGCTTTATGATCCCGCGACACGACCGCTTGCGCGCAAGGGCGGGGCGACCATGGGCATGGCGATGACCGAGAAACAGGGCGGTTCGGACATTCGCGCCAACACCACCCGCGCCGAGGCTGTCGGCGACCACTACCGCCTCACGGGGCATAAATGGTTCTGCTCCGCGCCCATGTCCGACGGGTTTCTCACATTGGCACAGGCCAAGGGGGGGCTCACCTGTTTTCTCGTTCCTCGCTGGCTCGAGGGGGGGCGCAATACCATCCATATTCAGCGGCTCAAGGAGAAACTGGGCAATCTTGCCAACGCCTCGGCCGAGATCGAGTATCACGGGGCCATCGCATATCGGCTGGGCGAGGAGGGCGATGGCGTGCGCACCATCCTCGAGATGGTGCACCACACGCGGCTCGATACCGCCATGGCCCCGGCGGGGCTGATGCGCGCGGCGCTCTCAGAGGCACATCACTGGGCGCGCCACCGCTGCGCGTTTCAGAAACGCCTCATCGACCAGCCGCTGATGCGCGCCGTTCTGGCCGATCTGGCGCTCGACTGGGAGGGCACGCTGGCGCTTGGCCTGCATGTGGCGCGCGCCTTCGACGGGCAGGGAGAGGCGGCGCGCGCCTTTGCCCGGCTCGGCGTGGCACTGGCCAAGTTTCTCGGCAACAAGCTCTGCCCCGGTCTGGTCTACGAGGCGATGGAGTGCCTGGGCGGCATGGGTTATGTCGAGGATACGCCCCTGCCGATGCTCTACAGAGAGGCCCCGCTCAATTCGATCTGGGAAGGCTCGGGCAATGTGATCTGCCTCGACATCCTGCGCACGCTGCGCCGCGAGCCGCTGGCGGGCGAGGTGCTGGCTGCCGAACTGGCGACCGTGGCGGGGCAGGACCGGCGCTTTGACGCTGCGATGCAGGCGCATATGCAGGCGTTTCCGAAACTGCCCGAGGAGGGGCAGGCGCGGTTCCATGCCGAGAGCCTTGCCACGCTGCTGACCGCGTCGGTGCTGATGCGCCACGCGCCGGGGGCGGTGGCGGGGGCCTATGTTGCCACGCGGCTGAGCGAGCCACGCGGGCGTGTCGCGGGCGCGATTGCAGGGATCGACACGGACGTGGTGCTGGCGCGGCTTGGTGATCCGGGCTGAGGGCGCGCCCGGTTCAGTCCCGCAGCGCGCGATCCTTGACGCGCACGACCGGCTTGAGGATATAGTCGAGCACGGTCTTGCGCCCGGCAAGGATATCGGCCTGCGCCACCATGCCGGGCATGATTTCGACCTCGACTCCGTCAGCGTCGAGGATGGTGTCGGTGGTGCGGATCTCGACGACGAACACCTCTTCCTCGCTGCGCTCCGAGCGGGTGATCGTGTCGGCGCCGATGCGCAGGATCTCGCCCGAGAGGCTGCCATAGCGCGCCGCGTCATAGGCCGTGATCGTCACCTTCGCCGGCTGGCCGGGATAGAGAAAGGCGATGTCATCTGGGCGCACATAGGCCTCGACCAGAAGCGTGTCGTCGAGTGGCACGATCTCGATCAAGTCCTCGCCCGGACGCGCCAGCGCGCCAAGGGTCGAGCGGTGAATGCGGTTCACGATTCCGCGCACCGGCGCTGTGATACGCGCGCGCGCGGCGCGGCTTTGCAGCGCGGGCAGCGCGGGCTTCAGCGCCGCGAGCTCTGCCGTCGCCGTGGCCAGATCGGTGAGCGCCGCGCTGCGAAAGCGGCTCTGCTGCGCGGCGATGCGGTCGTCGATTTCGTCGAGCGCGGATTGCAGCCGGTCAAGCGCGGCCCCGGCCCGCACTTCCCGGCCGCGCCATTCCGCCTCGGACCGGCGCAGCGACAGAAGCGTGGTCGCAGGCTCCATCCCGCGCTTGACCAGCGGCTCCATCATCTCGCGTTCCTCGCCAAGAACGGCCAGCGTTTCCAGCGCGGTCAACCGGTCCACCAGGCCCTCCTGGTATTCCTGCCGCCGTTGCAGGCGCTGGCGTTCGAGAATGTCGATCTCGGACTGCAATTCGGCCTGCCGACCGCGAAAAAGCGCCGTTTCCGAGGTCACTACATCCCCCGCGCGTCTTACCAGATCGGGGTTGAAGGTCAGATCGATGCCGTCGATCTCGGCCTGCAACCGCGCGATCCTGGCCATCAACCCGTAGGCGCGCTGCTGTTCCTGGTCCAGCTGGCTGTCCAGGATCGTGCCATCCAGTTCCATCAGCAGATCGCCCTTGTCGACCACCTGACCCTCGCGGACATGCAGCGCCTGAAGTACGCCCGGTTCCGCCGCCTCGATCACCTGCACCGAGGCCGAGGGCACGATGCGCCCGTCGGCGCGGGTCACATCGTCGATCTCGGTGCGCGCGGCCCAGATGACGGCGGTCGCCAGAAAGGCGAGTATGGTGAATAGCAGAAGCGATCCGCGCAGCGGCGAGCGCCCGCGCATCTCGCGGGCAAGCTGGTCGAGATCGTGGTTACGCGCCATCCTTGCCCCCCGCCGCCTGACGCGCGGCGCGCGCCAGGATCGACTTGTCGCCATCGGCGCCAACGCGCCCGTCCTCGATCACGATCACCCGGTCCACCAGATCCAGCAGGCTGGTGCGATGGGTCACCACGATCAGCGTCCGGTCGCGTGCCTCGTCCCTGAGGCGGGCGATCACCGCGCGTTCGTTCTGCACGTCCATCGCGCTTGTCGGCTCATCAAGCAGCAGCACCGGGGGGCGTC
The DNA here is from genome assembly GCF_018069895.1 of Roseovarius autotrophicus. Classification (GTDB taxonomy): domain Bacteria; phylum Pseudomonadota; class Alphaproteobacteria; order Rhodobacterales; family Rhodobacteraceae; genus Roseovarius; species Roseovarius autotrophicus. Next base: position 1,157 of record NZ_JAGQDH010000011.1, on the reverse strand, counting down.
CGACCAGTGCGCGCGCCAGCGAAATTGCCTGTTTCTGCCCGCCCGAAAGCCCCTCGCCCCGTTCCGCCAGCATCAGGTCATAGCCCGAGGGGTGGCGGGCGATGAACGCCTCGACCCCGGCTATGCGGGCGGCCTCGAGGATGTCGGAATCACGCGGGCGGCGTGCGCCAATGGCGATGTTCTCGCGCACGGTGCCCGAAAACAGCCATACATCCTGCAAGACAGAACCGATATTGCGCCGCAGGTCACCAGGATCGATCTGTCGGATATCGGTGTCATCCATCAGCACCGCACCCTGATCGGGCGCGTAAAGCCCCAGCAGAAGCCGCGCCACCGTGCTCTTGCCCGATCCGATCCGCCCGAGGATCGCGACTTTCTCGCCGGGCTCGATGGTGAAACTCACGCCCTTGAGTGCGGCAACCGGCTGGTCTGGATAGGTGAAATGAACGTTGTCGAAACGGATCCGGCCGTCGAGGCGCGGACGGCTCAGCCAGTGGCGGCCCTGCGGGCGCTCGCTGTCGGCGCGCATCAGCGCATCAAGGCTGCGATAGGAATTGCGCGCCTGATTGAGCCGGGTCAGCGTCTGCGCAAGCTGGGCCAGCGGTGCCAGCGCGCGCCCGGTCAGGATCACGCTGGCAATGAGCGCGCCCATGCTCACCTCGCCCGCCGTGATCAGGAACACGCCGTAGAACACGATCATCACCTGCGCGGATTGTTGGGTAAAGCTGGTGGCGTTCATCGCCAGTTGCGTGACGCCGCGGGCGCGTGTGCCGTGTTCGGACTGGCGGGCGATCGCATCCTCCCAGCGGGCGCGCATTCGCCGCGCTGCACCCGTAGCCTTGATCGTTTCCAGCCCCGAGACGGTTTCCACCAGAACGCCCTGTTTCGACTGCCCATCCCTGAAACTGAGAACGGCGGTGCAAAATTAGGCCACGGTAGCGGCGGGATAGTCTCGCTGCGGGCGGAGTAAAATTCTGCCACTTTTCCCTTCTTGCGGCTGCAGGGAGGGTGGGGAGATCTATACCGTGGAACTTTACAAGAAGGTCCGTCTGGCGTGTGGCGAGGGCATGAGCGCGCGGGCGGCGGCGAAGCATTTCAACATTTCTCGCGGGACGGTTGAGAAGATGTTGGCCTTTTCGGTGCCGCCTGGCTATCGG
>NZ_JAGQDH010000010.1 GCF_018069895.1 Roseovarius autotrophicus | reverse complement strand
CCGCCGCCTGGGCGGCCAGCCGGAAAAGCTGGCGCAGCGCGAAATCCACCAGATCGGCGGTCTCGATCTTGCCGGTGCGCGCGAGGCTGACAAAGGCGTCTTCCATCGACTTGAACGCGGTCTTGACCGTATCCTCGGCGATATCTGCCATCGTGCGCTGCGCACCGAAGAGATCGTTCAAGCCCCGCTCGACGCCCGCCGCCCAATCGTCGCGGTTGCGCAGGTCCTCTTCATACGCCTCCTTGAGACGGTCGCGCGCGATCTGGTCGACCATCCCGGCATATTCCGCGTGGCCGAAACCCGCCGCGCGCAGCTCGGCCAGCGTCTTGACCCGCCACGCCTCGATCTGGCGCTCCTGGAATTCCAGCGTCCCGCCGAAGCGCTGGCCGAACTCCTCGAACACCTTGAAAAGCGTGTCGACCTCCTTCTTGACGCGACCCGATGCACCGCCGCGACCGAAGAAGGCATCGGGTGCCGAACTGAACAGCTCGTTTGCCTCCTTCTGGATCTTGAGCAGTTCCGCCTCAAGCCGCGCGCCCTCGATCCCGGCGGCAAGCAGGCGGCGGCGCTCGGCCTCGACAAAGACGAACGCGTCGCGCTCTGCCGCCGCCCCGCGGCCCTTGCCGAAACGCTCTTCGGCGATCTGCCTCTGCGCCTCGGCGCTGCGGCGCGCGGCCTCGGCGGCCTCATCCGCCCCCTCGCGTGCGGTGCCGATCAAGCTGTCGATCCGCGCCTCGGTCTCGGCGATGCGTGCCGTGACGAGGCCAAGCTGGTTTTCCAGGCTGGTTGCGAAGAAATCCTGCCCCTGGCCACGGGCCGTCGCGATCTCGTCGAGCAGGGCTTGCCGCTCTTCCAGCAGACCGACAAGGCGGTTGTTTTCCGCCACGATCTCGCGGCTCCGGTCACTCTCGGTCGGTCCCTCCAGCGCCCGGTTGATCTCTTCGATCCCTCCGGCGATTGCCGTCATCAGCTGGCCGATGCGGCCCTGTCCATTGAGGCTCGTTCCCAACAGTTCGAAAAATCGCAGCGTGTTTTCACCGACCAGATCGAAACCGCCCGACGCACCGGCCCCGGCCGCCCGACCCAGATCCCCGACCTGGGACGCCACGCCTTCGAGAATGAGGCGTTGTGCCTCCGCCGTCTGGCCCATCTCGACGAAGTCGCGGATCATCTTGCGCGCGGTGGGCGAGAAGCTGACGCCGACACGGGTAAGTGCCGTGAGCCCCGCGACCGGGTCCTCGAGCGCCTTGCCAAGCTGGACCGCGTTGCCCTCGAGCGTGCCGAACCCGGCTGCGGCCAGATCCTGCGACAGCTCGATCGCGCGATCGAAGGTCTCGCCCGCGACCGACCGAAACGTCAGCAGCACGGTCTGCGCCGCGCGCACCTCGCGCGCCGAGGCGAGCGTGTCGGCAGCGATGCGGCGCGCCATGTCCTCGAGCTGACCGGCGGTGCGCCCGGCCGCAAATCCGGTGGCCTGAAGCGTGCCCTGCACGGTCAGTTGCTGGCGTTCCAGATCGGTGAAGGCGCGCACGGCCCGGCCCGCGCCGAGCACCATCGCCGACAGCCCGACCGTGACGCCGACGGCGGCAAGGTTCATGCGCCCCGAGAGAGCCGCGAGGGTCGAGAAGCGGCTCGCCACCCCGCCGAGCGGTCCGTTGACCAACGCCGCCGAGGCCGCCGCGTTGGACATGGCCCCCTGAAACTGCCGGGTCGCCTGCTCGGCGCGCTGCACGTCCGGGGTGAGGGCGCGCGTGGTCCGCCGCACGCTTTCCGAGCTTCCCGCCAGCCGGTCGCCCGCCTGTGCCGCACGGGTCCGGGTCTGCGCCTCGCGCTCGGTCACGGATTGACCCTGCCGCTGTGCCTCGACAACCTGCCGTGTGCTGCGCGACAGTGCCTCGTTGCCGGTGCTGGCGCGCCTGGTCGCCTCCGTGCTGTTGGAAACGGTGCCTTGCAGGCGCCCCATCTCCTCGCGCGCGCGCCGCAGCGCCGCCACCATCTCCTGTTCGTCGGCGGTCAGTCGGGCGGAGACGAGCATCATGTCAAGACCCCCCTGTCACGCGGATGACGGCGACGCATCTCGTCGAGCGCGGCGCGTTCGAGGATGCGCAGCCAGGCGAAATCGTCGGCGCTCACCTCAAGCCCCTCAAGCCGCGCCACGGTTTCGGCGCAGCCCAGATCGAGCCCGACAATACGCCCGGCGGCATCGCGCCGCCATTGGCTCGACATCGCGAGGAACCATCGAAACGCTGTCGCAAGCCAGACGAACACCTCTACCTCCTCTGTCCCGGCCCGCCCCGCCCGTGCGAGAGTTGCCTCGACCTGCGCCGCATCCAGACCGAAAGCCGCAAGCTCGGCGCGCATCCTGTCGGGTCCACCGGCGGCGGCGGGCGCGCGGAACAGTGCCCGCGCCGCCGATGTCAGTTTTTTGTCTCGATCCCCATCGCCGCGCGGGCATAGGCCTCGCCCACGCCCATCTCGACGTAATCGAACTCCAAGAGCTCGTCGCGCAGCGCGGCGCTGAAGGGCAGCGGCTTGCCGTCGAGATCGGCCACCTCGTCCCAATCGAGCCAGATCCGCGCCAGCGCGGCCTTGAGGCCGTGCTCGGCCATGGCCTGACGTTCGGATTGCGGCAGGATCAGGAACTTCGCCCGAAAGTCCTGGCTCTCGAAACCGGTCTCGGTGGGCACGCTCAGCCTGACCTTGGCCCAGACGGTCGGGGCGGGGTTGAAACGAAACTGGCTCATTGTGTGGTGATCCGGAATTCGCGCGTGGTCTCGTCGCGCAGGAACAGAAGGTCGAGCGTGGCCGTGACCTCGTTGTCCGCCTCGCCCAGATCGCTCAGGAACGCCTGCACCCGGTCGGCGCGGAACTCGAACTGGTTTCCGGCCGGGCCGTTGCGCAGAAGCAGCGCGCTCTCGGCCCCGTCGAGCGAGCGGGCGAAATAGTCGAAATCCCCCAGGTCGGGCGCGGTCACCACCATCCGACCCGTGTAGCGGCGCCGCCCACGCCGCGTGGTCAGTTCATTGGGCCGATCCCCGAAGATGACGGGGGTCTCGTCGCTCATGCTCAGCTCGCGCAGGCGCAGCGGCTGATTGGCGAAGGTGAAGGTGGTGTTGGCATAGCTGATCTGGTCGACCTCGCGATAGGCCGATTGCCCGAGCGGCCCGAGATCGAGCGGCGACGCTGCGGCGACCTGATCGCGGGTGACTGGCGCGCCGTAGATCGCGGTCATCTCGAAGGTCAGCCTTGGCAACTCGCCCTCGCGCGCCTCGAAGCCGATCGTGCCGGTGGCGTCGAGCGCCTCCTGGAGGAAGTCGCTCGCGGCCCCCGGTGCGGTCTGCGATCCGCCGAAGCCGCCGACAAGCGTGGCCCATTCCTGTTCTTCGCTGTCGCTCGGGCTGTAGCGCGCCGAGGTGGCAAGCGTCAGCACCTCCTCGAGCCCGGCCGCGCGCGCAAGCGGTGCCCAGAACGGGGCCGCGCCGGGCGCGGTGGCCGCCGAGGCCTCGAGTGCCGTCGTGACGCGCACACGCGGGCGCGCCAAAAAATCCGCGCCCGTCGCGCCGGGATTACCGTCAACCAGATCGCGGCTCTGCCGGTCGGCTTCGAGCGGTCGGTGTGTGAGCGAGAGCGCGGGGATGAGGTTCGAGCCCGCGTAATCCGCCGCCGCCCCCCGTGCCGCCTGAAGTTTCGCGATCAGGAACCGCGTGTCGAAAGTCATGGCCATGTCAGCCTCCCGCGATGAGGCTCCGCCGGAAGCGGAGCGAGAATTCGTCCTGCCAGCCGATCAGTCCGCCCGGCAGGGGTTGGGTCACGAGACGGCCGCGCTCATGCGTGACCGGTCCCTCGGCGAAATCCGGCTTGAAGCCCGCGAGCGCGGCCAGAAGGGATGCCCGCACCTCCTCGATCCGGCTCACGGCGCGCCCGCCCGCGTCGCGGGCAAGGTCCTCGGCAAGGCTGAGGACCATGAAGCGTGCGGCGACGGCGGCATGGCTCACGCCGCCCGCCACGCCCGAGGGGCGCGACGTCTCCTCCATCGGCAGCACGAAGGCGAGCGGCCCCCCCATGGCGCCGGTCTGCGCGGCGCGGCGCAGATCGCGCCCGCCGCCGACGCTGCGATAGATGCCCGCCGCCTCGATCCGGGCGACGATCCCGGTCAGGGACAGGACCGGCGCGCTCACTGGAAGAACTCCGCGAACCAGGCCTCGACGGTCTCGCCGATCTCGATCTCGTCGCGCGCGTCGATGCCCAGAAATGGCCGCGCCGGGATCTCGACCTGATCGACCATGATGAACTGGCCGTTGGGCAAAAAGAACGCGAGCTTGGCGGCGGCATCGGTCTTGTCGAGGGGTTCGATGAAGGCTCCGAACTGATGCGTGGCGGCATAAGGCACGTTGGTGCCGATCTCGACCTCGCGTTGGCGCGCCTCGGTCACGATGCTGTCGCGCAGGCGCGTGCTGTCGACCAATGTCGCGCCGCCCACCTCACGCGCGCGGTGCGAGGGCGTCCAGGCCTCGCCGTCCGGCCCGGTCCCGGTCAGGAACCGCTCGTTGACGGAGGCCTCCAGCACCGCGCCGATCCGCTCCATGAGCGGGGTCAGATCGGCGGTGGCCCCCAGCGCGCGGTCGATCGACGACCCCAGCCCCTTGTCCTCAAGCGTGAAGGTAAGCGCGACCATCAGAACCCCTTGAGCGTATCGCGGGTGAACGTGCCCGCCGGGCCTGTAACCTTCGGGGCCTGCACCCGCCCCGGCGCGGTGTCGGACGGGGTCTCGTCGCCGAGCGCCACCTCGCCCGCGCGGGCGCGTTTGAGAAAACCGAGCGCCAGCTCGTAATTCTTCGCCGCCCCCTCGATGCCGGGGGCGCGGTCGCCCAGCAGCCGATACCAGGCGATGGCGGCGGCATGCACGGTCAGGACCTGCGGCGGGTTCGCGGTGTCGTAAAGACCCGCAACATAGCTCTCGACCTCGGAAATCGCGTCATCGACGGCGCGGCCGAGTGCAGCCATGTCCACGGTGGTCACCACGCCCGACAGCGTGGTGATCCCGGCCAGCCGCTCATCGCCGAAGCGCGCAATCATGTCCTGAGGCGTCAGCACGGGCATCAGCGGGTGATCCCCTTGACCGCCCACATGACCGCTTCTTCGATCTTCGTGCGCGCGATATTGGCCTCGCGGCCCTGATCGTCGACGAGGCAGGCGAGAAAGGCGTCGCCCATGTCCTTGATGGCGCTCATCCGGTTCTTCTCGATATCACTCATTCCGGTGCCTTCATCATTGTATACCGGCAGATCAGCCGGTCCTTCTTGCGCTCGCGGGTGCAGAGGATCTCCGCCCCGTTCGCGCGCAGTTCGGCGATGCAGCTGTTGACCGCCACCACATGCGCCCGCCGCACGATCTCTCGCGTCGTATGGGGCCGTCCGTCCCGCAGCACGGCCAGCACCCGTTGCAGGCGCGGCGAGGTGAGCGGCGCGTGATGCATCAGAGAACCATCCTGTGATCCTGCGACGCCACCCATTGACGGCAGCCATCGCACATCCGGTGCCCGGCATGGCTCGACTGGATCTCGACACCGCAGCGCAGACAGGGCCGCAACCGCCCCGCCTGCTCCCGCGTCAACCGCTCCAGCGCGCGCTCGGCCAGATCCCGGCTGCTCAGCTTGTTGCTCACCAGCCGCCAGCCGTCGAAAACACCCCAGGTGTTCGGCGCCACCCGCTCGACCCGCAACGCCATCACCGCACACTCCCGTAGGTGACCGCCAGAAACTGCCGGATCTGCGGGATCGCGTCAGAGGCGCGCAGCGCCTCATGCGCCTCGATCAAGCTGCGCAGCATCACCGGATCACCCGCCGCCAGATCGTCCAGCAGACAGATCACCGCCTCGAACGCCTCTTGAGGACTGCGTTGAATACCCATGAAACCCCCTTTCAGGACCAGAGCGCGACGCCGAAGAGCAGCGCGAACAGCGCCACGCCCCCCAGCACATCGCAGATGATGGAAAAAGCGCCCCGGTCGGAGCGGGCAGACCGGGCACAACCGGGGCGCAGGACCCGCCCGCGCACAGGCAGGCGCGAACGGGTAGTCGAAATCCTTTCCGGCAGACGGCTCATCCGCGAACCCTCCGCCGCTCGTGATCGCGCACGAACTCGGCGCGCCGGATCGCCAGGTGATGATCCTCGGCCAACCGGCTCAGCCGCATCAGCGACAGCGCGCAGCACGGCGCATCGATGTCGCGGATCAACTGCAACGCCAGCGCCACCCGCTGCACCTGCGGGATCGCGTCGATCTCCGCCTGCAACGCGCCCGCATCAGGGACAAGGTTACCGAGTTTCATGGCTGTTCTCCTGATAAACCGCCGGAAATGGCCGCAGCACCGAAACCACGATCCACGATCCCACCCCGGCCCAGACCATCGCCGCCACGATCAGCGCCATGACCACCGCCGCCCCCTCAGGCAGCCGCCCCTCCGGGTCCCGCCGCGCGCTCATGACCGCCCCCCGATCGCGCGGGCAAGGCTCGACACCCCGCCCGCGCGCGCCCTACCATCGTCGGGGGAAACAAACCGATAGAGGGAACCCGTGATTGACCGCGAACCACTGCTGAACCTGAACGCGTCTGACCTCAGCCACCCGCTAAGGGGGTTCATGAGGGCCGAACTGTATGACGAACTGAGCGCGCTCGAGGACATGCTGTTCGAGGCCCGAAAATTACCCGCCCGAGAGCCGGATTTCGACGCAGAGGAATGGCATGACTTCATGACCGATTTCCTTGACCAGATACCGGAGCACGAAACCGAAATCGGTCGCGTTGGTCTCCATGTGCCGTCCGCGTCACGCGGCGCGAGTTCTCCACTGGCGCATAGGGCAAGCCCTATCTGTCGTAGGGAACAGGCTACCTCAGGAGATACTGGGTCCCTCCGCACCCAATATTCTTCCATCTCACGAAGTTCTTCTCCCGATGCGGCTTCGAGCCAGGCTCGAGCTTGTTCTGGGCTGCGAAACAATCCCCATGGTTTGGTTGCGCAAGATTGATCTTGCCGGGCGCCCCGTTGAAAGCGCGTCCCGCGCGCCCGGACTGAGCGCAAGCGCCGGACAGATCATCAGGGCAAGGCGACGGCGGATGCTCATGCCGAAACACTCCTTCTGGCTGGACTGGACAGAACCCGCGCCGCGTGGCGGCGCAGCACGTGGATGGCGGGCACAGGCTGCCAGCCGCGCTCGGCGGCAACCTCCACCGTGCGCCGGTAGCTGGTGCTGATCCTCTGACCGCTCGCCGCCAGCCCCTCGAAGAACCGCAGCGCCTCGGGGTGACACTCCCCCCTCATGCCCATCACGCGCCGCCGCATCCGTGGCGCGCAGGCCGCCGCCCAGTCACAGCGCGGCACCATGTAAGTGGCGCGCCGGTAATTCCACAGCGTCGCCGCCGACCAGCCCATCTCGGCGGCAACCTCGGCCACCGCATGGCGCACCCGAACGCCATCCGCGATCGCATCCGCGATCCGGCCAAGCGCATCGGCCCGCCGCTGCGCCAGCGCCTGCTGATCCTCCGGCAGTGTCTCCAGATAGGTCCGCTTGTCGGCCATCTCCTCCAGCTCGGGGGCAGAGGCCCCCGGCATCGCGTAATAGCCGTCCCGGATAAGGGCGGGCAGAGCCTCCGCCCGCACCCACTTCCAGAACCGCTTGGCGACCGGCTTGTTGCTCCGCGACGAAAGCCGATCACCCCGCTCACGGAGACGATATTGAGGTCCTGTTTGCCCCCAAGGGTGTCGGTTTTAACGACCCCCTTTTCGTCATCATCAAGCGTCGATACCACGTGTCTGTGGTTCACGATTTCAAGCACCCGGCAGACATCCGCCGCCACAAACCACGGCTTGCCATCGATCAGCACCGACCGCACCGCATGGCTCTCGAAGTCAAAGGGGATGATATTGGTCATAGTCCTCGCGCCTTTCCTTCCATGTCCGCAATCGCGCAGAAAACCGCCGCGACGTCGCTCGCAGACTCCGCGATCAGCCCGTCGAGCCCGGTCAGGCCTGCCTGCTTTCCGTCACCGGCGACAGCATGGCCTCCACGCTCCACGACGGCGATCTTGTCATGATCGACCAGCGCCGCCGCGATATCCGCAACCGCCGCGTCTATGCCCTCATCGACAGCGACGGCGCGGCCCGCGTCAAACGCCTCGACCTCGTGCCCGGGCAGCTCCTCATCCTCACCTCCGACAACCCCGCCCACGCCACCGAGATCAGGCAAGGCGACGAGCTCGCCCGCCTCCACATCCTCGGCGAAGTGGTCTGGTCGGCCCATGCGTGGGGGCATTGAAACACCACTGTTTCAATCGGCCTGAAACGGGCGTGTAACGGCGAAAAAAGGGGCCCACTTCTCTGTCTGGTTTCCACCCGTCTCGAAATCGCTATATCGCTGATTTGGCTTGGTAATAGTGACAAGTGGGACCGAAAAAAAGAAGTGGGCGGATTTGGTCCCAGTTCCGGACGTTGAAACACCCCCCCGACAGGCCCCAAACACCCCCTCTCAGAGCCGTTTCAACCCTGTTTGAATAGGGTTTGCGCCACATCGCGCCCTCGCAGCCCCGACACCGGCCAAACCGCCCTCGACACCCCGAAACCCCCCATTTTCCGCTTTCTGTAAAAACTTCGCCACCAGACGCGCGATCACCCCACTTCGCGCCTGAAACCCCTTATTTACAAGGCCGATCCGGGCAAGTTCGCCATCAGTTCGGATAGTCCGGCGTCACTCTAATCTAAAGTGTCACACAACACCCGCGCCCTGTGTCATCTGGTTCATTTCTGATCTGCTCCTGTTGCGTGCCGATCCTCCACCGGCCGCTGACTGGAAGATGCTCAAAAGGACGCGATGCGTCAGCCCTGGCAACCGGGACCACCAGGGCGACCTGTCTCAGACCTGAGACAGGTCGGAAAGGGAATCAGCCGATCCCTAACCGTTGCATCCGCGCGGCTTCCGACACGTTACCCCCCGCGCGCAGGTCGCTCAGCCGGGAGAGGCCCCTTGGGCGCGATCCGCAGCGCGCGCAGCGCATTGAGGATCACGGCCACGTCGATCACCTCCTGCACAAGGGCGCCCTGCACCGGGCTGAGATAGCCATAGGCGGCGGCGATCATGCCCAGCACTGACAGGCCGATCCCGGCAACGACGCTCTCGAGCGCGATGCGGCGGGACGCCTGCGCGATCTCGATCCCCGGCCCCAGCCGGTCGATGCGATCAACCAGAAGCACCACATCGGCCGCCTCGGCCGAGGCGGCGGCGCCGCGCGCGCCCATGGCCACGCCCACATCCGCAGCGGCAAGCGCCGGTGCGTCATTCACCCCGTCACCCACCATCATCACCGGGCCGTGCTTACGCTCCGAGAGGACCAGAAGAACCTTCTGGTCCGGTGTCAACCCGGCCCGCAGCCCGTCGAATCCAAGCCCGCCGGTGACCCGCTCGGCCACCTCGGCCCGGTCTCCGGTGGCAAGCAGGACACGCACGACGCCCGCGCGGCGCAGCCGCTCCAGCATCGCGGCCGCGCCCTCGCGCAGCGGATCGGACATCACCAGATGACCTGCCATATGTCCGTCGATCCCCACCGCGACAAGCAGCGATCCCGCAGCCAGTGCAGGATGCTCACCCGACCGCCGCCCTACCCGTCGCGCCACGAATCCGTCGCTGCCGACAATGACACTGCGGCCCGCCACGCTGCCGACAACCCCTTCACCGGGAATCTCGGCCACCTCCGAGGGCACGGGCATCACAAGGCCGCGCGCTCGCGCGGCAGCGACGATGGCTTGCGCGACAGGGTGCCTCGATGCCTGATCGAGAGCGGCGGCAAGGCGCAGAAGCTCCGTCTCGTTCACGTCGCCATGGCTGTCGATCGATACGATCTGCGGGCGCCCGTCGGTCAGCGTTCCGGTCTTGTCGAGAATCAACGTGCGGATCCGCGACATGGTCTCAAGCGGCCCTGCGCCCTTGATCAGCACACCGAAATGCGCTGCGCGCGAAAGGCCCGCGACCAGGGCCACCGGCACCGCCAGAATCAGCGGGCAGGGGGTCGCCACGACCAGAACGGCAACGGCCCGGATCGGATCTCCGGTCAGCCACCACGCGCCGGTGGCGATAGCCAGGGTGACGGCGAGAAAACCCAGTGACCAGCGATCCGCCAGCCGGGACATGGGCGCCTTGGATTGCTGCGCCTCCGCAACCAGCCGGACGATCCCGGCATAGGTGCTTTCCTTCGCGCCGCGCGTCGCGGTCATGTCAAAGGCTTCGCCCGCATTGGTCACGCCGCTCATCGCCTCGGCCCCGCGCCCCAACCGCACCGGCAGCGACTCGCCGGTCAGCGCAGAGGCATCCACAAAGGCCGTCAACGCATCCACCGTGCCGTCCACCGGCACCACGTCGCCCTGCCGGATGAGCAGCCGGTCGCCGGGCGTGATCAGGTCAAGCGGGACATCCTCAAGACCGCCATTGCGGTGGCGGGTCGCGGTGCGTGGAGCGCGGGCCAGCAACTCGTGCATGTCGCGACGGGCACGGCCCTCGGCAAAACTTTCAAGGAAGGTTCCCCCAGAATACATCACCGCAACAACCGCCGCAGCGAGCGTCTCGCCAAAGACCAGCGCAGCCGTCATCGACAGCGCAGCGACGATATCCAGCCCGATTTCGCCGCGCCCGAGCCGGCTGACGATCTCGACAACAAGTGTGGTAAGGGCGGGCACGACCCCCGCGAACCAGACAATATCCGCGATCCCGCCCATGCCCGCAGCCAGAAGCGCAAGCCCCGCGATCAGGCCGGTCAGTGTCAGCAGCAAGATCGCCTTTCTGAAACGATCCACGCCGGTCTCGGTCATGCGGTGCACCCCTTCCTCGCAAGCGTGCTCGCGGCGGGCGAAACCGTGGCGACGACCCCAGCCCTGCGATCGAGGGCAGCGCCTGCCCCTGTCCGCGAACGCCCGGCGCCCACGGACATGACAGTCCGGCTCAGGCCGGGACGGGATAGGCGACCGGCGGCACCGTCTTGATCAGTTCCAGCGCGTCGTGGCGCACATGGTTCTGGCGCATCTCCTCGCGCAGCATTTCCTCGGTGATCACGCCCTTTTCCACCGCCTCGCGCACGAGGCCGAAAAAGAACGCCTCCTGTCTGGGATCGGGGTGGCGCTTGTAATGCCCGGCAAGCCCGTAATCGCCAAAGAGCGCGCGGCGCAGCCGGCGGAACCAGTGGCGCGGCGGAAAGAGACGGAACGAATCGGCGGCGCGGTAATCCACCGGCAGGCCGGTTTTCCACGGCTGCGTCTTGCGCTGCGTGTTGTGGATCGCCTTGGTGTTCTCGTCGAGATGGTCGAAATCGTTCCACTCGTTCTCAAACAGGGCCACCGTCTCAGGATCCTCATACTTGAGCGAGATCCACGGCATGTAATCACGCGAGCCGTCGAACATGGCGGCGAACTGCTCGTCGAATTTCCAGTGCGTGAGCTTGGCGTTGTCGAGCAGCATCACGCTTGTCGCCAACGCCCCGCGCTTGCCCTTGTTGCCCGATTTCGGGCGGCACATCACCGCGGCCCCCTTCATGTCGCGCGAGAACAGGTCCCAGATATCGGCAATCACGAACACGTCGGGGTCGATCACGATGGCGCGTCCCTTGAAGCCCATGAGCTGCGGCGGCGCGAACCGCGTCGGCGTAAAGGATTGCAGGTCGTTGCGCACCCATTCGCGCCATTCCCCGTCGCGCAGGAACTTCCTGCCCTCATGCGCCTTGAAGACGGGAAAATCGTCGTAATGCATGATGCGGATATCGAACTTGTCATTATGCTTCGAATTCCGCCGGATCGCATATTCGGCAATGAGCGCGCCGATATACTGCTTGTGGTTGGCCTGAATGAAAACGCAGTAATCCTTGGCGTTCCCGGTCGGGGGTGTTTCCTGGGGGGTCTTGTCTGTCATGGTCTTTCCAATCCTCGATCCTGTCACCCGCTTTCCGGTGGCGCCCGCCTCGGCGGTGGCGGATCCGTCAAGCAAAGTCATCGGGCAGTCCACGCGTTGCGCGAAGCCTATATCCGCGCTGGGCCGCCAAGGTCAACCGCGCTTGTCTGTGCAAGCGGGTCGGCACGCGCCTTGGGGTGGACTTCCAGCCCCGGATGCGGCAAAGGGCTGGGCTTGACGGCACTTCGTGTGCCCCTGCCCCAGTCCCGGATCGACCCCATGAGCCTTATCCCCTCCTTTCGTAACCTTGGCCGCGACAACATCCGCAAGGCCACGATCATCGGCAGCACCAGGATCCTGCCCACGCGTCTGCGTGTCTCGGCCCGCAAGGCGCGACTGGGTGCGCTCGAGGTGGATATAGCGCGGCGTTCCTCGCTGATCATCATCGCCCATCCCAAGAGCGGCAACACCTGGCTCAAGGTCATGCTGACGCGGCTATATGCCCGGCGCCACGGCATTCCCGAAAGCGATTTCGCCCGCTATCCCGCGCTTGCCGATGCCAACCCCGCGATCCCCAGTTTTGCCGCCACGAACGGCTGGTACAGCTACGAGCGCGCCGTGGGGGATCTGTTGCAACCCGGCCAGCAGGACGCAGAGCTGGCGGCAAAACCCGTGGTGCTTCTGGCGCGCAACCCCCTCGACATCGCCGTATCGTGGTTCTTCCAGTTCACCAAGCGGCAGTCCGATCACAAGCAGGAGCTGATCAACGCAGAGCTCTCGCGGCCCGTGGACCGGCGCAATATCGGCATGTGGGAATTCGTGCGGCAGAGCGAGATCGGCCTGCCCTCGCTCATTGCCTTCCTCAATTACTGGGATGCGGCGCTCGGGTCTCTCGATCGCACGCTGCTGACCTCCTACGAGGAGTTGCGCACCGATCCTGCGGGCGTTCTGCGCAAGATCACGACCCTCATGGGCGACAGCTTTTCCGAGGCCGAGATCGACGACGCGGTCGAGTTCGCCTCCTTCGACAACCTGCGCAAGCTCGAAAGCGAGGGGTTCTTCCGCTCGGGCGGCCTGACGCTGCGCAACGCGAACGACCCCGAAAGCTTCAAGGTCCGCCGCGCCAAGGTCGGGGGCTATCGCGACTATTTCGACGCGCAGAAGGTGGCCGAGCTGGAGGCACTGGTGCAGCGCGACCTTTCGCCACGTCTCAAGGCGCTCTTCGGGATCGACACGCCGCGCGACGCCGCCACCGGACAGTGAGACGCGGATGAGCGCGGGGACCACAGGGCCGCGCATCTGGCGGGTGCTCGGCGACAAGCGCGGCGATAACGGTCAGGTCGAGATGATCGCCGACGCGCTCTCTGCCGCACGCGGGTGGCACAGCGAATTGCGCCATCTGGAGATGCAGCCGCAATGGGTTCTGGGAAAGCCTCGGGTGGCGGCGTCGCTGTCGCATCTCGACATGGGCCGCTCCGACGCGCTTGCCCCCCCCTGGCCGGATCTCATCCTGACCAGCGGCCGCCGCCCCGCCAATGCCGCGCTCTGGATCAAGGCGCGATCGGGCGGGCGCGCGCGTATCGTTCTGGTGGGCAAGCCCTCGGGGATGATGGATCATTTCGACCTGATCGTGACAAGCGCCGAGACCCTGCCCGCCCCCTTCCCGAACGTCCTCCATATCGGGCTGCCGCTGATGCGCGTCGATCCCGCGCGGCTGGAGGCGGGGCGCGCCGAGTGGCAGGCCGCCCTTGCCGCCCTGCCCCGCCCGATTGTCGCTTTTCTCATCGGTGGGCCGACCAATCCCTTTGTCTACAATGCCAGCGTGACGGCGCGCCTGCGCGCGCGCATCGCGCAGGTTCTGGCCGAAGGCGGCACACCCTATGTCGTCGGCTCGCGCCGCACGCCCGAAGGCCTGGTGGCGGCGCTGACCGAGGGTCAGACAGCCGAGGTGCCGCGCTTCGACTGGCACGCGCCCGATGGCGGGAACCCCTATGCCGGGCTGCTGGCGCTGGCCGACCGGTTCGTTGTCACCGGCGACAGCATCTCGATGCAGCTTGAGGTGGCGCGTCTGGCCAGGCCCCTCGAAATCCTGCCGCTGCCGACGGGCTGGCTGGGCGGGCTGGATAACGGGCGGCGCGCGCTGGCAAGCTGGCTGTTTCAGCCGCCGCAGGACGGATCGCCCCGCGAGCACGCCCGTATTGCGCTCGCGCGCACGCTCTACCGGTTGCGCCTCATGCCGCAGACCCGGCATTTCCCGCGCTTTCACCAGACCCTGATCGACCGTGGCCTTGCCACATGGATCGCAGAGCACAGCCATGCGACACGCGCAGACACCGCCACCGAGACCGATGCCGACATGGCACGTATCCTTGCGCGCATCGACGCGCTGCTGCCCCGAGAGGCCCAATGACCCGCGTCAGCGTCATCACCAACCCGTTGAGCGGAAACAACCGCAAGGGGCTGGAGCAGCTCAACGCCCGCCTCGCCGCCTACGGGCATGTCACCCATCACGTCACCCGCTCGCCCGATGACGCGCGCACGCTGATGCTCGCGCTGCTCCGCGAGGCCCCCGAGGTGGTGGTGATCAACGGCGGCGACGGCACCATTGCCGCCACGCTTGGCCTGATGCTGGAGCATTGGCCCGAGGGCGCGCTGCCGCTGGTCATGCTCTTGCCCGGCGGCACGGCCAACATGACAGCGGGCGATATCGGCCTGGCCTCGACCCCGCGCCGCGCGCTCGACCGGCTCTGTCGCTGGCTCGACGCGGGCGCGCCCTTGGTCGGGGCCGAGATCCGCAGCCGCCACATCATGCGCGTCGAGGGGGCCGCCGATGGCGCGGTGCGGCATGGCATGTTCCTTGGCACCGGCGCGATCATGCAGGCCACGCGCTTTGCCCATGACAAGGTGCATTCGCGCGGGCTTGGCGGGGAAATCAGCCTTGGGCTCATTCTCATCCGCGCGCTCTGGGGCTTGATTCGGCAGGATCCGCGCTTCTACCAGCCGACCCATGTGCGCTTGTCCCTCGCCGGTACCGGCGCCCCCGTCACGCGCGACGAGGCCCCCATGCTGATCCTCGTGGCAAGCACACTCGACCGGCTCTTTCTGGGGATGCGTCCGTTCTGGGCGCGGCAAGGCGGACGCATCGGCCTTACCACCATTCAGGGCGGCGCGGCGCGGTTCGGGCGCAGTATCCTTTCGGTGTTGCGTGGGCGACCCAACCCCCATGTCACGCCCGCCAACGGCTATGAGAGCTTTCGCACCGACCGTTTCGAGATGTTCCTTGACGGCGAGTTGAACCTCGACGGCGAGCTTTTTGTGACAGCGGGCGGCGAAAATCCGCTTATCGTGAGCGCAGAAGGCCCGATCCGTTTCCTGCGCCCGCTGCGATGAGGCCCGCATGACTTATCCCGCCGCCCCCGGCCCCACACTCGACGATGCGCCCGCGCTGCGCGCGCTTCACGGCGCGCTCTCGGCGCGGTTCGGCGCGGGGCTTCAGGCGGTGATCCTCTATGGCTCGTGCCTGCGCGGCGGCGATCTGCTCGACGGGCTGGTGGATTTCTATGTGCTGGTCGATCCCACGCCCCGCGCCGAGCCGCGTCTTGCGCTGCGCCTTGCGGGCCGCGCGCTGCCACCCAATGTCTATTACCTCGAGGCCCCGCTCGGCCCTGACACCGTGCGCTGCAAATACGCCGTCCTGAGCCTGAATCAATTCGAGCGCGGCACCGGGCCGGGGTGGTTTCAATCCTATCTCTGGGGCCGCTTCGCGCAGCCGGTCAAGGTGATCTGGGCCGACAGCGCCGAGACACAAGACCGCCTGCACGCGGCCTTTCTGCGCGCGGGCGAGACGCTCTTGCGCCGCGCGCTGCCCGCCCTGCCGCAAGAGGGCACCGTCGAGGCGCTCTGGCAGGGGGCGCTCGCGCTCAGCTATGCCACCGAGTTGCGCGCCGAGCGCCAGGGCCGCGCCGCCGAACTGGCGGGTCACGGGCGCGAATTCTTCGTGGCGATGACACGCGCGTTGCTGCCACGGCTTGGGGACCGGCTCACACTTCACGAAAGCGACGGCCCGCTTTGCTACAGCGCGGATATCCCCGCCGCCGCCCGCCGCACGGCCCCCCTGCTCTGGGGCTTGCGCCGGGTGCAGGGCAAGACGCTCTCGGTGGCGCGGCTCATCAAGGGGCTTTTTACCTTCGAGGGCGGGCTCGATTATCTGGCGTGGAAACTCTCGCGCCATTCGGGCCAGGTGGTGGAGATCCCCGACAAGGTGCGCCGCCGACCCCTGATCCATATCTGGGGCCTGTTCTGGCAGCTGTACCGGCGCGGAGTATTTCATTGATCGTGAACGCAGCGGTCATGGAACCCCGCGACACTCTCATGTAAGATCGCGCGCGAATGATAACAGACAGGGGACGGACCTCGCCCATGAACTACGGTGTCTTCATCCAGACCAACCACAAGCAGATCGTCGGCGCGATCGTGGCCGAGCATGCCATCCGGCGCTATTCGGCGCATAATGACAAGTTCGACATCCATATCATGGACAGCCGCAACTATCCGTTCTTCGCCGAGCACGAGGGCCGCGAATACCTGCGCGACGGGATCAAGCGCGTGTGGCTCAACGACGACCTGCAATCCTTCACCCCCACCCGGATGATGCCGCCGGAACTCATGGGTTATGAGGGTCGCGCCGTGGTCATCGACCCCGATGTTTTTGCGTGCGCGGATATCTGGGATCTGCTGAGCCGCGAGATGAACGGCAAGGCGATCATGGCGCGGATGCGCTCGGGCCCCAAGGGCCTCATTGACGGCAACGTGGCCTCGTCGGTCATGCTGCTCGACTGCGCGAAGCTGACCCACTGGAAGGTCGAGGAGCAATTCCGCGCGATGTTCGCGGGCACGCTCGACTATCAGGACTGGATCGGCCTGCGCAAGGAGCCGCGCGAGACGATCGAGTTCATCGAGAAAGAGTGGAACGATTTCGACAAGTTCACGACCGAAACCAAGATGCTGCACACCACGCGGCGCAAGACGCAGCCGTGGAAGACCGGCCTCAAGGTCGATTGGCGTCCCGCCGAGCGGTTCCGCGCCTTCCCGCCCGCCGGTTGGGTGCTGCGCCTGCGCCGCCAGCTCTTTGGTGAATACGGGCTGATGGGCAATTACAAGGCGCATCCCGACAAGAACCAGGAACGGTTCTTCCTGGGGTTGCTCAAGGAATGCGTCAACGAGGGCAAGATCTCGGAGGAGTTCCTGCGCAATGAGATGGCGCAGAACCACGTCCGCCACGACGCCTTCGAGATGCTCGACAAAACGCCCGACCTGCCGCCCGCCCCGGCACATCCGCTGAGCGCGGGAAATCTGGCGATGGCGGCCTGAGCGGTCTGGCCCGGGTGTCAGCCCGGACCATGCCCGAACAATGCGCGCACCCGTTCCGCCGCGCGCCGCGCGGCGGACAGGGGGTCTGCTGCGGTCGCGCCGAACCAGCCCTCGCCGCCCGCGATCAACGCCGGGGCTTCTTCCAGCCACCGCGCCTGCCCCTGCGCCACAAGTGCTGCCTGTATCCGCCCCACATCGCGGCGCATCCGCACCGGCGCGAGCCGCATCGCCAGACGGTGGCTGAGCGGCTTGTGGCGCCAGTTATGCGCCCGCCACCACCATTGTCCCTGCTCTGACGGATCGAACACATAGAGCGGGCGGCCCATGGCGGCGGCCTCGGCCAGCATCGACATGCTCTCGCCGGTGACAACGAACCGGTCCGCCAGCCCCAGAAAGCCGCGATAGGGGTTCCCGGGCCAGTCCTGGCGGGCGTGAAACCAGAAACACTCGGCAGGAACGGTCAGCGCGGCCTGAAACGCTGCGCGCGCGGGTGCGGGTGTGCGCGGGCTATCGCTCACCAGCACGCCCCCCCCCGTCGCCGCCACCAGGCGGTTCACCCCCTCGGCCAGTCGCCGCCCCGTCTCGGGCGTGAACACGAACGCCCCGCTGTCGCCACCGATCAGCACCGTTGTCCACGGGCGCGGCAGATGCGCCAGACGCGGGCCAAGGCGCGCGGCCTCGGGCGCCACGCTCTCTCGGCTCAGAGGGTGCAATGGCAACGGATTGACCAGCACATTACCGCCTTGAGCCAGGAAATATTGTGGCGTGGTGACAACAAGATCCCAAGTATCAAGCGGCGCCCAGGGCCGCCCCACATGCACCAACTTCACCCGTCCCCCCGCCTGCCGCCGGATCCAGCGCGCCACAGGCTCGTTGCGACGGCCCGCGCTGATCACCAGATCGGGCCAGGGCGGGGCGAGAGGCGAGGATGCCGCCACGTCGATGCCCCAAAGCGTCTCGCCCAGCACCAGATGCGGCAACAATTCCCAGGCGCGCGCACTGATATGCCTGTCCTCCACCGGCCAGCCCAGCATCGCCGCCAGCGTCTCTACCTGCGTGTTGTCCCCGGCCTTGCGGCCCAGAAGTGTCCAGACTTTCGCTTGCATCATCCCGCCGCTTGCGTTCAAAGGGGCGCGGTCCGCCCCGGTCATGCTATGCACCGGAACGCCCCGAGACATAAAGCCCCGACCAGTCGAAAGACACGCCCATGTTCAACACCACACCCAGGGAAATCCGCGCCATAGCCAGCCGCCACCTGATCCTTGGCGCGCTGTTCTTCCTGCCCAAACCCCGCAAGCTGTCGCTGGAACGGCGCCTGCGCGGCAAGGAGGAATACCGGAAATTGCAGGAAGCCGACTGGGTGCTGATGTCCTGGGGCAAGAGCGGACGAACCTGGTTTCGTGTGATGCTGTCGCGCTTCTACCAGTTGCATTTCGGCCTGCCGACCGAGAACATGCTGGAGTTCGACAATTTCCACCGCATGAACCCGGCCGCGCCACGCGTGCTGTTCAGCCACAACAACTACATGCGCGACTATCTGCGCGAGTGGGAAAGCCTTGAGCATTTCAGGGGCAAGCGCGTCGTGCTGCTGGTGCGCGACCCGCGCGATGTGGCGGTGTCGCAGTATTTCCAGTGGAAATACCGGATGCTGCCCGGCAAGAAGGAGTTGAACTTCTACCCGCCCCACGGGGCCGAGGTGGATATGTTCGACTTTGTGTCTAACCCCGCTTGCGGCATCCCGCGTATCGTGGAGTATTTCAACGGCTGGGCGCGCGCCATGCCGATGATGGGTGATAACCTGCTGACACTGCGCTACGAGGACATGCGCGCCGACCCCGCAAGCGCGCTGCAAAAGGCCGTGACCCATACCGGCACATCGGGCGATCCCGCGCATATCGAGGCCGCGCGCGACTATGCCGCCTATGAGAACATGAAAAAGCGCGAGGCGACGAAAGAGGGCATGCGCGCCAGCGGCCAGCGCGTGAAGCCCGGTGACGAGACCAACCCCGACAGCTTCAAGGTGCGGCGTGGCAAGGTCGGCGGCTATCGCGACTACTTCACGCCCGAACAGTTGGCGGCGGTGAATGCGATGGTCGATGGCCGGCTCGATCCGGTCTTCGGCTACGCGCCTGAATGAGGGGGCCCGGGCCTGACGCCCGGGCAGTTCCGATTCGGCCTCAGCCGCGTCCGCCAAGCCCCTTGGCCATGCGCAGCAGTTTCTTGCCTGTATGGGTGCCGAGGCGTGAGATGCGCTGCGCCTGAAGCGCGAGCGGGTCCGAGCGTACCCAGTTCACCTGCACCATGCGCCGCTCTCCGTCAAAACGCTTGTAGCCGTGATAGCTGTTGTTGGAGCGCTTGAACGCCAGCAGCGTGCCGCCAAGCGGCGTCACCTCTGCGACATAGTCCTCGATATCGTGCTTGCCGCGCAGCATCCGCAGCTTGCCACCCTCCTGATGCCATTCGGGGTTGAAGTAGAGCAGCACGGTCATGATCTTGGACCAGTGATCGGTGTGGATATTGCCGTCGCTCGGCTCTGACAGCTTGCGCACGGTGATGGTCTTGGTGGTCTGGGTCAGGTCGATGTCGAACTTGCGCGAGATCAGCCGCTCGAATTCCGGGCTGTCGAGATCCTCGAGGATCTGCGCGAAGAGGGGGCCGTATTCGAGGCTCTCGGGCTTGAAGTTGGCGGGCCGGTCGATATGCGGATAATCGGCGTTCACCCGCTCCAGCATGTCCGCCGGGATCACGTCCCTGGCGACCATGAAGCTGAACGGATCGGTGGTGAGCGGGGCCTTTTCGACGGCGTCGAAATTGAGCAGTTTGGTCATCGTGGTTGTCATGGCTGCATCTTTCTTTCGATGAAGGAACAGGGGGCGGGCGCGACAGGCCCTCAGGTCGGGGTGGGCTGCGGCGCGCTGGCCGCATTGGCATAACGCTGAAGCACAAGATAATCATCGACCGAGTCGACGTCCACCGAGGCGTGCGCATAAGGCAGCACAACCACACCCACGCGAAGCCCGGTCTTGCGCGACAAAAGCGCCAGCGCGCGCTCCAGCGTGAGCCAACCCATGCGATAGCGTAGCACTGCCCAGAGACCCAGGATGCTGATCACGACAAGCGGCTTCTTGCGCTCGCGCTCGATTTGTCGCCAGAAATCGGCCATGCGTCGGCCATCGGCGGTGAGAAAGGCAAACAGGTTGCAACCGCAATATTGCCCGTCGGCAAAGCGCAGCACGGTTTTCTTGAGGTCCGGATAGGCCCCGCGCACCAGATCATGGGGCGCCAGCCCCACCACCACGTCACAGCCCGAGAGCGCAGCGTCGCGGCAGAAATGATCGACGACCTCGCTGGTCAGAAGCGGGTGATCGGCGGTAGTGATCATCACCTTGCGGTCCTCGGAAAATCGGCCCAGCATCGCATAGGCGCTGGTCGAGGGCGAGGCCCCCGGCGCGGACCACGCCACGCGCCCCTCCCTGATCATCCCCGAAAGCACGTCCGAGCCACTCACCACCGCCTCGGCCGGTCCGCTCAGATGCACCGAGGAGACGTGCCTCGCTCCCTCTAGCGCGGCAATCACCCGTGCGATCATCGGCTGCCCGTCGATCTCGATCAACGCCTTGCTTGCCACGCCCGCATGGTCGCGCAGCGCATCGCGCGCGTCGCGCTCTCCGGCAAGAATGACGGCGGCGAAATCGCTCGCTTGGGGGTCTGTCTCGGGTCGGGTCATTGGGGGCGGCCTCAGAGCGGCTTTTGATAGAGGCGGTAGCGTTTGTGAATGGTGCTGCCGATTTCCTCGATGATGTGGCGCATACCGTCGTTATCCTCCAGAATCCAGCCCATCTCCACCCGGCTCACACCGCGTTTGATCATCTGCTTGCGCACCGCGTCGATGACCAGAAAGGCGAGCGTCGGCCCGAGGCGGGAATACTGGTGCTCCTTGCGCACGCCCATGAGCGCCACGCGCGTGCTTTTGGCGCCCCTGACCTTGAGCCGCCACAGCAGTTTCGCCCAGCCGAACGGCAAGAGCCGCCCGCGCAGGTCATGGATCATCTCGTTGATGTTCGGGAATGCGGTGATGAAGGCCACCGGCTTGCCGTCGATCTCGGCGAACTGGATATAGTCGTCGGGCAAGAGCATCGTCAGCGCCTTGGCGGTTTCCTCGAACTCCTCGTGGGTGAAGGGCACGAAACCCCAGTTGTCCGACCAGGCGTCGTTGAAGATGTCGCGCATCGCCGCGATGTCGGCGGCCTTGTCCTTGCGGTTGAAAGGGCGGATCGTCACCTTGCGGCTGGCGCGCTCGGCCAGCTTGGTCATCACCGCCGGCGCCACGAAATCGGGCTGCACCATGTAGGTGAGCAGATCCTTCACCCCGGCAAAGCCTTGTTCTTCCAGACGCGGGGCATAATAGCGCGGGGCATGGCCCATCATGATATAGGGGGGGTCGTCGAAATTCTCGACCAGAAGGCCGATTTCCTCGTTGATCGAGAGGTTGTAGGGTCCGCGCAGATGCGCCGCACCGCGCGCGCGCAGCCAGTCCTGCGCCGTCTCGAACAAGGCGGCGAACACCTCAGGCTCGTCCACTGCCTCCAACATCCCGAAATACCCGAGCTTGCCGCCCTCCACCTCGGGCTGCATCCGGTCCATCTGCGCGGTGATGCGCCCCACCGCCTCGCCGCCGCGATACGCGACCCAGCGGGCCACCTCGCAATGGGCGAAAAGCGGCTTGTTCTGATATATACGCTGTTTCTGCTCGATCAGGAGCGGCGGCACATAGGCCCGGTCATCGGCATGGATCCGCGCAGGCAGGTTCAGAAAGTCGCGCATGGCGCGGCCCGTTTCCGCCGATCTGACGTCGATCGGGGCGCTTTCGGGCGCGGTGCTCGCCATGGAATACCTTTCGTGTTACCTCACGCGGGGGGGGATCTCCCCGCGCCGCCCCTCTGCGGGCGCACAAGCCTTGCCGCATCCGGGGCGTCAAGGGCAAGCCCCCTGACTCTCGCGGGGGTCAAATACCGTAAGAATGTTACAGGAACGTGCGCGTCTCTGGGCGATCCACCGCCAGAATACTCTTGCGGAACCGGGGCCGAAACCCGAATAACCGCGGACATCAAGACCGCTCCGAGCAGAAAGTCGATCCGCGTGGCCAAATTCATCCTGGGAAGCCATCTCCGCCACAAGGCGCTGGAAAGCCGCGCCGCAAGCAATCTGCTCTGGGCCATCGACCTGGCCTTCGTGGGTGCGGTGGTCGGCTTTTTCCGGCTCTTGCCGCTACGCTGGTCCTCGGCGCTTGGGGCCCGCTTTGGCCGGTTCCTCGGGCGCGTGTTCAAGAACCGTACGCGCCATGTGCGCGCCAACCTCACGCTTGCCCTGCCCGGCACGCCCCCCGATGAGATCGACCGCCTGGCCGGGGATGTCTGGGCCAATGCCGGCGCGGTATTTGCCGAGTATCCGCATCTGGCGAAATATACCGACCCCGCGCGCGGCCTTCTGCGCATCGAGACGGTAGAGCCAGATCCCGCCTATTGCCGCCCCGGCACGCCGGTCGTGTTCGTCGCCGCCCATCTCGCCAACTGGGAGGTTGCCTGCGCTGCCATGACGCAGATGGGCATCCGCTCCCACGCGCTTTATGCGCCGCTGGCCAACCCTTGGCTTGACCGAATTCTGCTGCGCTATCGCGCGCGGCTGGGCTGCGCCACGATCTCGCGCGATGCCGGGTTGCGCGCGTTCCTTCAGGCGCTCAGGCAAGGCGAGGCCCCGGCCATGATCATCGACCGCCGCGTCGAGGGCGGCAAACCGATCCCGTTCTTCGGCGCGGACAAGGACAGCTCGACCCTGCCTGCGGGGCTGGCGCTGCGCTTTGGCGCGCCGCTCGTGCCCGTGCAGGTCGAGCGCCACCCCGGCGCGCGCTTTATCGTGCGCTTTCACGCCCCGCTTGTTCCGCGCAACCCCGAGGCCGATACCGACGCGCAGGCGCTTGACCTCACCCGTCAGATCCACGAGCGATTCGAGGACTGGATCAGCGCGCGACCCGGCGAATGGCTCTGCACCAGTAAAATCTGGCGTGGTGCTGTTCTTCGGGCAAAAACGAACGTATATAATGAAGCCTGACAACGCGTACCCATCCAGAGAGGCCGCCCATGTCGAACCATCAACCCAGCCGCCGTCACCGCGTGGATGAATCGGTGCGCCTGTTCAAGAACCCGCTTCTTGAAAAGCTCAGCCATGTGCATCCGATCGTGCCGCTTCTGGTCTGGTCGCCGGTGGCGGGCTGGCTGATCTGGCGGGCGGTCATGGTCCATGGCATCGGGCTTGGCGGACTGGCGCTGATCGGGCTGGCCGGGCTGGCGACATGGACGCTGGCGGAATACCTGCTGCACCGCTATCTGTTCCACTTTGAGCCGAAAACCGATCTGGGCCGCCGCTTCATCTATCTCTTTCACGGCGTCCACCACGACACACCGCAGGACAAGACGCGCCTTCTGATGCCGCCTGCCGGGGCCTTGCCGATCATTGCCGTGCTATACCTGATCTTCTGGCTGGTGCTGCCCTACCCCTGGGCCGAGCCGTTCACCGGCTTCTTCATCATCGGCTATCTGGTCTACGACTATATCCACTATGCCACGCATCACTTCCCGATGAAGCACCCGGCGCTGCAATTTCTCAAGCATTACCACATGCGCCACCATTTCTCGAAAGATCCCGGTCGCTATGGGGTGTCCTCGCCGTTCTGGGACTGGGTGTTCGGCACCTATCCGGACAAATCCGACCGCGCCGCGCGCCGCTAAGGCGCGGGCCCGCGCTTCCTGAGCGCGCTGTTTGAGGGCCGGGATCGAACGATGGCGAAATATTACCTGCTGCCCAAGCACCTGATGGACCGCCTGCCGGCGGCGCAAACGCCGGTCTGGCTGTTCGAGGCGGCGGTGTTTCACCTGCTTTACGGGCTGGCGCGGCTCATGCCGGTGCCGCTGGCCACGCGGGTCTTTGCCGCCTGTCTCGGGACCATCGGCTTTCGCAATCCCAACAAGCTGCGGGTGGTGCGGCGCAATCTTGCGGTGATGATGCGCGACGCGAGCGAGGCGGGCCGCGACGCTGTGGCGCGCGATATCTTCCGCTCCACCGGTCATGCGGCGGTAGAGTTGTTCTTGCTCGACCGGATCTGGCGTGACCGTGACCGTCGTCTGGAATTCGTCATCCACCCCGAGGCCGAGGCGGCGATCCGTCGCAAGGACGCCATCGTTTTGGCCACCGCCCATGTCGGCGCGTGGCAGCTTTGCAATCTCATCGGACGCGAGCATGACCTGTCCATTGCGGTGCTTTATGCGCCCGACAGCAACCCTTGGATGAACCGCTTCTTTCTCGCGCGGCGTCGGCATTTCGGCGGGCCGCTGATGCCGAGCGCAGGCGGCGCGCGCGACACGATCCGCGAACTGGCCGCCGGGCGCTCGGTCGGCGCGGCGTTTGATACGCGCATCGACGAGGGCGAGATGGTGCCGTTTTTCGGCGTGCCCGCGATGACCAACACCTTGCCCGCCATGCTGGCGCTGCGCGGCTATCCGCTCCTCCCGATCCGGGCGGTGCGTCTGCCCGGCACGCGCTACCGGATCGAGGTCATGGCCCCGCTCGCCCCGACTGACCCGGAGGCGCCGCGCAAGGATCAGGTGCTTGACCTCACCACACGGCTCAACGCCGTGTTCGAGGGCTGGATCCGTGAGGATCCGGGCCAATGGCTCTGCATGAAGCGGCGCTGGCCCAAGCCCCGCCCGCCACGGGCCGCCGATGTCTGAACCGCGCGTCTGGGTGCTCGACGCCTATCGCGCGGGCGAGCGCACGCAGTTGCGCGCGCTGGCCACGGCGCTTGGCTGGCCCTGTGAGATCAAGTCGCTGCGGTATCGCCGTTTCGGGCTGGCGAGCGCGCTTTTCCTGCGCAATGATCTGTGGGGCGTCGATCTGACGGGGTCCGATCCGCTGCGCGCCCCCTGGCCCGATCTGGTCCTCTCCATCGGGATGCGCAACGAACCGGTGGCGCGCTGGATCCGCGACCAATCCGGCGGGCGCACGCGGCTGGTGTTTCTGGGGCGGCAATGGGCCGACCCGCACCATTTCGACCTGATCATCACCACACCGCAATACCCGGTGCCCGAGCGCGCCAATGTGCTGCGCAACGCGCTGCCGCTGCACGGGGTCACGCGGGCGCGGCTGGACGAGGCCGCCGCGCTATGGGCGCCACGCCTTGCCCATCTGCCGCGGCCCTATCTAACGGTGAATATCGGCGGCACGAGCGGGCCCTATGCCTTTGGCCCCAATGCCGCCGCGCGGCTGATGCGTGACACGATGACGCTGGCGCGCGCGCGCGGTGGATCGCTTCTGATCAGTTCGAGCGCGCGCACACCCGCCTGCGCCATCGACGCCTTCGCCGTGCAAACGGATGTGCCGATGCAGCTTTACCGCTGGCGGCGCGACGACCCGGAAAATCCCTATCTGGGCTTTCTGGCGCTGGCCGATGAGGTGATCGTGACCGCCGACAGTATTTCGATGCTGTCCGAGGCCCATGCGACGGGCCGTCCTGTGCACATGTTCGACATCTCGGCGGGACGAAGCTCCATGCGCCACGACATGCTCTGCGCGGCGGGCGAGATGCACGCTGCCCGCGCCCTTGCCGAGGCCGATCCCGACCGTCCCGACCACGCACTCGGGGCAAGCGCCTACCGCGCGCTCATGCGCTACGGCTGGTCCTATCTCAGCCGCGATATCAGCCGGATGCACCTGCGGCTCGTGCGGTCAGGGCGCGCAGTCTGGCTGGGCGATCCCTCGCCGCGCCCACGCGACGGCGACGCGCCAGGCGACATGGCCCGCGCCATTACCGCGATCCGCGCACTTATCCCGCGCGGCTGAGCGTGCCGCCCACCTCCAGCCGGTGCACCACGTCAGCGCCCTTTGCCAGGCTCTCGTTATGGGTGATGGCAAGGATGGTCAGATCATCCTTGAGCACCTGCAGCGTGGCAATGATCGCAGCCTCGCTCTCGGTGTCGAGCGCGCTTGTCGCCTCGTCGAGGATAAGCAGCCGCGGTCCGTTGATCAGCGCGCGGGCGATGGCGATGCGCTGGCGCTGCCCGCCCGAAAGCCGGCCGCCACGCTCGCCCACAACGGTTGCCAGCCTCTCGGGGAACTCGCTTACAAAGCCCCACGCCCCGGCCTTTTCCAGCGCCGCAACCACCTGCGCCTCCGAGATCGCCGGATCGCCAAGCGTAACGTTGTGCAGGATCGTGTCGTGCAAAAGCACCGTTTCCTGCGGAACATAGCCCACCATCCGCCGCCAGGCGTGCAGGTCGATCGTCTCGAACGGCACGCCGTCAATCAGGATTTCCCCGGAATCGGGGCGCAGAAGGCCGATCACCAGGTCGATGATCGTCGTCTTGCCAGAACCCGACGGCCCCACCAGCGTCGTGATCCGGTTGGCCGGGATGTCCAGATCCAGACCGGACAAGACGTTATGGCCCTCATAGGCGAAGCGCAGGTCATGCACCGAAATGCCACGTTCCAGCGTTGGGGTGACATGGCCGCCCAGATGCTCTTGCTGCGCCGCCGCGCGCCCGCTTGTGTCCTTGAGCGACCAATAGGCGCTCTCGGCCTGGGCAAGTTTCTGATATTGTTTCTGCACCTTGCCGAGAAAGGCAAAGGTCCGCCCCAGCGTCACCGCGAGGATCAGAACCGTGGCGAACTCCATCGACAGAAGCCCGAGGGCCACATATACGCCGAAGGCGATCAGCGCCACGAACATCAGATCCTGACCCGCATCCAGCGCCGCCGAGGCCAGCACCTGCCGCCGCAGCGCACCCTTGAGGCGGTTGGTCTCTCCCCGCAGCATGTCATCGGTCAGGTTCTCGCGCGCCATCGCCTTGAGCGGCTTGACCGACTGCAGCGTGTCGGTGAGATGCGACATGAGCGAATTCATCAAATCGGTCTGCCGCTTGCCCGCCTTGCGAGAGACCCGCACAAGGAAATGCGACACGCCGATCACCACTGCCCCGCCGACAAGGCTCAGGGCCGTCGCCTTCCACGACACCGCCACCGCCACGCTTGCATAGACGATTGCCTGAATGAAAAAGGTCAGCGACATCGCGCCGAACATGTAGGCATCCGCCGCCCGCTGTGCCTCGGTGGCGAGCGCGTTCGTCAGCTTGCCCGCAGGTTGATGAAGGAAAAAGCTCCAGCGGCTGCGCATCATGTTGCGCAAGACCTCGAGCCGCAGATCGGTCGCCACCCGCGCCGCCGTATAGCCCACCTGCCGCTGTGCCGCGAGCAGCAGGATCGCCTTGAACGTCGCCATGGCCACGATGAGAAGCAGAAGCGCGCCCAAAGTCGGCGGCACGCCCAGCCAGGCCAGCACGTCGAGCACCATCTGTTCCAACTCCCCCGGAGGTTCGGCATTCTCCGCCGTCTGGCCCGAGGACAGCGCGATCTTGAGCATCGGCAGCATCGCTGAAAGGCCCAGACCCTCGGCCAACCCCGACAGAAACAACGCCAGCACCATGAGGAAACTGGCCGTCGGGTAGATGCGGAAGAGGTGGATCATCAGGCGCATGGCATGGCTTTCCGGTTGGTCGCGGCTTCTATCGCCTCAGGGCGCGGGAATGTCCACCTCATGACCGCTCCCGCTGCGAGGCATGAGCCCGCACGATGTCGTGGGTTGCGGCATGGCCCGTCTCCATGCCACCGGTCGCGTGGCGGCGGGCGGTGAGCGCGATCCGCCAGCCATCAGGCGTCGGGGTGATGTGATAGAGGTGCCAGGCCGCCGGTTCTGGATGAATGGCCGAGGCCGAAGGCACGCCGATGACCGGGGCCACACCACCTGCAGTCACCATCTCCTGATGGTGACTGCAGTGGCTGTGACCGTGCAGCACCATCTCCACCCCCTCGCGCGCCAGAACGACGCGCAGCGCGGCGGCGTCAAGCAGCCGCTTGCGCGCCCTCACCGTGCCGTCAAGCGGCGGGTGATGCACCATGACGACCCGGCAGAGGCCCTCTTGCCGCGTCTGCGCGAGAAGGCCCGCCAGCCGATCAAGCTGCGCCGCCCCCACCGCGCCCACGGCCCGGCCCGGGGCCGAGGCCACGGCACTCGACACCCCGATAAGCGCCAGCCCCCCGCGCCGCCGCAGCCAGGGAAAGCCCTCCCCGCCTTCGCCCTGCCAGTAAGGCCGCCATGTCCGCGCGCCCGCCTCCCACGCACCGCGCACCAGCGCATCGTGATTGCCGGGGATCACCATGACGCGCTCAGGCGTGCCAAGCGCGTCAAGCCAGTCGCGCGCACGCTCATACTCGACCGGCAGCCCGAGATTGGTCAAGTCACCCGTCACCGCGATCAGCCCCGGCGCGGCGGCCTTCAGATCGGCCACCAGCCGCGCCAGCACTTCGGGGCGGTGCACCTTGTGCCGTTTGCGCCGCCACGACAGCAGGCTCAGCGCGCGCTTGTTTAGCACGTCGCGCCAGTCCACGCGATCGGGCAGCGGCAAATGCACATCCGACAGATGCGCCAGCACCACGCCGCGCTCGGGGATTGCCTGCACCGCCTGCCGCTCCTGCCGTTACTGGGCGACCGCCGTGGCGGCCCCGGCGCGCACCGTCTCGAATGCCGCGAGAATCCGGTCGATCTGCTCGAATGTGTGCCCCGCGCTCAGGCTGCACCGCAACAGCGACGCCCCTTCGGGGGCGGCGGGTGGCACCACGAGGTTGACATAGACCCCCTGATCCAGCAGCGCGTTCCACATCCGCGCGGCCTCGTCATGCGATGGCACCTGCACGGCAATAACCGGGCTTGGCCCTGAGGCAAGCCTGTAGCCCAGCCCCTCTAGCCCGGCATGGAGCCTGCGCGCATTGGCCCAGAGTTGTGCCTTCAGTTCGGGCCGTCCGCGCACCGCCTTGAGCGCGGCATGCGCCGCCGCAATGCTTGCGGGGCTTGACGAGGCGGTGAAGATATAGGGTCGGCTGCCATAGCGCAAAAGCTGCAATTCGGGGTGGCGGCTCACGCAGAAGCCCCCCAGCGAGGCGAGGCTTTTGGAGAACGTCCCGGTGATGAAATCCACCTGATCGAGGATGCCCTCTTCCTCGCACAGGCCGCGCCCGGTCTCACCATAGACGCCGAAGGAATGCGCCTCATCGACCATGAACCACGCGCCGAATTCCTTGGCCACGGCGCACAGATCGGCAAGCGGCGCGGTATCGCCCCACATGCTGTAAAGCCCCTCGGCAATGACAAGCGCGCCTTCGGCCGCGCCGCCCAGACGGCGCAGCCGCTTGCGCAGATCCTCCGGGTCGTTGTGTTTGAAGGCAAAGAAATCCGCACCACTGATGCGGCAGCCATCATAGATACAGGCATGGCTGTGACTGTCGAGCACGACCTTGTCGCCGGGCCGTAGAAGCGCCATCAGCAGGCCGAGATTGGTCTGATAGCCGGTGGAAAAGAGCATCGCCGACGGCACGCCGTAAAAACGCGCGAATTCCTCCTCAAGCGCGGCGTGGCTCGAAAAGCTGCCATTGGCCATGCGCGAGCCGGTGGTGCCGCTGCCCTCTTCATGCATCGCCCTGCACGCGGCCTCGATGATCTCGGGGTCGAAGGTCAGCCCAAGATAGTTGTTGGTGCCAACAAGGATGGTCGGGCGATTGCCGATCACCGCCTCGGTGGGCGAGAGAAACCGCTCCATCACGATGCGGCTTGGATCGGCCGCAAGACTGCGCAGCCCGTCACGGACCTGCGCCATTTCGGCGAATCGTTCGGTGATGCTCATGCCTTGTCCTCGACGAGTTGAGATATCCTGACGGCCAGTTCGCGGATCGTCGTGATATCGGCCATCATGTTGAGCGGCAGGCCGATATCGTAATGGTCCTCGATCTCCACCAGCAGTTCCATCAGATTGACCGAATCGAGACTGAGATCATCGGCAAGCTTCGTGTCGGGGCCAAGATTGCCCGCGGCTTTCGGAAATCGCTCCAGAAAGCCGTAAAGCGTCTCGATGATTTCTTCGGGCGTTTCAGATGACATGGCTCTTGCCTTTCTCGGTTTGCGGCCTTGGCTTGCCCCAAAGCCCGCACAGCCCCTCGGCCAGCGGAATCTGCGGTTGCCAGCCGGTGACGGCGCTCAGCGCGGCATTGTCGGCCACCCAGTCGGGGTGGCGCAACTCGCGCACCTTGCCGGGGCTCAGCATCGGCTGATAGCCGAAAAGCCGCGCGGCGAAAAGATTGACGGTGGCGACGCCGTGCAAGAGCACGCCGGGAAGCGGCACGCGCCAGCCGCGCCCGCGCCCCGACACCTGTTCGACGATGGCCGCGATCTCCTCCCAGCCATAGCCGCCCGCGCGCCCGTCATGCAGCTCGAACGTGCCGGGTGCCGGGCGCGCGATAAGCGCCAGGATGGCCCGCGCCAGATCGTCCACATGCAAAAGCGAGGCGCGCGCCCCCCGCCCCCCCGGCAGCGGCACGATGCCGCGCGCCATTGCCTCGAACAGCGGCACCAGTTCCTTGTCACCCGGCCCATAGATCGCGGGCGGGCGCAGGATCGCGTGATCGAGAGCGGTTTGCGCCAGCCGCGCCTCGCCCTCGCGCTTGCTTGCGGCATAATGCGACAGGTACGGCGCGCGCGCGGCGAGCGAGGAAATCAGGATCATGCGCGGCGGCACGGGCTGTGCACCCACGATGCGCGCCACGCGCGCCACGCCTTCGGCATTCACGGGCAGGAAATCACGCGCGGCGCGCCCACGCACCACGCCCGCCACATGCACCACCACCTCCGCGCCCTCGACCAGCCGACTTAGTGCCGCCTCCTCGCCGAGGCCGCCCGTCACGCATTCAAGCGCGGGATGGGTGATGTCGAGCGGGGTGCGATGCACCAGCGCGCGCACGCCGTAGCCTTCGTCCAGAAGCCGCGCGACCAGCGCCCGCCCGACAAAGCCCGCAGCACCGGTGACCGCGACCCATCGGGTCATGCAATGTAACGGATCGGTGCCTCGTCCACGGTCTCGGGCTGAGCGGTGGCAGGCTGCACCGGCACCGAGGCCGCCGCCTGCCTGCGCGCGATATGGTCGAGCCGCGCACGCGCGCGCGCCAGCTTGCCCGAGGAGGTGCGCGGCAACGTCCGGGTCGGCACCAGTTCCACCCGGCAATCGATGCCGAATTCGCTGCGCACCAGCCCGGTGATGGTCTTGACCAGACGCGCGCGCTTGACCTCGTCGCGCTCTCGGCATTGCACCACGATCACCGCCTCCTCGTGCCGCCCGTCCTCGGACGGAACCGAGAAGGCCGCGACATCGTTATAGCTCACACCCGGCTGGCTCTTGGCCAGATGTTCCAAGTCCTGCGGCCAGATATTGCGGCCGTGGATGATGATCATGTCCTTCTTCCGGCCCGTCAGGAACAGCCGTCCGCCCGCGAGATAGCCGATATCGCCGGTGTTGAGCCAGCCATCGGCGCTCAGCGCCTCGCGCGTCATTTCCGGATCCTGGAAATACTCGCTCATCACGCTCGGGCCGCGCAGGTGAATCACGCCGGCGTGGCGCTCGGGCAGGGGCTGGCCGGTCTCATCCCGGATCTCGATCTGAAACGTCGGCAGCAGCATGCCGCAATCCACATAACGCGCCACGCGACGCTCGGCGCCTGCCGCGGACGGGTCGACCGGGCGGGCGATGCCGTCATGCTGCATGTCTTCGGAATCGATGTAATCGATGCGGACTTCCTCATCGAGCGGCAGGAAGCTGATACCGAGCGAGCACTCCGCCATGCCGTAGCAGGGCAGGAACGCGGTCTTGCGGAAACCGGCGGGCGCCAGCACCTCGGCAAAGCGTTCCAGCGGCTCGGGGCTGATCATCTCGGCGCCCACGCAAGCCACGCGCAGCGCGCTGAGGTCCAGCCCCTCGGCATCGTGCGGTCGCACCCGCATCACCGCCAGCTCATAGGCAAAGGGCGGGGCAGAGGTGATCGTGGCGCGGTTCGCGGACATCATCTCGAGCCATTTGCGCGGGCGCATGGCAAAATCATGGGTGCCAAGGAAATCGACCGAGCGTTGCGTCGCCATCGGCATGATGATGAAGGCGACAAGCCCCATGTCGTGATAGAACGGCAGCCACGAGCCGAACCGGTCGCCATCGCGCATCTTCAACCCGTTCGTCGCCATGTCGCGGATATTGGCCAGAACGGTCTTCTGGTCGATCACCACGCCGCGCGGAAAACGGGTGCTGCCCGAAGTATACTGAAGATAGGCGGTGCTGTCGGGGCTGACGCCGGGCAGATCGCCCGTGGCCTCGGGCAGCGCGTCGAAAGTCTCGGGCGTGCCCACGCAGGTGAGGTCAATATCGGCCACCGCCTCGTGGAGGAAATCCACCCATTCCGGCGTCGCCATCGCCGCCGAGGCACCGCAATTGCGGATCAGTTGCGCCAGTTGTGCCACATAGGCGGCGTGGCCGCCGATCTGGATGGTCGCGGGCAAGGGCACCGGCACGAGGCCCGCATATTGGCAAGCCCAGAAGAAGCGTACGAAATGCGGCGAGGTCTCGGCCACCAGCGCCACACGCCCGCCCCGCTCGATCCCGAGACCCATGAGACGGCGTGCCAGCGCCATCGACTCGGCGCGCAACCCGGTATAGGTGGTCGAAGAATAGATCTCGCCCCGGGCATTGTAGAAGTTCACCCCCGTCTCGCCCTGCGCAGCATAATCGAGCGCCTCGCACAGCGTGGAAAAGTCAGCCTTTCGCAAGGCAAGATCATGCGAACTGCCGGTCGCTTGCATGGAGATGTCCTTTGTCCTAGGGGCCTCAACCTGCCGAATTCGGGCAACGGGCCGTTCTGCTCGCCACTGGTCGTGGGTATCCGCCCGATAGATACAAGCGATTGTTTTATGTCAAGCGTGCTGCCCGAAGCCCCTGTGATCCAAGCAAAAACATAGGCGATATCCTGCATTTTTCGTCACGAATGATTTCCATTTCGTAACAGTGTGACGACAACCGTGCGCACCACCCGCCCCCTTTTCCGTCGCGCCGCGCCCTGCTAGCCTGCGCGCGACAGCACCGAAAGGCCCCGTGCATGACCTCTTTCGCTCCGTTCCGTTCTGCCTTCCACAGCGTCGAGGAGGGCTGGATCGACTATAACGGCCATATGAACATGGGCTATTACACCGTGCTTCTGGATCGCTGCGCCGACGAGGCCTTTGCCGAGATGGGCCTTGGTCCCGATTACGTTGCGGCGCGCGGTCTGACCACCTATACGGCCGAGTTCCACATCCGCTACCTGCGCGAGGTGAAGCTGGGCGACCGGCTGTTCAGCACGTTTTACCTGCTCGACCATGACGCCAAACGGTTTCATTCCTTTCAGGAACTATACCACGAGGAGGGCTGGCTGGCCGCCACGGGCGAGGGGCTGACCCTTCATGTCGATCTTTCGGGGCCGCGCGTCGTGCCCATGCCCGCCGACATCGCCGACCGCGTCGCCGCCATGGCCCGAGCCCACGCCGCCCTGCCCCGTCCGGAAGGCATCGGCAGCCGCATCGGCATCCGCCGGATATCCGGCTGAGCCGATCATCGCCAGCCCGCTGCCCACGACCGCCGCCGCACTCGCCACGCAACGCCACCCCGGAAAGAGAGTCGTTTCACCTGCCGAAAACCCTTTCCCGAAAGAGTTTCTGCCGCCTGACTTGACCGCTCAGACCGGCTTGGCCTCGGGCTGCGGCACCAGCA
The DNA here is from genome assembly GCF_018069895.1 of Roseovarius autotrophicus. Classification (GTDB taxonomy): domain Bacteria; phylum Pseudomonadota; class Alphaproteobacteria; order Rhodobacterales; family Rhodobacteraceae; genus Roseovarius; species Roseovarius autotrophicus. Next base: position 57,977 of record NZ_JAGQDH010000010.1, on the reverse strand, counting down.
CGCCGAGGGGCCTCTTGACCTTCTCACGCAATCCCGGCCCGCCGGACGCCTGCACGCGCTTGGTCGCCTCCACCACCAGCACGCCGCCCGCCGCCACCATCGAAAGGCGCGCGCCCATGCGCTCCCACATGCCGGCCGTTCGCCGCCAGAACGGGCGGGCCGATGGCGGCTGATAGAGCGCGGTGGCGTGGCGCTCTGGCAGAAAGCCATGCGCCTTCAACTGGCTCTCCAGCTGCCCCTGACTGAAGGGCCGCCCGAAACCGAACGGTGTGCGGTCCGAGCGCGACCAGAGCCCGGCCCGGTTCGGCACCACGAAAAGCGCCGAGCCGCCGGGCCCGAGCACACGCCAGCACTCCTCCAGAAGATCGCCGGGCCGGTCCGATGTCTCCAGCCCGTGCACCACGAGAAGCTTGTCCACATGCCCCGTTTCCAGCGGCCAGAGCGTTTCCTCGCACAGCACCGCGACATTGGGCATCCCCTGCGGCCAGGCGATCACGCCTTGCGGCCCGGGCATCAGCCCGACCACGCGCCGCGCATCCGCCAGATAGGGCCGCAGGAACGGCACGGCAAACCCGAACCCCGCCACGGTCTGCCCCTGTGCCTCTGGCCAGAACGTGGCAATCTGCGCGCGCAAGGTCTTCTGCACCGCACGACCCAGAGGATTGCGGTAGTAGAAGTTTCTCAAATCCTGCACATCGAGATGCATTGAAGTGCCGCCGCTGATACGTCACTCTCACGCTAGCACCAGAAACGACACGGGAACAGAGCATGGCCTTGCAAATCCTCACCATTCCCTGCCTTTCGGACAATTACGCCTTTCTCGCGCATGATCCGGCGACCGGCGCGACGGCGGCGGTGGACGTCCCCGAGGCCGCACCGGTCCTCGCCGCGCTGCGCGAACAGGGCTGGACGCTTTCGGATGTCGTGCTGACCCACCACCATGCCGACCACATCCAGGGGCTAGACGCACTGCTGTCCGAGGCCCCTGCCCGCGTCATCGGCGCCGCTACGGACGCCCATCGGCTGCCCCCTCTTGACCTTGCCGTGACCGAAGGTGACACAATCGGCATCGGCGCCGAGACCGGCCATGTGATCGACGTTTCAGGGCATACGATGGGCCATATCGCCCTTCACTTCCCGGCTAGCGCGGCGGTGTTTACCGCCGACAGCCTGATGGCGCTTGGCTGCGGGCGAGTGTTCGAGGGCACCATGCACCAGATGCATGAAAGCCTGGGCAAGCTGGCCACCCTGCCGCCCGCGACCACGGTCTATTCCGGCCACGAATACACCGCCGCCAATGCCCGCTTTGCCCTGACCATCGACCCGGACAACCCCCGGCTGCACGATCGGGTGGCGGCGGTCGAGTCGGCCCGTGCCCAAGGCCGCCCCACCGTCCCCTCGCGGCTGGACGAGGAACTGGCCACCAACCCGTTCCTGCGCGCCGACGATCCCGCTATCCGCGCCCGCCTTGGCATGGAGGAGGCGGCGGACGCGGATGTCTTTGCCGAAATCCGCCGCCGCAAGGACCACTTCTGATGCAATGTTACGACAACCCCGCGATACACTGAATAAAAGTGAGGCAGTTTTACAAATTATGTCTTGAAGCCCGGCCATCATCGACCAAACTTTAACACTATGAGGCCAAGGTTGTCGGGTAAGATGCCTGGCGGCCAAGATCAGAAGGAGCACGACCGTGCCTTCATTCTCGACAACACTTGAACAGGCAATCCATGCCGCTCTCGCGCTTGCCAATGCGCGGCGGCACGAATTCGCAACCCTCGAGCATCTCCTGCTGGCGCTGGTGGACGAACCCGACGCCGCGCGCGTGATGAAGGCATGCAGCGTCGATACCGAAGAATTGCGCACCTCTCTGGTGGAATTCATCGACGAGGATCTCGCCAATCTGATCACCGATATCGACGGCTCCGAGGCGGTGCCGACGGCAGCATTCCAGCGCGTGATCCAGCGCGCGGCGATCCACGTCCAGAGTTCGGGGCGCACCGAAGTGACGGGCGCGAACGTGCTGGTGGCGATCTTTGCCGAGCGTGAATCGAACGCGGCCTATTTCCTACAGGAACAGGACATGACGCGCTATGACGCGGTGAATTTCATCGCCCATGGCGTTGCCAAGAACCCGGCCTATGGCGAATCCCGCCCTGTCACCGGCGCGACGGAGATGGACGACGAAGGCACCGGCACCAAGGTCGAGAGCGACGCCGTAGAAGTGGGTGATTCGGCTCTCTCCAAATACTGCGTGGACCTCAACGAAAAGGCCCGGCGCGGCGATATCGACCCGCTCATCGGTCGGGACCGCGAAGTCGAGCGGTGCATCCAGGTTCTTTGCCGGCGGCGCAAGAACAACCCGATCCTCGTGGGTGATCCGGGCGTCGGCAAGACCGCCATCGCCGAGGGTCTGGCGCACAAGATCGTCAAGGGCGAAACGCCCGAGGTGCTTGCCCACACCACGATCTATTCGCTCGACATGGGCGCGCTTCTGGCGGGCACCCGCTATCGTGGCGATTTCGAGGAACGGCTCAAGGCGGTAGTCACCGAGCTTGAGAAGCATCCCGACGCGGTGCTTTTCATCGACGAAATCCACACCGTGATCGGCGCGGGCGCCACCTCGGGCGGGGCGATGGATGCCTCCAACCTGCTCAAGCCCGCGCTTCAGGGCGGCAAGCTGCGCTGCATGGGCTCGACCACCTACAAGGAGTTCCGCCAGCATTTCGAGAAGGACCGCGCGCTGGCCCGCCGCTTCCAGAAGATCGATGTAAGCGAACCGACGGTGGAGGATGCGATCAAGATCCTCCTGGGCCTCAAGCCCTATTTCGAGGACCACCATTCGGTCAAGTATACCAACGACGCGATCCGCTCGGCCGTGGATCTCTCGGCGCGCTACATCAACGACCGCAAGCTGCCCGACAAAGCCATCGACGTGATCGACGAGGCGGGTGCGGCGCAGCACCTCGTCGCCGCCTCCAAGCGGCGCAAGTCCATCGGCGTCAAGGAGATCGAGGATGTGGTCGCCAAGATCGCCCGCATCCCGCCCAAGAACGTGTCCAAGAACGATGCCGAGGTTCTACGCGATCTCGAAGGCGCGCTAAAGCGGGTCGTATTCGGTCAGGATGCCGCCATCGAGGCACTGTCCTCGGCGATCAAGCTCGCGCGCGCCGGGCTACGTGAGCCGGAGAAACCCATCGGCAACTACCTTTTCGCCGGACCCACCGGGGTGGGCAAGACCGAGGTGGCCAAGCAACTTGCCGAAACCCTGGGCGTGGAACTGCTGCGTTTTGATATGTCGGAATACATGGAAAAACACGCCGTCTCGCGCCTCATCGGCGCGCCACCGGGCTATGTCGGCTTCGATCAGGGGGGCCTCTTGACCGACGGGGTCGATCAGCATCCCCATTGCGTGCTGCTTCTCGACGAGATCGAAAAGGCGCACCCGGACGTGTTCAACATCCTGCTTCAGGTGATGGACCACGGCACGCTCACCGACCATAACGGCCGCAAGGTCGATTTCCGCAACGTCGTGCTCATCATGACCTCGAACGCGGGCGCGGCGGAACAGGCGAAATCGGCCATCGGCTTTGGCCGCGACCGCCGTGAGGGCGAGGATACTGCCGCCATCGAGCGCACCTTCACCCCCGAATTCCGCAACCGGCTCGATGCTATCATCTCCTTCGGCGCGCTGCCGCGCGGGGTGATCCTCAAGGTGGTCGAGAAGTTCGTGCTGCAACTCGAAGCGCAGCTCATGGATCGTGACGTGACCATCGAGCTGAGCGACGAAGCCGCCGCCTGGCTGGCCGACAAGGGCTATGACGACCGCATGGGCGCGCGCCCGCTTGGCCGGGTGATCCAGGAGCACATCAAGAAGCCGCTGGCCGAGGAACTGCTGTTCGGCAAGCTGGCCAAGGGCGGGGTGGTCAAGGTGGGTGTTCGCGACGACAGGATCGCCCTCGACATCGAAGGCCCCGTCACCCGCCGCCTCACCGGCAAGAAGAAGCCGCCCCTGCTGACAGCGGAATGACCTGCGCATCGTTCCGGTCTCGCCCTTCCCCCGCGAGACCGGAACGGAAGGGCCGCAAGGGCGTCAGCGCGTGGTCAGTTTCAACTCGATCCGCCGGTTCTGCGCCCGAGCCTCGGGCGTGTCTGCCGGGTTGAGCGGCTGATATTCGCCATAGCCATTGGCCGACAGCCGCCTGGCCGGGAAGCCCAGCACCGTCGCCAGATAGCGCACCACCGACAGCGCCCGCGCCTGGCTCAGCGCCCAGTTGTCGGCGAACCGCGCACCAGGCATGAGCGGCACGGTATCGGTGTGCCCATCCACCTGCAGAATCCAGTCGATCTCGGGCGGGATCTCGTCGATCACATTGCCCAGAAGCCGCGCCACCCCTGCGATCTCGCGTTGTCCGGCCTCCGAAAGCTCGGCCTCACCCGGCGCGAACAGCACCTCTGACGAGAACACGAACCGGTCGCCCACGATCCGGACCCCTTCCTGCTGGCCCAGGATTTCGCGCATCCGCCCGAAGAAATCCGATCGGTATCTCTCCAGATCCGCCTTTTCCGCGGCCAGCCGCTCGGCCTCGGCCTGCAAGAGCGCGGCGCGCTCCTCCTCTGCCTGCCGCCGCCGGCGCTCCTCGGCGGCCACGCGCGCCAGCGCGGTGTTGAGTTCGTTACCCAGCGATTGCAACTGCACCTCGGCCTCGGCCTCTCGGTCCCGCGCGTCGTCGAGCAACGCCTGCAACTCAGACAATTGCGTGCGCAGCGCCGCCACCTGGCTGTTCAGCAAGGCCTGCTCGCGCCGCGCGGCCTCGGAGATTGCGGCCTCCTGCGCCAGCCGCGCGCGCGCCTCGGACAGAAGCACCGCTCGCTCCTGCGCCGCACTCAGCCGATCCTCGGCCTCGGCCTCGGCCGCGCGCTGCGCGGCCAGCGCCGCCACCAGCCGCGCACGCAGCTCCTCGGCGGTCTGTGCCCCGGCGCGCGCGTCGGCCAGCGCCGTTTCCAGCTGGCCTATCTCGGCTTCGCGCCCCTCCAGCCCCAGCAGCGCCTGCGCCAGCCGCGCGTCGAGATCGTCGCGCACCGCTTCGGTCGCCGCCAGAAGCGTAAGCGTCTCCTCCGCCCGCCGCCGCTCTGCCTCCAGCGCCAGCGTCATCGCCGTCAGCTCCGTCTGCGCCCCCTCCAGCCGCGCGCGCAACGCCTCTGCGGCCGCCGCCTCGGCGATCCGCGCGGCCTCCTCCTCGCTCAACCGCTCTTCGAGCGCCGCCTGCGCCGCACCCGCCTCGGCTTCGCGCGCGCGCAGATCGGCCACCAGCGCCTCAAGCGCCTCACGCCGCGCCGCCGCCAGACGCGCGGCCTCGGCCTGTTCGTCCACCTCCTCGCGGAGCCCAGCCAGCGCGAGGTTGAGCGCGGCCTGTTCGTCAAGCAAATCCGCCTGCGCGCCCTCGAGATCGGCCACCCGCCCAAGCGCGTGGTCGCGCTCGGCCAGAAGGCTTGCCACCTGTTCCTCAAAGCTGGCAATATGTCCCCGCGCCTCTTCCAGCGCGGCGGCCTGTTCATCGCCTTGCGCGCGCAACCGCGCGATCAGCGCCGCCTGTTCGGTGGCGCGCGTGCGTGCATCGCCCAACGTGGCGGTCAGCACACCCACCCGGTCCTGAAGGCTGGCGTTGCGATCCTCGGCCAGCCCCAGAGCGCGCGACAGCGCGGCCACCTCGGCGGAAAGCGTGTCGAGCCTGGACGCCTGCCCGCTGATCTCTTCTCGCAGCACGAATTGCACGATCATGAAGATCGTCAACACGAACATCAGCACCAGAAGCAGCCCGGTCATCGCGTCCACGAAACCGGGCCAGATCGCGCCCTGGAACCGTGCCCCCGTGCGCCTCGAGAGCGCCATCTCAGCCGTCCTCGTCGCGCGGAATCACCGGGCGGGCGGGGCGCTGCGCGCCTGCGCGCGCCTGTCCCAGAAGGCGGGTAAGCGCGGCCAGATCGGTGCGCAATTCGGTCATCGTCTCCTGCCGCCCGGCGCTGATTTCTTCGAGAATGCGCAGCATCTGCACATCGATCGAGCGCAAGCGCATCCGGCTTTCGGCGTCAAGCCCTTCGGAGGTCTCGCGCGCCTCGATCGCCTCGGAGAGCCGCTCCTGCCCCTCGGCCACGCGCATCAGCGCCACCTGAACCGGGTTCTGATCGCTCATCCGATGGGTCAGACGCTCGATTGAATCGGCAAGGATGCCGAGTTTTTCATCGACCATGGCGCGGCCCATCTCGGCTTGCGAAAACATCGCCTGCAACGCATCCATCTGCTCGCTCACCTGTTCGGCCATCGCGTCAAGCACATGGGCCACGCCGCTGCCCTCACCCTCGCCTTCGGCAAAACCCAAACGGGTGATGGTTGAAATCCACTCCTCCAACTCGCGGTAAAACCGGTTCTGCCCATGACTCGCGAACAGCTCCAGCAACCCCACGACAAGCGAGCCGGACAGCCCCAGGAGCGACGAGGCAAAGGCCACGCCCATGCCGCCCAGTTGCGCCTCGAGCCCGGTCATCAGCCGGTTGAAGATCTCCACCCCCTCCTCACCCTCCTGGGGGGCCAGGCTGCGGATGGTATCGACCACCGCCGGAACAGTGGTGGCAAGGCCATAGAACGTGCCCAGAAGCCCGAGGAAAATCAGCAAGCTCACGATATAGCGGGTAATCTCTCGCGCCTCGTCTATGCGCTGCGCCACCGAATCGAGGATCGAGCGGGCCGAGGTCGAGGCGATCTGCATCCGCCGCCCGCGCCCGCGCAGCATGGTGGCAAGCGGCGCGAGCATGGCAGGCGGATGCGTCAGTTCGTGGCCAGGCACCTGCCCGGCAAACCCTTCGATCCAGCGCGCCGAGCCGATCAGTTGAAAGACCTGCCAAAAGGTCGCGATCACGCCCAGTACGAAGACGAAGAAGATAAAACCGTTCAGCCACGGGTTCGCCTCGAACACCGGCATCACCCGTGGCAAGGCCAGGAACGCACCGAACCCGGTCAGCCCGACCACGACCACCATGAGCATGATCTGGCGGTAGGGATAGGAAAACTGCGGCTCGACCTCGCGGTCCGGCTGGTCCATCTGGACGCTCCCGACACGGTGTTTATCGCGTGCAGCCTACGCGGCTTGGCCCGTCAAGCCAAGGCTTAACCACAGAGGTGGCGCACCCGGCGCACAAGCCAGTCAAGTTCGCCGTCATGCAGGCCAAGTTCCTGCAGATGGGCGGTGGTGTTGAACAGATATTCGGTATTCGGCCCCCGCCCGCCATGGGCGCGGGCGATGATCTGCGCCTGTTCCTCCAGATCGATACCGCCGCAATACTGCCCGTGATCGGGATCGACCACATAGGTCACCGCCTCGACGCGGCGACCATCGGCAAGTGCCACCTCCAACCGCTGCTCCAGATAGGCCGAGGAAATCAGTTCGCGTTCGCGCAGATAGGCCAGCACCTCGTCGGCGCGATCGGAGGCGGCGCGCAGCGCCACCCCCTCGCATGACCCCCCCGGCACCCGGTCGAGCGCGAGCACCAGCCCCGGCGTCTCGGGCGTGCCGCGATGGTGGATCGAGCGCATGCAGAAGCTGCGCCGATAATCAGGCAACCGCGCAATCACCCGTTCGATCGTGTCGAATCCCGGATTCCAGACCAGCGATCCATATCCGAACACCCACATGCCATTTCCCCTGTTCCTCGCGCACCCGCCCTTATAAACACAGCCCCAACCAGGCATGAAAGGGGCTTTTGCCATGCGCTTATTGCTTGCGGTCCTCATTCTGGGCGCGTCGCTCTGGGGCGGCTACTGGTTTGTGGGCAGTCGCGGTATCGAGGCGGGATTTTCCCGGTGGTTCGACGCGCGCCGCACGGATGGCTGGGTGGCCGAGACACGCGCGCTTGATGTGCAGGGCTTTCCCAACCGGTTCGACACCGCGTTCACCGATCTCGCGCTGGCCGATCCGCGCAGCGGGCTGGCCTGGGAGGTGCCCTATTTCCAGATCAACGCACTCAGCTACCGGCCCAATCATGTCATCGCGGTCTGGCCCGAGCGGCAGTTGCTCGCCACCCCGCAGGAAAAGTTCCTGCTTGAAAGCCGCGACATGCGCGCCTCGCTGGTCATCGCGCCCGATACCGCGCTCGCGCCCCGGCGCATGACGTTGACGGCCGGGTTTCTGCGCGTGACCCCTCAGGGGCGGACGGACGAGACCTCCGCCCTGTCCGCCCTCTCGCTTGCCGCAGAGCGGCTGGAGGGCTTCGACTATCGCCTCGGGCTGCGCGCCGAGGGGCTCACCCTCGCGGCGCCCTGGCACACGCTGCTCGATCCCGAGAACCGCCTGCCGCGTCAGATCAGCGGCGTCACCGCCGATCTGACAGTGACCTTCGACAAGCCCTGGGACCGCAGCGCCATCGAGCGCGCCCGCCCGCAGCCCACGCGAATCAAGGTGGCGCTGGCCAATGGCCGCTGGGGCGATCTGCACCTTCAGGCAGCGGGCACGGTGGATGTGGACGCGCGCGGCTTTCCCGAGGGTGAAATCACGCTCAAGGCGCGCAACTGGCGCGAGATCGTGACGCTGATGCGGGTGGCGGGCGTCCTGCCTGAAAGCATGGCGCAGACGGTCGAGAACGGGCTGGGCATGATGGCGCGCATGGCCGGGAACCCCGAGACGCTGGATGTCCCGCTCGGGTTCAGCGACGGGCGCGTATGGCTTGGCCCAGTGCCCATCGGCCCGGCCCCGCTGCTGCGGTTACGCTGATGGCGTGCCGGGATCAGCGCGCGGGCGGCGGTGGTGCCGCGCAATGCCCGCCCGTGGCTGCCAGCCCCGAGCCGAGCGCGATCATCGGAGGCGCCTTATAGGGGTTGAGCGGCTGCGACTGCGCCCGGTCGAGCGCGAGCAGCACCCCCACCCCGAGCAGCACCAGAAGGGTGATATGGACCCGCCTCACCGCCGCACCTCCAGTCCCAGCATGGGCCGGAGTCTTATGCCCACGAAGGAGCCGGCAAAGGCCGCCGCGAACCACACCCAGCCATGGGCCGAGCCGGTGGCGATGCCGCTGAAGAACGCACCGATATTGCAGCCCAGGGCCAGCCGCGAGGAATAGCCCAGAACCAGCCCCGCGACGATCACCGCCACCCAGGCCCGCGCGGGCAGGATTCCCACCGGCGAGCCCAACCCTGCCCGCCACCACGCCACCAGCGCCGCGCCGCCAATGAGGCCCAGATCCGTGAGCGAGGTGACATCTGTCAGAAGGCTCGCCTGCACCTGCGCCGCATTGCTCGATGCCGACCAGAACACCGAGCCGGACAGATCACCGCCCATGGCCACCACCCCCTTGGCCACCCAGAGACCCAGGCCATACACCACGCCCCAGGGCTGCCCCGCCACCACCAGATGCAGGATGGCCAGCGCCGCCAGCGCCAGCAGCGCCCCCCAATAGCGCGCGGGCAGGCGATGGCTTCCCTTGCGCCCGAGCAAGAGCGCCACACCGGCCACACCGGCCAGCCCCAGCAGCGTGATGCCAAGCCCACTGGTTCCCTCCAGCACGATGACCGGCAGGCTGCCAAGCGAGGTCCACCAGCTCAGGTGATACGCCCCTGCGAAACTGCCGATGGCAAAGAACGGCAGCGCCAACGCACTGACGACATTGCCGCTTCCGGCATTGACCAGCGTGCCCGAGCCGCAGCCCAGCACGATCTGCATCGCCGCGCCGAACACAAAGGCCCCGCCGATCATGGCAAGCCCGATGGGTGCGTGCGCGCCCTTCAACTCGGCCCCGCTCGCCGCCAAGAGCGGCAGCGCCGCCATCGCCACGATGGCAATCGCCAGAAGCTGCGCCAGAAGGCCAGAGGCGTCCCGCTCAAGAATCATCCGCCGCCATGGCCCGGTAAAGCCGAAGCGGAACCCCTCGAGCGTGAGGCCAAAGCCCAGCCCGATCAGCAGCACCATGCCCGAGCGCGGCCCGGCGATCAGCGCGACCGAAAGCACCACCGCCGCCACCAGCACCAGCATCGTCGCACGCGAAAAAAGGCCCGGCGCTGTGGCTGCATCGGGCATCGTGGTAACCGTTGTCATGGGCGCGCCTTAGTATTTGCCGGTGATCTTGTTGAGCATGTTCCGCAGCAGACCCGGCACATTGGCCATTTCGCCCCCCGCGATTGACCAGCCGACGATCGATTCGGGATACATCCGCACCCCCTCGATCCCGGCCAGTTCGCTCAGCGCGAACCAGTTGGTCGCGGCCCAGTGCCCGGTGTTGCAGAAACTCACCAGCCGGTCGCCGGGGCCAAAGCCGTTTTCTGCCGCCAGTTGCCGCACGAGGTCGGGTTTGATCAGCGCGGGTTCGCTCTGGCCGAACCAGCGGTCATGGGTGAAGTAGCGCGACTGCGGAAGGGTGCCGGGGCGCGCCGCGGCGGTGTGCTTGGTCTCGCCCTTCCAGAACGCCTCGGGGCGCGCGTCGATCAACTGCGCCGTGTCGCGCCCCTGGACGATGGCCTGCACATCCTCGCGCGTGGCCAGCCATTCGCGCGAGAAACGCACGGTGATGTCCGATGGCACGACCTGCCGCGCGGGGCCGGTTTCCAGTGCGCCCCCGGCCCGTGTCCAAGCATTCATGCCGCCATTGAGAATGGCCAGCGTGCTGACCCCGCTGGACTTGAGCGTCCAGTAAACCCGCGCCGCCGCGCCGAAATCGGTCTGGTCGGCGCCCTGATGAACCACCACCACGGGTGTATCTGTCGCGATGCCAAGCCCGCGCAGCACCTCGGTCAGATGCGCCTCGGTGACAAGCTGTCCGGGGTTTTCGGCCGGGCCGCGAAATACGCCATAAGGCGCGTTGAGCGCCCCGGGGATGTGCCCCCTCTCGAAGGCGCTTCTTGCGCGGATATCGAGCACGACGGGCGCTTCGGCCTCGATCGCGGCGCGCAGTCCGTCCACATCGACAAGCGGTCCAAGCTGCGCCTGCGACGCCATCGGCAAAACGGCCAGGGTCACGGCAAGCAGAAGGTGGCGAAATCGGTCGAACATCTGGGAATCCTTTGGCGCGGAAACTCGATCTGGCGAATTCAATACGCCGCACGCCCCGCCGCAGCAAGACAGGAGCGTCATTTTCACGTCCCTTTGAGCGCCGCCTCCGCGCCACTTGGCGCTGGACAAGCGGCGCCAATCCCCCAAGCATGGCGCGGCACGATTACCGAAAAGGCAGAACGATGGCCAAACCGCCCTTCACGCTGGTGCAACTCTCGGTACTGGAGGCGATCGCACGCTGCGGCGGGATCGGGGCAGCGGCACGCGATCTGGGATTGTCGCAGCCCTCGGTCTCGAACCACCTGTCGCAGATCGAGGAAAAGCTGCGCGCGCGGCTGTTCGACCGCTCGGGCCACCGGCTCGAGGCGAACGCCCTGCTGATGCCGCTTTTGCCGCGCCTGCGTGCACTCCTGCAACTTTCCGACGAGGTGGCGGGCGCGCTTGGCGGGCTGGCCACGCTCGAATCCGGGCGTCTGGCGATCGGCTACACCACGCATCAGTTCATCATGGACATTCTCGCCACCTTCCGCCAGCGCCACCCCGGCGTGCGGATCGAGGCGCGCTGTCACGGCTCGCATGACCTGCTCGAAGGGTTGCGTCACGGCGCGTTCGAGGCCTGTTTCGTTACCCTCCCCGAGCCGGAACCGGACCTGGTGTGCCTGGAATTGCGGCGCGAGGACGTGGTGCTCATGGTCGGGCGCGACACGGCGCTGGCGAGGCGCGCGCGGATTTCATGGGCCGAGGTGGGCACGCTCGACCTCATCCGCCGCGAAGGGGCGTCGGGTACGCGGCGGCTGTTCGATGCCTATGCCGCGCGGCAGCGGATCGCGCTGCGCACCGCCATCGACCTCGGATCGTGGGAGTCGATGCGCCTCGCGGCGGCGCAAGGCGTGGGCGTGGGCGTGGCCATGGCGGGCGAGATCGAGCCGGACGATTCGCGCATCGTCGCCCTCACTCTGGACGAGCCGGTGCCGCGTCTCGGGCACTACCTCGTCACCCTGCCCGAACAACGCGATATGAGCGCGGTCGCGGCACTATTCGAGATTGCCGGGCAGCGCAAGCGCGCCGCCTGATAGAAACCCTGCCGACGCACATTTAGCAATCAAATGAATAATAGTGTTTCATTTAACCGTCACAGAATCGTGTAAAGGGATGACAGGCTGAAATTTAGCGGTAACATCCCGCCACCAACACCTGGAGGAAAACCGATGCGTCCGAAGAAGAACATGCTGCTTGCCAGCACCACGGCGCTGGCCCTGAGCGGAACCATGGCATTCGCCGCCTGCCCGCCCGCCACCGTCGCCGACATGAAGGGCCTCGTGCCCGCCTATCCGCAACAGTTCGAACTGGCCGAATTCCAGTCTGCGGCAAGTTGCACGCTCGACCTGGCCGAAAATCCGGCGATGGCAGAGCTCAACGCGCGCATCGCGGGCAACCCGAATCTGCCGCCGGTGGCCGAGCGTTTGCCCGAGGAGCCGCTTGTCGTCGCGCCCTACACGGCCATCGGTCAGCACGGCGGCACCCTGACGGGTGTGTCGCGCGCCACTGAATCCGGCACTTCCGACCTTTTGTCGGTCCGCCATGTCAACCTTGTGCGTTACTCCGACGATCTCAAGACCATCGTGCCCAACGTGGCCAAGGCTTGGTCATGGAACGGTGATTTCACGCAACTGAGCTTCACCCTGCGCAAGGGGCACAAATGGTCCGACGGCGCGCCCTTCACCGCGCATGACGTGGTGTTCTGGTATGACGACATCCTGACCAACCCGGCGATCACCGAACAGACCCCCGGCCGCTGGCTTTTTGGCGGCGAACCGGCCCGCGTCGAAGCGGTGGATGATGTCACCGTCAGCTTCACCTTCCCCACACCGCAGCCCAATCTCATCAACCGCTGGGCGATGGATTACGGCCAGACCTTCCTGCCGCGCCACTTCCTTGGCCGCTTCATGGACAAATACAATGACGGCGCCGCCGCCCTGCGCGCCGAGCACGGCTTTGCCAGCGAGAAGGATGCAGTGGATTTCTACTACGGCGCCTCCGACTGGAAGGACGTGCCTTCGCCGCTCCTGAAAGACCCCGCCAAGGCCGCCTCAATCGGGGTAGCCGTCAAGCCGACGCTGGAAAGCCATATCCTTGTGGCCGAGGATTCCAACGGCCGCCGCCTTGTCGCCAACCCCTATTTCCACATGGTCGATACGGGCGGCAATCAACTGCCCTATATCTCGGAAATCCGCGAGGAATATGTCCCCGAGCGCGATGTGGTGAACCTCAAGGTCATGAATGGCGAGATTTCCTGGAAACAACAGGCCATCGAGCTCAATGACTTTCCGCTCCTGAAGGAGAACGAGGCCAAGGGCAACTATACGGTAAGCCTTGCGCCGACACTGGGCGAGACGGTCTATTATTCCTTCGCGCGCAACCACAAGGACCCGGTGCTGCGCGACATCTTCAACGATCCGCGCTTTTCACAAGCCATGTCGATGGGCCTCGACCGCGAGGAAATCCGCGAGATCGTCTATCTTGGACAGGGCACGCCCGCGCAGGCCATCCCGGTGGAGGCCAAGACCGTCGATTTCGTGCCCGACTATGCGCTGACGCAGTTCCTCGAACATGACGTGGCGGCGGCCAATGCGCTGCTCGATGAGATGGGCCTTGCCCGCAACAGCAGCGGCAAGCGCCAGCGCCCCGACGGCAGGCCGCTTGCCATCCGCATCCTTTTCGCCAGCCAGGGCAGCCCAGTGCAGTTGCACGAACTGTCACGCGGCATGTGGGAGGATTTGGGACTGACCGTCGATCTGCGCGAGGTGACATCGGACGAATACCGTGCCAGCGCCAATGCCAATGACGTGGACGTGTTCATCTGGAAGAATGACGGCATCTCGGGTCCGTTCATCGCGCAGGATGCCACCATGCTGGTGCCGCCCTTCGGCGATTTCTTCAACCCCGGCGGCGGGTTCGAATGGGCCAAGTGGAAAGAGACGGGCGGCGCAGAGGGTATCGAGCCGCCTGCCGACATCCAGAAGCTGTGGGATCTCTCCGAGCAGTTCCTGTCGGTGCCGCTCGGCACGCCCGAATCGAGCAAGATCGGCGAAGAGATCGTGCGCATCCATGCCGACCAGATGCTCAAGATCGGGATCGTGGGCGAAATCCCGTCTCCTTACGTCCACCACAACAGCCTGCAGAACGTGCAGCCGCTCACGTCCAAGACCTATGACTACTACTGGACCTCTCCCTATCGTTCGCATCAGTGGTTCATCGCCAACTGAGGATTGAGCACCGCCCGTCCCGGTATCATGCCGGGGCGGGCGCAGCCCTTGGGGGACACAGATGGCCCGTTTCCTGATAGACCGGCTTTTCGGCATGGTCGTGACGCTGTTTCTTGTCTCGATCATGGTGTTCATCATCATGGAACTGCCGCCCGGCGACTATGCCGAGCGCTATGCGTTCCGCAAGTATTCCGGCACCGGCGTCACCATGACCGCCGCCGATGTGCAGGCGATCCGGGTCGAGCTTGGCCTCGATGCGCCCGCCGTCACGCGCTATCTCGACTGGATCGGCGGCATCGTGCTGCGCGGCGATTTCGGCCCCGCCTATGCCTTCGACACATCGGTGAACAATATCATCGGCGACAAGATATGGCTTACGCTCGGGCTTCTCTTCGCCACGCTGATCGTGACCTATCTGGTCTCGATCCCCGTTGGCATCTATGCCGCCGTGCGGCGCGGCAGCCTTGCCGATTACGGCCTGACGGTGTTTTCCTATCTGGGCCTTGCGCTGCCGAATTTCCTGCTGGCGCTGGTTCTGCTCTATTTTGCCAATCGCTGGTTCGGCACTTCGATCGGGGGGCTGTTCAGTGCGAAATATTCCGATGCGCCCTGGTCGCTGGCGAAATTCGGCGATCTTCTGGGCCATCTGTGGCTGCCTGCCATGGTGCTGGCCTGGTCGGCCATGGCCTATCAGATCCAGACCGTGCGCGCGACCATGTCGGACGAGTTGGGCAAGCTTTCCGTGGTGGCCGCACGCGCGCGCGGTGTGCCCGAGGGGCGGCTGTTGCTGAAGTATCCCGCGCGGCTGGCGATCAATCCGGTGGTCTCGACCATCGGTTTCGACGTCAACCGGATATTCTCGGAACTGCCCATCGTGGCGGTGGTGCTGGGGCTGACGGAACTGGGCGATCTGCTGCTCAAATCCTATCTCGATCTCGACATGAACGTGGCGGGCGCGATCCTGTTGATGCTGACAATCGTGATCGTGGTGATGAATTTCGTCTCGGACCTGCTTCTGGCATGGCTCGATCCGCGTATCCGGCTCGGAGGATGACATGACCGACACGCCCGACAGCCCGCCCGAGACCGCCGCAGAGCGCCGAGCGCGCCGCCAGCGCGAACGCTATTATTCGGCCAGCCAATGGACGCTGATCTGGTGGCGGTTTCGCCGTCACCGCGCGGCCATGGCGGCGGCCTGCGTGCTGGGGGTGATGGTGTTTCTGGGCCTTTTTGCCGAATTCTTCGCGCCTTACGGCACCACCGAGCGCAACCGCGACTACCTTTCCGGGCCGCCGCAGATCCCGATGTTCTGCGACGATAACGGCTGTAGCCTGCGCCCCTTCGTCCATGGCACACGGACAGAGCGCGACCCGGTGACGCTGCGCGCCGTGGCGATGCCAGACCCAGAGACGCGGCGATATGTGAGCTTTTTCGTCGAGGGCCAGCCCGCGCGCCTGCTGGGCGTCATCCCCATTCAGACGCGGCTTGTCGGGCTGGAGGATGGCGCGCGCCTGCATCTGTGGGGCACCGATCAGATGGGGCGCGACGTGTTCTCGCGCACGCTTTACGCCACGCGCACCTCGCTTTCCATCGGGGTGGCGGGGGTGCTCATCTCCTTCGTGCTGGCACTCGCCATCGGGGGGGCGGCTGGCTATTTCGGCGGCATGGTGGATAACGTGATCCAGCGATTCACAGAGGTTGTGCGCGTGATCCCGATCATCCCGCTTTACATGGGCCTTGCCGCGGCCATGCCAAAGGACTGGTCCTCGACACAAGTATACTTTGCGATGACGATCATTCTCGGCCTCTTCGGCTGGCCGACACTGGCGCGGCGCATCCGAAGCCAGCTTCTGTCGATCCGGGGTGAGGATTACGTGCTGGCGGCTGAGTTGGCCGGCGCGCGCCCGGCGCGCGTGATCGCCACCCACATGCTGCCGTCCTTCACCAGCTTCATCATCGTCGATCTGGTGATCTCTTTTCCCTACATGATCCTGTCGGAAACCGCGCTCAGCTTTATCGGCCTCGGGCTACGCCCGCCTTCGGTGTCGTGGGGGGTGATGCTGCAACAGGCGCAATCGGTGCAGGCCATCGAACAGGCGCCGTGGCTGTTCATCCCGGCGGTGTTCGTGGTGCTGGCGGTGCTGGCCTTCACCGTTCTGGGCGACGGGCTGCGCGACGCGGCCGATCCCTATTCGGAGGCGCGCTGATGCTTACCGTCGAGAACCTCTCGATCAGCTTTCGCACCGATGAGGGGCGCATCACCCCGGTGCAGGGGGTGGGGTTTTCGGTGGCCGAGGGCCGCACCCTCGGTATCGTCGGCGAAAGCGGCTCGGGCAAGTCGGTCTCGACCAAGGCGCTGATGCGGCTTCTGCCCGGCAATGCCGAAATCGACACAAAGGCACGGATGCGCTACATCGCCAAATCCGGCGAGGAAATCGCCATCGAGACATTGAAGGCCGGCTCGCGCACCCTGCGCCACCTGCGCGGCGGCGAGATTGGCATGATCTTTCAGGAGCCGATGGCCAGCTTTTCACCAGTCTACACCATCGGCAACCAGATCATGGAGACGATCCGCCTGCATCGCGGCCTAAAGGGCCGCGCGGGCCGCGATCTGGCGGTGGCCATGCTGACCAAGGTCGGTATCTCCAACCCCTCGACGCGCGTCGATCAATACCCCCACGAATTGTCGGGCGGGATGCGGCAACGCGCGATGATCGCGCTCGCGCTCTCCGCCGGGCCGCGCCTTCTGATCGCCGATGAGCCCACGACCGCACTTGACGTGACCATTCAGGCGCAGGTGCTTGACCTCATGCGCGGGCTGCAACGCGATCTCGGCATGGGGATGATCTTCATCACCCATGATCTGGGCGTGATCGCGCATGTGGCCGATGACGTGGCGGTGATGTATCTGGGCACCATCGTCGAAACAGGCACCGCGCGCGAGGTGCTGAAATCCCCCGCGCACCCCTATACGCGCGGCCTGATTAAGGCGATCCCGCGCGCCGACAGGCTTGATGCGCGGCTCGAGGCGGTGCCGGGCGACATCCCCTCGCCCTCGGCGCGGCCTGCGGGCTGTCCGTTCCATCCGCGCTGCGCCGAGGTGATCCCGGGGCTTTGTGATCGGGCGACCCCGCCCGAGGTGGTGCTGTCCGAAGGCCGCCGCGTGCGCTGTCACCTGCATGACCAGACGAGGGCCGTGGCATGACCCCCGATACCCGCCCGCTCATTGAAATCCGCGATCTGGAGGTGAGCTTCGATCTGGGCAAGCGCGGGTTCTTTTCCGGCACCCGCAAGCAACTCAAGGCCGTGGATGGCGTCAGCTTCGATATCCGCCGGGGCGAGACCGTGGGCCTTGTGGGCGAGAGCGGCTCGGGCAAGACCACCGTGGGCCGCGCGATCCTGCGGGTGATCGCCCCCTCTGGAGGGCAGGTGCTTTTGCACGGTGACGGCGCGCCGCTTGACCTTGTGCCCCTCGGCCCGAAGGCGCTGCGCCCGCTGCGCCCGCGCATGAGCCTTGTGTTTCAGGACCCCTATTCAAGCCTCAACCCCCGCATGACCGTGCGCGACATCATCGCCGAGCCACTGGTCGCCGCAAACCTCATGCGCGAGCGCGACCAGATCGACGCCCGCGTGCGCGAGATCGCCGCGCGCTGCAAGCTGGATCTGGAACATCTGCGCCGCTTCCCCCACGCCTTTTCCGGTGGCCAGCGACAGCGTATCTGCATCGCCCGCGCCCTCGTGGCACGGCCCGATTTCGTCGTCTGCGATGAAAGCGTCTCGGCGCTCGATGTCTCGATTCAGGCTGAAATCATAAACCTTCTCAAGGATTTACAGGACGAAACCGGCACATCCTTCCTGTTCATCGCCCATGATCTGAGCGTGGTGGCGCGCATCAGCCATCGCGTCGCGGTGATGTATGTGGGCCGCTTCGTGGAATACGCCCCCACCGAGAGCCTGTTCTTCCACCCGCGCCACCCCTATACCCACGCGCTGCTCTCTGCCGTGCCCGAACCCGATCCCGATCTGCCCTTCACGCCCGAGCGCCTTCTGGGCGAAATTCCGAACCCCGCCGACGCGCCCCCCGGCTGCCGCTTTCACACCCGTTGCCCCTTTGCGCGACCGCGCTGCGCGCTTGAGGTGCCGGATTGGCGCAAACTGGCCTCAGATCATTTCGTGGCCTGTCACTATGCCGGGGAATTCGATTTCCGTAGAAATCGGACATCCGCCCCAAAGGAGACCGAACCGACGTGACCCCCCTAAAGATCGAGCAGCCCCAGGGCGGCGAACCGTGGCTTCTGACGCCGGGGCCGCTCTCCACCTCCTACAGCGTCAAGGCGGCCATGCTGCGCGACCTCGGCAGTTGGGACAGCGATTTCCGCGCCATGACCGCGCGGCTGCGCGCGACGCTCGTGGCGCTCTTGGGGCCGGGGGGCGCGGATTTCACCTGCGTGCCGATGCAGGGCTCTGGCTCTTTCGTGGTCGAGGCGATGCTGGGCACGCTGGTGCCGCGCACGGGCAAGGCACTGGTGCTGGCCAATGGCGCCTACGGCCTGCGCGCGGCGGCGGCCCTGCGCCAGATGGGCCGCGCGGTCGAGGTGCTTGACAAGGGCGATTACCTGCCGCCGCGCGGGGCCGAGGTGACTGCCCTTTTGGCCCGCGATCCATCCATCACCCATGTGATAGCCATCCATTGCGAGACCTCATCGGGCATCCTCAACCCGCTTTCGGAAATCGCCGAGGCGGTCGCGGAGGCAGGCCGCCGCCTCTTGGTCGATTCCATGTCCGCCTTCGGCGCGGTGGCATTGCCAAAGGGCCTGCCCTTCGACGCGCTGGTAAGTTCGGCCAACAAATGCATCGAGGGCGTGCCCGGTTTCGGCTTTGCGCTTGTCCGCCGTGGGGTGCTGGAGGCGGCGCAAGGCAATGCCCATTCCCTCGCGCTCGATCTCTACGCCCAATGGGCCGAGTTCGAGCGCTCCGGCCAATGGCGCTACACGCCCCCCACCCATACCGTCGCCGCCTTCCTTCAGGCGCTGGATGAGCACAACGACGAAGGCGGCGTGGCCGCGCGCGGCGCGCGCTACGGCGCCAACCGCGATGCGCTGGTGGCGGGGATGCGGGGGCTTGGCTTCGAGACACTTCTGGCCGATCGCTGGCTCTCGCCCATCATCACCACATTCTTCTGCCCCGCCGATCCGGCCTTTGTCTTTGCCGATTTCTACGACCGGATGAAGGCGCGCGGCTTCATCCTCTATCCCGGCAAGCTGACGGTCGTGGACAGTTTCCGCATGGGCCATATCGGGCGGTTTGACGCGGATGTGATGCGCGACGCGGTGACCGCTGTCGGCGCGGTTCTGAACGAAATGGGCGTCACCTCCGCCGCGCCGCCCGGGGCGGCACTGGTGGAAAAACAACGCGCGGAAAGGGAGATGGCATGACCAAATTCGAGGCGGTGATTTTCGACTGGGCGGGCACGCTCATCGATTTCGGGTCTTTCGCACCGATGGGCGCCTTTGTCGAGGCCTTCGCCCATTTCGGCGTGAACGTCAGCATCGCGGATGCGCGCGGGCCGATGGGCGCGCCCAAGCGCGACCATATCCGCGCCATGATGGCGCTGCCGCATGTGGCCGAGGGCTGGCGCGCGGCACAAGGCTCCGCGCCGAATGAGGCCGCGATAGACCGCATCTACGAGGTGTTCGTGCCGATGAACGAGGAGGTGGTGGCGCGCTACGCGACGCTTGTTCCCGGCGCGGCCCGAACGCTCGAATGGCTCGCGCAACAGGGCATCCGCGTGGGCACCACCACAGGCTATACCCGCTCGATCATGGCGCGCGTGCTGCCCGTGGTGGCCGACCAGGGCTTTGCCCCCGAGGTCTGCATCTGCGCCGATGACGTGCCCAAGGGCCGCCCCGGCCCGTGGCAGATGTATCGCGTCTTTGCCGACATGACGCTTGTGCCCGGCCCCCATATCGTCAAGGTCGATGACACGCCCCCCGGCATCAAAGAGGGCCGCGCCACCGGCTGCACCGTGGTGGGCGTGGCACTTTCGGGCAATATCGCCGGGCGCACGCCCGAGGAACTGGCGGGCCTCACAGAGGCCGAGCGCGACGCGATCCGCGCGCAGGCAGACGCGGAGTTGCGCGCCGCCGGGGCCGATCACGTGATCGATTCCATCGCCGATCTGCCCGCGCTGCTTGAGCGGCTCAAATCGGAGGGGTGATGGCCCCGAACCTCCTCTTCGTGACGCTCGATCAGTTGCGCGCCGATGCGGTATTCGGCGCGCTTCATGGCATCGTGCCCACCCCCGCGCTTGACCGGCTGCGCGCCGAGGGGGTGAGCTTTACCAACTGCTTTACCGCTGCCGTGCCCTGCGGCCCCGCGCGCGCCTCGCTTCTGACCGGGCTTTACGCCTTCAACCATCGCGGCATCCGCAATGGCACGCCGGTGGCGCGCCACCACGCGACGCTGGCCACTGAGTTGCGCCGCGCGGGGACCGAACCGCTGCTTTTCGGCTATTGCGACATGGCCGCCGATCCGTCCGAGCACCCGCCTGACGATCCAGACCTTGCCACCTACGAGCTGCCCGCGCGCGGCTTTCGCGAAATCGTCGAGATGCGGTTCGAGGCCCCTCTCGCGTGGATCGGGCATTTGCGCAGCCGTGGCTATGACCTGCCCTCCCCCCTGCCGCAACGCTGGTTCGACCTCTACCAGCCGGTCGGCGATGGGCTGCGCGCGCCCGCGCTCTACCGGGCCGAGGACAGCGACACCGCCTGGCTTACCGACCGCACGCTGGAAGCACTCGATGCGCGCCGCGATGGTGCGTGGTGCGCGCATCTGACCTACATCCGCCCTCACCCACCGCTTGTCGCACCCGAGCCGTGGAACCGTCTGGCCGATACCGCCCGTATCCCTGCACCCGCGCCCGCCGGCCCCGATCACCCGTTCCGCACCGCGTGGTTCTCGGCGCCCGCGCAACACGGGCTTTTCCGGGGCTTCGACGGGCGCTGCGATCGCCTTGCGCCCGCGCAGGTGGCCGATCTGCGCGCCACCTATCTCGGGCTTCTGGCCGAGGTGGATCACCACCTTGGCCGTCTGCTCGACTGGCTGGACAGCACCGGGCAGGCCGGGCGCACGCTCGTGGTGCTGCTGTCGGATCACGGCGAGATGCTGGGCGATCAGGGCTATTGGGGCAAGGACAACGTGCTCGGCCCCGCCCATCACGTGCCGCTCCTGATCCGTGGCCCTGGCGTGGCGTCGGGGCGGGAGGTGGCCGATATGGTCTCGACCGTGGATGTGGCCCCGACGATCCTGGAGTTGATGGGTGTGGATGTGCCGCCCGCCATGGACGGCGCAAGCCTTGTGCCCTTTCTGCATGGCACTGCCCCCGAAGTCTGGCGTGGCCTGTCCCTCACCGAGATCGACCTGTCGCAGCCGGGCGCGCCCACGCGGTTCGAGCGCGCGCTTGGCCTCACCCCGCTTACCGCCAATGCCGCCATCCTGCGCGACGCGACCCACAGCCTTGTGCATTTCAATGGCGGGGTGCCGCCGATGCTGTTCGACCGGCGCCGCGATCCTGCGGAATGTCATGATCTGGCGTCAACACCCCAGGGCGCGGCAGAGGTGGCGCGGCTGCGCGCGGCGCTCCTCGATCTGCGGATGACGCGCGCCGACCGGCGATTGACTCATCTGTCGCACCTGCCCTGACCGGCGCTCAGTCCCGCAGCGGCAACGCCCGCTCGATCAGCCGCGCGAAAAACGACGCGCCGACCGGGGCCACCGCATCGTTGAAATCGAAGCCCGGATGGTGCAGCCCCGGCCCCGCGCCCTGCCCCAGAAACAGATATGAGCCGGGCCGCGCGGCCAGCATATAGGCGAAATCCTCGGCTCCCATCTCGCGGGTGCGATCCGCGACCACCGCCCCCTCGCCCGCCACCTCGCGCGCGACCTCGACGGCGAAGGCGGTGCTTTGCACCTCGTTCACCGTCGGCGGATAGCCCAGGTCGATCTCCACCTCCGCGCGCACCCCATGCGCCGCGGCCACCCCCTCGGCCACCTCGCGCAACCGGCGATGCACCATCGCCTGCACGGTGCCCGAGAATGTGCGGATGCTCGCCCCCACATAGGCCCGGTCAGGAATCACGTTATCGACGCTGCCCGCGTGGATCTGCGTGACCGAGATCACCAGATCATCCAGTGGGTCACGGTCGCGCGTCACGATGGTCTGGATCGCCTGCACCATCGCCACCGCCGCCGGGATCGGATCGCGTGTCTCATGCGGCAGGGCGGCATGGCCGCCCTGCCCGATCACATGGATATGGAGCGTATCGACGGCGGCCATGATCGGCCCCGGCGTGGTCTCGAACCGGCCCTCGGGCGCGCCCGGCAGGGTGTGCAGCGCATAGACCTCGCGCACCGCGTGCCGGTCAAGCGCGCCCTCCTCCACCATCAGCCGCGCGCCGCCCGGCCCCTCCTCGGCGGGCTGGAAGAACAGCACCGCGCGTCCGGCGAAGTTCCTTGTTTCCGCAAGATATTTCGCCGCGCCAAGCAGCATCGTGGTATGACCGTCATGACCGCAGGCATGGGCACGCCCCGGCACGGTGCTGGCGTGATCGGTGCCGCTCAGGTCCGCCACCGGCAGCGCGTCCATATCGGCGCGCAAGCCAATGGCGGGACCGTCCCCGCGCCCCTCGATCACCGCCACCACGCCGGATTGCGCCACCCCTGTCTCGATCCGGTCCACGCCGAATTCACGCAGACGCTCGACCACAAACGCCGCCGTCTCATGGCAGTCCAGCCCGATCTCGGGATGGGCGTGCAGGTGCCGCCGCCAGGCGGTCATGTCTCCGGCAAAACCGGCAATTCGGTTGATCACGGCCATGGCTGGACTCTCCCCCCTCTCACAGGTCAGGGTGCACTCAACCGCAAAGACGAAGGCGCTGCAATGGTTGACGATGCCCTTATTCATGACGCGCGCGGCGGGCTGCCCCGGCTCATCGCGATCATGGCGCGGCTGCGCGATCCAGAGACGGGCTGTCCCTGGGATATCGAACAGGATTTCGCCACCATCGCCCCCTATACCATTGAAGAGGCATACGAAGTCGCCGACGCCATCGAACGAGGCGATTGGCAGGAACTGCGCTCGGAACTGGGCGACCTCTTGTTGCAGGCGGTGTTTCACGCGCAGATCGCGCGCGACAAGGGGCTGTTCGACATCGAGGACGTGGCCAATGCCATTTCCGACAAGATGGTGGCGCGGCACCCGCATGTGTTCGGCAATGAAAGCCGAGAGAAATCAGTCGAGCAACAGACCCGCGACTGGGAGACGGTCAAGGCCGCCGAGCGCGCATCAGAGGGGCGGCGCGGCACGCTCGAGGGCGTGGCGCTTGGCCTGCCTGCGCTGCTGCGGGCGGTGAAATTGCAAAAGCGCGCCGCGCGGGTGGGGTTCGACTGGCCCGACTCCTCTCATGTTCTCGACAAGATACGAGAGGAAGTTGAGGAACTGCATGAGGCGGCAGCAAAGGCCGATCCCGACAGGATCGAAGACGAATTCGGCGATCTGCTTTTCGTCATGGCCAATCTCGCGCGGCACATGCGGCTTTGCCCCGAGGCCGCGCTGCGCCGCGCCAACGCCAAATTCACCCGCCGTTTCGAGTGGATCGAGGGACGTCTGGCCGAAGATGGACGCCGCCCCGAGGACAGCGATCTTGCGGAAATGGACGCGCTCTGGAACGCTGCCAAGACCGAGGAACGCCGCTGAGGCGCCCCGTGCGCGCCCCGCAACCTGACGGAATGAGCCACCATGCCCCTTACCATGCCCCGAGAGGTTTTCATCACCTGCGCCGTCGCCGGCGCGGGCGGCGTTGTCGCAGCCCGCGAGGCCGATCTGCCCGCGCCCCCGGCCCGGACGAATGAGCCCCCCCCGCACTTGCGGTGACAGGCGCGCAAAACCCCTTGCACGGTCGGAACAGAGCGTATAGACGCTCGGTCGCACAAGGCCCGCTCCGGCGCGCCTGTCGAGAAGAGTGCCGCTGTAGCTCAGCTGGTAGAGCACGTCATTCGTAATGATGGGGTCGGGGGTTCGAGTCCCTTCAGCGGCACCAGTCTTCTTTCCAGATGGACCTTGCCCGCCAGGGGTGAGCCGGGCCGGTCAGGCCGGCTCAGGGGCGCCAGAAGCGTGGCAGCAGAAGCACGATGACGGCGATGATTTCCAGCCGTCCCATCAGCATGGCCGCGATCATCAGCGCCTTCGCCATCTCGGGAAAGGCCTGAACCGAGCCGGTATCGCCCACGCTTGGCCCGAAGGCGGGACCGATGTTGAAGATCGCCGTCCACGCGCCGGTGACCGATTCCATCAGTGTCAGCCCGGTCAGTTCCAACGCCACAGAAAAGAACCCGAGCGACAGGATATAGACGGTAAAGAGCAGCATCACCGATTGCAGCACCTCATCCTCGACCTGCCGCCCCTCATGACGCAGCACCATGACCGAGGAGGGATGGAATATCCGCCGCGCCTGCTGGCCGAGCGCGCGCAGCATGAGCTGGTAGCGGAAGATCTTGATCGAACAGCCGGTGGAGCCGGTGCAGCCGCCGATCGCCCCCACGATGATCAGGATGGCAAAGGAAAAGTGGCCATAGGCCGTCACATCGCCGTCGCCATAGCCCGTGCCGGAAAACAGCGACACCACGTTGAACAGCCGCTCACGCAGCCGCGCCTCATCGAAATTTCCGAGCGCAAGAATGTCATAGGCCGCCAGCAGCGCAAAGGAATAGAACAGCCAGCGGATATAGGTACGCACCTGTGTATCCTGCAGCAGCGGCCGCAGGTTTCCCTGCACACCCTGCATCATCCGTACGAACGGCAGACTGGCCAACACCATGAACACCACGCAGGCATATTGCGGTGCACCGGGAAAGGCACCGAACGAGGCATCGGTCGTGGAAAATCCCCCGGTCGAGACTGTGGTCAGCGCGTGCACCGTCGCATCGAACGCCCCCATGCCAAGCGCGAGATAGGTCGCCGTGCAGACAACCGTCAGGCCCAGATAGACGTTAAGCACCCCTTTCGAGATATCGATCGTGCGCGGCAGCGCCTTGCCGAAGGTATCGAACCCCTCGGAACGAAAGAACTGCATCCCGCCCACCCGCATTTCGGGCAGGAACACCAGCGCCACGATGACAATGCCAAGCCCGCCCAGCCATTGCAGGATGCCGCGCCACAGCAGGATCCCCTTGGGCAGATCATCAAGCCCGGCGATGACCGTGGTGCCGGTCGTGGTCATCCCCGACATCGATTCGAAGAACGCATCGACAAAGCCAAGCTGCGTCTCGCCCAGCATGAAGGGCATCGCGCCGAAAAGCGGCAGCGCCACCCAGACCGTCGTTGTCAGCAGAAACGCCTGCTGGATGTTCAGCCCCTGCCCCACCGAATTGCGGCAGGACAGCGCCACCAGCCCCCCGGCGAGGCAGGTCACGATCATGCTTTCGGCGAAAACGGGCCAATGCTCACGCCCTTCGGCGAGATCCACCAGAAGTGGCAAGGCCATGGTAAGGCCCATGGCCATCACCATCAGCCCGACAAGATATCCCACGGGGCGCACGTCAAACATGGAGCGCAGCCTTGGCGTCAGCCCGCGCGCCTGTCAAGCGGCTTGGGCGGCGCTGTCTCAGAGCTGATCGGGCAGCACATCCTCGAACACGAAAGCCGGAATATCGGCGCGCTGCAGCCCCATCGCAGCAAGATCACGGTCGCTGAGCGCCTGGAGGCGCATCACGCTGTCAATCCGGCGTCGCGACAGCATGTAGCCATTCATGCCCGGCGCGCGTTCGGTCAGAAACAGGTCTAGATCACGCCGCCAGCCGGCGGGCAGAAAACGGGTATGCACGATGTCTGCGGTCATTGGGTCCCCTTATCGTCGCTTGCGAGGGTCCCCTCCCTGACTGTCAATATAGCGCATCCCGCCGGAAATTTCGCGGGATGCGGCGCGTCTTGCGCGGATTTCCGCTGCGGTGCAGCAAAAACATCGTCCCCGCCGCGCCATGACGCGGGCGGGGACAGATTGTCTCGTCTTGTTCAGGCGTAGAAAAGGTCCTTGAAGACATGATAGGCGATATCGTCCCGGCGGAGGCCAATCCGGGCGAGTTCCTCATCGGATTTCGCCTCGAGCGCCTCGATCCGGGCGCGACGGCTCTGCACTTGCGCGTGCCGTTCGCAGGATCTTTCAAGCGCGGCGACAAAGCCCTTCCAGAAAGCGCGCAGCGGGGCAGATGTGATATTCGTGGATATGTATGCCATTTGGAAACCTCACGGATGTGATGCGTTTCCTCCCTGCGATCTAATTAGGTCATAGCCACTGACATGACGAGCGCCAAAACGGAATGGCCGGGTTGCATCTGCTGCATCCCGGCCAGCAAGGACTTATTCCGTATCGGCTTTTGCCGCGCGTTCGGGCAATGCGGGCGGTGCCGAAGGCGCACGCGGGCGCTTGAGCGCGGCGGGGGCTTCGGCCTTGGCGACCTCGGGCTTGGCAATCTCGGCCTGTGCCTTGGCAGCGGTGGGTGCCGGTTTGACCGGGGCGGCCTCGGCCTTGGGCTTGGGCGCGGCGGCCACTTCCGCTTTCGGCGCAGGCTTGGGCGCGGGGGCGGATTTGGCTTCGGGTGAAGCGACTGGCGCTTCTTTGGCTTTCGGGGCGGGCTTGGGCGCGGGGGCCGCGTCCTTGACCGGGCTCAGAGCCGGCTTGACGACAGGTTTGACGGCGGGGCGCGCGGCGCGCGGCTTGGCCGGGGCGATGGCGCGTGTGGCCGGAGCCTCCTGCGATTTGAAAAGCGGCCCCAAGGGCGTCGCGCGCAATCCCGCCTCGGTCATGATCCGGGCAATGCGCAACTGGCTTTCGACCATATAGCCGGTCAGCCGAATGCTGGCGGCAGACAGCTTGAGCGGCAGATCGGGTGTAAACATGTTCCTTGATCCTCTTTGTCAGGTGTCGGCCATTATGGCGCAGACAGGTGACACGCGTCTAACGCAGGTCCAATGCTGCGTTGCAGCAAAATGCCGCGAGGTCAAATCACATTTCGCATATGCAGCAAAATGCCGCCAGCAGGGCTCCTGGACTGCCCAAAAACCGGGCAGCGCGCCTAGCCGCCGTGAACAAGCGTCTGGAACAGGCGCGGATCAAGGCTGGTTGCGGCGAAGGTCTCGCCCTCGGTCAGCACGCTGACCGCGTCATGACTGTGCAGACTTTCCTGATGGCTGGCCACTACGCGGAAATCGCCGATGCGCGGATCGGCCAGCAACTGCTCGCAGAAAAGCCGCGCGGCATCCTCGACAAAGATCGCGTTGGCCGCGTTCAACTCGGCAAAAGCCTGCTCGTCCTCGCGCTTGACCATGACCTGCGTCTCGGTCGGCACGGAGCGACGCGCGAGGTCGATGAGGTCCTCGAACCACAAGCAACCGCCCGCGACCACCTCGATCGAGAGACGTGCGACCGAGCGTTGCGAATGTGGTGTCGCAAGCTGCCCGCGCGTGGCGCGCGCGTGCTCGCTCAACTCCAGCGAACAGGGGCAGGTCGAGGAATAGACATAATCGAGATGCACGAACTTGCGCTTGACCCCGCCCTGTTCCACCAGTTCCAGCGCGATGTCGTAATACTGATAGCCCTCGAGACCAGAGCGCAGCGACCGCAGCTTCATCGGGTAGGACAGCCGCATCTGCAACCGCGCCTCGCCGCTGTCGAGATCGGTCAGGTAATCATCAAGCGCCGCCTCCATCACCTCGAAGCTGAAGGTTTTTTCGGCATGCTTGTAAAAGCTGCGCATGATGCGCGACATGTTGATGCCCTTCTTGCCCGCCTCCAGGCTGACCGTGCCGGTAACGGATGTCTCAAGCGTGAGATCGCCATTGTCGCGGGTGTGAAAGCGGATCGGCAGGCGGAAGTTGGAAATCCCCACATGCTGTAACTGCTGTTTCGTGCCCCGGATGAGCGAGGCCGGGCCGTTCTGAAGGTCGGGCAGCGAGGCGCGATAGGCGTCGTCCACCTCGAAACCTTCGGGATAGTCACGGGCCATGGCGGGATAGTTCGTCAGGGTCGCCTCGGGTAAAAGACGCGCGATCGCCGGATCGAGGTCGGCCACCTCTTCGGCGGTGGCCGAGGACGCCCACGCCCGGAGCCGCGCAAGCGCCTGTTTCGCCTCGTCCCGGTCGGGAACCGGCAGCATGTCAGAGGGATGCATGTTCATTCAAAAATTTCCCTGTCCGCTCGTCACGAGAGAAACATAAGCCGTTTCCCCCGAAATTGCCATTCACGTAAGTTCTTACGCCAAAGGCGACAGGCCGGATCATTTCCGTCAGGTCTTTCTACCCCGCCGCGTCAAGCGCATGCCGCAGATCGGCGATCAGGTCCTCCGCATCCTCCAGCCCCACGCTGAGCCGCACCAGCCCCGGCGTGATGCCGAGCACGACCTTCTGTTCCGCCGGCAGTCGTTGGTGGGTGGTGGTGGCCGGGTGCGTCACGATGGATTTCGCATCGCCCAGGTTGTTGGAGATGATCACGATTTCAAGCGCATTGAGAAACCGGAACGCCGCCGCCTGCCCGCCCTTCAGATCGAGCGACAGCACCGTGCCCCCCTGCCCCATCTGCCGCATCGCCAGCGCGTGCTGCGGATGATCCCCAAGCCCCGGATAGATTACCCGCAACCGCGCGTCACCCGAAAGCGCCTCGGCAATCGCCTGCGCGCTGGCCGATTGCGCGCGCACCCGCAGGTCGATCGTCTCAAGCCCCTTGAGCATGACCCAGGCGTTGAACGGCGAGAGCGCGCCGCCGGTGTGCTTCATGTAGGGCTCAAGCGTCTTGCGGATGAACTCGCGGCCGCCCAGAACCACCCCGCCCAGACAGCGCCCCTGTCCGTCGATGTGCTTGGTGGCCGAATAGATCACCACATCGGCCCCCTGAGCGATGGCATCGGAATAGACCGGCGTGGCAAAGACATTGTCCACCACCACAAGCGCCCCCGCCGCATGGGCCAGTTCCGCCACGGCGGCGATGTCGATCACCTCCAGCGTCGGGTTGGCGACAGTCTCGAAAAATACGGCTTTCGTGCCGGGCCGGATCGCCGCGCGCCACGCGTCAAGGTCGGTGCCATCCACGAATGTCACCTCGACGCCGAACCGCGTGAGAACCTCCTCCAGCACATAGAGGCACGAGCCGAACAGCGCCCGCGCCGAGACCACATGATCGCCCGCCCGCAGCATCGAGGTCAGCGCGCCCGAGACGGCCGCCATGCCGCTTGCCGTGGCAAAGGCGTCCTCGGCCCCCTCAAGCGCGGCGATGCGTTCCTCGAACATGGCCACCGTAGGATTGCCGTAGCGGGCATAGATGAACTCGTCCGGTCCCGCCTTGATGAACCGCGCCTCAGCCGCCTCGGCGCTGTCATAGACAAAACCCTGCGTGAGGAAAATCGCCTCGCTTACCTCGTTGTATTGGCTGCGCCGCGTGCCGCCATGGACCAGTTTCGTGCGTGTCTTCATATCCGTCCTCCGGGCGCGCGGCCCAACCGAAAAAGCCCCGCCCGCGGCCAAGCGAAAGGGGGCTTTCTCCTGACCTTTTAGCGGAGTTGTTTAACGTGGCCCGCAATCCGGTAACAAAGCGCCACATGCGGCGCTTTAACCACAGGTCCGGGCTGCGTCAACTCTGTCACCGTAGTTTTATCAAAGCGTCGCGGTGCCGACATATGGCGCGCCTAATTCCTCGACACAAGATGTTGTAGGGATCGGTGGACATGCCGCTCGTTCATGTAAATACCGGGGACCACCTGCCGACCTGGGCGCTTGATGCCGGATCGGGGCCGGTCATCATCATGGTGCACGGGTTCAGATACGCCCCCGGCCATGCCAGCGAATGCCCCCATCGCCAGATATTTTCTCTCGCGCCCGAGCGTGAGTGCTTCAAGGTGGTATCCTGGCCGCGTGGTCTGGGCTTTGACGGCACCCGAGGCGACGAAGGTCTCGCCCTGGGCTTCGGCTGGAACGCGCGCGGCACGCTCTGGCAGGCATACAGAGAGGCCGTCCACGCCGGAGAGGCGCTCGCAGCCACGATCAACGTCTTGCAAGCCCGTGCGCCGCATCGCCCGGTCCACGCCATCGCACATTCCCTTGGTGCGCGGGTGGTGCTCTCGGCGCTGTCACACCTGAAGCCGGGCGCGATCGACCGCGCCATTCTGCTGGCGGGGGCCGAATTCGGCCACCACGCGGCGCAGGCCCTGGCCAGCCCCGCAGGCCACGCGGCAGAGATCATCAACGTCACCACGCGCGAGAACGATGTTTACGATTTCCTGCTCGAATGTCTCATCCCGGCCCCCGCGCGCGGCGACCGCAGCCTGGGACTCGCGCTGCCGACCGGGGCCAATGTTCTTACCCTGCAACTCGACGATCCCGGCACGCTCGACGTCCTGAACCGCGCAGGATATGACGTGGCGCCCCCCGCCACGCGCATCTGCCACTGGTCCGCCTATACCCGTCCCGGCGCGCTCGATTTCTACGCGGCCCTTCTGCGCGACCCGGACCGCCTGTCGATCGCACAGCTTCGCGCCGCCCTGCCCGAACGCGCCGCGCCGCGCTGGTCGCGACTCCTGCCCGAGATGCGACTGCACTTGCCAATGGGCCGCAAAGCGTCATTCTGAAACCGCGCACAGCCGGACGGAAGGACGCCATGCAAGACCCGATCGACCTCTATTACTGGCCCACACCGAACGGCTGGAAAATCTCCATCGCACTCGAGGAAATGGGCCTGCCCTATCGCTGCCACCTGATTGACATCGGCGCGGGCGATCAGCACGCGCCCGCGTTTCTCACCATCTCGCCCAACAACCGCATCCCCGCGATCACCGATCCCGAAGGGCCCGACGGCGCGCCGATCCATATCTTCGAATCCGGCGCGATCCTCATGTATCTCGCGCGCAAGACCGGGCGCTTTCTGGGCGAGACCGAGCGCGAGCAGATCGCGGTCGAGCAATGGCTGATGTGGCAGATGGGCGGCGTCGGTCCGATGGCCGGTCAGGCGCATCATTTTCTCAAGTTCGCACAAGAAGACATCCCCTACGCCAAGGACCGCTACCGCACCGAGGTCGCCCGCCTCTACGGCGTGCTCGACCGGCAACTGGCGGTCAATCACTTCGTGGCGGGCGATTTCTACTCCATCGCCGACATGGCGCTCTGGGGCTGGTGCTCGCTCTGGGAGGGGCAGCAGCAGACGCTTGACGACAAGCCGCATTTCGCCCGGTGGCTGGCGGAAGTGGGCACGCGCGAAGGCGTGCACCGTGGCCGCGCGCTTCATGCCGACCGCCGCCAGGATCCCACGGCACGGCCCGCCTGAGTCCCGCGCTCGGCCCTTGCGCGGCGGGCCGTATCGCTCTACCTTTGACGCAACTAGTAATGGAGGGCGTTACATCATGACGCCCAAGCGTCCGATTGGTGCGGGCGCTATCCCGAAGCCGGTCGAGAGCCCCGCGCCGAGCCTCCCGGATCGATTTCCGCTTTATGCGGCGCTCGATCTTGGAACCAATAGCTGCCGCATGCTGATTGCCCGACCGGAGGGCAGTCAGTTTCATGTGGTGGACAGTTTCTCGAAATCCGTTCAGCTCGGCGCCGGGCTGGAGCGGTCCGGTCGTCTGTCGCGCGCCGCCATCTACCGAACGATACAGGCGCTGCGGGTCTGCCATCAGAAGCTGCGCCGCCACAAGGTCGGACGGATGCGCCTTGTTGCGACAGAAGCCTGCCGCCGCGCCATCAACGGGCGCGAGTTCATGGCAAGGGTCGAGCGCGAGACAGGGCTTCGCCTCGATATCATCGCGCCCGAGGAAGAGGCGCGGCTGGCCGTTGTTTCCTGTGCGCCGCTGGTCAGCCCCGGCACGGAACAGTTGCTTGTGGTCGATATCGGCGGCGGCTCGACCGAGCTTGTCTGGATCGACCTGCGCGAGGTGCCACCGGCGGACCGCGCCCGCGCCATCATGCAGATGCATCTGGGCTTTCATGCGGTGACCGAAGGACCGTCGGCAAAGGTGGTGGACTGGATCAGCGTGCCGCTCGGCGTCGCCACCCTGCGCGAGCAGTTCCGCGATGTCGAGGACGACG
This sequence comes from Roseovarius autotrophicus, assembly GCF_018069895.1. GTDB lineage: Bacteria > Pseudomonadota > Alphaproteobacteria > Rhodobacterales > Rhodobacteraceae > Roseovarius > Roseovarius autotrophicus. The sequence continues at coordinate 25,560 of NZ_JAGQDH010000010.1, read as the reverse complement.
CGGCGCGTTTTGCGCTCATGAGCTGGTTTTTCGAGGAGAACCTTGCCGAATTCGCTCCCTACAAGGACGAACCCTCGCGCAAGGGATTTCAGATCGTCGGCACTTCGGGCACTGTCACCACGGTGGCGGCAAGCCATCTGGGCCTCAAGCGTTACGACCGCAACAAGGTGGATGGTCTGACCATGACCAGCGACGAAATCGACCGCGTGATCCGCAACTACCTTGCACTCGGCCCCGCCGGACGGCGACGCGACCCGCGCATCGGGCTGGACCGGCAGGCCCTGATCATGTCGGGCGCGGCGATCCTTCAGGCGCTGTTGCGTTGCTGGCCGACCGACCGGCTTTCGGTCGCCGATCGCGGCCTGCGCGAGGGGATGCTATACGCGCAGATGGCCGCCGACGGCGTGCTCGACGAAGGAGAGACGTGATGGCCAAGGGACCGGACGGCAAGAACACCTCGGGACGAGGGCTGCGCGATTTGACGGTCAAGGTCAAGACGGCGCGGGGGCGGCGCTCGTCCTCGACACGCTGGCTGCAACGGCAATTGAACGACCCTTATGTCAAGCGCGCGCAGGCCGAAGGCTATCGCGGGCGTGCCGCCTACAAGATCATGGAACTCGACGACAAATACCGCTTTCTGGTGCCGGGGGCACGGGTGGTCGATCTGGGCTGCGCGCCCGGCGGCTGGTTGCAGGTGGCGGTGCCGCGCGTCAACGCGCTCGGGCAGAAGCCGGGCAAGAAGCAGGGCTTCGTTCTGGGCATCGACCTGCAAGAGGTGGAACCCGTCGCCGGGGCCGAAATCCATCAGCTTGATTTCATGGAAGACGGGGCCGACGAAAAGGTGAAGGAGTGGCTGGGGGGGGGCGCAGATGTCGTCATGTCCGACATGGCCGCCGCCTCCTCGGGGCACAAGCAGACCGACCACCTGCGCATCATTGCGTTGTGCGAGGCGGCGGCCTATTTCGCCTTCGACGTGCTCGAAGAGGGCGGCACCTTCGTGTCCAAGGTGCTTGCGGGCGGGGCCGAGGGCGAGTTGCAAAAGCTGCTGAAACAGCGCTTTGACAAGGTCGCCAACGTCAAGCCCCCCGCCTCGCGCGCCGACAGTTCCGAGAAATTCGTGGTCGCCACAGGCTTTCGCAGCTGAGCCGCGCGCCCCCGTTGACGCCGCCCGAAACCGGCGTAAGGTCGCGCCCGAAAACCCTCTCTGGAGACGTCCCCATGAGCCTTGCCAACGGTCGCGCCTATCTTGCCATCCCCGGCCCTTCGGTCATGCCCGAAGAGGTGCTGCGCGCCATGCACCGCTCTGCCCCCAATATCTACGAGGGCGAATTGATCGAGATGACGGCGGGCCTCATCCCCGATCTGCGCGCCGTGGCGCGCACGGCAGGCCGCGTGGCCATCTACATCTGCAACGGCCATGGCACATGGGAGGCCGCGCTTGCCAACACCATGGCCCAAGGCGACAGGGTTCTGGTCCCCGCCACGGGCCGTTTTGGCCATGGCTGGGCGGATGTGGCGCGCGGTCAGGGCCTCAACGTGGAGATGCTCGATTTCGGCAAGCGCGATGCGCTCGACCTTGGCCGCGTCGAGGCCGCGCTGCGCGCGGACACAGATCACACGATCCGCGCCGTGCTGGCGACCCATGTGGACACTTCCACATCTGTTCGAAACGATATCAATGGCCTGCGCAGCGTTCTTGATGCCACCGGCCACCCCGCGCTCTTGATGGCCGATTGCATCGCGTCGCTGGCCTGCGACCGGTTCGAGATGGACGCATGGGGCGTCGATGTCACCATTTCCGCTAGCCAGAAGGGACTGATGGTCCCCCCCGGCCTTGGCTTCGTGTGGTTTTCCGAGAAGGCGGCGGAGGCGCGCAAACGCATTGGCGCGGTCCCGCGCTACTGGGACTGGACGCACCGCGCCGAGCCGGAAATGTTCTACCAGTATTTCGGCGGCACCGCCCCCACCCATCACCTCTACGGGCTGCGCGCCGCGCTTGATCTGATCAAGGCCGAGGGGATCGAGGCGATCTGGGACCGCCACGAGGTGCTTGCCCGCGCCATCTGGGCGGCCTGCGAGACCTGGGGCGCAACCGGCCCGCTGGAAATGAACATCGCCGACCGGGGCTTTCGCAGCCACGCCGTCACCGCGCTCCGGATCGGCGCGCCGCATGGCTCCGACTTGCGGCAATGGGTGCAGGACCATGCGGGCGTCACCCTCGGTATCGGGCTTGGCATGGCGGAACCGGGCGATCCGGCCTGGCACGGCTTTTTCCGCATCGGCCATATGGGGCATGTGAATGCCCATATGATCCTCGGCGCGCTCGGGGCGATCGAGGCAGGCTTATGCGCGCTCGACATTCCCCACGGGTCAGGCGGGCTGTCCCGCGCGGCAGAGGTGATCGCAGGCTGCGTCAGCCGTCCTTGAGCAGCCGGTCGGCCTTCTTGCGCACCAGAACCGTGCGCAGATCGTGCATGGCCAGCAACAGCGCATCCATCACCTGATCAAGCTGCGCATCGGTCGCCTTCGCCTGCACCCAATGGGTCGTTGTGTTAAGGCAATCGACCGCCCGCAGGATATCGTCGATGTCGCGATATTCGAGGATTTTCAACCGCTCGGCCATCCACGCCTCAATCGCGGTCCTGTCCTCTGGCGTCAGTTCCCGCTCGCCATGGGGCTTGATCTCGCCCTTGCGGATATTGACCACGGCGATCTGGTCCATGTCGATACGCCTCTGCCGGTTCTCGGTATCGACCCGGAACACGAAAGCGCCGTTCTCACGCGCACGGAAATAATAGTCCGGCAGATCGCCCGCCATATGCCCCTCTTATCGCAGCCCGGCGCAGAACCTCTCGATCCGTGTGCAGGCCTCGCTCAGCGCCTCGTCCGAGGTAGCGTAGCTGATGCGGAAATTCGGTGAAAGCCCGAAGGCCGCGCCAAACACCACCGCCACGCCGGTCTCTTCCAGCAGGGCCGTGGCGAAATCCTCATCCGTTTCGATCCGCGCGCCGCCCGCGCTCTGCTTGCCGATCAGCCCCGCGATGGAGGGATAGACATAGAACGCTCCTTCGGGGCGCGGGCAGGTGATGCCGGGAATAGCATTGAGGCGGTCCACCACCAGATTGCGACGGCGCACAAAGGCCGCATTGTTCTCGGCGATGAAGTCATGGCTGCCGTTGAGCGCCTCAACGGCAGCCCATTGGCTGATGCTGCAGGGGTTCGACGTGCTCTGCGACTGGATCTTGCGCATCGCCGCAATCAGATCCTTCGGCCCGGCCGCATAGCCGATCCGCCAACCGGTCATGCAATAGGCTTTGCTCACCCCGTTACAGGTCAGCGTCCGCTCGTAAAGCCCCGGCTCCACCTCGGCAGGCGTGCAGAACGCGAAATCGTCATAGGCGAGATGCTCATACATGTCGTCGCTCATCACCCAGACATGGGGATGGCGCATCAGCACATCGGTAAGCCCCGACAACTCGGCCCGGCTATACCCCGCACCGGTCGGATTCGACGGCGAATTGAAGATGAACCAGCGCGTTTTCGGCGTGATCGCGGCCTCGAGCGCCTCTGGCGTGAGCTTGAACCCGGTTTCGATGCCGGCGGGCACAATCACCGGCTCGCCGCCAGCGAGGAGCACCATGTCGGGGTAGCTGACCCAATAGGGCGCAGGGATCAGCACCTCATCCCCCGGATTGAGCGTCGCCATCAGCGCATTATAGAGGATCTGCTTGCCGCCCGAGGCGACGCTGACCTGTGCGGGCATATAGTCCAACCCGTTGTCGCGCTTGAACTTGGCACAGATCGCGGCCTTCAGTTCGGGGATACCATCGACGGCAGTATATTTTGTTTTGCCCTCTTCGATGGCCCGGATACCCGCAGCGCGGATATGCGCAGGGGTGGGGAAATCTGGCTCTCCGGCGCCAAGGCCGATCACGTCGCGGCCCGCCGCCTTCAACTCCTGCGCCTTGGTGGTCACGGCGATGGTGGGCGAGGGCTTGACGCGATCAAGCGTCGCGGACAGGCGGGACATGGTCGGCTCCGGTTTGAATTTACCTGCCAAACCTCTTAGGGTGCGTCTATGACCCGATCAAGCACGATCGCCGGAAAGGGAGAACAATGACCGAAACCACCGAGCACTGGTTCGACCCCGACGCCACCACCTTTGGCGACCGCATCACCGGCGCGCGCGAACGCGCGGGCATGACCCAGAGCGATCTGGCCAAGCGCCTCGGCGTCAAGCTGAAGACGCTCAAGGGCTGGGAGGACGACCTTTCCGAGCCACGCGCCAACAAGCTGTCGATGATGGCGGGACTTCTGAATGTCTCGCTTCTGTGGCTGCTCTCGGGCGAGGGCGAAGGACCGGACGCGCCCTCGACGGGTGATCTGTCGCCCGACATCTCGGGCATGCTGACCGAAATGCGCGACATTCGCACCCGGCTTGTCACCTCGACCGACCGGCTGGCCCGGCTGGAAAAGACCCTGCGCGCCAAGCTGAAGGAAGAAGCCGGTGAGTGAGGAAACCCACGAGCACCGCCTGCGCCGTCTGACGATGCGCGCGAACCGGCGTGGAATCAAGGAGATGGACATCATCCTTGGCCGCTATGCGCGCGCGCGCCTTGAGACGATGGATGACCCCGCGCTCGATCTTTTCGACGCGCTTCTGTCGGAAAACGATCAGGATCTTTACCAGTGGGTGACGCGGCAAGGCCCCGCGCCCGCCCGCTTTACCACGCTCATCGCGGACATCATGCAACGCGCCTGCACCCCGAAATAGAGAATATTTTAGACGTTGGCGTCCCGATTTAACCGATTATTGGCGGTTTTGCCGCAAGCTCCCTCGCGAACCCACCGCAAGGGACACGTTCATGAGTTTTCAGAGACCCCTCGGCGCACCATCGCGCGCCGCCTATGTCACCGGCTATCTTGAGGCACTGTCACTGGTGGAGCGGTTGCACCGGCTGCTGCTCGACGTGATCAAGGACGAGTTCGAGCGCGTCGGCATCATCGAGATCAATGCCGTTCAGGCGCTCTTGCTGTTTAACATCGGCGAGAACGAGGTGACGGCAGGCGAATTGAAGTCGCGAGGCTACTATCAGGGCAGCAATGTCAGCTACAACCTGAAGAAACTGGTCGAGACCGGCTATATGCACCACCAGCGATGCGAGGTGGACCGCCGCGCCGTGCGCGTGCGCCTGACGGAAAAGGGGCGCAACATCCGCAACCTGGTCGCCGCGCTCTTCGAGCGCCATGCCGAGGGGCTTGAGGGGCGCGGCGTGCTCGGAGCCGACGGACTCGACCAGGTGACAACGGCCCTGCGCCGCGTCGAACGCTACTGGAGCGACCAGATCCGGTATATCTACTGACGCTCAGCCGACCACATAACCCGCCATCCCCGCGAAAGCGGGGATCGTCCCGCAGTCCTCTGCGTCGTTACCAGTGGCCGATATTCTCCATGCTGGTCCAAGGCTCTTCGGGCGGCAAGGGATCACCCGCCTGCAAAAGTTCCACAGAGATGTTGTCGGGACTGCGCACAAAGGCCATGCGCCCGTCGCGCGGCGGGCGGTTTATCGTCACGCCGTTGGCCTGCAAGTGGCGGCACATGTCATGGATGTTCTCCACCTCATAGGCCAGATGCCCGAAATGGCGGCTGTCCGATGGCAGCCCCTCATCGCCGTCCCAGTTCCAGGTCAGTTCGACCGGGCACTCCTCCTGCCCCTCGGGTGCCATGAAGACCAGCGTGAACCGCCCCCCCTCATTGTCCCAGCGCCGCGTCTCCTTCAGCCCCAGAAGCGAGAAGAAACGCATCGTTGCGTCCAGATCCCTGACCCGGACCATGGTGTGCAGATAGCGGATTTGCATGACTGACCTCCGTTTTGCCCGTCGCCCCGAGGATAGGCGCGCGGGCGGCGGTGTCGAGGGCAAATCCCCATCCTGTCATTTCCTTTGGATACCACCCGATATCGGCTTGGCCCACCCACCACACGCAAGATATAGTGGGCTACGACTCAAACCCCATCTCCGAAAGGTGCCGTCATGCCGCTGACCCAAGAGCAACAGGCCGAAATCGACGCGGCACGCGCCACTTCGCGCCAGACCCTGCGCGCCACTGCGGATGGCATGGAGGCGCATCTCTACACCGCGCATCCCGTTCTCGATCACGGCTTCGTCCGCGTGATCGACTATATGGGCGACGATGCCGCCATCTGCCAGGCGGCGCGCGTCTCATACGGGCGCGGCACCAAATCGGTGCAAAATGACGAGGGGCTGATCCGCTATCTCATGCGGCATTGGCACTCGACGCCCTTCGAGATGTGCGAAATCAAGCTGCATGTCAAACTGCCCGTCTTCGTGGCGCGCCAGTGGATCCGCCACCGCACGGCGAACGTCAACGAATATTCAGCCCGCTACTCGATCCTCGACCGAGAATTCTACATCCCCGCGCCCGAGGACCTTGCCGCGCAATCGACCACCAACAATCAGGGCCGGGGCGCGGCGCTCTCGGGTGAGGAGGCCGCCCGTGTGCTCGACATCCTGCGCGGGGATGCGATGCGCTGCTATGACCATTACGAGCAGATGATCGGGCAGGAGGGCCAGCAGGGCCTTGCGCGCGAACTGGCCCGCATGAACCTGCCCGCCAATATCTACACCCAATGGTATTGGAAAACCGACCTGCACAACCTGCTGCATTTCCTGCGGCTGCGGGCAGACCAACACGCACAGTATGAAATCAGGGTTTACGCCGACGCGATCTGCCGCATCACCGCCGACTGGGTGCCGTTCGCCTACAAGGCATTCGAGGATTACCGCATGGGCGGCGCGACGCTCTCGGCCACTGCCCTCGCCTGCGTGCGCCGGATGCTGAAAGGCGAGGCGGTGACACAGGAGGACAGTGGCATGTCCAAGGGGGAGTGGCGGGAATTCGAGGGGATTTTGAACGACCCCACCTAGATCATGTGGCGCCTGTTCAGGGTCAGGCCCGGAAAAGGTATGCCACCTCAATACAACACTCCGGACGGTGCCGGCACGGGCACGCCCATGACCGGGCTCCATGCCGGCCTTTGGTGCGATGAATTGCCAGGAAACCGATGCCGCCCCCCTAACCCATTCCCGTTGCCTTTCGCCCCAGCTCTTGCCACACTCGCCTCAAACCATCGTCGCGTCAGGACCCCGAATGCGCTTTGCCCTGATTGCCCTTCTCCTCATCGCCTCCGCCGCATCGGCAGAACCGCGCGGCACCTTCCGCCACGCCCATAACGTCGGCTTCGGCGCGCAGTCGAGTCTCGATCCCGCATCATCGGGCCGCGTGCTTCAGATCATCGAGAAGATCCAGAGCCGCCTTGTGCGTCCCGCCCGCGACGGAACCCCCGCGCCAGATCTTGCAACTCATTGGTTTACAAATGAAAATGGTACAGTCTGGACATTTCATATCCGCGACGGCGTGCAGTTTCACGACGGTCGACCGCTGCGCGCCGAGGATGTGGTCTATTCCATCGCCCGCGTGATCGACCCCGATTACGGCAGCCCCGCCCGCGCCTCGGTCCGTATGATCGAGACGGTCGAGGCCACCGGCCCGCTGACCGTGCGTATGGTGCTCCGTTCCACCTTCGCCGACTTTCCGTTGCAACTGATGGACCCGCGCCTGCGGATCATCCCAGAGGGGTCGGGCGACACGGTCGGCCATACCGGCATCGGCACCGGACCTTTCAAGGTCAAGAAGTTCGACCCCGACGGCATCACCACGCTCATCGCCTACGAGGACTATTGGGAAGGACCGCCGCAACTCGCCCGGATTGATGTGATCGGCGTGCCCGACGCGCAGGCGCGGCTTCAGGCGTTTCTCTCGGGACAGCTCGACATGGAGCGCGGGATCGCCCCGGTGCTGCGTCGGGCACTTGATAAATCTCTCCGATATCAACTTCTCGAGATTCCAACCGGTAACTGGATGGGCTTGAGTTTCCGCAACGACGTGCCGCCCTTCGACGATCCCCGCGTGCGCCTTGCGCTGCGGCTTGCGGTCGATCGCGACGAGATGCTGCAACTGGCGCTCGACGGGGGTGGGGTGATCACCTGCGACACGCCGGTGGCACCAAATGACCAGTATCGCGCCGAGATGGCCTGCCCGCCAGATCCCGAGGGCGCCCGCGCGCTTCTGACCGAGGCGGGCTATCCGGACGGGCTGGATGTCAGGATATACGTCTCGTCGCTCGATCAGAGCTGGCCGGTGATCGGAGCCGCCTTTCAGGAACAGGCCGCGCGGGCGGGCATCCGGGTCGAACTCGTGAGTGCCGCCGCCGATGGCTATTGGTCGAATGTCTGGATGAAGAAGGATGCTTTCGCCACCTCCTGGGGCGAGCGCCCAGCCGATCAGGCCCTGAACGAGGTGTTCCATTCCGAGGCCAAGGGGAACGAAAGCCATTTCAGCAATCCGGCCTTTGACCAACTGCTGGCAAGGGCGCGCTCGGAACTGGATTTCGACCGGCGCCGGGGCCTTTATCTTGAGGCACAGCAAGAGCTTGCTAGGACCTCTGGCACGCTCATCCCCTTTCACGTCACACAGCTTGTGGTGCTCTCGAACCGGGTCACCCATTTCGACCCCGTGCGCAACGACGCGCTGCGCTGGCATCTGGTGGCGGTCGAGGATTGAGGGCCTTGCCGTCGTGATGGTCGGCCCCTAGCGTTCGCCCCCTGACGCAATATACCCGGTGCAAAGCGGCTGCAAAGTGTCTGTTGATGACCCGCATGGACATTCCCAATTGAGGGATGAGCCGCGCGAGTGCCTGACCGCCGGGTGGCGCTGCGACGGTTTTTGTGGGCAGTTTATGGTGCAGGAACATCGAACGATTGTACGGGGTGCAGCGTTGCAAAATCGCCCGCCCGGGGGGGCGGTCGGGCGCTCGCGCGGCGGCGCGCAGGCACGCCTTGATTCCGCGCGGGTGGCAGGAGGCCAGCGTCAGCGCAAGGCCATTCAACGCCCCTGGCATTCTAGATTCCGCCAACATGGCGCGCCTGCTCAATACCGGGTAACTTATGTCAGGTGGCGAACACTAGCGTTCCCCCCACACCAGAAGGAGATCCCGATGCGCGCTGCCCTGATGACCCGCTATGCCATGCCGGTCGAGATCACAGATGTGCCCGATCCCGCCTGCCCGCGCGACGGCGCCGTGGTCGCCGTTCGCGCCTGCGGGGTGTGCCGGTCGGATCACCATGCCTGGAAAGGGGCAGACCCGGATGTGGTTTTGCCGCATGTGATGGGGCACGAATTCGCGGGCGAAGTGATCGAGGTCGGGCCAGAATGCCGAGCCTTCCGGGCGGGCGACCGGGTCACCGCGCCATTTGTCCTTGGCTGTGGTACCTGTCCCGATTGTCGGGGCGGAGAACCGACGATCTGCAACCACCAGGAGGTGATCGGTTTTACCGGCTGGGGTGCCTTTGCCGAGCGCCTGGCCATCCCGCGCGCCGATTTCAACCTCGTGCGCCTGCCAGACGGGATGGATTTCGCCGTGGCCGCAGGCATGGGTTGCCGCGTCACCACCTCGTTCCGCGCCGTTGTGGACCGGGCGAGAATCCAGCCCGGAGAATGGCTGGCGGTGCATGGCTGCGGCGGTGTGGGGCTGTCGGCGATCCTGATCGGGGCGGCGCTCGGGGCGCGTATCCTCGCCGTAGACGTGACGCCGGAAACGCTGGCCATCGCCCGCGATCTGGGCGCGAACGCGACGCTTGACGCAAGCGCGACCGACGATGTGGGCGGCGCGGTGCGCGAGATCACCGAGGGCGGCGCGCATGTTTCGCTCGATGCGCTCGGGATCACGGAAACCTTCCACAACTCGCTGAAAAGCCTGCGCAAGATGGGGCGCCATGTGCAGATCGGCATGCCGCTCGGCCGCCACGCCACCCCCGACCTGCCGCTGCTGGAACTGGTCTATTCGCGCCAGATCACGCTTCATGGCACACGCGGCATCGGCGCGCATCGCTTTGCCGCGCTGTTCGACATGATCACGGCGGGGCGGCTCGATCCTGCGCGGCTGGTCACGCGCCGGATCGGACTTTCCGACCTCAACAGCGCGCTTGTGGCCATGGACAGCTATGGTGGGGCAGGTGTGACTGTGGTGGACGACATGGCCGCGTAAGCCGTCACAATGCCGCCCTGCTCTCGGACCTCACGGCAGTGCCGCTGTCAGCCCTGCCCGCCGCGCCGATATTCCTCGGGGCGAATGCCATAGCGCGCGAGCTTGTCGTAGAAGGTCTTGCGCGGCAGTTGCAAGGCGCGGGCCGCTTCGGCGGCACGACCGTTCTGCCGCCCGAGCGCCGCGACAAGCAGCGCGCGCTCGACCCGTGCCATCTGTTCGGCCAGCCCGAGCCCGGCCGCTTCGGCCACCTCGTCGGGCATGCCCAGAACAAAGCGCATCGCAGCCGACATGAGCGAGCGCGCATTACCCGGCCAGTCCTGTGCCATCAGCGCGGCGAGATGGTCGGGCGTGATCTCGGGCGCGGGGATGCCTGCCTGTTCGGCGGCCTGCGCCACATAGTGGCGAAACAGCACCGGAATATCCTCGGGCCGCTCCGAGAGCGCGGGGATGCGCACATGCATCACCTCCAGCCGGTAGAAGAGATCGGCGTTGAACGCCCCTGCGCGCGCCGCCTCGGCCAGATCGGCGGTGGTTCCTGCGATGAGGCGCACGCCCGTGCCCGCCTCCAGTCGGTCCAGCAGCGCATAGCGCGCCATCTCGGGAAGCGCACCCACCTCGTCGAGAAAAAGCGTGCCGCCCTGTGCGCGCTCCAGCGCCTCGGCGAGTGCCTGCGGTTCCATCCCGGCCGCTGCGCGCTTGACGAAAGGACCCGCGGCGCTACCCGACATGAGGTGCATCACCTCAGCCACCTTCGAGACGCCCGCGCCGGGCGGACCGCTCACCAGAACCTCGGTGCCCGCCCGCGCCGCCTGCCGCACCGAGCGCCGCAGCGCATCAACCAGCGCCGAGGTGCCGAAAATCAACCGAGCGGCCGGATCGCCGGTTTCGAGCTGCGCCTTGAGGCGGCGGTTTTCCAGAACCAGCGCGCGATTCTTCAGGGCGCGGCCCAAAACCGTCAGAAGCTGTTCGGGTGCGCAGGGCTTTTCCAGGAAATCGAACGCGCCCTCCCCCATCGCCTTGACCGCCATGGGAATGTCGCCCTCGCCAGTCAACAGGATCACCGGCAGATCAGCATCGACCTGCCGTGCATGCGCCAGCAGGTGAAACCCGTCGCGCCCTGGCATCCGTATGTCCGACAGGATCACGCCGGGATAGTCGCGCGCGATGTGATCCTTGGCCTCGATGAAAGAGCCCGCCGCACGCACCTGCCAATCGGCCAGTTCCAGCGTCTGCACCAGCGCCTCGCGCACCGGGCGGTCATCGTCCACCAGCAGCACCGCGCCTGTCATGCCACGCGCTCCTCGGCCCACGGGTCAAGCTCGACGGTAAATTCGGCCCCCGCACCGGTATTGGCCCCCGAGATTCGCCCGCCAAAGCTCTGCACCAGCCCGTAGGAGATCGAGAGGCCAAGCCCCATGCCCTCGCCGCCGACATCCTTGGTGGTGTAGAATGGATCGAAGATCTTTTCCGGCTCCTCGATGCCGGGGCCGGTGTCGCGCACCGCCACGCGCACCGGCGCGCCATCCTCAAGGGTGATGCTCAGCCGCCGCTCGGCACTCTCGGCCATGGCGTCGGCGGCATTGGTAATGAGATTGACCAGCACCTGCCCCAGCCGCACCTCGCCGCCGCAGACCAGCACCGGGCCGGGTGGCGCGTGCCAGTCCACCGCAACGCCATCCTTGCGCAGCCGTTCGGTCGTCATCTCGAGCGCCACCTCCACCACCTTGATCATGTCCACCCGTCCCATCGGCTCGTTCTCGTTGCGCACGAAGGCGCGAAGGTTGCGGATAATCCGGCTCATCCGGTGCGCCATCTCGTCGATGCGCGCGAGGTTCTCGGCGGCACTGTCTGGCGCGCCTCGTTTCAGGAACGCGCCGCCATTGGCCGCCAATTGCCGGATGGCCATCAGCGGCTGGTTGAGTTCGTGGCTGATGCCCGCGCTCATCTTGCCGAGCGCGCTCAGCTTGCCGGCCTGCACAAGTTCGGCCTGCGCACGCTTGAGCGCCGCCTCCGCCTCCTGCCGCTCTCGTATCTCACGCTGCAAGGCGCGGTTGGTGCGGGTCAGCGTCTCGGTACGGTCAGCAACACGCCGCTCCAGTTGCGCGTTAGCGCGCGCCAGCGCGTGGCGCCGCTCCTGCGCCATCAGCAGCAGTGCGCCGAAAAAGAGCAGCAGCACCGCCACCGCCGCCGCCTGAAGCGCCGCCAGCCGCCGCGCCGGGCCCACATCCACCAGCGCCGCGCCGGTCATGCCGATGCGGGGCAGATCCTGCGCCACCTGCACCGCGCGGCGCGGCAGGTAGGGGCCGAGCTCGATCTGCCAGATCTCGTGCGGCCCGCTCCGGCTCTGCCCGAAGCGAATCGGCTGCCCCCCCGGCGGCACCAGTTCCGGCGCGCCCGGCACCTTGCCCCAACCCTGCAACTCGGAACGATTCGACAGGAACACTGACCCGCCCACATCCACGAGGAACACCGCCGTGCTCATGCCGCGCCAGCCGAACTCGACATTCTCGGCCGGGGCCACGGCCACCACCGCGCCGCTCACCCGTCCGTCCGCGCCAAAGGCGGGGGCGGCAAACTCGAAATACCGCCCGCCTGCGCCATCGCTGCCATGGGCGGTGCCAAGCGCGCCATCGAGGGCGCGCCGAAAAGCGGGGGCCCCGGCAAAGCCCTCGGGGCGTAGCGCGGTCCCGGCCAGAAGCCGCCCGTCGCGATCAGCGAAATAGAGCGCGCCTGCCCCGGTGCGATCAGCGGCGGCGATCAGAAGCCGCGTCGCCACCCGCCTGTCGCGCGGCCCCGACGCATGAGTGAGCACTGTCAGGCTCGGATGATCTGCCAGCGCCACCGCCTGATCGCGATACCGTTGCAGGTCAGAGACAAGCCCACCCAGAACCAGGGCCAGATCGGCCTCGCCGCGCCGCGACAACTCATCCAGCGCCTGCCGGTAGCCATAGTGCCAGACCGCCCCGGTCATCGCGGCGACGACCAGCAGGAACGGGGCAACAAGCATCAGACGGGGGGCAGATCGGGTCATGGCCCGCAGTTTATCCGCGCGCAGCCGCCCTTGACCAGAGCCAAGCCGCTCAGGCGTGGCCCGCCTGCTGCGACAGCATCAGGGCCGAAACCCCCAGACGCGCCAGCGCCGCCTCCCATTTCTCGGGATCTGGGGTGGTGAACACCAGATCGGCATCGGCATCGCAAGTGAGCCAGCCGTTCTGTGCCAGTTCCTGTTCGAGTTGCCCCGGCCCCCAGCCGGCATAACCCAGCGCAAGGATCGCGTGATCCGGCCCGCGCCCCTCGGCCAGATCCTCAAGGATGTCGAGTGTCGCGGTCATGCCGAATCCGCGATCGACATTCAGGGTCGCCAGATCCGAACGATAGCCGTCATCATGCAGCACAAAGCCGCGCCCATGTTCAACCGGGCCGCCGAAATACACTGGCAGATTACGCATCACCGCTCCGGGCGTGATCGAGAGATGATCCAGAAGATCGCGCATCCGCAATTCGTCGGTTGGCTTGTTGACGATCAGCCCCATTGCCCCTTCGGCCGAATGGGCGCAAAGATAGACGACCGAATGGGCAAAGCGCGGATCACCCATCCCCGGCATGGCGATGAGACATTTGCCGGTCAGATCAACCGGAGACGTGCTGTGTTCCGTATCGCTCATGGATCAAGAATGGGGGGCGCAAGGGGCCGGCGCAAGCGTGCAGTTGAAGCTACGGCAAGATTTCTCTCTCGAATGTGAGTTGGCATTACGTGCGAAATCCCCCATGTCAAAGTCATGTTCAGATCCGCGCTCCTCTCGCTGGCCCTTGCGGCGTTTCCTCTCGCTGGCCCCGCCACAGCACAATCCACCGATGACATGGTTTCGGTCAGCATCCTGCCCGGTTGGCGCGATGCCGACGGCACGCATGTGGCCGCGCTGCGCTTCGAGATGGCGGAGGGCTGGAAAACCTATTGGCGCGCGCCGGGCGAGGCCGGGATCCCGCCGCGCTTCGACTGGCGCAACTCGGACAATCTGAGAGCAGTGGACATCCTGTGGCCCACACCGCAGCAGACCACAACCAACGGCATGCGCACCATCGGATACGAGCGGGATCTGATCCTGCCCGTGCGCCTCACGCCCACACAAGCCGGCCAGCCGATAACCCTCGCGGCCGATCTGGAGATCGGCATCTGCAACGATATTTGCGTGCCCGTGGACACGAAGGTGCGTCTTGAACTGCCGCTCGACCCCGGCCATCGCGACCCGCGCATCGCCGCCGCCCTCGCCGCGCGCCCCTACACCGCCGCCGAGGCAGGCGTGGGCCGGGTCACCTGCGCTGTCTCGCCCATCGAGGGCGGGCTGCGCCTTTCGACCGAGATCGAGATGAAGCAGATGGGCCAGAGCGAGATGGTCGCGATCGAGACCGACAACCCCGAGCTCTGGGTGGCGCAATCGGACACCTCACGCAACGGCAATCGCCTGAACGCCGAAACCGAGATCTACCATGTAGACGGGCGCGGCGTCATGCTCAATCGAGGCGCGTTGCGCTTCACCGTGCTCAGCACCGGCGACGCGGTCGATATCCAGGGGTGCACCGGGCGCTGAGCAGATCAGCCCTTTGGCCGCGCTGGCCGCGTATCGGGCAGCGAGATATTCGCCACCTGTTCGGAAATCGGATCGTTCACCAGCGGATGCGCACGGGCACGGAAGGCAGCCGGGTCGCGCATCTTCTGCCAGCGGCCGTCGGCATAGACCTCCAGCCCCGAAAAGGCGGCCTTGTAGCCCATCTTGTCGCTGCCCGGCACCCAATAGCCCAAATAGACGTAAGGAAGCCCGTTTTCGCGCGCAATCTCGACATGGTCGAGGATGACAAAGGTGCCCAGAGACGCCGCAGCGCGGTCCGGCTCGAAGAAGGAATAAACCATGCTCACCCCGTCATCGAGAATGTCGGTGAGGCAGGTCGCCACCATTGTGCCGTCCGGTTCGGCATATTCCACCACCCGCGTGCGCACCGGCGTTTCCTCGATCATCGCCGCGAATTCGAACGTGTCCATATCGGCCATGCCGCCCGTCGCGTGGCGACTCACCAGATAGCGGCGAAAGAGCGTGTATTGCTCCTCCGTGGCCCAGGGAGAGGTGGCGCGCCGCATCAGCCCGGCGTTGCGCCTGATCGTGCGCCGCTGACTCTTGGTCGGCTCGAACGCAGCCACGTTGATCCGTGCCGAGAGACAGGCCGCGCAATCACTGCATGATGGCCGGTAAAGCACGTTCTGCGAGCGCCGGAAGCCCTGTTTCGACAAACCGTCGTTCAGACGCCTCGCGCCCTCGCCCTGCAACGCCGTAAAGAGCTTGCGCTCCATCCGCCCAGGCAGATAGGGGCATGGCTGCGGGGCCGTCACATAGAATTGCGGCGCTATGGGAAGCGTGTGACGCATGGAAATTCCGTGGCTCTTTGCGCTGACGATAACAATGAAGACCCTTTACGCCAAGGGGCTTGTCACCGCCCTGTCACATCGCCGCACGCCGGTTCACGGCGACCGAACCAAGCACCAGATCGCTCAGCCCCTGACCGCGCGGCTGCGTCAGCATCAGCACGATGGAGACCACCTGCAACACCGGCAAACCAAAGGAAATCGCCAGCCCCAGCGTATGCGCAAAGGCCAGCCCGAGATCGAACCGCCCGCCATCGCGGGCGCGAAACTCGATCGCCACCAGCTGCATTCCCCATGTGGCCGAGGCGCGCGCGATCGTCACCACGCGATAGGCAAAGCCCACCACAGCCATCAGCAGCGGAAAGAAGAAAAGGCCGGTGAAGGCAGTGAACGGCACGACCAGAAGGCTCAGCCCGAGAATCACCAGCGTGTCCACCACAAACGCCACCAGCCGCTTCGCCGGCACATCGGCGTAGAATTCGGGCTGCGTCTCGGGGTCGGGCAGGTGCCATATGTCTTGCATCGTCATGGCACATAGCTTGGGGGCGGCGGGGCGATTTGCAAGGGGGCGGGCCGGGTGAAATCCCTACCGCTCCAGCACCAGCCGCCCGCCCGTGATCTCCACCCTTGAAAAACGTTGCAGATAGTCCATGCCCAGAAGCGATCCCGCCATCTCGCCCGCGTTCACCACCGCGCGCACATTCGTGTCGCGGATCGGTCCCACCTCAACCCGGTCGAGCCGCACCGGCGCGGTGCGCACCTCGCCATTGGCGGTGACGGCGCGGCCCAGATAGACGAGGCTTTCCGTGTCGATGCCGACGCGGCGCGCGTCGCTCCGGCTCAGCACGATCTGGCTTGCCCCGGTATCGACGACAAGGCGCAGGGGCACGCCATTGACCTCTGCCGTCAGGTAATAATGCCCGTCAGGCGCGCGCGGCAATTCGATCCGGCTCTCGCCCATCATGCTCTGGCTTGGCTGCACCGTCTGGCGAATATCGCCCCAGAGACCGACGACCGCGAGCGCGCCGAGAAAGATCAACCCCCAGATCGCGGCATATTGCGCCAGCTTGCCGAGCGCCGCGCGGTTCTGCACGAAAAACCACAGGCCAATCACCGATCCGAGGATCACCAGATAGACAAGGCGGGTTGTGTCGAGATGTTCCATGACCCCGATATAGGCGCTCAGCCCGTCAGGCCAAAGCCGCGCAACCCGTCGAGCACGAACTGAACCGCCAGCGCCGCGAGCAGCATTCCCAGCAGCCGTGTGACCACGTTGATGCCGACCTTGCCCAGGGCGCGCTCCAGCAGGTTGCCCATCAGGAACATGAGAAACACCAGCAGGATCACCGAAAGCATCACGCCTACCACCAGCGCCAGCCCCTCGACCCCGGGCTTTTGCCCCGCGAGCAGGATCACCGTGGCGATGGCACCCGGCCCGGCAATGAGGGGAATGGCGATGGGAAAGATCGACGGATCGTCGCCCTCATCCTCCTCGGCGGCATCGGCCTGCCCCTTGCGCCGCTGACTGCGCCGCTCGAAGAGCATGTCCAGCGCGGTCAGGAACAGGAGCATCCCCCCGGCGATTCGAAAAGCAGGCATGGAGATGCCGACAAACCCCAGCACCGCCTCGCCGAAGGCCGCAAAGACGATAAGGAGCAGCGCCGAGGTGACACAGGCGCGAATGGCAATCGCGCGCCGCCGTGCCGCGTTCATGCCCTGGGTCAGCGCCACGAAAAGCGGCGTCATGCCGATCGGGTCAATGATCACGAAGAGCGTGACAAAGGCGGTGATGAGAAAGGCGGTGTCCATGGTCCCTCTTGTCCTTTCCCCTTGCACCACGCCGGGGCCCGCTTGCCAAGCTATTTTGGTCGTGTTGGGCGCGGATCAGCCCTCCACCGCCTCAAGCCGCTCCTGTGCTTCGAGCCAGAGCTGTTCCGCAAGCGCCAGACCGTTCTCGATCTCGGTATATTTCTTCTGCCATTCGGTCACGGCGTGGATATCGTCATAGACCTTCGGATCGGCCAGCTTGTCAGCGACCTTTCTCTCCATTTCATGAAGTTTCTCAATGCGTTCCTCGCATTTTCTTACGTCTTGCCGCAACTTCAGAACCGCCTCGCGCGAGGGTTTCTTCGGCTTGACGGGCTTGGGCTGCGCGGGTTTGTCCACGTCCTGTCCGCCCAGAAGCATGGCCCGATACCCCTCAAGATCACCCTCGAACGGCACCACCCGCCCGCCATTAACCAGCCACAGCCGGTCCGCCACCAGCCCCAGAAGGTGCATGTCGTGGCTGACCAGAATGATCGCGCCGGAGTAATCGGTCAGCGCCTCCACCAGCGCCTCGCGGCTTTCGATGTCGAGGTGGTTGGTCGGCTCGTCGAGGATCAGCATATGTGGCGCATCGACCGTGGCCAGCATCAGCGAGAGCCGCGCCTTTTGCCCGCCAGAGAGGTTCTGCACAAGCGTTTCCGCCTGTTCCGCCCCGATCCCGAAACCCGCGAGACGCGCGCGCAACCGCGCGGGCGTCTCAAGCGGGCGCAGGCGGCGGATATGGTCAAGCGGGGTCTCATCAAGGTGCAGCTCGTCCACCTGATGCTGCGCGAAATAGCCGACACGCAGTTTGGCGGCCTTGTGAACACGGCCTTCGATGACATCGAGTTTGCCTGCCAAAAGTTTGGAAAGCGTTGATTTCCCCTCACCATTGCGCCCCAGAAGCGCGATCCTGTCATCCTGATCTATCCGCAGATCGAGGCGGCTCAGAACCGCCGCGCCGTCATAGCCAACCGCTGCGCCCTCAAGCCGCAGGATCGGCGGCGAGAGTTCCTCGGGTGCGGGAAAACTGAATCGCCGCAGCGCCGCTTCCTGCGGGGCCGAAATTGGCTGCATCCGCGCCAGCGCCTTCAATCGCGCCTGCGCCTGCCGCGCCTTGTCGGCCTTGTAGCGGAAGCGATCCACATAGGATTGCAGATGCGCGCGGCGTTGCTCCTGCTTCCTGGCCTCCGATTGCGCGGCGGCCAGCCGGGCGGCGCGGGTCTCGGCGAACTTGTCGTAACCCCCTTGATAAAGCGTGAGTTTCCTGTCCTCCAGATGGAGAATCGCCCCGACCGCGCGGTTGAGCAGCCCACGATCGTGGCTGATGATCAGCACCGTGTGCGGATAGCGCGCGAGATAGGTCTCAAGCCAGAGGGCGCCTTCGAGATCGAGATAGTTGGTCGGTTCATCGAGCAACAGCAGGTCAGGCGCGGCAAACAGAACCCCCGCCAGCGCCACCCGCATCCGCCAGCCGCCCGAGAAGGCCGAACAGGGCATGTGCTGTTCCTCATCGGTGAAACCAAGCCCCTTCAGGATCGCCGAAGCGCGCGCCTCGGCCGACCAGGCATCGATATCGGCAAGCCGCGTCTGGATCTCAGCGATCTTTGCACCATCGGTCTCGGAGGTGGATTGCTCAAGCAATTCCGTGCGTTCCACATCAAAGCTCAAAACAGTATCGAGCAGGGAGACCTCGTTTCCCGGCACCTCCTGCGCCACCCCGCCGATGCGCGCGCGCGCAGGCAGGGAAATTGCCCCGCCCTCAAGAGCCAACTCGCCCCGGATCAGGCGAAAGAGCGTGGTCTTGCCGGTGCCGTTGCGTCCGACGATGCCCACCTTGTGCCCCTCGGGGATGGTGGCGGACGCGCCGTCAAGCAGACGATGTCCGGCGATGGAATAGGTGATGTCATCAATGCGCAGCATGGGGCGGGGATGCCGCAATGCAGGCCCCGCGTCAATCGCCGCTTTTCATGCGCCTGCCCCCATGCTATCGGGGCCGCGATCTGATCGCGCGGGGGGCCCGCGCGGCGCAAACCCTGGAAAAAGAGGCTGAAATGGCTGTGGAACGCACGCTGAGCATCATCAAACCCGACGCCACCCGGCGCAACCTGACCGGCAAGATCAATGCCAAGTTCGAGGATGCCGGGCTGCGCATAGTCGCGCAAAAGCGTATCCACCTGACCAAGGCGCAGGCTGGCGTGTTCTACGCCGTTCACGCGTCACGCCCGTTCTATGATGAGCTGTGCGAATTCATGGCGTCGGACCCGGTTGTGGTGCAGGTGCTCGAAGGCGAGAACGCCATTGCGAAAAACCGCGAAGTGATGGGCGCGACCAACCCCGCCGACGCCGCCCCCGGCACGATCCGCGCCGAATTCGCCGAAAGCGTGGGCGAGAACTCGGTCCACGGCTCGGACGCCGCCGACACGGCCGCGGTCGAGATCGCCTATTTCTTCTCAGGCCTCGAACTCGTCGGCTGAGCCGGCCAACCGGATCGGGGCATCTGCTCCCGGTCTGGTCTTGCAACCGCGCCCGCCCTCCGGGGCGGCGCGAGACTGGCGGCGGTGCCACACTTGCGCCGCGCCCTCCCCCCCCACCGGAACACGCCCTCGAATCTTGTGCGAATTTCCGCACAAATGCGCCCATGGGTGTGCGATATCCCGCACAGACAGGGCAAGGGGCCATGGCGCTGCACCGCTCTCATCTTTCCACCCCCTTGATTACGAAAGATTTTACGAAAACGCATACCGGCCATGCACAAATGCTTGAGCGTGTCCGCGCTTTGGCACACGCTCACGCGCAGCCCCGAGAAGGGCCGATTGCAACGTCTCATAAATGGGAGGAGACACCGATGAGATTCCTGACCACCGCCGTTTCGGCACTGGCATTGACCATGGGCGCAGGCGCCGCCATGGCCGCCTGTGATCCCGGCGAGATCGTCGTCAAGTTCAGCCATGTCACCAATACCGACAAACACCCCAAGGGCATCGCTGCCTCGCTGTTGCAAGAACGTGTCAACACCGAGATGGACGGCAAGATGTGCGTCGAAGTGTTCCCCAACTCGACGCTTTACGACGATGACAAGGTGCTCGAGGCGATGCTTCAAGGCGATGTGCAGCTTGCCGCGCCGAGCCTGTCGAAATTCGAGAAGTTCACCAAGCAGTTCCGCCTTTTCGATCTGCCGTTCCTCTTTGCCGATGTAGATGCGGTGGACCGCTTTCAGGACTCCGAGACCGGCCAGGCGATGCTCGATTCGATGCAGCGCCGCGGCCTTCAGGGTCTGGCCTACTGGCATAACGGCATGAAGCAGATGTCCGCCAGCAAGCCGCTGCTCGAGCCGTCGGATGCCAATGGCCTCAAGTTCCGCGTGCAATCGTCGGACGTGCTTGTGGCGCAGATGCGCGCGATCGGTGGCAGCCCGCAGAAAATGGCCTTTTCCGAGGTCTATGGCGCGCTGCAACAGGGTGTCGTGGACGGGCAGGAGAACACCTGGTCGAACATCTACGGCCAGAAGTTCTTTGAGGTGCAGGACGGCATCACCGAGACCAATCACGGCATCATCGACTATCTCGTGGTGGCCAGCGTGGACTGGCTCGACAGCCTCGATGCGGATGTGCGCGACCAGTTCCTGACCATCGTCAAGGAAGTGACCGAGACCCGCAACGCCGAATCCACCCGCGTCAACAACGAGGCTCGCGATGCCATCGTGGCCGCCGGTGGCGTGGTGCGGCAGTTGACGCCCGAACAGCGCGCCAAGTGGGTCGACGCGATGAAACCCGTCTGGGACGAGTTCAAGGGCGACGTGGGTCAGGAGAACATCGACGCCGCCGTGGCCGCCAACTCGGCCTCGTGATCGCAGTCCCGTGGCGCGTGGCTCACGCGCGCCACACGCGCCGGGCGGATCCGATGATCCGCCCGTGACGCCACATACAATTCAAAATTCGGGGAACGGGACGATGCAGCACAAGTCCGGGCTGATCGACCAGATCGAGGAGACGGTGATCGCCGTTCTGCTCGGGCTGATGACGGTCATCACCTTCGCCAATGTCATCGCACGCTACATGTTCAACTCCAACATCCTCTGGGCACTGGAGCTTACCGTGTTCATGTTCGGCTGGCTGGTCCTTCTGGGGGCCTCCTATGCGATCAAGAAACATGCGCATCTCGGGGTGGATGTGATCGTGAACATGCTCGGCCCGGCCGCGCGCCGGATCATGGCTCTGATCTCGGTGGCAGCCTGTCTCGTGTTCTCGCTCCTGCTGCTCAAGGGCTGCTACGATTACTGGGCGGTCTTTGCCGATCTGCCGCCCACCTCGGGGCGCTGGTTCCCGACCGGTCTCAACCATGCCGCGCGCAGCCAGAGCTTTTACGAGGTGCAGGACGTGCCGATGCTGGGCATCTTCCGCTTTCTCGAAGGCCTGATCAACGAAGGCGACGCATACGAGAAGCTGCCCAAGGTCGTGCCCTATTTCGTGCTGCCGCTCTCGGCGCTGCTGATGGTCTATCGCTTTGGCCAGATGGCCGTGGCGATCTGGCAAGGCAAGGTGGATCGTCTTGTGGCCAGCCACGAAGTCGAGGAAGAGCTTGAGGAAATCCGCGCAGGCCATGCCCGCGATGCCGCCGGAGGGCAGAACTGATGGAAGTCGCACTTCTTTTTTCGATGGTGGTGGGGCTCCTGCTCGTCGGTGTTCCCATCGCTGTCTCGCTGGGTCTGAGCTCGACGATCTTCCTGCTCGTGTTCTCAAGCAGTTCTCTGGCCTCGGTCGCGGGCACGCTTTTGCAGGCTTTCGTGGGCCACTACACGCTCCTGGCGATCCCTTTCTTCATCCTGGCCTCGGCCTTCATGACCACCGGCGGCGTGGCACAGCGGATCATACGCTTTTCCATCGCCTGTGTCGGGCACCTGCCGGGGGGCCTCGCGATTGCGGGGGTCTTTGCCTGCATGCTTTTCGCCGCGTTGTCGGGATCATCGCCCGCGACGGTGGTGGCCATCGGCTCGATCGTCATCGCCGGGATGCGGCAGGTTGGCTATTCCAAGGAGTTCGCCGCAGGCGTGATCTGTAACGCGGGCACGCTCGGCATCCTCATTCCGCCCTCCATCGTGATGGTGGTCTATGCGGCCTCTGTCGATGTATCGGTGGGGCGGATGTTCCTTGCCGGCGTCATTCCGGGGCTGCTGGCGGGGTTCATGCTGATGGTGACGATCTATGTCATCGCCAAGCTGAAAAACCTGCCCAAGGGCGAATGGAAGGGCTGGGGCGAGGTCTGGGCCTCTGGCCGCGCGGCAGGGTGGGGGCTGTTCCTGATCGTCATCATCCTCGGCGGCATCTATGGCGGCGTCTTCACCCCGACCGAGGCCGCAGCTGTCGCCGCCGTCTATGCCTTCTTCATCGCGAGTTTCGTCTATCGCGACATGGGGCCGCTGGCCACCGGCGGCGACGGTGCGAATATCAGCCTCTTGCGCAAGCCCTGGGCGATTTTCACCGTCTTCGTGCATCCCGACACCAAGCGCACACTCTTCGAGGCGGGCAAGCTGACGGTCACGCTGCTCTTCGTGATCGCCAACGCGCTCATCCTCAAACATGTGCTGACGGACGAGCAGATCCCGCAATCCATTGCCAATGCCATGCTCGACGCAGGTTTTGGCCCGGTGGTGTTCCTGATCATCGTTAACGTGATCCTGCTCATCGGCGGCCAGTTCATGGAACCATCGGGCCTTCTGGTGATTGTGGCGCCACTCGTCTTTCCCATCGCCATGGAACTCGGGATCGACCCGATCCATCTCGGGATCATCATGGTGGTGAACATGGAAATCGGCATGATCACGCCGCCTGTGGGCCTGAACCTCTTTGTGACCTCGGGGGTTGCCGGAATGCCGATGATGGCCGTGGTCAAGGCCGCCCTGCCCTTCCTCGCCGTGCTGTTCGTGTTCCTGATCATGGTCACCTACATCCCTTGGATATCGACCTTCCTGCCCAATACCTTCATGGGGCCCGAGCTCATCATAAGATAGCGGCACGGACCACCGCGGACAGACGGGCGGCATCGCATGGTGCCGCCCGTTGCCTTTGCGCTCTGCTGTCTTTTCCCTTCCCCTTGCGGCACGCGGACCTATCTGCGCTATCACGGTCGCGTCTTTACCCTGACGCATTTGGCCGCTACCCAGAGACCCTGTCCGCTCCCGAGGAGACGCGCGCGTGCAATCCCCCTGTCCCCCCGTCGAACGCGACGCCTTTCTTGCCGCCATGCGGCAGGTGGCGGCCACCGTCACGGTGGTGACGACCCAAGGGCCCGCGGGCCGCGTCGGCGCGACGGTGAGCGCGTTCACCTCGCTCTCGGCCGATCCGCCCTCGGTGCTTGTCTGCCTGCGCGCCGACAGCCGGATCGCGCGAGCGGTGGTGGCGAACGGGGTGTTCTGCGTCAACGTCCTGCCCGAGGACGCGGTCGAGGTGGCACGCGCCTTCGCCGGTCCTTCGCCCGACGACCCCGAGGACCGCTTTGCCGGCCTTGCCATCGCGCCCGATCCGCACGGCCCCCGCCTACCCCGCGCGACGGCCTTTGCCTGCACGTTGACCGACCATGTCCTGCACGCCACCCACGCCATATGCATCGGCACGGTAGCGGGGCTGACCGTGGCGGGGGAAAAGCCCCTGACCTATCTCAGCGGCAGCTATCACCGACTGCATCCGCACGAGGGCTGAGGGCGCCCCCTTGCGCCCGCCCCGGCGCGGGTCTAGCACTTGCGCATGAGCGAGATGACCCTCCCCGATGTCGATGCCCGCGCGCGCCGCAATGTGGCGGTGCTTGTGGGTGCGCAGGCCATTCTCGGCGCGCAATTGCCGATGATCTTTGTCGTGGGCGGGTTGGCGGGGCAATCGCTTGCCACCAATATCTGTTTTGCGACCCTTCCCATCTCGCTCATCGTGCTCGGCTCGATGCTCTCGGCCACACCGATGTCGCATGTGATGCAGAGGTTCGGACGGCGCGCGGGGTTCTTCATCGGTGCGCTCTTCGGGGCCATGGGCGGCGCGGTCGGGGCCTGGGGCCTCTATGAGGCGTCGTTTCCGATCTTCCTGCTGGGCAGCTTTCTGACCGGCACCTACATGTCGGCGCAGGGCTTCTACCGTTTCGCCGCCGCCGACACCGCAAGCGACGCTTTCCGCCCCAAGGCCATTTCCTATGTCATGGCGGGCGGCCTCCTGAGCGCCATTGTAGGACCGCAACTGGTGAAACTCACCTCGCAGGCGATGGTGATTCCCTTCCTTGGCACCTATCTGGCGGTGATCGGCGTGAACCTCTTGGGCGCGCTTCTGTTCCTTCTGCTGGACATCCCACGCCCGCCCGTGCCGGCCCATGACGCGCCGCGCGGACGCTCGCGCATGGAGCTTTTGCGCACGCCGCGCATCGCGGTGGCGGTGATCTGCGCGACCGTTTCCTACGCGCTGATGAACCTCGTGATGACCTCGACGCCGCTTGCGGTGGTGGGCTGCGGATTCACCCCCAGCCACGCCGCCGACATCGTCTCGGCGCATGTGCTGGCCATGTATATCCCGTCCTTCTTCACCGGCCACCTGATCGCACGGTTCGGGGTAGAGCGGGTCGTGGCGACGGGGCTTCTCATTCTGGCAGGCGCGGGGGGGGTGGCGCTCTCGGGCGTAACGCTGGAGAACTTCTTCGTCGCGCTGATCCTCCTGGGACTGGGGTGGAACTTCGGCTTCATTGGTGCCACCGCCATGCTGGCGGGAGAACATGAGATACATGAGCGCGGCCGTGTGCAGGGGATGAACGATCTGATCGTGTTCGGCGGCGTGACCTTTGCCTCGCTGTCGTCGGGCGGCCTCATGAACTGCTCGGGCGGCACCGCAGAGGCCGGCTGGACCGCCGTCAACCTCGCGATGATTCCGTTTCTCACGCTGGCGGGGGCTGCGCTGATCTGGCTGGCGCTGCGCCCTCGGACGGCGTGATTTTTCGAGTATTTCTGGAACGATGAAGCGGGGCGTCAGCCCCGAGGCTCCTCCGGGTCGGGCTGACCCACACCGAGAAAGAGCCGCCTGAGCGGCACAATCCAGACAAGGCCAAGCCCCACATAGTTCATCCTGAACAACGGCCTCAGGTGGCGATTTGCAGTGCTTGAGGGCTGCCAGCACCCCGCGTGAACCCTCGGAGCAGTGCGATCCGCCAGATGAACTGGCGCAAAAAGACCCTCAGATGGCG